>NZ_WHOB01000056.1 GCF_013141775.1 Paenibacillus phytohabitans
GCGCAGGCCGAGGAAGCACGCCGGAAGCTGGCGTCCCTAGGTGTAGCCAAGGTTCAATATGAAGCAGGGAAGGATGTAAGCGGCTATTTCAAGCAGCCGGCTGTTAAGGCCTGCAATTATGATCCGTCGATCACGGCGGAGAGTGTACCGCGCTCATACATAATGAAGAATATCTCCTGCTGCTGCGGCTGGCGATGGAGAAGAGTGCTGCTGGGAACTATACGCGAAGCCAGCTGGAGGCGAAGCGGGAGGAGATCGAAGCTGCGGAACGTCAGCTGGCACTGAATAGCAACACCGGAGCGAAGAAATATAACTTTGAGGAGTACAATAAAACACGTATAGGAAACACATGGGTACTCAGTAAAAATGGCATAACGGACCAGGAGGCGGCGCAAGCATCCATAGCGTATCAAGAAGCCGTCAGGAATGGAGAAATCAAATCTAATCTGGATAATGTGCCCGTTGATATCATGCAGGAGCAGATCCTCGCAGCAAAAGACGGGACCAACTACTGGACCGGTGCGAAATTATCGAAGCTGCAGGCCTATGGTATAATCATTAGCAGTGTAGTCGCCAGTTTTCAAGGGATTGAAGGAATGCGCGGCAATGTAACGATAAAGAGAAGCCTTCCGTTGCACCCCGGTGCGGGTGAAATATCTGCGTCCAGGGTGAAGAAGCTAAATGTTCCTGTATCTGAGGGAACGGGTGAAGTTCGTTCTTCTATAATTAGTTCAGAAATGGAGAAGAAAATATTAGATGGACAAAGAAAACTTCCTACGAAGAATGAATTGATAGGTGGTCATTCTCCTAAAATCAACAATGCAAATCCTAATTATGCAGTTCAAGAAATAACAGTTAATGTAGATGGAACAAGAAAAATTAAGTTTACTACTCAATTTCCTGATGGTAATTTATCTAACATTAAAACAAGCACTTTATTCCCAGAATCATGGAGTGATTCGCAAATTATTAATAGTATAAAAGATACTGGTAATACAGCACCTATTGGAGTTCGTGTCTCGGATGGTGCAACACTTCATAGAGGAACTGTTAATGGTGTTCAAGTTGAAGTTATTAAAATTGGTGACAATGTTGTATCGGGCTATCCAACAGGTGGGGGAGCTACACAACTTCTAAGTGGTTTTAAAGCACCTTAACTTGTAATCTGATCCAAAGGAGATTTTTAATGTTTAGAGAATTTGACGACTATCTTTCAGGATATTTCTCAGATGATTATTGGTATGATGAAGGGTTTTCAATTGCGCAGGAGATGCTGGTGAAATTCTCCCAACGGGATTGGGAGGAATTGTCAAGTGAATCGTTAAATAAGCCAATCGAGTGGCAAAGAAAATTAGCATATTGTTTGCATAATGAATCTAGTATGGATGAATTGAATGTGTTGTTGAAATTGCTGATTATTAATGATGAAGAGTTATTCGAAATATGTATTGATGCATTAAGAAGTTTTACAAGTACTGAAGGTAAAAAACTGATTTTAAAAAATCCTGCAATTCTACAGAGGGTTGATGAGTTAATTCCCAATTCAGGTGAAGCGACAAAAAAAATATTTGAAGATTTTCTGGAAAAGATACAAAGCTGACGATATTATTTGTGAGGACTAGCCAATGCTGAATGAACCCGTCATTCAACCAATGGCTCAACTGGTCCATACAATACCCGTATAAAGACACATCAAATGGTTTAACTTCAAATCCTGAAAATGCTATTCCGTTACAATAAACAGGTCCACTATGGTCAGGTAACACCATGGTTGATCTGTTTTTTTGTGTGGGAACAGAAGAGGAATCCTACATCTTTGGATAACTCTAAATGATATGGAAAATAAAGCCGATAATAAAAAGGCAACTTATATAGCAAGTAATAAATTACATATGAAATATTGCTTTGCGGACGAATCGCGAATGATCAATAAGATAGAAATGAGGAGCGGATATTATGAAAAAAAGACCTTTATTTTATTTATCCACAGCAGTTCTGGCAGTTAGTATATTTGCGGGTGTAGGCAACGCCGAACAAGCTGAGGCACCTGCAGCTGCATCATTTACGGATACGTCAGGACATTGGGCAGAGGCTAGTATTCTGGCTGCTGTGCAGAAGGGCTATGTGTCAGGCTATCCGGAAGGAACATTTCAGCCGGAGAAAACAGTGAGCCGCTCCGAATTTATAGCTATGCTGGTTCGTTCCCTGGGGCAAGCCTCAGATACGAGTACAACCTCCCCTTGGTATACCCCTTATGTTAAGGCAGCGACAGAATCAGGCTACTATGTAACCGGGGATTTCAGCTCAGATGATTGGAATGCGCCTCTAAGCAGACAGGAATTAGCCAGAATTGCAGTGCGTGTCATCGGGAAAACGGCAAAGGATAATACGGAATATATGTATATGGCGACCTCGAACGGGGTGTTGTCGGGAACGGGAAACGGGGCACTGAATGTAACAGGAACAACGACTAGGGCACAAACCGTGACGGTTATTGAGCGAATCTCAAGTATTTTACAAGGAGAAACGTTGCCTGTCGATGCACTGGCTGTGGCCAATGCGCAAGAAGCTATGAAAGCTCCTAAAGACCCGTGGGGAAGAGCCATCCGCACAACGAATCTCCCTAAAAACGCAAAGGATTTCCCATACATACTGGAAGAGTACCCGAATGAAATGTACGAGTTGGAGCTTCCCTTCAAGGGAATAACAGAGCCGGCATTTAAGATCAGCACGCCAGCAGAATTGTATAAAACGGATACTCTTATTCAGGATAAGAAGGAAATGGAGAAATGGAAGGAAAATGCTGAGGCATATTACAAGCTCCTGCTTAATGTAGATTACAGGACCATTGACGGAAAATGGGCTACTGACTTATATAGTCATAAGAATCAGTGGAGTCGGCTTGAAGAGGTTATGGCTTATGTAGCTTGGGTGAAAAAGAATAAAATTGTGACAGAGGGTTCACTTGTGGTTGAGCCTTCAATGGTATTTCACTCAAGAATTGGCGGCTATTTTATGCGTTCGCAATTCTCTTTTAGAATCAAGGAATATAACGAATATAAAGATATTTTTGATGATGATCGTTTTAATACTCATCAAAAGTTCGATAATCTCAAGTCTCTCGGTAAATTTCAAAAGGGCCAGTGGTACTACGGATATACTAATACTGAACTTAGCACAAATGTGCAGGATGGCGTTCAAAGAGTAAGCTCTGATATTTCTCTATTTAAGTTAAGCACTATTATTCACAAAAAAAACTAAGGCGATAAATATATGAATATATCCAAGAGATTTTGCTCGAAAATCTTAATTCTCCTAATATTCTTTTCACTACTGATAAGTATATTCCCGAGTCAAATCTTTGCCAGTAATATGATTATTAATAGTGATGGCTCATTTGCCTTCGATACAACCTCCACAGCGGCGACGACAGGGATCAAATTCCGCACGGTAGGGTTTACAGTTCATCGGACAGAAATGTGTACTAGTACTCAATGTGACCCGCAATCAGGAACTCATGGTGAGATACGGATTCAGCAAGTAGGTCCTGATGTACCCGTCGGAAATGGACAAGTTCAAACTTTTTTTGAAGTTCCAGAAGAAATGGTATCTCAAGCGCTAGTGGAAGCCGGACTTGAAGATATTTCATATGGAGGAACCATTTATCTATCCGCTATTTTCCATGTTCTGCACTATAGCAACAATGTACTTGTCTCAGAAAGTGGAGATTTTGTTGACCTTCAGCATATAAAAGGTGCGGAATCTTGGGCAAACCTTGATGATTTTAGACAATATTATGATCGTAACGTCACGTACGCTCCAAAGTTTCCTGTTACCTTAATGCTCAAAAAAAGCACGGGACAATTAATTTCTCAATCTGCTGTGGTCAATCCGGATGATCCATCACACAACTGGAAACCTGGTCAGACCATCACGGTTCCTCTTCAGGCAACACTTACTGGTGCAGATGGTAAAATATACAGATTAATTAAATCATACTTACAGTCTAAACATCATTTGAGCGATATGAACCATATTGTAACGGGTGTTATAGCCGAGCGTAACTTCACAACTTATCTCGGGGGAACCAACGTCATAGCCGTTTATGAAGAAGATGAGGGAACTCCTCCAACAGACCCGGCACCACAATGCAGCGTGGTAATTAATCCTCCGTCAAAAGGAACAGTCCTATCAAATGCTGTACTTGACCCTGCAGCGTCAGGTGTTATTCGTGCAGACCACAGGGACGCCGAACAGTTTGATGTTACGCAGGGAATACCAACTACAGAGAGCCTGTATGCGAATGTACTGGCCAACAATTATCTTCATCAATATCAGTTTGTGAATATGACCGGAACCGTTACGTATACAATTCAGGTGCAGAAAACGTATAACTTGACTTGGACTATACCCGCCACTGCGGGTGTGCCTCCTGCAGCTGGAACCCCAGCCCAGCCGAAGGAACGCCCGGAAACCGTAACCAAGGATATAACCGTAACAAGGCCCTATTCCTATTGGCAAATCGACAATTTGGAGATCTACAAGCTTTTCAAATCAACGTTATCCAATTACGCGCTGCCGGGAGGTTCCGTACAATTGAATCCTGCCGGATATACAGAGCCTTCGCTTTCATCTGAATATAGTACGGACGTAGATGATCACGTAAGGCCATTTGCCTGCGAACCCATTAAATTGGATCCGGAAACGGTTTCCGGAACTACAACGGAGCCTCAAGTTCCTAACCAGACTGCCGCTTTCCAAAGTGAAGCAGAATCGAGTGTGGGCAAGAATACAGTGAATAATGATTCTGTCGTTTTTAATGAGATGACCATAATGGATCAAACAGAGGTACCGGAGTCAGCGCCTGCCCCATCCGCCTTACCCGCGCCAACTCAGATCGATCGGAATGTTCTATATGGCACGAATTATTGGATAGGGTCAACACTGCAGAACCGGGCGAATACACTAAGTTCCGGGTCCATCTATTACAACCTGATCCCTGGGAATGTGAACGGTGGCTCCGATAAAAGTTTTGCAATAAACGGCATTAATTCTATAACAGTTCATACTCCTGTGGTCAATTACTCTGTTATTCCGGATGACAACCGGCCATATGATCAGCGGATGTCCCCGGACTTGACAAGGACGGTGCTGATCCTGGACCGGCCATTTACCGTTCATTTTACGGAGAGCGGGCAACATCTTAATATTCCGGGTTATGGCAGCAGAGATTACATGAAATATACCCTGAATAAAAGGATACAGTTTCCGTTTGGTGTGTTTGAAGGCAGCCAGTACTATCCTGAAGGCACCTGGATTAATATCCCTGTCGGAACGCCAGAAATGACTTTTACAATGCCCACTTGGGTGAATGAAGGCAATTATACCGTTCATACGCAATCGTGGGCCATTAACGGCGCACCTGCAGATCCAACCGGTCTCTGTGAAGTAAACAGGAACGGAGATCTCAATAATTATTGTGCCTCGAATAGCTTTGATGTAGGGGTGGTAGGACGCCTGTTTGATTTTCGCATATGGGATATCGGGGACTTCAGGTTTGAGAAGGTGTTCCGTACCGCGATGGGAAGTACCGATCACAGCCCGGCCATGTACTACACAGGGGGGAACGATGAGAACGGAAACCCAACAGCCTTATATGGACACAAGCAATGGTTCCTGCCGATCCGCAAGGGCTCCCATCCGGCCGAGCAAAAGACGGTTCCGCATAACGGGTATTCGTTCTTATTTGATTTCCGGACTATAGGGAATTTGTGGGAGCCGGGTGAGGGGATCCGGATTGAACCTACATTTTGGTTTGTTGCAAAGAATGGGGGCTCACCGGCTCCTGTGGATCTGTACTATGATATCTCTGGAACTGCGAATAAAATGATCGGCGTTGGTTCGCCCAAGGACACTCTGAGTTATAAGCGCACCTATCGTCTGGCAGACAGCATGCGAAATGTTCCAACCGGCGAGCTGTCTACAGCGGCCAGTTATGAATATAACTATATTCTGTCGGATGCAGAGCGGGCAGAGACTTCATGGACCAAGTTCTACAGGCTATACCTGAAGCGTAAAACGACAATAGGGAACGGGTACAACCTGGAGATACTCCCTTTTAAATCCAGAACTTTAGTAGGTCCCACGGTAATCCCAGCCTCTGTGAATCCGGTTACGGCGGTACGGAGTGTACAGCATTGGTATGGAGAATATCATTTGCCGATTGCTCCTTACATTCTCCCTAAGGGCACTAGTATTGTTTCACTCGCCAATCACTATGGAGGAGCCTTGGACGGGCATGAGCCGGAGTTTTTGAGAGGGGGATATATCCTCGTGAAATTCGAAATTTATACGATGAAAAATGGGGATGCCAATACACGGGTTCTCGGATATAAAGCACCGATTGCTAATATGTGGGCCATTGAAGGTCAAATGGCGGGGGATACCGATGAATTGGGGCAGATGTTTTCATTTTCCTCAGGGGATATCATAATGTTCGAATCAGACTATTCTGTACGGAATGATTATCAGGGACAGAGCAAATAAAGAGCAAACAAAATGTGGGGTTAAGCGGGAGGCTGGACATGGCGTCAACGAAGCTTATATTTAACGAGAATGAAGTCCAGCGCCTGCAGACCA
>NZ_WHOB01000057.1 GCF_013141775.1 Paenibacillus phytohabitans
GCGCGAAACAAAAAACCACCCGCTATGCGGGTGGAGGGGACGAGGGTTTGACCACCAAGACCATTCCGATAGAATTGAGATGTTCAGGCTCAAAGGAAAGGAATGGTCAAAGATGGCAAACAAGAGCTATAGTCTAGCTCACACGAAGTGGATGTGCAAATACCATATCGTGTTCACCCCGAAGTATAGACGGAAAGAAATATATAATCAAGTGAGGAAAGATTTAATCGAAATCTTCAAGCGTTTATGTAAATACAAAGGGGTCGAGATCATAGAGGGACACATGATGCCAGATCACGTGCACATGTTAATAGCGATACCGCCGAAGATCGCCGTGTCCACGTTCATGGGATATCTGAAGGGAAAAAGTTCGCTCATGATCTTTGAAAAGCATGCGGGGTTAAAGTATAAGTATGGGAATCGAAAATTTTGGGCGGAAGGGTACTATGTGAGCACGGTGGGTTTAAATGAAGCCACGGTAGCCAAATACATCCGTGAACAAGAAGCACATGACCAAGCCATAGATAAATTGAGCGTAAAAGAATACGAAGATCCATTCAGTGACAAAAGGAACAAAAAGAAATAAGCCCGTTTAACGGGTGAGTGAAGATGACAAATTACACTGAGCCTGAACAAATGTGTGGTCAGGCTAGCGTCTTTAGGCGCAGTTTGGCAACAAGGGGTTATACCCCTAGAGCAAACCACCC
>NZ_WHOB01000058.1 GCF_013141775.1 Paenibacillus phytohabitans
GCTGCGGTAGACGTTCTTCCGGAGGTTGCTACGTCCGGACATGGCTGCCGCAGGCAAACTGATTGGCAACAGACTAATTCACTACACACAAGTTAGGATTACGAAGATATTCATTTTTGAAATCATACTTGTATCATACTTTTTAAGTACGTTACAGCTTCAAATAAGTGATATTCTTATATCATAAGTAGTGTATAGAAGAGCCCAGGTGCCGAAATATTGGCGCTTTTTTTTTGCTCAAAAATGGAGGTTAGCAGATGGGAATATGGTCTTTCAAAGAAGCTGCAGACGTATTAGAGCTTGCGGAAAGCTCTGCAAGGCGCTGGGTATATAGTTTAGAAAGTGCTGGTTATCAATTTGGACGAATAGAAAATCGTAGAAAGCTGACCGATGAGGATATGCTTGCGTTGCTAAGGTTAAAGCTACTAAGTCAAAAGATGACACTTGAGGAAGCCTGTTCATTTGTAGCTGAAGAGAGTGTTAAAGAGCAGCCAGTAGCAGCAGTTATAAATGAACACAACGTTGAGCTAAAGGAGTTTGAAGAAGAACTTTTTAAATTAGAAACAGCGATTTTTTGGGAGGGGAATAAAGAACCATTGGTAAGATTGAGGCAGAAATGGATACTTCTACAAAACTAAGACCATCACAAGTAAAAGTGATGGTCTTAGTTTTGTATTAGATTTGGGTTGCATCTAATAAAAATTAGGTTATAGAAAGGAATTGTGTGGAGTATGAGCGGAATTAAGCCAAACAACAGAACTATAATGATCGCAAATCCAGGCGGAGGAGATACTATAGAGCAATTGCTGAAGATAATTGGACAGCTGCCAAAAAATAGTAAGAGTATTATTGTTGAATTTCCATGTCTGGGAATACCTCGGATCGCCTACTCATTAGGGGGAGATGCAGTTAAGTTAGAGAAAGAAAGAACAATGGATCAGTTACTTATGGATTTCGATCGGAATGAACCGACTGAAATAAATGAATATATTTATAAAAAGAAAGATAGTATTGATTATATTCTTATGAATCCACGATCTAATCCCGAAAATCCCGTAACTAGAAGAATTAACAGCAACCGTAGCTTGATCGAATTGCCGCTATATTTGAAAACGAAACTTTCCAAATTATATGATTATGTTTTTTTCGTAAGCCAGGGTGCAATGATTCATCCGGCCACATTGTATGGGATTAAAGTAGCTGATGCTATAGTTTTCTGCAGTGTCAGTGAAATTGAATTTGTTAATAATTACACATTTTCAAAGAAGTGTAATGAAGTATTTGGAATAGAAAAAAACAGGTTGATTATATTTTCTGCAACTAACCAATTGCAGTCAAATAATCTTGTGATTTATACCAAGTACAGCGAAGTGGCCAAAAGAATTACAGAGGTTGAGCTTAATGTAATTGATTGGAGCCCACGGAATTTTCAATCGGAAAATGAAACCATCGGTCTAATAGATCCAATGGATCATTTAAGTCTTAAATACTATTTAAGAGAAGTGAAAACAGAGCTTTCAGATTCTGAAATGAAAAATATAGATTCGCTTACTGATAGGATAAGAAATCTGCTTGCCGAAAAGTATTTAGATGATTATGTAAGTTCTTTGACCAACGAGGATAAAAGACAAAAAATCAAGTATCTGATTGCTGACATGGTGAGAAGCACTACGGACATTTCTTTCTCAATGCCAATTAGCGAAGTGATCGAGATAATCCAAAAAGAAATTACTGAACTTGGTGTACTACAGGAGATTTTGGACAATCCCCAAATTAGTTCAATAGAGATTAACGCCCCTGATCAGGTCATTGCAGAAATTAATGGTAAGGATGTTCACGTGGAACATATTAAATTCCAGAATACGGAACATCTAATACAAACTATTGACAAAATGTTGATGCCAATCGGAAAACCATTATCGAGTAATGAGCCAATTATTGATGCCAATTACCGGGGATTTAGAATTTGTGCTGTTGCAGATAATAAATACTACTCCGGAGTGAGTGGCGGCCATCCTCTTATTTCAATAAGAAAATTCCCTCCAAACGTCTATTCAGACGATGAATGTGTAGATTACGGTAACATAAGCTGGGAAGCCACTGAGTTTCTTCGCTTTGCTATAGGAATGGGAGCAAATACTTTAGTAGCCGGCGGAACAAACAGTGGTAAAACTGCTAAATTGTTAATGTTTCCTCAATATGTTCCTAAGATCACTCGAATTATCTCAATCGAGGATTCTGAAGAATTAATGTATGCAAGTAAGTTGCAATATAAAGATTATCCTAATCTGCCGTCCTTATTAGTTAAAAATATTGAGGATAAAAACAAAAGTTATGGTATTGGAAAATTAGTAAAGGCTACTCTTCGATTAAAGCCTTCTGTGTTAGCTGTCGGTGAAATAAGAGATGAAGAGGCGGCTACTGAAACTCTGATTGCCATGAATACAGGTCATATTATTTGGACAACAATTCATGCAAACAGCGCAGCAGAAGCAGGTGTTCGGTTATTGCAACTTAATGGGAATACAAGTGCAGCTGCAGCTCAAATTGCTGGGTCTTTGGATATCATTTTGTTTCAAAAAAGATCGAAAAGAACGGGAGTAAGAGTTTTGATGGAAATTAGTGAACTGATTGGATATAAAGGGACGGAGGAGCCGATCTTAAATACGATTTTTAAATATAACCCAGTCACTCAGGTTTTTGAACATAAAAATAAAATTAAATCCAGAAGCTTTTTGGAAAAGATCATTTCTGAAGAACCGCCTGAAAAAGAATTTAAACGGTGGTGCGAGGTGGGTATTGTATGATCACGGTTATATCTGTTATCGCAGTTATTATCTTAACGTATGGATCCTCTCTTCTGTTACCTAAAAATAAAGATAAAGAGAGGAGTGAACGTTTAAGTGCTGCTTTTGGTTTTGCGAGTGTCAAAAATCAGGCTACTGAGTTAGGCTTAAAATTTCAACAGAAACACTATATATTTCTAATGTTGATATCCATATCAATTGGATTAATAATCGCTTATATAACCGATAACATAATGTTCGCAGTGGTAGGTATGGTTATCGGATTTTTTGTGCCGCGTTTAGTACTCTCAAAATTGAAGTACTCGAGAAGAAAGGCTATGCTTTTTAATTTACCAACAAATGTAAGACTACTTGTCTCAAAAATGAGAGATTGTAAATCTCTTCAAAAATCACTAGAAATGTCATTACCATTAATGTCCGGTATAACCAAGCCACTTTTTGAGGATTTGTATAGTACTCTCTTACTTGGAGTGGATCCTCGAACTGCTCTCACACAATTGAGTGCTAAAGTGCAGTTTAGAAAATTTGATGATCTATGTGAAAAAATTATAGTGGGTAACACTGATGGATTTCATATGAAATCTATCAAAAGCATAAAAGAATCTAATAATGAGATTAAAACTGATATAAGGTTGTTGCAGACTATAGATATTGAAAATAAAACCCAAAGAAATAAAATGTTTATATTATTTCCAGCTGGTTGGGGGATAATTTTCATATTCGCATATCTTGAAAAAAATATGGAAAGTGTTGGAGGATCTTCAGTATCACTGTTAACTACGCCAGGAAAAATATTAGCTGGTACTTTGCTGCTAGTTACATTTTTTGCATATTTGGGAAGGGATAAATATTTACGGTTAGATTTAGACAGCTTGTGAAAAAAATTAATGAAGGGAGGTGAGGAAAACGAATCTTTCATTTTTATATGCAGTTGCTGCACTAATTATATTAATGCCAGCATTATATGTTGTTATGCCTGGATTTGATCGTCAGAAAAAAATTATGAAAATGGCAATCCTTCTAAATATGGACGAAAAAGAAATACAAAAAATGGAGCAAAACTCCATTGTCATATCTTTTGCTGACCATTTAGAAAAATGGAAATGGCTAGATTTTATATTTGGTCCAAATACTAGAAAGAAATATTTGACACTAAATAAAAGTGATAGTTACCCCATTTTTATTGCGAAACTTGTACTTAAGGCATTGCTGTTTGCTTCATTAACGCTACTACTACCTGTGGTGACAGAAATGCCAATACTCTATTTATTAGTCCCACTTTCTGTGGGGCTTTTTATTTGGAATGATATCAATAGTATTTCTAAGCAACACAAAAAGAGACAGGATTTATTGATTAGAGACCTGCCGAATCTCATAAGTAAGATGATTAATGCATTGGAAGTTGGAAAGCCTTTAAAAATGATATTTGAAAAGGCTAGCAATCAAGGTAGCGATCTTCTTGGGCAAATGCTGAAGCGATTAATTGCTAATAGTGACAGAATGCTAATGAAGGATGCATTAGCGATTTTTGCTGAAGATATCGACTTACCGGTAATGTATGACTTTGTGTCCGTTGTCAACGTTATTTTGGAAAAAGGATTTTCAGAGGGTGAGGATGACCTTAACTCAATCAAAGATGATTTGAAAGAGCTTCGGAAATTATCACTTATAGAAATTACTAAAGGGAATCCAGAGAAAATGAATCTTTTTTACGGAGTTTTAATATTACACGTAATGATTTTTATGGGGCTTATGGCGTTCAAGCTATTTGTCGGTCTATCCGCACTCTAATCCAACGGGGTAAATCCCCGCAGCTTTGTTGCGGGTTTTTCATTAAATAATCTTTCAAACCAAAGGAGAATAATTATGTTGAAAATTATGAAAAAGGCAAAAATTAAAATTTCAAACGCTGGTGCTGCTCTTTATTCTAAAGGTAAGTACTTGGTCAATGGCGAAAAAGGTGAAGTGAATTGGCTTGTAGTTACGTTGGTCGGGATTATCCTTGTGGTTGTAGTTTTTGTATTATTTAAAGACACACTCATTCCACTACTTTTCGGCAAAATCACTAGCAAAGTCAATGAGATTCAATAATGCTATGAGGCATAAAGTTGAACAATTATTAAGACGGGAGGATGGAGACAGTCATGTCTCCATCCTTATTTATTCTCTTATTGTTATTTTTTTTCTTTTTTTAGGATTATCAATATGGCAGTACACGGAAGCCAAAAGCACTATTAACAGCGCAGCTAATGAAGTGTTACAGGTAATGAAAGTACAAAACGGTGCAAATGCTCAAACCAGGCAGCAATTCAATGACCTGCTCGTCAGGTCTGGCATGGATCCATCAACTGTAACTTTTCAAGCAACCCCACAAACTGTTCAGCGAGGGGACTTGCTAGAGATAAAGGCATCAAAAGTGGTAGATATTTACGCTGCAAAAATTTTGGGGTTAACCTTTACATTGCCCATTAATGTTAAAGTTACTGGCCTTGCCCATAAGTTGATCAGAGAGGGGGGATGATTAATGTGGATGAAAATATGGGGGGCGATCCTCATAGGAACACTTTTTGTTATTTTTTCTTGTGATACGTACACAGTTAAATATTTATATACGAAGTCAGGTCGAGGAATTGAACAATCAATCGATGCCGGAATAATTGAGGCTGGCATTGTAACTGATGCTCAACAGGGTACAGTAACACTTGATGAAAATATCTTAAAAAATGCAGTAAAGCGTGAGTTTATTCGTTATATGAATCTCGACTCAATGATGGAAAATGCTTATATGAAAAATAGTCAACTTGATATGAGTATTTCTTATGATTCCAACGGAAATCCTTGGATTCAGGTTGAGTTTCGCACACATATTTCATATTCTATCCGCGATATAAGCTATCCCCTTACTCTGAGCAGACGGATAGCTTACGAAAGTACCTATATATAGGGGAAGCCATTCAAGCATTAAGGCTTAAAAAGTAGCTAACAAGGAGGCACAAAATTGAAACGATTTTGGAATAAATATACAAGAGCCCTTACGCTTATCATATTAGGGATTGCAATATTAGTCGTAGTAAATATCGTCCAAAGTAAAAATATATCAAATCAGGTAGATACGCAAAGGATTGTAGTAGCTAAACAGGATATTGCACCCTTCACTGAAATAACAAAAGACAAGCTACAATATCGTGATGTAGTTCTCAGTGAGGTCCCAGTAGATGCTGTTCTTGATGCTGGAGAACTCAAATTCGGTGACTTGTACGCTGGGGAGTATGGCATTAGAAGTAACGAGCCGGTTAGGACAACCTATAACACGACATCTTTAAATTCACAAGTTGGTAGCAGTATAGGGCTTAAAGAAGGGATGACAGAGATCGGGATAGCAACCGATTTAGCTCGATCTGCGGGGGATGATGCTAAACCTGGTGTTTATGTGAACATTATTGCTTATGTAAGGGATGAAGCTACAAATGTAAGCAGAAAGGTTGTAGACCCGAAATTAACCAATATTAAAGTATTGAAACGTCTAAATTCAGAAGGAACGACACCAGATGCAGCATCAGGTGATAGTCTTATTCCAGCAGTAGTTGTACTTGAGGTGACTCCAGAGCAAGCTGCTGCAATCATGGAATATCAGGAGACTGGAAAGGTATATTTACTTCCGTTAGGGATAAAACCTTAATTTTCTAAAATTTCCCTTTACTTTATGTCTGACTGAAATTATAATTTTCGTATGACATAAGGTAAGGTGATATGATGAATAATGATAAACCTTTAACTCAATCTAAAAAAAAGAAAGCAGGGCGACCGCCAGCAGAGAATCCGAAAATCAAAAGAGTAGGTTTAAGGCTGGACAATACATCTTTAAAGATATTGGATGATTACTGTAAACTAACCAATGTAGATAGGTCAGAAGCGATAAGAATAGCTATAAAAAGTTTAGCTGCTGAAGTGAATTTTTATGGTAGTCCAGAATGGCAGAGCAAAGTACAACAAAGCCAACAGTTGTTTAACGAAGCAACGGTTTCAATCAATAAATTGCTAAAAGATTTGTGCGAATTGAAATACATAAATAAAGAAAAGGGTGATAACAATGAGAATCAGTAAAAGTGTAAAACTGATGGTCTCTCTCTTCATGATCTTTAATATTGTTAGTATTGCCAGTGTTTCTGCTGCCCAAGTACAGGGGGTCACAGTGAAGGTAAACAATAAAACTGTCACGTTTCCAGATGCCAAACCTTATACAGAAGATGATAGGGTAATGATCCCTATTCGTTTTGTGTCTGAAGCACTAGGAGCAAATGTAGCCTACAGCAAAGAGAGGGTGGTTACAGTTCAACAAGGCGAAAAAAAGATTTCTATGAAGGTCAACAGTACTTCTGTAGTAGTAGATACTGTTATTAAAAAGCTTGATGTTCCGGCTCGTCTACAGCAGTCGCGCGTCTTTGTCCCGCTGCGATTTGTGTCAGAAGCATTAGGAGCACAAGTCGGGTGGGATCAGAAACAAAGAATTGTGAGCATTACAACTGAAACAAAGACACCTGTTGACAATGTGTCACAGCAGCCTGGTAAGGATTTTGTCTGGAACCAAGAAAACAAAGACCTCGGAAAAGTTTTGTTTGTAGACAATATAACTCTTACTAATGGCACAGTTACGTTTACGTTGCCAAAGGATGTAAAGGGAACGTACTACAATCCTGGCGGTGGAAGTGTGTTGACATCCGGCAACAAATACACTTTTAATGTTGGACAAGGAAAAGGTTTTGTCTCCTTCACAATGGTTGATCCAACCAATGGTTTTTGGGAGAACTTCTCAATTATCTTTGATGTTCAAGACTCAAACCTTGAAAGGAATTTTTCAGAATATACAAAAGATGCGGTGGTAAAACATGGCGATAATGAAAGTTTGCTGTCAGAGGTAATTAAAGCAGCCCAATCATTAAAATAATTTACTTTTATCATCAATAATAAAAAATTATCTCCTAGCAAAAAAGGCCCCTTCTCTGTGATGGGGCCTTTTTGCTAGGAGATAATAGAGGAGGGTTATGTATGAAAAGGAAGATAATGATAATTATCTCATGCTTCTTTGTTTTTTTTGGTGCGCTGTCCAGCGCTGCTTCTGCTGATCCAATGGTAAAAAAATATATACCTCTCTGGAACTATGACTACGAAGGGAACACACTTAGTGGGTATATTCCGGCAATTGACAAAGATGTTAATGGTAATTTATGGAAACTAACGGGATGGAAAAGTGTTTTTGGGTTTCCGGATGGTAAAACCAGCACTATTAATAACTATGATGTTTTCAATGTGAAAAATAGCCCAGGCGAAGATTTTGATAAAGAAAATGGATTCGGTTTGGTGTATAAAAGTGCGGCAAGCTTTGGTACATTGTTTGATGCGATTATGGGCAACAACTTAACGGTAAGCAGTAAGCAACTGAAATATTATCGTGATAATTTCATGTTAAGTGCGGATGATGCAATTTTTAAAGTTGGTCATCCTTTTTTTTATAAATTAGAAAACTATTATTCATTTATTCGGACCTCCGGAATAGTTCAACGATTGGGAATGAAATTTGTTAATGTAGAAAAAACGTCAGAGACTGAGAGGACTGCGTATTACAGTGGTTCTCCATGGCCAGAACTGAATATTGTCCTGGGCAACAACTTGACAATAAATTTTACTGCGTCAGGTTACAGCGAACGTAATGTACGTGTGATTGCGACACCTAAAGGAGCCTTCCCAAATTTGAGTAGTGTTGTTTCCTTAACAGACGGGAAATTAATTAACACTACTGAAGAAACCTTGAGTAAAACACTCAATGTCAAAGCTCAGGATATTTCAAAAGTTCTGGGTAAGGACATAGACGTTATTGTGGAAGATGGTTACGGGAGAACCGTTATTAAGAGCTTGACGCTACCAGACGATACACCTATGGACTATGTACCTACAGAATTATCGCTTACCGATGGTGGACAGTTATGGGCTAAAGTCCGTTATACTGGGGAAGATTTTATATCATCTGATTCTGTCAACGCTGCTGGGATACCTAATACAGTGGAAATAAAAATGGGCGGTACAGTCACAGGTGAGTTCACCATGTATAGTAACCAGACACAGCTTCCTCAAACAATAACTAATGGGACCACCTTATCCTTCTTTTTGGGGAAAATCGATGTGGGGAAAAAACCTGGTAAATATTATATTAAGGCAAAAGCGACTATAAATAATCCAAATCACCAGAATCGTGCGCTTGAGTCTCCAGCGATGGCCTATCTTAACAATGAAATTAGCGGTGAATGGTTAATCGAAATTGCAGAACCTTCAAATGATTTAGTAGCACAATCTGTCACGGCGACCCCGTCAACACTTGAAGTAGGTGAATCAGCAACAATATCAGCTAAAATAAAAAATATTGGTGAGGATGCTGTACCCAATGTAAGAATACGATTTTATGAAAATGGAAACCAAATATATGAAGCAAGAAAAGATTTACTTGCAAACCAAATAGCTACAGTGGGTGGATTTAATTGGTTAGGTGGAGAAGGTGTCCACAATATAACGGTCCAAGTAGACCCTCTATCTGAGGTTGAGGATAAGGATCGCTCCAATAATATTGCATCCACAGGGTGTTCAATTACGGGGGGCTCTGGAGACAATGAGGGTAATTGCACGCCGAAATTAGATGGTAATTGGGATGTAACATATAGTCTAATTACTGGCTATCATACTAAATCAAGCTACTACAGTTGGCTTGATGAAAAAAAACAAATTCATTATACCTATTATAACTACACCGATTATAACGATCCCATTTGGGAAAACAGAAGTGTCTCGTATCACGAGGGTTTAAAGGTCACCTCTACAGTTACCACAAAGCAAGGTATTGCAACTGACCTTAATAGACCCAAGGATTCCGATAGAGAGAGCAGAGGTTCTTGGGAAATTATACCTTACGCAAATAAATCTTCGAAAAATCCAGATTTAATTACACGAGCTGGATATGGGGTCGAAGTTAAGGTCAATACCGACTATAGTAACGATTGGGAAACGAAGGTTCCTGTTGGATTAAATAATACTGCTCAACCGATAGGCGGAATCTTTAACGGGCCGTCTGCACTGTATGCAAAAATTTATGATACGAGGGGGAACTTGGTTAAAACAATCCAAATGGAAAAAACTTCAGGAAACAATAACACAGCAACATGGGAACTGCCAGTACAAACGGTAAGGTCGGATTCAGGAAAGATATATAACGACAGAAAATTTTTCACTGCAGTAAACTCACCTAATGGGTTTTACACAATAAAAATATACTCTTCTGATTCTGGAATGACTGGTTTAAAAGTGTGCTTTGAAAAGAAAATAGAAATATATGGATCAATGTACGATGATGTGCAAAATTTGAAGGGGAATTAATATACACATATCAATAACCATATCTGCAGATATGGTTATTGATATGTTATTAGGAGATGCATCTAATGCTGTTTACTGCTCTAATTTCAATTTGTTTATTTTTTAGTTATACGGATATTAGAACAAGACGCATTCCAAACAAAATTATACATCCTCTTATTCTATTCTTTTTCCTAATAAGATTGTTTGATGTTGGATACTATATGGGGCTAATTCCGGCTTTAATATTCACAATCCTATATTTTATTAACTCAAGAGCGATTGGTGCTGGGGACATTAAACTAATTGCATTAATTGGATTGATTCTTGGTTTGGAGAATACATTTATCGTTGTAGTGGTGATGAATTTTACGGCTCTGGCGTATCTAATTTTCCGTTACGTAAAGGATAGAATGAATGTTAAGACAATTCCGTTAGCCCCTTTTTTGACAATTGGGGTTATTTGTACTGTATTTCTAATTTACTAATTACTCAACGTTTCACAGAAATAAAATCTGACAAACCATGTTGGATGAAGGGTGTTGTCGAAATGAAAAAATCATGGACAGCCTTATTACTAATTTTCTTTCTGACTATTTCGGGTTATTTTCATATCGGTTCAATTACAAAAATATTTGCCGATAATGTTGAAAAAGATTATTCGATCGTACATGAAGAAAAT
The DNA here is from genome assembly GCF_013141775.1 of Paenibacillus phytohabitans. Taxonomy (GTDB): domain Bacteria; phylum Bacillota; class Bacilli; order Paenibacillales; family Paenibacillaceae; genus Paenibacillus_AQ; species Paenibacillus_AQ phytohabitans. Next base: position 10,888 of record NZ_WHOB01000058.1, read on the forward strand.
TTAGAAATTAGTGTCATGGATGAAGTTTATCAAAGTGAAAAAAATTCTGTCATAACTGAAGTTTACGCTGCACAATTCCTGAAAGATATGCCTTCAACGGTTCTTCCCATTGTTAATATGTCAGGACTAACAATATCAAAAACTCTTACAGTGGAGATTGGAAATTCATCTGAAACTGGGTGGCAGTATGACATATCTATGCAGGACTTTGATGTAATTAGATCCTACTCGGATAATCGTTACTTAACTGCTAGCTTCCCATCCAGTTATGTCGCTTATACTGTAACTGATTTAGAGGTTAGTGAGGGAAGTCCGGAAGAAATATTTTTAGGTAGTGGTGTGTTTTCACATTCGCAGACTGTGCTTCAGGCTCCCGAAGGCTCTGGAAAAGGCAGATTTAGAGCCACTATCAATTTAAATATTAGTGTGCCGGCACTACTTGATATCAAGAATGCACAGGGGATGTCTGTGTCCGAGGGCCAAATAGGTATGTTAACTGGTAGTTATTCATCAACAATGACATGTACATTGGTATCCGGAATTTAAAGAAGGCAGAGAGGATAGGGAAATGAAAAAAATTAGGGTTGATCGTTATAAACTTGTTTCAAGTGTTGTGATGATCTGGTTTGTTTTTATGGTGGGGATGGCAAATGCAGATAGCTCATTCATACTATCACCAGTCAAAGCCGTGGAAGAAGGCCGGGGTTATTATAAGGATCAGGTGCAGCCGGGGGACACGCGGGAGTATACTTTTTTGGTCCGTAATTCTAAAGATACCCCGGTACAGCTTAAGCTGTACCCTGCGGATGCCCTTCCGGCACAAAATGGAGGCCGTAGCTTCTCGGAAAAGGAGCATCGCCTTACGCTAGTCGGGTCCTGGCTGGAGCCGCAAGGCGTGAAGTCAATTACGCTGAAACCGCATGAAGTGCGTAGTTTCAATTATATCTTGAACGTTCCGGAGGATCTTCGCCCCGGTCAGTACGTGGGGGTGATCGCTGCCGAAGAGCTGATCAAGGCAGAAGAAACGGCTGCAGGTACTGAGGGGCAGCAGGCTTCGGTAGCCATTGATGTGGTAAACCGCAGCGGCGTGCAGATGGTTCTGGAGTACAAGGCCGATCAGGCGAAGCATGAGATGAGTATTGATGAGTTCGAACATGATTACGTCAGCACCGGCCATTCTCGGCTGACGATTAAGCTGAGTGATCGCGGAACGATTTTGGAGAAGCCAACCGGTAAGATCACCGTCCGGGACGGGCAGGGGCAAGTCATGTATGAGCAGGAATACGCAGCAGACTCCATCTACGCAGGAAGCACAGCGGATATGGTCTATATCGTCAATGACCGGCTGCTGCTGCCGGATGTCTATGAGGTGAACTACACTGCTTCCTTCTCAGGCAAAATGGTTAGCCGGACATTTACCTTCAAAGTCACGCCTGAACAATCCAAGGCTTCCCAAGTCTCACTGACAGAGGCAGGAAAAATCGAAGTCACACAGACATTCTGGGATTGGCTGGAGCTGCATCTGTGGGTCGTGGTGATTACGATTGTAGTGATTATCTTTATTTTTGTTTTGATGTTTTGGCTGTTGCTCTTGCTATGGAAGCGAAAAAAAGAGGAGAAGGAAAAGCAAGAAACACCATCTACACCACCAAGCGGCGCAGATGGTAATGATAATAATCAACTGGTGAATATGTAGAAAATGCGAATTCCAACTGGGGTTCGCATTTTTAGTTATACATGAAGGGAGGCGTTGCACAATAAATTTACATTGTTTGAATTGTCATAAACATGAGGAGGATAACAAGAATGATAGCATCTAAGGGCGACATTATAATTTTTGCGAATTCTACGGATACAGGTAGGAGTGAAGGTAAAGTGGTGAGTGAAGGAAAAGACGGAGTTTACGTGAAATTAATCCCTGGGGGATTTAAGATGTTTGTGTCGAACCGCGATATATTGCGTGTTGGCGGTAACTAAGTATCTATTCCTTAAAGCAATTCCTTACAATTGCTGCAGATCAACTGGTGAATATGTAGAGAATGCGAATTCCAACTGGGGTTCGCATTTTTAGTTATTCGTGAAGGGAGAGATGCTTTTTCAAAGTGTTGTCAGTCAGTTTAACCACGATAAATTTTTGAGGAGGATCAATTATGAAGAAAGTATTAGTAGGGCTGGTCATGCTGCTGGCTTTAACGGTCCCGATGTCAGCCTATGCTGCAGATACAGATGAGTCTGAAGTGGTTGTAACGGGTGCGGGGCTTCAAATTACCCAAACAAAGCCGGTATTCAAGGATATCACGCTTGATTTGAAGCAGAACCAGACATCAGCTGCGGACAGTAATCTGTATGTCCTGGATGCACGCGGTACGGCAGCGGGATGGGGTGTGGTCCTCCGGGCCACTGATTTCAAACTGACCAAGATGGTGAGCGGACAAGCCATTGACTTTGTTATTCCGGCCTCTTCGGTATCTTTTTCCACACAGTACAAGAACGCTATTGCAGGAACGCCTATTGATTTTGCAGCTGCCAAAGGAGAACTGGCCAATCATCAGGTTCTATCTTCCGGAGACAGCCGGATTGTGGGGGTAATTCCTTCGGAAGGCGCAGGTACACATCAGTTCGGGATCGCCTACACCCTGAACGTTCCCAAACTGATTTCCGGAAGCAATGGGCAGAATGTGGGACTCCTGCAAGGAACGTATACCTCGACATTTACCTACACGGCAACGGCGGGGATCTAACCCCTCGCGAGAAAATAAATAAAGGGTTCATAAGAAAGGTGGCATGAGTTAATGAATGTTGTTCGAACGAAAAGAATGAGAAGTCTGCATGTGTTGATGATCGCAATTCTGGTGATTTCACTGGCCTTTATCCCGAATCAAATCGAAAAAGCGGATGCCGCGACTTCCATCGCACCGCTACAATCCGTTGTCACGTATAACGGAGCCAATTATCTGCTCATCAACAGTAAGGTATACAAAATGGAGACCACGGGCCAAGCCACGTTACTACTTAGCGATGTGGATACCTTTGTTGGAAGTGATGATGCAGCAGTTGCCCTGAAGAAGGATGGCACGGTGTGGGCATTGGCGAAAGATGGGCAGTATGTCGGTAAGCCTACTGGAGCGATTTCTACCTTTACGCAATTAGCAATCTCTGATGTATCGAACATTTGGGTAAATAACATGTCCGTCCGGTATTTAAAGAAAGATGGAACGTTGTTTGCTTCCGGGTTTAACACGGCTGGTTCGCTAGGGGTGGGGAATACGAATTACTGGATTGGCTACATAGCTCCTGTTATTGACGCGAGTTACGGGCAATTGCAGAATGTTGTGGATTTCTTTCAATTAGGGACCGCCATATCCTATGTGAGAACGAAGGACAAATTATACGCCTATGGGGACAATGTCAGAGGACTGCTGGGTAATACCTCAGTAGCCGTTAACGGAAACACGGTTACTCCAGTACAGGTGCTAGGGTTACCCGACCTGACTGGCAAAACCGTGAAGTTGTCGTATGCCTCGGAAACGATCGTGGCGCAGATTGGAACAGAAACTTATTATTGGGGAAGAGATCCGTTTAGTGCAAGTTATGCGAGTAACCAGACGTCAGCAAGGAAGGCAACGTTGGCGATAGGAGAGCTCAATTCCTATTCTGTAAGTTATATTGACCCGGTGAAATATGCCAGTAATAAAGATATGAGTACGGCGAGAGAGCAATTCCATTTTGATTCGTTGATGGGGGGAGCCTTGTATAATTTCGGGGTAACCATTGCCAACTTCAAAGATCCGGTGGCTCTTCCAGGGACCTCACCCTATACGGCCACACCAGTTAGCCGATTGACGAATGTGGTGAAATATGTGCCAGTTGGCGAGTATTCCATCGCCTTGAAGACAGATAAATCCCTTTGGTATGTCCGGGATGCGGATGTTCAGAAGATCAATGGGCCTACAGGAGAAATAAACAATGTGAAGGACATTGTCACTGCTCCCTTACAATTTCAAAGCAAGCGATTCAGCCAGGAAGTGTACTCTTCAGGTTCTACCACATCCTATGTGTGGCGTGCTCTTTCCTATCAGCTACCGATGTGGATACTGAAAGACAATGGTGATCTGTGGGCTAATGCATTCAGCATGAACTCGGCTGAGGTGAAAATCCCCGTAACGGGAGTCCAATCATTGGTGCAAGGTGGATACAGTATGTATGCACAGACAGATAGTGGCGATGTGTATGATGTGTCGTACATCTACAGTTACAGCAATCCAACCAATAACTACAAGTCAGTCAAAATAACTGGACTAGATACGGTGCAGGTTGTACTTGAGACGCCTATTCTTACACAGACTCTGGACAAATTCAGTAATCATATTCTCTCAGTAGATTACGGTTCTTCTGCGGATATTGCTACAAAGGAATACTCTGTTGATGGAGGGACTACCTGGTTGGCATACACAGCTCCAGTTAAGCTAACCGGTAAAACAACGGTATCCTTCAAAGCCAGATCGGGAGCAGCCGGAGGCATTTATAGTGCTTTGCTGGAGTCTACGATTGTGAATGACCCGATTATCATCGCTGCAGGTTATCCGAGAATCGTAGATGCAGGGAATGGGAATGTTTCCATTGAAAGTGGGACAACCCATCCGGATGTGAAAGTTGAGATCCGAATCGATGGAGGCAGTTGGCAGACCTATACTGGTCCGGTGCTGTTACCTGCCGGAGGACACTCGGTAGAGACGCGGGTATCCAATTTGTCTGGTGATGTTCTCGGGTCAGACTCCAAATCGGTGAATGGTCCTACGCCAGCGCCTACAGCCACACCGATACCTACCGTGGCACCTACAGCTACACCGGCACCAACCGTAGCGCCAACTGCCACACCTGTGCCGACCGTAGCGCCAACGGCCACGCCTGTGCCGACCGTAGCGCCAACGGCCACGCCTGTGCCGACAGTAGCGCCAACAGCTACACCTGTGCCAACAGTAGCGCCAACAGCTACACCGCAGCCAACCATTGATCCAGGTTGGGGCAGTCCGATTGGGTCTGAGGATATCTCCTTTACAGTCCTCGGTGGCGGGTTCAGTTCACAGTTTAATGGGTTGATGTTGGACACGGTGACGATCGGTACAACCAATCAATATCAGGTGCTTAATAGTGTTACAAATTCCGTGATTGAGGATTCTCGTGGCACCGGGGCGGGGTGGAACTATTCTCTCAAAATCACGGACTTTGTCAGTGATCCTGTTATTGATAACAGCCTGGGAACAAGTAGTTTGATTGTGAAGATGCCATCAACCGTCCTGAGCGTGGATGTTACAGATACCACAACATTGGCAGGGCAAAATATGAAACTTGGTCTTAATGGAACATATGTCTTCAATGCCGAGCCAGTTGTTCTCGCGAAAGCGGAAGCTTTTCAGGGGATGGGACAATATCAATTGCCGATGAGTTATATGCTTCGGGTACCGGACAAGGTAGAGATTGTCTCGGCCGGTTCTGGCAGTACTTATCAGGCAGGAGCCAAGACAGGGTTACGTGTCGGTACGTATCGATCACAGTTCACCTTCACACTGGCTTCTGGAATCTAGTGTAAACCTAAATATAGGCCTCTACTTAATGGAGGCCTATATTTATTTATCCGTAGGTTTTAGAGGGAAAAATATATGGGAAATGGTGATTATAGTGGTGGATAAGACAGATGATAATTCAATCAAGAATGAACATACCTCAAAAAAAAATGAGGGAAAGGAACCTCAAATTATGGACCTCACAGAACAGGTTGTCGAAATGTTTGGAAAATTGTCCAAGTAATTTATTACAATAGCGCTAGGGAGTAAATCTAAAATACAAATAATCAGGATCGTAATGTTTTGTATAATCTCGGCTAGCACTACACTTATTATGCTGTGATTTGTAGAAATATCTAGGAGAGGTATTAAAATGAAAACTACTCTAACAGTTCGTAAACTTTCAATAGACGAAGCGGATAAAGTTTATGCTCTGATGTGTAGAGTCACTAAATTACCGTCTTCACAGTATTATTCTCCGTCAGATATTGATTACTATAAAAGTAGGATAGAGGATTATGGAGCGATTTTCGGGGCTTTTTGTAATAATGAGCTAGTAGCATATGCTGTACTAGATTTCCCGGGAATCGGTTCAGATAACTTTGGCACACTTACTGGTGCCGGTATACCTCAAAATGAATTGTTGAGAGTGGCACTTATGGCCGGCTGTATAGTTGAACCTGGCTATAGAGGACAGGGCATACAAATCGAATTATGCAAAGAAAGAGAAAAATATGCTAAATCATTAGGTTGTTTGCATCTCTATTCAACAATTCATCCATTAAATAATTATAGCCTACAAAATGTGTTGGAATCAGGATTTAAAATAATTTTTGAAAATGTAAAGCTTGATTGGGGAGTTAGGAACATTTTGTATAAAAGGATTTTTTGATTCATCACCTATTCTGAGAAGCAGAGTTTATCTTTCTTACTGATAGTTGATATCTTAGAAAAACAGAGAAGGCCGGCCAATAGATCGAATTGATCTATTGGCCGGCCTTTTTTTGTTAATTGCGTGTCTAGAGGCATGCAGTATTAAGTTGGTGAAAGATCATACCATCTTAGCGAGCTCCGGTTGATGAACCCGCCCTGTTTCCGGAAAAACGACTACTGCAGCTGGCATTGTGGAGCGCCGGTTCGCAAGAACGTTTACCGCCGCGGCTGCGGATCCGCGCTTAGCCGGCGACTAATTAACCAGTGCGAGACAGTTGCCACTGCAGGTGGCCCAGTGGCCACATTCCGAACGCTGAACCGCCGGAAGCTGGGTACTACTGGAGCTCATCGGCATCCAGGAGAGCACCGGCAGCAGCTGTGGTAGATCTGCAGCCGGCAGTGTGGCCAACCGGAGCGCACCGGCCACCGGAAGAATGTCTACCGCCGCTGCTTCGGATCCACGCACGCCGGCGAGTTATCGATCGCTGCCCCGGCGGCAGCCAGGTACTGGAGCTCACCGACATCCAGGGAGACCGGCAGCAGTTGAGGTAGATCTGCAGTTGGCAGTGTGGCCAACCGGCGCGCACCGGCCACCGGAAGAACGTCTACCGCTGCTGCTACGGATCCGCGCTTAGCCGGCGACCGATTAACCAGGGCAAGGCAGTTGCCGGGCTCCTGCAGGCGGGCCGGTGGCCCCCCGGCGAGTTATCGATCGCTGCGCCGCCGGCAGCCAGGTACTGGAGCTCACCGGCATCCAGGAGAGCAGCGGCTACGGATCCGTACACAGCCGGCGACCAATTAACCTGGGCGAGACCGTTACCGGGTCCTGCAGGCGGGCTGGTGGACCGCCGGCGAGTTATCGATCGCTGCCCCGGCGGCAGCCAGGTACTGGAGCTCATCGGCATCCAGGAGAGCATCGGCAGCAGCGGCAGTAGATCTGCAGCCGGCAGTGTGGCCAACCGGCGCGCACCGGGCGGACCGGCCACCGGAAGAACTCCTACCGCTGCGGCTGCGGATCCGCACGCAGCCGGCGACCATTAACCAGGGCAAAACAGTTGGCGCGGTCCTGCAGGCGGGTCAGTGGAAACCCTGGCAAGTTATCGATCGCTGCCCCGGCGGCAGCCAGGTACTGGAGCTCATCGGCATCCAGGAGAGCACCGGTAGCAGCTGCGGTAGATCTGCAGCCGGCAGTGTGGCCAACCGGCGCGCGCCGGGCGGACCGGCCACCGGAAGAACGTCTACCGCCGCGGCTACGGATCCGCACACAGCCGGCGACCGATTAACCAGGGCAAGGCAGTTGCCGGGCTCCTGCAGGCGCGCCGGTGGAAACCCTGGTGAGTTATCGATCGTTGAATCGGCGGCAGCCAGGGAGACCGGCAGCAGTTGAGGTAGATCTGCAGCCGGCAGTGTGGCCAACCGGCGCGCACCAGGCGCACCGGCC
>NZ_WHOB01000059.1 GCF_013141775.1 Paenibacillus phytohabitans
GGATATCACAACCCATTTCATAATACTACTGAATAGTTTTATTGTTATATTTTAGGTTGTATTTGTCTATGAGAAAGACCGCTGACATTCATCCCGCCACTTAGAGAAGTGGGGGAATTCTGACAGCTAACTGTTAAACTAACTCCCCAAAACATATAAATTATCTTTTAAGAAACCTTTGCCCCGCGGCGGTCGGCTTCAAGAATCGCCTCCAGCACCTGCTGCGGTGTCACGGCAAACGGCATGTTGGCCATCGGACTGCCCTCGCTGCAGCTCGCCTCAGCGGCATAGAGCAGCCGGTCCTGTGCAACACCTGCCAACCCCAGCTCCGCCAGCGTTACAGGCAGACCTGCCCCCCGGCAGAAATCCACCGCCCCGGTGATCTCGGCTTCCGCTGCTCCTTCAAGGATCAGCTGCACCAGTGTGGTGAACGCCACTTTCTCCCCGTGAAGCACGGTCCGGCATTCCTCAAGCAGCGTCAGCCCGTTATGAATGGCATGGGCCGCTGCCAGTCCGCCGCTCTCAAAGCCGATGCCGCTGAGATATATATTGGCTTCGACAATATGTTCAACTGCGGCTGTGGCGCGTCCGTCAGCGGCATCCTGCAGCGCCTGCGCACCGTCGGCGAGCAGCGTATCCAGACATGTACGGGCTAGCGCCAGGGCAGCCAAAGTGCCTGTACCTCCCGCGCTGGTAACTGCTCCGGATCTGCTGCAGGCTCTTGCTTCGTAATACGTCGACAAGGCATCGCCCATTCCGGCAGCAAGCAGTCTTACCGGAGCTTTGGCGATAATCTCCACATCCGCGACCACGATATCCGGACTGCGGCGCAGCGGCAGATACCGGTCGAATTCGCCTGATTCGCTGTAGAGAACCGACAGGGCGCTGCAAGGCGCATCCGTTGACGCTACGGTCGGCACCAGCATCACCGGGAGCCCGGCGAAATGACTGACGGCTTTTGCCGTATCCAGTGTCTTGCCCCCGCCAATGCCCACGATGACATCCACACTACCGCTATCCAGCTCCGCCACAATCTGGTCCACCTGCGCAAGACTGCACTCGCCCTTGAATTCACGCAGCAGCAGCGGAATCTGCTCCAACGCGAAGCCCTTGCTGATCTCTTGTCCGTACAAGGAGAGAATATAGGGATCTACTATTGCGTAGGCTCCTTTCGCCCCCATCTGCAGGCAATACACACCCAGCCTTGTAATCTCCCCGCTGCCCTGAATATATTTCGACGGTGAATAGATAATCTGTGACATGACGAATTCCTCCTGTTCTAATTCATTTCATTCTAAGGAAGAATCTGGGATCCGGCAATGACCAAACTCCGCTAATCCCTATGTTAATAGCAGATACATAAATAGTAGTTATATACAATGTCGTTCACAGGGGCCGCATCCGCTCTGCAAAATTAACAATTGGAAAAACGTATCTTAATTCTGATCTTTTGGAGCATCTGAGGCAAGTAAGTGGATAAACATCAGTTAATCTCATGCATTCCCTCTATGCTGAACGATTTGCCGCATATTAAGTGCCGGTTTTCCAACTGTTGTCTGGGAGGGGCTCTTCCGGTCATGAGCAAGTGTTGAAAATCCACCTAATTCCTGCCGCCGACTTAGCAAGTCCATATTAATGCTGCTGTTCCCGGCGCTTTAGCCGCTTCATAGGAGTTATACACATTGTTCCATTGTATTATTTCCTGATAGGTGAGTTATCACGTGAAACAGCTGCATGCCTGCGTAATATTAGCAAAAAGCCCCACTCCAAAGTGATTTGGAATGAGGCTGTGCGGTAATAAGGTCAGCGTTTGCGGCGTTCAGGCATTTTGCGGGTATCGCCGGTCAGCTCACATGTCTGCGGTCCAAGATTGCCATGCTCAATCTTAGTGTCAATAAAATCCACAATCTGCTGCAGCGAAGCGATCTGTTCCAGGATCTTCTGTTTATGATTCAGGATCATCTCATGCAGCTCCGGATATTCGGACAGGTCTGAATCAAGAGACAGGTTGAGATATGGACGCATGTCGTCCAGCGACATCCCCGTCTTCTTGAGGCAACTGATCAGCTTCATCATCTCCAGATCCTGATCGCTGTAGATGCGGTGGCTGTTTCCCTTGCGCTGCGCCCGCGGCAGCAGTCCGATCTTCTCGTAATACCGGATGGTATCTTCCGGGATCCCGGTCCGCTCGGCTGTTTCTTTGATTGAATATCCTTGAATGATATTAGCATCAGCCAGACTCATAGGCCCACCTCATTTGAATTGTATGGTCTTCAGTTCATTCTATTGTATAACTTGGAGTCAGCTCCAAGTCAATCGTTAATTTCCGGCCTTGACTTGGAGTCGGCTCCAAGTTATACAATGGGCACCATTCACCATTACATTTCCAAAGGAGCCTTTATTATGACTATACAACAAGCACAACGCACTGCGCTGATCACCGGCGCGAATAATGGAATCGGACTCGCCTTGACCCGACGAATGCTGGGCGAAGGCTGGGAGATTATCGCGCTCATCCGTTCAGGTTTTCCAGAGGACGATTCCCTTATCCGTGAGGCGCTCAGCAGCAGACAGCTGCGGACGTACAAGGCGGACCTCTCCGATTTCGCCCAGTTGAAGCGTGCCTTGCAGGATATTACAAGCCATGAAAAGCAGATTGATCTGCTGTTCAATAATGCCGGCGGCAGCTTCCCGGAGTTAAGCTTCTCCAAGCAGGGACGTGAGCTGCACTACGAGCTGCAGACGGTTGTTCCGTATATCCTCACGATGGAGCTGAAGCCGCTGATCCTGAACGGCACACTGCGCACAGTGATTAATACCTCTTCCAACGCTTTTATGATGAAACGCAAATTCGACCCGGCCGCCCTGGAGCATCCTGCCAAGTTCCAAAAGCTGACCGGGCCTTATGCGGACACCAAGCTTGCCCTATCCTTGTGGACCAGCGAGATTGCCCCGGCGCTTGCGGCGGAAGGCATCCTGATCCGCAGTGCCGATCCCGGAGGTAACAATACGATCCGCGGGGGCAAGAAATCCGGAATTCCTTTTTGGCTGAGACCGGTTATCCGTATGTTCTTCCCTGAACCCACTCATGGAGCAGGCTTGTTATATCAGGCTGCACTCGGCGAGCACAGCCGCAAGCCCGGTGTGTTCCTGATCAAGAATCAGGTGACCCCGCTTAAATTCACAGAGCACAGCAGCACTATTCTGAAGAACGTCCAGACCATTTATCAGCAGGAGTTCCGCACGGCCGGCAGCAGCTCCTGATTCATTGGGAATGCTGCACATACCAAAGAGGCTGTCCCAAAATCCATAAAAACGGATGCTCGGGACAGCCCTCTGTTTTTAAGTAGGATCAACGTGAGCACGTAGGTGGACGCTCCACGAACGGACCGTTGTTACAATCGCTGTTGTGCCCAGATTCTATTTATTCTCCTTAGCGGTAAAAATCCGGGCACAAAGGCGAACGCTCCGCTTTTTCACAATCAGTCCGTCCTCTCCGCTGTTTAAGCGGAAAAAGCCTCCCTCTTAAAATCACAAAAAGAAATCGCCCCTCAAAAGGAGCGATTTCTTTGTACTTCAATAGTCAATGGACCAACTTTACTTACCGCTTGAGCTCGGGAGAATCTTCTGAGCGGTGAGAAACGCTATTGGACAAACCCAAAGATAAAGCCCTGAAAAAAGCCCCCGGAAGTTCGTCAGGATCAGCTGCTCTTTTGGTCCCTAATGCTCAGCTATCCGTCCAAACTCCCGCAGCAGCAGCATATTCTCTATAACAATATGTGCCTTCCACCAGTTCTCGCTGATAGCAAACTCCCGCTCATAACCGGCCCAGGTCCAGGTCAGGTTCCAGACCCCTTCGGGATTTCGGGTCTCCAGCAGATGATCCAGCTCCTGGTGCATCAGCCCGGCAAGCTCTGCATAACCCGGACTTTGCGGCGACTTCAGGAAAAAGGACGGTCTGCAGCTGTACCCGTTCCATTGCCCCTCATCGCTGCTGATGAGCTGAATGGTCTGCACCTTGACCGCTTCCTTCAAGGAAACATAGGGGAACTGCTCCTGCAGCTCCGCCCAGGCGATACATTCCAGCAGCGTGGCAACACATCTCAGCGGATGCATCTCAAGTGCGGGATCTTGCAGGAATAAATCAGTCAATTCACGGGCGATGCCCATCCCCCGTCCATACAGTGCACTGTCCCTGTCAGCATACTTCAGGATGAATCCGGCCAATATGGCTGTCGGATTATAGATACTGCGTGCGGTACTGTTCGAATCCGTGTGCCACCAAGGAGCATGCGGGTAATCATTGTTAGAGGCTACCACATTCCTCCAGGTCCGGTCTTCCATGTCCGCGCCGCTGTCCAGATACTTCAGAATGCCCTGCACCACCGGATGGCCACCATTTTCAAATTCCAATTCCAGCAGTCTCTCCACAGCCGTTGCCGCCATGACCGGTGTGGAATCCGGATTCCAGGCATCCGCTTCCAGGGCATGTCCGAAGCCCCCGTCTTCATTCTGATAGGCTGATAATGCTTCCAGCACAGGCGGTATTCCGCCCTTTTCAAAGTGAAACTTCCATCTCGCCAGGTCCAGCGGGCGGGCATTGCGGTACATCCATCGCCGTATAACCTCGTAATCCTCCAGCAGCAGCTTCATGAACAATCTCCTTTTGGCAAAATAGTAATGAACCGGCTCTCAGCAAGTGCTATGATTTCACACATATAATTCTAAGAGATTTCCAGTAAAATACAAGAGGACACTCATTGCCAAGGAGGATACATATGACTGAAGATTTCTACTGTGATGAAGTATTAAGCGGTAAAACAGTTGTGCAAAAAGTAATCGAAACGGACAATGTGCTAGCCTACCACCACACCAGGCCCTTTTATCCCGTTCATATTGTGGCTATCCCTAAGCGGCATATCTCCTCACTTATGACTCTTCAAGACAGCGATAATGACCTGCTGCTTGAGCTTATTGGAGTCATTAAGCAGGTGGCCGCCCAGGTAACCGGGGAATATGGGGCTTGCAGAGTGAGCACGAACCTTGGGAACTATCAGGATTCGAAGCATCTGCACTGGCATATCAGCTATGGCGAGCCGCTGAGATAAGTTCTACAGCTTCTCCGGATATTCATCCATCTCCCCCCAGCGGCTGCGCAGCATACGGGCGGCGGCTTTGGGCTGGCGCTGGCGGGTGAACACGCCTTTTTTGTTGCCGTTAATTCTAGTGATGCCCTGCTTGGTGGCAAAATCGGCAAAAGCCCAGACATGCTCCCCGATCACGAAATCCAGCCGGTCAAACACATTGTGGTAGCGGGTGAGCAGCTCTTCCTGATATTCCTCGGTGAACATCACCGGAGGGTCCTGATGAAATCCGGCGATGGCATCGGCGCCATATTCGGTCATGATGACCGGCTTGCCGAAATTCCGGTACCAGTTCGTCAGCTCCCATTCCACCTGATGCTCCACCAGCTCCAGGGCGCCCGGGTCCTGATACCAGGAGTAGTAACGGTTCACACAGATGACGTCAAAAAACTGCGCCACCTTACACTTATCCGGCAGCGGCCATTGCACAATCGTAATCGGACGCTGCGGGTCCAGCCTGCGGGCGGTATCGGCCAATTGGCGGAAATATGGCACCGCCTCGTCCTGGAAGGTGGCCGCTTCGTTAGCAAGACTCCACATGACTACGGATGGATGATTTTTGTCGCGGGCAATCAGATCGCTGAGAACGTCATGATGATGTGCCAGCGTCTCCTCATTGGCCTGATCCGGTGTATACACCTTGTCGTTATAATTGAAGAAAGTGAAGCCTACAGCCGGGACCTCGCCGATCACCACGATGCCTTCACGGTCTGCCAGCTCCAGCAGCTCTTCGGCATACGGATAGTGGGAGGTGCGGAAGGAATTGGCGTTAATCCACTTGAGCAGATTGAAGTCCTTCACGTTAACCGCATGATCCAGTCCCTTGCCCCTGATATCACTGTCCTCATGCTTCCCGAAGCCCTTGAAATAGAACGGCTCGCCGTTGATCAGGAACCGGGTCCCTTCCACCTTAACCGTGCGTATGCCCACCTGCAGCAGATAATGGTCAGCAAGTTGTCCGTCAGGATGAAGGAGCTCTACGTGAAGCGTATACAGATAAGCCTGCAGCGGCTTCCACAGTCTGGCTTTCTCCACCAGCAAGGTGCCTGAGCTTCCCTTCCCTGTTGCAGCTTCCTTGCCGTCCTCGTCCAGCAGCCTGACTCTTACCTCTCCTTCCGGCTGAGAGCAATCAACGGTGTATCCGATAAGCCCTGACTCACCTTGCACATCTGTAGTTACGGTTATATCCTGAATGAACAATCCGGAAGTCCGGTACAGCTTCACCGGCCGGTGTAGTCCCGCATAGTTGAAGAAATCATGAAAATATTCCTGCACCCGGTAACCCTCAGGATGCTTCTCATCCTCGAAGGTCTTGATCCGTCCCGGCGGCAGTGTCTGCCAGTTAAGCACATTGTTGACCACGATCGTTACGCGGTTCTCCCGCCCGGGCACTGCAATCCCTGTAATATCCGCTTCAAAAGGCAGGAAGCCTCCTTTGTGGGAGGCCACTTCCACTCCGTTCACCCAGACAACTGCATGATGGCAGGCACTGCCGACCCAGAGCATCATCCGGTCACCCGACCAGGAACGGGGGACGATGAAGGTCTGCTCATACCACACATCACCGATATGGTCGCGCAGCGCCGCATCCTGAGTAATGTCGTTATAGCTGGCGGGAACCGGCATAGGAATGGTATCCTGAAGCGGCTGATGATGCCACTTCTCTTCCCGGCCCCGGTTGCCGGGATCTGCCTTAAAGCGCCAGATGCCGGACAGATCCTTGATTTCGCGCGTCAATGTATCCTTTGGAAACAGCATGGTTTGTCCACTCCGATCTTCTATATATTATCTCTGACTTTCACTTATGCTCAGACTCATGCCCATGCTAGAACAGGCGTCACTGCTCAAGCCGAACAGTAACCCGATACTCTCTTCCTGCTTCATAAGGAAGCGTTGCATCCGCCCAGGCCTCTCCATCAACCGTCACCTTCACCGTTCCCCGGCTGATCCGGGCGGGATTGAGCACATGAATCCGGTATGATGCGGACCGGTATTTCCGTTCCACTATATACTCCGGCCATTCAGCGGGAATGCAGGGGTCGATCACCAGTCCATGAGCCGTAGCTCTGATTCCAAGCGCATATTCGAGCGTAGTCCAGAGCATCCAGCCTACCGTTCCGGTAGAGACATGATGGCTGGACTTGCCGTAGTTCGGGGAATCCGCCAGGCCGAAATAATAATTCGGCACAAAAATCGGCACCTGCCCGTTCTGCCCGGGCGGATTGTCCGGGTTCGTCGGCAGCGTCCGGCTGATCGTCTGCCAGGCTTCGCTTCCCCGGCCGGCGATGCAGTCGGCGAATGCTTTGAACATGGACGCATGGCAATAGACGGAGCCATTCTCGGTAGTGCCCGCCAGCTTAAGGCTGATCCGTCCCCATTTGGGATTCCAGCCGCTGAACGGCGGCTCCAGCAGCCGGGGGCCGAACGGTGTATCCAGGCTGTCGATCGCAGCCAGGCATTGCTCCAGCCTCTCTCCACCGGCAATACCGCTCATGATCGCCCAGGTCTGGGTGTTCAGGAACAGCTTGCCCTCTTCATCCTGCGCGGTTCCGAACGGCGTACCATCATCATCGAATCCGGCCACATACCAGGCTCCGTCCCAGCAGGTGCGGTTAACGGTATCCGCCAGCCGCCCGGCGATAGTATTCAGATGCTCTGCATTCTCCTTATCGCCAAGCTGCCAGCAGAAGGGAAGTAACGCCTGAATGGCATAGACCAGCGCCATGGTATTCCAGGCGGATTCCCCGCGGCCCAGCCGCCCCGGTCCGTTAATCGGGTCATTCCAGTCCCCGTCTCCCATCAGGCACAGTCCATGCGCTCCGGTCTCACCGGCCATATAATCCACTGCCAGCAGCAGGTGCTGATAGATGGTAGCGCTATCAGAAGATCCTTTGAAGCCCACCTGCCGCAACAGCAGCTCCGGATCTCCACACTGGTTCAGCAGTGCCGTCATACAGATGACCAGCCAGACCGGGCCGTCCGTATGCTTCAGCAGGCACAGATTCTTGGGCGGAGAGCCGTCGGTCATAATCCACTGCTGGATGAAGCCGCTGCGCTCCTGGCCCTGAAGCACAGAGATCATATACTCTGCCGCCCCGGCAGGATCAACCAGTGCATAGCCGAGGGCATCCTGAAGCTGGTTACGGACCGGGCAATAGCTGGACATACGGTTCGTACGGGTCTGCATGACGATCTGTTTTTTGAGCCAGATATTCATGAATGCATTCACATCCGAGTCCGGTGTCTCCACCCGGAACATGCCGGTGATCCCCTCCCAGTAGTCCTCAGTTTCCTGGAGCAGAACAGCATACCCCTTGGCTGACAGCTCCGCCTTGCTGCTGCGGATCTCTTCCAGGGAAGAGGTGCAGCCCACTACAAAATGACGCACTGCCTGTTCACCCGGCTGAAGAGTCATGGTCTGCTGGAGGGCTCCAAGCGGATTCTCCGCTTCTGCCTGCCGGCCCGAACAGCGCCCCTTCTGCACGGCTGCCGGAAGCTCGTAAATATCGTCGCCCCCGAAGAATGTGCGCTGGCTGCAATCATAGGAATCCGCCGGATAATCCGGGTACACGTACACCACGTTGGGATGGTCGTCGCACCCGGCCTTCTGCCCGTAAGTAACGTGATACGGGAAGGAATAGGAGGACAAGATTTGCGATTCCTGATCGAACTGGCATTTGCTGCCCATCACACCCCCATTCTCCAGCGAGAACGCGGTGAACAGCGATAGGCTCCTCGGCTTAACGCCCGTATTCGTAAGCGTTACTGTCCAGATCTCCTGCTGACCCGCGCGGGGTACAAAAACATGAATAGAGGACGCAATCTCCTGTGATACAGAGCGGATTTCGGTACTCCCCAAGCTATGAATACACTCATACGCCTCCGGCTCGGTCTTCAGCGGCTGATAGAGCGGCGACCAGGCTTCCCCCGTTTCCTGATCCTTCAGATAAATGTAGCGGAAGCCTCTGCTGATCGTTCGGTTATGGGGCTGAAATGCAATACTGTCCCCCTGTCCCGTCTGGGATACCTCCATATAATAAGTATCGTTAAACAAATAGTTGAACCATCTTGCCGGTGTCTGGGGAGTGGTAATGACATACTCTCTCCCCTGGTTCCGGAAATACCCGTAAGCACCGTTTGTGTTCAAATGAATTACACACCTTTCCTGTTCTCCTTAAGCTCCTGCTGCTTTTCCCTACACAACACAAACTGCTATTCCACCAGATTGGTCCGGTACTGTCCCGGAGTAATCCCTTCCATCTTACGGAAATAACGGATGAAATTTGCCGGATTATTGTATTTCAGTTTCATTGCGATCTCGGTGATCGTCAGATCGGTATCCTTAAGCCATCTTTTGGCCACGGTAAGCCGGTATTGCGCCAGATAATCGGTGAAGCTGGTCCCTGTCTCCTGACGGAACACACGGCTGATATACTGCGGATGATAATTCAGCCTGGCTGAGCATTTCTCCAGCGTCAGATCTGTGTCGAAGGCTTCAGCAATCAGCTGCTTCACCTCTTCTGAGATACTGTTGAACTGCGTCTCCTGCCGCTCTTTCAGCAGCCCGATAGCCGGCGAAACAATGACCTTTCCGAACCAGGCTTCTATATCACCGGGACTATGCATGGCAAGCAGCTCCTCGAACAGGGAATCCTCCCCTGCCCTCAGCAGGTGGTGGGAGATGCCTGCGTCCTGCAGCAGGCGGATCAGATCCATCAGCAGTCGGACCAGCGACATCTGATATTCCTGATGATCGGATTCCTCGCTTGCGAGCGCATTCATCACCAGGGACAGGAGTTCTTCTGCACGGCCGCTGTCATGTGATTTAATCGCTTCGCACAGCTCATCGGCGATTTTCTTAGGATAGACAATTTCCTTACGGCTTGCCGGCTGCACATCTTCAATGAACAGAATGACCTCTTCCCCGAGACGGGCCCGGTACTTCAGTGCATTCTCCCCTTCTTCATACCCCCGGCCCACTTCAGGCCAGGCTGTACAGGAGCGGCTGATACCGATGCTGGTCTGCAGCTCCAGGTAACGTTTCACGGAAGCCTGTACTTCAGCAGCCCTGGCATACACGGATTCCTTGAAGGCTTCTTCGGACTGCGTACTCGTGCCGGTCAGAATCACCACGGACTCCCGGATGACAATCGGCGGAAGGCGGTCCCCTTCCGGGACCACCTCCAGCGCGATATTGCTGATGGCAAACAGCAGCAGATCGCGGTCCTGCTCCGTAAACCGGCAGCTGTCCAGCCGGTCTATCTGCACAAGCAGCACCCGCATGACTGTCCACTGGCTGGTGTGCCCGTAACCATAGTCCATGAGCCGCTCCTGAATACCCTGGGATCGCGCTTCACCCAGCATCATTTTGCGGACCAGAAACTCCGCCAGCTGCTGCTGCTGTCCTGCAAGCTCAAACTGCAGCTTGGTCTGATCCGAGAGAATGCCCTGTATCCGGTCGGAGATGGCGATGAACTCATCCTTTCGGGGCCTCTGCTCCTTGTCAGGCAGCAAGGACGAGTAGATATGCCGCACGGGACTGTACATCCGGCGTGACCCGACCAGAGCCGTAAGCACCGTCGCTGCAAGCACACAGAGGCTAATCAGGATCGAGGTCCTGCCAATGGCAGTAGCCTGACGGGTAACCGCCTGGGTTGGAACGACCGATACATACGTCCAGCCGTTATAAGCTGACTTCCGGTAAGAGATGGAGGCTTTGCTCCCATCCGCTATGCCATTGAACACACCGGCGGTATCTTCCTTGTCCCGGATTGCAGCGATATAAGCTTCGGCTGACAGATCCTTATCCAGCAGGGAAGGGTTGGAATGGCTAATCGCCCGGCCATCCTCATCCAGTATGAATACGCTGCCCATGCCCGGCTCATTGGCGATCAGATCGTTCAGCTGCTGGGAGGACAGCACCACCGCGATCATGCCCCGGGGTCTGCTCGAATTAATCGGCCATTTCTTGATATTAATGACGGCGTGGTTCAGTTCAACCATGCCGTCGGCCCCCTGGATGCTGGCTGAATTGCCGCTGATCCACACCGATCCGTTAGGCATTCCGGCGAACGGCCGCAGCTTCTCCTTCAGACCCGGCTGGCTGTAAGCATCCATGCCGGAATTGGTAATCAGCCAGTCCTGTTCCAGACTGAACAAATAGACATCCTTAATCCCTAGCTCGAACGTCTGGATCGAGGAGAGATTTTTATACAGCTCATGGATCATTTCCATATCTTGTATGCCGAGCTTAGTCGCAATTGCATTGGTCACTGTCGGCAGACCCAGAAGCTGCGTGGTGGAGAAATCAATCATTTTAAGCGTCTGCTCCACCCGCAGCTGGCTCTGCCGGAGTACCTGGGAGTTGCGTTCTTCAACCTGCTGAAGCACCGACTGCGAGGAGTAGTGATAGGAATACCACCCTAAGATCAGCACCGGAAAAGCACCGATTACCAAGGTAAGAATGATTAATTTCAATAAATAACTGGATATCCGTATTCGCATGAATCCCTACCCCCGCAATCGTATGTTGCTTTTATTCTAGCATATGGGGTTTCTCAGGCACGCTTATTGCGCATTCGCTTTGTTGTACGCCGCAGTATATTCTTCAATCACCTTCGCGCCGCCGTCCTGCTCCCATTTCGCAACAGCCTGATTCCACCCGTTCTCGTCCAGATCCCCCATGATAAAGCGGACGCGGGCATCATCAATAATTTTGCTAAGCTCCGAGCCCCGTTCGCTGTAGGTATCGGAAATGAAAGGCTGAACCGGGTTGACCACGGCGATTTCCGCATTCTTTTTCCACATCTCATCACGCAGATGCACCAGCGGATTACCATAGGTCACCACTTTATCCCTTAGGACAGCCAGCTGGGAGGAGTCGCCCATGCCGTATTCAGCCAGCAGCTTGGAGTCTGTGGTCTTGACGTAATTCCCGTTATCCAGCGTGAACTGGCGTCCTTCCAGCCCGTTGACCAGCATATTCTGCATATCCTCATCCGACACTTTGTCAAAAAAGTTCAGGACCGCCTTGAGATCTTCCTCTGTCTTCACCGAAGTCTTGGGAATCATGAAGATGCCGTATGAGCCTGAACCGCCGGGACTGCGGAGTCCTTCCGGACCTTCCAGCGCGTTGACCATCGTAATCGAACCGGCTGGCGTAACCTTCTTCACACTCTCTTCAATGCCGTTGGCATCATTCAGATTCGCAATCCACGAGCCTGCTTTGCCTGCGTTAATCATCTGCTTGCCGTCTTTCACCACAGCGAAATCCAGGTTGATGAGCTTCTCATCATACAGCTTCTTGTAGAACTCCATCGTTTCCAAAAAGGCAGGGGACAGATGAGCCGGACTCGCCTTCCCGTCCTTGATCTCCCAGTCCGCCGGACCGCCCATCCAGGTCAGCATAGCCCGCCAGCCCGCTGCCACCTGCTGCTCAGCCAGGCCGATCGTATCGGCTTTGCCGTTCTGATCCGGATCCTCCTTCACGAATGCCTGCAGCACTTTATAGAAATCATCGACCGTCTTCGGCTCCTGCAGCCCGAGATTCTCCAGCCAGTCCTTGCGCAGCATCAGGCCGTCACGCGCCAGATCCCGTTCGCGGTAGATCCCGTACACTTTTCCGTCAATGGAAATAGCATTCAAGGCTACTTCGTTCATCCGGCTTAAGTTGGGATAATCCTTCAGGAAAGGACCCAGCTCCCAGAACATGCCGGAGCGTACCGAATTGACAATGTAGGGCAGCTTCTGGTCGAGCACAAGCACGGTGCTGGGCAGCTCGCCCGAAGCGATGGTGGCGCTGAGTTTATCCGAATAGGTGGTCGAAGGGACCCAGGTGATTTTGAGATCGGTATTCGTGCGCTCCTCCAGCTGCTTGTAAATCTCACCTTCCGGGTCCATCGGCTCCGGATTGTAGCTGGTCAGCATCATGGACATTTTGTAGGGTCCGGCAGGTGATGCGGTTCCGTCTGCGCCTTGAACGGCATTCTCTTCATTCTTGCTGTTACTGCCGCAGCCGGCTAATGCACCCAGCACCAGAGCTGCCGAGAATGTCGTCAGCGCCAGTCTTTTAAAGCCTTTTGCCCCTTTGGTTGTTTGCATGATTGATGTTCCTTCCTTAATATGAGGTGTGGTGGTGTAATGCGTCGAACTTAGAATTTTGTAAAAGGACTGGTCGCGGCTGCAGGGAATGTTTGGACTTCCGGCCGCTGTTAGGTTTGGATTTCCTGATTTTATACCGCTGGCTGCGGTTGAAATCCAAACCTAAAGGCGGACGCTACCGCTCCTACAGTTCCAAACTTCCCCTCCGCACTCCTGCCTTTTTATTATTTTCTCATGTTCTCCTTATTTGGGTGTGTGATAGCAATTTCAAGTGCAGGGCCGGAGCTGCAGGGAATGTTTGGTCCTCCGGCCGCTGTTCGCGGTGGGAATCCGCAGACAAAGGCGGACGCTGATGCTCCTACAGTTCCAAAATTCTCCTCCGCCACTTTTCCCTGTCTGTATGTTTTCAAGTTCAATCTATATAGCGGTTGAAATCCAAACCTAAAGGCGGACGCTACCGCTCCTACAGTTCCAAACTTCCCCTCCGCACTCCTGCCTTTTATTATTTTCTCATGTTCTCCTTATTTGGGTGTTGTGATAGCAATTTCAAGTGCAGGGCCATAGCTGCAAGGAATGTTTGGCCCTCCGGCCGCTGCCCGTCTGCAGATTCCCTGAATTGTACCGCTCTTCGCGGTGGGAATCCGCAGACTGATGAGGCTTCCGTAGCGATCCGGTAACTCTCCAGAAATCTTGCACATAATACAACATTCCCCTCACGAAATCGGTCAAAATCCAAAATTGTTGTACAAAATACAGGATTTCACCTTTTCCAAGCGGCTTTGCCGGATTATTATTGTATTTCGTACAACAATCGTCCCAAACACCTGGCTATCCGTGAATCAAAGTTGTACAACGTACAACATTTCTCTCTACACTGCCTCCTAAGAGGACTCAAATCAGCCGGTAACGCATCAAGTGTACTGAATTTCCGTGCTGCCAGTATCACAGCGACTGACCGGTAACGTGTATTGTTATTGTCCAGCTCACCGGCGGCTTCAAACTCCCCCTCCGCACTCCTGCCCTTCATGAACCTTCAGACCTCAGCCCTTAACCGATCCCAGCAAAGCGCCTTTGGCGAAATGCTTCTGCAGGAACGGGTATACGATCAGAATCGGAATCGTGGAGACTACGATGACCGCCATTTTGACAGCCTGGTCCGGAGGCACAAAGTTACTCTCCAGCGAAGACGTATCTCCCAGACTGCCGCCCTGGGACAGCATGACAATCTGCCGCAGCAGCACCTGAATCGGCCACTTGGTTGAATCGTTAATATAGAGAATGGAGCTGAAGTAAGTATTCCAGTGGCCTACGGCATAGAACAGCGAGAACGTAGCCAGCACCGGCAGGGACAAAGGTATGACAATCCGCACCAGAATGCCGGGATCGCTGGCACCGTCGATTTTGGCCGATTCCTCCAGATCCGGCGGAAGCTGCTGGAAGAAGCTGCGGACAATAATCAGGTTGAAGGCACTGATGGCACCCGGCAGCAGCAGCGACCAGTACGTATCCAGCATGCCCAGCTCCTTGACGACCAGGAAGGTCGGGATCATCCCGCCGCTGAACAGCATGGTGAAGATGACCATGAGCTGGATCGGTGAGCGGTAATCCATATCCCTGCGGGATAACGGATAGGCCATCAGGCAGGTCAGTGTAATGTTGATCAACGTACCTGCGACTGTGATGAAGATGGTTACTCCCAAGCTTCGCATCAGCGTATTGGTGGAGAAGATATAGTTGTACGCCTCCAGTGAAAACTCTGTAGGGAAGAGAATAAAACCTTTCTCCAGCAGCTCCCGCTGCGTTGCGAATGAACCGGCCACCACATAAATGAACGGAACAATAGTAATGAGCGCAATGACTGCCAGCACGATGATATTCAACAGATCAAACAGGCGGCTCGGCCATGATGTTTCTTTTACCACAATTCTACCTCCTTTCGCTGTTTATCCTAGAGAATTCCTTCCTCACCGAACCGTTTGGCCAGGAAGTTGGAGCCGAAGACCAGCACAAGCCCGACTACAGACTTGAACAATCCGACGGCAGTACTGTAGCTGTACTCTCCCTGCGAGATCCCCGTGGTATACACATAGGTATCGAAGACTTCGCCAACCTCCCGGTTGAGCGGATTCAGCATCAGGAAAATCTGTTCAAACCCCGTATCGAGGAAATTGCCCAGCCGCAGGATCAGCAGAATCACAATGGTCGAGCGGATCGCCGGAAGTGTAATATGCCATAGCTGGCGCATCCGCCCGGCTCCGTCTATTTTGGCAGCTTCGTAGAGCTGCGTGTCTACACCAGCCAGCGCCGCCAGGAAGATGATCGTTCCCCAGCCCGTTTCCTTCCACATAACTTCACCGGTGATGAAGGTCCGGAACCAGCCGGGACTAAGCAGGAACTGGATTTTCTCGCCCCCTACAGAGGCAATCGCTTCATTGACCAGCCCTCCCTCGGTTGTGAAGAACAGGTAGGCAATGGAGACGATAACCACCCAGGACATGAAGTGGGGGATATAGACCAGGGTCTGAATTGTCTTCTTGTACGTCTGCGATCTTAATTCATTCAGCATCAGTGCCAGCACAATCGGCAGCGGAAAAAAGAACAGAATATTGTAGGCCGCCAGCACGAACGTATTCTTCAGCAGCTTCCAGAACAGCGGGTCCCCGAAAAAGCGGTCAAAATGCTTCATCCCCACCCATTCGCTGTCGACAAACCCCAGGAAGGGCTGATAGTTCTTGAAGGCCAGCAGGATCCCATACATCGGTACATATTTAAAAGTGATAAAATACAGCAGTCCCGGCAGCAGCATGATATACAGCCAGCGGTTGCGGGCCAGACGCTTCAGCTTCTGCCTGCGGAATACAGCAGACATTGACGGCTTCGAAGCCGCTAATGGATTTCCCATGTTCCTTCCCCATTTCCGGCACCCTTGGATCAGTTATTTATGTTTATATAAGTGCACTTAAGATTTGAACTTGAAGCTTCATCGTCACTGCGGTGAACATTTGGACTTCCGGCCGCTGTTGTCTCCAGATTTCTTAATTTTGAACCGCTGTTAGCGGTAGAAATCCGGTGACAAAGGCGGTCGCTACCGCTCCTACAGTTCCAAATTTCCCCTCCGCTTCTTTTGCTTTTTGTTTATTTCTTTAGTGCTTATCTAGAACCTGATCCTTAAGTGCATTGAATTGCCCGGTTGCCCGGTTATAAATTTGATACCAGCCATTGTCGTCCCATACGGAGAAAGCAAACTGTCCAGCGATAGCCTTGTTCGCGATCTGCCGGTACGAATCCAGCAGCGTGTCCGTAATCACTCCCCGGTGCTCGTACCCGAATTCGCCCAGATACACCGGAATGTCATGCACATCGGAGAATTCCCGCTTCACATCGTCCACACGCTTCAGATGATCCGCCAGATTCTGAAAATACGAGTGATAAGTCCCCATAATATAGCGGTCCGTCCCCCCGCCCGGCAGGTCCTGCGGATTGCGGTACGTATCGTACAGCCCCCATCCGCTGTTGTAGTTGTACCCGCCGAAGATCACAATCCGTTTGGCATGCGGCTGCATGCCGCCCAAGGTGTAGCCGCGGATCGCCGCATAAGCCCGCTTGTTCAGCTCAATGACGCTAGCTTTGGCGGCTGCCCCCGTATTCAGGCTCAGATGCGGTTCATTGAACAATTCGAACACCAGCGTGTCCGGTTCATCCTTGAACAGTTCCGCGATCCCCGTCCAAATGGTCTCCAGCCGCTGCATGTTCGTTTCGAAGGCAGGCTCGCCCTGCACCGCGTTCATTGCCCATTCCTCATGATGTGCATTCACAATCAGAATGACAGGCGGCTTGCCCACGCTTGCCCGCTGAACATTCACATCCTTCAGTACATAATCCACCAGACGTTTCACCGTGGCCACATTCGGAGCGCTGAAGGAGAAATGCCCCGCTTCATCTGCCGTCGAAGCATATTTATCACCCCGTCCGCCCCAGTTGACCGGAATCCGGATGTTGGTATACCCCGCCGCAATAAAAGCGTCCACGGCCGCCTTCACATCCTCGTAACTCTGGCTGTTCCAGTTCCCTTCAAACGTGTTGCCCAGATTGGTTCCCCTGCCCATAAGACCGGCCATTTCCTCCGCCGTCAACGGAGTGGAAACGGCGGCTTCAGACGATGTCTCCGCCTTCGCACTGGCTCCACCGGTCAGCAGTGCAATCAACAGAATGGCACAGACCGGCCAGATCATTGCAGATTTGATGCTAATCGGGAATCTCATTAATCATGCCTCCTCAGGATGGTAATGGTTCAATAGAACGGTATACATCTAATGGAAAGCGTATTCATTTCACAGCTGGCAAGAGAGCGTTTTCTCCGGTCCAGCAGGTTCAGGCAGCAGCTGCTTGCTCTGCCACCAATATAGAGGAGCCTGTGAATTGCCGTCTATAGTCATCTTAGTACCACTGTGTGAAGCCTTGCTGCTACAGGCTTTGCGGCGCCCGGTTATTCATTACAGACTCTGCTGTTGTCATTATCTGACCTGACCTTTGGCTTCCCTGGAGGCGGTCCGTTTGCAGATATCTCTTCCCAAACGCCTATATGTCTTCTGCCGGACAGCAAAAAGGACCGGCCCGGCCATTCCCTGGCTCCGGGTCAGTCCTTGTCCATTCGATTACTTCAGATTGATCTCTTTAATCTTATCCAGCGGAATTTTCGGCTCGCGTGCCTCTGTCAGCAGACCGTTGATTTCCTGCTGCACATCGGTGAGCTGGGTATAGCAGTACCCGCAGATATAATCTACACTCTTGATCGCCTGAGTCAGGCTTGCGAAGCGGTTCAGGAATTCTTCCTCCGATGCCACCTGATGCCCGTATCCCCAGCCTTTATCGGACTGGAAGGCGATCCCGCCGAATTCCGATATAATGATGGGCTGGCCTCTGTACGCATACCCCTCCGCGAATGCATATTTCCATTGATTGCAGGTGATGTCTTTATTGACAATAGCTGCTTTATTGTCCGCATACCTGCTTAAGAGGCCGTCACCCATTTCAACGTAGTCATGCAGGGTCAGAATATCCGACACAGTATGCTCCCAGCCGTCATTCGTAATCACCGGTCGGTAGGGGTCAATCGCTTTGGTTAAGTGATAAATACCTTCTGTGAATTTCTGCTGCCTCTGGTCGTGCAGAATGTTCGGGACGCCCCACGACTCATTGAACGGCACCCAGGTAATAATGCTGGGGTGATTATACTGCTGCCGGACGATCTCCAGCCATTCATTCGTAAATCTCTCAACGGCGCGGTCATGAAATTCGAATGTTGCCGCCATTTCCGACCATACCAGCAGGCCCTTTACATCGCACCAGTACAGGAAGCGGGCATCTTCAATTTTCATATGCTTGCGTACGCTGTTGTAGCCCATCGCCAGAATATAATCAATATCTGCAACTATCGCTTCCTCGCTCGGCGGTGTCAGGTGGCTCTCTGTCCAGTAGCCTTGATCCAGAATAAGCCTTTGATAGATTGGCGCATTATTAAGCAGCACCTTGCCGTTCCCGATCGATACCTTCCGCATCCCGAAATAGGAATGCACGCGGTCCGCGACTTTGCCGTCCACATAGAGTATAAACTCGACATCATACAGATTGGGCTGTGCCGGTGACCAGTAGCTCCGCTTCCAGGGACCGCTTGCCTCATGCAGCAGATCGATTTCCATCGTCTGGCGGGGCCGGTCTATAATCTGGCTTGTGGTCTTAACCGGGACTCCCTTTAAAGTAACTGCGGCCTCCAGCAGGATCTTTCCTGCTGCCGTCTCCAGTCCGTGTACCTGAACATCGAACGAGACGCTGGAGCGGTCGATATCCGGAGTGATTTTCACAGAATCCAGCCTCTGTTCTTCCACATATTCCAGCCAGACGGTCTGCCAGATTCCGGTGCTCTGCACATAAAAGCATTCAAAATTATCCTTCGTCCAGCGCTGCTTCCCGCGGGGCTGGGTACAGTCATTACTGTCTTCTGCCTTTAACGTAATGTTATTATCCTTCCCGGACACAATGTAGGGGGTAATGTCGAAGGAAAAAGCAGCATATCCTCCCTGATGACTGCCTGCCAGTATGCCGTTCACCCATACTTTGGCGTAATAATCCACCGCCTGAAAGTGAAGGATCACCCGTCTCCCGGCAGCAGCCTCCGGAATGGACACGGATTTGTTGTACCATACCCGGGGATGAAATTCCTGAAGACCGACTCCGCTTGCCTGCGTCTCGTAAGTATAGGGAACGGTAATGGTATGGGTTGCGTTCAGCTGTTCCTGCCATTTCCCGCTTTCTCCGGTATTCTGGTCATCGAACCGGAAGCCCCATTCCCCGTTAAGTGTCTGCCACTCCCTGCGGACGAACTGCGGTCTGGGATAATCCTTGATATAAGCCTTGGTTGTCATTGTACTCCCCCGTCCTGTCTGGCGGACCCGGTTCTGAACTCCAGTGCATAGACTGATGCCGGACGCAGCAGCCAGCCCTTCCCCCATTCTTCAGCGGGAACCTTGCTTGCCTTGCAGGAGATGCGGTCTGGCGCAAAGACAGAATTAATCTCCTGTTCAGATTCTCCCGTTATTTCATATACAACTACAGTATCGTCAGCCTCGAATCCGTGCAGTGTGAAGGAAGCCTTCACTTCCTGCAGGCTCCGGTTAACGGCAAACACGGTGACGGTATCGCCGGACCCGTTCGTGAAGGCTGCGATATCCAGATCCGGCAGGGCGTCCAGATTGATTGGCGCCGGTTTGCCGGAGCTTACGGAGAAAGTGCCGCACTCCGTATCCACGGGCAGCAGGCGGGAAATATCACGGCCCGCATAGAGCTTCATGACTTCATAAGTTGGCGTGCCATAGACGGTTAACGGGTGCCCGCTCCAGCCCGGCAGCTTGCCGCAGTATTGATCGGCATAATAATCCCCCACCCGGATACAGCCGCCGAGCCATCCGTTCACCAGATCGGAGAAGCTGCCGATATGTACCATCTCACTGGCACGGAGCATCTCGTTCAAATTGGCAGCATTGGCTACCGCAGCGCCCAGCGTATGCTCGTCCGGCAGCCCTTTGCGTACCGTGTTGGGATAGTACATCGTATTGTATTCGGTAATTGCCAGCTTCACATGACCATGCTTCGGATTGGACCGGATCTGTCCCGCCGTCTGTTCTATATTGTAGCGGGTCCATTCCGGGAATGAAGCTATGGCTTTATAGCGTTCTTCTTCCGGAGTATCCTGGTCCATTGCAAAACGGTAGTAGCCATGATAGAGATGCAGGGTCAAATAATCGATCTGCTCACCTGCGATATCCAGTACGGCCCGGTTCCATTCCTGATCCGTATGTCCGCAGGCCAGAATAACAAGGGAAGGATCTGCCTGTTTCATGGCTTGAATGAAGGACACAGTCCGCTTGGCGAACGGCTCCGCCGTGGTTGTTCCGACCTGCCATGGTCCCCACACCTCGTTGCCGATCTCCCAATACTTCACATTATAGGGCTCCGCATACCCGTTCGCGGCCCGCTTCGCTCCCATGGGAGTTTCGATCCCGCCATTGCAGTATTCCACCCACCTCGCTGCCTCCTCCGGCGAGCCGGAGCCGTCATTCACACAGATGAGCGGTTCCACACCGAGCTCCCGGCAGAACCGGATGAATTCATCCGTGCCGAAGTATTTGCTGGTCCATCCTCCCCATGCCTCATTGAACATGACCGGACGCTCCAGCACCGGACCGACGCCGTGCTCGAAATGATAGGCGCTGATATAGTTGCCCGCCAGCCGCATCATCCCGGCGTTCAGGTCTTTCGTCATTTCGACCACCTCACGTTTTACGGTGCCGATGTGGTCTTCCGGGAGCAGAGAGACATGATCAATCCATAACATGCCGGTAGATACATGATCCCTCCATCTGGGGTGTTCGGCCGGCACATAGACACGAAACTCTGCATCTGCACTGTCCCGGCTGACGGGAAGCCGGGCTTCATACAGCTGCCAATTATGGCCCGCCAGTCCGACACGCTCAAGCCCCAGCCGGGCCTGGGTAATCCGGTCTATTGCTTCTATAATAATGTAATCCAGCTCAACGGAAGCTCTCAGCACCAGCTTAACCGTATACCTTCCTTCTTGGAGCGCGGTCCTCTGGGCGATGCCGGCATAGGCCTCATCATCACTCAGCAGCCGGATGCGCTGGGCGCGTCCCGAATGCTTCGGGGCGGGCGCTTCGAGTGCATATCCGGTATTCCGTCCATTCGTATAGGCATACCAGCTTCCCGGCACCCCTGCCGTACTCCCCGGCTCACTTTCGAAATCCATATCCTTCAGCGGATACGCCAGCATGGCTTCCATATGATCGCGGATATCCTCCACGAAATGTCCGAACAGGTACGGGTTGACCGTATGCTCGCTTGGTTGGCTGCAGTCGATCCTTATCGTTGCTTGGTTAGACAATTTCAACCCTCCGTTTCCGATTAACCTTTAATTGAACCAATCATTACCCCTTTAACGAAGTGCTTCTGAACAAAAGGATACATCAGCAGCACCGGCAGGCTGGACACGATAATGACCGCGTATTTAATGCTCTCGGAGAGCAGGATTTTATCCTCCAGCCCGACATTCCCCCCGTCTACAGAGGCAGCCTGGCTGATCATCAGTATTTCGCGCAGCACCAGCTGCAGCGGGTACCGGTCCTCGCTGCGGATATAAATCAGCGCATTGAAGAATGAATTCCAGTGTCCAACGGCATAGAACAGAACCATTACGGCAATAATCGGCTTCGACAACGGCAGAATGATAGTGATCAGCAGCCTCCAGTTGGAGCAGCCGTCGATGTGAGCCGCCTCCTGCAGCTCCCACGGGATACTGGATTCAAAGTAAGTTCTCATAACAATGAGATTGTACGTAGAAATGGCTCCGGGAATAATGAGCGCCCACATTGTATCGACCATCCCGAGGTTTTTGACCAGCAGATAACTGGGGATCAATCCTCCGCTGAAGAACATGGTCAGGGTCACAATCAGCATCAGCAGCTTGCGTCCGGGAAGATCCGGTCTGGACAACGGGTATGCGGCAAGCAGAGTCATCATAATATTGACACTTGTTCCAACAACTGTGTAGATCAACGTATTGCGGTATCCGGTCCAAATTTTATCGTTGTGCAAAATATTGCTGTAGGCTTCCAGTGTCACGCCCTTGGGCAGCAGCCATACTTCCCCGTTCAGGACCCTGGCGGGATCACTGAACGAAGCGCTGACCACAAATAGTAATGGATAGAGCACTAAAATAATGATTACCGCTGCGAGCAGGTATACGATAACGTCGAACCGCTTATCATCGGGTGGGGCTTTTATAATTACATCCTTAGGCATTGCCCGTCTCCTCCTCCATTACCACAGGCTCGTATCCGACGTTTTGCGCGCAAACCGGTTCACCAGCAGGAGCAGCGTCAGGTTAATCAGGGAGTTGAAAAGCCCTATTGCGGCAGTATAGCTGTATTCGCCCTTTAGAATTCCGGTAGTGTATACAAAAGTGGAAATCACGTCGCTTGATTCAAGATTCAAATTATTCTGCATCAGCAATATTTTCTCGAACCCGATGTTCATGAACTGCCCAATATCCAGAATCAGTAAAATAACGATCACCGGAATGATTCCGGGCAGAGAGACATGCCAGATACGCCGGATACGTGACGCACCGTCCATCTTGGCCGCTTCGTACAGCTGCGGATTAATTCCGCTAAGCGCAGCGATGTATATAATGGATTGCCAGCCCATGTTCTGCCAAATATTTGAGCTGATGAAGATCGTTTTGAACCATGCGGCCGATTCCATGAAGCGGGTCGGCGTACCGCCAAGCGCCTGAATCAGCATGTTGACCGGGCCGCTTGGTGACAGGAGCACAGTCAGAATGCCCACGATAACAACAACAGAGATAAAGTGCGGGATATAAGTGACGTTCTGCAGTAATTTACTGTATCTCTTGCTGCCGATTTCGTTGATCAGCAGTGCCAGCATAATCGGAACCGGAAAAGCAATCAGCAGGGAGAACAGGTTGATGGACAGCGTATTCCAGAGAAGCCTCCAGAAATAATAGGAGTCAAAAAACCGCTGAAAATGCTCGAATCCCACCCAGCTGCTGCCGAGAATCCCTTTGCCCGGATTGAAATTTTTGAAGGCAATCTGCAGCCCGTAGAGCGGGCCGTAATGGAACACTAAATACCAGGTGACCGGGATCAGCAGCATAAGATACAAGTCGTATCTTCTGGCAATTTGCCTGACCAGGCGGCGCCCCGGTTCCCGGCGGAACCGGGGCGCTGCAGCCGTATTATGAATCTCCGCCTTATTCATGAACATCCGCTCCTATCCAATAGGATCAGCCTATTTCTCCATCTTGTCGTAGGCTTCCTGATAAATTTGCTGAAGCTCTTCGACATTCATCTTTTGCAGGGTTGCCTGGAATTCATCCCATTTGTCGAAGCTGAGCGCACCCGCGATGAATTTGGTGCTTTGTTCTTCATAATATTTGTCGATGTCATTGCGCAGCATGTTCACCTTCTGGGCCGTTGCTTCGTCAAACATTGGAGCGGCATAGCGGATTGCGGGCATGTACGGATCCAGCGCCTTTTGCGCTTCCTGCACTTGAGGCGGATTGATATAAGAAGCTACATGCTCACTGATCAGATGCGGTGCCCCTCCGCCGGCGTACGGTGTGATTTTCGGCTGGGTCTCGGAAGTAGAATACTCTTCCTTGTAATAGGGAATCCCGTCCTTCAGCTCATAATGTTCGCCTTCCCGCCCGAACCGCAGCAGCGTCGAGCCTTCGTCGCTATAGAAATAGTCGACCCAGCGCATGGAGATTTCCGGATATTTATTGACTGAAGTAATGGCATACGCCCCAAAGTCACGCGGGATCGGAGCCGTCTGGCTCTGCATCCGGTCTCCGTGCGGACCTGCCGGCGGCGCAATGCCGATATATTGATCCGAGATCGGCAGGAAATTGTTATTCGTCTGGTCGAAGAACATGCCCGTTTTGCCTGAGCCCTGCTTGGCCAGGAACTGGGCCTCCGTATGGGAGAATACTTCCTGGTCCAGCAGCTTATCTGCATACAGCTTGCTCAAGTACATGAGCATTTCCTTGTTCTGTTCGCTGCCCATCCAGATTTCAACCTTATCATTCTCAAGATTGATGTTGTAACCGAACTGCTGATCCAGTCCGAACGATCCGCTCATCATCGTCACGACGCTGAGGCCGACGCGCGCGGTCAGCGGCAGCTCATCCTTTTGGCCGTTGCCGTTCGGGTCCTGATCGCGGAAGGCGACCAGCACATCGTACAGCTCATCCGTCGTCTCCGGCACCTTCAGGTTGAGCTTCTCCAGCCAGGCCTGGTTAATCCACTTCTTGTCTGTCCGTGCCGCACTCAGGGTAACGATGCCCGGAATCGCGTAAATATGGCCTTCCGGAGTCGTGATGCCCGCACGGATCTCCGGATACTCATCCATCAGCTTGTTGAAATTCGGGGCATAGTCGCGGATCAGATCCTCCAGCGGAATGAGCTGGCCGCCCGAGCCGTAACGGATGGCCTCCAGTTGGGTGATTCCGGAGCGGTACATCACATCTGGAAGCTCATTGGAGGCGAATAGGAGATTCTTTTTCTCCTGAAAGCCATCGGTTGGTGCTTCAGTGAACTCCACCTGCACATTGCTCAGCTTCTCGTAATCCTGAAAGACCGGCATATCCTTGAAGGGTCCGTTGACGGGAGCGATCCGGGTGAACATACTCAGCTTCACCGGTTCCTGCACGATCGGAAACCCGTCCTTGCTCACCGATTGGTCTGCGGTCGCCTTAGGTGCAGCCTCATTGCCGTTGCCTGCTCCTGAATTGCACCCCGCCATTGCCAGTGCGGCAATGACCATCAGGCTTAGCGCCGTTTTAGTTCGTTGTTTACGCATGTCTGTATAACCTCCTTTTAGATCTCGCTCAACTCATCGTTGTAAGCGCTTCCCTTGATGTGACTTTATTATAGCCGGGCCCGCAAAGAGGGGAATTCCACATATATGACTTTTTACTACACTTATCTTACTGTTTCATTTCGCAGCAGGCGGACGGCTCACAAAGGCATGCGGCGTCGTGCCGGTCAGCTCCTTGAATACTTTGAAAAAATAATTGTACGTAGTGAACCCGACCTGAATACTAATTTGCTTAACCGTGTATTTTCCGCTTTCGAGCAGTCTGCAGCTTGCATCAATACGGACACGGTTCAAATATTCGGAGAAGGTCGTCCGCGTCTCTTCTTTGAAAATCCGGCTTAAATAAGACGGGTTAAGCCCGATCAGGTCAGCGGTCAGCTCCAGCGTAATGTAACTCTGATAACGTTCCAGAATAAGCTGAACCGCCTGGGACACATGCCTCGAATAGGAGCCTTGCGCCTGTCTCCGGCGGAGCCGGTCCAGCAGACCTTCGTAATAAATTATCAGCCACCGTTCCAGCCCTGCTACGCTATTGATATTGCCGAGTTCTTCCCGGGACGGCAGTCCGCCATCTCCAGCTTCATCTCTTGTTAAGGTCTTTTCCCCTATGGCCAGCAGCTCGCTGACAATCATCTGCACACTTTGCGAATGAAGCGGATGCTTCTGGACAGAGGCGAACGCACCGGTAATTGACCGCTCTACCTCTTCCATATCCAGCCGCTCAATGGCTAGAAGCAGCTGCTTCTGATTCCCGATCGTCATCAGGAGGCGGGGATCGTTAAGACTGCTATCCGGCTCCTGCCGTGTAGCAGCGTTATCGAGGACACGTTCGGCCGAACGGTAACTGTCTTCGAGCTTGGACAGGCTGCTGCACATATGGCCTATGGCATAAGTGCATTTCAAATTCAGGAATAGCTCAAGCGAATGGCTGACATTGCTCATCAGCCGGCCAGCTTCGCTGGCGGCAGCCTGCTCGCTCCGTTCTCTGAAGGCGAACAGGATGGCCAAACGGCCATTTTCCACATAAACGGCCATCCGCTCGGGCAGATCGCCGAGACTCTGCTGCATTAGTTCTACTGCCTGCCGGACCAGACCGTTAATCTGCACATCACTGCGTGTCTGGGTCAACAGCAGGAAGGGGACGATTTGGACAGCGGCGGCCATATAACAGACCACACCAGGCGAAAGTCCGCTCAGCCGCATGCTCTTGTCAAGTATGGCGGCAGCCTCCGGCTGGCCGGCCAGCAGCCGGAGCGTCTGCTCACGTAAACTTTCAGTTCTGCTGCCCGCATCCAGGCTCCCGTCCTCCAGCCGCAGACCCGATGTTTCGGTCTCCTCCTCCAGCTCCCGGGCAGCCTTCTTCAGAATGGCGATCAGGGATTGGTCATTCAGGCGGTGCTTCAGCAAATAGTCGGCAGCCCCGTTCCTCAGGCATTCCCGTACATAATCATAATCATCATAGCTGCTGAGCATAATTGTCTTTACAGCCGGATACCGCTCCCGGATAGTCCGCTGCAGCTCCACTCCGTCCATACCGGGCATGCTTACATCTATAATTGCGATATGCGCCTGCAATTCTTCAAGAGCCTGGAGCGCCATCGGCCCGCTATAGGCTTCTCCGCAAATCTCAAAACCATGATTCCGCCAATCCGTCATCGTTGACAGATGATGATGTACCAGCGGTTCATCATCCACCAGCAGTACTTGAATCAACATTCAACCTGCCTCCTCTGCGGATCGTTCATCCGTACGAATCTCCGGCAAACGAATGACCACCTTGGTATACAATCCTTCTTCACTGAACAGCGTGATACCGTACGGCTCCCCGTACATTCTGCAGATTCGTTCATGCACATTCCGCACGCCGATTCCGCTGAAGCGCGACGCGCTTCCCTCCCTGCCGGATTCCAGAAGCAGCCGCATTTTCTCCCGCGACATCCCCGGCCCGTTATCCATGATTTCTATGAACAGATCCCCGCCCTCCCCGTATACTCTGATCAGAATAAGTCCGCCTCTGGCCGACGGGACAACCCCGTGCAGGATGGCATTCTCCACAATAGGCTGGAGCATCAGCTTAAGCACCCGGCATTCCAGCAACTCATCATCTTCCACTTGAACCTGAACCGTTATCGGCTCCATATACTTGTATTTCACAATCGACATATAGCAGTTCACATAATCCAGCTCTTCCCTGACGGTAAGAAATTCACTTGAATTCCCCAGCACCCCGCGCATAAGCTCGATTAAAGATCCAGAGACCTCTTCAATATTCGGCACACCGTTCAGATTAGCCAAATACTTGATGGTATTGAGCGTGTTGTACAAAAAATGAGGACGGATCTGCGCCTGCAGTGCCGTTAGCTCAGCTTCACGTTTCGCCTGCTCGCTGATCCGGATATCCTGCATCAGCCGCTTCAGATCATCAATCATGCTGATGAACACAGTGTAGAGTTCACCGATTTCGTCTTTCGAGTTAATCTCCATACGCGGAAAGGATAAATTACCGTCCTTCACCCGCATCATCATCGTTTTGAGCCGCCGGATTTGCAGTGTAGTCCGGGAGGACATCTGCATGGCTCCCAGCAAAACTGCGACAAAGACGATAACTGATACTTCAACCATCAGATTCCGGACCTTCACCGATTCACTCACGAGAGAATCCAGAGGAATAAGCGCCCGGGTAATCCAGCCGGTGTGCCCGGAGCGGCGGCTGACGACAATATAGGACTTACCGTCAATCTTCTGCTCTGCCGCCTCTTGAACAGCTGTTCCATCAAGCTGCGGAGCGGTATATATCGTTCTTGTCATTTGCGGCGAGAGTGATGCAGGGGCAGAATCAGACTGGTATACCAGCTCCATCTGTTCATCCAGTACATACAGGACACTGTCCGCTGTCGGCTTGACGCCATACGTGTTGCGGATGAAATCATAGTTCAAATCCACCATCACCACACCAATGGATTCCCTGTTATACCGGATGACACGGCCGACGGAAATCACATCCGGGCTGCCCTCTTGTTTGAAATAAGCGTGGCGTTCCCCGTTGTTTAACATGTAGTCCATCGCCTGCGTCTGCAGGAAATTACGGTCAATCCAAGGTCCCCCGGTGAAGAAAACCTTACCGTTCAGGCCTATTACAGCGATGCGTGTTATATAAGGCTTATAACCGATCAGACCTGACAGAAATTCATTAATCCGCTTTTGCTCCAGAAACCACTCGTAGCTGATTTCCTCGCTGGGGCTCAGCAATATATCAATTACCGTATTTTTATTCGTAACGGCAACCGTGTTCAGACGATCGATCTCCTCAAACATAAGATTCAGGGATTCGTCGGCTTGACGGATACTGTCCGCAACCGAAGTAATGGCGTTATGCTTAATCGTCTCACGCATATTCAGATAGATAATAGAGGTGATCGTTACAATAGAGAATAGACTGAGCAGTCCGAACGCGATGAATATTTTCCCCTGAATCCCCAGCTTCGGTGATATTTTATTGCGCAGAGCTGCAAATCTCATCTCGGTCTCTCCTTCACATGAGGGAAATGACTTTCGGTAAGCGCTATCATATTATGAGAAAACAAAACCGTGCCGTTATCCGCCTCCAGCCGAACGGGTATGCAGCGGTGAAGTCTTGTAATAGGACTTGAAAGCCCGGGTAAACGTATACAGGTTGGGATAGCCGAGTGACAAAGCGATTTCCGTGATTGAAGCATCGGTTTCGGCAAGCAGCCGTTTAGCCTTACCCATACGGATGTTCTGGATGTACTTTTGCGGAGATACGCCGGTCTGGCTTGTAAAAGCACTGGTGAAGTAGGATCGGTGTACACCCGCATACGATGCAACCTGCTGAACGGATATCCCTTCAGTAGCATGGAGGTTCATAAATTCCATACACTCCCCTACCCAGCCTGAAGGTGATGGTGTATCAGCGGGGAATGCTCCAGGCATCAGGCCGGCCAGCAACTCGCAGGTCTGTCCCTGAAGCTCCAAGGACACAGCCGGGTCCCACCGCCCGTACCTTGTCATTGCCCCGAATATACGTTCCAGCATATCCTTTATACGGGATGTCACCTTGCCAAGAGCAAACGGCTTCTCAGGCACCATCCCGGTCAGCCTCAGCAGCGGCAACACCCTGCTTCCATCCAGCGCAAGCCAGCTCATCTGCAGCGGTGATTCCGCGGGAATAATGTAATAATGATACGTCTGATCCGGAAACAGACAGAACATGTCGCCCTTTTGCAGTTCAATGTGCTCATCTCCATAGTTAAGGCCAACCTTTCCTTCATACACGAAATGAAGGCTATAGCACTCGATCCTTTTGGGACCCACCCTGTAGTTCGGCTTAGCCTGACTGCGGCCGGCACGGACAGGCCATAGCTGTCCCTCCCTATCCAAATAGCCGGGTGAATAATAGATAAACTCGGCATATTCATATTCGTATTCCTGCAGATTGCGCAACACTCCTGACATATCCCCACTCCCTCCATCTAACAAAATGACAATTCAGATCTAACATCAGGCTATTTAAAAAATGTTGTTTTTTCAATATTATCATAATAGGAGGCGATAACCATTGTCCAGTAGACCTAACATTTTACTAATTACCAGCGATCAACAGCATTGGAATACCATCGGTGCCTTCCAGCCCGAGATCTCCACCCCGAATCTGGACCGGCTGGCACAGCAAGGGACAACTTTCGGCCGGGCTTATTGCCCGAATCCAACCTGTACGCCAAGCCGTTCCTCTATCATCACGGGAATGTACCCGAGCCAGCATGGGGCATGGACACTCGGAACGAAGCTATTGGAGGACCGCCACACGGTAGGGGAAGACTTCAGTGAAGCGGGTTATCAGACCTCGCTGATCGGCAAAGCCCATTTTCAGCCCCTGAAGTCCACGGAGGAATATGAATCGAAGGAGGCTTACCCGCTGTTGCAGGATTTGGATTACTGGAGCGGTTTCCACGAGTCCTTCTACGGATTCGACCATGTGGAGCTTGCCCGGAACCATACGAACGAAGCTCATGTCGGCCAGCATTATGCCTTATGGCTGGAAGAACAGGGATGTCACAATTGGCGGGATTATTTCCTCCCTCCAACAGGGACAATGGACCCGTCTGTAACCTACACATGGCCCATTCCGGAGAAATACCATTACAACACCTGGATTGCAGAGCGGAGCAAGGCCCGCCTGGAAGAGCATCAACAATCAGGAGATCCGTTCTTTCTCTGGGCCAGCTTCTTTGATCCGCATCCTGAATATCTGGTGCCGGAGCCCTGGGATTCGATGTATAACCCTGACACGCTGACTATTCCTTCACTGACGCCCGGGGAACATGACCGGAATCCGCCGCATTTCGGCATGACACAGGAAGACAACCCCGACTTCTCGCAGTTCATGGAAACAGGCTTCGGCATTCACGGGTACCGCTCCCACCTGTATTATGAATACGGGGATAAAGCGCTCCTGACGGATTACGACAAAAAGAAACTGGTAGCGGTCTATTACGGAATGATCAGCATGATGGATAAGTATATTGGCAGCATTCTTGATAAGCTCGATGAACTGGGACTCGCCGAGAACACACTCGTCGTCTTTACAACCGATCACGGGCATTTCTTCGGACAACATGGTCTGCAGGCCAAAGGAGGATTTCATTACGAGGATTTAATTAAGCTTCCGTTCATCGTCAGATACCCCGGGCATGTTCCGGCAGGCAGACAGTCGGATGCAATCCAGTCACTTGTTGACCTGGCGCCTACCTTCTTATCCTTTGCCAATCTTCCTGTTCCTTCGTCGATGACCGGTGTGGATCAGAAGGACGTATGGCTGGGCCGCAAGAATCAGGCGCGTGACCATGCCATTTGTGAATTCCGGCATGAGCCCACGACCATTCACCAGAAGACTTATATTGATGCAAGATATAAAATTACGGTCTACTTCAATCAGCAGTACGGCGAAATCTTCGATTTAGTGCAGGACCCGCACGAACTTCATAATCTGTGGGACGAGCCGGAACACGGGCAGCTGAAGTCTGAGCTTCTGCTGAAATATATTTGGGCGGAGCTGGGCAAGGAACCGCTGCCTATGCCGAGAATACATCATGCCTGAAGCAGGCCGGTGCATGAAGAAATAAGAAAGCGTGAGCAAGGGTTCCTCCCTTCGCTCACGCTTTTTTTTGGAATAATATATTTAGTCAGAAAATAACAATGCCTGCTACCGCCGACAGGAGGATCACCGCAAACGGATGCACCTTATATTTGGCAACAAGAACGAGACATCCGCCGCAGATCAGCAGCGAGCCCGCCATAGTCCAGCTTAACCAGGACCCGCTTTGTCCGCTAAATGCGAAATGAACCGCCGCATAGAGAATCAAGCCGGTTACAATCGGACGCAGTCCGTAGAATGAAGATCTGACCCAGTCATTGCTCTGCAGCTTCAGAAAGAAGACAGCGATACAAATGACGATAATAAGCGATGGCAGAATAATGCCGACCGTTGCCGCTATCGCTCCCCCTAGCCCGGCTTTGGAGTATCCGATCAGGGTCGCGGTATTCGTCGCGATGGAGCCCGGAGCCATCCCTGCCAAAGAAACAATTTCCTGAAAAGCGCCGCTGCCCATCCATCCTTTTTCGGAAACCTCCCGCTGAATCAGCGTAATAACCGCATAACCGCCCCCAAAAGAAACTAACCCCACTTTTATAAAAACCAGCAACAGCTCCCACAGCATAAGATAATCACCCTTCAGATGTAGTATTCAGGAAACTGCAGGTCACGGCGTTCCTCCGTTCTCACCTTTTCCGTAACTACGCTCATCCCCTGTTTCTTTTTGTACAGAACCACCAGGACCCCGGCTGTCAGCCCGCCCACAATCAGGTAAAACGGATGAATCTGCGTGAACAACAGCAAGGCCAGCGATACAGCTACAAGCACAAACGTCGCCGCGTCCAGAACAGAAGCTTTCCACATCTTACCGGCCGCAACAATAATCAAGGCTGCTACCGCGGCATGAATGCCCTTCAAAGCAGCTTCTACCTTGACGTTGTCTTTGAATAAAAGCCTGAGCCCGCTGAGGAGGAACACGATCAGGAAGGTAGGCAGGGTTATTGCAGTGACGGCAGCCACGGCTCCCGCCACTCCGCCAAGACGATAGCCGATAAACGTTGCGCTATTGACGGCAACCCCTCCAGGAGCGGAACCGGACACGGATATCATGTCACCCATTTCCTCTTCATTCATCCAGCCCTTTTTTCGTACAATTTCTTCTTCGATGGTTGCAATCATGGCATAACCGCCTCCAAAGGTGGAGGGTCCAATTTTGAAAAATACGCAAAAAATACTCCAAAGCAAATTCATTTTCCTGCCGACTCTTTGCTTCATTCCCGTTCACCCTTACATTCTTTTCTGCTCTCCCAAGAGATGTCACTTGTATTTTAGCATAATTAATTTCATTTTGGATTAAAGTCATGAATTTTATTGTAAATATTCTGTTATTACTTCATAATCAGAGTGTATATAGACTTATTTTCGTTGTATAAATATCATTTTGGAATTATCTTAGGTATTCCTACTAATAAACTTGGAAATGGAGATAAGCCTGATGCTGCCCCACCCTAATACGTCTATCAAAAAACAGGTCTATGACCGCATATCCTATCTGGGAACTGCCTCCAAAGCCGATTTGTTGAATGATTTTGCACTGACCAGCAGCAGTATGACACGTCTTCTTGATGAGATGTCATCCCAGGGGTTAATTATTGCCTCCGGGCTGGGAACCTCCAAAGGCGGGAGGAAGCCCATCCTGTTCCAGTGTAACCCGGCATACAGGTATCTGTTCGGGCTGGAAATTTCCCGCATTCATTCTTCACTTGGCTTGTATGATATGCATTTCAATCTGCTGTCTATGACCCGGTGGACAATGGATGATAGCATGACGCCCCCGCTTTTCGCGGATCATGTTGCTGACAGTGCCCGGGCTCTTCTGTCGGAGTATGGAATATCGCCAGGCAGCGTTCTGGGGTTGGGGATAGGCTCTGTCGGTCCCTTGAACTCTGAACGCGGGATTATTCTGGAGCCGGAGCACTTTCCGGCCGCCTCCTGGACAAATGTCCCCATCTGCGAAATGCTGGAGGCACGGCTTGAAATACCGGTCAAGCTTGACAATGGCGCAAACTGCGCCCTCATCGGTGAGCACCGGGCTCTTAAGTCCAACAATTATCAGCACATCCTGTATGTACATGCCGGAACAACTATAAGATTCGCGATGATGTCCGGCGGCCATATCGTTCGGGGCGCCTCCGGGGCAGAGGGAGCGCTGGGACAGATGATTATCCAGACCAACGGCCCCAGACTGCACGGCAAAGGAAACTACGGAGCCCTTGAAGCCTTCGTGTCTGTTCCGGCGCTGGAAGAGCGTGTACGCACACAGTTAAAGATTGGACGCAGCAGCTTACTAGCGGAGATTTCTCCGGAACAGGTCACCTTTAACTCCATATCTGAAGCTCTCCAACAAGGGGACAAGCTCGTTACTGAACAATTCACGGAATCGTCTGCGTACCTGGGGATCGGGCTGGCTAATCTGATTAATACCCTTCATCCGGAGTGTGTCGTTCTGGGCGGCCCCCTGGTCCGGGCTCATCAGCTTGTATTCGACACATCAGTTGAGGTCGCCAGGAAGAACACTTATCCCTCCCCCGAGAACATTCCGTTTTTTACGCAAGGACATCTTAAAGAAGAGGCCGTAGCCACCGGAGCGGCCATCATGCTGCTAAATGACTGGTATGTGGAATAAATAGGAAGACAGGAGGGGATTGCTGTGTCTCTCAATTGCGCTGCCGGTTCTCAGTCCGGTTTAGGTGTCATGTGGAAGACGGTATCAGAGGATTGTAATCTGGCTTGTGACTATTGTTATTACAGTACCTGTGGAGGGAAGCCCGGACCGGCAATTAACCGGATCGATTCTTTCATTCTGGATAAATTCATCCAGGATTATATGCAGCACAGCTCAGGCAGTGCCACCTTCGCCTGGCAGGGCGGAGAACCGCTGCTGGCAGGCTACGAATTCTTCGAAGAAGTCGTATACCGCCAGGCTCTGCATGCCCCGCCGCATACGGTTATCAGTAATTCCCTGCAGACCAACGCCACACTGATCAACGGGCGGTGGGCTGCCTTCTTCAAAACTTATCATTTCCTGATCGGAGTCAGTCTGGACGGCCCGCAGCAGATTCATGACTCACGCCGGGTGAATGCCGCAGGCAAAGGCAGTTATAGCCAGGTGATGAACGGCATCGGCCATCTTCGCCGGCACCAGGTTGACTTTAATATTTTGACAGTAATTCATAAAGGCAATGTGGGCAAAGCCCGGGAACTGATGGCGTTCTACCGGGAGCAGGACTTCCGGTTCATTCAGTTTATCCCCTGCATGGACTTCAGAGCCCAGCAGGTTGATCAGCCGGGGGAATATGAAATTTCAGCGGACGAATACGGGGAGTTCCTGTGTGAAGCCTTCGACGAATGGTATCAGGACGGCAAGCCCGAAATATCGGTACGGTTCTTCGATAATATGCTCAGCGTCTACCTGGGCGGGGAAGCGGAATCCTGTGTACACCGCGCAGCATGTCCTTCAAGCCTGGTGCTGGAGCAGAACGGGGACGCCTTCCCCTGCGATTTCTACATCAATGAGGAGTGGAAGGTCGGCAACGTTGCCGAAGATTCCATTGCGGATATGCTTGCCCATCCCAACTTTAGGCGGTTCCACCGGATGAAGCCCGCTCTCCCGGACAAATGTCAATCCTGCGAATGGCAGCGGTTGTGTTATGGCGGATGCCCCCGGAACCGGAAATGGAACACGGAGGAAGGCCTCAGCGGTCCCGACTATTTTTGCCAGAGCTATATGCGCATCTACGCTTACGCTGATGAGAGAATGCAGAAGCTGGCGGACCGGCTGCGTCTTCCCAAGGTAATGCCTTAACCTGTTCCGTAATTAATAGTCTACCGCCATTCTGTTTCTTACCTCCCCCTGTGTTAAAATAAGACCAAGCTTGCTGATCCTAAGGATAATTTTGTGCGGGACACATATATATGGATATATTTTCATAAACAAGCCTATACCGCAATAAGTGAAGGAGGGCTATATGAGCAGAAGGACTGCCGGTTCCGGCGGCACATTCACATTCATCAAACAGCTGCTGCAAAAAATCAAAGCCGATGACGTCCAGGGGATCAGCGCACAGCTGACCTATTATCTGATTCTGTCGCTGTTTCCCTTTCTGATCTTCATTATGACCCTGATCGGGTACGCGAATATTTCCCTGGAGGACAAAATCCAGCAGCTGGAACAGGTGATGCCTGCCGAAGCCGTCTCTATTATAGAAGAGATTCTGCAGGATGTGTCCGAGGGACGCAGTCAGGCGCTGTTATCCTTCGGGATGCTGGCTACACTCTGGGCCGCTTCCAAGGGGGTCAATGCAATCATTAAGGGGCTCAACCGCGCTTACGACATTGATGAGAGCCGGGCCTTCTGGAAAATAAGAGGGATCGCCTTCCTCGCTACCCTGACGATCGGTTTTGTCGTACTGCTCAGCATTCTGCTGCTGGTCCTCGGTACATGGCTCAAGACACAGGTCTTCCTGTTGACCGATCTGCCTTACGGTTTCCAGAAGCTATGGGATCTGCTGCAATACGCCGTGCCGCTGCTGGTCATGTTCATTGTGTTCACCCTACTCTACTGGATCGCCCCAAGCCGCAGGCTGGCTCTGCGTGAGGTGGTGCCCGGTGCGCTGTTCTCGACCCTCGGCTGGATTATTACATCAGTTCTCTTCTCCATTTATGTCAATCAGTTCAGTGATTTCACCAAAACCTACGGCAGTCTCGGGGGCGTAATGATTCTGCTCATCTGGCTGTATATCAGCTCGATTATTATCCTCGCCGGCGGCGAGATCAACGCGATCCTACTCAAACGCAAGGTTGACGGAGCCACGGTAAAATAATAGGATTATCAGTATTTTTAACAGCAACTAACTTGGGGCTGCATCCGCTGGAATCAGAGGGATGCAGCCTCATTCGGCTCGTCTACTCTACCGTTGGCACATTGTATTCGGTTTTTCGCATACATTCGGCTCGTCCACCCTATCATTGGCACATTGTATTCGGTTTTTC
Organism: Paenibacillus phytohabitans; assembly: GCF_013141775.1. Taxonomy (GTDB): domain Bacteria; phylum Bacillota; class Bacilli; order Paenibacillales; family Paenibacillaceae; genus Paenibacillus_AQ; species Paenibacillus_AQ phytohabitans. The sequence continues at coordinate 36,376 of NZ_WHOB01000059.1, forward strand.
GCATACATTCGGCTCGTCTACCCTATCATGGGCACATTGTATTCGGTTTTTCGCATACATTCGGCTCGTCCACCCTATCATGGGCACATTGTATTCGGTTTTTCGCATACATTCGGCTCGTCCACCCTATCATTGGCACATTGTATTCGGTTTTTCGCATACATTCGGTTCGTCTACCCTATCATGGGCACATTGTATTCGGTTTTTCGCATACATTCGGTTCATCTACCCTATCAGGGGCACATTGTATTCGGTTTTTCGCATACATTCGGCTCGTTAACCCTATCGTCTCTTAGGCCCCTCGTTAAAGCGTACGATTCCTGTACAACAAGACAGGCAACCCCCCGACGCCCGGGAGATTGCCTGCTTGGAAACAGCTATTAGCTAAGCATTATTTTGCTTCGTATCTCAGTGATACCTCACCGGTTTTCCCTCTTCTCCTGCCGCCGCACCCGGATCACCAAATCCTGTTCCGTCTGCGGGATCCGGCAGATAAGCGCCTTCCTCCTTCAGCCGCTTGCGCAACACAGCTACATCCACCGCATGCACATCATAATCCGGCAGATTCGCGGCAAGTGCTGCGGCTATCCCGGCCGCTTCGCCCATCGCCAGACAGACCGGCATCACCCGCACACTCCCCTGCACCTCACGGACACAGGAGATCGAGCGTCCCGCGACCAGCACATTCTTCAGTGTACGCGGCGTCAGGCAGCGGTATGGAATGCCGTGCGATTCTCCCGGACCGTAGCGTTTAATGACCTCCGGCTTGCCCCCGGCCTGCTTCTCTTCCTTCTCCGTCCCATGGATATCAATGAAGTAGCTATTGCGGCAGATTTCATCCGCAAAGCTGCGGCGGTTAACGTAATCCTCCACACTCAGCACATAATCACCGGTAATTCTCCGCGTCTCCCGTACGCCCATCAGCGAGCCGGTGTTGGCTACATAAGAACTGCCGAACGCGGCAGGCATGTATTCTGCCAGGGCATCCCTATAGACGGAGGCCAGCTTCCTTCCCTGCATCAATGCAGCGGATACGGAGAAGGCATCCGTATTATCCACATCCCATAGATGTCCCGCGTTGAAGCCCACCGTCCGGGGAGCAATGACATTGTTACAGATATGCGAGTCCGGAATTAAGGGGAATTTGCCGGAGCCCAGAATATCGAAGATCGGGCTGGTTTTGTTATTGTTATGCAGCAGCGGACCGTTCAGATAAGCATATTCATCGACATTGCCCAAGGTAAAACAGTGCGTGGCAGGCATCAGCTCACCGGTTGCCGTATTACCCTTGAGATATTCCGCTCCCGCCCAGGCCGCTACATCGGCATCGCCCGTGCAGTCGATATAGACCTTGGCCTTCAGCGCCTGCAGTCCATTCTTGCTGGCAGTAATCAGCGCCAGCACATTACCTTCCTCATCCGCCTCCACGGAACCCAGCTGCGTATTGAACAGCACCGTGGCCCCTGCTCCGGCTACCAGCTCATCATAGATGACCTTGAGCTTCTCGGGCTCGATCGGAACCCAGTCCATCGCCTCTTTGCTCACATGCGGCATCTGCGCCTTCAAGGCTTCAAACACCTTCATCGCCAGTCCCCGGTAGATGATCGTCTTCATGTCCGAGAACGGGCACCAGGCCGGCACTAGTCCCGATGTGCCCATTCCGCCCAGGCTGCCTGTTGCTTCGATCAGCAACGTCTTTGCCCCTTCCCGGGCTGCGGCAGCGGCCGCCGTACAACCCGCCGGCCCGCCGCCTGCAACGATGACATCCCAGGAATCCTGCAGCGGAATTTCACGGCTCCGCATCCTGTAGCTGTTCATTCTTTTACCTCCTAAAAAGTTTTCTTTGATTCTATTTCTTCACTGTAGCATACCAGTCATTTACCTCTTTGGTGCTGGCCTCTCCGCCTGCAGCTTTATATTTCCCGGCGAAATCAGCCACAGCATCCGGGGACTCTTCACCGACAATGACTTTGACGGCGAAATCATTAATCATCTGATTCAGCGAAGCGTTGTTCTTCGAATATTCCGGCAGAGATGGTGCCAGCGCCAGCGGATCGGCAATTCTCGCTTCCGCCGGAAGCTCATTGTTCAGATAAGAGAAGCCTGCAAACAGGCGGGCATCCTTCTGCACCCGGGCCTGCCAATAGATCGGGTACAGCTTCTCGTCTATACCGGTCAGATAATTGCTGGCGTTGCCGCGTTCGTCCGTGAACAGCGGCAGGATCGGACTGTAGACACCGTCTTTATACGTATGATGTTTGCCTTCTTCACCGATGGCAATCAGCTTGAAGGTTTCTTTTTCCAGCTTGGCATTGATCCATTTAATCGCATCTTCAGGATGCTTCGCAGATTTGGGAATGAAGGTGATGCGGTCGAACCCGCCGCTCATGCCGAGGCCCATTTGACCGTCTTTGCCTTTGAGGGCAGGAAGGTAAGCATATTTGGCATCAGGAAAGTTCTTGGTCAGGGCATCGGCAATTCCGGGAATATCATACCAAGGCAGCTGAATGACTCCAATTTTGCCGCTGGTGAATTTCTCCTTCAGAGTAGCATCCTTGTTCACGGCAAATTCTTTATCGAGCAGACCCTGTTTATACAAATCGGACATGTACGTCAAATATTCCTTGAAGCCCGGATGCAGCGGGGCCGGAACCAGCTGGCCGTCCACCGTATTCCAGCTCGTGCCTATTCCGAAGGCACCTGTAATATTCGCCGTTGTTGCCAGTGCACCATCGATTGACATCGGGGCGCCGCTGTTCCCGGTTCCGCCAGGATCTTTCTCCTTGAAGGCCTTCAGCACTTCGGTGAACTCCTCCAGTGTAGTCGGCGTCTTCAGCCCCAGCTTATCGAGCCAGTCCTGGCGGATCATCAGATCGGCACCGGCAAATTGTGAGGAGCTGTTGGGAATACCATAGATTTTGCCGTCAATTTTCATTGCATCGAAGGACGCCTGGGAGATGGAAGCTTTGATATTATCGCCGAACTCCTCGATGAGCGGGGTCAGATCCACCAGTGCGCCCATTTTGGCATAATCGGTATACACGGCTTTTTCACCGGAAATGGTAATGACATCATACGGCTCGGCAGAGGAGATCAGCAGATTGAGCTTATCCATCGCCTTGTCGGCGGGTAGCATCTCATACTTCACCTTATAGCCGGTCCGCTCTTCGATCACCTTGGCCAGCGGATACGTATTGTAATCATCCTTCGACCACAGATTAAGCGATTTCAACTCCGGCTTGGCAGCATTCTCTGACGTTCCCGGTGCGGCGGTTGCTTCTGCAGAAGCTGGTGCTGCTGTTGAAGCGTTCTCCCCGTTACTATTCGTGTTGTTAGAAGAACCACAGGCAGTTGCAGCGAGCAGCAGCCCGGTACTCAGCAGGAGTGACAGCCACTTCGTCTGTTTCATTAAGATAACCCCCTATAAGTTTTGTGAGCTTAAGCTTCCAGTCTTACTTCGTACAAAATCCGCCTCAGCCTTTAACCGAGCCAATCAGTACACCTTTGATGAAATACTTCTGCAGGAACGGATATACGAACAGAATCGGAACCGTTGAAGCCACAACAGTTGCGGCGCGTATGCCCTCCGGCGACATGTTCATCAGGTCATCCACACTTTTATTAACTGCGTTGGCTGCACTGGCGTCCATCACCACATCCTGAAGATAGAGCTGCAAGGTCTTAAGCGCGGTATCGTTGATGTAGATCATTGGCCCGAAGTAATCATTCCAGTACCCGACGGCATAGAAAAGCGCAATCGTAGCAATCACCGGCATACTGAGCGGCAGAATAATCCGGAACAGAATCGTATACGTCTTGGCTCCGTCGATCCGCGCCGACTCCTCCAGGGCTTCGGGAAGACTCTCATAGTAGCTTTTTATCACCAGCATGTTGAACACACTGATCATTCCGGGCAGGATAAGCACCCACAGATTATTGATCAGATGCAGCTGGCGCATCAGCAGGTAATTGGGAATAAGCCCGCCGCTGAACAGCATCGTGAAGATGAACAGCACCATGAAAAAGGAAATGCCCGGCAGATTCCGTTTGGATAACGGATAGGCCGTAAGTGCCGTCATTAAGATGGAGATCAGGGTGCCCACTACCGTGACGCCTACGGATACGCAGAACGCCCGGATGAACATTGAGGAAGAGATAACCTCCCGCAAGGTGTCGAGCTGGAAGCCTACCGGCAGAATGCCTACTTTTCCCGAAGTAATTGCCCATTCCTCACTGACCGATTTCGATAATACGTTAACCAGCGGCAGCAGCATCATCACTCCGAGCACAATCAGGAACAGGTAGACAAAGATATCGAGCAGCCTGTCGCCTTTGGTTCGTTTGGTCATGGATTATACTGTCTCCTTCCCGCCTACCAGATTCCGCGGTTCAGCAGCTTCCGGCTGATATAATTTCCCGAAACGATGAGGATGAAGCCTACTACCGAGTTGAACAGGCCCACCGCGGTGCTGAAGCTGTAATCCATTTTGCCCAGCCCGATGCGGTAGACGAAGGTGCCGATCACATCCGCCGTCTCATAGACTACCGGATTGTACATGGTCAGAATCTGCTCCGTTCCCGCATCGAGCACCGAGCCCAGCCGGAGAATGAACATCAGCACCACAGTCGGCAGGATACCCGGCAGTGAGATATGCAGCATTCTGCGGATTCGACCCGCCCCGTCAATGGCAGCCGCCTCGTATTGCTCCTGATCGATCCCGGCAATGGCGGCAATAAAGACGATCGCATTCCACCCTGATTCCTTCCAGCCGGCCGTAAAGACAACCACACTGCGGAAATAATCATTGCTGACAAAAAAGCTGACCGGTTCTCCGCCGAACCACTGAATGATATTATTGACCAGTCCGCCCGAGGTGGAGAGGATGGTGACGAACAACCCGGAAATAATCACCCAGGACAGAAAATGCGGGAGATAAATAATCGTCTGGATCGTCCGTTTAAAGAACATCAGCCTGACCTCGTTCAGCACCAGCGCGATGAGGACCGGCACCGGGAACAGCAGGACAATCTTGTACACACTGATAAGCAGTGTATTCATGAATACCCTTCCGAATTCGTCCGATTGAATAAGCTTATGGAATTGCTCCAGCCCTACCCATTCACTGCCTCTGATGCCCTCGAAAATGTTGAAATCCTGAAATGCGATCAGCACTCCGTACAGCGGTGTATATTTGAAGAGTAGCAGAAACAGCAGACCGGGTATCAGCAGTACATAATAATCCCTGTTTCTCCAGGCGAGCCTCCACTTGCTGGCGGACCTGATTCTGGTTGCCTGAAGTTTGCTCTTCCGGTTCAAATCCGTGACACTCCCACCCAATTTCATTCACCCCCATCTGTTTGTGAGTTGATTATACTGAGAAACCGGGGGGCGGTTGTAGATGGTAATCTGATTATTTCTGGTCTTACGCGACTGTATATCAGGCAATCTGCTTATTCGAATGGAACCGCTTTAATTCTGATGTTGATCACAGTTCCTTGGCCGGGTTCGGTTTCAATGGACAAGCCATACCGGTTGCCGGCAAAATATCGTATCCGCTCGTTGACATTATAGAGTCCGAAGGAGCCCGGCATCCCGTCACTGCGCAGCTCGGAGGAAGGCTCCAGCAGCAGCCGTCTGGCCTGCTCCGGACTCATGCCGATCCCGTCATCGGACACCGCCAGAAGGATGTCCTCCTGCTCCCGGCGGGCTGTTATGGCGATATTCCCCTGCTTCCTGCGGGTTTTGCGGATACCATGCAGCAGCGCATTCTCCACCAGCGGCTGGAGGGTAAGCTTGGGAATCATATACTGTTCAAGTCCCGGCTCTACTTGGACGCTGAAGGTGAAGGTGGACGGAAAGCGGTTCTGCTGAATCTCCATGAACACCTTGGCCAGATTCAGTTCATCGGCAAGGCTGACATTATCCCGCCCCTGATTCAGGCTAAGCCGGAAATAGCGGGCCAGCGCCTCAATCATCTGGCTGGTATCCTCCGCATCATGCGAAATTGCCGACCAGTTGATCATATCCAGCGCATTATAGAGAAAATGCGGATTAATCTGGGCCTGCAGGGTTCTCAGCTGCGCCTCCCGCTCCTGCATCTTCGCCTGATAAGATTCCTCCATCAGAATGTTGACCTTGTGAATCAGGTGGTCCACACTGCGTTCCAGCAGCCGGAAGTCCCCGTCCGGCATTGTCCTTCTATCCTCCAGCCAGCCGATGCCCTCCTTGCGGATCATCCGCAGAATCATCTGCACTCTGCGCTGCATGTTCTGCACGAGGAACATCAGCAGCACAAACACGAGTACCAGGAACATGACCGTGATCCCTGCCAGCGTGGCAATGCTGGTGAACTGGTTCATTGCAGTTGCCCGGTGAGAAATCTCGGATTCAGAGACTTGGGAGATCATTTTCCACCCTGAAGTACCGATCGTGGTATAGACCACATTAACCTCTTCACGCCCGAGGGTCCGCTTAACGATTCCCTCCTCCGATTGCTTAATCGTATCCAGCAGTTCTTCCGGCAGCATGCTGACTTCCTGCGGACCGTTCTCCCCGGTGCTGTAGATCAGCCGGCCCTCACTATCCAGAAGATAAGGGGCATAGCTGTCCGAGAAATGAAGCTCTGACATGACTTCTGCGATCAGATCCTGGGATACATCCATCACCAGTATGCCGATGGTCTCTTCATATGCCTTGGGATTGCGCAGCATCCTTGCGGCAGAGAAAATCTTTTTGTCACCGAAATCGATATAACTCTCCTCATACACCCCGGTCCAGACCATACCGCCCCCGGCCTCCAGCACCTGCCTGTACCACGGATAATGCTCTACATCAGATAGCGGATACAGATTCACCCGGTCCCCTCCGTACATCCGGGAAGGATCAACAAAAAACCGCAGCCGGAAAATATCCTCATTCTCCTGGGCGGTTTCGGCTAAATTGCGCAGCTCCTTAAGCTGGTTAAGCTCATCGGTGATGCTGTCCTTCTGCTGCAGATTACTGTAGAGTACCTGGTTCATGAACACCGAATTGCTGCTGTCACGGATATGATCCAGCTTATAGGTCAGATTCATCCCTGCCTGCTTAAGGGTCAGCTGCATCGTACTGGTGACTTCTTGCTCCAGAATGTCACTGGACCGCTGATAGAAGGAAGCCAGCATGACGGATACCGGCAGCAGAATGAGTATCACATAGGCAATCAGCCACTTTCTTGCCGCCAGAATCCCCTGGCCCAGTCCGGTCAAATAGCTCCAGCCCTTTTTCACTGCACAGCCTCCTTATATGGCATGCTTACATTCCTGTGCGGCCTGATCTTCATAGGATTGCCCCTGCTCATAGACTCTGCTCCCTGTAGGCGCTGGGGGTAATTCCGGTTATTTTCTTGAACAGCTTACTGAAATGGCTGGGATCGCTGTAGCCGACCGCATAACAGATTTCGTAGAATTTGTTCTGCGGGTCTCTAAGCAGCTTCTTCGCCTGCTCGATTCTGACCTTGGTCAGATACTCGAACAGCGTTTCGCCCGTTTCCTGCTTGAACAGCAGCCGGACATAGGTCGGACTGAGATAGACGCCTGCCGCAATATCCGCCACTGCCAGATTCTCCGGGTACCGTTCTCCAATCAGCTGACGGACCCGTTCTATCACTTCGCTTGTCTTGCCGCTGCGCTTCATCCCGACGAAATCACAGACCTCAAGCAAATAGGCTTCTGTATATCCCAGCAGATCCTGCATCGTCTCCTGGCGCGCAACCTGTTTCCAGGCGGCCGTCTCGCGCTTTTCCCATTCCTCCGTCATCCCGCCAAGCTCCAGCAGCACCTGGCCGGACTGCAGAATCAGATGCAGACTGACATTCTGCGCATACCGCGCCCCTTGTCCCCGGTTCTGCCCAAGCAGACTGAAGATGTCACCAAGCTCCGTCTGCAGACGTCCGCGGTCTCCGGATTTCAGGGCAGACCACACCCGCTCCCCCCACTCCGGCTCGTACCGGTAACGCAGATTCTCACCGCGCTCTCCGGACACGATATTGTCCATGGTCAGAATCCGGTTCTTGCCCAGATACCACTTCTGGTCAGCTGCATCCCTCGCCTGTTTGTAGGAGGACGGGATCTCCGGCAAGTGCTCAACCCCCTCGCCGACACCGATGGTTACACTGAGCTTCAGCCATTGCCGCAGATTGCTGCGGATTGATTCTGCCAGCACCAGCAGGTCATTCTCTGGAAATTCGCTGAACTCCTGCGCCTGCAATTGTCCGGCCAGCAGAATCCCGACGTACTCTCCCGGCTCCTTCTCGAAGGTCACACCGCGCATCTGCTTGTCAATCAGCTCCTGGATGATATTCAGCACCGTATAGGACAGCAGCTGTCTGTCCTGCTCGCTGCGGGTGTCCAGCACCTGCGGCACATCATCGAGCAGAATGACCATGAGGATGTAGCTGTCTGCTGCGAGCTGCTGCAAGCCCAGAAATTCCAGCTTGTCCTGAATATGCGCGGTATGAACACCATCGCTGATTACGGACAGCAGGAACTTCTCGCGCAGCAGCGGCATGCTCTGCGTCAGCTTCACCTGCATCTCCTTGATCCGCTTGCGCTCCTGCGTCTCCGCATCCAGCGCAGCAGTCACCTTGCCCATCACCACCGACAGCTCCTTGCGGCTAACCGGCTTAAAAATATAGTCCGCCGCATGCATCTGCAGCGCGGACTTAAGGTATCCGGCATCGTTGTGGCCGCTGATGAAGACGATCTTGGCCTCCGGCAGCAGCGCCCGGACCTCAGCCGCCATGCGGATGCCGTCCATGGACGGCATCTGGACATCCGTCAGTACGATATCCGGCTTCAGCTCACGGATCAGCGCCAGCCCCGTGTCCCCGTCATCTGCGGTTCCAACCAGCTCAATCCCCTGTGCCGCCCAGTCCACATAGGTCCGCAGCCCGTTCACCACCGACGGCTCATCATCCACAATCACCAGTCTTTTCATTTCCTTGTCCCCTTCAATAGTGAATCTGTCCAGGTTAGACGGAGTTTGACAATATAATGGTGCATATGGAGAGTAAATGGTTTTTACTGGATTGAATAACCTGCTGACCTGAATTTCTACATCCAAGGTGCATCTCCTGCAAGAAAGCAATAAATAAGGGGCCGATGATGCAAGTAGACCGCGAATAACAGCACATAGGCAGCACAAACAGCCGTTCCACCCGGACTCAGATTCCGTTATTTCGGGAAAAACAGCTGTTTTGCCGGCTTCGCGGACTGAGATTCCGCTATGCTCTGAATGATGGGTCTAATTCTGGTGTTCTAAGCTGAATAGGCGATTCTCAGTCCACTTCATCTCTAAATTTGCAGATGCCTGCAAAATAAGGTCCCTACAGTCCGTCACGGTTGGATGGGAGCAAACAGCATCTCAACTCTACATCACCAATCGCAACTCCCCTCCCCCGATCAGCGCCTCCACTCCACAGCATATAGCATCAAGCCCCCCGCTACCCTTCTTCACTCACCGTGTAAGCCAGGCAGGCAAGGGCTTCCGCCTGCTTGAAGCCTTCCCCAATATACAAAGCCTGCGCCCGTTCGTTCTCTGCATTCACACACAGGACGGTGCGCGCATACGACTGTTCTGCCGCGAACCGGAGTGCTGCCCGCAGTAGAATTCTGCCGAGTCCTCTCCCCTGAGCCTCCGGCAATACTGCCAGCGGCCCGATACTCATGGCAGGCTCATCCTCATACTCATCGGCGCAGCCGCGTACAATTCCCACGGGTTTTCCGTTATGGTACAGTATCAATAAGCCGCCTTCTATATAGTCGGCTCCGCTGATCATCTGCTTCACCATCGCTGGTGTGGCCGGCGTCTCGTTGCCCTGCAGCTTAGCGAAACCGGCATTTCGCACTTCACACCAGACGGCTTCATCCGTTCCGGCGCGGAAGGGAATGAGCTCGTAACCGGCGGGCAGGCTGACCTCAGGAATGTGCGGCTCCTCTCTTACGAGGACATAGGTATACCGCTCCACCGCAAACCGCACGGCTGCCAACGCCTCCATCGCCGCAGTATTTACCGCGGGAACAAACAGATTCAGCTTATCCATTCCGGCAGCATGGGGCAGAATCGCCTCTAGCAGATCCTGGTATACCTTCACATCTGGGGTGTCCGCATGAAGGATTCTGAATCTGGCCTTGCGCCCGGTGCTTCCGGCAAAAATTCAAAAACGCCTCCACTCTGCTATGTTCGAGTGCTTCAGCTTTCATCATTCTCATCCTTTCCCTTTCAGCAATTCCTTTTCTAAAATAACAAAATATTGATTTCGCGCAAAGGATAAAATAACACTATGAAACATTCACTGATTGCAGCCATTACTAAAAGCCCGCTCCGCACTTCGTTATACCACTTCACCCGGGCCCGGAATTTGCCCGCCATGGCTGCACTTGACGCATTATTCGCCCCAGCCGTATTAAGTCCAGATCATGCAGCCGGAGCACGCAGAACTACAGCCCTCCAGATTGAATACGCCGGTCAGCCGGTTGTCCTGAATTCCCATCTGCGCATCACACCTGAAGCGATGGACCCGGACACAACCCCTGAAGAATTCCGTCTCTGCCTTGACCGACATGTGTTCTTATGGCCGACCTGGCGGGATTGCCTGGCGATGGCGGCGATGTATTCCCGTAGAGAGCCCGGTGAAGTTTTTGCCATCCTGAAATTCGATGCCAGCGAGCTGCTCACCGGACAGTTTGATCAGATCAGGCTATCCAAATATGATTCCGGCAGCTCGCCCAGATTCCCGCACCGGATGTCCTACCGCAAAAGCTGCGGGATGCTGCTGCCCCTTACAGAGTTCATGTCAGCAACCGGGCAGGCGATACCCACCAAACCATCGGAGATCAAGGAAGTGCTGGTCGAAGGACAAATATCCCCGCTCAGCCGGTATTTGCAAACGGTTTATTGTTCGGAGCCGCAGCTGGTTCCTGATAGCTGGCAGCCTGTATGTCAACCGCTGACTCTGACGGCACATTAATTGCCCTAACCTTGAAACTTATGTCGCATCGTGATATAGTCACGTTATGACATAGTCACGGCAAGACATATTATATTGAAGGCCATGAGTTATGCACAATGAACTGGCGAAGCAGGTGAATGTGTTGTCCACAATGGATAAAGTGCTGAAAAAGTACGTGCCGATGACAGAGACGGCCTTCTATATTCTGTTGTCCCTAACCATACCCCGCCACGGATATGGAATCATCAAGCATGTGGATGAGCTGTCTGAGGGACGGCTTAGACTGGGTTCCGGTACGGTATATGGAACTTTGACGAAGATGAACAAGGATGGTCTGATTGTTATATTCGCTGATGAAGAGAGAAAAACGGTATACGAGGTTTCAGATCTGGGGAAAGCACTAATGCGCGCAGAAATCAGCAGATTAAAGGAACTTCACCGCAATGCCATTACCAGTGAGGAGGAATTTGTATGAAAAGGGTATTTCGGCCCTTCTGGAGCTACGACCTGCCCAAGTCAGAAGCCTGGCTGGCCGATATGGCTAGTCAGGGTTGGGTGCTGATGGAGTGGAATCTGCTACTCCGGCGGTTCACCTTCCGGCAAGATCAACCGGCACAACGTTCCTATCAGATCGGTTATGCTCCATCCTCGCAGCCTTCCATGTCTTCTTCTCTTGCCGCTCAAGGCTGGAGCAAGCACCTGCAGCAAGGCAAGTGGAGCGTCTACGAGAATGATCAGCAGCCGTCACAGATTAAGGCTTACCCTTCCCGCAAGGATGTCTTGAGGCGAAACCGCAAGATCTCATATCTTTTTATGGGAATACTTCTTTATTTGCTGCTCATTGCAATGATTCCGCTGATTGCTCTAGGCTTTTCCTTGACCCAGGATGCTCCACTTCAGGTACAGCCAAGCCCTATGTGGGCAGTAACCTGGGCCGCAGCAGCCTTGGCTGTGATCCTGCTCGTACTTGCAATCTATTCGATTATTAAGCTCCGGGCGGCCAGCAAGGGGTTACTCTTGAATCATGAGGACTTCAAGAAGTCACACGAACCGCAGAAGCCAGCGGGTGTTACGATGACGAAGTTGAAGTTAGGCTGGATGTACGCTCCTGACCGGCTGGAGGAATGGCTGGAGAATAAGGAACGGCTGGGCTGGAATCTGTATAAAGTCGGCCCGGGAGGCACCCTGTTCCATTTCAGCCAAGGCAGTCCACGTATCATGAAGTATCACGCCGACTATCAGGTCATTGGCGATGAAGAATATTTCGAGCTGCACCGGCAGGCAGGCTGGAATAAAGTCTATAGCTCGTCCTCTTCTCTGCAGAAATGGACCCTCTGGAGCCGGGAGGAGCTGGACCGTGCTGAACAACCGGAGATCTACAGTGACCCGTACCACCGCTTGAAGCACGCCCGTAAAATTGCCATCAGCTATACAGCATTGTTTCTTCCGGTGATTCTGCTCTACAGCCTGAATGTGACGGCATTTATTGACGGCATGCTGCAAGACGGAATCACCGCTTCCCGGGCATGGAATACTTCACTTATGTTCCTCAGTATCCTTCTCTTCGGCTCATTCGCAGGCAGAACCTGGCTGTATTACCGGCGGCTTAAGAAGCTGTAGGTATTGCACCGCAACAAAAGGCGTATACCGGAAGTCATACTCCAAACGGAGCAGGCTTCAAGGATACGCCTTAAACATATGCTTACCATATTTCAGAAAAATTGCGGGTATTGCTTGGACATCACCTGTACCCGTTCCAGCAATGTATTGGAATGCTCCATCACAATCTTGCGCATTCCCTCCACATCACGCTTGCGGGTGGCCGCTACCATCTTCACATGTTTATCAATATCGGATTGCTGCACGCCCTCCATCTTGCCATAGAGCAGACGGATACGGTTATAGTGCGAGGCTACCTCTTCAATCGTAAACCAGGATAGCTCTTCCCCGGCCGTCTGAAAGATCAGCTGGTGGAAACGATTGTCCTTGAAGTAAAATTCCCGGAAATATTTCTTGTCCATATATTTCTTCTGTTTGTTAATCAGTTCCTGCATCGTATCTGCTACAAGCTCACTGCACTTGCGGATGAATTCATCGATCACGGCAGATTCAAGCGATGTGCGGATGAACCATTCCTCACGGACCCGCTGCAGATCAATTTTTGAGACTACTGTTTTGCGCTGAGGATATATTTCCACCAGTCCAGACTGTTGAAGGCGGACTACTGCTTCCCGTACCGGTGTCCGGCTTACGCCATAGCGTTCAGAGAGCTTCTGCACACTGACATCCATTCCCGGCTCCAACGTCATATTCATGATGTCTTCTCTTATTTTATTGTAAGTTACATCATTTAGTGAATTACTGTTATTAATAATCTTCAACGGGTTCCCTACACCTTCCTGAACTCACTCCTAGTACATCACGATATATTTTCTCCGCACTGGCAGCATCATAGCTGTAATACAACAGAACATCCAGAATAAACGGCGCGTAGCTGAGTCTATTCAGTTCCTGTGTAAAGGCCATGGCTCCCACTTCACTCAAGGTGCGTATTGTAGAATAATTCTTGAACCCAAGCAGGTTCCATAGCAGAATCTTCTCAGTCCGGGTGTAGATTTCATGTGCAAACTGGTCTTCTACAAAATGAAAAATTTCGTGTCCAAGGATAGTATTCATTATACCAGCTTGCTGAAAAAGTTCAACTAGCGCCGGCTCTTCCTCCTGGACCAGCTCCGCCGCTCTGCGCACGGGCTCCTCCATAATTTCGATTGTGTACGGCGGGGTATAGCAGGCAAAAAGCACACGTTTCCCTGTCATAAGCGCACTTTGAAATTCTAGCTTCAGCTTCAATTTGTCCGCGATCACGCGGACATCACGGGTTCCGTATTCACGGATGATCCGCTGTGCATAGGCTTTACCGCAGGCTGTAGCTTTGGCAATCATCTCTGTCTTGGTTTCAGGCAGAATGCGCCGGTTCAGAATGTCCCTGGAAAAAGCGTACAGCCCCCAAGCCTCATCCTCTACCTGCAGCAAATCACGCATCATTACACCCAGCTTCATCTGCACCTGCATGCTGCCCCCATTCTTCATTCCTTCATTAATATGGCTATGAATAACTTCAATAGATTAGCGTTAGCTCTGCTTGACATTGGCAGCGACAACGATAACCTCCGTATCCGGCTCAAACGTGGAAATTTCGATATCCATCAGCAGCTCCAGCTGTTCGAAATCGGAAGCGGTAAAGTCCATCACCCGGGCACCGATACACAGATAGAAGTCCGGCCGGGCGATCAGTTCAGTCTGGTAGACGGCCATAGCCTCCCAGAGCTTTTTGACGGCATTCAGGTAATCTCCGGCAGTTGTCTTGAGGGCCATTGCCCGGCCTCGTTGCACCTTAATGAACCCTTTGGTGTCCAGAATGCGGACTGCACCCGCTTCACCGGCCTTCTCAACCTTTTCGCCGAAAATACTGACATACCTCGTTTTCTCAAGCAGCTGTGTCCGGTCGATGGAAATACGCATATCCTTCGCGGCCAGCTCGCGGAGCTCCGCTTCATCACATTCCTTCAGCAGCTCGGTCGTCTTCACTTCCGTGGAACCCGTAGCAATCGCGGTAACCTTGGACGTCTGCGGATCGATATCGATATGGATCTCGATGCTTTCCGGAGTGGCTCCGCTCTGAATCGCCTTGTTCATCGCTTCCATTTTGAGTGCGGCAATCACTTCTTTGGAAGGTGACGGAATGATCCGCTCTACCACGTCCCGCACCATGGACAGGGCAACACCAATGGACGAGATTACCTCAGCATTCTCAGGGATGCTGTATTTCAGGCCCATTTTCTCAGAGAAATAGACAATGAGCGAAGCGGCTCCCCCGCCAACTCCGACCAGAGAGATCTGGTCTTTCTCCAGTTTATATTTCTCGGCCAGCGACAGAATGATCGGTTCGATCTTCGCATACGCTTTTTCCATAATCTGCTTGGCAATATCTTCTACCGTCGTTCCGCAATAATCAGCCAGCGCCTGCATCGCCCGTCTGGCAGCTTCCACATTCCCGTAGGAGAAATGCTCCGGCTTCACAAGGCCCAGCACGTTCGCAGCACAGGAATTCGTGATCGTCACACGCTCCCCGTTCTCCAGACGGATGGCGACATAATCTGCCGGATCACCCGGTTTGGGCGAGAAAAATTCCACCTTGGCACCCTTAATCTTGTCCGGATCGGTAAATACCGAATAATCCAGGCCGCCGATATGTGCCGATCTCGGTCCGACATCCACCACTCCGCTTTTGTTCGCCCGGATCATTGAACCGCCCGCGACACCGAGGACGCGCACATCCAGTGAATTGACATAGGTCGGATGACCGCCGACGATGGAATAATCAATGGCCGGACGGCCGTTTTTGATAACCCCGATATTGGTTGTGGTTCCACCTACCTCGAAATACACACCGTTAGAGGCTCTCAGATACATCAAAGACCCCATGACTGAGGCCGCCGGACCCGACAGCATCGTAAGCACAGGACGTTTCTTCATTTCGCTGATTTCCATAACCCCGCCGTCGCCTCTCATGATCATCAGAGGTACATGGACGCCGGCTTCCCTTACAGACTGTTCGGTTGAATTGGCGGTATCCAGCATCTTGGGCAGAATGCTTGCATTGATTGCTGCTGTTCTAGTTCTGCGGGTGAGCCCGTACAATTTGGTGATATCGGACGCCATGGTGGTCGGGATGCCTTTTTTCTCCGCTTCTATATATACAAGCTCTTCAGGTCTGCCATTATCTACGCCAAAAGCCATGGAAGGCACAATCACCTGTGCTCCCTGACGCTTAAGATCATCGATGACCTGCAGCACGGAGGCTTCGGACATTTTCTTAATATTAATGAAGCTATTGTAGATTTTGATCTCTTTGCTGTTGCCCAGATCGATGTTCTGCAGTTTGGTCTGACGTTTGGCCAGCCACCCTTCAAGGCCGCCCTTAGCCATGCCAATGATGCCAACCTGTGCGATATCGCCTTCAATCAGCGCATTGGTTGCCTGCGTTGTGCTGTGTGCAACGAAGACTACATCTTCCGGCTTGATGTTATTTTCTTTCAGACAATTCTGAAAACATTTCACAACACCGGCGGCTACACCTCTCGCATGATCATGCGTAGTCTTGACGGACGATTTCCCGATAATTTCATGTGTTTCGTTGTCGATGGCAACTGCTTTTGTATGTGTTCCGCCGACGTCGATCCCCATTCTAACCATTTTACCCATATGATTTCTCCGTTTCTCTTCATTAAATTGTACTGAAGGTTGAATAACCGGCTCCTGACGGACAGGGACGCAGCAGCCGGTTCATTTGGACATAAGCGGTGCTACACCAAATTGCCGTACATGAAGAATACAATCGCACAGAGAATAATCCCGATAATCCAGCCTGTAGGAATGGACATCTTCATATATTCCTTGGCCGGAACCTTCGTATATCCGAAGCCCCAGGCTACCCAGGATTGGGTAACGTCCAAATGCTGCGGCGCTACTGTAGTGATGGCGAACAAAGGATACAGGAACTGTACAGGCCAGGCTGCGGTAGCCACAACTACTGCCAGAATGGCCGAACCGGAACCGACCAGGTTCATCGGGCCGCGGAAGAAGCCGAGCGGTGTCAGGATGGCGAATACGATACAGAGCAATAACGCCGTCTGAGGCATTGCACCGTCAAGCAAGGTTTTGAAATAAGGCGAAGCATAGGTTGCCGCATTATTGAACATGGACAATGTGAGCAAGAATCCGATCATCGGCGCCACATCGATGGCCCCGTCTGCGAATTGCTTAGACAGCATTCTGCAAACGCTTGCAAAACCACCCTTTAACTTGCCGCAGGTCAGTAAGGCGAACAGACCGGCAACGATAAATCCGAAGATAATCGGAAGCTTGAACACCACCACACCGATTACCGGCAGGATGATGGAAATCCAGGAGATTGCAGGGGCATCAACCGTAGTTCCGGCATCCGGAGTGGCTGCCCAGGCACGGGAGACCTTCTTGTTCATGGACAGGTTAGATACCACCAGAACAACGATCAGGGAGACAGCCATCGCAATCATGCCGAATTTGAAGTATGTATTGTAGTCGTAGCTGGCATAACTTTCATTGGCTGTGGCAAAAATAGCCTGATACTGCTTGAAGTTAACAATGTTCCCGAAAATACCGGCCATAATGGAGCCCATGAAGGAGAACAAGGCAATCGGTGAAGGTATTCCCAGTGACAGCATGATCGGCAGTACGATTACGGCAATGGAGATTACCGGACCGATACCCGTCATAGAGGTGAAGATTACCGCAGTAACAATACATAAGAGCGACATCGTAATTCTTGGTTTGTCTCCGCCGAGCTCTACCACCTTACGGATCAGCGTTGCAGCAATCCCTGTGTCGATCAAGACTCTGCCGAAGAAGGCGCCGAAGAAGATGTTAACCAGAATCGCTTTACCGTAGTTCTCCGGACCCGTCTGGAAGACGTTCGTCAGGACGTCAATAAAGGTCTTGCCCTCCATAACGGAGGTTGGATGAATAGAATTGCCGATCAGGGCAATCGAGGTCCACAGGACCGACATGACGAAGAAACCCACCATGAGGTTATACCCCTTGACGCAATACCACACCAATCCAAAAAATGATAATACCATAATGAAACCGATTACAACATTAGCCACATCCACAAAATAACCTCCTGTAATAGGAATATATGAATAACATGCTAACATGCTATATAGCCTCACTGACATGTTAGTTTGTCTCGGGAAAATATTAACATGTTAGTTACTCGGGCGTCAACACAATTCTGCGCGGTGAATTCCACTGCCTTGTCAGCCTCAAAAACACTGATAAACGTTGATTCTGCCGGGTGAACCAGTGACTTATCCGCAGGGAAAAAGTGCGAAATTAACATGATATCTCCTTATCAGGAGGAGTTACTGTCAGGAAGGACACACGGTGGGATAATTAGTGCTGGGTATGCTGGCGCTAGACCGGGTGGATGATTCGAGGCGGATCGGTGACCTGAGGCTAATAATGACATATGGCGGATGGATGACGTGTGGTGGGAATAGATGGATTGAAAACAGCTGGGTTGGAGCGATATTGATAGGGATGGTGTTAGCTTGGGTTGGTATGAAGAAAGTTGTTGGTGTTGGTGCTTCTGCCGCTGACGGTTGAGGTGGAGCTGGGAGCCCTGTTAGGGGTTGGGTGGGAGTTAGTTGGTTAGTTGAGGTTGGAAGTTTGAGTTATCGAACTATACGTCTATGCTGCCACTACTCCTTGCGGACACCAGAGACGTTATATCCGGAAAATAGGATGTTTTATGAGTCTTGCGGACTGAGATGCACTTATTCCTTCAATCTATCGCCCTTTCTTTGCCATTTATCCTAAATAACGCCCCTCATGTCCGCAAGTCCACCACATAATCGCGTAACGAACAAGCATGTCACATTGATTAAGCTCGTCCTCTGAATAAGATAATTCTGGTCGCAGACCGTACCGAAAAACACTTTAGAATGCACTTATATCCATGTTTGAAATGATTTATTGACCATCTTTACATTGTTCATTTTTGCCCAACTCTTTAAATCCGAGATACCTTTATCTTCATCCTTTGAATACCTGAATGCCATATCCAATGGGACGATCTTCCTCCTGTAAGGCAATATCCCAATAACAGGTTTAAAGTAACCCCTGATCATTATCACTTTAATATCCTTTGAATCAACAATATTCCCGTTTAATATAATTTGCTCATTAGATAAGCATAACTCGGTTAGTTTCTTAAAAAAGGTTCTGTACAATGCAAGTAATAGTAGAACTAAACCCAAAAGAACCACTGTTAACGAAGTGTAGAATACCCCACTCTGATTCCATAATCTCACTACAAGAACAGATTGACTCGATATCATAGCAATCATGCCTATAATGGTTCCAATCCTTGATGGATTTTTAACTGGATACTTTATTTCCGTCAACGTTGTCCCTCCTGGTCAAATCCCTTTATTAGAATACCATGCGAAACTCCCGGTGCTACGCTTCTTTGATTTTCCTTTCAATTACGTAGAATAATAAAAAACCGAACATCAGACCGCTAATTGTATGAGCTGTTGTTCCCGGAGTGATCACAAGGTAGCCCAAAGGTAAATCATAATAAGAAATAGATAGACCCGACCAAAATAATAATGGAAGTAAAGAGACATAGAGTGAAGGAATGCCGAATATACAGAGCTTAAGCCAATTTATTGTCCATTCTCCAGTCTTCCGTAGTAATTCAAAGAATCTTAGCAAACCGAGTAATAATCCAAAGAAAATCGGAAAGAGAACAGAAAAGACAACGCTGGTTTTAAGTTGATAGGTCTTAATTGCTTCCCGTTCGGCAGCCCAACAGGATTGACAATCCCCCATCGTCTTTCTCCCATTATAAAAACCTCCTCCTTCACATTTATATAATAATATTAAGTATTCCGCCGATTAGTTGATTAAAATAACATCATCCATCCATTTCATTCTAGTAGACTTGCTACTGAATTGGTATAGCTCTCTACCCAATGCGAAAATGGCAACTCATTATCCCAAGTAACCATATTCATTGCTTTTGCACAGCCCCAATCCAAGACTCGTTGATGAAGCATATGTACTTTGATACGTTTTTTTAAGGCTTCCTTTTCTTCTGAACCATCGAAATAAACTTTTAAAAGATGACTAGCGAGTTCGGCTTCACCGTTATCTAAATAGATCGTAATCATCTTTATCAAATCAGAAATAGGGTCTCCAAAATATGAATTAGTGAAATCAAATAAGCCGCTTATTTCCCAGCTGTTCATTCCTGGGTGTATGAGGAAGTTTCCAGGCTTGAAATCGCCCATCACGAAGCTTGGAGAGGTAAAATCATCAAAAGCCTCTTTGGAGTCCTCCATTAATAAATTGGCCCATCTTAAATCTTCATCTGTTATTACTGAATACTTCTTAGCATCTTCTAACCAAAACTTAATTCGATTATACAGCCATATCGTATAACTTCCCTCAAAGGCAGCAATATTGAGATTATTGGTATCGAGTTCGCCGAAGCGGGTAACTTTCCAGCTATGCAGATCAGCTAAAGTCTTCGCAATTGATTCTGCTATTTTGAACTTGTCTGCTGTACTTAGTGTGATCTTTAGATGTTCTGAATTCATATGTTCGCCTTGTAGGCAAGGCATTAAAGAGTAGCTCCATCCAAATATCTCTTCTGAATCATCGATTAGATAGGGAGTAGGAACAGTTACATTCGTTCTTTTATGTATGTTTTCTATAAAGTACTTTTCCTCAATGAATTGTCCGGGATACAATGGATTTCCTTTTAGAATAAATTCTCCTTCGTTTGAGGAAACATACATCGTTTGTCCCATAGCACCATTCACAGTTTTTTGGAAAGAAATAAGTTTACCTAAATTAAATTTATCAAGCATCAACTGCATTTGATCATCATGTACTACCCCTAACTTATTTGATGCAAAAATTATTGCAGCAGTCACATAATGACCTCCTTTTATTTGCCCAGTCTGTTGAGGCTTACATTTCTTCTCTTGCTTGAACCGATCGAATTGCCAGTAAAATTTTCCATGTGTATAATATTACCAGACAAATGTTGCCTAACACAATGCCTATACTGATCCATCTGGACTGACTCCGCCTGTATTCATTTCCAATTCTCCACAACAAAAGACCCGTACATTACCTATAAGGTAAAATGTACGGGTCTTTTGTTGAAATCAGTGATGCGGTCAAGAGGACTCGAACCTCCACGATATTGCTATCACTGGCACCTGAAGCCAGCGCGTCTGCCAATTCCGCCATGACCGCATATTAGGTTGACTTGCTTACGCAGTCACAAGATAGATCTTATCATGCTGGGATTTCAGAGTCAACCTTTTTATCCTTTTTTTAATTTTTGTTTATTTCCAATAATTTTCAAGATGAATATTGCATTTACTTACCCAAAGGATGTATAATGAGAACAAAGGTTCGCATACTATAAATGAGGTGATTTATATGGCGACTACCAAGAGAAACACCCTAATCACACCAACACTTCCTGAAGATATAACCAAAGACGAATTGTCCCTTGTCAGAAGCTATCTGCTGCTAACGTTTATCCATAAAGTGTTTGAGCGCGATTGCCGAGTTATTGGTAAGAGCGGTCTCTTCAAGACTCCACAGCTCTACATGGAGCTGGTCTCCAGCGCCACGAAGAAGACTTCGCTGATGCTGCAGGAGGTTACCCGTGAGCTTACGTCGCATCAGTTGAAGATCAATACCATCCGCCAGGATCAGCGCGGCGTTACGGCCGAGTATACCTGCCGGGGATACTCCGGGGATATCCATATCCTATGGCCCGGCTTCCGTAATGAGATGATGCTGCGCATGCGCGCTTATCTCGGGCTGGGTGCCGAGCTTGCCTCCGTTCTTCCCCGTGAAGAACGTGTCGAGCAGATGGCCTTGTCCTTTTAGGCCGTTACTGGTTAATCCACAAAGAGCCTCGTCCAATTTATTGGACGAGGCTCTTTTGTGTGCCTACACATCCCTACAGTTTCCATATAGTTTGAATTTGAACAAAAGCGGAACCATTCCATTTCCTCATACCTGTCCCGTTGTCCGCAGAGCGAGCCTGAGATTGTTAAATTAACACGATAAGCATAATTGTTGTACGTATTGCAACTTAGATACCTCGATACCTGGGCATTCGGACAGATTGTTGTATGAAATACAATAATTCCTCCACCAAACCGCTAGAACAAAGAGAGATGTTGCCTTTTATACAACAATTTTGGATTAGGGCCGAATTCCGGAGGAAAATGTTGTATTCTGTGCAGGATTTTTATAAGCAATGTGATCTCTGATACAAATATCGGGATACGAATTACTTGCGGCAATAGCGGCCGGAATTCACCTATTCTCTGTAGTCGCGGCTACCCCAAAATCGAAAATCAAAAGTTCAACCAGTATCGTGCGCGGCCCTCCTCTACTTAATGACCTTTTCAATCTCCTTCATCCCCGCAGCCGGGAACAGCTTCGCCACATGCTCAGCAATCCGTGACTTCGAGTCCGCAGGCTTATCAGCGTAACGCGAGGTAACCCATTCTTCCCCGTATACATGCTCACTCATCGCATACCGCCCGACTCCCCAGCCGTACGGACGCCCCTCTTTATCATGCTTGTATTCGAATCTGCTGGCTGTAATATAGGTCTGCATCTGCAGATGCGTCATTGCGGTATCGAAGCCCTTGGCCCCGTTTTTCCCGAAGCCGGCCAGCTGCTTGAGCTCATTGGAGAGCAGTCCCTCATTGTGTTCCATTAACACATCCATAATTTGTTTGCTGGGCATGGAGGCCAGTCCATCATCATATCTGGCGTCGAAGTCGTATCCGTCCCGGCGGTAATTGGCGAAGTCAGGGTACCATGCTTTGCTGATAAACCCGGCTTTTTTGTTAAAAAGCTTCGCATAAGCGATCTCGCCCCCTGCCGCAACTTCCTCACGCCACTCCCACGGTCCTTCCACATCCTTCACGAACCAGTAGCCCGCAGGAGTACACTCCTGCAGGGAGAAACCATCAATCTCACAGCGGAATAACGGAAGGAAACCGATCTCACGCACCAGATCAGCTAACTCCTGCGCATTCTTAATTACAGGCAGCTTCATGACCGACCTCCCGGTTCATACGTCCAGCCTTCGTCCCCGTGATAGATCATCAGCTTGGACATTCCGCCATCGATATTTATATTCTCCCCGGTGATGAACCCAGCAGCATCACTGCACAGGAAAAGCACCACAGCCGCGATATCCGGCGGTATTCCGACCCGTCCGGCCGGATGCTGCAGCCGGTCCGGTTCTGAATGAACCGGGTCCGCTGCTTCTCCCGTACCATGATAGGCAGTGGTATCAATCCAACCGGGGCTGATCGCATTCACCCGCACTTTACCGGCCAGACTTACACTAAGGCCGTGGGTCAACGCGCCAATCCCGCCTTTGGCGGCCGTATAGCTCTCGGTATCCGGCTGGGACATGCGCTCCCGGCTTGAAGATATATTCACGATGGATGCTCCCGGAGCAAAATATTCCTTAAGCCGCAGTGTCAAATAATACGGTGCAGTAACCCCGATCCGCTGCACATATTCGAAATCCTCGTAGCTGCACTCCGACAGCAGGCCTTTTTTGCTGATGCAGGCATTGTTAATCAGGTAATCCACGTGTCCGAATCTGCTGATAACCTGTGCGGTGAAATCCTCAATAACCGAACGCTCAGCAATATCTCCCTGATAGAAAAAAAGCCGCTTCGCTCCATACCGTTCCTCCAGCCAGTGTCCGGCCGCAAGATCAGTATCTATACAGGCAACCACCGCTCCCGCCTTCAGCAGCTCCTCCGTAATACAGCGTCCAATTCCGTTAGCACCGCCGGTGACGACAGAGATTTTATTCTGATGGTTCATATGCTCCTCCTTAGGCAGTTCAATGTAAGGGTCCTGCAAAATCAGCAAAAGTACGCTCTGGAGCGTACTCAGCTGAGTGTAAAGCTGTATTTAAAAACGGCATCTAGCGAATCCTGTTTGCTTTTTACAAAGAATCTGCTTCCGGTCTCGGCTCGCTGAACGGCTGATACAGGTAGTTCCGGTCCAGCTTCACAACACGCTTATTCGGACGCCGGATCATTACCTGGGACTCATCCCAGGCCAGCACAATCCCCTTGACATCATTGCTCTCCAGTCCATCCCGCACAACACGTATCCTTTCACCGGAAATCCGGTAGGCATCCAGCTGTTCATCACTGATCATTATTGTTCTACTCCCCTCTCTGTCCTTAGCTTGTCCAATATTTGCCTAAATCGAATCATGAAAAAGACCCAAATGATAAATCATCCGGGTCTAGTTACGAACTGGGTAAGTCTGTATGTCTTATGAAGTTCTTATATCAGCGCTTCATTCTTCTCAAACCAGAAGTCAAGAACTTTAGCGGACATCACCCGTTGTTCCAGATATTCTACCTGATGATCGGTGAATTTCTGTCTCCAGTTGAAGGACAGCTCTTCACACAAACTTGTGATTGTCAGAAGCTCCGACCAAGCTACGTAGCGTTTGTACCAGAAAAACTGAGGATGTTCGATCATATAGGGATACAAATCGTCGAACTCCGTATGTTTGCAATCCAGCGCACGTTCGAAGTGATCCTTAGCCTCGGTTAGTTTATCAATAAAAAATTGCTCTGTCACCGGTTCTTTCCCCATTGTGACGCCTCCTCTCTCATGTCTAATTTTTATTATAAAGGAAAACTTATAGGGTGAAAAGCAGATGTTTCAAAAATAGGCTATGTTCCTGTATTTGTCACTTTAATCTTACCCAAAAGTAATCGTCCCCTCACTAAGTGAGGTAATATCGACAAGCGACTCCAGACGGATACCCTGTTCCCGGATTGTACGGGCGCCAGCCTGGAAGCTTTTCTCGACCACTACGCCCAGACCCACAAGTTCGGCACCGGAACGCTGGATGATCTTGATCAGGCCGCGCGCGGCGTCGCCGTTGGCGATAATATCGTCGATGAAGAGGATTTTGTCATTCTCCGAGATGTATTGGCGGGACAGCATAATGTCCGTGACGATCCCTTTGGTAAAAGACGGCACCCGTTCGCATAAGGCATCGGGATCCGCGAGCAGCGTTTTTTTGCGCCGGGCAAAGACCAGCGGCACCTTCATCTCATAAGCGGTGGCAAATGCCACGGCAATACCCGAAGACTCCACGGTAACTACGCGTGTCACTCCAGCCTCAGCAAATCTGCGGGCAAACTCCCGTCCCATTTCCATCGTCAGCATCGGATCAACCTGGTGGTTGAGTAGACCGTCCAGCTTCAGCACCTGATCCGAAATGACGACCCCTTCCTCCAAAATCCGCTGTTTCAATATTTCCATGACTTTGAACCTCCATTACCTTTATAATTCCAGACGTTCCACTGTAATACCAGCTTATTCACAAGGCGGAAGTCATGTCCTTCTGTTCCTCATCATAACCTGTACTATGCGGACTGCACAAGGCAATCCTGCCCGCACCGCTATTTAAATCTTCGCAGCATTCAGAGGAGGAGAGCCATGAAGTCCCGAGTCCGCACATTGCAGATCGCTTTCACCTATATTGGCACCATTGTGGGTGCCGGCTTCGCCACCGGCCAGGAAATTCTCCGTTTCTTCACAAGATACGGCCACTGGGCCCTGCTGACCATCCTGTTCTCCACCGCGATATTTATTTGGCTCGGCACCAAAATGATGATTATCGCCCGGCGGATCGAGGCAGACTCCTACGAAGATTTCAACCGCCATCTGTTTGGAGAAAAGGTTGGCTCCAGCATCAGCCTGTTCACCATGATTATTCTGATTGGCGTGAACAGCATCATGCTGGCGGGTGCCGGGGCTATTTTTAAGGAGCATCTCGGAATGCCCTATCAGGCGGGGCTGCTGCTCACCATTCTCGGGTCCTACCTGCTCCTGAAGCGCGGCATTTCCGGAATCCTGCAAATCAACAGCCTGGTGGTCCCTTTGATGCTTACTCTGTCGCTGATTATTGTATTTAATACGCTGGGTGTACCCGGTGCAGAAAGATTCCTGTTCCTGCCGACAGACCACAGCTTCTTCAGTGCCTGGATGTCTCCGCTCCTGTATACCGCCTTCAATCTCGGCATGGCCCAGGCTGTGCTTGTTCCGCTGGCCCGGCATACTGAAGACGAACAGGCGCTTGTACGCGGAGGGATTCTGGGCGGAGCCGGAATCGGATTCATGCTGCTGGCAGCCCATTTTGCCATGAGCTCACAGATGCCGGGAATTCTGCAGTTCGAGATTCCGATGGGCAGCATCGCCTTCCGGCTGGGTCCCGTCGTGCAGACGATTTTTCTGCTGCTGATCTTCATGGAAATCTTCAGTACCTTCGTCGCTGACATCTATGGGGTTAGCGTTCAACTGCAGCAGCGCCTGCCGGTCGCTCCAGCCCTGGTAACCCCGCTGCTTATGCTGGTCTGTTATGTGTTCAGCCAATTCGGCTTCAGTTCCCTGCTCGGGGTATTCTACCCGATCTTCGGCGCCCTGTGCCTGGTGTGGGCGGTCATGCTGATGCGTGCCCCCATGTCACAGCCGCCGCGGCCAAGCGGTCCGCCTGCCTCTGGAAGCGGAGGTAAGGGCATAACCATTGTGGCGGTTAAGCCGGTGATCCGGACTACACGGAAATAACCGCAGCGGCAGGAATAATTCCTGCAACTGCTTCGGCTACATGCCGGTGGCAGGTCATCATCACAATCTGACGGGATACCGACAATTCGCCAAGCAGTCCGAGGGCCGCATGCAGGCGGTGTTCATCAAAATTTACAAACAGATCATCAAAGAACAGAGGCAGGTTCACCTGACTGCTCATGGTCTCTGAAAGGGCCAGCCGGATCGCCAGATACAGCTGTTCCGCCGTCCCCCGGCTAAGCAGCCCGCTGTCCATCAGCCCGGCATCCTTATGCTCCGCCTTAAGCTCCTTGTGCCCGAGAGTCATTACGATCCGGCGGTACTCCCCATGCGTCAGCTTGGAGAAATATACAGAGGCAAGCTGCAGCACCTGCGGCTGCTTCTCCTGTTCATAGATCCGCCGCGTCCGTCCCATAAGCTCGGCCGCCAGCGCCGTTACCGCATATTGCCCGGCCAGATTATGCAGCGCCGCCCGCTGTTCTTCCAGCTGCTGAAGCGCCGAGTCCTCCATGCACCGCCCCCTCAGGTCCTCCCGTTCCTGCAGCAGCTTGCCGCGCTGCTGGAGCAGGGAACTGCGTTCTTCCTCCAGGCTCAACACCACTTCTTCCGCCGCCATACGTTCCTGTTCAAGCAGCCGTGCATCGTGATGCTCCAGCAGCAAGAGCAGCTCTTCCTTGCCTTCCTGCTCCCATCCGCCAAACATCGCCAGCTCCCACTGCCGTACCGACCTCGTCAGCTCACTATGCCTCATCCAGGCGGATGAACGGCGCAGGAATTGTTCACCGTCCTCAGCGCCGCCTTCCTGAAGGAGCCTGCTGCTCCGCCCGTTCAGCTCCTTCTGCTCCCTCCGGTTCGCAGCCAGCTCCTCATGAACTTCAATCAGCCGCGCCTCTATACTCTCCCTGCGCAGCAGCTCTGTCTTCAGCACCTCCCATTCCCGCTTCCGCAGCTCCAGCCAGGTTAGCAGTGAAAGAGAATCCGGTGAAGCTTGAGTTGAAGCCTGGGCTCCGGCAGGAGGTTCAGCTTGGGGCTCCGGCTGCGGGCCTGATTGTGAGTCGGGATGTGCGGAAGAGATCAAAGTAACAGAGGAGTGATCCCTGCGGGCCTCGGCAGCAGCCTCAGTATCTCTAAGCAGAATCATCCCTTCCTGCTCATAAGCAGCGCACTCTGACTCCAGTCCGCTGAGCCGGAGGGATAATTTGCCCTGCTGGCGGAGCAGTTCATTGCCCTGCTCCGCCAGGGCGAAGATATCCGGCAGGCTGTCCGGTGACAGCCCTTCCGGCAGCCCCCGCTGGCGCAGCCATTCTTCATAACGAGCGGCCAGCTCTGTGAAGCTGGCTTCGGCATTGTCCAGCTCCTCTGCCAGTACCCGCTCCTGTCCGGCCAGCACCGCGAGCTCCGTGCGGCAGGCCTCGACTTCAGCCGTCTGCCGTTCGACGCGCTGGCGCCACGCATTCCACGCCTCCATCAGGCGGCGCAGCTCCTTCATCCCGGCCTCCAGCCCGCCGGCATCTTGCATCCCGCTCTCCGGCTTCGCCCCGGAGAGCATAAGCCCGCGCAGCCGCAGCATCTCCGCTGCGGCCTTGCCCGCCTCCCCGCCGCCCGGTGCAGGCGGCGGATTAACGGCCGCCGCTGCGCGCATGGCGGCCCACAGCCCCAGGTCCGCTGCGGCCAGCAGGCCGAGCGCGGACCACGCGCTGACCGGCGGCGCGCCGGTCAGCCATAGCGCAGGCGGCAGCAGCAGCGTAAGCGCTGCGCCCGCCTGCAGGAGGCGCCGGTAGCGCTGCGCCCGGCGCCCGTTCCCGCCGGGGCGGCTGTCCCCGGCGGCAGTGCCTCGGCGGCGCGGGACCTCCGCGCCGCCTGCAGAGCCGCTGAGCAGCGCTTCGCGCCAGCGCTCTGCGGCCTGCTGCAGCTCGTCCCACAGCTGCAGCAGTTCACGCGGGCTGCGCTTCGCAATGCCCGCGAAGTCCGCTGCGCCGCTGGCGTGTTCGCGCGCAAGCTGGCGCTCGGCCGCCTGCAGCGAAGCACTGGCGGCGGCCGTTCTGGCGCGGAGGCTCAGCAGCTCCGCGCCTCTGGTCTCCATTTGCCGGTCGTATCCGGCAAAGGACGCAGCGTAGCGCCGAGCGGCTTCCCGGTCCGCCGCGCTCGCTGCGAAGCCCGCCAGCTCAGCGGCGCTCCAGCCCGCGCCAATGCTGCGCAGGATTCGCTGGAGCTGTTCGCCCAGCGCGGCAAGCTCACCCGTCAGCCGCTGCCGCTCCGTGCGCTTGTCCTCATAGCTGCCCCGTCTGCGGTCCAGCGCTTCGAGAGCCGGCCCCTGCTGCTCCAGCAGGGAATCAGGCGGATTCGCGGCAAGCTCAGCCGCAAGCTCTGCCTGCAGCCGTTCCAGGCGGAACGCCGCGCCCTGCAACCCCCGCAGATCACCCTCCAGTGACTTCCAGCGGTCCACTCCAGCTTCAGGGAACGCATCGATCTGCGGAAGCTCTGCCAGCTCAAGCCGGGCTTCAGACCATTTCAGCCACAGCTCGCGGATTTCCTGTGCCTTCCGCAGCTTAAGCAGCCGGTCTGCCGCGGTTTCCCGGCTATCTTTCATCTGTAACAGCTTCTGCTCTACCGCTTCCAGAGCCAGGGTATTCTCATTATATCTGGGCAGATAGGAACGGCTCTCCGCTACCTCCCGTTCCAGCTTCTCAATAGACTGCAGAATCTTGGCGGCATCCTGTACCTTGCCCCGAGGCTTATAGAGCTTCTCGGCATCCTGGACCAGGCGTTTCTCCGCCCGCATAATCTCACCGCCGCCGCCCATCCCGGCATGGAACAGGTAGCTGCTCATCTCACCGGACTGCAGCGCGCCAAGCTCCTGCAGCTCGTCCAGCGAGACGGCGAACAGCTGGCGGAACATACTCCGCGAGATGCCGCCCAGCAGGCGGCGCTCCAGCTCAGCCTGCGGCAGCTCCTCAGTGGTTCCATCCGGATGGCTAAGTGTAATCTGCAGCTTCTCTCCTCTTCCCGGTCCTTCACCGCCGGAAGCAAACCGGCGGATCGTCCAGAGGGCGCCTGTATCGTCACGCGCATTCAGCACCCCGCCATGTGTTCCACCCTGCAGCGGCTCATACCGCTCGGCAGGATACGCCCTGCCGGGGATGCCGTACAGCATCGCGCGGATAAACTGCAGGGTAGTGCTTTTGCCGGCTTCATTACGCCCGAAGAGCACAGTGACCCCTTCGTTCAGCTTCATCTCCCGCCGGGCCAGACGGCCATAGCCGTCAATCCGCAAAGACTCAATTTTCATTCAGCATCCCCCCGCTCCCGCCATACAGTCAGGTCTGCCACTTCCCTGTCACTGTCCTCTTCCTCCGGCATCACCATATTCACCGCTGATCCGCCGGCTCCGTCTCTTTCCGAGGGTCCGTTGGCCCGGGCAGACACAACCTCTTCTCCTGCCGCAGGACTCTGCGGCACAGTAGCCTGCTCCTCTACTCCGCTGAGCAGCACAATGCCCAGCTCCGCAGCACTGCCCAGCCACTCCCGCTTCTCTTCGCTCCCTGTGGACATGAGCAGCTTGCGCAGCTCCTGATTCTCCATTAGCGGCCTTAGCGCGGTAGAGATCAGTTCCTCCAGCTCCTGCTCGTTCCCGCCGCTCCGTCCGGCAAGCCGCAGCATTTCGCCGAGGAAGCTGTCCTCCAGCAGCAGACGGCCCCGGTCAATAGCCAGTCCCGTTTCTATAGAGAAGCCTTCGGTCCATACGAGCCCCGCATACTCCTTACGTTCCGCACGGACCGTTTCCCTCCGCTGCAGCTCAACGAGCAGATCATCTGCAGCCCCCTTCTCCGTTAGCACCTTATGTATAGCTCCCCGCCCGGTCAGACGGAACCTTACGACAGACATCAGCTGAGGTGTTTCTGCCCGGAGGTCTTCAACCGCATTCTCAACGGCCCGCGTCCACTCAGCCTCATCCGCCAGACCCTCCACCGGGATCTCACGGACCTTCCAGCGCACACTGTCCAGTTCATGGAAGGTCAGCGACGCAGCACCTTCTGCATCCACGTGGACGGTATAGCAGCCTTTAGGGCCAGTCTCTTTAATACTTCGTCCCTGAATATTTCCCGGATAGACAATCGGCGGACGATCATGCAGAATACTGCGTTTATGAATATGCCCCAGCGCCCAATAGTCGTAGCCCCTGCCGATCAGATCCTTGCGGCTGCACGGAGAGTACGTCTCATGCTGGAGATCCCCGTCCACATTGCCGTGCAGTAAGGCAATGTGGAACAAGCTGCTGCCCGGCTGACGGTTATACCGCAGCGCCGTATTCTCAGTCACCTTGGCAGTTGGATAGGAGATTCCGCTGATCACGGCTACCTCCCTGCCATCCTCTCTGCGGCGGGCGATAGCCTGTTCCGGTTCGCTGCCGCCGAACACTGTAACATGATCAGGCGGTGCCTCTGCCAGACGCGGGCCGTCCAGCGGATCATGATTTCCGTGAATCAGGAATACCTGAATCCCGTGCAGCCCGAGTTCCTCCAGCGCTTCCCGGAACCGGAGCTGGCCCTGAAGAGAAGCATCGGAGACATCATAGACATCCCCGCTGATCACTACGAAATCTACCTTTTGCTCTATAGCTACGCCAACAAGCCGCCCGAGGGCGGCGAAGGTGGACTCCCGGAGATAGGAGCGTATGGCCTGCGGAAGATGGGACAGCCCTGCAAAGCGGCTATCCAGATGCAGATCCGCAGCATGCAGGAATCGAAAAGGAATCATAACCTCACCCCTTCATTCCCGGCTGAAACTGCAGGTAAGTCTTCTTCAGTTCATTGGCTACCCGGGTCAGGGAATAGAGGCTCTTGGCCTTATCCCAGGCCGAACGGGACAGCTCATAACGGTAGCCGGGATCACTGATCACTTTCTCAAGGGCATCCGCCAGGCCCAGCTCATCATCCGGATTCACCAGCAGCCCGTTGACGCCATCTTCAATCTGCTCGGGAATCCCGCCGACATTCGTCCCGACAAGTGCAAGGCAGCTGAGTGCAGCTTCCGCAAAAACTGACCCGAACGCTTCCGCCCGCGAAGGGAGGACAAAAATATCAAAGAACGGCATGAATTCCTCCGGATGCAGCGTATAGCCGTAAAAGATCGTTTCATTATAAATCCCCAGGTCCTGCGCCAGCTGCTCCAGCTCCGCCCGGCTCGGTCCATCCCCGATAATATGCAGTACATATTCATGGCCCCGCTTTTTGAGCTCGGCACAAGCCTTGAACAGTGTATCTATCCCTTTGGCCGGTACCAGACGGGTAACAGTGACCAGCTGCGGAATATCATTGTCATGCGGCACAGGCTTGAATCTCTTCTCGTCGAACCCGTTGGGAATGACACCGACGCTCGCAGGATGATCTATATATGGAGTTAAATATTCGGCAAAAGCGCGCGAAACCGTCATCAGCCTGTCGCTGACATGCTCCAGCTCCCGGTAAATCGAGACCAGAAACTGATGCTCCAGGCCGCCCTCCTGGATGGCTCCATTCAGAATCAGCTCGCGTTCATAGCTGGAGTGCAGCGTTTGAATTAAAGGAATTTCCGGATATATTCTCTTCATCGCCAGCCCGGCAATCGGGTGATGGGCATGGATCAGATCATAGCTTTTGCTCATCCGCAGCTTCGTCCACCAAATATAATCACGGTAGGTTTGGATATATTTTTGCACAACCGGACTTTCGCCGTACTGTGTCCAGTCAAAGGTTTCAAAGACAATCTCTTCGCGTCCCTTGCCCCGGATCCGTTTGGGCAGCCAGAACAAATCCATCTCCCAGCGGCTGGACCGGAAGCGTTCCTGCAGATAAGGGATCATAGAAGATACACCACCGGGCTGCTCCGGCGGGAAGAATAGCGCTTGCAGCAAGTTCATAAGGTACATCTCCCTTTACAATTGCCCTGATTACGGTGAGACCCGGCAATTATGATATAGTTGTGTATATGTAGAAGTACAATTACAGGTACGCTAAGGTCCATACTTTGATTTTATCGGTATCTACCTGAAACAGCAACTAAGATGACAGCTTTACTTATCTTGGATTTTGATTAGAGGAGAATGACGTATGAATGAAGAACGGCTGCCTGCCGCTTACACCGCTGACATTAGAGAGATGCTGGGGGATACGGCAGACGCTTTTCTGGAGAGCTATCATGCACGGCGGACCCAGGGTCTGCGGTTCAATGGTTTAAAAAGCATTTCAGATCCGGGCCGCACAGCTGCGGAACAAGCAATATCCCAATTTAGCCTGTCGCCGGTACCTTGGTGTCCTGCAGGATTTTATTATGAAGAGCCTGCACGGCCGGGGAGACATCCTTATCATACCGCCGGACTATATTATATTCAGGAGCCCTCGGCAATGTCCGCAGCTGAGCTGCTTGGACCGCTTCCCGGGGAGACTGTACTCGATCTGGCTGCCGCACCGGGAGGCAAAACCACCCATATTGCCGCGCTGATGCAGGGACAAGGCTTGCTGATATCCAATGAAATACATCCGGAACGGGCCAAAATACTCGCAGAAAATGTAGAGCGGCTTGGGATAGCTAACGCGCTTGTCACCTCGGCAACCCCGGGGGAACTCTCCAAGCGGTTCCCTGAAGTTTTTGACCGGATTATGCTTGATGCCCCTTGCTCCGGTGAAGGAATGTTCCGCAAAGATCCTGCTGCCGTAAGCGAATGGTCACCGAAGCATGTGGAGATGTGCGCGGCCAGACAGTGGGATATATTGCAGGATGCCTACCTGATGCTGAAGCCGGGCGGCAGTATGGTTTACTCGACCTGCACCTTTAACCGCAAAGAAAACGAGGAGACAATGGAACGCTTCGTACAGAGCTATCCCGATATGGAGCTGATCGTTACGAAACGGCTGTGGCCTCATTTGGAAAAAGGAGAAGGGCATTTCGTAGCCCTGCTGCGCAAGGCAGTTGTAGAGGAAGATGCCGAACCTGCACAGCGTCAGGGCCGCAGCAAACGCGGAGACCGCGGCAAGAACAGTCCGAAAGTAAGCTCCTCGCTCCGGGATGCCTATCAGCAGTTTATGAGCTGGTCGTCGGTAGAACTGCCCGGGTTTGCCGGAAGCGGCGTACCGCTTCTCTTCGGTGAATCCCTGTATCTGCTGCCTGAAACATTCAATGACCGGCTGCATACCGGCCTGCTCGACGGCCTTAAGGTTCCGCGTGCCGGACTGCATATTGCCCACTTGAAGAAAAACCGGATTGAACCCGCCCACGCTCTGGCTATGGCGCTGAGACCGGATCAGGCGGCGCGGAGCTATGATATGCCTGCCGGGGGTCCGGAAATTCAGGCCTGGTTGCGCGGAGAGAGTCTGCCCGTTCCGGCCAGCCTGCATGGCTGGACACTGGTCAGTGTGGATGGCTTGCCCGTAGGCTGGGGCAAAGCCAGCTCCGGCCAGCTGAAGAATCATCTGCCCAAGGGCCTGCGGATTCTGAAAGCCCATATTGATGAGGTTTAGGCTGCTGACCAGTTCAGGGAGCCTCCTTACGCATATGATGTCATTATCCCATGGAGCTCCGCTGAACTACTAACGCGGCAATGGGAACAGACATGAGTCAAGGGAGGAATCAGACATGGGTGCAGTTCCAGGCTTCACATCGACCGGTGCGATTTTGGTGCTCTTCATATTGCTCGTAATCATTTCCCGTTCGTTGTTTGTCTAATTCCGCTTAAGCAGCATAGCGTATAGACACAAGCGGCCCGGCCGTTCCTTTCAGGAGCGGCAAGGCTGCTTTTTTGCGTTTTTTATTTGCACTTTTCATTTGCACTTTTTATTTTCACTTTACATTTCCACTTTTTATTTGCGTCTTTATCTGAACGGAACTCCACAAAAAAAGCACAGCACAGAGCCGCCAAGGCACTGAACCATGCTTTATGTGGTCTTCGTCTTCTGCAAGCTTCACTGATCCTGAATGCGACGAAGCAGCCCGGGCTGTGGGAATAGTTGGATTTTCAACACTTAATCATTCCGTCTCTGCTGCTTTGCCAATAATAAGTGGATAATCGTCACTAAATCCGCCCATATTCCCGATATTCTCCAGAGGGAGTGGAATTAAGTGCCTTTTTTCCAACTGCTGCCCTGTGTCCGGAGATTTCTGCATAATTAGATGACGTTTTTCCACTTATCACACCGCCGGGGCCAATCAAGACAGAAGTCAGGAAGACAGGCAGTATTTCACCAGCGCATCGCGCACGCCATTGTCATTATTCGTTCCGGTAACCGCATCTGCTGCTGCTTTGACCTCAAGCGGTGAGTTGTCCATAGCAACACCCAGGCCTGCATACGTCAGCATAGAAATATCATTATAATAATTGCCGATCGACAGGACCTGCTCCTGGGGAATGCCCAGCTCTGCGGCCAGGTTTTTCAGGGCATTGCCTTTGGAGGCTTCCGGGTGCATGAAGTCCACGAAGAACTCTCCGCTGCGCAGAATGTTATACTGCTCTCCCCACGTAGACCATTCCCGCTGCGCTTCATCCAGAATATCAGACTGCGTGAACACGGTGAATTTCACAATCGGTTCGCGGAAATCCTCCCAGGCCGGCAGCGATGCAGGCATAATCCGGAAATGCTCATACATGAAGTTGGCTTCCTTGGTCAAGTTCTCGACATTATCGACATACATATCGAATGCAGTGTTAACGTCGAAATGAATATCATGTTCGCGGCAATACGCAATATACGGATCGAGCCCCCTGGCGTCCATTCCATATTGGTGCAGTACTTTGCGGTCCTTCACACTCACGGTCACCGCTCCGTTATGCCCCAGAACATATCCCGATAAGCCCATCTCTTCCATGAACGGAATCGAATTCTGCGGGCTGCGTCCTGTACACAATACGATCTGACCGCCCTGGCGGGTAACCTCGGCAATGGCCGCTTTATTCTCGTCACTTAAGTGATGATCATCGTTCAGCAGCGTTCCATCCACATCAAGTGCTATCAGCTTGTATTTCATACTCCACCATCCTTATCTCTCTGTATAATCTACAACACACTCTATATCAAAAGCTTACCTGTACCCATCAGCTACGATTCCGTTTATATCAAAGGTTGTGTAAATCCTTCACCCGCGCAGCTGCCCAAAATCGGCTGAATAGTAGGTGAGTCTCGTAGGTACGGTAAGCGAGACATCCGTCAGTTCAAAACTCCTGAACCAGTCCACGTGATTGTTCCTATCCTTACACGGCAACGCCTGTATTTACGCCAACAAGAATGTATTTTCGTGCTAAAGGACCTTAACGCTAACACGCACCTCCACAGCAGCTGGAATCGGCGTGAATGCCCGCATATAAAGGTACCCGACTTGATACACCGCCATCCAGATCTCCACAATAGTCTAACGTCAGATATAAACCAGTGAAAACTACGTTGGCCCATCGCTTACTGAGGGTTTGCATTGACCCGATTACGTCATGCAATATGCTTAATTGCACTTTGTACAACTAAAACGTCTGATTTACAACCAATACTCTATTTAGTTGTATTTCGTACAATTAAACTGTCATTGCGCCTTGGTTTTCACCCATTTGGGCAGATTTAGTTGTACAGAATACAGTTATAAGACGTAAACATCCCTTTTCGCTGTTTTTAATTGTACATTATACAACTATCTCTGAATCTTCATTTGGAATGAACACATCAAAAGCAGCATTGTTGAATACACTCACTTTTTCAGTTCTGAAGTTGCACTAGCTGGTATCCGCTACGGTCCGGTGTACGTGTACAGTCGTTTCAGCTATACTGCATGCAAGCCCAAGCCCCGGCGGTCCGCCGAAGTTGTATTAGCCTTCCACTCTTTAGAATCTGGCAATCTGCCAGGTCCGCTCTTCATTTGCTGGATACGCCGCTCCATCACTTATACCCGCCACCTTATTCTTCCGCTCCGCCCCCGCGCAGCAGCTCCAGCTCTTCAGCAGTCAGCTCCCGGCAGGCGCCAAGCGGCAGGCTCTCATCCAGCTTCAGCTCACCCATCGATACGCGCTTCAGGAAGACAACCTTCTTCCCGACCGCTACGAACATCCGCTTCACCTGGTGGAATTTGCCTTCCGTGATCGTGAGCGAGATATACGACAGCACCTTGCTGCCCCTTTCTCTGCTCAGAATCCTCAGGCTTGCCGGAAGTGTCACATACCCATCCTCCAGCTCCACACCGGCTGCAAAAGCGGCCACATCCGCCGCATCGACCTCACCTTCGACCGTAGCTTCGTAGGTTTTGGGTACATGCTTGCGCGGGGACAGCAGCTCATGAGCCAGCTTGCCGTCATTGGTGAGCAGCAACAAACCCACGGTATCCTTATCCAGCCGCCCCACCGGGAACGGCTCGAACAGCGCATACTCAGCTTTAAGCAGATCCAGAACAGTACGGTCGCGTTTGTCCTCAGTCGCGGACAGGACGCCCGGCGGTTTGTTCATCATCAGATAGATGTATTCACGGTAGAGAACCGGCTCACCGCCAACCTCGATCACGTCCTGCCCGGGGTCTACATGAAAGCCGCTGTCTTTGACGACAGCGCCATTCACCGTAATCAGCCCCTGCTTCGCCTGCTTGCGGATATCGCTGCGTGAGCCAATGCCCATATGGGACAATACTTTATCGATCCGCTGCTTCTTATTCGTATTTCCTGCTCCACTCATAACCTATGTCCACCTCCAGCCTGCGGGATATTCGTTCTTCAGCATACCGTCCTGCCATTTGCCCCAGCCTGCGCTGAAGCCGTCAATGCAGACGAGCATGTAACCCTTGGAGGCATGTCCGGCCTTAATGGACAGGCGCTCTTCCGGAATCGACAAGGTCTCTCCCTTCAGGTAGGAGACAGCTTCACCGCTTGCACTGGACAGCGACACACTTCGGCTGCTCTCCGCAGGATGCAAGGCTGTTGCCAGCGGATGGCCGGGAATGAATCGGCCGCTCTTCATATGTCCGACATACCAGCCCGGACGGATCGTCTTCAGTCCGTCCAGCGCTTCACGCGGCAGCGGCGAGATATACAAGTGATCTCCGAACCATATCGGATATCCGGCGGGCAGCTTCCCAAGCAGCTCCTGAATAAAACCAGCATACACCGCAAGTGATGCTTCTTCTCCGGTTCCCTGGACCTGCCGTCCGGCAGCAGCTCCAGTTTTGCCAGGCCCCCGTCCGCCCTTGCCTGCGCGCCCGCTATCTGCTCTGCCGGCTGACACTTTGGCAGGGGAAGCGGATCTGGTATCCCGGTTACGAGGAGATACGGATAGGGTCGCCTCTTTGAAGTCTGCCCTTGCTTCTTTGAAGTTTGCCCTTGCTTCTATGAGGTCTGTCTTTGCTTCTATGAAGTCTGCTCTCGCCTCTATATCTGCCACTCCAGCTATATCAGGACTTCCGTCATGCCGCAGCACGGCCATGAAGTGTCCTTCGCCCTTGACCTTATGCGGCCACAGCCGCGCAGCTCCCGGCAATGGACCTAATCCGGCAGCAAAAGAACCGCTGCCGCCCACCGGTACCAGCGAGAACTGCGGATGACCGGATAAGAAGCCGTCAATCATCTCTTCGTTCTCTTCCAAGGCGAACGTACATGTCGAGTATACGACCGTTCCGCCCGGCTTCAGGGCTGCCGCTGCCGCCGCAAGGATCTCCCGCTGCATACCCGCATATTTGGCCGGAGTTTCCGGTTCCCACTGCTTGACCATATCCTCGTCCTTGCGGAACATGCCCTCACCGGAGCAAGGCGCGTCAATCAGTATCCGGTCGAAGAACCCGGGGAATGCGGCTGCAATCCGCTCCGGGCTCTCATTCAGTACAATTCCGTTACGCACGCCGTACAGCTCCAGATTCTTGGCAAGTGCCTTCGTCCGTTCC
Source organism: Paenibacillus phytohabitans (assembly GCF_013141775.1). Lineage (GTDB taxonomy): Bacteria > Bacillota > Bacilli > Paenibacillales > Paenibacillaceae > Paenibacillus_AQ > Paenibacillus_AQ phytohabitans. The sequence goes on from NZ_WHOB01000059.1 coordinate 74,514, forward strand.
GGATGCAGGTCGTTGGTAACCAGCAGACCTTCGCCTTGCAGCTTGGCGGCAATCTGCGTGGATTTGCCGCCGGGCGCGGCACACAGATCCAGTACCCGGTCACCCGGCTGAACGCCAAGCAATTCGACCGGTGCCATGGCACTGGGCTCCTGGATATAGTATAACCCGGCATGATAATACGGGTGTTTGCCGGGTCTGGCTCCCTCTCCGGTATAGAAACCGGTAGGGCACCAGGGAATAGGCTCCAGCCCGAAAGGGGATCGTCCGCGCAGCTCGTCCACAGTAATTTTCAGCGTATTTACGCGGATTCCTCCGTAGGGGGACTGCTTATATGTATCCACAAATTGATCGTACTCAGTTCCCAGCAATTCTTTCATGCGCTCCATGAAAAGCCCGGGCAGTTGTACCGCCATGATGCCGTCCTCCTGCTCAAATAATCAAGGAACACCCCTGCGGGTGCTCCTAATGTTGCCTTCCTATATTCAATCCGATCTATGCCTTGCTATATTCATTCTGCTCTGTGCCTGGGTCTATCCGGCCGCTGCGGCCCCCGGCGCTGGGGAAGCTGCGGCTTAAGAGACTGCGCAGTCATTCCCGCCGCTTCTTCCAGCACAGGATCAACAATACGGATCGTCAGATCATAATAGAGAAACGGCTGCTCTTCATAAGCTTCAAGCCGGGCGGCATACTCTCCCACTTCATGCACGAGCTTCGCCAGATCAATCCCCAAGGTAACCGCCGGATATCCACGCAGTACTTCATAGGACTGCCTCAGCATGATCCGTCCGCCGCGTACATTGGCGTTACGGAAATGATACAGCCCGACCGCTACCTGCAGCAATGCTTTGTAGAGCGGGTCGCGCTGCTGTTCCAGCCATAGCTCCTCAAGCACCTCATGACATTCGAAGTAATCCCTGTCCCGGTTGAAATAGATCAGATACTCCAGGTACAGCGGCTCATAGGCCATCCGGCTGGCTGCCCTTCTTGGCATTCGAGAGCAGCTCCCGCACATGATCCAGCAGCTCCCGCATAGCATCCATATCCTGCACCTGCCAGATGGCATTGAACCGCTCCTGGCACTCAATCGCTTCATTCACGAGGTGATAGAAATACAGCTGATGGATGGCTTTGAGCAGCTGGGTCGTCGTATTCGAGTTCTCCTCGAAGGTCTTCTGGGCTTCCAGAATCTCTTCACGGATACTGGACATCTCGCTGTCCAGGATCGATGCCGCTTCCGCTGCCGTCTTCAGGCGGACCCGCATTTCATCCGGCAGGCTCTCGCGGTATTTATAATTCAGCGAATGCTCAATGGTTGCCCAGAAGTTCATCGCCAGCGTGCGGATCTGAATTTCGGCCAGTACAATCTTTTGTCCAAGTGCAGTCTGTACCGGGTATCTGATAATCATATGGAAGCTGCGGTATCCGCTTTCCTTGTAGTTGGTGATGTAATCCTTCTCATATAACACTTCAAGGTCCTTGCGGGCACGGATGTATTCCGCCACTCTGCGGATATCCTCGACGAATTGGCACATAATACGAATGCCGGCGATATCCTCAATGCCCGTTTCCAGATCCTCCATCTTCACGTTTAACCGTTTGGCCTTTTCGAGTATGCTCGACAGCCGTTTCACACGTCCGGTTACGAACTCAATCGGTGTATATTCTTCTCTTTTCTTGAGTTCCGAGCGCATTGTCTTAAATTTAACCTTCAATTCCTCCACAGTCTGTTCATATGGAAGTAGAAAAGTTCCCCAGTCCCTGACGTCCATCGCCTTGTCCTCCTGTCCATTCATCCTTCAGTGATGATCAGCGCCCACCGCTTCTAGGATTTGACGGAAACCGTCCCGCCGCAGCAGCTGCCGTAATCCGGCATGCACTTTGCGGTTAACCTCCGGTCCTTCATAGATGAGTGCTGTATAAATTTCGACCAGGCTTGCGCCTGCCCGGATTTTGTCATAAGCATCCTGGGCTGTAAAAATCCCGCCCGAGCCGATAATCGGCAGCTTGCCGCCGGTCTGGCTGTAGATTCTGCGGATAATCTCTGTGGAGCGGTCACGCAGCGGCTGGCCGCTGAGTCCTCCCGTTTCCCCGGCTTTGTCACTCTTCAGCCCTTCACGGACGAGTGTCGTATTGGTGGCAATCACGCCGTCCATTCCAGCCTCTGTGATTGTATGTACCATATATTCCAGCTCGGCGTCGCTGACATCGGGAGCGATCTTCACCAGCAGCCCTTTGGCTTCTCCGGTCTTCACCCGCTGCAGCTCCATCTCTTCCTTCACCTGGCTAAGCAGGTTCGAGAGCTCACTGCCATGCTGGAGACTCCGGAGATCCGGCGTATTTGGCGAGCTGATATTGACCACAAAAAAATCACCGTACGGATATAGCGTACGGATACACTGGCGGTAATCCTCATGCGCCAATTCATTCGGGGTGGCCTTGTTGCGCCCGATATTGACCGCAACCGGAATCCTGCGCTTCTTCATCCCCTTCAGGCGCTCAGCCATGGCCGCTGCGCCTTCATTGTTGAAGCCCATCCGGTTAATCAGCGCCTTGTCCGGCAATAGGCGGAATAACCGCGGGCTGTCATTGCCCGGCTGGCCCAGCGGCGTCACTGTGCCTACTTCCATAAATCCGAAGCCGATTGAAGAGAAGCCTCCTACCGCTTCAGCATTCTTATCCAGTCCTGCAGCTAAGCCTACCGGTGTGGGGAAATGCACGCCAAACAGATCCACTGCCAGATCGGCAGTCTCAGGAACACCGTACATGAGGCGCATCGCCGCACTTCCGCCGGGAACTAAATTCGCTTTATTTAGTCCGCCTATGACGAGATGGTGCGCCTTCTCCGGGTCCATTTTAAAGAAAATTGGTTTACCAAAATGTCGATACAGCACCGTTCTCGCTCCTTCAAGGGAACCACAAATCGCAGGTTGACTCCCGTATCTATAGGTTTCTTCTTAATTTTATCCGTTTCCGGGTGAAAAGAAAAGTTTTTTGCCGCAGCGATTGTTCCAGCCTGTCCCTCAGAGTATAGTAATTTTCTTGTAAACGCATTACAATGTAAGGGTAATCACAGATAAAGAGAGAAAGAAGGATGACAATATGTCAACTAAACGCAAACCTCCTACCCTGCAGCAGAAAAAAGAAGAGGTTAACCGCAAGGCAATCCTATGGATCAGTGCAAGTCTGGTACTGCTGGTTCTTCTCATTGTCGTTTTGTTTCTCGTAGCAGGGAACTAATTCAACCAATGGTAGACCTTATGGGGGTTGGTCTGATTTGGGGGCGCATCCGAAGGGAACCGGTCCTCCGGCACGGCTAGCTCCTCAGGCAGAACCCCTTTACTAATCTGCACTTTCGTGCCCATCGGCACCATCGCGAACAGCTCCTCCACATCCTTCCGGCTCATCCGGATACAGCCCAGTGATTCATCCTTCCCGATGCTTTCCGGTTCATTCGTACCGTGTATCGCATAATTACTGTCCGAGAGCTGCATGCCCCGGCTGCCGAATTCTCCGTTATCACGTCCATTCGGATTGACCACTTTATCCCGAATGACGAAATTCCCCTCAGGTGTGTTGTCACCGCCAAGTCCAACTGCATAGTTCCGCAGAATAATATTGCCGCTGGTTACTGCCAGACGGTGTTTTTGTTTATCTACAATAATCGTGAGCGGTGCTGTAAAAAAGGGCATTTCCGTCCCACCGGCTCCGCTGCCCGCCTCAGGACTGCCCCCGCTTGTCTGACCTTGCCCCGTTGAACCGGCGGCCGGTGTTACGGCAGGCTGCGGAGAGGGGCTTGGCACTGCAGCAATTCCCGCTGCTGCCCCGCGGAGCGGACCGAACTCCTCCTTCATCAGCGGTGTCGTGCCGCCCAGCCAATTGGCCGGAAAAGGCTTCACCAGCTCCTGTAGCGAACCGGGAAGGGCCCCCTTGCCCGTCTTATAGGCACGCATGGCACTCCAGAGCACGGCAAGCTCCTCCTGCTTCTCCTGCCACAGCTCCGCCTGCTTCTTGATTTCCGCCGGATCAGGCGGCTGACAGTCACATACAGCCGGATTGTAGGACTGGTACACTACACGTCCGTCCCCGCTCTTGGCAAGCGTAGCCGCCAGCGGAAGCTTCTTCTTCCACACCAGCCACTTGCCCGCCCGCTCCATGCTTAGCATCGCCGTGGCGGAAGGCGTTTGTGCCTTCTGCAGGATACCCGCCAGTCCCTGGCCGCCGGAAACGGCATCTGCCCCTACAGCGGTGAAGGACAGGCTTGGCTGAACTGCCGGAGTCTCTTCTTCATCTGATGCCGGCAGCTCAGTCAGGGCAACAGCCGCATTCTCCCCGTCCGGTGCTTCAGAGCTTTCCTGGCTTACCCCCGGCGCCACTGCAGCCGGGATCAGCAACAGCAGCAGAAGCATCAAGGCCAGCAGTACACGGCGTTTCCTCAGCCTGCCTGCCTGGCGTTCCCGGGCGGATTGCAGCAGCCCATCCTCATATTGCTTCAGCATATCGGCCGGCACCTTGCTGTGCTCAAAAGCTTCATACACTTCGCCGGCCTGGTTGAAGCAGTAATTGGCTTTTCCCTGCTGACCGTTCTTATAGTATTCCTTACCGAGCAAGTACCATGCCATCTTGTTATCAGGATGCATCTGCACATATGCTTTAAGATGCTGCGAATTTTTCACATTGGCCTCCGGGAATCTATGATTCAACTTAGTTTCTTTATATTTTATATCGGTCAGGACATTAAAAAAAGACATCTCAAGCCGCATTTATCACGGTCAGGAGATGCCTTTATGTTAATGTAAGGATCAAATATAAGTATCACCCTATATCCGATCCTTACATTAGGTACTGATGAATTGAAGTCCGGACTTAGCCTTCTTTGTTGAACGGCGCATCCGCAATCTTAATGGAGTCTGTTGGACATCCGTCTGCGGAATCCTGCAGGTCATCGAACAAGTCGTCCGGAATCACTACATTCCCGTGGTTACCGTCATTCTCGTAGATCACTTCTGCCAAACCTTCGTCATCGTAATCAAAAATATCAGGGGCCGTCGCGCCACAAGCACCACAAGCGATGCATGTATCTTTTTCGACCCAAGTGTACTTAGCCATTTTATCTCTGCCTCCCGTTAAACAATACAGCCTGCAGTAGCAGCCTGTTATTTTTCTCATATTAATATAAATAGGATACAATTTCAATGAATTTTCAATGTGTTTACAGTATTGCCCTATTAAACGGCCGCATCCAGGCTGCAATTCCGGGCCGATATCTCAGTCGGTATCCCGGTCCGCACCACTGAGATTGTCCTTCTGCAGCGAGGTTCCCCGCTCCTTGTGATTGCGCAGCCGCGCCGAGTGGCTGTCGGTGAGCATCCCTGCTGTCAGCACCGCATTCTCGCCGAACTTGTTACGAAGCATATCCATCGCCTTATTCAGCGATTCCTTCTTCGGCTGCCGTTCGTAATCGAACAGATCCAGCTGAATGGCGGAATCCTCCTTGAGCGTCAGCCCCTGAAGGGTCACCCCCAGCAGCCGTACCGGCTTGTCGCCCTTCCAGTGGCGCGCGAACTGGTCCAGAGCAGCCTTATAGATGTCTTCAGCGCTCTCTGTAGGTGCCTCCAGCTGGCGCGAACGGGTAATCGTCTTCATATCCGGTGTACGGATCGTTAGCTGTACCCCTGCAGCGACCAGACCCTGCTTCCGCAGCCGCCGCGCCACCTGATCACTGAGATTCAGCAGGATCGGACGCGCCTCCGCCAGCCCCACCACATCCCGGGGCAGCGTAGTCGTGTGGCCGATGGACTTGCTCTGTTCCCGCTCAGGGTTCACTACCCCGTGATCGATCCCGTTGCCGGCCCGCTTCAGCCACGAGCCCATCACGCCAAAATGTCCGACCAGCATCGCCTCATCCGCTGCCGCCAGCTGTCCAATGCTGTAGATGCCCAGCTTCTTCAGCTTCTCGGCCGTCTTGCTGCCGATTCCGAACATCTCGTTGCAGGGTTTGTTCCATAGAATGGACGGCACATCGCGCAGGCGCAGCACGGATATACCATTCGGCTTTTTTAGATCAGAGGCAATCTTCGCCAGCAGCTTATTGGGGGCAATCCCGATGGAGCAGGGCAGACCCAGCTCTTCCATAATACGCCGCTGCAGCGCCTCGGCAATCTGCGGAGGGGTCCCGAATTGGCGCGAACCGGTAATATCCAGATAACATTCGTCTATCGATACCGCTTCAAGCAGCGGAGTATAGCTGTAGGCAATCTGCATAAATGCGTTCGAGTACTTGCGGTATAAATGAAAGTCCGGCTTAATAAGGATTAAGGATGGACAGATACGCAGCGCCTTCTGCACCTGCATCCCGGTTGAGATGCCCAGCCTGCGTGCGGCGTAGGAGCAAGTGACGATGATCCCCCGTCTGGACTCCACACTCCCGGCAACGGCCGTCGCTTTACCTTTATACTGCTCCGGATCCTCCGCCTCATGCACCGAGCAGTAAAAGGCATTCATATCCACATGTAGAATAACCCTGCCGCTTGCCGGATAATATTGATCCACATTCTGCATGGTATCTACCTTCTTATCTTCAGGGTTCCATTGTTATTGTCAGCATAACTCTTCACCTTGCGGGAGGTCAACTTGCAGAAGAGCCTCTTGTGGCGTTTAAGTGAAAAGTTCTTTGTTACTTTCCCGCGTAAAAATGCTATAATATAAAAATTAATTTCATACATGTGTATGCTAACTACAACTACAACTTAAGCTAATGCTTCCGAGGCCAGTTTTGCACGAAGCGGTTTCAAGGAAGTTATGCCAAACAACACTTTTAGGAGGACACTCATGTCTAAGTCTATCTCCATCTTCGATACTACCCTGCGCGACGGCACTCAAGGCGAAGGGATCAGTCTGTCGGCGGATGACAAGCTGAAGATTGCCAGGAAACTCGACGATCTGGGTGTCCATTATATTGAAGGCGGCAATCCGGGAAGCAACAGCAAAGACATCGAATTTTTCAAAAGAGTCCAGGAGCTCCATCTTAATGCCAAAATCACGGCATTCGGCAGTACCCGGCGCAAGAATTCAGTAGCGGAGCACGACGACGGGCTGCAAAGAATGATTGATGCCGGTGTTCCGGCAGCGACCCTGGTCGGGAAGTCATGGGACTTCCATGTCCATACTGCGCTGCAGACTACACTAGAAGAGAACCTGGCCATGATCGGCGACTCCATCTCCTACCTGAAACGTCAGGGACTTGAGGTCATTTTCGATGCGGAGCATTTCTTCGACGGGTATAAGAACAACCCCGAATATGCTTCTGCCGTACTCGCCCGTGCCCGCGAAGCCGGAGCTGACTGGCTTGTAATGTGCGATACGAACGGCGGCACCCTGCCGCATGAAATTCAGGAGATTGTCTCCGGCATGGGCATCCAGCTTCCGGGGGCTGCTCTGGGCATTCATACACACAACGATTGCGAGCTTGCGGTAGCTAACACTTTAAGCGCAATCGGCGCTGGTGTACGCCAGGTTCAGGGAACCATTAACGGCTATGGCGAGCGCTGCGGCAACGCCAATCTGTGCTCCATCATTCCAACCCTGCAGTTGAAGATGGGGTATTACTGTATACCTGGAGATTCGTTACCCCAATTAACCAACACCGCCCGGTTCATCAGCGAAGTCGCCAACGTGAACATGCCGGTAAACCAGCCTTATGTCGGAACCGCGGCTTTTGCCCATAAGGGCGGCATCCATGTCTCGGCTATTCTGCGCGATTCGCGCACCTATGAGCATATCGCTCCCGAGCTGGTCGGCAACAAACAGCGTGTGCTTGTCTCTGAACTCGCTGGGCAGAGCAATGTGCTGTCCAAAGCCCAGGAGATGGGGCTCAGTCTCGACCCAAGCAGCGAACAGGCCCGCAAGGTTATTGATAAGATCAAGGACCTGGAGCATCAGGGATATCAGTTCGAAGGGGCGGATGCCTCGCTTGAACTGCTGCTCCGGGAAGCTACCGGGGAGATGAACGAGCTGTTCACCTTCGAGTCGTTCAAGATGCTGGTAGAGAAAACTGCCGGCCGGCCCGTCGTCTCTGAAGCCTTCGTCAAACTGAAGGTCGGCGGCGAGAACCTTTACACTGCGGCAGAAGGCAATGGTCCGGTCAATGCACTGGATAACGCGCTGCGCAAGGCGCTGCAGACGTATTTCCCGCAGCTTAAGGATATGCACCTCTCCGACTATAAGGTCCGGGTGCTTGACGAGCAGGACCAGACCGCAGCGAAGGTTCGCGTACTCATTGAATCCAAAGACTACGGAGACACCTGGAGCACTGTAGGCGTATCCAGCAACGTGATTGAAGCGAGCTGGGAGGCACTAGTCGATTCTATGCGCTATGCCCTGCTCGGACAGATTTCGCTGGATCAGGGCACCCAGGCCAGCAGTGAGCCGAGAGGCTTAGTCAATCACTAACTGCCTTTATCCATAGGTTGTTCAAAAGCAAAAGCCCTCCGGTGCGGAAGTACATCCGCACCGGGGGGCTTTGCAGCACCTTGCTGCCGGCCTCGTCAGGAGCCGGTTAAGGCGATAATCTTCTGCTCCAGTTCCTCAGCGGTCAGGACACCCAGAATGATCTCGCTAATTACACCCTTCTTGTCAATTAGTACATTAGTCGGGAATACAGCTCCATTATATTTATCGAAGATCTGGCCTTTCAGATCATACATCACCGGAAAAGCCAGCATGTACTTTTTGACGAACCGTTCTGCGTTGGGTTTATAATCCTGGCTGGTAACATTGATGCCGTAAATATCCAGCACATCGCTGTATTTCATTGCCAGCTTGTTCAGCTCCGGAGCTTCCTGCTGGCAGGGATCACACCAGGAGGCCCAGAAATTCAGCATTACCGCTTTCTCCCTTGCTCCCCCGACTTCATACTGTTTGTCGCCTTCCTGCAGGATGAATGAAGGGGCTCTCAAGCCTGCGTAAGCACCAGTCTCCGGCTCCGCCTGCTGTTGAAGGACCGCGACCGCTTTCGGTTCAGCCTTGCTTCTATGCTCTATGGCAAGAACGGCCAGAAAAACAATCAGGGCCAGAACAGTCAAATTCCGTTTATGGACTGCTTTCATAGGAGTCAGTTCCTTTGCTTAGAGGATTTTCCTCTATTGTACCCCCACCTGCTGCAGTTTCAAACGTTATTTGCAATAAAAAAAGAGGATTCCGTCAAAGACGAAATCCCATGAAGAGAGAGGGGTGAAGATATGACAGCGAGCCAGGGAATCCCCCAGTCCATCAGACTGAGCTCTTCCGTACAGCATATGCTGGGGAAGCATCTGCTGTCCTGTTATCCGCAGGAAGCCTGCGGAATCCTGCTGGGAGCTGCCGCAGCGGGCGGCATGTGTATCGACAACTATGTGCCGGTACGCAACGTAGCGCCTGACCCGCTGCATTCTTTCGTACCTGATCCCGGAGAATGGATCAGAGCCGTATACCGTGAACCCGCACCTGTCGGATTCTTCCACTCCCATCCGCATGCTGCGCCCTGGCCTTCTCTTGCCGATCTGAACGGCCTGTCTTCGCTGGGGCCTGAGTTCAAGGTATACCTGATCGGCTCTCCGGGAACCGGCCATACCGGTACTCCGCTGTTGAACGGCTTCCTAATACAGCGTACGGACAGCAATGGCTCTGCACAGACACCTGCCTTACAGCATGTGCCCTTAAGTCCTGCTTAGATAAGCGTACAGATCGCCCAGTGTCTCCACCTGGTTCTTCTGGGAAATCTGCCGGAGATAAGCTACCCATAATTTCGCCGTCATTTTGGCATCCTCCAGCGCATGATGACGGCCTTCAATCGGGATCTCGTGGATGGCCAGCAGCTCATCCAGCGTGTAATTACTGCGGTGCGGCTCCAGCCAGCGGGCCAGCATCATCGTATCCAGTACCCGGTGGGTCAGCTGGACCTTGGAGGTTTTCCATAAGGCGGCATTCAGAAAAGATTTATCATGTGCACTTCCATGCGCTACCAGTACTCTCTGGCCTACAAAGGACATGAAATTGTGCAGTCCATCCATCAAAGACGGGGCACTGGATGTCATTTCTTCTGAAATCCCGGTCAGCCTGGTAATATTATCAGGAATAGCCGTCCCGCAATTCACGAGCGTATAGAAACATTCGTCTTCCTTAATCTCTTCCCCTACCACACGGATCGCCCCGAAGGACATAATTTCATCCCCGCCCTGATGAGAGAAGCCGGTAGTCTCAAGATCAAATATAACGGTCTCCAGCTCAGAGAGCGGAGTATGCAGCACTTCCGGACGCCGTTTTTCGCGCATAAGAGAACGGATAAAAGCCATCTGCTGTGCGGTTTGCTGCGCCGATTCTCCGCCTCTCATGGAAGCGATGGCGGATGGCATTCCGCCTTGTCTCAGGTTGTTCCAGAACCCTCCGCCTTTGTTCGGCTCCTTCATGGCTGTCTCCTTTCCGCGGACCGGAGCTGACGCTGCAGGGCCTTGTGCAGGCGCCTGACCAGCAGCAGACTTTCCCGCAGCTCACTTCTGAGCTGCTTATTCTTCAGATCATTCTCGGCATAGTAATCACTGCTTGCAAGCAAGCCGTCCTCTACCGTATAAGGCGTATTCACACGCATCTTCAAGGCCGTCAGAAATGCCCGCCGGATCTCTTCAAGATGCTGGTATTTGTCCAGTTCAGCCAAATGCTCAAGCCTCTTCAGCGTCGAAGAATCCTCTATCCCGTGCAGCAGCGACAAATGCCTGACAATATTGACAAGCGGGATATAAAGCCCATATTTGACATCAAAACCGCCTGCATAATCGCCAAACCGCTCCGTGAGCACCTGTCCAAGCAGATTAAGCGTTGCTTTATGACGCACGGTATTGCGCAGCACAGCCATTGTCAGTTTGTGATTGTCTGCAAACCCGGCATGAAAGGCTTCCTTCCACTTCGCGGACAACTCTACGCTGCCGGCCACATGGCGCATATCAGAAGCTATGATCAGGTAACGGACAGGCTCCCATTCCAGCTGCTCCATCCATCCCGCCAGCTGATGCTCCCATTCAGGCAGTGTTTTACGCCACAAAGGCTCGGAGCACATCACCTTGCCGTCGCATTTCTCGTAACCTGTAGTTTCAAGCACATCGGACAACATGGCTCCAAAGGCTTCGAAATAGCTTTTCTTGAGCCCATCCAGCTCTCCTTCTACAATCAAACCATTATCCTGATCACTCCACAGCGTAGCTTCCTGTCTGCCTGCACTGCCGAATACAATAAAGGAATAGGCGCAGGGAGGCAGGCCATAGCCCGCCTCCTTCATCTGCGCCTCACATATGTGTACCGCTGTTCTTGCAATCTGATCATGCATTGCATTCACCCGGCACATCCATTCCTCAACCGGAATAACGTTTAATTGCTCCAGAAGTACTTTTTGACAAGCGGTACGCCTGGCCTTAAGCTCCTGCGGCGAACCGGCCGTTACGATGGACAAGTATCTTTCATCTTCGTTCCAGTCTGCTGTCTCCATCGAAGCCACTCGGTCCGCCTCCCTATTGAGTAGAAGATATAATTATTTCAAGGGTTTGGATTCCGATTCTGTAATCAGTTTCATTTGTTCAGGATAACCGTAAGTACCATGCTCACTGATATCCAGACCCATCAATTCTTCTTCTTCCGTTACACGAAGTCCGATAACCATCTTCATCACATAGAGGATAATGAAGGACATCACTGCCACGAAAGCAAAGGTTCCGATGACACCAAGCGCCTGTACTCCCAATTGGTGTAGCCCGCCGCCGTAGAACAGGCCGGCCTTACCAACACCAACAGTTTCAACAAGCTCAGGTGTTGCGAACAAGCCTGTAGAAATCGCTCCCCACATCCCTGCAATACCGTGAACAGAGAAGGCGTAGATTGGATCGTCAAGTCCTGCACGTTCCAGCCACTGTGAAGTCATGAATGTGAAGGCACCAGCTACAAAGCCGATAAGAATTGCCGCCCAAGGCTCTACAAATGCGCAGGCACCAGTGATCGCAACGAGTGCAGCCAGTACACCGTTCAGCATTGCCGGAATGTCCGACTTGCCGAAGTACAGCCAGGAAGCAATCAGTGCTGCCAGACCGCCTGCCGCTGCAGCCAGGTTCGTTGTCAGAGCCACGTGGCCGAAGAATCCGCCCATCGGGGACAATGCACTACCCGGATTGAAGCCAAACCAGCCGAACCAGAGAATGATAACACCGAGTACTGTGAATACCTGGTTGTGACCAGGTATGATAACCGGTTTGCCTTCTTTATTGAACTTGCCCAGACGGGGTTTAAGGAGGATTGTTGCCACAACAGCTGCAGTTGCACCTGTAAGATGGACAACCGTGGAACCTGCATAGTCCTGCATGCCCAGCTCAGCCAGCCAGCCGCCGCCCCATACCCAGTGAGCTACAACCGGATAGATCACTACTGAGAAAAGAATTCCGAAGATGATGTATACGCTCAGCTTCGCACGTTCCGCCATACCACCGGATACGATCGCCAGAGAAACCGCTGCGAAAGCCATTTGGAACAGGAATTTAACATTTAGAGTGACATCGGAGAATAACAGGGATTCGAACGAGGAAGCCGTTGTATCTCCACCGTAGAAGAATCCTGTAGTACCGAAGAAGCTATTGCCGTTACCGAAGCCAAGACCAAAGCCCAGAGCCCAGAAACACAAGCTTGCAATGGCCAGTGTCAATACCGTCTTACCGGCAACGTGGCCTGCATTCTTCATCCGGACCGAACCTGCTTCAAGCATTGCAAAACCAGCTTGCATAAAGAATACAAGGATAAATGCTAGGAACGTAAACGCAGTGTCAAGTCCGATTTGCAGATCCGGTGTTGCCGGACCCTCAGCTGCAAATGCGCTGACCGGATAGATCATCAGTGTAACCATGGCCAGGAACATCATCAACATCTTTTTTTTCATACTTTACCCCACTCCCCAATGTTATATTTTCTAACAAAGCGTGAAACTCTTAATGTCATTATAATCAGAAGTCAGGGAAATTGACAAGACTATTTTTTTGAATGTTTTAATTTATTATCGGAAGCTCACGATTTATTCACTGTATGACAATTCCCCCGCCAGATCGCAGATAATCCGCAGAAACCGCCAACTTCCATACCAGTCAAGGATGCAAGCGCATACACTTCGTGTAGGATTCAAGATCTTTCATTATGTATTTTTATTAATATCAGTTAGTAAACATACCTTTTCACGCCGGATTTTACCTGACATCACCCTTGTTTATCTTCAACATAAAATATGTTTAACCGCTTTTCTTAAGCGGCTGATTAGAATATCCAGGATATTTTGGATTCTTAAGTCCATACATCACATGTCGTGTTATATATAAACTTTACCTTCCCTGTCTGAATCCCCACCATTATAGAAATTTGTGCTCCCGCACTCCGCAAAGAAGGTATCCCTCATATAAATAAACAGCGAATCTTTCAGAAATTACAGCATATACTTTAAGTAAGTGTGACGTTTGACTGTATGGTTTGCGATTTGGTATCATTAATTATAAGAATAATAAATGAAGCAGGGCACATCGCTGTATTACAGCCTGCCGCTTCGAGCGAGGTGAGATGACTTGGAGATATGACCCTTTACCGTATTGGTGAGCTGGCCAAGGCGGCCGGCACGAGTGAGCGTACCATTGATTATTATACGAAGCTCGGACTTATTACACCCGAATCAAGAAGCATGAAGAACTACCGGCTGTACAGTCATGAAACCTTGATCAATTTACAACGTATTAATCAGCTAAAGCAGGAGAAATATACATTGGAAGAAATCAAATCCCTGATGGGCAAATGGAACGCAGCTACACCGGAAGCCGAGGTCTCAGGCAAGCTGGTCCAGCTTGAGCTTCAGATGCAGCAGCTTGAGCGTGAAGTCAAGGCTCTTGAACCGGTAATTAGCGGTTTGAAGCCCGGACAGGCCAGCCGGGCATTAGCAGCATTAATTCCCCAAGGCGTTGCCTGCATGGAAGCGATCCGGCTTCTGCTGACACAGGGGCCGCCAATGTAACAGCTTGTAACTTAAAGTGGAGGAATGAGACATATGATGCCCCTAATGTATCTATTATTAATTATCGCTTTTATCTTCTCCGTGTGGGCCCAGTTCAGGGTCAAGGGTAATTTCAAGAAATGGGCCAAGGTGCCCAACATGAATGGATTGACCGGATATGAAGCCGCCCGCCGCATGCTTGACGCCAACGGATTGTACGACGTGCCTATTGAACCGGTACGGGGTACCCTCTCCGACCACTACGACCCGATCAACCGTGTTGTCCGGCTGTCTGAGCCCGTATATTATGAAAGCTCCATCGCAGCGGTTTCCGTCGCCTGTCACGAGATTGGCCATGCGATTCAGCATAAGGAACATTATCCGATGCTGACACTCCGCCACCGGATGTTCCCGGTTGTTAACTTCGCATCAGGTGTTGCACCCTTTATGCTGCTAGCCGGTTTTATTTTCAGCTCATTGAATCTTATTGGTCTGGGGATCATTTTCTTCTCGGCTGCAGTAGCCTTCCAGCTTGTCACGCTGCCTGTTGAGTTCAATGCCAGCAGCCGGGCACGCCAGATCATGGTCCAGCAAGGCTTCATCCGCAATGAAGAGGAACGCGGGGTCGCCAAGGTCCTGAATGCCGCAGCACTCACGTACGTGGCAGCAGCATTAGTCTCGCTGCTCGAGCTTATCCGGCTGATCCTCATGTTCCTGGGGAACCGCGACTAAGAGCGGACCCTTAGATAATTACAAACAATACCCCGGTAGGCTATGAGCCGACCGGGGTATTGTTTTGCTGTCTGTCTTTGAAATATGTTAGCAGGAAGGTACGGAATGAACGGGCCACCAGCGGCAGCTTGCCGTCCGCCCTGTGAATCAGCCCCACCGTTCTTGTAACCGAGGGTTCAACGACCCGGACCTGCGCCGGCTGCATCGGATTGGTCTGGTAGAACGCCATCTCCGGCAGCAGACTCACTCCCATCCCGGCAGCTACCAGACCGCGGATCGTATCTGTCTCCCCGCCTTCAAAAGCGATCTGCGGCTTGAACCCCGCCTGCAGACAAGCCTGCCATACAATCGGCCGCAGTGAGTAGCCTTGGCTGAATAAGACGAATTTCTCTTCCCGCAGCTGTTCCAGCCGGATCACTTCCTCTCCGGCCAGCGGATGATTCTGCGGCAGAATGGCGAACAGCTCTTCAGTCATCACAATATCTCCGGCCACATGCCCGTCATTCTCCGGAAATGGAGAAATGAAGGCCAGATCCACCTCACCCGAAATCACATCCTTAATTAACGACGGATAGGCCCCCTGCTTAAAGCGGAATTTAACATGCGGATAATGACGGCGGAATTCCGCAACAATGGAAGGAATGAGATGGGTCCCGAGGCTATGCGGGAAGCCGATGCGGATCTCCCCGCGCTCCGGATCAAGGAATTCATGAACCTCCGCCACCGAACGGTCCAGTTCATTAAGGAGCGACTCTACTCTTTTGCAAAAGAGCTGTCCGACGGGAGTAAGCTGCAGGTTCCTCCCTTTCTGCATGAACAGATCTACACCGAGCTCCTGCTCAAGCTGATGAATCTGGCGGCTTACTGCAGATTGTGCGACATGCAGCTCCTCCGCCGCTCTGGTGACATGTTCCTTTTGGGCAACCTTTAGAAAATACTGCAGCTGTCTAAGCTCCACATCTACACCCTCTCTTATCGTCGGTTTCGTTTGAACACGCGGATCATTAGTCCGTAAATGAAGAATCCGGCTATCAGACCGCCGATATGGGCCATATAATCTACATGCGGTGTGGCAAACGACATAATAATCCCCATCACCAGGAGGCCGTACAGCGTCTTGCGCGAGCCCTCATCCATCATCGTTCTTTGCAGTAACGCAATGTAGAGGAATGCGCCATAAACGGCGTAGATGGCACCAGAGGCGCCTACAGAGACAATCCCGATCTCTACTACTCCGCGGCCGCTGACGGCAACCCCCAGAAGGTTCGCCAGGAACCCGCCGGCCAGATACAGCAGCGCATACCGCCACCAGCCCATCAGCCGCTCCAGGGGAGGCGCAAATACCAGCAGGGCGAAACTGTTAAAGAACAGATGGGCAAACCCGTTATGCAGGAACATGGCCGCAGCGTAGCGCCACAGCTCCTCTTTCTCCGGTCCGACATTTACCGTTGCCCCGAACTTCACGAGAGTCTGCAGATTCGTTGAGCCGCCATTCAGCGACAGTACAATGAACATCAGCACATTGGCCAGAATCAGCACACAGGTTACCGGATAATACCGGAGATAACTTTTCCACTTCTCGTATCGTATGAAAATCATAGCACCCATCCTTTTATGTATGTTTGTCCGGCTCGACATTCAGCTTCTAAAAAGATTATAATTTATTGTGGCAGTAACAATCCAATATTGCAATCCAAGGAGGAAACAAGGACATGACGCAAGAAAGAACAGGTGTAGCTACTTTTAAAGGCAATCCCATTACTCTCGTAGGACCTGAACTGAAGGCAGGAGATTCCGCACCGGCATTCGTGGTAAGCAAGAATCTGCTGGAAGATGCTTCACTCGGTGATTATGCCGGCAAAATAAAGCTGATCAGCGTTGTGCCTTCCCTCGACACCGGTGTGTGCGATGCACAGACCCGCCGCTTCAACAGCGAGGCTGCCGGTCTCGGCGATGACGTGGTTATCCTCACTATCAGCACAGACCTGCCTTTCGCTCAGGCACGCTGGTGCGGCGCTGCAGGCATTGACAGTGTAATTACACTCTCCGACCACAAGGAAACCTCCTTCGGACAAGCCTACGGCGTACTGATCAAGGAATTCCGTCTGGATATGCGTTCCATCTTCGTTGTGGACAAGAATGACAAGCTGGCTTATGTTGAATATCTTGGCGAAATGGCAGAGCATCCGGACTATGAAGCTGCCATCTCTGCTGTTCGGGCACTGCTGTAACCGCAAGCGCACCATACTTATACATTTCCAGTCTTACTTTTGTGAAAAAAAGCGGCAGAAGGTCATCCTTCTCCCGCTTTTTGCGTATGATGAGCCCTATTTATTAATGCCCGGCACGGCTTGTACCGCGCTTAGAAACCGCATACAATCTCTGGACAGAAAAGTGCAGCTTGCTCTTAGTCAGCCTTATATTTGCCCAGCTTCTTATCGAGTGACTGGTACAAACGCTGAATGACACGGTAATTGGCACCCAAATCGCCAAGCGATCCTCTGGATGCGGAATACATATCTACGGCACAGCGTACCGGAGAGGTACTCAGCACAGATACGGTGATATCCAATGTGCGGCCGAATGCCGTTCTCTTCTCCAGGGTGATCTCCCCTACAGACTGTACTTCGTGAAGCACTTTGAATCCAGGAATCTTCTTCAGCGTTGCGGATACTTCATCCCACGCCTTGTCTCTTGAAAGAGTGTAATAACGTGTTTTGAGTGTCGGATCTTTTGCACGGTCGCTTGTTCCGTCATGACTGCGAAATAAACCGACCAAGGTTCTTTTCAACGACAAAATTCTTCCCCCTCTTCAAATCCCAAGTTCATTACTCTAAGTGTAACACTCTTATCCCCGGAACAAAAGAGCATAGCGCACTTTGTCCGGGTAAATAGCCCAGCCAGGCAGGGCAGTCCTAACATCCCGCTTCCATTAGCTGGCGGGTACAGCAATGCACTTACAAGTACTGCTCACAAAAAAACCGGAACACACACCATAAAAGGCACCCTACTCCTGCAGTGAGCAGGTAACAGGGTGCCTTGTCAAAAACAGTAGAAAACCCGCCTATGCCGTCCGGCTGCAGTGTCTTCTGAACCTGCTATAGCAGGTGGGTGACCGCAGAAGTCGTTTTTGAATTCCCCAAGTCGTATAGACAGGGCTGTTCAGCCGCGCTTCATGTAGATCTCCCAAGACATTATCATTGGTTCAAAACAACGAGCAACCATAACGTACATCGCAGGATTTATTAATATTATATTGCGTTTTAACGAAAAAGTAAACCTGTGTGCGCTTTAATTAACACTGGAATAAATTTCCGTCAAAATTATTGATCTTTCGGTTACCGGAATGTTAACTCTTCTTGAGGTTAATGCCCTCTTCCGCTTCCTCTTCATCCTCGTCAGAAGGCATGCCTTCATTCTCGGCTGCTTCCAGCGCCGCCTGCTCTTCAGCCAGCTTCTTCTTCTCCACCTGCAGCTGCAGCTTGTTGTAGGTTGCATAGAAGTTAAAGAAAGCAAGCATAGCAATGAATGTAGGAATACAAAGAGCGTAGAGCACCGGATACCGCAGACCTATATAGAGAAGAACCGCTGAACCAATTAGTGTAGAGAATACACGGATCGGCCGGGCGATGGTCAACAGAATGGAGTTGGTCACCACTTCCTTGAAGGTCATCTGGTAATGAACCACGATCGAGAAGAAATTGAACATGGAAACGAACAAAATAATCATCAGCACGAGCATCAGGATACCGACGATTTTGAAATTGGCCATTTGTGTCATGTATACGGTAACATCAACGTACATAATCACGAACAGCAGGGTGTAGATAATACCTCCAAGCATGCTTTTGAAATAATTCTCTTTGTACCCCTGAAAAAAAGTGCGGAATGTGCTTACATCTGTGTTGCCCATCACCCATTTGCGCACCACTGTAAACAACGCCGCCGTAGCGGGAAATACAGTGAATGGCGCGAGTACGCCAAGTACCCAGTTGAGCGTGATCTGCTCATTCGGTCCGCCTGCTTCCGAACCCAGCATAATCATCTTCATAACTCCTGCGAACAGAAATGGAACCGAACACAGTGCCCACAAAATATTACTGAAGGCAATACGTGATATCCATTCTGTGATGCGGTATAAACCGCCCATTGCTCCCTTAAACTCCAATTCCCTTCCTCCTGTCTATCTAGCGCATACTGCGTATCTTAACTATACCCTATTTGACCCGGACTTTTCCAGCGCCCAAGTTTACAAGTTATAGGTAAGTGTCTAAGCAAGCTCTGTGATCCGTCCATATATTAGAATCGTAACCACAACAACCACTGTTTAAAGGAGGTTAACCCCATGTCCGCACCCGGTTGCTGCAATCCTTGGACTTCCACCGGCACCATTCTGGTCCTGTTCATTCTGCTCGTCATTATTACCCGCACTTTCATCTAAACGTGCATGATAAGGATAAGGTATTACTCGAAGCATATAATTTCCTAATCTCTGCAAAAAAAGAAGACGAGAACCGCTCGCGGTCGCTCGTCTTCTTCCTATATCAAACGCAATGTTTAAACGTCGTAATCCTGTTTAGCAGGACGGGTGCTTGTGCTGCTTGGGCGTGCCGAAGGTTTACGGTCTGCGCTGCGGCTTGCACCGCCATCGCGTCCTGCTCCCGCATCACGGTTGCCTTTGTAGCCGCCGCCGTAGCTGCTGCCGCTGTTGCTGCCATAGCCGCTGCTGTAGCCGCCACGTGTGCTTCCGCCGCTGCTGGCATTATCACGGTTACCGCGATAGCCGCCGCCACTGCTGCTGCCAGTTCCGGAGCCTGTACGGTTACCGCCATAGCCGCCGCCGTTAGGCTTGCGTCCGCTGCGGATATCGTTCTTGCCTCCGCGGCGTTTCGCGCGGATCGGATCTTCAGGAGTCAGCTCGATTTGCGCATCCTTGTTATCGCCGGTAAGAAGCTTCATAGCTGCGGATAGCAGCTGTACAGAATCATATTGTTCCAGCAATTGAATGGCAATACCTTTGTATTCGTTCAGTTCGCCGCCGTCCTCAACCATTGCCAGCAAACGTTCAGCTGTAATGCGCTGTTTGCCTTCAATAGCCTCAGCCATAGTAGGAAGCGGTTTACGGGTAATGCGGTGACGGGTAACACGTTCGATCAGGTGCAGGTGATCCATTTCGCGAGGAGTCACGAAGGACCATGCAGTTCCTTCTTTACCGGCACGGCCGGTACGGCCGATACGGTGTACATAGCTTTCCGGATCCTGCGGAAGGTCAAAGTTGATTACATGAGTTACACCGGAAACGTCCAGACCGCGGGCTGCAACGTCTGTAGCAACCAGTACATCAATACTGCCGTCGCGGAATTTGCGCATTACAGCATCGCGCTGGTTCTGCGACAAGTCACCATGCAGGCCATCAGCGGAATATCCGCGTTTTTGCAATCCTTCAGCAAGCTCGTCTACCCGGCGTTTGGTACGGCCGAAGACGATAGCCAGATCAGGGGACTCCATATCAATCAAACGGCTGAGCGCTTCGAACTTCTGGCGTTCAGGAACTTCAATATAAGCCTGATCGATTAGCGGTGCGCTGATTTGCTTAGGAATTACGGATACATGCTGTGGATTCTTCAGGAACTGCTGGGCAAGACGTTGAATGTTAGGAGGCATAGTAGCCGAGAAGAGCATCGTCTGGCGTTCTTCCGGAACGAGCTTGAGGATCGTCTGGATATCCTCCATGAATCCCATATCCAGCATTTCATCAGCTTCATCAAGTACAATGGTCTGTACATCATCAAGACGGATGGTTTTGCGGTTGATATGATCCAGGAGACGTCCAGGAGTACCAATAATGATCTGTGGTTTCTTCTTAAGTCCGCGGATTTGACGGCCGATATCCTGCCCGCCGTAGATAGCCAGTGAACGAAGTCCCTTGAAGCGGGTCAATTTGCCGATTTCTTCTGCTACTTGGATAGCAAGCTCGCGTGTAGGCGTCATAATCAATGCAACAATTTTCTCTTCTTCCCGGGCGATCTTGGAAATGAGGGGAATCCCGAAAGCAGCGGTCTTACCTGTACCCGTCTGTGCCTGGCCGATCAGATCCGATCCGGCCATTGCAAGCGGGATAGCTTGCTCCTGAATGGGTGTTGCTTCCTCAAATCCTAGTTCAGTGATTGCCTGTAGCACTTTTGGCTCCAAGCCGAATTCTGCGAATGTTTTCAAATTATTCATGCTCCTTCTATACAGTGGACATTCCACATGCTTGTCTGTATTCTTAAGTAGCGGTAAACACATTTATAGGCTGTCCAATCATGCCGTATTTCCTGCATGGTTTAGCGCGTATTGGGACAAAAAAATGTCCTATGATCAGGCCACTACATATACCTGACAACTGTAACTTCGCATTCTAAGCAATGCAAAAATACCATTGTAACGTCCTACTCAAGAATATCCTATACATTATATCACAAACCCGATCAGGAATACCAGTACATTCCTTTCTTTCATTACTTACATTAAACATAGAGGTGAATTTGTTTGTTGAAACTCAGACTATTCGGGAGTTATCTGGCCGTAATCTTCGGTTCTGCGATGATTGCCTGCGGCTTCAATCTGTTCCTGATCCCGCACAGACTGCTCAGTGGAGGAGTATCGGGCCTTGCCATGCTGGTCGGTTACTTCACTCCATTTAATATCAGCCTGCTGTATTTACTATTCAATGTGCCGCTGCTTGCCGCCGGCTGGTTCCAGCTCGGACGGAGGTTCATCATCCTCAGTATCCTCTCTGTCGGAGCCACAACCTGGCTGATGACCCTGGTACCGGTGCACCAAGTATCCTCGGATATGCTGCTGGCTTCTGTCTTCGGAGGGGTGCTTGTTGGTGTCGGGGCCGGAGTATCCTTCCGTGTGGGCGGCTCGTCCGGCGGTTTCGATATTCTGGGCTCGATTATTACACGTTACCGCGATTTCCCGATTGGCAATGTCCTGGTCGGCCTTAACGGGCTCGTTATTCTGGCCGCAGCTTATTTCGATAACAACTGGAACCTGGCACTTGCTTCCATGGTCTCCATTTATGTAAGCGGCAAGGTCGTCGATCTGATTCATGTCAGCCACATCAAAGTCACCGTCTATATAGTAACAACCCGGACGGATGAGCTTCTGCAGCAATTGCTGGGGCTTCAGCGCGGTGTCACAAAGATTAAGACGGAAGGTGCTTATTCTCATGTGGAACGGGACATGCTAATGACAGTGACCACACGGTACGAACTCGCAGAGCTCAAACGGATCATCAAAACAAGCGACCCGCAGGCTTTTGTGAACATCGTTGAAACAGTCGGGGTTATGGGGTCTTTCCGCAAAAGATAGGCTCCGAAAAAAATGCGCATATTTTAAAATTGTGATATATTAGTACCACGCAGGACCCTAATTTCATGAAGATTGTGATTTACCCCTCTTTTTTCCAGGCACTTCGTTTTTCCGGGTGGACCCTGAATTCTAATTCAGTTCGATTCGAAAAAGGAAAGGGTGATTTTTGTGGAAATGGAAACGGTAAAACTGTCAGCAATCGTCATGAGGTGGTATCCCGATATGATACCGTTTCTGAAGCAGGACGAACTCAATTCTGTAATCGTTCTGCGTGACGGTCTGAGTATTCTGGAACCGGCAGATGCCATGGATATCATCCATTACAGCATTTGCGAGCATCAGAATTCTGCGTATCTTCACTGAGCAAGCTGCCCTAAGAGCAAGTTTTTATAGTTGCCGCTTCGGATTTGGCCTTCGTGCCGGATCCGAGCGGCATTTACTTTTTAATTCAGCGGTTCAAAATCCGTACATCCCGTTTATAAACAACAAGAGCGGTTTTTTATGACACCAAAAATTACGGGGATTGTTACAAGTCTGTTCTTTTTGAGTGCATCCGTTACTTTATACTTTAAGGGAATGTACATAAAGGGAGCGAATAACGAATGAACATCACCTGGGCATTACTGATGATGGCCCTGGGAGGCGTTGGTGTGCCGAATAACGGCCACGACGCTGATGTGGCAGCAGCACTGCAGAGCGCCATGAATCCCCCCATCGTCGCAGAACACACTACGAATCCAGAATCAACAGCGATTACACCGGGTGGAGCTGGCAGCACGGCAGCGCCGGAACCTTCACCAAGCGCAACACCAGACGCAGCACTTCATACCGATCCGCAGCCGGATGCACCTAAGGTTAAGGGGATTTATGTAACAGCCTACAGCGCCGGGGGCGAACGCATGGAAACCCTGCTCGCTCTGCTCGACAAGACGGAACTGAATTCCATGGTCATCGATATCAAGGATGACGCCGGTTACATCACATACAAAACGGATAACACAGAGCTCCAGCAAATGGGACACCCCCAGCCGTTCATTGGAGATATCAACAAGCTGATGACTCGTCTGAAGGAGCATGACGTATATCCGATTGCCCGGATTGTTGTTTTCAAGGACTCTGTATTGGCTAAGAAGAACAAGGAATTATCCTTTGTAAATACCGACGGCTCAGTCTGGGCTAACAAGGGCGGAGACAGCTTCGTGAATCCTTATAATGAAGCGGTGTGGAAATACAATGTGGATATTGCCAAAGAAGCCGCGAAGCTCGGATTCAAGGAAATTCAATTTGACTATGTACGCTTCCCTGAAGGCTTCGAGAAACGTGCAGATACACTGAAATACACCAAGAGTGACAGACCGCGTGTAGAAATCATTGCCGACTTTGTCAAATATGCCAAAGCAGAGCTCGCGCCGCTGGGCGTACGTGTATCTGTTGATATCTTCGGCTATGCAGCGTCAGTTCCTGCAGCAGAGGGCATTGGCCAGGATTTCGTCAAAATATCGAAGAATGTGGATGTCATCAGCCCGATGATCTATCCAAGCCATTACTCTACCGGCTGGTTTGACGTCAAAGATCCGGATAAGGACCCTTATGCTACAATCAAAGGCTCAATGGTCGATACGCACAAGAAGCTTGATCCGCTCGGCAGCTACAAGCCTGTAATTCGTCCATGGATTCAGGATTTCACCGCCAGCTGGCTCGGCAGTGGCCATTATGTCAAATACGGCAAGAAGCAGGTTGAAGACCAGATCCGCGCCTTGAAGGACGAGAACGTGGATGAATTCCTGCTCTGGAACGCCAATAACCGTTATACCTCGGAAGTGGATTACGAACAATAAGCTTACAGCAATTATCTGATGTATCCAATCACCATAAGACATCACCATAAGACGATCCGGAACCCGGCAGCTGCCGGGTTTTTTACTGAGAATTAAGCATGTACATCCTACAACTACTATTAAGATAACGGGGCACCCACTATTATGAAACAGACATCCTCCATTAAACAAAAAGCCGGACAGTTTCTGCATATCCTGCTTCCGATCCTTATTACACAGATCGCCTTGTCAGCCATTACTTTCTTCGATACGAACATGTCCGGTAAATTCGGCACGAACGATCTCGCCGGTGTTGCTATCGGCACAAGCTTGTGGATTCCGATTCAGACCGGACTCAGCGGGATTCTAATGGGAATCACCCCGATTGTCTCCCATCTGATCGGCAGCCGCCGCAATAAAGATGTTGCCCATCAGGTCATGCAAGGCATGTGGCTCTCCTTGCTCGTATCGGTGCTGGTGCTCATTCTGGGCGGATTGGCCCTATCGCCGGTACTCAATTTCATGAATCTGGAGCCAGAGGTACGGGATATCGCCTTCCGGTTCCTGCGGGCGATTTCTTTTGGCATCATTCCGTTGTTCGGCTATACCGTAGTCCGCAGCTGCATTGACGCACTGGGTCAGACCCGTGTCTCGATGTTCATCACACTGATCGCTCTTCCGGTTAACGTGGGACTGAATTACCTGCTGATCTTCGGTAACTTCGGCTTCCCCCGCCTTGGCGGAGCAGGCGCCGGTGTAGCCTCAGCCATTACATACTGGGTAATCTTCCTGATTGCCCTGGTCTTTATCTATCGAGCCGAGCCTTTCAGGGGTCTGCAGCTCTTCCGCAAATTTCATGCCATGTCGCTGAGCAGCTTTAAGGAACTGCTGAAGATCGGTGTACCTATCGGCTTCTCAATTTTTTTTGAAACTGCGGTTTTCTCAGCCGTAACGCTGCTTATGAGCCGCTTTGATACGGTTACTATTGCAGCCCACCAGGCAGCGATCAATTTCGCGTCCACCCTGTATATGATTCCGCTGAGCATCTGTATGAGTCTGACGATACTTGTCGGCTTCGAGAGCGGCTCCGGCCGGCTTAAGGATGCCCGCCAGTACGGGATCATGGGCATTGGAACGGCAGCGGTCCTCTCCCTGCTTACCGCGCTGGTGCTGCTGTTTGCCGGCAGCCATGTCGCCGGGCTGTATTCGGATGAACCTGAAGTGATATCGCTAATTCAGCATTTCCTGATCTATGCAATCTTTTTCCAAATCTCCGATGCCATCGCAACTCCTATTCAAGGTGTACTGCGGGGGTATAAGGATGTCAACCCTGCCTTCATCATTTGTTTCATTGCTTACTGGGTGATTGGTCTTCCAGTCGGATACCTGATTGCAACTTATACTGATCTGGGCGCTTACGGCTACTGGATTGGGCTGATTACGGGTCTGGCTATCGGAGCTATTCTGCTGCTGTCGCGGCTGGTGAGAGTGCAACGAAGATTCGCGCTTGAGAAGGCTTGAACTTTATAAAGGCATTTGGCAGGAATAGTTCACAGAAACAGTTCACAGAATTGTGGCAAGTAAGTATAGTGCAAGTGATTAGTTAGATCCGATTAGTTAGCTCAGACGAAGAACATCCCTTGCTGCCAAGTTGGCGGAGGGATGTTCTTTTTTTAGCCCAGAAGTCCGGGCGTTGGATCCTTAGAACTCCGCGCAGCAGCAAAGTGAGTTTCTTAAGCCCATTCAGAATAGTTGAAATGTTGCAGTTTTTACAACTTGGGTCCATACATTTCTGGAATTTAGGAAGGATTGTTGTATGAAATACAAGAATTGTTTCGATAATCTGCTTGGAGGAGGGGAAATGCTGCATTTCATACAACAATTCATTAATATAGTCGATTTACTGCGGGGATTGTTGTATTTAGTGCAGGAATTCAGAAATGGTGAAGGTCTTGGGTCCCTAAGATGCAACAAACCCGCCTGTCTCCAGGCGGGTTTAAACATATTAAATAATAGTTCGCTGTTTCTATTGGGACAACCGGGAAGCCAATTCATACAGATCCGTGTCGAAGTCTTTCTTCGTGTTAACTACGGTATCGATATCAGTAAGAGTCAGTTCACCCTTGATAATTCCGCATGCTTTGTCCGATTCGCCTTCAATCAGCTTGCGGACTGCGAAGTCACCCAGACGGCTGGCCAGGTTGCGGTCACCAGGAGTAGGTGTACCTCCGCGCTGGATATGTCCAAGAACCGTTACGCGGGCATCCAGAGAAGCATGGCGGTCCTTGAGCGCCTGTGCCACATCTTCGCCTTTGCCTACGCCTTCAGCAACAATTACAATACTGTGGCGTTTGCCGCGGGCAAAATTGTCCTTCATCCGGTCCGCTACTTCATTCAGGTCATACGGCATTTCAGGTACAAGAATCGTTTCTGCACCGGAGGCAAGACCTGCATGCAGCGCGATGTCTCCGCAATGGCGGCCCATAACTTCCACGATCGAAGAACGCTCATGGGAAGACATGGTGTCACGCAGCTTATTAATCGCATCCACTACAACGCCAACGGCTGTATCGAAGCCAATCGTGTAATCAGTGAAGGAAATATCATTATCGATGGTACCCGGCAGAGCCATGGTGTTAATACCCAGCTTGCTGAGCTTGTTGGCTCCTTTGTAAGAACCGTCACCGCCAATGACTACTAGGCCGTCAATGCCCATTTCATTAAGAATGTCAGCACCTCTCTGCTGGCCTTCAGGCTTCAGGAACTCCAGACAGCGTGCAGATTGCAGAATGGTACCTCCGCGCTGGATAATGTCACCCACACTGCGCAGATCCATCGGGAAAATATCACGGTTGAGCAGACCCTGATATCCGCGCTGAATGCCGAACACTTCAATTCCGAAGTAGATCGCACTGCGGACAACCGCACGTACAGCGGCGTTCATGCCCTGTGAATCTCCTCCACTGGTTAGTACTGCGATTTTTTTTACGTTTGCCATTCTGTTTGTTCCTCCTTAAATTTGCGCCGGATGTCCTCCGTGTCGGAAAGAGCCCCGGCAGCATCTAGTGCGACTAATACATGTGTTTGCGTATCCAGCGGCTGTTAACGAAGAAGAATAGCCGGGTCAGCGGGCTTTTTCTCATCAGCCGTTTGGATACAGAGCGAACCTCCCGCTGTTCGCTGACTTTCGGATCGGATAAATAAAGTGCCAAGAGCCCCTCGATGACCATACGATGCATTGAGGTCTCGGGAAGAGTCCGGACATCCTTGCGGGCCCACTCCACGATGGAAGCGATCCGATTCAGCATAGTATCAGTGTCATCATAATAATTGCAGAAATTGAGGTCTCCGCCTGCCCGGTCTTCGTCCTGGTCAATCAGATAATCCAGCATAATGTGCAGTCCGCACACATGCGGAAAATAAGCAGCACGAATCGAAGCCGATGCGTTCAGGCTCAGCTTGGGATCACATGAGGCCAAAAAAAGCATAAAGACGCCAAGGGTTGAACCGGTTGCGGCTGCAAACTCATTCCACCCGAGATGAGGTGCACGATGGCCCTCTCTCTCCCACCATTCCTTCAGGGCAGCTTCCCTGAGCTCTGGACGAATGTGCTTGTAGACCTGAAGATCGGTGTACAATACGGCCAGATCATGAATCTCAGCAGCGGCGGCTGCGTATCCGGGAAGCTGAGAGGTCATCTCCTGGCATTTGCGGACCAGCCTGTACAAATATCCGCCGTCATTCTGTTCATTGCGCAGCGCGTAGTAATTCACCGGCTCCGCCTCAGGGTTAATAGCATCAAGCATGGATTGATGCAGCAGCCGGAAATCGGCAGGGTCAAGCGAAGTACTGCGATCACATAGGTTGTCCAAATAATCACTGATCGTCTGATAAGCAACAATTAGCGGAATCAGTATATGTCTCATCGACAAATTGCCGGCGGCATAAATACCGCCGCCTTCGCAATGAAACTGCTTCGTTTCAATGCTGGCAAGCGCTTGCTTGCGGAGCTCGGGATCGGGAATCCCTTCTGCATCCTGGCGCCAGAAATCGAGGCATGCCCGCACTTCCGGCAGCACGTACTTGTAGACCCTGTTCATCAGTCCAATGGGACCGCGCGGACTAAGGTAACGGCCTTGCTCAAATTCATTCAATGACAGTGCCTCCACATTGTTGTCTCCTTATCCAAATCATCATTATTATAATATGCAGAGCGTATTTGTACAAACAACAAAATCACTTTCGCAAAACCTTGAAAGATTCAGAAAAACGTTTTTCCACGTAACCCCTGCCTCACCAGCTTTATGCTATACTATTACCCGTTCGACATTAAATGTATGAGATTAGGCTTATTTCATATCCGGAGGAGTGCAGGTTCATGTATGCAGGACGGAGCGGCGGCCAATATAGCGATCAAAACTGGCTGCGATCCTTTATGTTCACCCTATACGGCACCAGTGTGCTGGTTGTATCCTATTTCCCTTTATTCTATTCACATCTGGGCTTCAGCAGCCCGCAGATGGGTCTGCTCTACTCTGTCGGCCCGCTGATCTCCATTCTCTCCAATCTGTTCTGGAGCATGATGAGTGACCGTCTGGGCACTGTCCGGAAGATCATGGCTCTCCTGCTCGGAGGCCAGCTGGTAACCGCTATCATTCTCGCCAGAGCCGCAGATTTCTCGAGTGTTATGCTTATTTTGTCCGTTTTCTATTTCTTCTATTACCCTGTATTTCCGCTTGCGGACACCATGGCTATCAAAATTGCCCAGCGTCACGGCCGGAACTTCATTGCAATCCGTGTATTCGGCTCGCTCGGGTATTCGTTCTTCGCCCTAACGATCGGTTATGTGCTGAGAGCACTTGGTCCTGAATATAGTGTAGGCATTTGCATCGTGATTGTCGTGACCGCACTGCTTATTACCTTCGGACTGAAGGATGTGAAACGCAGCGAGCCAGCTCCCGCACCCGTAAGCGGGGACGCTTCCGGCAAACCCCTTAAAGGCGGCGGACTTAAAGAAATTCTTTTTCAAAAAGAAGTGCTGTGGTTCTTCAGCTGTGTCTTCCTGCTCGCTATCGGTTACCGCATGAATGAAGCCTTTCTGACCATCAGCCTCAAGGGAATGAATGCCGGGGATGAGATTATCGGCTGGGCATTGCTGGCTTCTGCTCTTAGTGAGATCCCGATCTTCTTCCTGCTGAGCAAATACGGTGACAAGTTCAAGGAACTGCCGCTGCTTGCTTTCGCAAGCCTGATGTTTGCCTTGCGGTTCCTGTTCATGTCACTGGCTCAGGAGCCGGGAGCTGTAGTTGCCATTCAGGCTATGCACAGCGTCTCCTTCGGCATCTATTATGTAACCGCCGTCCGTTATATCACGCGGATTATCCCGGATCATCTCCGGGCAACGGGAATGGCACTGTTCACGGTTGTATGGTCCAGCGGTGCCGGTCTGCTTAGCGGTACCTTCGGCGGCCTGATCTATCAGGATGCCGGACGGATTGTATTCTATATGGTGGCTACCGGATTCTCGATTCTTGCTTTTATCGGCTTCCTGTCCAAGCATCTGATGGATGTGGGGGGAGGCCCCGACCGGCCGTTCCGGAGAAAAGCCAGGACTCCGCTCTGAGTATTGTATTGTGACAGGCTATGATGATAATCCGCTTCCGTATACCTGCAATTATAAAATCAGCCATGCTATCCCTTCCCGGGAACAGCATGGCTTTCTTAATTCTATAGAAGAAATAAAAAAACACAGTTCCCGGGAGAACTGTGTGCTGCTTAAGTTGCTTGTTGCTACTCATGCAAATGCGTGTTGCATCAAATATATATATTGCGGCTGGCAGAAGCTCTGCCTGACCGTATCTTATAATTTAACTACGTTCGCTGCTTGTGGACCACGGTTACCGTCCGTAACATCGAATTCAACCGCTTGGCCTTCATCCAAAGTCTTGAAACCGTCGCCTTGAATTGCTGAGAAGTGAACGAATACATCTTCGCCGCCTTCTACTTGAAGGAAACCATAACCCTTTTCTGCGTTAAACCATTTTACTGTACCTTTCAAATGAACAACCTCCTAAAAATACCGCCATATATGGCGTATGCTTACATTATACTCCATCTATACTTGTAAAGCAATCCATCTTTTCCCTGTATTCGTGATTTAATTTGCTTTTCCCTTCTCCGGTGCGTTATCATTGAGCCAAAAGCCAAAAATCGCCAGGGTGGTAATGATAATGATCAAAAAACATGAAATATACAAAACAGACAAATGGAATATGATGACAGTGGAAGTTCAGGGACGTTATATTATCCTCCGTGAAATTTCCGATCAATGGGGAGAAGAAACACATACCTTCATGAGCCGTCCGGCCATGATGCAGTGGGTCAACAACCGCTTCAACAAAGAGTCCTACAAAGACAATGAAGAAGAGTACAAGAATATCATCGCTGCCTTCAAACAGGTATAAGCGGGAATGAACAATGAGAACCTTGTAATCTATGTAATTGTCGTTCTGTGTCTGGGTGCCGTGCTCGTTATGAGCAAGGACAAGATGCCGCCGCGTCTGAAACGCGGCATGGCCTTAACTGCAGTCATCATGATTGCACTCGCTTTTGTCTTCATTATTTACAGCATGCTCGCATAATTTCACTACAAGTAACTTTAAGATTAATAATCAGGATTTGGCAGGACATACTAAGCCTACTTTAAGATTCAGGAGGCTGCTGTCATGTCGTTTACTTCCAAATCCCTCCCGCTGCTGCTTGTTCTCGGCCTGCTGCCGGGGAATGTGTCCGCAGCAGTGCCGCAAGCCGAGACTATGTCTGCTGCATCCCATCAACCGAGGAGGATTATTTCTATGGAACAATTACCCAAGAGAAGTGAAGTGCCCGCCGAGAACCGCTGGAAGCTTGAAGATATGTTTGCTTCAGAGGAACAATGGGATGCCGAATACAAGGAAGTGAAGGAGCTAATCACAAGCGCCTCTGACTTCCAGGGCAAGCTTGATTCTCCGCAGGCCCTCAAGAAATGCTTCGAGCTGGACGATAAGTTGTCTCTGCTGACTGAACGCCTCTATGTCTATGCGCACATGCGCCAGGATGAAGATACGGCGGCTCCTAAGTATCAGGCACTCTCCTCAAAAGCCAAGAAGCTGGGCGTTGAAGCCGGGGAAGCTCTTTCTTTTGTCACACCGGAAATTCTGGCCCTGCCAAACGAAACACTGGACCAGTTCATTGCCGATCCTTCTCTCTCTGACTACACCTTCACCTTAACGGAAATGAAGCGTGAGAAAGCGCATGTCCTCTCCAAAGCGGAAGAAGCATTGCTCGCTCAGGTGGGCACTCTTGCCCAGGCTCCGCAGACTGTGTTCGGCATGCTGAACAACGCGGATCTGAAATTCCCGAAGGTCAAGAATGAAGATGGCGAGGAAGTTGAGCTCACCCACGGAAGCTACATTCAGTTCCTGGAAAGCCCGGACCGTGAAGTGCGCAAGAATGCCTTCAAAGCGGTCTATGAGACCTACGGCAAGCAAAAGAACACCATCGCTGCTACGCTTAGTGCGAATGTGAACAAGAATGTATTTTACTCGCGCGTGCGCAAATACCCTTCCGTGCTGGAAATGTCCCTCTACGGTGACAATATTCCGAAGGAAGTCTACACTAATCTGATCGACACCATCCATGAGAGCCTGCCGCTGATGCACCGTTATATGAAGCTGCGCCAGAAGCTGCTTGGAGTAGATGAGTTACATATGTACGATTTGTTCGCTCCGCTCGTGGACGAATACAAGCTGAATATTACTTTTGAGGAAGCCAAGAAGATCACTAAGGAAGGCCTTAAGCCGCTCGGCGAGGATTACCTAAGCGTGCTGCAGGAAGGCTACGACAAAAGCTGGATTGACGTTTATGAGAATGAGAACAAACGCACCGGCGCATACAGCTGGGGAGCTTACGGCACCCACCCTTACGTGCTGCTGAATCATAATGACAACCTCAACAGCATGTTCACACTGGCGCATGAAATGGGCCACGCCCTGCATTCCTACTATTCAGACACGACGCTTAAATACCGGGATGCCCAGTACACCATTTTCCTGGCAGAGGTAGCTTCGACCACTAATGAAGCCCTGCTGATGGACTATCTGCTGAACAAGTCGACCGATCCGAAGGAAAAAATGTACCTGCTCACCTATTATGCCGACCAGTTCCGCACTACCGTGTTCCGGCAAACGATGTTCGCCGAATTCGAGAAGATTATTCACCAGCGTGCTGAAGAAGGCGAATCGCTTACTCCTCAGGACCTCTCTGCAATCTACTACGACCTGAATGTGAAGTATTACGGTAAGGATATGGTCGTGGATAAGGATATCGAGATGGAATGGGCGCGGATTCCGCATTTCTATAACAGCTTCTACGTCTACAAATATGCTACCGGATTCTCGGCGGCGACCAGCTTCGCCAAACAGATTCTGGAGGAAGGCAAACCGGCGGTTGACCGTTACCTGGGCTTCCTGAAGAGCGGCGGCAGTGATTATTCCATTAATATCCTGACCAAAGCCGGCGTCGATATGTCTTCACCTGAACCGATCCGCGAAGCAATGAGCGTCTTTGAAAGTGTGATTGAACAGATGGAACAGTTGACCAAGTAAGGCAGAAAGCTTAGTATTACAGTAATCCCTTGCCCTTTGCGGGCAGGGGATTTGTATTGTCAATATGGCCCGAGGAGGAAGTACTATGAAATTTCAATGGTCACTTATATTAGGTTTATTCTTTGCACTGCTGACCGCTGTTTTCGCAGTCATGAACGTGGATACGGTACCGGTTAATTTCGGCTTCGACGTTGTCAGCATCCCGCTTATTCTGGTCATTCTTGGCTGCGCGCTGATCGGCGGCGTTGTTGTAGGTTCCTACGGGATTTTCCGCCAATATAAGCTGCAGAAGCAGATTAAAAGCTTGAACGCAGAGCTGACCAAGCTCCGTGATGCAGGCAATGCCATGGATTCTCTGACTGTCCCTAATGATGTCCTCTCTACAGAAGGATCAGCCCAGGTATAACCATACACCGAATAGGAGGAACACCCCTTGCTTAACATTCAGCCTAATGAAGAATATATCCTTACCCTGCTCAAAAAACTGCTCGACACCCCCAGTCCCAGCGGCTTCACCGCCCAGGTGATGACTCTTGTGGCCGAAGAAGCGGCTGCACTGAATATTCCGCTGAGCTGGAATGAGAAAGGCGGGGCGATCCTGACTGTTCCCGGACTTGATCCTTCGCGTACCATCGGGATCAGTGCCCATGTAGATACACTGGGCGCCATGGTCCGCTCCATTAAACCAAACGGCTCCCTGCGCTTAACCTCTGTCGGCGGATTCAGCATGCAGAGTATCGAGAATGAGTACTGCACGATTCATACGCGCAGCGGATTAACCTACACCGGTACAATCCTGAGCAGCCACCCTTCCGTGCATGTGTATGCCGATGCGCGCGATTTCAAACGCGTAGAAGAGAACATGGAAATTCGTATTGACGAAATGGTCTCGACCAAAGACGATGTGCTAAAGCTGGGCATTGCTGTGGGTGATTTCATTTCTTTTGACGCCCGTGCGGTATTGACGCCAAGCGGTTATGTGAAGTCCCGTCATCTCGATGACAAAGCCAGCGTAGCGGCCATCTTCGGCCTCCTGGAGAGCATCCGGCGCGAAGGCTGGAAGCCGCTCCATAACCTGTCCCTATTGATCTCCAATTACGAAGAAGTCGGACACGGTGCAGCCTGGATTCCAAGCGGAATTAACGAGATGATCGCAGTGGATATGGGCGCTATGGGTGATGATCTGAGCTGCAAGGAGACCGATGTCTCCATCTGTGCCAAAGACTCCTCCGGACCTTATGACTATGCCATGACCAGCAAGCTGATTGAGCTCGCGAACGGGCTGGCCATTCCTTTTGCAGTAGATATCTATCCGCAGTATGGCTCCGATGCCTCAGCGGCGCTGCGTGGCGGGAACAACATCCGGGCCGCGCTGATCGGTCCGGGCGTGCATGCCTCCCACTCTATGGAGCGTACACACAAGCAGGCCGTGCTGAATACAGCTAAGCTGCTTGCCGCTTATGTTGGGGCGCACTGAACTAGAGAAATGGCTGCAGAGTTTGCGGAGAGCTTAGGCTGTGCGGACTGAATCATGGAGACTTTGAAGGCTATTAGACATGCTGCGGAGTTTGCGGAGGGATGCTTGTGTCGGCGCGATTTGAGTTTGGGGGATGGCTGCAGAGTTTGCGGGGGCATCGCAGGTGGTGGATTGTGGTTACCACAGTTGTCCTGCTGGTGTTGTTTGCGGTCATCCTGGCTGCGCTTAGGCTGACGGATGATGATGAGCATGAGGTCTTTGACGGCCTCCCTCATAGTTACACCTATGCGGAGAGTTCAGGCGAGATTCAACTGCATATGATGGCGGTGAAGCCGGAGGATATTGTGCTGCGGCGCGCAGGGCAGCCGCTGCGACAGATTGCCGCCTATGGGATCAATGGCGGCTTCTTCTATGGCGATGACCTGCTGTCCATCGCCATCATGAACGACGTGCCGGTGAACGGCGCACCGCAGGGCTACGGCTCCGGCTGGTTCAACGCGAAGTACGAGCGTGGAACCCTGGTGTGGGATGGAGCCGCGGGAGCGTTCAGCGTACAGGTCGTTGCCTCCGGCGGCGACCTGGCGGTAAGTGACCGCGGCAATTACTGGGCGCAGGGCGGGATCAGCATGAACCTGCAGCATGAAGAGCTGTGGGCAGCTGCGGCGGCCGCAGAGCATCTTCCCTTTGAGGGCGAGCGGCGCCTGCGCTCCGGGCTGGTCTACGACCAGTCCGGCAAGCTGTGGCTGCTCGTCACGAATTCGCTCTGCACGGCGGCGGAGTTCCGCACCGCTGTGCAGCGGGCCGTCCCCGGCGAGGGACGGGAAGGGATCTTCCTCGACGGAGACGGTTCATCGCAGATGAACGCTGACGAGGTGGTGCTGACCGGCGACTCGCGGCCGGTCGTGCAGATGATTGCCGTGGCGGGCTGGAAATAACCGGGGCCCCGGGGGCTATACCCGGGCACTGACCTTCCTGCTCGCCACAGCGCTTAAACCTATGCTATAACACCAAAGAGTGCTGTGCCAGTTCTATTCATAACTGGCACAGCACTCTTTCTGTTAACTGAATAAGATCAGCTGAACTAAGGAAAGTATCTGCGAGAGACACGTACACCTTTTTTCACTATAGAATAATAATTCCCGGGTGAAGAGGACTGAAAATCCGCTATTTGAGGCAGATCCAGCAGATTCGCTGTCCAAGCGGACTCAGTGCCCTTATATGACCGATTATGCCTCATTTCGGGCTTAAATGAATAAGATAACGGAAACTCAGTCCGCTTCACTCTCAGGTTTGATTTATTAACAACTGATCCTACAGTAGAATGTAATGTTTTGAAATTTACCGGGATGGCACAAGTTCAATTTGCGGTGTATCCCCGTTCTTATAGACCGGAATGAGCTGCACGGGGCTTTTGCCAGAGTCAACTACAGCTATAGTCAGATTCTGTTCTGAAGCTTCCTCATGCCTCCGGGACAGCTTATTATCAGTTGAAATAGGGTGAGCTATAACTGGTGCAGAGCTATTATTGTAATATTTGAGCGCCTCTTCATTATGTTCACTGGCTTCATTGGGCGCATCAGGCCTTCCGATGAAGAAAACAGCAGAAACAAACAAAACACTTAAGCCTATATCTCTGAGCCGTATGTTCATCATTCACGCCTCCGCAACAATAGATTAAAGCCACAATTATTCTATATTTAAGCACATATACACAAGAACATTCTACCATAAATTTACTATATAAGACGCACTTAGGATTTGGATTTGAAGCTTAGTCGTCACTGCGGTGAACCTTTAGACTTCCGGCCGCCGCCCGCCCCCAGATTTCTTGATGTTTACCGCTGTTCGCGATGGATATCCGGTGACTGATTATGCTTCTTTCGCTTTTTGTTATTTTTTTAGTGCGTCTTATATAGTACATAGCTATTCCGGGGAAATCTAATGTTGTA
This sequence comes from Paenibacillus phytohabitans, assembly GCF_013141775.1. Classification (GTDB taxonomy): domain Bacteria; phylum Bacillota; class Bacilli; order Paenibacillales; family Paenibacillaceae; genus Paenibacillus_AQ; species Paenibacillus_AQ phytohabitans. Next base: position 110,525 of record NZ_WHOB01000059.1, read on the forward strand.
TTTCCGTCTACAGCGCAAAAAGAAACCCGGCCTCTGAACTTCAGGTGCCGGGTTTCCTATTACGCGTTCATATCACCATACCTGCTCCAGCTTATCTGCATAGAACATAATAGCCTTACTGTAACTATGAATACCTGCATCGGCAGAGGTTTCGGACAACAGCTTAAGCAGCAGCTCCATCGCCTCTGCATGCGCACCCAGATTATGCAGTGTCATGGCGAGGAAAGCTTTGAACTCCGCACGATGCGGAAATTCAAGCACACCTTGCTCCAGTAGCTCCCGGGACTGTGAGTACGCCCCAAGCGTCCGGTACGTGCTTCCCAGTCCCAGCATTGCGCCTGCCTTCTGCTCCTCATCCGGAAGACCATGAGCAAGACTCTGCTCATAATAGGACACGGCCTCGCGTTCCATGCCGAGCACATCATGTGTCCAGGCCAGCTGATAGTACAGCTCGGCATTGCTGTCATCCGCTGACAGCAGCTGAAGCAGCATGACTCTCGCTTCCTCCGCTTGTCCGGAGGTCCGCAGCGCTATGGCAGCCTCAATTGTAATTGTCACTGGCAGCGTCCTCCTTCTTATGATTTAACTCTGACAGGGAAAATTAATAACTATATAACCGCTCTTTAGATAACAACCCTTCAAGTTACCGGCCAGTTGCTGAGAGACTGGCGGAGATACGACAATCGTCAATTCCCCACACTTGATCCGTTGCAGGCTAAATTGAAACTTCTTAGAGTTATGAAGCAGCAGCGCGGACATAAATGTTGTACGTTTTGCAACTTTGATTCATGAATAACCAGTTGTTCAGGAGGATTGTTGTACAAAATACAAGAATAATCCTGCCAAGCCGCTTGAAAAAGTTGTAATCCTGCCTTTTATACAACAATCGGGGATTTGGGCCGATAAAATGAGGGAAATGTTGTATTTTGGGCAGGATTGTATATCGCAACGAAGGAGAGCAGCAGAGATAGGTTTGTCACAACCTCAACCCAGCCCCGCAGCGCTGCAAAACTCACGCCTTACCCGCGATCTTCTCCGCCAGCTCATTCAGATACGTCCAGCGCTCCATCAGGCGCTCCAACTCCGCTTCGGCCTGCCGCTGCTTATCCACTAGCTCCTGCAGCTTACCGGAGTCGGCAAAGGCCGCCTCCATCTGTGCCGAGATATCTACGAGATGCTGCTCGGCCTGTTCGATGGCCTCGTCGATGCCCTCGTATTCCTTCTGCTCCTTGAAGGTGAATTTCAGCTTCTCGCGTGACGGCGCGGCTGCTGGCGCATTCCCGCTCTGCTCTACAGGTGCAGTAGTACTGCGGCCTCCAGCGCCTTCAGACTTGCCTGAGCCCCCACTGCCGGAAGGTACGTTCTTTGCCAGCCATTCTTCGTATTCACTATAGTCACCGACATGCAGCCGGATCGATCCGTCCTCGAAGGCAATCAGCTTATCTATGGTACGGTCCAGGAAGTAACGGTCATGCGATACGGTAAAGACTACGCCGGGGAATTCATCCAGATAGTCCTCCAGCACGGCCAGCGTTCCGATATCCAGATCATTCGTCGGCTCATCCAGCAGCAGTACATTCGGCGCTCCCATAAGCACGCGCAGCAGGTAGAGGCGTCTCTTCTCGCCGCCGGACAGCTTGGAGATCGGGGTCCACTGCATCGCCGGCGGGAAAAGGAACCGTTCCAGCATCTGCCCGGCGGTGATGACACTGCCATCGGCAGTCTTGATGATTTCCGCTTCTTCCTTCACATACTCAATTGCGCGCATGCTGAGATCCATATCCTGATGCTCCTGGGTGAAATAGCCGAGCTTCACGGTTGTCCCCAGCTGAACCTCGCCGCTGTCCGGCGTAAGCTGTCCGGCGATCAGGTTGAGCAGGGTCGACTTCCCGCTGCCGTTCTTGCCGACAATGCCCACCCGGTCCTGTGGCACCGCGATATAGGTCAGGTCCTTAATCAGGGTCCGCCCGTCCATGGATTTCGTGAGATCCTGGATCTCGATGATTTTGCGGCCCAGCCTGGTGGAGGCCACGGAAATATCCATCGAGGCTGATGAAGCGCCGCCTGTACTCTCCTTCAGCTTCTCGAAGCGGTCGATACGCGCCTTCTGCTTCGTGGATCGTGCTTTGGCACCCCGGCGGATCCACGCCAGCTCGGTGCGGAGCAGATTCTTGCGCTTCTGCTCCGCCGAGGCTTCGCGCTCTTCGCGGTCAGCCTTCAGCTCCAGGAAGCGGGAGTAGTTCGCTTCATAGCGGTACAGGCTCCCTCCATCCAGCTCCAGCATTACGCTGGCTACGCGCTCCAGGAAATAACGGTCATGCGTAACCATCAGCAGCGCCCCGCGCCGTTTCTGCAAATATTGCTCCAGCCAGGCTACGGAATCCGTATCGATATGGTTGGTAGGCTCATCCAGAATCAGCAGCTCTGAAGGCGTGATCAGCGCTGCTGCAAGCGCTACACGCTTGCGTTGGCCGCCGGAGAGGTTCTCCATCAGGGCATCAAATTGTGTAATTCCAAGCTTGGTCAGAACAATCTTGGCTTCACTCTCCAGCTGCCAGGAGCCGGTGGCATCAATGGCCTGCCCGATCCGCACAAGTCTGGCTTCCAGCCCGGAATCACCCGGCTTCTGCTCCAACAGAGACATAATCTCCATGTACTCCCGCATCGTGGCCAGCTCCGGATCATCTCCGGCAAACACCTGCTGCAGCACGGTATTACCAGGCTCATACGGCGGATTCTGCGCCAGATACTGCACACGCACGTCATTGCCGATGGCAATCTGTCCGGCGTCCGGTGTATCCAGCCCGGCGATAATCTTCAGAAAGGTCGATTTACCCGTTCCGTTGACACCAATGACGCCAATCTTGTCCCTGTCGTCCATGCCAAAGGATGCATCAAGGAATAATGTTTTCTCCCCGTAACTCTTGGAGAGGTGTTCCACGGTCATAATATTCATCAGTTGTCCTCGCTTGCCTTATATTTATAAACCAGGTCTGGCAGTATCTCTTAGGATTATTCAGACGGAAGGTCACCGAGTGCCGAATTCAAGCTGCCCAGCGCCCCTGTGATGAAGAGGTTCGCAGCAAACTTTGCCCGCTTATCCGCATCTTCTTCCGCAAAGCCGGGGTTAAACAGGATATCCATCTTCAGACGGTCCAGCATACCGATATAAGACTGCGCCATCAATTCCGGCTCGGATGCCCCGCCTTCCAGCAGCACCTTTACTACCGCCTGCATATAGGCTTCCATGAACTGCGCCATATAGTCTACCAGCTCAGGATTATTATTGGGTGCCCGGAAGAACAGCTTCGTATGCTGCTTGCGTTCATAATAATAGAACAGATGGTGCTCGGCAATAACGGAGAGCTTATCCGCCAGTCTGGAGCAGGTGCCCAGCTTGCCTTCAAGCTGCTCCAGGAACCCTTCACAATCCCGGCGGGTTACCGCCATGAACAGCTCTTCTTTGCTTTTAAAATATAAATAGACCGTGCCCTTGGCAATTCCGGCCCGCTCTGCCACTTCCGACATCTTCGTTTCGTAGAAGCCGCCTGAACCGAAAAGCTCGTAAGCGGCATCCAGAATAGCTGCATGTTTGTGTACGGATGCGCTGCTCAACGGTTCACCTCCCAACCTTGTATAATAAAATTGTAGCCGGATAACGTAACTAAGGCCCGCCTATCTCCTATCCCGCTCCTATGTAGCTGGCCAGCAGGGCCACCACGCCGCCTATAATTGAACTTACAGCATTCACAGTATCATTGTCCATCCAGCGCCAGCCCCGGGCGTACACGGTCGGCTTACCGCAGTGCATCGAGGCTTCCACCTCGCGGCCGCAGACCGCGCAGCGGTTCATCCGCTGCACGGTTGCCCCCAGCACCGAGTCGGCAAAAGCTCCGGCAAGTCCGCCCAGCAGTCCCGCCAGCACCAGCGTAAGCAGAGAATGCGGCGGCATGCCGGAGGCTGCCCGCAGCAGCCAGGAGGCCGCGCCGATCAGCGCACCCCCGGCAGCGGCGGCCAGCGTGCCCGGGAGCGATACGCCGCCGGAGGTGCCCGCCTGCAGCACCTTCCCGGTCAGTACAGACCGGGGAGGCCGCTTAGCGAGCGTCCCAATCTCTGTTGCCCATGTATCGGAGGTCACGGTAGCCATGACTCCGATAAACAGAAAGCCCCAGATTTCCAGCGGATAAATCGCGTTAAGCAGCACCAGCAGCATGCCAAGTCCGCCGTTGGCGAAGACCTGGCCGGCATCCCGGCGCCCTGTTTTATCATAGGTGGCCTCAAGCTCGGCCTTATTCTCATGATGAAGCTTCGACAGCAGGCTGGAGGAGATGAAGAACAGCAGCAGAATGCCGAACCAGAAGGCATTGCCTGCCCCAAAGTAGATCGTCCCCATCACAATCGCCGCCAGCATGCCCGAGAGGCTCAGCGACTGCTTCCAGTAAGCGGCCCCGGCGACCAGCAGCGCACCGCAGGCCCCGATCAGCCATTGCAGCACTTCAAGTCCTGATAGCATCGCCCTAACCGATCAGGCAGGTGCCCATTAGCGTATCGCCCCAGAACAGCTCGAACGAATCGCCGGGCACTACAGGTCCCACGCCAGCAGGAGTTCCGGTGAAGATGATATCATCCTTGCCGAGCCCGTAGCGGGAGGCAATGAATTCAACAATTTTTTGCAGCGAGAAAATCATGTTCTGCACGTTCCCGCGCTGGACCTCAATTCCGTTCTTGCGGACGGTGAAATCCGTTGCTTCCAGCTCCTCCTGTTCCGGAAATGCAATGTAGGGAGTCAGCGGAGCCGCATTCTTGAAGCCCTTGGCCGGTGTCCAGGGCAGGCCTTTTTTCTGCAGATCATTATGCACATCACGGAGCGTGAAGTCGAGGCCCAGCGCCATCACATCCACCAATTCCTCCACACTCATCCCCGGTACGTAATCACGCGCAATACGCAGCACCAGCTCACCTTCATAATGGATCAGTCCCGCATCTTTGGGCAGATGGATGATCGCTTTATCAAGCGCAACAGCAGCATGCGACGGCTTCAGGAAGATCAGCGGCTCGGCCGGCACCTGATTGCCGAGTTCCTCCGCATGTAATTTATAATTGCGTCCCACACAGTACACATTATTGACCGCTCTACTCATTGATCGTTCAGCTCGCTTTCTTCTCAGATTATTAGAATGAATAGATCGTTTAAATGGATTAGTCTATATCCTAAGTCAGGCCTGCAGAAAGATATCGCCCCAAATATCCGGGCGGTTCGTACAGATCATGATATCCGAATGCATGGCGGACAAGCGCCGCATCTCCTTAGCTTTATTCACTGTCCAGGCCATGATCTTCACGCCCCGTTCAGCCAGGGATTTCGCCAGAACCGGGCTAAGCCGGTCGGAGCTGATGGATAAGAAGGAGCAGCCCAGCTCATTCAGCTTTTTGGCCGGATCGCCGGACCTGGAATCATAGATCAGACCGGTACGGAACCGCGGGTCCAGCTCCTTAATCCGCTGCAGCACACCGGCGTCGAAGGAGGTCAGCACCACATCCTCGCGCATTCCCATGGTATTCACCAGATCGATGACCGCTTGCTCAAGGCCAGGGTACATCTCCCCGCTGGTCTTCAGCTCAATGTTAAGCCGCAGTCTGCCTGAAGCCAGGCTGAGCACTTCTTCCAGGGAGGGCACCCGTTCTCCGCGAAAAGCACGCCCTTTCCAGCTCCCCGCATCCAGACGCCGTATATGTTCATAATCCATGTTCTTCACCTTGCCGTGTCCATTGGTCGTGCGGTCCAACGAATAATCATGGATGACCACAGGCACGCCGTCCTTCGTCAGCTGCACATCAATCTCCATCCACCGCACAAAAGGCAGGGCAATCGCCATCCGGACGGCCGCCAGCGTATTCTCGGGGGCTTTGCCGGAAAATCCGCGGTGGGCGACACACATGTTATTCATCATCATTGGCACCTCCAGCAGAAGTAGGATTTATTGGGCCGACTGCACAACGGTACCATCATTGCGGATCTTCACCAGACCGGAAGATAAGGATTCCACCTTATGCAGCAAAAGCTGTCCGTCCGCCTCATTCATCGGCACCGGTTGTCCCAGCTCAGCATCCATCGGACTCAGCTTAAGGGAACATTGTCCCTCCTTGCTGCATTCCGCCTGGAATACAGCCGTCTCCCAGGTTGCCGGAAGACTGGAACGTGTGAAGATAAAGTTGCCTGTGCTGTAGGCAATCCATTTCCCTTTGTAAGGCTCAATCCCCTGCAGCACATGCGGATGTCCGCCCATCACCAGATCGGCTCCCGCATCGATAAAGCTATGCCCCAGCGTCTGCTGGGTCTTGTCATATTGCTCCATCCGCTCCTTGCCCCAATGGACAACGACTACGACAAGATCGGCTTGTTGCTTGGCAGCGGCAATGGCCTTGAGTGCTTCTGCGCTGTCATAGACAGAGGCGAGGCCCGGCTTGCCTGCTTCGGCCTTCCATTCGATCACCGGCATCACCCGTGTGAACCCGAGCAAGGCTATTTTGATACCCTGCCGCTCAAAATACTGCGCAGAGTAAGCTTCCTTGCTGTTCTTTCCTGCTCCGACATAGGGAATGCCCCGCTTGCTCAGGTGCTTCAGGGTATCCTGCAAGCCCTCTTCCCCCTGATCCAGCGTGTGGTTATTAGCCAAATTGACCGCATCTACGCCAGCTGATTTCAGTGCATCCAGCGCTTCGGGGGCACCCTTGAATACAAATTGCTTGTTCGCGGCACCTACACCGCCAGTAGTGATCGGCGTCTCCAGGTTGACCACGGTCAGATCATCCTTTTTGAACATTCCGTCAAGTGCACTGTAAGAATAATCGTACCCTTTCTTCTGCAGCAGCTCCGCTACCTTACCGGCAAAGATAACATCTCCGGCAAAATTCAGCTTCACCGTACCGCCGGAAGAGTTCTCCGGCAAGCCTGATATCAGGCCGCCAGGATTGCCCGTTGTCGCTTGGGGTTCAGCCGTTGCCGCTTCCTTAACTGTAGGAACAGGCGTAATCACGGCTTCCGCAGTCTCCGTAGGCAGCGCAGTGGTCTCCGGTGTTGCTTCTGGTGTTGGCTCCGGACTGGATGTAGCCTCTGCTGTAGGTGCCACCTCCATAGGAGCTGCCGCTGTTGCAGAAGCTTCAGACGAAGGTGACGGCTCAGTCACTACTACCGGAGGAGCTGAACTCTCCTTATCTTTGTTATCCATGAAAGAATAGGCCAGCAGGCCGGTTATCATCAGAAGCAACACTACATTAAACCATGCCCAGACCGTTCTGCGCCTCTTTTTGCTGCTATGTTTCTTGCTCTGTCTACTGCGTGACCTCGGCGGATACATGAGTACTGGTAATCTCCTTTACCCTTAAAGTGTTTCTATTATAGCATATCTCTTCCGTGTCGCTCCAAAGTAACCCATAGTCTTCCCGCCCCGCGGAGCGTGGCCTTGGCTTCAATGATTATTCCGGCACTTTATAAATTCCCTAATAAAAAAGGGTGAAGCGCCACTGCTCCGCTCCACCGCTTCCGTTATACCGTTACAGCCGCCGGTTCCGGCAGCTTCTCTAAATGGGCTGCAGCAGTCTCAGCCGTAAGCTTCGCCTGCTTAATGCAGTCCGGCATGCCGATGCCGTCATAGCCGGCGCCAAAAGCATACACACCCGGCAGCTTCTCCTCCAGCTCACTTCGCAGGCCGGCGATCCGGCCGGGATGGCCTACCGGATATTGCGGCATGGAATGCCTGAGCCGGGTAATCTCTGTGAACAGCGGCGCTGCAGTGATCCCCATAATTTCCTTCAGGTCTTTGCGCACCAGTTCAGCCAGCGCCTCATCCGGCAGGTCTACATTCTGTTCATCCCCCGACCGTCCGACGTAACAGCGCAGCAGTACCTTATCATCCGGGCTGGTATGCAGCCATTTCGTAGAAGTCCAGGTACAGGCCGTGATGTTACGCCCCTCTTTGCGGGGGACCAGGAATCCGGATCCGTCATATTCGGTAACGATATCCTTCTTGTTAAACGCCATGACCACATTAGCCACTGACACATAATTGACAGCATCCAGCGCGGATACATCCACATGCGGACGCAGCAGCTCTGCGGCAGCGAAATTCTGCACGGTTACATAGATATCATCAGCTTGCAGCAGTTCACCGTTGTCCAGCTCCACCTCATAGCGCGGTGCAGCAGAGGCCTCAACGGATATCCCCGCCCCACTCCGTACTTTGATAGACACCGCTCCCGTTCCGGTCCGCTGCTGGGCATCCTGCAGATCATGGATCAGGGCATGCACCAGGCTCTGCAGCCCCTGACGGAAAGTCAGGAACGCGCTTTTTTTGGTTCCGGTATGGGTCTCCGCCGGCTTCCTGCCGGTCGTCATCCCGCGGATCAGACTGCCGTACTGGCGCTCGACCTCGCCGAACTGCGGAAAAGTGGCCTGGAGGCTGATCTTGCGCATATCACCGGCATAAATACCGGCGAGCAGGGGCTCGGTCATATTCTCCAGCACCTCTGTGCCCAGACGCCGCTCGATCAGGTCACCGAGTGATTCATCCTCGGAGCTGCGGCGCGGCGGAAGTACGAAATCCATCATCGCCCGCATTTTACCGCCGAAGGAGACGAGGCCGCTCTTCAGAAACGGCCTTAGCTCCGTAGGAATCCCCAGAACAAGCCCTGCGGGCATCGGGTGGAGCTTGCCTCGCTGCAATATGTAAGTCTTCTTGGCATTCGGATTCGTGGTCACCAGCTCGTGATCCAGCTCCAGCTCTCTGGCCAGATCAACCATGGCTGTTTTGCGGGCCAGGAAGGAGTCCGGGCCTTTCTCAATGACAAAGCCGTCACGGTGCAGGGTCTCGATTTTGCCGCCAAGGCATTTATCCTTCTCAATCAATATAATTTCCGGCTGAATCCCGGCTTCCCGGTAAAACTTGCGGACGTAGTAAGCGGCACTGAGGCCGCTGAGGCCTCCGCCGATAATTACTACCTTGCGCGGTGAACCGCTCATGATTGCTTCACCTGTAACTGCCCGGCCTTCGTACGCACCACATCGCTAAGCACAGACATATACGCCGGATCGCTGTTCAACGAATCAATCCGCAGCAGCCGCATATCCAGCTCTGAAGCCAAGGCCTGTGCCTCAATATCCAGATCGTACAGGACCTCTAAGTGGTCAGATACGAAGCCTATGGGAGCGGAGAGCACATATTTCACCTGAGCTTCGGCCAGCTCACGCAGCGTATCCAGAATATCCGGACCCAGCCACGGCTCTGCAGTTCTGCCCGCGCTCTGCCAGGTGAACTGCCAGGACTCCACACCTGCCTGATCGGCAATGGCTTTGGAGGTTTCCAGCAGTTGGTCACGGTACGGATCGCCCATAGCCAGAATGCGTTCCGGCAGGCTGTGTGCGCTGAACAGTACACGTACTTCATCCCTCGCTGCTCCGGTTTCCTCGAATTCATCCAGCTTCGCAGTCACCCGGCGGCTAAGCACATCGATTAGCTCCGGATGCATATGGTAACTCTCGACAAATTCCATATTAATTCCGCAGGCATCCGCTTTTTCCTTGGCCCGCTTGATATAGGTTCCAACGCTCATCACCGAGTAATGAGGGGCCAGCACAATGCCTATCGCCTGGGTAATCCCATCCCGGACCATCGCCTCCACACCATCTTCAATGAAAGGTCTGGCATGCTTCAGCCCCTGGTAGCAGACATACTGAATCTGCCCGCTGTTCAGCTTGGCCTGCAGGGCCTCCACCTGGCGGTCTGTATTCTCCCTGAGCGGGAACACGCCTCCTACAATGGCTTCGTAGCGGTCCTTCAGCTCTTTCAGCTGTTCAGCGGAAGGTGCATTGCCTCTGCGGATATGCGTGTAATACGCCTCCACATCCTCCAGACTTTCAGGCGTGCCGTACGACATCACGAGTACTCCAATTTTGGTGGTCACGGTTTCCATCCCCTTTTACGAATAATGTCCTGCGCCTGCTCATTTCAAAATTCCATTGTGCTCATAAAAAACAAAGAGAGCAGCAATTGCTGCTATCTCATGTACCTTGCTTTAATTACGCGAGCGGTCCTGCTGCCTGTTTCAATGCCGCTGCCGAATACTCATGTACATAATCCGTTAATTCCTTAAGTGTGTCCAATGATGCTTCAGGAAATAATCCATGGCCCAGATTAAAAATATATCCCGGCTGTCTGATGCCTTCATCGATCAGTTCTTTCGCCCGTTCTTTCAATACGTCCATTGGTGCGGTCAGCAGATAAGGATCCAGATTGCCTTGAATCGCGAATCCTCCGCCCGTTCTGCGTCTGCCTTCGGTCAGGCTTACGCGCCAGTCCAGTCCGATTACATCGGCCTGCAGCCTGGCCAGGCTGGGGAGCAGCTCCCCTGAGCTGACTCCGGGGAAGTAAATCTTCGGCACGTCCAGATCAGACAGCTCGGCAAAAATCCGGGTAATCGTCGGCAGCACATAGGTTTCGAAGTCACGCGGGGCCAGAGACCCCACCCAGCTGTCGAACAGCTGGAACGCCTTGCCGCCGCTTGCGACATGGGCGCGAAGATATGCGATAACCATATCGCCCAGCTTCTCCATCAGCTTCTCCCACACGCGGGGCTGGCTGAACATCATTTCCTTGGTGCGGTGATAGCTCTTGGAGGGCCTGCCTTCAATCAGATAGCTGGCGATGGTGAAAGGCGCTCCTGCAAAAGTGATCAGCGGCACGTCCAGCTCTTTGTCGAGGAGGGCAATCGTCTCCAGAATGTGGCCCAGATCCCCTTCCACATCAATCGGCTTCAGCCGGTCGACATCCGCCGCCGAGCGGATCGGATTCTCAATGACCGGGCCGATATTCTTCACGATGTCGAAGTCCACGCCAAGGGAAGCTATAGGATTCATAATGTCGGAATACAGGATGGCCGCGTCCACACCCAGCTTGCGCACAGGCATCAAGGTTACTTCAGCTGCAAGCTCCGGCTGTCTGCAGATCTCCAGCAGCGAGTATTTCTCCTTGATTTTACGGTACTCGGGATCATAACGGCCGGCCTGCCGCATGTACCATACGGGAACGTGCTCCGTGCTCTGCTGTCTGCAGGCGCGGATAAAAGTGTCGTTGTAGGTCATGATAAGATCTCCATTAGATTTGATAGGTTACTGTGAAAACACATATCATTATTATGCCCCTTTTGCCAGCGGGTAACAACCGCTTCACCCTTAAGGGAATGACAATCCCATGACATTACTATGACAAGTGTTGCACTGCACGGCTAAAAAACTATGATATACTGATATAATGTCAATTTTTCGTGAACTATTTATCCCTGAATCCCCTGAAAGGAAGTGAAAGCACTTTGAAGAATTGGGAGACCTGGAAAGTCAACCTCATGGTGCTTTGGTTTGGCCAGTTTCTGGTGAATGCCGGCATGACTATGATTACCCCTTTTCTGTCCCTTTATCTCGCTAAAGACCTGGGTGTGACCGGAGATCACGCGATCGGGATGTGGGCCGGACTTATTTTTGCCGCAAACTTCTTGACCTCGTTCATCTTTCAGCCCCTGTGGGGCAAGCTTGCCGACAAATACGGCCGCAAAATCATGCTGCTGCGCTCCAGCTTCGGTATGGCAATTGTCATCGTGCTGATGGGCTTCGCGCAGTCCCCGATGCAGCTGCTGCTGCTCCGCCTGCTAAACGGAACCATCTCCGGCTTCAATCCCGCCTCCATCGCATTGGTCTCGGGAACCACCCCGAAGCCGCGTATGGGCTTCGCGATGGGACTGATGCAGTCCGGCGCTGTAGCGGGTACAATTCTCGGTCCGCTGATCGGCGGATTGCTGGCGGATTGGATCGGGTTCCGCCCGATCTTTTATGTCGTGGGTGCGCTCTTGTTCGTCGCCTCCCTGCTGGCGTTATTCCTGGTCAAGGAGAAATTCGACCGGGTGGAGGCTGCGCAGGTGCCGCAGGTCTCTGTGCTCGAAGGCTTCAAGGAGCTGGCTAAGGTTCCGCAGCTGCCGGCACTGTTCGGCGTAACGTTCCTGCTGCAGTTCGCCATGATCAGCCCGATGTCGCTGCTGCCGCTCTACGTGGAGAAGCTGCACGGCTCCGCTGTGAATATTGCCTTCTGGGCAGGCATGGTCAGTGCCGTCACCGGTATTTCGAACATGCTGGCTTCTCCGCTGCTCGGCAAGCTCAGCGACAAGGTCGGCGCCCACCGGATACTGACCTATGCGCTGATTGGCGCGGCGCTGTTCCTGATCCCGCAGGCCTTCGTGACCAGCGTGTGGCAGCTGATCCTCGTCCGCTTCCTGATGGGTGTCTTCATGGGCGGCCTGCTGCCGAGCGTCAACGCCCTCATCCGCTCCTATACGCCCGACGGCAAGGAGAGCCGGGCCTTCGGCTTCAACAGCAGCACACTGGCGCTCGGCAACATGCTGGGCGCGGTCATCGGCGGCTTCCTGTCCGGATATATCGGGATCGAAGGGCTGTTCATCATCTCCGGCGCGTTCCTGCTGATTAATACGGTCTGGGTAAGGCTCAAGTTATATAAGAAGACAGAACCCAGGTTGTTCCGTTAGCAGACCTTGGTATGCGTGGAGCGTATGGGCTCAGCCTGCAGAGGACAGGCTATTTAACCATCGCCAAGGCTAGTCCGTCGTAGGCCGGCAGCAGTGTGCTGGTCAGGCGGGGATCGCCGGCAATCATCTCATTGAAGCGGCGAATCGCCTGAACGGCAGGTCCGTTCTTCTCCGTATTCAGCGTGCGGCCGCGCAAGAAAATGTTGTCACCGGCAATAATTGCGCCCGGGGAAGCGAGCCGGATCGCATATTCCAGATAATTCGGATAGTTCTCCTTGTCGGCATCGATGAAGAAGAAATCATACTTTTGGCCCTGCGCTTCGAGCAGCTTCAGGCTGTCCAGCGCGGGGCCGATTTTGTATTCTACCGCGTCCCCGAAGCCCGCCTGCTCCAGATGGCTGTGGGCAAGCTTGGCATAGTCAGCCTTAAGCTCCAGGGAAGTCAGGCTGCCGCTCTGCGTTAAACCACGGCACAGGCAGATTCCGCTGTAGCCCCCCAGCGCACCAATCTCAAGTATCCGGGTGGCGCGGGAAAGGGTAACCAGCATTGTCAGCAGTCTGCCGTAGCCTGGAGCGATGGACACCTCCGGCATTCCGTTTGCTGCGATGGCCTGTTTGACTTTTAATAGTAATTCATCCTCTGTATATAGCTGTTCACTGTATTCTTCCTGATTCTGCATATGTTTTCTCCTTCAAATTTCATTTTGTGTAGCGTGAACGGGCATTGTGTAGATCTCTTCATTACCCTATACTGATATCTGAACGTTCTAATGGTTCACATTCACATGGAGAGCAAGCTTCTCTTATTGTACTGGCTTTGCGTATTTATCCACAAGTTAAACGGAGTTGAGAGCATTTGGGCAAATTACAATTGATCGCCACCGCCCCCATGGGGCTGGAGGCTGTAGTAGCGCGTGAATTAAACGAACTGGGTTATGAGACCACGGTCGAGAACGGACGGGTATTATTCAGCGGAGATTACATCGACATCTGCCGCTGCAATTTATGGCTGCGCACCTCTGACCGTGTATTGGTCAAAATGGGCCAGTTCCCGGCCAAAACCTTTGATGAGCTGTTCGAAGGCGTCAAAGCCATCAACTGGGAGGACTGGATTCCCGAGAACGGCGAATTCCCGGTAGAAGGCCGCTCCCACAAATCACAGCTGACGAGTGTTCCTGCCTGCCAGGGGATCGTCAAGAAGGCGATTGTCGAGAAGCTGAAGCTGTCCTACCATACCGAGTGGTTCCCTGAGAACGGGCCGCGTTATGTGGTTGAAGTCATTCTGCTGAATGACATCGCGCTGATCACCCTGGACACCACCGGACCGGCGCTGCACAAACGCGGCTACCGCCGCCAGGCCACCGAAGCGCCGCTGAAGGAGACCATGGCTGCGGCCCTGATCCAGCTCAGCCGCTGGAACGGCCACCGGCCGCTGTACGATCCATGCTGCGGTTCCGGTACGATTCTGATCGAGGCCGCGATGATCGCCTGGAATATCGCACCGGGTCTGCGCCGCTCGTTCCCGTCCGAGCACTGGCCGGAGATCCCGCAGCGGCTGTGGGAGGAAGCCCGCGAGGAAGCCTTCGACGCTGTGCGCGACGACTACCCGCTGCAGCTGACCGGCACCGACATTGATCCGGCAGCGATTGAGATTGCCGAAGCCGCCGCCAAGAGCGCCGGACTCTCCGGTGAGATCACCTTCAAGCATATTGCTGCCGCCAAGGCCCGCCCGGAAGGCGAGTATGGCTGCATTATCACGAACCCTCCATACGGGGAGCGGATCAGTAATGATAAGGAAGTGGAGAAGCTGACCCGCCAATTCGGCGAGATGATGCTCTATCTGCCAACCTGGTCCTTCTTCGCCATCAGCCCGTATAAGGAATTCGAGCAATACTACGGACGTAAGGCGGACAAGCGCCGCAAGCTGTACAATGGCCGGATTGAATGCCAATACTATCAATACCTCGGCCCGCTGCCTCCGCGTAATTAGCAGGAGCTGTGACTTAGACTGGCGGCCTATCGAGTAGGAGGCGTACAACGTTCCACCAACTGTCATGCCGCCCGGTAACTCACACCTAACAAGCCTTAAGTTCCGTGAAGCGGGGTTGCGCTGCGGACTTAAGGCTTGTTTATGCTAAACCAGCTGCTGAAGCACAGAATTCCCTCAATATAACGCCACAATAAGCGTAAACGGCCAAAGGTATTTGGTTTTTCACATACATTCGGCCCGTTCACCCTCGCTGCAATATATTGTATTTGGTATTTCACATAAATTCGGCCCGCTCACCCTCGCTGCAGCACATTGTATTTGGTTTTTCACATACATTCGGCCCGTTCACTCTCGCTGCAGCACATTGTATTTGGTATTTCACATACATTCGGCCCCTTCACCCTCGCTGCAGCACATTGTATTTGGTTTTTCACATACATTCGGCCCCTTCACCCTCGCTACAGCACATTGTATTTGGTTTTTCATATATAATCTGTGGTCGCAACGATTATCAGACTAGATCAGGACTTTGGAGCGTACCTATGTACTCGTAGTAATTAATTCGCTGTGATGCGCCTCTTGCCACTGGGCGAAACTTTCCCTTATCCACCAGCATGCGGCTATATTTGATGACTGTTGTAATATACAATTCCAGCTCTCTCGCTGCCTCCACCGGACGCAGAACACGATGATGACGGATGGCGGAGCGCATCAAATCCCGTTCGATTTTGGAATACGATTTCTCGGTGCTTCTATGAGCAGGCATCTCTGCTGACAAATAAGGAAACAACGTGTTCCGCAGCACAGAAAGGATAAATGACGGATTTTCCTTAAGTTCATCCAGAGAAATATAATGCACAGTACAAGCCTGTGACTGCAGAAAGAGGCCGCGGTTCAGGTCCATCCGGTATTTGCTACGGTCCATGCCATGCGACCCATAATCCATAATCTCAAATGCAATGCGCGAGGAACCTACCTCCCATAAAATATCAACAAAATAGGATCGGCCACGCCAGTCCTTAACTTCATATTCCGGATGCAGTCCGTGAAAATGTCCGGCAAGCGGCCACCACACCTGTTCGACAAATAATCGGTTACCATAGCCATGCCCCCGCCTTAGCGCATCAAGCCGCTCTCCCTTTCTCCGTTTAAGATGTTTGAGCAGCCACTGCTCATGTTCCCTTGCAAAGCCCATTTCCGTCCCCTCACTTTGCGATGATATTAGTCTTTGAATGCACAAAGCCCCACCTCCTTCCGGTAGGGAAGGGAGATGGGGCATTCTTTGCCGCGTTGATTGTATCTATCGCTAGTGTGCCACTTTTAATCCGCAAACACAATACAGAAAATATATGTATTTGATTTTCCACATACATTCGGTCCGATTCCCCTCGCTGCAGCACATTGTATTTGGTTTTTCACATACATTCGGCCCGTTCACTCTCGCAGCAGCATGTAGCAGCTTAATATATTCAGTTTTTTGCATACAATCACACAATAATACAACCCCCGCAAACTTATGCGGAGGCTGTATTTTTTCTATCACACTATCAAAACAATTCTACCAGACCTGATCTATTTCTTCACTGCCGGCTGTTTGACGAAAGCTTCCGCTTTGGCCAGCACCTCATCTTCTGTCGGAGCACTGATGTAACGGCCGTTGATATAGACAAACGGGCGTTTGCCGCAGGGTCCGCAGTAGGAGATACAGCCTGTTTTGATCTCGGCGTCAGGCGCCATCTTCAGCAGCTTGGGCACGATGCTTTTCATTTTGATATGATTGCACTCGTCACATAATCTTATATCGTTAGCCATGAAGCAACCCTTCTTTATGTCCGTAAAATACGGGCGGATCAATTAGTGATCGCCATGATTTCCTTTAGACGGATTAGTAATAACGAAGCCTTCCTCAGGGAAGTAGAGATAATCAATCTTCACACCATCCAGCAGCGGCTGGTTCGGATCAAGAATAACATCGATTTCTTTGTCGGTGGAGATGACTACGTCGTTCTCCTTAGGCGTGTCCAGATCCAGGCCGTAGTGGGCATGGTCACCGTGGGAATGCGTAATCGCTACGCGCAGTTTAAGCTCGCTGTTGCCTTCAAGCTCCATAGTTTTCTTTATCACTTTAGCCGCATTGCGGGTAATTTTGACGTTCATTCGATTCCATCTCCCGGGCATCTATAGTTTAAATACTCAATAATTCATTTTAAGGAATATAGGATGTAAAAGCAACCATATTGCTGAAATACATCAGATAGAGCAGTCAAAATTGTCGTAAAACCGTCATCTTAGGCTCTTCAGCGCCGGGTATTTGCGGTCCATCCGCGAGACGAACCAGCCCATCAGCAGCATCGTTACCCCGATGTCATCTATTGGTATGAACGGCATGAAGTCAGGCAGCACCCAGTACAGCAGCGCCGGAATAGTGAACAGCAGCTTATCTCCCATAGTGACGTTCGGTGAAATGATATACTGCCAGGAGCTGCGAAATATATGAGACCATTGTTTGAGCGACAACAGTTTTCTGAATTTCATTGAGTAGTCCTCCCTGCTTCATTTGCTTATATCATTAGAAAAGAGAAAAGGGCACAGCCGCCAAACACCCGTTGAAAGGATTGCGGCCATACCCTTTGCTGTTATCTTACGCAAATTTGCAGAAATCGTTTCATTTTTAACTAAAATTTGACCGGATCATCCCGCTAAACTTTATTCCGTAACCTCAACATCGTCGATCCGGGCGGTGCTGGAATGCATCCGTAGCCCAATCTTCCCTCCGGCCGGCTGCGCCGCCGTATCGGTCCACTGGATCAGCTGGGTACCGCCTGCAAAAGCCGTAACCGTACTGCCGCTGACCACTACCTTCAGCTCCGTCCACTGGCCGGGCGTAACGGCAACATTGGCACTGCTTACCATCGTGAGCGTTCCGGCTGTTTTTTTGAACAACTCCGCCTTGTCGCCTGAATCATTCAATCTGAACATGTAATAATTCGAGGCATCCGCATACCGGAACAGCAGTCCAGCGTTGCCGAAGGCATTCAGCAGCTTAATTTTGGCCGAATACGTGTAGTTCCTCCAGGAGGCATCGCCGGTATACGCCAGCGCTTCCCCTGACGACGATGTCTGCGTCAAAGCTTTCGTACCGTCATCCGCTACGCTCCACGCCCCGCCTGAAGTCGTCCAGCCGCTGTAATTGTTATCCTCGAAATCATCCTGCAGCAGCGTAACCGGCGGTGTGATTGTACCCTGGAACTCGAATACACCGATATCCGGCACGCCGTTATACAGTGTATTTCCGAAGTAATCGAGACCCCCGTTGCCTGCAACCACCACCCCGGCATTGATCAGCGGAGAGGTCTGCGCCAGCTTATAACCGTCTGCCGAAGCGAGTCCTGTGGCCGTGCCTGGACTGACGAAGCCGGGATTGCCGGTGATTTTGTTAGGATCGCTGGGAACACCCGAATTCAGCCCGTAGAAGCTGTTGTGATCATACGTCATTCTCGGACTGTTCGTGTATTGCCCGCTGGCAGCATTATAAAAGATATTATTAGTGTAATAGGCCATTCCTGTATTGCTGGCATGGGTCAGTGCCTTATTCTGTGTTCCCGAACGGTAGATGACATTGTTGTAGATGTACAGATTGCCGCCGCCGTTCACCAGATGGAACACCCCGTTCGCATCCTTATCATTCTGGCTGATATTGTAGCGGAAGATATTATTATTCGTGTTGTTCATGACCAGCAGTGTGCCGCCCTCGTTGTTATAGCTATAGTTATACTGGTAGATGCTGTCGTGCACCTCAATATCGAAGTCCCACGGCTGGCCGTCTCCGCCCAGCATCCGGGTATCGGAGGCCTCGTTGTACTGGAATATAGCACCCTTGGTATAATAAGCCCACTGCGCCGCAACGACAGTGATATCCTCAAGGTAATTGACGATGGATGTATTCACATCGGTGGCTTCTCCAATGGATTTCGTCTTGTTGTATTCAATCAGCGGCGAGGCGCTGGCTCTGACCAGGATGCCGTCCCGGTGGATTTTCTCCACCACATTGCCCCGGATCACGACATTGCTGAAAGCATCGAACTTATGAGTCCATGCACTATTGAAAAAAGCATCCGTCATCGTCTGAATCCCGGTATCCGCCACGTTGATGATTGTGTTATTCTCGATCAGAATATCGTCCCAGGTGCTCTCCGGTGCGGTGTTGGCTCCCCGGGCATGAACATTAATTCCGCCCGTTCTGCGGTCCGTGCCAAAGATATCGTGAATATCGAGATTGCGGATATAAATATGCCGGAAGCTCCCCGCTCCTGCTCCTTCCCCCACAACCAGCACGCCGTTTCTCCGCATATCCGTGGGCTGCTGTCCGCTTGTAATCTCCAGATTATTGATCTCCCAGTAGGAGACATTGCGCAATCTGACCCCGAAGCCTTCACCGCCCACGGCGGTGTTGCCGAAATGAATCAGCGGTTTGGCTCCGCTCCCGTAGCAGTCTACTGTGATCGGGTTCCCCTCAGAGCCTGAGCCCTGCAGATCAAGATACTGATCAGTCCACACGCCGCCTGCCTTCAAAAGGATCCGGTCACCCGGGCTGAAGGTAGTGCTGTTCACTTTGCCCAGCGTCTTCCAGGCGGCCGTTTCACTGGTACCGGAGCTATTGTCGCTGCCCAGGGCAGAATCGACGTAATACGTCGTCCCTGCGGCGGCGGCCATAGGTCCTGATGCTCCGGATATCAGACTGAACAGCAGAAATGCGACGATGCCAAGGATGGTCAGCCTGCCCCGTTTACTTGTTCGTGTCATTCTAATCACTCTCCCGCAATTAGTTATAACGCAGCCAATGCTTCACCAAGCCAGGCTCCCTGCTGAACCAGCCCACGCTGAAGCACGGTGATGTCTACCTTCCGGCTCTGGCTGTCCGTACCGGCAGCCATCGCTGCCGCCATTCCCGCCGCCTGCCCCATAGCGAAGCAGTTGGGCATCACACGCAGCGAGCCCTGCACTACACGGTCCGAGGAGGCTGCGCGTCCTGCCACCCACACATTATCGAGACCAACCGGCAGCATGCAGCGGTAGGGAACGCCGTGGGATTCGCCGGGCGGCAGATGGTGAATATGCATGGCTCCGCTGCTGCGCGCCATATGGATATCGATGAAATAGCTGTTGCGGGCAATATCATCCGGGAAGGACACCATATTCATGAAATCATCCTGTGTCAGAACATAATCGCCCACAATCCGCCGCGTCTCGCGGATGCCGATCTGCTCTCCGGTGGACACGAGGTGGGCCTGTTCAAAGCCGGGCACGTACGCGCGGAAGAATTCCAGCTGGCGGAGGACCAGCTTGCGGCCTTCCACGGCGCCCCGGGTCAAATCCTCCGCTCTGGAGCCGTCGATGCCGAAGACATGGCCGAAGTTGACGCCGACCAGATAATCGGCAACCCAGGACAGGCCAGAGACCGAATCCCGGCCCTGCGGCAGCTTCCCGTCCGCTTGGGCCTCCTGCACCGCCCGATGGATCTGATCGGTGTCGCCGCTTTCATCCAAATACTTCAGGAAGCGCTTTCGGTCCACATTAGCCAGCAGATAACACATCGTCGCAGCCTGAAGCTCACCCGCTTCTCCGCCTTTATGGAACGGCGCTCCTGCCAGGGCGGCCAGATCGGCATCGCCTGTCGCGTCGATCACCGTCTTCGCCTTGATGAGGGTCCGGCCGGATTTGTTGACGATTACGACACCTTCGATCTTGCGACCGTCTGCGTCCATCACGGTCTGGCTGGCAATGGTATGCAGCAGCACCCCGGCTCCGCTCTCTGCTACAGCATCGTCGTATACACGCTTAAGCACCTCTGGATCGATAGGCACCCAGTCCAGCTCAGCGCCGAAGCGTTCGCGGAATTCCGGCTCGCATTCCGCTTTCATCTGCTCCAGCAGCTCAAGGCCGATGCCGCGTACCACCGCCTTCTCCCCGTCACTGTAGGGACAGAAGGCCGGTACCAGGGCAACGGTGCCCATGCCGCCCAGGAAGCCGCGCTGCTCAATCAGCAGCGTCCGCGCTCCGCTTCTGGCGGCGGAAATCGCAGCCGCCACGCCCGCAGGCCCGCCGCCTGCAACCAGCACATCCACTTCATGCGAAACGGCGATTTCTTCCGCAGGTAATCTAAACGTAGTTCTATTCATCGTTCTTCCTCCTTGAAGCTATACTTAGATAACCTGAACTTAAAAAACTAACTTAAAGCTCTGTCGTCACTACGGTGAATATTTGGACTTTCGGCCGCTGTTGTCCCCAGATTTCTTGAATGGTACCGCTCTTCGCGCCCCTCCGATCCTTCTCGCTTTTTGTTATTTCCTTTTTCCTCACCATTATAGTGAGATGGAGGGCTCCTGAGCGTGCAGCCTGATTGCCTGTTCCGGTGAAAAGTTTGGACTTTTCATTCCTCAGCGCCTCCCTCTTCTACCGGCCCGGCTTTGTATTCACTGGGATTTCTCCCGCTGTATTTCTTGAACACTTTGGAGAAATAAGCCCGATCGGAGAAGCCTAGCGTGTAGGCTACATTCTCCACCGTCTCATGCGGCCGTGCCAGCATCGTGATCGCCATATTCATTTTGTACTGATTGACGTAGTCGGTGAAATTGATGCCGGACAGCTTCTTGAAATAGCGGGAGAAGTAGCTGGCATTCAGATGCAGATGCTCCGCCATATCGGTCGAGGTCACCATCTGGTCGACATGCTCCTCCAGGAAACGGTCCACCTCCTGCAGCCGGATATCCTTCTCCTGCGCCGCCACGGGTGCCAGCGTATGCTGTCTCCACAGATTCCGCAGCTCCCGCTTGGTCAGGCGGGCAGCCTCCTGGATATGAACCGTCTGCTCCAGCTGGGTGAAGAAGTCCTCCTCAGCAAGTCCTCCGGCTTCAAAGGCCATCTGGCGCACAAAATTGCCGCAGGCTTCCTTCACCAGCCGGGGCAGCAGCCTATCCGTAGTGACCTGCTGCGTCCATTGATTGACTGCCAGATCAATCCAGGCGGCATGCCCCTCCTCCAGCGCCAGCGACAGCATCCCGCGTTCCTTATCTCCGCGCCATTCGGCGGTCTGCCCGAAATCCGCCTGTTCATCGAGGACAGCAATAGGAGTAACCGCCTGATAGAAGTTGTGATCGCGGCTGTCCATAAGCGTCCTATAGAGCGAGTCGAAGTTCCGCAGCGGCACGGAAGCCCCTGAATAGAACCCCCGCAGGGTAATCTTCAGGTACTGCTCTACCTTGTCCAGCACGGATTGCATAAAATCAGTCAGCACCGTCCCCGGGCTGTAAGGATCAGCTACATTCCAAACCAGATAAATGTCTGCGTCTCTGCTCATAATCGGAGTAATGGAAGCTTCTCCGGCGGACAGCTCCAGCGCTATATTGTTCACGGCAAAATGAATCAGCGGTATATCCTTGTACCGGTAACGCTCGGTTACAGAGGCGGCATCCATATGGATAAACCCGTGGCGCAGATAAGGATGCTTCCAGGAGATCCCGAGGCGCTGTCCGAATTCAAGCGTATTCTCCTGATCTGCCGTACCGGACAGCAGCTGCTTGAGGAAGCTCTGCTTCAGCACTTCCTTATTGCGCTCAATCGCCTGGCGGAAGGAATAACGCTCCAGCAGCTCTTCACGGCTCTTGAAGCGGCTCATCGCTTTGCTGAGGCTGCTCTTCAGCTGTTCAGGGGATAATTCATCCTTAATGAGATAATCATCCGCCTCCAGCTGGATGGCCCGCTTCGAGTAATGGAAATCCTCATAGCAGGTCAGGAAGATCAGGCGCACCTCCGGCTTCGTAATACGGAAGGCATCCGCAAGCTCCAGCCCGTCCATGCCCGGCAGGCCGATATCAATAATGACGACATCCGGCAGAGCCGCATGGAACTGCTCCAGCGCATCCTCACTGCTGAAGGCCGAAGCCACCAGCTGCAGCTCCAGTCCCAGTGACCCGAGCAGATATTCTACATATTCCAGCATCGGGACATCATCATCAATCAGCATCAGGGTCATCAAGGGGAACCGCCTCCTTCTCACTGGTTACGGGGATATATAGGGTAAAAGTCATGCCATCCTCATCTGTTCTTGCCTGCGCGCTCAGCCGCGCTCGGTATCCGTACAGCACCTGCAGCCGGCGTGCCGTGTTCACGAGTCCGACCCCTTTTTCCGGCCACAGGGCCGTGTCTTCATTTCCTTGCAGCCGCCGGTTCAGGCGCTGGAGCTTATCCTCCGGCATCCCCCGGCCATTGTCGCTGATGCTGATCTTCAGCATATCGTCTTCAAACGCTGCCTCGAGCCGGATCGCCGGCTTCGCCGGACGTGCAGAGAAGCCGTGGCTGATGGCATTCTCGACAATGGGCTGCAGCAGCAGCCTTGGCAGCATAACCTCGCCTACCTTCTCGTCCAGCACGCATTCAAAAGCGATATCCAGCCGGTTGCGGATCTGCATCACCTGCACATAGCTGCCCAGCACCTTGCACTCCTCCGCCAGCTCCAGCGGCTTATCTACATGAACGTACACTCGCAGCAGCTTCATCAGCGCATCAATCATCGCGCCATGGGGCTGGTCCCCGGAGAGCAGCAGATCCACCTTGATCGAGTTGAGCGTATTCAGCAGAAAATGGGGCCGGATCTGCGCCGCCAAGGCCTGAAGCTCCAGCAGCCTTTTCTCCTCCTGTTCACTCTCGACCTGCTGCAGCAGCTGATTCATATCATCCAGCATCTGGTTGAAGGCTGAGGACAGCACTGCCACTTCATCCTTGCCCCGGACCGGAATCCGCACCGCGCGGTTGCCGCCGACATACTGCTTGACGCTTGCCCGCAGCAGACTGATCGGCTTATTGATATATCCGGCCCACAGCATGGACAGGATCAGAAACGCCAGAAAGAACAGACCGACGATCGAAATCGAGACCAGAAACTCGCGGTTGATATGGCTGTCGATGGAGCTGCGCGGCGTCTTGCTGGTGAGCAGCCAGCCTACTTTTGGAATACGGACCTCGCTGACCAGCATCTGACTCTCCTTCGGAGTATCCGCTCCGCCCGTGACCGCGATACTTCTGCCCAGCCCGTCAGCCAGGGAGAGAATGTTGGCGCTATTGCCCGTATCCAGCAGGTTATGAAAATAATGGCTCGGAATGCCCACGTACAGCGTTGCCAGCTTCTCCTGATTCAGCGGATCGGTAATAAAGCGTACAGCGTAATAATAATCAGGTGCAGTGGGGTTGCCGCCGTAGGGGAACCATTGCAGTGAGATCTTCTCCTGCTCATTCAGCTTGCTGCTCTCCTCTAGAAGCTGCTCCGGCAGGCCCGAAAAGACGGGAATATTCTGGTTGCCGATCAGAATCCGGTTCTCCCGGTTGACCAGCATAATCTGCAGATCGGCATCCAGCGACTGTACGGACAATATATTGGCCGTAGTCTTGAGTTTATTGTAGTGGGTATACACTCCGTAGTTCCCGAAGTTCCCGGTGTTTTTTAAATAGCGCAGACTTTCCAGCACGGCCGGATCATATGCCTCAGAGAAATAGACCGAGACAAACGAGATGCTGTCTACGGTTTTTTCAATTTGACTCCCGATAACCTTCAGCGTCTCCTCACCTGCACGCGAGATTTTATCACTCACATTCTCTCTCACAGAGGTGTACGACCAGAAGGTAACGACAATAAAAGGCAGCAGGATCAGGATCAGGAACGTGAACTGCAGTCTGCGATGGAAAGAAAAACGGCTTAACCATTTCATAATGTATCCACCTTGTACTGTAATGTAAATTCAACGTCCCTATTATAATCCATAATCGCTGCCGCCTTTAGCTTAATTCATTATTTCTGGTTGGCCTGAACTACCTTCTCCACTTCGGCTGTCATTTCAGTCTTGACCTCATCGAAGCTGCGGTTATCCAGGATAAAGCTGGCGAAGCCATTCTCCACAATCGCTTTCAGCTCACTGCCATAAGGCACACTGAAAGTATCCGGCATTTGAATATTCGGATCAAACAGTGTCTTGGACAGCGATGCGGTATCGATTAAATCTGTATTTTCTCCAAAGAAGCCGTTTATTAGCTCTGCTCCGTCTACACCCTTGAATGCCGGAATTTCTTTCGTAAATTTATAGGATTCCTTGGACATCCAGCGGATGAAATCATAGGAGGCTTCCTTATTCTCCGATTTCGCGCCCATAGCGAGGCCGCCGCCGGAAATATTCGTCATGCCCAGCTCTTCCGTATCCACAGAGCGCGGCAGCGGAGCGTACATCGTCTGGAACTCATGCGGGAATTTCTCCAGATTCAGCGCCGCCCGGACAGCATAGCTTGGTACAGCGAGCATACTGGCATTTCCGGCAAAAAACTGCTGCAGCACATGATAGTTCGAAGCAAGCACATCGGCATACGGTTCAACACTCTTATCTTCCTTCTCCATAGTGCGGCGGAGATTGAAGAAGTACTCGAAGGACGGATCATCGAAAATCGGCTTCAGATCTGCGCTCAGCTGCGGATGCGGCTTCTCGGTGTAAGCGATGATGTTCGGATACTCACCCCAGGTGTGGAAATAGGTTCCGTAGTGCTCAGGTGTCGTCAGCTTCTTGGCATAGTCGCGGAAGTCATCCCAGGTCCAGCCCATCTCAGGCAGGGACAGCCCGGCTGCTTCCAGATGATCCTTGTTAAAGACCGTCAGCCACTGGGTGGAGCTTGGCAGAATGCCGTATACCTTGTCATCAAGCTTCAACAGCTTGGAATATTCATCCTCCGGCGTAATGCTCTCCTGCTCAAAGAAGGAGTTAAGCGGTTCCACAACACCGCGTGAAGCACGCTCCAGCAGTTCATCCTCATTACCGGTCATGAATACATCGACTACTTCTCCGCCGGCTACGAGAATATCCAGCTTCTTCATGAAATCAGTACTGTCGCTGTTCTGAACCAGTGATTCATATTCGACTTCCACTTTATCCTGGGATTCGTTATACGCCTGAACGGCCTGGTAGATCGGTTCTTCCGGCTTATCGGCCTTGAACGTGTAGAATTTGATCTTCGCCTTGCCTGCGGGCTGTTCTGTACTGCTGCTTCCGGCAGCCGGATCAGCCGAAGCCGGCGCATCGGTGGCGGCCGAATTACTGCTGTTGCCGTTCCCGCCGCATGCGGTAACGGAGAGCATAAGAATCATACTTGCTAATACTAAAGATAGTTTTTTCAAAGCAATTCCCCCTTGATTTGTTGTCTGCAGGCTCATTATACAATCTAAGGCCCGCGCACACCGTGTACAGCTTTGCGGTGTGCGCGTACACTTTTTTGACCTTCCGGTCCGGGCAGGGATAGCTGCCCGGAGATATTACTTTAACCTTTGACCCCGCCGATGGCAATGCCGTCAATGACTTGCTTTTGCAGGGCCAGGAACAAGATAAGCAGCGGCAGAATCGCAGCTACGGAAGCCATCATCATGACGGAGATTTGTGTACCGAACTCTTCCTTGAAGAATTGCATCCCCAGCGGAATGGTATACAGCTTGGTCGAATTCAGCATAATCAGCGGTCCCTGGTAATCATTCCATGTCCAGATGAACTTGATAATCCCTACCGTAGCCAGAATCGGCCGGCTTAGCGGCAGCACAACACTCCAGAAGATGCGGAAGAATCCGGCACCGTCGAGCTCGGCAGCTTCCAGCATATCATTATGAATGCCGATCATGAACTGGCGCAGCAGGAAGGTGAAATAACTGGAGAACATCCCCATCAGGATGAGCGCTGCATGCGAATCGTAGAGTCCCAGCTCCTTGATCATAATATAGCGCGGAACGAGTGTCGCCTGCTCCGGGATCATCATGAAAGCCAGCATCAGGGTGAAAATCAGGGTTCTGCCCTTGAAATCAAGCTTGCCGAGCGCGTAACCTGCCATGGCCGATATCACAATTGTAGCTATGGTGGATATCAGGGCGATTTTAATCGAATTCATATAAAATAGTCCAAACGCGACGTCGCCCATCCACACGGCCTTAAAGTTAGCAACCAGATTCCAGTCGGTCGGAATCCATTGAATCGGGAAGGTCCAGACCTCCTTCTCCGTCTTGGAGGCTGCGGACAGCATCCAGACCAGCGGCATCAGAAAGAATACCGAGAGCAGGGCGAACAGGGCCGTAAAGATCAGATTGCCGGTCTTAAATTTTCTCATTGTCATTGCCTTAGTTCCTTTCGCCGTAGACTAATAATGGACTTTGCGGTTCTGTGTCATCCAGGTAATCGACGTAACCAGCATGATGATGATGAACAGCACCCAGGACATTGCCGAGGCGTAGCCCATTTTGAAGCGCTCGAACCCTTCCTCATAAATCTGGTACACAATGACCGTACTGGAATAGTTGGGACCGCCGTCCGTCAGGAACTTGATCATGTCGAAGATTTTGAAGGACGAAATCGTACTGGTGATCGCCAGGAAAAAAGTAGTCGGACCCAGCAGCGGCAGCGTAATCCGCCGGAACTGTCCGATCCCGCTCGCACCGTCAATCGTTGCGGCTTCATACAGCTCTTCCGGAATATTCGTCATGCCGGCCAGGAAGATGATGATCTGATAGCCCAGCAGCTGCCAGACGTAAATAATCATAATGGCGATCAGCGAGAAGCTGGTATCGACCAGCCAGCGCGGCGGCTCGGACAAGCCGATCTGCATCAGAATCTGGTTGATCGGTCCCTTGGACGGGTGATATAGCGCCTGCCAGACAGCGGCAATCGCGACGGTTGAACAAATGTAGGGCACGAAGAAGGCTACTTTGAAAAAGGTTTTGGCATACAGCTTCTTATGGATCAGCGCCGAGAGCACCACCCCCAGCAGCATCGTGACCGGCACCGTGCCGATCGTAAACAGCACGTTATTCTTCAGTGCCAGCAGGAAGCGGTTGTCTCTAAACAATTCGACGAAGTTGTCCATCCCCACAAAGTGAATGGCGGACAAGCCTCCGACCAGATTCCACTCCGTTAAGCTTAGGAAAAGGCTGAACAGCAGCGGGAACACGGCGATCACCAGCATACCGATCACTTCGGGAGCGATAAAGAGCCACCCCGCCAGCTGCTCCCTTCTTTTGCGTGTCCAGTAAGTTTTGGGCTCAGCCCCGGTTGTCTTACGGGTAACAGCAGATTCACTCATTGCATTCTCCCCCTGCTGCGTTATTAGCCTGTGTGTCTGGCAAATAGCCGCCTTCTTCGCGGAGCCGGGTGCGCAGACGGGCGGTGTCGATGGCGTGGACGTCACCGCCGGTCTGCGCGGCAGCCAGTGCTGCAGCGAGTCCGGCAGCTTCGCCCATTGCCAGGCAGACCGGCATCACCCGGACACTGCCCAGCACCCTGCGGTCGCAGGAGATGGAACGGCCGGCGACCAGTACATTGCGCAGTCCGCGCGGCGTAAGGCAGCGGTACGGAATGCCGTGCGATTCGCCCGGACCGTAGAGCGTGATCGCTTGGCTGGACCCGCTGCCGCTCTGCTGCTCCTTCTGTGTGCCGTGCACATCAATGAAGTAACTGTTGCGGCAGATCTCATCGTCGAAGCTTCTGCGGGAAATGTAGTCCTCCGCCGTCAGGACGTAATCGCCGGTAATCCGCCGGGACTCCCGCGTTCCGATCAGCGTGCCCGTGCTCATGACTACCGCATTGCCAAAGGCCGCGGGATGGACAGCGGCGAGCATGTCCCGGTAGGCAGCCGCCATCCTGCGTCCTTCAACCAATGCCCCGGATACGGAGAAGGAATTCGTGTTATCGACTCCCCAGAGATGTCCGGCGTTGAAGCCAACGGCACGCGGAGCTACCATGTTGTTGCACAGATGGGTGTCCGGAATTGCCGGATATTCCCCTGACCGGACCACTTCATGGATCGGGCTGTGCGGGTTCTCCGCATGCAGCTTCGGCCCGTTCAAATACGCGTAATCATCCACGTTGCCAAGGATGAAGCAATGCGTTGCCGGCTGAAGCTCGCCGGTCGCTTCGTCCCCCATCTCGTACTCGGCGCCTGCCCATGCGGCGACATCGCCGTCTCCTGTGCAATCGACATAGACGGCTGCACGGAAGGCCTGCAGACCGCCTTTGTTCAAGAGGAGGAGGGTGTTGATGTTGCCGTGGTCGTCTCTGTCCACATCCGCAAGCGCGGTCAGGAACAGGATATGCGCACCCGACTCCGTTACAAGATCGTCATACACCCGCTTAAGCTTCTCCGGTTCGATCGGCACCCAGTCCATCGCATCCTCCCGGACATGCGGCATTTGCGCCTTTAAGGTATTGAATGCCTTGGCCGCGAGACCCCGGTAGACCATCTTTTCTTTATCCGAGAATGGGCACCAGGCCGGCACCAGGCCGGAGGTTCCCATTCCGCCCAGGCTCCCGGTTGCTTCGACCAGCAGCGTCCGCGCCCCTTCTCTTGCCGCCGCAGCTGCGGCAGTGCAGCCCGCAGGTCCGCCTCCGACTACAATGACGTCGTAGGAGGAATTCAGCGGGATCTGTTTACTTTTCAGCGTATACGTATCGTTCTCCATATGGCCCTCACTTTCCCGGCGGCCGGCCCTCTTTCCGTGAAGCCGTCCGCCACTTTTCTATAAGCTAATTTTAGCAAGAGACATTTGCGAGTACGGTATAGCTTTCATACGGCTTGATGTGCATTATTTTGACTATAAAATGCCTAGGCGGGAGACTCAGGGGTTGGGGTTGGGGTTGGGGTTGGGGTTGGGGTTGGGGTTGGGGTTGGGGTTGGGGTTGGGGTTGGGGTTAGAGATCGAGTTGGTGTTCGAGCTGGAGTTCGAGTGGGTGTTTGAGCTGGAACTGGAGAGTTGGCGTTCGAAGTGGAGTTCGATTTCCAACTAGAGTTAGAGCTGGAGTTGGTGTTCTAGTTGGAGCTGGTGTTCGAGTTGGAGTTTGAGCTGGAACTGGAGAGTTGATGTTCGAAGTGGAGTTCGATTTCCAACTAGAGTTAGAGCTGGAGTTGGTGTTCTAGTTGGAGCTGGTGTTCGAGTTGGAGTTTGAGTTGGAGCTTAAGTTGGAGCTTAAGTTCGAGTTCGAGTTGGAGCGGGAGCTGGGGAGTTGGCGTTCGAAGTGGAGTTCGATTAGGAGTTCGATTTCGAGTTGGGGTTTGAGCTAGAACTGGAGAGTTGGCGTTCGAAGTGGAGTTCGATTTCCAACTAGAGTTAGAGCTGGAGTTGGTGTTCGAGTTGGTATAGGCCGTTGGAGTAACGTTAGCACTTTGTATGGGGGTGGCGGTGTGTGGAGGAATGGACGTATGTATGCTCTGCGCGCGTGCATTGTCTTTGCGTTTACTAGCGGAACCCCAGCCCGGTTCAGCTAGTGATGAGGACAGAGATTCCGCTAAATGATGGAATCAGGCGAAATCTCCTGTCAAACGGACTCAGATTCCGTTAAGTATCCGAATATACCTCATTTTGAGCCCGAATGAATAAATTAACGGAATCTCAGTCCGCTTCAGCCCCCTTATTAAGTTTTTTCGTGAAATAAGCGCTTCTCAGTCCGCGTCCCTCCATTAGAGCGCCCGCTGCCGCATCACCAGTAACCAATTTTGGCAAGCCACTAACCAAGCGGCAGTCTCCGGAAAAATTAGTCTAACTCATTCGTCCATCTAATCCACTTCCGGCGGAACCAGGAGCATTTCTGCACCTCATTTGCCTCACCCAGCCCACTTCCGGCGGAACCAGGGGCATTTCTGCTCCTCATTTACTCATCCAGCCCACTCCAGGCGGAATCAGGGGCATTTCTGCCCCTCATTTACTCATCCAGCCCACTTCCGGCGGAACCAGGGGCATTTCTGCTCCTCATTCCCCCCTACTCCCCAGCGAATACAAAAAGAAACCGCCCCTTAAGCGTCGGGGGGTCAGCCCGCCCGCTCTTTAAGGAACGATTTCTTAGTGCGTTTATTATTGAGCTAATTATTGCGCCTAATAATTGCGTCTATTAATCGGGTCCATGGACCCGATTTGTCTCCAACCAGCTTGTCTCCAACAAGCAATACCATAAAAAAGGATACAGCCGCGGAGGATTGATAGGGAGGATTGCGGCCGTGCCCTTTGCTGTTATCTTACGCAAATTTGCAGACATTGTTTCATTATTATTTCAAATTTGAGAGTATCGCCCCGAGTATGAGTCCGGTCTCCAGGGCCATATCCTCAAAATCAGCCGCTGGCAGCGGATTCTTGCCTATGCCCAGCTCTACCGTGAATCCCGGCTTGCGGAAGCGCTGGATGAACCAGTCCTTGTATCCGGCATCGCTGCCGGTCAGCTCGACCGCCCGGTAGCCGCTCACTGCCGCAAGCCCCGCTGCCCAACGCTTACTCTCCGGCGGCTCGTAGCCCCGGTAGTTCCAGTAAATCTCTGCACCCTGGCTGTGCAGGGATACGGCCGCATCGCCGGGAATCCGCTCGGCCAGAGCCGCCAGCGCCGCTGCCTCCGGCTCACAGAGCGGGGCATGCCCGCTGTAATCCCGCGGAGCCGGACCGGGAACCTGCCGCCGGTCGCGCTCCTCTTCCCAGTGGGCGGGGAACTGATCGCCCAGATCCACGCCGCGGATGTTGGCCTTCCAGTGGCGGAAGCTGCGCCTGCCGCTGTTCCATTTCATCAGCGCAGCACAATAAGGATGATCCGGCAGCGCGCCTTCCTGCACCAGCTCGACACCATCGGGATTCGCCATCGGCACCGCCCATAGCGTCCAGTCCCGGTGCCAGTCCGCTGGCTGATGGCCATGCCACGGGCTGCCCGAAGCAAAAGCTGCTGCGTATTCTTCAATGAAGCGCATCAGTGCAGGCGCTGTCAGCCATTCGTTTGCATGCAGCGCGCCATTCACATGCAGATGCCGTGGACCGCTGCCGATACGCAGCAGAGTGATTGGCTTGCCGAGCACGCTGGTGCCGATGGTTTCAGTGCTGACAAAAGGATATTTATCCGCCAGCCTGGCGGTATCCGCCTCCAGGTCAGCCGGTCCGTATTCACCGCGCAGATAGACTTCCTCACGGCGGGCTGCGGCCGGAATCACAAGCACCTTGCCCGGCAGGCATATGCGCCCTGAGCTTACCCCCGGATTCAGCATTTCCAGTTCGTCAATCCCCACACCGAACAGGGAAGCGATGCTGTGTGCATCGTCCCCTTCCTGCACCGCATAACGCTTACGCGGAGCAGACGGCAGGAACAACACCTGCCCCGGATATAAATAAGGCTGGCTTCCAGCCCATGGATTTCCTTGAATGACATGCTCCGGTGTCAGTCCGTGTCTTGCGGCTATACGGCTTACGGTATCTCCCCTGCGGGCAATATATTGCTGCATATGTCTCATCCTCCCGGCCCTCTTGAGCCGCCGTCCCCTCCAGCCTGTCCGGGTCTCTCCGCGAATACAGGCGGGACACAGCCCTAGACTAGTATATGAGCAGCAGCTCCATGTCATGAAGGATTTGAACATACAAAAAGCCGGGAATCCCGCTCCCGGCTTGTAACATCCGCCCCGTGATGCCTGGGGGTTTGTCCCTATTCAATTCACCACAGAGAGCATCCCAGCCTACATCGAGGATACCTGCCATACTACAGGGGTACGGCTAATCTGCTCGCCAAGCCAGTCCCGGGCGATCCGCTGGAACATCTCAGCATCGCCGCTGCAGAAGAATTGGTGGATCGGGCTTTCATCCCCGCGCGCCAGCTGGCCTTTGTCATACAGAATGGTGCTGATCTCCCGCGCCGTCTCGTCTGCCGAGCTGATCAGCTTGACTCCCGGCCCCATTACTTTACCAATCGGCTCGACCAGGAACGGATAATGGGTACAGCCCAGAATCAGAGTATCAATCGGCTCGTATTTGATGCCGTTCAGCGACTCTGCTACGGCAAGGTGACTCTCCTCCGAGCGGAACAATCCCTGTTCTACAAAAGGGACAAGCGCCGGGCAGGCCTGGCTGACCACCTGGACGAACGGTGACAGCTGCTTCAGCGCCGCCGTATATGCACCGCTTTTGATCGTACCGATGGTGCCGATGACGCCGACCTGGCCATTCTTGGATGCGCTGATGGCTGCCCGGGCACCGGGGTGAATGACTCCGATCACAGGAATGGCTACCTTGGCGGAGATATAATCAAGTGCTGCCGCTGTTGCTGTATTGCAGGCAATAACGATCATTTTAGGATTAAATTGAATTAAGTAGTCCACGATTTGTTCAGTGAACAATTTCACTTCCTCAGTCGAACGGGGTCCGTACGGAGCTCTCGCCGTATCGCCGAAATAGATGATTTTCTCCCTGGGGAGCTGTCGCATCACTTCTTTGACAACGGTCAATCCTCCCACACCTGAGTCTAATATAGCTATTGCTTGCTGCACGAACACACCGCATCCTTTAACTTGTTTTGTGTAGCTTATGTAAGGCCGGAATAAAGTGTACCAGGATTTCAGCCCCAATTGCAGATAATACCCCATTTACCGGCTTAGTTCAAGTAAGGGATTCATCAGGTACAGCCCCGGACCGGAACAAGCCAGACCTGGAGAGGGACAGGAACGGCAAAAGCCGCCTCCCGCCTGTCTGCGGAAAGCGGCTCTTCTATTGTTTGGTCAGCTTAGGAATGTTCGCCTTCGCTTTTAACGTCAACAACCTTTTCAGCTACAGCACTATCCGTGTCTGATTCAGCTTCTATCTCAGCTTCTATCTCAGCTTCAACGGCTTCCTCTTCCAGCACAGCGTCAGCAGCCTCAGCAACTTCATCCGCTTCTGAGGCTTCCACAGCCTCTTCAGCAATTCCGCTTACGGTAGCCGTCTTAGCTTCTTCCACTGTATCCGTGACGGCTTTGCTCCATTCTTTGACTTCACTGACGACCGACACTACAGCTTCTTTAGCCTTGCCGTAGATCTCTGTAGTCTTCTCACTGGCCTGACCGGCGATTTCCTGGACCTTATCGACCGCTTCAGTTGTTCCTTCGGCAATATCCTTGCGAAGCTCCTTACCCGGTTTAGGCGCGAACAGCAATGCAGTCACCGTTCCGACCACACTTCCGGCAAGCACACCCCAGAGCAAGCTTTTGGTATCCTTTTTCATCATCAATCTCTCCTTTGGATTCAAAGTGCCTCTGCCCGGCCGCCCGGGCGATCGCCTAGTTCTGGTATATCATAAGCATAGAGAGTTTGTCCTGTGACTGATCATTTGGAGTTTTCCGAAGTTTTCTCCTTTTTGTTCGGAGTGATTGCATAACGGCAGCATTGGCCGCCTTCCGCCATACATTCACTGCGGGTAACCTTCGCATCCAGCAATTCCTCGAACAAATGCTGCTCGCACTGGCAGGCCTTGCGGTACTGGGTAGCGACCTGGCGGATCGGACAGTTAAATTCACGCATCACATATGAACCGTCCTCTTCCTTACTCCATTCCGCCATATACCCTCCGGCATTCTGAATCGCTGACAGCTCGGCAACACGCTGCTCAAGATCGCGGTTCTGCATCATAGGGGTGTACTGGGCAAGCATACGCCGCCTGCGGCCTTCAAAAAGCACATTAACCGCATCCAGCCCGCTCCCGTGATCCAGCTCCCGCAGCAGCTCCAGCGCCAGATTGTGATAGCTTTTGGGAAAATGATCTTCCGCCCGCTCGGTAAGCGAGTATACATGCATAGGACGTCCCATGGCCTGGCGCACCACCTTGGTCTTGGCAAGCGACTCCTGCTCCAGTTGAAGCACATGGCGGCGGACGCCCATTTCGGTAATACCCAGTTCTTCCGCCAGAGCGCCGATTGTCAGCGGCCCTTTCATCTTCAGCAGCGTCATAATCATCCGCCTTGTCGAACCGCTTTCCTGACCCTTCTTCGC
The DNA here is from genome assembly GCF_013141775.1 of Paenibacillus phytohabitans. Classification (GTDB taxonomy): domain Bacteria; phylum Bacillota; class Bacilli; order Paenibacillales; family Paenibacillaceae; genus Paenibacillus_AQ; species Paenibacillus_AQ phytohabitans. The sequence continues at coordinate 144,918 of NZ_WHOB01000059.1, forward strand.
CATAAAGGACCTCCTTTCTGTCTGACTACATACTTTACGTTATGATTACACCGTTACTTCAATTCCCAGCTCCCGGTCCAGATAGCCGCGCACCTCGCAGGCGAACTGTTCCAGCACACCCGGCAGGACCAGCGTCAGCGGATGCAGCGCCTTCCGTTCCCACACATAATAGTCCTGAACCAGAGGCTTGCGCAGGGCTACCAGCGAGGTCAGATCAGGGTAAATCCCGCTGTCACCCAGCACCTTTTCCTCATGAATAATGGAAATAATATCTTCATAGCTCCCGGCATCCCGCATAATGAACCCGTCGATCAGACAGCTGCCCACATCGGTAACCACTTCTACCGCCAGATGCAGGCAGCGTTCCTGTACAAGACCAAGTATCGTACTGCCATCCCAGGAAGATGCCGCGTGCCGGAGACCGTTATTCAGATCAGGGATTTGTTCAAGTATCGTTTCAATTTGCTTACGGTTGACATAATACACAGATGACCCTCCACCCTGCGGTAATTTGTCCTGCCACTCCATAACTGCCGCTACTTCCCTCGTTTGCCCCGGCGCTTCAGCCAGAACAGCATAATGAAGCAAGCCGCCAAAAATACAACCAGATACGTTAACGCTTCCATCGGATACTCAAGCTCACGCATAACCGTCACCGCTTTCCGTACTTAATGGGTTCCAGCCTTGCAGATCATTTGCTGCCTAAATCTCGTAATCCACAGCCACAGAAACATCTTTGACTTCGTTAATGTGGGCGATAACTTCCTTGTGGGCCGGATGAACCTGATAAGCCTGTAAATCTTCCATGGAGGCTACAACGGTAACCAGGGCAATATCATACGAACGCTCGGAGTGAATCAGATCAGCCCCTACTTCAATAGAGATAAGCTGCGGAATTCTTCCTTCCATGTTGCGTAGAACGGCTACTGTCTCTTGTACTTTGTCCGGGGACCGGTCCTTTAATTTGAAGAATACAATATGCTTGATCATCTATCTCGCTCCCAGCTCTTGATTAATATAAATTTGATTACTAAAAATATATCATAAACAACAGCATTACTGAAAGAAACTTAGCGCTGAACGAAACGGAGGCATTTGATCTGGACGAAAGCATTGGTGTAATGTTAAAGTCATATACAGCTAAACTAGAAGAATTACCACTTCATTAATTCAGTATATCGGAGGAATTATGCCTAAGAATCAGCAAGAACCACATAAAATTCAGGCCTGGTCTCTGATCAACCGCAAATATCTTGGACAAGGTGTACGTGTCAAAAGATTCCGCCGGCCAAAGCGCAGCCAGATCCGCAACCGCGTTCTGCTGGCCATTCTGATGGCTAAGGACATGAAGCTCTCCAGACTTGCAGAAGAGCTATCCGTTTCCTCGCGCAGCGTAAGCGCATGGGTGTATGAAGGCCGCATTCCCTCCAGAACCAATCTGGACAAGGTCTGCCGCCTGCTCGGTTATCCGTCCCATATCTTGTTCAATGAAGCTCTTCTGCGGCAGAGTCCGATTGTGTGCCAGCCGACCCCGTCCCGTTTCATGAAAAGAACGATTGCCCGTTCACCGCAAAGCAATGTCATCCTGACCGGACTCTGCATGGTGTATGACTTCTCGGTAACTGATGTCAGCATCTGGATCGGTGTCCATCCCGGCACTTTCCGCAAGTGGCTGCACCAATGCCATCTGCCTACGCTGGCGCTGCAGGAGAAAGCCGAGAATTTCTTCCGGATTCCGCGCCATATCCTGTTCGCCGATTGTGAGCTCCACTAGTGTAACCGCCTGAATAAACGTCTGAATAAGGCCCTCCTCCTGTTTGGAGAAGGGCCTCTTGATGCTGCGCTCCTGCACCTGTTTATTTTTTGCGTGCGAGAATGTATCTTAGTATGTATTCATGGGTCCCGCCCTGCGGACTCTCCAGCGGTTCGGTAAATGCACCCGTCTCCAGAATCTCAGTACCGGCAAAATGACCTCTTAAATCGCCGTCGCTGAAAAAATGGGCATACTTATCTGCCTTGTATTCATAAGTGCCCGGTTCAAGCTCCTTCCCACACCCATAATTAGGATCTTCATCGGAGAAGCTGGTGAAATAGAGCAGTCCTCCGGAGCGCACCTGCTTAAGACACGCTTCAATCAGCCTGCGGCGGTCATCCGCCAGGAATAGATGCAGCACGTCATAGCAATACACGGCATCCACCGGATGTTCAAGCTGCGGCTGCAGCGCAGATCCGGCGATAAAGGTTGTCCCGGGATCCCATTCTGCGGCCAGCTCCAGCGCGGCTTCACTTAATTCTATGCCGTAAACGGTAAATTCGGGGGCAAACACTTTGGTGTTCCGCCCGTAACCGGCACCCGGAACCAGGACGGAAGATGCCCCGTCTTCCATAAACCTTTGTTTGGCCCACCCGGCAGTCGGACTGGGCCGGCTCCCCCAGATCATCCCCTCCCGGGCAAACCGCTGACTCCAATACTGTGACATAACGCTTCCTTCTTTCTATCCAGGAAATTGTGATGCTGTACTTTTGGCTCCCCGCTCCCGGCTCCCTGCTCAGCGGCGCTTACTGCGCATAGCATTCAGCAGCTTCACCCCGGCTTCACCGCTGGAAGAATAATAATCGTACTCTGGAGACTCTTTGGCGTACAAGGCGATTTTGCCTTCAGCATCATAGTGGACTCCCCAGCCGTACTTCTTGGGCAGCATGGAGGCCCGCAGGCAAGGATGATTCTTCGCGAACAGCTCTGCCCAAATTTCCTCGCGGCGTGAATCCCGCTCCTCTTCGGGAATTTCTTTGTGCCGCACATGTACCTGATACAGCAGTTCTTCATGGTTATATTGGTAAGGCGCACCGGCCAGCAGCTGGTATTGAATGACATGAGCGGGCGGAAGCGGCCGTCCCGAGACCGGGGTTGTGCCAATTTCTGCCGGGCAATCTTCAGCAACACGGATAAAAGTATCGGTATAGCTCATTTAGAAGCCTCCTTCAGCTGCGGAATATCTTTTTCCTCTATCATAATTCACTCCGCTGCATCAGGCAAAGTCAATGAATATGGCAAAACGGCTGGTCCCCTGTATCCCAGAGAATCAGCCGTCTTGCAGCAGAGCATCTATGAAGTTAACGGTCTACCAGCTGGACTTGGTGATACCGGGAATTTGTCCCTGGAGTGCGAGCTCGCGGAAGACGATCCGGGAAACATGGAATTTGCTTAAGTACCCCCGGGGTCTGCCGGAGACGGTGCACCGGTTTTTTTGACGGGTAGCTGAGGAATCACGGGGGAGCTTCTGCAGCGCCATATAATCTCCCGCCGCTTTCAGCTCTCTGCGTTTGTCCGCATATTTCGCCACCAGCTCCTGCCGCTTCAGTTCCTTGACAACCTTCGATTTCTTAGCCATTGTATGGATCAGCCTCTCTTCTTCTTATTCGTTCAGCGCCGCGCTCAGCGCTTCAAGATTCTGGCGCATAACGCCCAAGTAATCCAGATTATTCCTGGTGTCTTCCTCCGTCAGTCCTTCAATCGGATTCAGCACAGCTGTCTTGGCTCCAATTTCCTGGGCAATAGTGTCAGCCACACTGGAGGATACCAGAGTTTCGAAAAAGATCGTTTTTACGTTATTCGCCTTGGCAAATTCTACGATCTCTGCCATTTGAGCAGCGGAAGGCTCCTGCTCCGGTGACAACCCGGCGATAGGCACTTGAGTTAAACCATATTCACGGGCCAGGTATCCGAAAGCGGCATGCTGGGTAATAAAGTCCTTACGTTTCGTATCCTTCAGCCCGTCTTTGAACTCCTGATCCAGCTGCTGCAGCTTGGCGATATAGGCTTCGCTATTGGTTTTGAAGGCTGCTGCATTCTCAGGTGAGGCTGCGGATAAAGCCGCTTCAATCGTGCGGACCTCCTGGATCGCCATAGCCGGGGCGAGCCACACATGCGGGTCAAGGCCGCCGTGATCATGGCCTTCTCCGGCATGTGCTTCTTCCCCCTGCTCATCCTCGTGGTCATGTTCGTGGTCGTGATCAGCCTCGCCGGACACTGTGCCTTCTTCATGGGCATGCTCATGGTCATGTCCCTCTTCCTCTTCCGTTCCTTCCATGATTTCCAGCCCCTTACTGGCTTCTACGGTAATCAGTTTGCTGCCGGAAGTCCCGTCCACAACCTGCTGCGCCCAGCCTTCCATTCCGGCTCCGTTATAGACAAGCACATCCGCATCAGAAATCTCAGCCATATCCTTAGCGGTCGGCTCCCAGTCATGCGGCTCGGTGCCGGCCGGAATCAGCACTTCCACATCCGCAAGCTCACCGGTAATATTCTTCGTGAATTCATACATCGGATAGAAGCTGACCTTGATATTCAGCTTGTCCGCCGCAGGTACGGTTGTAGCTGCAGCCGCAGAGGACGGTGCGTTAGCAGGGCTGCCGTTCGAGGCAGCATTGCCTGCAGTATTGTTTCCGCAGCCGGAGACCACAAGCATAGCGGTCAGAGACAAGGCAGCAAGGTGGCGGATTTTGAATTTGGACTTTGATTTGGACTTTGATTTGGAATTCATCATATTTTTCGGAGACCCCTTTTCTTAAATGGTTGTAGATTTATGAATGTTGCGGCGGTTTTTCAATGTAATCAGCCGTTGTACGGCTATGGCACTCAGCAGAAATACGAGTAGAATAAGCGCAATCGTGCCTCCGGGAGGCGTGTTGATATAATACGAAGCCGTTAAGCCGCTAAACACACCGGTCAAGCCGACACCGACTGAAATCAGAATGGCTGCGGTAAAACCGGACGCAATCCGCAGCGCAATGGATGCCGGCAGCACAATAAGAGCGGATACCAGCAGCACACCTACAACAGGCATGGCTGCGGCAACGGTCATGCCGGTAAGAACGGCGAACGAGAAGGACAGTAATCCGGTATGGACTCCGCCGATGCTGGCGGTCTCCTCGTCAAATGTCAGGTTGTACAGCGGCCGGCGCAGCACAATGAAGTAGACGAGTCCGGCGGCGGCCACGATGGCAATCAGCTTAAGCTGGGTATCACTCACGGCAACGATGGAGCCGAACAGGTAAGAGCTGAAGCTCTTGGTCAGGTTCTGCTTCAGGCTCATCAGCACGACGGCCAGCGCCAGACCGGAGGTCATAATGATAGCTACCGGAAGCTCACTGTATGTACGGTAAGAACGGCGCAGCTGCTCGATAACCAGCCCTCCGGCTACGGCCACAGCGAAACCGCTGATGGCCGGGTTCCACTGCAGGACTGAACCCAGCGCCACACCTGCAAGTGAGACATGGGACAGGGTGTCCGCCATCAGCACCTGCCTGCGCAGCATCAGGTATACGCCAAGCAGCGGACCAATAATGCCGATCAGGCCTCCTGCCCAAAATGCACGCTGCATGAATTCGTAACCAAGCATGTCCAGCCCTCCTGTTCCTGTCGTTCCAGGCTGATCACCGTATCCAGATAGGATCTTGTCTCTTCCAGGCCATGTGTAACCATAATGACGGTGCGGCCATGCTGGCTGACATAATGCCGCATCAGCTTGTAGAAGCCGCTGCGGCTGGCAGTATCCATGCCGGTTGCCGGCTCATCCAGCACCAGCACCTGCGGCTGCTGGGCAAGCGCCCGGGCGATGCAGATCCGCTGCTTCTGTCCGCCGGACAGCTCGCCGATTCTGCGGTTGCGGTACTCCCACATATCGACCTGACGCAGGCTGCTCTCCACCAGCGCTTCCTGTTCCTTCGTGAAGCGGCGGAACAATCCCAGCCTGGAGTAGCAGCCGGAACGGACCAGCTCGATGACCTTGCTGGGGAATCCGGCATTGAAGGAGGCAACTTGCTGCGGCACATAGCCGATCACCAGCCCGCCCCCGCCGGTAAGCTCCTTGTTCAGGGAGACCGTTCCGCTCCAGGGCTTCAGCAGGCCCAGCATAAGCTTGAGCAGCGTTGTCTTCGCCGCTCCGTTGGGGCCGGTGATCCCGATGAACTGCCCGGCTTCAATATCCAGCGACAAGCGGTCAATGACCGGCTCGTTCCCGTAGCCGAACACAACATCCTGCATGGATGACAAAATCATAGCGTATCGTCTTCCCTTCTTCATTCAACTTCAGACGGAGCTGATGCACCGGTAAAGTCTATTAACATTCGCAGATAATAAGTTTATTCGTAACAATTACGTTTTGACTCCATTGATATTATCGTAATAATTACGATCTGTAAACCCGAAACCGAAAATTAATCGTAATCAAACTGATTAACACCGTAATCTAGGCAGCAAAAAGCCGGAACCGACAGTCCCGATTCCGGCTCTTCCGCGTAATTAGATACTCGTCTTGCATACCACCGTAACTCCAGATACCTGTCTTGCATTCCATCCGAATATAAATCCCCTGTATCACCCGAGTTCAATTCTTAAACCCTAACCTTCCGGCCGCTGCACGCTCCTCCTCAGCCCTCTATTCCTGCCCGGCCGCAAGCAGCTCCTCTGCCGGCCATGGCAGCGGATTGTTGAACTCGTTCCAGTCCAGCTTCATTTCTTCCGCGCTAAGCAGGCAGCGGTCCAGCCGGGCTTCGATGTCTGCACGGTTCATGCTGACGCCGATGAACACGATCTCGTTCAGACGGTCGCCCCACTGCCCGTCCCACTTCGCCTTAACATCCGGCTCGGCCGCCAGCACCTCCTGCTGCTGGTCCTCCGGCATCGTCGCCAGCCAATAACCGGCCGGACCGAACTGAATGGACGGTCCCGCCTGGCTGACGGTTGCGGCCAGATCCCCGCGCGCGGCCAGCCATACCAGACCTTTGGCCCGGACTACCTCAGCCGGCCAGTTGCTGAAGAAGAAGCTCAGCCGCTGCGGATGGAACGGCGTTCTGCGCCGGTAGACAAAGGAGGTGATGCCGTATTCTTCCGTCTCCGGTGTATGCTCCTCCTTGCCGAGCTCTGCGATCCAGCCGGAGGACAGACTGGTCTGCTCGAAATCAAACAGACCTGTATTCAGGATCTCTGAAGGGTCGACCTCCGCATTAACCGTACGGATGATCTTCGCGCGCGGTTGAAGCCTGCGCAGCACAGCCTCCAGCTTGTTCAGCTCCTGCTCGTCCACGAGATCGCATTTGTTCAGCAGCAGCACATCGCAGGTCTCAATCTGGTCAATCAGCAGATCAACGATATCCCGGAAGTCGCCATCGCCCGCAGTCATATTGCGGTCAAGCAGACTGTCCCCCGAAGCAAAATCATGCCAGAAACGGTTGGCATCGACTACCGTAACCATCGTGTCCAGTCTGGCAAGCTCAGTAAGATCAATATCCAGCTCAGGGTTCGCATAGGTGAAGGTCTGGGCTACCGGAACCGGCTCGCTGATGCCGGAAGACTCGATCAGAATATAATCGAAACGTCCTTCCGACGCGAGATTATTCACTTCCCGCAGCAGGTCGTCGCGGAGCGTGCAGCAGATACAGCCATTGGACATTTCCACCAGCTTTTCCTCAGTCCGGGAGAGGGTATTGCCGGATTTCACCAGGCCCGCGTCCACGTTCACCTCACTCATATCATTCACAATGACCGCCACCTTCAGGCCATCGCGGTTATGCAGAATGTGATTCAGGAGTGTCGTTTTGCCGGAACCGAGGTATCCGCTGAGTACAGTAACAGGAATTCTCTTCATTGATTTACTCCTTACACAAATTTAGTTTAGGACAGCAGCGCATCCGCCGCCCGTCTATCAGAACTTCTTCCTTCCCAAGGTACGGCTCAGCACCCTTAGCGGGTCTCACGATGCAGCGTTACACGCTTCAGGCGCGGGCAATATTTCTTCATCTCAAGCCGTCCGGGCGTGGTTCTCTTATTCTTCGTAGTGGTGTAGTTGCGGTCGCCAGTCTCCGTGCAGGCCAAGGTAACGATTACTCTCACTAAAATTCAACTCCCTTTCATTTAATCGTAATTATTACGATTTACACATTCTACATGGTCCGCCTGTCCGCTGTCAACTGGTGATCCGCAAAATTTCAACTCTCTTAGAATTGTGGTCTTTCCTGCGGAGGAATTACGTATAGATGGAATTACAAGTGAAAACGGCTTGGCCTCCTTCAAGAGCGGGGCCGTTTCAGCAGGAAACAGACGGTTGCTCTGGTGAGAAGCATCGAAGGTTGTATTACAAAGAAAATATGATTCTTGCAATTCCAAGAACGAAGCGGGAGAGTGAGCCATGAAGATACCTGTGATCATACTGAGCGGATTTCTGGGGAGCGGAAAAACTACTCTGCTGTTAAGTCTGCTGAAGGAGAGCAAGCGGCGGGGGCTTAATCCCGGCGTAGTCATGAATGAGCTGGGGAAAAAAGATGTCGACGGCTATATTCTGCAGGAGAATACCGGCACTAGTGTGGAAAAGCTGCTGGACGGCTGTGTATGCTGCAGCCGTAAGGAAGAGCTGCCGCGCAGCCTGGCCGCCCTGCTGGCGCGCCGTCCGGATATCATCTACATCGAGCTTACCGGCGTCGCGGACCCCGATGAAATTGCCAAATCGCTGCTGGAGATGCCTTTAGCAGACCGGCTGAAGCTGCACTTTACCATCACGCTGCTAGATGCCGAGAATGCGCTGGACTATAACAGCCGCTTCTCTGCCGATAAACAGCTGGTCCGCACTCTGCGCAAGCAGCTCACGGTGGCCGATCTGATTATCGTGAACAAAAGCGATCTGGTCGAACCGGAAACCCTATGGAAAATCGAGAAAATGGTCTATAAGCAAAACTCTGAATCGGAGATTGTATTTACCCATTACAGCCAGATTAATCTGGCCCCGCTGCTGGCAGGCATCGCCGCCCGTGAACTGCGGAGGCCTGCGCCGCAGCGCGGACCGGGTACTATAAACGGCACATCGCTTAAACGAACCAGTCCAGGCTACGGGGGGAGCGCGACTGCTGTACAGGAGCCCGAGTCCGGCCCAAGCACCTCCTACTCGCAGGTAGCGGCAGTTACGCTGACCGTACCGCAGGGGGGAAACGGAAGGATCCGCCGGGAGCAGCTGGAGCTTTTTTTCCGGGAATGGGGAGACAGTCTGCTTAGAGCCAAAGGTCATGTCCAGCTTGCGGAGCAGGATTCCGTGCAGCTTGTGCAATATGCGGGGCACCGCACAACCTGGGAAGCCTCGCGTTATCCGGGCCAGCCTTACATTGTGTGCATCGGCCTGAATTTGGACGAGAGGGCGGTCAGCCGCCGCTGGGCAGCCTTGTTCAGCTAATATCAGGCGCGGGAAGGAGCCGATGAAGCCCTTGACAACCTTTTCTCCGTTCAAAATACTGCCGCTGCTCATTCCCGCTGCCTTCCTGCTCACGATTGGCATTCTCTGGCTCCCCGGTCATCCGGAGCTGCTTAACAACGGTTATGTGGACACGTTCAAAACAGCGTTTCTCGGCATTCTGCTCGAAGCCCTGCCGTTCGTGCTCCTGGGTGCGCTGCTCTCCTCATTGCTCCGCGTCTTCGTGCCGGACGAGATGATCTCACGCTGGATTCCGCGCCATCCGGTTCCGGCTATTCTATTCGGCTGCCTGCTCGGGATCATTTTCCCCGTCTGCGAATGCGGGATGATTCCGCTTGTCCGCCGGTTAATGCACAAAGGCATGCCGCTCTACGTCGCCATCGTCTTCATCCTGTCCGGTCCGATCCTGAATCCGGTCGTCTACGGGGCCACCCTGACGGCCTTCCGTTCCCATCCGGAACTGGCCTATGCGCGGATGGGACTGGCTTTTGCCGTATCCGCCCTAATCGGCCTTGTCATCTATGCCACCATCCGCAAATCACCGCTGCGTCTGTCCATCCCCCGCGAGGGGGGCGAGGAGCATCACGGCACTACCCGCGGCGGGCGGGTAGTCGCAGTCTTTGTGCATACGTCGGATGAGTTTTTTGAAATGGGGAAATATCTGATCATCGGCTGCCTGTTAACCGCCGGTATCCAAACCTTCATGAATCACGGCAGCCTGACCGCTATCGGAGAGCGCCCGCTGGGCTCCTACCTGTTCATGATGGGGCTGGCCTTTGTACTCTCGCTCTGCTCCACCTCAGATGCCTTTGTCGCCTCTACCTTCCTGCATTCCTTTCCGGCCGGATCACTGCTGGCGTTCATGGTGCTGGGCCCGATGCTCGACTTCAAAAACTCGCTGATGCTGCTGTCGCTGTTCAAAACCAGATTCGCGCTTTATCTGTTCTTCCTGATTGTCTCGGCCGTCTTCACCGGCTCGGTGCTGGCTTCACTCTGGCTGTAGCAACCCTCACAAACTCAGCATATGCTTCCGATGCAGTTTGTCCGCAGAAACTCAGGGAGCAACCCTCACAAACTTTTAGGAGGTTCCGTATGAATAACGCCCGGAGCATCCGGTTTCACTATTTACTGAGGGCGGTTATTCTGCTCGCCTTCGCCCTCTATATCGGACATCTGGTCCAGCAGGACGCGCTTCATTACTACGTTGCCCCCAAGCTGGCACGCTGGATCAGGCTGTGTCCGGTTCCGCTCTCCCTGATGGCGCTGAGCCTCGGGCTTCAAGCCGTCCTTGGCAAAAGCAGTGTCCTGTGCGACTGTGAGCACCGCCTGCCCCGTTCCGGGCTGGGCAGTTCCGCACTATACAGCCTGTTCCTGCTTCCGCTGCTGCTCGGGTTTCTCCTGCCTGACCGCGCACTGGGAAGTGCTGCAGCGGCCAGAAAAGGCCTCACCCTGTCTTATACAGCCGCAGAGTCCGGCAGCGGCGCGAAGTTCACTCCCTCTAACCCCTATGAGGCGGAATTTGCCGAGCTGGCCGGCAAGCTGTACGGAGAGTCCGTTATTCCTGTATACCCGGAGATTTTCTCTGAGACCCTGGGCGCTATCAACCTGTATAAATCACAGTTTGAGGGCAGGGAAATCTCGGTATCCGGCTTTCTCTACCGAGAGCCGCAGGGTGCCGGCCAGACCAGCTATGCGGTCAGCCGGTTCCTCGTCCAGTGCTGCACGGCGGATGCCACTCCGTTCGGTATTCTGCTGGAGCCGGGAACACAAATAAGCCTGCCCGCCGATACCTGGATTGAGGTTCGGGGCAAGCTTCATGTGGTGCTCTATCAGGGAGTGGAGACACTGCAGATTACTCCGGAAGTCCTAACCGCAGTTCCTGAGCCGTCCACACCTTATGTATACACTAGTGCCGACGCCGCAGCGGCCTGGGAGGAGCTGCAGCCTTGAGTGCCAGCTTAGATCACCGCATCCAGCGCATCATCGTCATCAATGGATGAACCGGGATTTACGACCTCAATGAGAAGCCGGGCCGGAATACAGATAATCTGCTGTTTGGGCCTGGAGATGAACCCCATATCCAGCGCAATGGTCAGGGGAGCATCCGAGTAAGTCATCTGTATCCCATAGTCGAACACCTTCAGGGTATTGTGGCCGAACTTGGTACGGATGTCTATAATCTGTTCTTCCTTGGTCAGGTTTACCGTCTTGTACGCCTTGCCGTTCACTGTAATAACAGCCTTCAGATCTCCCTGTGCATAATGCTCATTGTGATTCGAGAACCACTTATAGCCGTAAATGGAACCGGCGGCAAGCAATACGACCAGGATCATGATGAAATCGCCACGTTTCATGGTTTTCAATACCGTAACCCTCTCACTGACTATTTTATAATCGTAATAATTACGATCCCTATAAATAATAGTTTAGCCAGGGGAAGATTGTCAACGTCTGCCCAGCCGCTTCAGCAAACTCCGCAGCCACCAGGTAATTCCGGCATAGATCAGCAGTACAATGGCCAGTGTCAGCATCCTCTCCCGGAACGATCCGTCAGCCAGCAGCACCGGCCCCAGCCCATATAGCGTTGTCAGCCCATAGAGTATGGCAAATAAAATATAGATGATCCATCTCATTCCTCTTTGCTCCTCCTCATGTCTCTGCCTGCTAATTCCGGAGATTAATCGACCATTCCCGCAGAACCCTGTCCAGCTCTTCCACCCGGATCGGCTTGGAGATGAAGTCCTGCATCCCTGCTCGAAGGCACATTTCCTTATCTTCCTTCCGGGCAAAGGCGGTAACTGCAATAATAACCGGAGATAATCCCATCGCCTCGCGGATCCGCCCTGTAGCTTCAATACCATCCAGCACCGGCATCTGAATATCCATGAATACCAGATCATACTGCCGTGTCAGCACAGCGTGAACCGCCTGCTCCCCGTTCAGGGCCACATCCGAGGTATAGCCGCGCTTATTCAAATATTTCTGCAGCAGATGCAGATTCACCGGATGATCCTCGGCAATAAGGATCGACAGCGGACCATATTGCCCCTCCGGATAATCCATATCAAAAATCCCGTTCTTATACTCTTCAGCTGCAAGGATCTCCAGGGGCAGCGGAGGCCCCGCAACCTCACCAGACGGCATAACCTCAATCGTGAAATAGAACTCCGAGCCCTCATCTTCGGTGCTGTCCACACCGATCGCACCATCCAGCAGCTCGACCAGCTTCTTGCTTATGGCCAGCCCCAGTCCGGTTCCGCCGTATTTGCGGTTAATGGAAGGATGCAGCTGGGAGAACGACTGGAACAACAGGCTCTGGCTGTCCTGCGGAATTCCAATACCGGTATCTGTCACCGAGAATCTGAGAATCATTGACCCGGGTTCCCGTACAGGTTCCAGCTTCACCGAAATACCGACTTCCCCTTCTTCCGTGAATTTCACCGCATTGCCGACCAGATTCACGAGAATTTGCCGCAGCCGGATTTCATCCGTTATTACAAGACCGGGAATCTCCGGGTCTGCTTCGCTGCGCAGGGTCAGGCCTTTTTCTTTGACACGCGGATAAAAGAGTTCACATACATTCTGAATCACTTGCCGGACATCGACCGGCTGCAGATCCAGCGTCATCATACCGGATTCAATCTTGCTGAAATCCAGCACCTCATTCAGGATATGCAGCAGTGCTCCGCCGCTTTTATTAATAATCTGCGTGTAGTATTCCTGCTCTTCCGTAAGCTCTGTCCCCGAGAGCAGATCAGCCATGCCAATAATCCCATTCATCGGAGTGCGCAGCTCGTGGCTCATAATGGCCAGAAATTCTGATTTGGCCCGGTCAGCCTGCTCCGCAGATTCCTTGGCACGCACAACCGCTTTCTCCTCGGTGATGTCACGGAATACCACTACCGCACCCTTGCGTTCTCCGTTATCATATAATGCCGTCATGCGGTATTTAACGAGGAAGCTGGAACCGTCCTGTCTCCAGAAAATCCCTTCCTGCTCCCGCTCATAGGAGAGATTAGTCGTAAGCAGCTCTGCGAGGGTCCTATGCCCTCCGCGGTAGAGTTCCCCGTCCATCCAGGTCTGGGCGATCGTCTGCAGCTTGATATTGCTGGCCAGCTCCCCGGGAGCGTAACCCAGCATAATGGAAGCCGCCGGATTAATAAAGACCGTATCCCCCTGCAGATTGATGCCAAAGATCCCTTCCGAAACCGAATTCAATATTAGCGCATGCTCATAACTGAGCTTCTCAATCTGTTCCAGATGCCGTTTGCGTTCGGTGATATCGCTCGTGATCGCAAACACGCCTACCACCTGGCTGTCCAGCAGAATAGGTACATAAATCATGCCAACCTCAACCGTCTGCCCGTCACGGCGGATGATCCGGGTCTCAAAGGTCTGGGCCATCCCCCCGGCAGCGGCAAGAAAACGGTTATTCACAAATGCCAGCTCATCCGCATCAATAATCTCACTGTAGCTTGAATGCAGCAGTGTTTCACGGGAATAGCCGGTGAGCTGCTGCAGACTGGCATTCAGCGACTGGATGCAGCCCTGCAGATCCATTGCACTGATCGCGGACGGATTATATTCGAACAGCGACTTGTACCGGTTCTCGCTTTCCAGCAGCTTCAGTTCATATTGCTTGCGCTCAGAGATATTCCGGGTAACTCCAATCATCTCTGTAATTCCCGGGGTTCCCGTCTCCGTATGCCGCAGCGTAGTCTCCACCCACAGATAAGAGCCGTCCTTGCACAGATAACGGAAGACGATAGGCTCCAGCTTCAAGCCCTTCTTACTGTCGTCCAGAAAAGCCTGCACACAGGCAAAATCGTCAGGATGGATATAATCCATCCCATTCGTGCCGACCATTTCTTCCGGAGTATATCCGAACATCTGCTGGCAGACCGGGGAAGCATACAGATAGGTCGCCTGTTCATCTGTCGCATTGCGTGAGATAAAGTCCTGAGAATTCTCCGAGATCAGGCGGTAATTCCGTTCGCTGTCACGAAGCTGTTCTTCCATCCGGTGGCGTTCCGTAACATCCTGCACAATGCCGCGGATCTGCTGAACCTTGCCTGCTGCATCCAGGATAACCTCCCAGTGCGCATAGATCACCTTACGCCCGCCGCTGCCGTTCCTGATTCTGAAGGTCGCCTCACCTTGGGTGCCTGACTTCAGTGTATGGTGCAGCTCCTCACGCAGCGCCCCCAGATCATCCTTCACCACACAATCCAGGAGCAGCTGATAATCAATCCGGGTATGACTGCCCTGACTGCCGCCCATTTCAAAAATAGCCCTCATCTGGCTGGAAACCGTCAACTCCGCATAGACCGAATTCCATTCCCACGAACCCATCTGCCCAAGCTCCTGCGCAGACGCCAGCATCTCCTCATATTTCTTCCGCTCTGTAACATCACGGGCAATGGTCAGTACCTGCTGCACTTCACCTTCACGGTCCCGCATAACCTGAAACGAGCTTTCAATCCAAATGTAATGGCCGTCTTTATGCCTTGCCCGGCGGGTAAAGACATCGTTGTCCGAGTAAAGCTTCCCCCGCTCGGTCATCTCTAGCGCGTCAACTTCATGATAATACTCCGGCCTTTTCCTGCCGATCATCTCACTTGCGGAATAACCCATCAGTTTTTCAACAGAGGGAGAAACATATCGCAAGGTTCCATCCGGATCGGCAAAGGAGATCATGTCCGGAGTATTTTGCGTAATCAGCTTGTAGAGCTGGTGATCCTCCTCAATCTTCTTCTCCGCTACCTTGCGTGCGGTAATATCCGTCATCTCCGCAATCAGCTGCAGGGGCCTGCCTGTCGACTCTTCAAAAATCAAAAATATATGCAGCGCCACCCAGATGATCTCCCCATCCTTGCGTGCAAACCGCTTCTCTTTATCTACAGCCGCGCCGGGACTGCACAGCAAATACTTCATAATCAGGCCGTGATCCACGGTATGCTCATCCTCCGGATAGGCAATATCCAAATAACGCAGATCCTTAAGTTCATCCTCTGTATATCCGAACATCCCGCAAAAGGCAGGATTGGCCATGAGCATTGTACCATCGTCAATGGATACTACCGCATAGCCTATGGAAGACCGTAAATACAAATGCTTAAAAAGTGTATCAGACAAAGCTCCGAGCCTCCTCTGTGAAAGTGGGGGACATAAATTATTATCAGTATACCTTTTTTTCGGATAATATGCTCCAGCTCTGAAGTCACTCCAATAATCAGGCAGTATATTCAATGCGTCAAAAAACCGCCCCGGTCACTAAAATGACGTCAAGGCGGTTGTTATATGATTTTAATTATATTGGATTGTTCCTGATATTTAAGACAGGCCTGGCCTCTACTAGTCTAGTCTCTTGCGCGGCAGCCAGAAGGCGCAGAACAGCGCAAGGGCGAATGAACCTCCTGCCAGCAGCCATTTATCATTATCCCATTCGCTATTTATCAGGCCGAATAAATAAAAGCGGCCGGTCAGCTTGCCTTTGGTCATGAAATCAAGCAGATACCAGGAGAATCCGGCAATGTATCCGGCAGAGGTGTTGCCGATCAAGAGTGCAGCCGTCAGTCCCGCTGATCCTATCGCAACTGCGGTAATCACCGTCCCGCCGATCATCGGCCACAGTTCAAAATCAGCACCGCTCCCATGCATCCATGTGAATAAGGCAGTCACCACAAGGAAGATATAGAGAACGGTGAGCAGCCAGCGGAAAAGAAATACCGGATGATGCCTTACCCGCTTGGCATAGAGCACTTCACCAATCCCGCCATCCTCCAGCAGGCCCAGGTGGGGGAAGACAATCAATCCCACAAAGCTGATCAGCTGTTCCCCCAGCTTCGCAGCCTGAACCCTGTTCATCAGTGCCGGCTCCATGAAGAACGGGACGACAGCCAGAAGCACTGCGGACAGGAGCCATGAATAATGTGCAGTCAGCCTGAGGTTGTACCCGGCCAGCGGGCGGATGATCTGCCGGCTCATCTAAGCGCCTCCGCTGCAGATGCCGCCACACTTCCTTTAGCGGTCTTCCTGCTCAGCATCTTGGCTGAATCCAGCCGGCTGCGGTTTCTTTCCCATAACCAGGCGGCTCCTGCAGCCAATAGTACGGTGAGTATCAAATAGAAGCTGCGGTTAAGTGCAATCTCATCCGTCCACTTCCAGTATAACTCGTAGTCATTAGGCGAGTTGAAGCGGATGAACAGCCGGTTCAGCCCATAAGAGCCTAACAGCGGCAGCACCGACATGAACCACCAGACAATCTGCAGGGCGATGGGTACGATCCCCCGGCGGAACAGCATCGAGCCGAACATCCCGAAGGCAACGGAAATCCATAACGTCGGCAGCAGCCACCATGCTGTGTATCCAAGGAAGATTACAATAGCCTGTCCCGTCTGGCCGGTAAGCCCCAGTGTATCCACGGTCTGCCAGCCGCCGATGACAGCCAGGATGAGGTAGATCATAGATAACATGACACCTTGTGCAATAAACTTCGAACCGACATACACCCAGGGCGAAATTCTGCGGCTGTAAATCAATTCATTCATCCGGCTGGAGCGGTCCCGGAGCAGCAGAAAGGCTGACAGAAAGACCGGAAAGATCCCTGCTGGCAGCGAGAGATAATCACTGAAGTAGCGTGCGGCTCCGGGCAGCAATTCACCTGCATTCACCTTAGCGTTATAGCGGGCAAGATCCGCTTCCTGCGCCTTTATGGCTTCATCAACAGTCTCAATGGCAGAACCGAATTCCCCCAGCCCTTGCTGGTATATACTCTTCCCGCCCAATTGATTGTTCACTGACTCGGCGATAGTGTTTACCTCATCCATAGTATATTTATCCGGATTCTTCAGAACCTCATCCAGCTGGGAGATCGCTGCAGACAGGGCTGTCTTCTCCTTCTCGTTCAGCTTAACCTTGAAAGGAAAACCCAGCCTGATTTTCTGGCTGGTTCCGGCATCCAGATTCCAGCCCATTTCCTTCCTCATTTGTTCGGCCAAATCGCGGGTATCCGCCGGCTGCTTCCAGCCGTAATACGGGTGTTCAATAGTACCTACATTCTGCGGCGTACTTATAACCGGGGAACCCAGCTCGCCCCAGGTTTCCTCCGTAGCATAAGAGGTGAAATAGAAGAACACGCTCGCGATAATAAACAGATAAAAAACCAGGCTGCGCAGCGTCATGCGCATCTCTTTGCCGATCAGTGCCATCATACGAAGGATTCCTCCCTGCGCATGAGATGCAGATAAGCATCTTCAATCGACGGCGCGGTCTGCTGTGCCCCTGCATAAGGCTGTTCATCTGCCAGCACCCGCACCCGCATATTTCTTCCCTCCGGTACAGCGGACAGTACCGGGAACCGGTCGCGGTCCCGCTCCCACTCTACCCGGTCAAGCTCGGCTATCCAGACACGGCCGGCGGCCGCAGCAGTCAAATCGCCTATTCTGCCGTGATAACGCAGACGCCCCTTATGCAGCACGGTCATCTGCTCACAGGTGGACTCCACATCTTCAACAACATGCGTGGATAATAGAACAATTCTGCCTTCGGCAAACCGGCTGAGCAGCCGCCGGAAACGGATCCGCTCTTCAGGGTCCAGCCCTGCAGTCGGTTCATCCACGATCAGCAGCTTCGGCTCATGCACCATTGCCTGGGCTACGCCGAGCCGGCGCTTCATTCCCCCGGATAATGCCTTTACCTTGGTACGGCGCTGCTCGGTAAGGTTAACCAGCTCAAGCAGATTGTCTATTCTCCGCTTCCGCTCCGCACGGCCGGCTATGCCCGATAACAGCGCCAGATAATCCATCGCCTCCACTACCGTCATCCCCGGATAAAAGGCGAATTCCTGTGGCAAATAGCCAACCAGTTCGCGGATCTGCGCCTTATCTTTCAAGGTAACTCCACCAATCTCCACCGTACCCGAGGTAGGCTCCAGCAAGGTGGCAAGCAGACGCATCAGCGTTGTTTTGCCCGCTCCGTTAGGCCCGAGCAGGCCGTGAATGCCTTCGCCCACCCGGAAGCTGATATCCTGCAATGCCTGTTTGTTTCCGTAGGTCTTGGTTAAATGATTAATAATTAGCTCCATCCCAGTCTTCTCCCCCGTTCTTATAACTCCCTGTTCACCCGTCATTCTCCGGACTCCACGACAATTCAAGCTTCTCAATCAGCAGACCTGCTGCGAACAGAACGAGTGACAGCGCCACGCATAGTTCCTTATCGATCTTTCCAATCGAGATCATCAGGGCAAAAACAGCCGTAAAGATTGTGACGCATGATATTGTCATTGCCTTGCGTCTGGCCAGCAACCTGCGGTTATGCAGCACTTTCTCTGCATCACGCTTGTCATATTCCAGCAGACGGGCTTTGCGGTAGACCTCATCCAGAAATAACTGTTCCGGTTCGTTTGACCTCACAATCCCACTCCTCCTTTTCGTAAATCTGCCTAAGCTTCTTGCGCGCCCGGTGCAGCAGCACCTTGAAGCTAACCATATTGCGTCGCATTACTGCTGCCGCCTGCTCATAAGACATCTGTCCCACATCCACCAGATAGACCGCCTGGCAGTAATCCGGCTTCATCTGGTGCAGCCTTCTGCGCCATTCCAGGTCTTCTTCACGGATAATAGCCAGCCGCTCGGGATCGTCTGTTCCCTGTGTATGTACGCTGCCGTATCTCTCGAATCCGCCGCGGTCTGCCGGACCATCACTTTGTGTCCTGCGGTCTTCCGGATTATGACTCTCTTCCGCGGTCAAGGTACGCTGTCTGCTGCGCTTGCGGATGGAATCAATGCTTTTATTGCGCAGGATCGTGAACAGATAGGTCTGGAAGGATGCACGGTGATCATACTTCTCCGGATATACCAGCAGATAAGCGAAACAATCCTGCGCCAGATCCTCGGCCGTATGATAATCTCCGGTCAAGTGGTACGCAAATCGTACCGCCGGCTTCCGGTACTTACACACCAGCCACTCAAAAGCCTCAAGGCTTCCGTCCCGGAACCTGACCAGTACAGCCTCTTCTTCCGCGGAACTATCCTTCGCTTCCTCTGATTCAGGGTCTTCCGCATGTTCTCTTCCGTTTCCGTTCGTCTTACGCCGCCTCCTCTCCCGCTGAGCCATCTACTGGTTATTCGTTTACCTCCGGCAAAAGGTTACAGTCTGTCCGCAAAAAAGAACCCCACAAAGTGGGGGCTCCAAAACATATGAATTATCGCGCCTGCTGCTGGGCCAGCTGTGCGATTCCTGCAATGATTATTTTCAGGCCTGTACGGAACATGTTATCCGAACCCAGCTCGCGGAATAAGCCATTATGGTGCATACGCTGCACCACGTTCGGCCCTCCTCCGGACAGACGTGCAAGCGAATCCATAAACATTCCCTGCGCTCCGCCCTCCGCTTCCTTCTTCATGGCTGTATCGACTCTGCGCTGCTCATATTTATCGAGTTCAAAAGCAATCACATAGTTCAGCAGGCAGGCAATCGAGGAAAACTTGTCGCTGTCGCTGACGGGAAGATGATCCACGATCTGCAGAAGCGAGTTGATTAAGGCCAGATAGTCCGGCTCGGAAGGTACCGTTCTCATTAACAGCTGGGCGGAACACGGATACTTAATCATTACGCTGCGGATCATCGACGCACAATGAAACAGCTGCTCTTCCCACTCTCCTTCGAGCTTAGCAGACTGCCGGGCCTCCTTCGCCACCTCATTAGCAAGCGTCTGAAACAGGCTCTGCTTGCTTTTGAAATGCCAATACAGCGAAGGGGCCTGGATATGCAGCAGATCCGCCAGCTTCCTCATACTGAAATCCTCAATGCCTATTTGGTCAAGCAGCTCCCAGGCTGCCTTGATGATATTTGGTTCGGTAATTTGCAGATTTTTGATTCTCATACGAGCCCTCCCGAGTACAAGCTGTTTCTATTCTAAGCGATCCTGCGAACAGGGTCTACCATCGTTAGATAATTCATGCGGCAGAATAAACTTACACCGTTAGATATTTTCCTTTACAGTGAAAAAAGACAGTGCTATATTAATCTCACACCGTTAGATTAAGGGTGCAGAGATCCTTACCGGCCGGAGGGGACAGCTGCTTCCCGATCATTATTCAAGCTTCACACGAATACCCATATTAACTTCAAGAGGACGTGTACTGCAATGAATCCATCCGCAACAGAAGCCGCCCTGCAAGGCGGCAAGCCTTTTTCGATCAAACCGCTTATCCCTGTACTCTTCGCGCTCATTGCCGGAATGCTGCTGGTTATGCTGGACAATACCATTATGAATGTGGCCATACCTGAGCTGGAGAATGTATTTCACACCAGCCTAAAGACCATCCAATGGGCGATTACCGGCTACACGCTGGCTACCTCCATGATCATTCCGCTCGCAGGGTGGTTCTCGGACAGATTTACCGCTAAGCGTGTTTTTCTTGTATCCATTCTATTGTTCACTATCGGCTCCCTGCTGTGTGCAGCGGCCCAGTCCCCGGCTCAGCTGATTGTTTTCCGGATTATGCAGGGTCTTGGCGGCGGCATGGTGGCTCCTATCGGCATGGCCTTATCCTTCAAAATAGCTCCGCCTGAGCGAAGAGGCGAGCTGATGGGCTTCCTCGCCATGCCCATGCTGATCGCTCCGCTGCTCGGCCCCGTGTTATCCGGATGGCTGCTCGAATATGTGAGCTGGCATTGGATTTTCCTGATCAATTTGCCCATCGGCCTGATCGCAATCTATTTAGGGATGAAGTATCTTCCGGTCTCCGAAAAAGGAACCGCCGCCAAACTTGATATTTGGGGAATGATCCTCTCCCCGCTGGCCTTCTCCAGTCTCGTCTTTGGAGTGCACAGAGGTGGCGCGGAGGGTTGGACAGACTCCTATACATTGCTGCCGCTTATCTTCGGCTTAGTTGCTCTGTCATTATTTATTGTTGTAGAGCTGCGACAGAAGGAGCCGCTGCTTGAGCTGCGCTCCTTCCGTTCCTTCGAGTTCACCAAAGGCATTATTCTGGTCTGGATTAACCAGATCGCGTTATTCGGTTCGATCTTGTTGATTCCTTTATATCTGCAGCAGGTTAGAGGCTTCTCCTCCTTGGAGTCCGGGATGATGATCATCCCGCAGGCGCTGGTCAGCTTCGCCGGCGTTATGGCTGGGGGCAGACTTCTTGACAAATACGGAGCGCGGATTCCTGTGTTCTCCGGTCTTGTGATGCTCTCGGCTGCACTCGTTCTTTTGTCACGGCTGGACAGCGATACGACGATCTATGCGATGATTGGATCCTTCGCCCTTCTGGGACTGGGCCAGGGTCTCACCACCATGCAGCTCGGCACCCATGTACTCAAGTCGGCACCCAAAGACCTGATCAGCCGGGTAACCCCGCTGACCACCTCCGCCCAGCAGATTGTCGGCTCCTTCTCCATTGCCATCATCTCCGGTCTGTTGTCTTCCAACATTGCTGAGCACATGACCCAGGCCGGCTCCGCTGCAGCTTCTGCCCATACTGCAGCGATGGTTGCAGGGTTCCACGACACCTTCCTGCTTCCGCTGAGTCTGGCACTTTGCGGGGTTGTATTGAGTCTGTTCCTGCGGAAGCAGGAGCACGGAAGCGGGCAGTGAACAAGGCATTTAAAGAGGCAATCACGCTACGCAAGTTGATCGGCATGAAGTAGTAAGTGCATCAGGCTTCGCCTCACATAGCGCACATCACGTATATCACGCATATCACGCATATCACGCATAACGCATATCACGCATATCACGCTCATCACGCTCATCACGCATAACGCATATCACGCTCATCACGCTCATCACGCATAACGCATAACGCATATCACGCTCATCACGCAAAAAAAGATGCTCCCCTTACCGGGTAGCATCTTTTGCGGCTTCTTGTTTCTCATCCCGCCCACATCAGTCCTATAATTGGTGCATTGTATTCGGTTTTTCGCATACATCCGGCCCATCTGCCCTAACATTGGTGCATTGTATTCGGTTTTTCGCATACATCCGGCCCATCTGGCTACTTTTGGTGGACTCAGAGGGAACTTCACCCCCTGATTTTCCCACAACGCCTACTTCCGGCGGATTCAGGGGCACTTCTGCCCCTTATTCACCCACCCAGCCTCTTTCCAGCCTACATTCCACCCATTAGCTCAAAAATCAAAATGGCCCGTAATTGCCTGAGCAATTACGAGCCATATTTGTAAAACAGATGCGGTCAAGAGGACTCGAACCTCCACGATATTGCTATCACTGGCACCTGAAGCCAGCGCGTCTGCCAATTCCGCCATGACCGCATATTATGTAGTTCAGTGATTCAATCACCGTAATTAAGACTATACTCTCTTTGAATATAAATTGCAAGCATTATTTATTGGTGATTATTACAGCACTATGAAAGTCCTGCTATCCACTCAATGACCCACCAATAATATGTATGGAATATTATTGAAATACTTATTATTATAATGTATATTCCTCATATGGATTAATAATATAAGGAGGAATAACATGGATTCTTTAGATTACAAGATCATCTCAGCAATAATGAATAACGGCAGGATCACCTGGTCCGAGCTTGCCGGACTGCTGGGCCTTTCTTCTCCTGCCGCAGCGGACAGGGTTCGGCGGCTGGAGGAGCAAGGTGTCATTACCGCATATACGGCGCTGATCGACGCGGAATCTGCCGGTTACGGATTGGCTGCACTGATTGCCGTATCGCTGGAGCGGCCGGAACACCGGCAAGGCTTCATTGAACTCGTGATGAAGCTGCCCGAGGTTCAGGAATGCCATCACACTGCCGGGGATGATGATTACATCCTGAAGCTGCGCTGCCGGGGAACACGGGATCTGGACCGGATCATCAGCGAGGAGATCAAAGGCCTGCCGGGTATCGTGCGGACCCGCACTACGATTATCCTCGGAACGGTCAAAGAAACTCCGCATGTACCGCTGCCCCCGGCAGAACGCACACCATGAATACATGGCTGGCCCTGTTAAGCGGTCTCAGCTTCGGCTTCATTATTGCCGCTCCTGTCGGCCCGATGTCTCTGCTGTGCATGAACCGTACCCTGAAGTCCGGCTTCACTGCCGGTCTCGCTACGGGTGCCGGAATTGCGCTGGCTGACGCCTTCTATGCGCTGGTGACCGTTGCCAGCTTCCGGTTTGTGAACGATTTCACTACCACCTACGCCTTGCCGCTTCGACTGCTTGGCAGCCTGTTTCTCGGCTATCTGGGGCTGAAGGCGCTATGGACGGCTCCGGCCAAGGGAGATCCGGTAACAACAGCCGTGCGCAGCGGAATTATCTATAGCCTGTCCTCCGCCTGCCTGCTGACTCTGGCTAATCCGGCAACACTTCTGTCCTTCATGGCGCTTGCCGCTTCACTGGGCCAGGCAATCAGCGCCTCCCTGTTTCTTCCGGCAGGGATTGCTCTGGGCTCCTTCGCCTGGTGGCTGCTGTTATCCGGCCTGATCTCCCTGATCAGGGGCAGGCTGTCCGGCAGCTTCAGCCAGTTCCTGAGCCTGGGCACCGCAATCATACTGGTTCTGTTCAGCTTATACGGCAGCTTCACCGTATTGTCCACTTATTGGAGGCAACGATTATGAAGACCGCCCGCGGTTCCTCTGCTTATCCAGCCTCTGCTTTGCCGCAAGAACCACAGCGTCACTCCCGGCCGCAAAGCCCGCTCCAGCTGGCGCATTTCCTGACCGGATATTTCATTTCCAGAATCGGAGACGCCCTATACACCTTTTGTCTGCCGCTGCTCTCCTACAGGCTGACCGGGTCTGTGCTGGTAATGAGCTCGCTGTTTGCCGTCAGTGTGCTGCCGGTCATACTGTTCGCCCCTTTTGCCGGAGTGATCCTCGACCGGTTCAATCGCAAGCGGCTGATGCTCTGCGCCGATCTGATCCGAATGGGGCTCATTGCCCTCATTCCTATACTGGCACATTACGGACTGCTCGCCATTTGGCATCTGTACGTCATTTCCCTGCTCTTATCCATTGTATCAACGGGTTATGATATAGCGGTTGTAACCCTCATTCCGTCGCTGTCCGGGAAGAATCTAACCCGGGGGAATGCCGGAGTTCAGACCGCAGGTCAGCTGGCCGATATGCTCGGACCGGCGGTCGCGGGAGGCTTGGCCTCACTTATGAGCATTACTTCCATCCTGTGGCTGGATGTCGCTTCCTTCGCGGTCATTCTCTGCGTTCTGTACCGGCTTCCGCAGGAACCCGCACGGTCACGCAGCGCCAAGCCTGCTTTTGCCGCCGAAATGTCCCAGGGCTTCCTCTGGCTGATCCGCAGCCCGGTCCAATTGGCCCTCTCTGTACAGGCAGCCATCGGCAACTTCGGCTACAGTGCAGCGTATGCCACCCTGACCTACTACCTGATTACCAATCTTCATTTAACTACAGGTCAAATGGGCATGACATATACCTTGCTCGCTGCCGGAGGAGTCGCCGGGAGCCTTGCGGTTATATATCTCGACCGGCATTTCAGGCGCGGCCGCCTGATTCCGGTGCTGCTGCTGGCCGGAACCTGCGGATTTGTGCTGGCCGGCTTCAACGACTCCTGGCTGGCGCCGGGAATCGGCTTCGGCCTGGTCGCTGCCTGCAACACCTCCTGGTCCGTATTGTCTGCTTCCATCTGCCAGGAGAAGGTTCCGCCCGAGCTGCTCGGCAGAGTGCTGAGCTTCTCCAGAGTCGTCACCCGCACGGCTATGCCGGCCGGTGCATTACTCGGCGGCTGGATGAGCGGTGCATTGGCCCCCGGTGCCGTATTTCTGCTGGCCGCCGCCGCCAAACTGATCGAGGTGCTTATTGCTGTTGCTTCACCAATCCGCAGATTGTGACTGGTGCCTACGCCAGTACCTTCAGCACATCCTCGATTTTACGCTGATGGGACAGCACACCATAATTCATCCAGGCCATGAAATCAACCTCGTACACACAGCGGTTGCGCACAGCGGGCAGGCTTCTCCATAGCTGTGTATCGAGCAGCTCCCGGCTTTCACCTTCCTGCTTGTCAAAAGTTATAAACAGATGATCTGCAGTCAGCTCAGACAATTCTTCACGGCTCAGATTCACACGCTTTTGTCCCCGGGTAAGCCTGCTGACGAATCCATGCCGCTGAAGCCCCAGATCCTCATGCAGAACACTTGCTGAATATCCCAGCTCATCACAGCCATACAGAGCAACTCCATAAGCGGATATCCGCAGTAACGCTACCGTCTGTCCCCTGATGCTGCGGCTGAGCATCCGCTTGGCCTGCCGGGCTTGCTGCTCATAATGGCCGATAACCTCCTGCACCCGTTCCGTTCTGCCGAAGACAGCGGCTGCGGAGCGGAGCGTTGCCCGCCAGTCCTCCTGATGGAACGGAAGCCGGAGCAGCGGGGCCACCTGGCGGCATTCCCCCAGCTGCCAGCGCTGAAAGCCGTCATCCAGCATAATCAGCTCGGGCATATACCGGGAGAGTCCTTGCCAGTCTCCGCTCGAAATATCAAAGGCAGGAACCTGATCAAGACCCAGATACTCCTGCTTCCCCCACTGGGCATGACAATATTGCACCACCGGAGTAATCCCCAATGCCAGCAGATAATCCTCCAGAAAAGGGGCAAATACGCGGACTCCCTCCTGATGAAGGCTCCTGTATTGGCCGGGAGTTACACCAACTGTTCCTTTGAAGCGGCGATTGAAATAATACTCATTGCTGTAGCCGACAGCCAGTGCAACATCATGCAGGCGGTCCCTGGTCAGCAGCAGCTGCTGCTGTGCCCGTTCAATACGCAGTCCATTCAAGTACTCCAAGGGAATCTGACCGGTAATCTCTCTAAAAAGCTGGGTATAACGCGCACGGCCAATTCCTGCAAGCTCAGCCAGCTGGTCGACAGATAAGGATTCATTGAAATGGTCCTCCATATAGCGGATCGAACGCTCCACCGCCTCATGATCATCCCTGGTCTTCATCGCCGGAGAATTCGCCCGCATGATCAGCAGCAGGAGCTCCTGAAAACGGGTCTGAGCCGCAAACCATTCAATATCCTCGGCACTCCTGCGGCTATGATAAATGGAATCCAGCAG
The DNA here is from genome assembly GCF_013141775.1 of Paenibacillus phytohabitans. GTDB lineage: Bacteria > Bacillota > Bacilli > Paenibacillales > Paenibacillaceae > Paenibacillus_AQ > Paenibacillus_AQ phytohabitans. Next base: position 171,227 of record NZ_WHOB01000059.1, read on the forward strand.
CAGTACACACTGTGAATAAGGTCTGCAGTTAAGGAGTCCCGGCCGGAGCATGCCATCTCCAGACTTCCTTTCCACTCCGTTAGGTTTGCTCCCTCCGGTATGAATAACCTCAAAGCCAATCCGGTAAAAGCTCAGTCCCCGCTCTCCGGCCCGGATTCTGTTTAGTGATCCGGCCTCTATCAGAAATCCGGCACCTTTCTCCAAGGGATATTGCCTATCATCCGCTTTGAGCCAGCCCTGCCCTTCCGAAACTATAATTAATGTATGTTCCTTGTACACATCTGTCGGTTCATTTTCAGACGGGGACTGGGCAACGGTTTCTATGTTAATCAGGCTATAGAATAGCCTTCTTCCGGTATTTTCCTGTACTAGATCCGCCATTCTACCCCACCTTATTGAGAATCATTATCACCAATTCAGTGTAAAACAAAAAAGAAGATCTATCAACTGTGCTGATAGACCTTCTTTTCACATGCTTCATCAAAATCAGGTTATTTCACCATGACCTTAAGCAGATCGTCAAGCTTCATCGTATTTGCCGTGATTGCACCAGACTGCCAGTGGGAACGTTCCATTCTGTAGATGTTCCCGTTCTTCACCGCAGGCAGGTTCTTCCATAGAGGGCCATCGAGAATCTGGATCGCCTCCTGATTAGCCGCAGTATCCCAGTCTCCGTTGTCAGGGAATACAATGATGTGATCCGCTTCAAGCGCTGGTATCACTTCTTCGGAAATAATGGACTGATATTCCGTCATCTCAGCGGCCATCGGGACAGGTGTCAGACCGAATTGATCATAGAGCACACCGGTAAAGCGGTTTTTGACTCCAAAAAGAGCAAAGGTTTTGTCCGCGACATTAAGCCGGATTACAGCTACCTTTTCCTGTCCCAGAGCCTGCTGCAGCTTGGCTTTACCCTCGGCTACCTTCTGGTCATACTCCGCAAGCACAGCCTCACCCTTCTCCGGAATACCCAGCGCGTCGGCAATCGCTGTGAGCATTAGCCTTGAATCCTGGAGCACGCTCTCCGGCAAACGGTAGGTTGGCGCCACCATGGAATATTGTTCATACTTAGCGGCATCTGCACCGCCATCGGTAATGATCAGATCGGGATTTTTGTCGAGCAACGCTTCCATACTGCCGCTGATATCGAATTCAGGCACATCCAGATTCAGATAATCCTGCTTGCCCCAGCTTGGATGATACCACTGCACCACTGGAGTAACGCCTAGTGCCTTCAGATAATCTTCTACATAGATCCCCGCCACCCGCTTAGGATTTACGGGAATTTCTACATCTCCGAATTCTCCGGTAATCGTACGGGTCGCTCCTTCTTCTGAGGCATTATTGCTGCTCTCTGTAGGAGTTGCACTGGCTGCTGCTGCCTCTTCCGCTGCATTCCCTGCTTGGACAGCGTTGCCCTCCGCAGCCTTGTTAGCAGTCCCGCAAGCCGCCAAAGCGGACATTGCCAGCATAAGTACGATTGTCCAGATAAACTTCCGGCCCCGGTTTGTCATTTCTCTCTTCACTCCTATGTCTGTTTTCATTGATTATCATTCTCATGTAATCTTAATGACAATAGTAGCATGTCCTGATCAGCTTTCAATGCACTTTCTCTGCCAAAATCTTATACAAACTAAGCGTATTGAATTTAGCTGTAATTGGATACGGCAGCCGTTCTTTTCTAAGGACGGTAACGTTTCAGCGAGAAATAGAAGGATAAGTGATCCTGTGAAACATATAAATTCTTATAGTTATCAAAAAAATTGACCCCGCCAGCAAGTGGCGGAGTCCATAGTTCATAAACATATATAGCACATACAAGCTGAGGATATCCTTAATATACCATCCGATTGTAAATGGAATGTGTGAGGTAATCCATGAAAATAATAAATATATCCGTGTTCATTATAATCCGCTATCCCCTGTCACCAACGTATCTGTCGCGTCCGGCTCCCATTCCTGCCGCGAACAAGAGCACGCTTGCTGCCGCCAGCAGTGCCAGCGGTGTGTTCCAGCTGTTCGTAGCATCATGCAGCAGACCGAACAGTGCGGGTCCCATCGCGGCCAGCAGATAACCGGCAGACTGGGCCATGCCCGACAGCTCACTGGCTTCCTGCGTAGTCCGGGTGCGCAGGCTGAAGAACATCATCGCCAGTCCAAAAGCAAATCCCCCGCCGATTCCAATGCATACCGCCCATACCGCCATCAGCTCCGTGCTGCCCAGCCAAATTCCAAGGATGCCAATGATAAACAGGATAGAAGTAATAACTACCAGCAGACGCTGGTTCTTCATCCGTCCGGCCCAGAGCGGAACAAAGAATGTAAACGGCAGCTGTGCCAGCTGCATCAGTGAGAGAATCCATCCCGCATGGCTGGAGGACATTCCCCGCTCCCCGAGAATAACCGAAAACCAGGCGATCAGGACATAATAGAGCAACGACTGCAGCCCCATGAACAATGTAACCTGCCAGGCGAGCGGGGAGCGCCATACGCGCACGGCCGAAGACCGCACGGCGCCTGTACCGCTTGGGCTTAGGCTCTTCATCTGCGGAATCCAGAGCAGTGTAGCCAGCGCAGAGATGATAAACCACAAAGCCAGGGTTCCCCTCCACCCAAGCCCCGCATGGGAGGCCAATGGAACACTGATTCCTGAAGCAGCAGCTGCACATATATTCATGGAGACCGTGTAGATTCCGGTCATCAGGCCGATGCGGTGCGGGAATTTCCCCTTGATCAGTCCCGGCAGCAGCACATTGCAGACGGCAATGGACAGGCCAATCATTGCCGTACCCGCAAACAAGGTAACCGTTCCGGAAGCTGAACGGACGAGAATCCCCATTGACAGCGTAAGCATAGCCAGCATCAGGATATTGGCAAGTCCAACTTTGCGGGCTAGCTGTGGGGCGAATGGTGATAGTAGCGCAAAGGCCAGTAACGGCAAGGTCGTGATCGCTCCAGCCAGGGTATTAGACAAGCCCAGGTCATCACGGATCATCTCCAGCAGAGGTCCGACTGAAGTGAACGGGGCACGCAGCGCAGCTGCGACACAAATAATACCGGTGATGAGCATCCAACGGCTGGCGGTATTTGAATCATGCGCGGACAAGCCTGGCTCCGCTATGTTGCTTTTTTGACGGCTGAATTTCATGTTGTTCCTCCAAGGCCGCAGCAAAATACCCATCAAGCCCAGGGCTTGTCAGGGAATAAAGCTGCTGTATGTAGTAGACGTTCAGATCCATGGCACATGTGGCCATTATATCTCTTTACGCTGAAGGCTGCACAACTTAAAGTTATTTCAAAGGCTTGACAATGCGCCTGAACAAAATCAGCAACAGGAAAAACCGCCGGTCTCCAGGACCGGCGGCAGCACAGATAGGTGAAGCCTAATTAAATCCAGAAGGATTTAGTAATGATTACGAGCAGGATGAACAGAACCAGAATCGCGCCAGTGGAAGTGAATACTCCGCCGTATCCCCCAACATTTTCGCTCATGTTAACTCCTCCTTTATACTTGAATACAGTTAAAATATGTGGAAATAGCCTTTCACGACTGGGTGAAATGGTAATAAATCAGATGAATTACATGTAATTTTAAACATCTTACCGTTGACAAATCATGTAACCCTCTTTAGTATCCTAAGAATAAGGTTCACTTGAGAATCAATCTCAATAACCAGATACATAACACTACAGAAAAGAGTGAACAAGAGATGCTGCGTCGTTTTTTCTCCTATTACCGTCCTTATAAGAAGCTGTTTATCCTCGACTTCACCTGTGCGGTAGGTGCCGGTCTGCTGGAGCTTGCTTTTCCCGTAGCGGTCAATAAATTCATTGATGATCTGCTGCCGGGTCAGGACTGGCCGCTGATTCTGATTGCCTGTGTGGTCTTGCTCGGAATTTACGCGCTGAATACGGCAATGAACTATGTTGTCACTTACTGGGGGCACATGCTGGGCATTAACATTGAGACCAATATGCGCAAAAAAATGTTCGATCATATCCAGAAGCTGTCCTTCCGCTTCTTCGATAATAACAAAACAGGTCATCTGCTCGGCAGAATTACCAATGACCTGAACGATATCGGCGAAGTGGCCCATCACGGGCCGGAGGATGTGTTCATCGCTGTCATGACACTGATCGGTGCATTTATTCTGATGGCGGATATCAATCTCCAGCTGGCTGTGATCACCTTCATCATCGTGCCGGTTATGGCCTGGGTCATCATCCATTTCGGCCGCAATATGACGGAAACTTACCATCGTCTGTTCGGCAATGTGGGTAACTTTAATGCCCGGATCGAGGACAATGTCGGCGGGATTCGTGTGGTTCAGTCTTTTGCCAATGAGGAATATGAGAAAGAGCTGTTCGCTGTGGACAACCAGAAGTTCCGCCAGACCAAGCTGATGGCTTATAAGCTGATGGCCAAAAGCTCGTCGGTCAGCTATATGATGACCCGTCTGATTACCATTGTAGTCATGGTCTGCGGCGCCTGGTTCTTCATTCAGGGAGAGCTTGAGATCGGGGAATTCGTCGCTTTCATCCTGCTGGCTAACGTCTTCTTCCGCCCGATTGAGAAAATCAACTCCGTCATCGAGAGCTATCCGAAGGGGATTGCCGGGTTCAAGCGTTATCTTGAAGTCATTGATACCGAGCCCGATATCGCCGATAAACCGGATGCTGTAGAAGTAGGCTCACTCCGCGGGGATATCAGCTTCAGCAATGTCAGCTTCGGCTATGAAGCGGACCGTACGGTTCTGGCGGATATTAGCCTGAACGTTAACGCCGGTGAAACCATTGCCTTCGTCGGACCTTCCGGCGCCGGTAAAACAACGATCTGCAGCCTGCTTCCCCGCTTCTATGATGTGACCGGCGGAGCCATCTCCATCGACGGGATCGATATCCGCGATATGAAGCTCAGCTCGCTGCGGAAGCAGATCGGGATCGTGCAGCAGGATGTGTTCCTCTTCTCCGGCACGATCCGTGAGAATATCGCTTACGGCAAGCTGGATGCAGAGCTGCCGGAGATCTGGCAGGCCGCACGTCAGGCTCACCTGGAGGAGCTGATCAACAGCCTGCCGAACGGGATGGATACCGTTATCGGGGAACGCGGCGTCAAGCTGTCCGGCGGACAGAAGCAGCGCCTGGCGATCGCCCGTATGTTCCTCAAGAATCCGCCGATTCTGATTCTGGACGAAGCCACTTCGGCCCTCGACACCGAGACCGAAGCCGCGATTCAGCAGTCGCTGGCTGACCTGTCCGTGGGCCGCACAACCCTTGTCATCGCCCACCGCCTAACAACGATCAAGAATGCCGACCGGATTATCGTGGTCAGCGAGGACGGCATCTCCGAGGAAGGCCGCCATGAGGATCTGGTTAATGCCGGCGGAACCTACAGCCGTCTGTATCAGGCGCAGTATAATGCTTAAGAGTACACATCAAAAACCTTGCGAGATGCGGCCTGCGGGCTGCACTTCGCAAGGTTTTTTTTGCGTTCACGGGCCTCATTCCCGCAACCTCCCGTGAACAGTTTCGTCAATTAGTATAAGTAATGCAACTCAAGAAAACGGGGGTCTTAGGATGAAAATAAAATTACTCATCGTGCTAACGGCTGTTATAGTCCTGTGCGGCTGCTCGGGCAGTACTCGGATTAAGGGCGGCTCTGCAATTGACTGGGTGGATTTCCTAAAGTTAAATGGACATTCCTACACCGGATCTTGGGAAAACGTGATTAAGAATCCGGCTCAAGTCACCATGGAAACTGTTGGCGAAGTAAATTTTAAAGTCGCGGATGTCGTTACTAATCCTCATTACCAGACGAAGGATGGTGATGCTGCCTTTTTGGAAAAAGGAACTAAGCTATACCGCATTGAAGGCTTTAAGACAGACGAAGTTATTGCCGCCAAAGATGAAACACGCATCGGCGGATACCGCTTATATGTAGAGGATGATTACGCCAATAACCTGCAGCAGCGATATAACGACGTCATTAAACACAATATAGAGCGGGTTGAACTATATCATCAGGATGATGTGAAGCCTTACAAAACTCTAACCGATGATGAAACCAAGCGCTTCGTTCACTTGCTGGAAAGCGGAAAAAACACCCAAAATTACAGCCCTCAGAATACGGATGGTGATCCGGAATATTATCAGGTAGTCCTATATACCGGCGGGCCGTTTGCCTTCTCCTTTTCTCTTGTTGATGATGGTGTGAATGTGTTCTTTTCGCCTTGGGATACCAGAATAGTCGGCAACGAAATCCGAAGTTTATTACAACCTTAGAAACGGCGTATAAAGTACAATCAACCAAATTGCAGGGTTACCTATGCCCCAGTTTATTCGTTTAAGAGTGGCATCTGCCTCGTCAGCGTTGCGTCTTCTACTCATCCGCCTTGCCCAGAAAACGGACCGCCAGCTCTCTATAAAAGTCGATTGATTCCAGGTAGGCCTCAATATCCACCCATTCATCCGGCTGATGGGCGAGGCGGTGGTCGCCCGGACCATAGATCAGAACCGGGAGCCTGCCATTATCATGCAGCACGGAGCCGTCCGTGTAATAAGGCACACCTTGGATTGGAGTTACTTCTTTTGCCGCATCACTTTCTGCTTCTTCAGCAGGGCCTCCCGCTTGGCCCTGCCGCCTCTGCTGCGCAGCAATTTCCAAAGCCGCAGTAATCAAACGCTGGCCGGGATCAGTATAGACCACACTCCGGTCCAGCAGCTGCTCCACCTGATAACGGTAGTCCGGATGAAGCTGCTGAATCTCCTGCAGCTTGTCCTCAATCTCCCGCAGCAGCGGACCATGCTCCAGCGGCGGAACGGTGCGGATATCCACATCGATGGTGCAGGAATCCGGGACCACATTGGTCTGTACACCACCGGTAATCTTGTTTACAGACAAGCTGCTTGAACCAAGAACCGGATCAGTGGCCTGCCACTCCAGCGCATGGCGGTGCAGCAGCGCGATGATCTCCATCATGCCCTCCACCGCATTGAGTCCAAGCTGCGGCATGGAGCCGTGGGCGCTGCGCCCGAAGAGGGAGATGCGCAGCCAGAGGGCGCCTTTGTGGCCGACCGCCACCCGGCTGCCGGTTGGTTCGCCGATGACGAGGCCGTCCAGCTCCGGCAGGTCATGCCTGTGCTGCTCGGCATACACCCGTGCGCCGCAGCTGTCCACCTCTTCCCCGGCTGTCGCCAGGAAGAGCAGATCACCGGCCAGCCGGATGCCGTCCTGGTGCAGGGAAGCTGCGGCGAGCAGCATGGCGGCCAGGCCGCTTTTCATATCCGAGGTGCCCCGGCCGTACATCCGGCCCCCCTCAATCACCGCACCATGCGGGGGATAGCTGCCTGCTGCTGCGCTCCAGGGACTGACCGTATCAAGATGGCCGCAGAACATCAGCTTCCGGTTGCCGGAGCCGGCAATCACCGCCTCCAGGTTGCTCCGCCCCTGCTCCACAATCGTAATGCTGCTGGATATGCCCAGCTCCCTCAACACCTCCTGCAGCAGTAGAGACAGCTTGTGCTCATTGCCTGGAGGATTACAGGTATCCACCTGGATTAGACGTTGCAGAAAAGGCACGGCAAACTCGCGGCTTCTCACACTTTTCATAGTCCACCATCCTCCTTGGTTAGGTAGTTCCAGTTTAATTTAGTTTAATTTAGTTCAACTCAGTCCAGTTCATCCTCGTTTCGGCCAAGTTTACAGCACGCCCATCCAGATCGTGCAAATAACTTATGTTGAAATCTACGTGATCTCCGTGATTTTTGCAGCCGCAAAAGTCACGTTGTCCTGGAGCATATGTATCACTCAGGACAAAACCTTGGCGCCGCTAAACGTATCTGCTCCTTTACCTCCAACATTTCCCGGATAATCGGCTTCCCCAGTAGCGGTGACACATTGTATCCGGTTTTTCGCATACATTTGTTCGCAGGCTCTCATACATCGCAAAAAAGCCGCCACCCCGTATAACAATTGGTGTGACAGCTCTTTGAAACATCTTATTTCTTCGCGATATGGCACTTCAGCAGCTTGCCCTTCACGGTTGTCTCCTTCATCGCCTGCAGCACAAGCGAGCCTTTGCCGTTCAGAATATCGACGTAGGTTACGTTGTCCTGGATCGTGATGATTCCGATGTCCGCCGCTGTGATGCCCTCAAGCTTGGCGATAGTGCCGACGAAATCGACCGCGCGGAGCTTCTTTTTCTTGCCGCCGTTGAAGTAGAGCTTCATGATGTCCTGGTTCATGACCTCGGTTTTGCCGGCTTTGCGGACCTGCTGCTTGCCCAGCTTCAGGTCGAACGCCGGTTTGGCGTAGGCCACGGCATCATCTGAAGGAGCTTTCATCTCCGGCAGGGTGAAGCCGATGTAGCCTTCGATTTCCTTGACCCATTTGTGCTCGTTCGGCGTAACGAAGGTGATCGCTTTACCGCTTTTGCCTGCGCGGGCGGTCCGGCCGGTGCGGTGGACGTAGCTCTCTTTTTCGAGCGGGATATCGTAGTTAATGACATGGGTGATGTTCTCGATATCAATCCCTCTGGCTGCAACGTCGGTGGCGATCAGATAACGGAATTGGCCCCGCTTAAATGCATTCATGACCTCAAAACGCTCGTCCTGCTCCATGCCGCCGTGGATTTTGTCCACCGGATATTCCAGATCCGCCATTCCGCGGAAGAGGGCATTCACCTGCTCCTGGGTGCGGCAAAAAATAATACAGCTATCCGGATTCTCCACCGTCAGCAGGTCGCTCAGCAGTCCAAACTTGGCAGCTTGTCTCACTTCAATCAGCGCATGCTCAATCGACGCCGTCGTAATTCCGCTGGCTTCGATCTCGATATCCACCGGCTCCGTCATGTACTTACGGCACAGATTCTTAATTACTTCCGGCAGCGTCGCCGAGAACAGCATCGTTACACGTTCCTTCGGCAGTTGCTTGATAATCTTCTCAATCTGCTCAATGAAGCCCATGCTGAGCATTTCGTCCGCTTCATCAATCACCAGATATTTAATCCGGCTGAGATTCAGCGTTCCACGGTCGATATGGTCAAATACACGGCCTGGCGTGCCAACGACCACATGCGTTTTCTGAGTCAGCTCAATCTTCTGCGGGGCAAAAGGCTGCTTGCCGAACAACGCTACCGCCTTAATCCTCTTGAAGCGCCCGATATTCGTAATGTCCTCCCGCACCTGCTGTGCCAGCTCCCGGGTTGGGGTCAGCACCAGCGCCTGGGGTTTGTTCTCATTCCAATCGACCAGCTCACAGAGCGGAATGGCGAAGGCTGCGGTTTTGCCGCTACCCGTCTGTGACTTCACGATCAGATCCTGCGCCTTCAGCGCTACCGGAATGACCTTCCGCTGCACCTCGGTGGGGTCTACGTACTTCAGAACCTCCAGCGCGCGGATAATCTCTTCATTTAAACCATAATCACTAAACTGTACTTGTACTTCACTCATATTGTATCCAACCTCTTCTATGCCGATTGTTCCGGTTCAAGCGGGGTCTCCCGCGTTCCATCCATCTTGCGCATTATTCCATTATAACACCTACTCTGCCCCTTGATTCCATTCCTTATAAAATTGCTCCAAAAAAATCAGCATAAACTGATGCCGCTCCTCCGCCAGCTGTTTGCCGTAAGAGGTGTTCATGAGGTCCTTAAGCTTAAGCAGCTTCTCATAAAAATGATTGACCGCCGTTCCCTTGGAATAGTTGCGGTATTCCTCTTTCAGCGATTCGTCCCTTGGCGGAATTTCCGGATCATAGACCGGACGGCCTTTGGCTCCTGAAAAGACCATTGTACGCGTAATCCCGATCGCCCCCAGCGCATCCAGACGGTCCGCATCCTGCACCACTTGTCCTTCCAGCGTAGACATCGGTGCGCCACCGCCGCCGCTGAACGACATCGTCGAGATGATCTCCATAATCTGCTTGTTTGCAGCTTCATCCGGGAGATGTGCGGCCAGCCAAGTATGTACTTTGAGCAGTCCTGCTTCTTTGGAGGGATTCAGCTTCTCGTCGGCCACATCATGCAGCAGCGCGGCGATTGTGCAGATCACCACGTTGGCCCCCTCCATCCCTGCGATCAGCGCCGCTGTATTGCGCACGCGGTTAGTGTGAAACCAGTCATGGCCGGTGGTATCCTGGCCGAGCTGTTCTTTGGCGAAGTTCTCTGCTTCTGTGATAAGCTCTGTATGATTCATTATGATTGCTCCTTTGTGAAAATAGGGATATAGGTATTGCACAGCTGTCCCTGATCCGCTATAATGTGCAGTAATTAAAAGCTGAAGGGAATTGATTCACATGAACTGCCTGTCCATCATACCGAATCAACTTCATCATCACAAGCAGCGTTAGCACACACCTGAATTCATTCAGGGAGGGCTAACGCATTTCGCGTTTGACCTCCCTGCGGCATATCGAAGCGCGCGGGACCACGGGGTCCGGCGCGTTTTTTATTTTACCGGAATTCAATAACAAGGGAGCTGCTAATGATGCAAAATATTAAAGGAACGTATGATTATTTCGGCCGCGAACAGGCCATCCGCCAGAATGTCCGTACCACACTCCAGGAGCTGTTCGAGCTGTACGGCTTCGAGTCGATGGATACGACGCTGCTGAACGAGCTGGAGCTGCTGACCTCCAAATACGCCGGGGGCGATGAGATTCTCCGCGAGATGTACCAGCTGGCTGATCAGGGCGGGCGCAGGCTGGGGCTGCGTTACGATCTGACGATCCCTTTTGCCAAGGTGATTGCCATGAATCCGGGAATCGAGTTCCCATATCGGCGCTACGAGATCGGCAAGGTGTTTCGGGATGGGCCGGTCAAAAAAGGCCGCCTGCGCGAATTCCTGCAATGTGACGCGGACGTCGTCGGCATTGCCGGCCCGCAGGCTGAAGCAGAGCTGATGCAGCTGGCCGCGGAGGTCTTCCGCAGACTGGAGATTCCGGTAGTGCTAAAGTGGAACAACCGCCGGTTCCTGGGCGAGATTCTGGGCGCGGTCGGCGTTCCGCCAGAGGAGCAGCTCTCCGTAATGCTGACCCTCGACAAGCTGGCCAAGATCGGCAGCGAGGGGGTGCTGGCAGAGCTGACGGATAAGCAGCTAACGGCTGACACGGTTCAGCGGATTGCCGAGCTGCTTACGCTTAACAATCCGGGGTTCGGGCAGCTGGTGGAGAAGTATAAGCTTGACGGGCAGCCCGGGGCGCTGGAGGTTCTTGCGCTGCAGCAGCTGATTGACGCGATTGGACTAGGCGCCGTTTGCGTCTTCGATGCCTTTCTCTCGCGCGGCCTCTCATTCTATACCGGAACCGTCTATGAAATCTTCGACGCTTCCGGCAGCTATACCTCAAGCCTGGGCGGCGGCGGCAGATATGATGCGATCATCGGGAAGCTCGTCGGGCGTGATGATATCGTGTACCCGACGGTCGGGATCTCCTTCGGCATGGAGTCGATCATGGCCCTGCTGGGCGAACGTCCGGCGGATACGGCGGACCGTTCCGGCGTCCTGATCATTCCGATAGGCGGATATTTGCCGCAGGCTCTGGTTGCCGCCGCTGCGCTGCGGGCCTCCGGCATCCGCACGGGTGTAGACACCGGCTCGCGCAAGCTCAAAAAAACGCTGGCCGCAGCGAGTGCCAAGGGCATCCGGTATGTCATTATGGTTGGCGAGAGTGAGGCGGCTGAGGGCAAGCTGCGGCTCAAGGATATGACGCTGGGGAGCGAGAGATTGGTTACGGTGGGGGAGGCGGCTCGGCTGACTGCCGGGTAAAACTTGTTGAGTCTGCTCCAGTCCAAATTCACTGTCAGACAAAGAAGTTTGCATACGCTCCACGCCCCCTTCACCAGTATCTGTATACAAATGCCGGCGGCTGGTAGTTGTACTTTTTACAGGATTGCTATCAGCTTACTTGACCTCTGGGACTGCTCATTGTTGTAATTTGTGCAAGATTTCAGTCAACCGGTTGCGCTGAGCCGAAAAATGTTGTACTTTTTGCAGGATTTCCGCTCAGTTGGCGGCTGCGTTCACAAATTGTTGTACTTTTTGCAAGATTATCATCAGATTGGCGCATCCCGGGCACAGATTGTTGCATTTCGTACAACAATTCCCTATAACGGGATTTAAAAGGCGCCGATTGTTGTATTTAGTGCAGGATTTCGCATAGCTCCGTGCTAAAAAAGTTAAAAAAGCTGCCTCCGTACGATTTCCGTACCGGAAGGCAGCTTTTCTATAGCCTGGACTTAACAGCATGAGCTTCGCCTAACTATTCCTACGCCTATTTCCCCTCATTAATAGCCCGAATAAGCTCCAGCGGCAACTTCGGTACGCGGTCATAAGTCAGCAGGCCGTTGATCTCCTGCTCCACATCCGTAAGCTGGGTGTAGCAGTAGCCCTGCACCACCCCGGAAAGCAGCAGCGGCTGTATCACCGCCCGCAGACGCGCGGCGAAGTCTTCGTCGTTCTCTGCGCCGGAGTAGCCCCAGCCGTCCCAGTCGCTTTTTTTGTAGGCGACGCCGCCGAATTCTGTGATGAGAATCGGCTGGTCCGCATACGGGAAACCTTCTACCGCCAGCTTGCGGTTACCCGGCAGGCCGCTGACGGCCTGCTCCACGGAGGAATAGCGCTGCTCAAGCACCTCGCGCCGCCACTCGTAATCGTGGATGTTGAACAGGTCTGTGGTGACCAGCTCCCAGCCGTCATTGGAGACAACCGGCCGCGTCCCGTCCAGCGACTTGGTCAGGTGGTACATCGCTTGGGCATGCTGCTGCTGCTGTTTGTCGGCAGCGATGTTCGGCACACCCCAGCTCTCGTTGAGCGGAACCCAAACCACAATCGAAGGATGGTTGTAATCCCGTTCGATGCTCTCCTGCCATTCCTGGGTGAAGCGGCGGACATACTCTTCCGAGTATTCATAGGCATTGGCCGCTTCGCCCCAGACAAGTAAGCCCAGCTTGTCACACCAGTACAGGTAACGCGGGTCCTCCAGCTTCTGGTGCTTGCGCGCACCGTTGAAGCCCATCTCCTTGGTCAGCTCGACATCGCGGCGGATCGCCTCATCACTGGGTGGTGTCAGGTTGCCGTCCGGGAAATACCCCTGATCCAGCACCAGCTTCATGAAATAAGGGCGGTTGTTGAGGGAGAGTCTGCCGCTTTCGACCGAGATTTTGCGCATACCGAAATAACTGGTTACCTGATCCAGCACCTTCCCACCATCCAGCAGGGTAAAAGTGACATCATAGAGATTCGGCTGCTCCGGCGACCACCAGTGCCCGTGCCCATGGTCGTTGAAATCACTGAGGGTAATGCTCCGGGACTCTTCCGGGTTGCGCACAGAGTACACATCACCTGAAATCGGCTGACCCTCAAACGTGATCTCCACCTGAAGTTTCAGGGAATCACTGTTCAGCTCTCCATTACTGGTCAGCGCACCTTTAATGAAGGAACGGATCTCAATGCTCTTGCGGTCAATATCCGGCGTCAGCTTCACCTTGCCGAGATAGACGGACGATACCGCCTCCATCCACACCGTCTGCCAGATCCCCGTTGTCCGGGTATAGAAAATGCTGGCCGAATCGCTTTTCCAGTATTGCTTGCCCCGGGGCAAAGTCACGTCCTTGCTGTAATCCACAGCCTTGACCACCAGAATATTAGGCTGGCCTGCTGGCGCCAGTGCGGCGCTAATCCCGGTATGGAACGGCGTATGCCCGCCCTCATGCTTCGCCACCAGTATCCCGTTGAGCCAGACGGAGGCTTCGTAATCCACAGCGCCGAAATGCAGCAGAATCTCTTGGTCTACAAAACTCTCCGGAATCTCCAGCTCCCGCCGGTACCAGACGATGTCATGAAATCCGGGATCGCCGATTCCGCTCAGGCTGCTCTGAAAAGCAAACGGAACCTGTATCCGCCGGGCCAGCGGTTTATTCCCCAGATGCCACTGTTCCCGGGTACCCGCATTGTCATCGTCAAAAGCAAACTCCCACTCCCCGTTCAAATTCACCCAATTATCGCGTACAAATTGCGGACGCGGATATTCCGCACGTTGCTGATTCGTCATTATTTCATCCTCCAGATTCCCGTGTGATTAGATTTCATGCAATCCGGCCTTGCTACAGTCTTATTAGTCCTTATTAGTCCTTTTAATCCTCACTAGTCCTTACTGTCAGTCCTTCCTATCAATTAGAGCCGCCTGCACGTTACGAGTGCTGTCCCTGTATTCTTTGGGCGAGAGACCGCAGCAGTTCTTAAACACCCGGTTGAAATGGCGCACATTGCCAAAGCCCGTCTCCTCAGCGATCCTGCTGATTTTGTCATCTGTGAAGGCCAGCTTCTTGCGGGCCTCTTCCATCCGGATATGCGTCAGGAACTCGATAAAAGTGACGCCGGTCCTCTGCTTGAACAGATTGCTGAAATACGCCGGGTTCAAATACACCTCGTCCGCCACTTCCTTAAGGCTTAGCGGATGATCATAATGCTGCGAAATGTAGCGCTGGGCAGCGGCAACCGGATCGAGATCCTTCACCTCTCTGGACTTCGCAATACAACCCGTCAGAGTAAGCAGCAATCCGCGGCATTTCTCGGCCAGCTCCTGCCGCGAAGACAGGCTGCACACATCGAACAGCACCTTGCGGATATCCTTTGACCCCAGCCAGGATTCGGTAACATTAAGCTCTTCGGATAATTCGTAGTAGTACAGCAGCAGCTTGCAGATTTGCTGATGAATGCTCTCCGGCGATTCTGCCATACTGCACAGCTCTTCAATCATATGTTCAACAATCGGGCCGATACTGGCCACTCTGCCCCCGGTAATCGACTTCTCCAGCATCTCCCATGACCATTTCAAGGGTCCGCTTCCGGAATGGGGGCGCTCTGTCATTTTGGCATAATCGAGCAGCTTGTCACCGCCTTCGATCAACCGGTATAGGAGGGCAATTCCGGCTTCATTATAAGCTTTCGGAATACCCGGCAGCCCTTCCGCCGGATTACTGACCCCGATGGTTACCGTCAGGTTGGACAAAGAGCGGATCTGCCTGCGGATCAGGTCGCCCAGAGCTCCCGGGGCCGATAAGGAATGCTGCAGCTCAGCTATATTCAGCAAAGCCACGACCTCGGTATCCGACAGCACGAAGCTTATGCCTGTAGCATGGCGGTCAATCATTTCCTGGACCACCTGCTGGATATACAGGAGGAACAGGGAGGCATCGCCCCGCTGATAACGCTCCTTCTCCACCGAATGCTTATCCAGCTTGATCACCATGCAGATGAAGTAGGGATGCCCGAAGGCAAAACCCATCTCCCGCAGCAGCTGCAGGTCGCTGTCTTCTGTTTTGCCCTTCAGCAGACTCTCGATCAGATGACCGGCCACATGCCGCTTCAGCACAGGCTGGACCTGCCACAGTTCTTCCTTACGCGCCGGATGCGCCTTGCGCTCGGCCAGTTCCCGCCCCAATCTCTCCAGCACACGCCCCAGCTCCTGGCGTTCAACCGGCTTCATCAGATAATCCTTCGCCCCCTGGCGCATCGACTGCTGCACATAAGCGAACTCGTCATAGCCGCTGACCACGACGGTCATCAGATCCTTGAAACGCCCTCCCGCCATCTGCTGCAGCTGGATTCCGTCCATCCGCGGCATGCGGATATCGGTGAGCAGCACTTCAGGTGACAGCTCGGCCAGCTTGTCAAGCGCATCATAGCCGTCAGTGGCTTCACCGACCACCTCCCAGTTCCCCTCCAGGCTGGTGATCATTTTGCGCAGACCTTTGCGGAAGACAGATTCATCGTCAACAATCAGTATTTTAGGCAACTCCGTCATCCTCCCTTGCTCTGCCCTGATGGGTAATAACCGGCAGCTTGAGCACTGCCTTGAAGCCCTGATAAGGCATACTCTCCAGCGAAAGACCATATTCATCGCCATAATGCAGCACAATCCGGCGGTGAACATTCAGCAGACCGTTGCCTGAGCGTCCACCCAGCTCCTTCGTATTCCGCAGATGGAGCCGGAGTGCCTCAAGCGCTTCCGCATTCATGCCGATGCCGTCATCTTCGATAGTGATTCTAAGCACCTGACTGCTGCTGTCTGCAGTCAGCGATATGCGGCCCCGGCCAACACCTTTGTCCAGTGCATGATTAATTGCATTCTCCACCAGCGGCTGGATCATCAGCGGGATAACCTCACTGCCGAGCAGCGAAGGTTCGATAGTCATCGTGAAGCGAATGCGCTCTTCATAGCGCATCTGCTGGATTGTCATATACCCGCTGACATGGTCCAGCTCATCCTGAAGCGTCACATGCTCTTTGCGCCCGCTGAGGCTGTAGCGCAGCAGCTTGCTGAGATTGTTGGACATCGTAATAATCTCCGGACTGCCCTCAAGCTCGGCGTACATGCTGATAGAGCCCAGTGTGTTGTACAGAAAATGCGGATTGATCTTGCTCTGCAGCGCGGCAATCTGCGCATCCTTCTCCCGGATCTCTGTCTCATAGAGCAGATACGCCAGCTCGCTGAGCTTGGCAAGCATGCCGTTAAATGAATGGCCCAGCATTCCTACCTCGTCCGTACCGCTCACCGGAAAAGCCCTGCTGAGATCACCGCGCTCGACACTGCGCATCAGCCGGCTCAGCTTGCGCAGAGGCTGGGTGATCCGGTAGGCGATGAACACATACAGCAGCAGGGCCAGGCCTACACAGATGATGCCAATAAGAATAATGTATGTGCGCAGAACCTCGGTATCTTTCATCAGACTGGAGACCGGTACAATGCCCACCGTGGTCCAGCCGGTCACTTCAGAAGTTATGTGGGCCATCAGCAGCCCTTCCCCCTCCGACTTCACATGACTTACCCCTTCACTGGCATTATCCGGAGACAGGGAAGGCGCTGCCTGCGGCAGTCCATGATCCTTACCGATGACCAGTTTGCCGGAATCATCCGTAATGTACAGCAGCTCCTTGGCGTCCAGCTTTACTTTGGACAGAATCTCACTGATGAACTTGGGGTCCACATCAATGACAATGTACCCGAGGGTCACCCCGTCATCGAAGCTGCGCAGCTCCCGCACAATGGAGAAGGCCTGATACACATTTCCGCCGCTTGAGCTTAAGTCATGTGTGGCAACATACACAGGCTGCCCGTAGTGACCCTTGAACTTGTTCAGCCAGCTGACATTCTCGTCGAGCTTATAGGTTGTCACATACTGGCTCTCCGGCATGACCACATACGAGGCACCGCCGGTGCCGTATAATGAGACACCCAGAATATCTACCCGGCCGTTCAAAAACACCTGAGTGACGAAGCTGTTAAGTCCGCTGATCTCATCCAGTGTCAGCGGTTCACCGGAGGTGCGCCTGGTTGCGAGATAATCGGTTACTTTTGGATATTGATAGGGCATCACGGTCAGCCGGTTCAGCTCATTCATATAGGTGTCGATATTCAGGGTAAGCTGCTTCAGCGTCTGTAGCTGATAATCGCCAACCTTGCGCTCCGTCGTTTCGGTGAAGCGTGCGAAGGCGAAATAGCCCATCAGCCCCAGCGGCAGCACAATGAATACCACATTGATAAGAATAAGCTTGCGCGCGAGCGCCAGATTCCTGAACCAGCCGCGAAATGATTTCAACCGCATTCTCCCCTTTGATCCCCTTACAGTCATTTCTTCAGCTGAAGGTTAATGCTGTCCACCGCATTTTGCAGAGCCTGCTCCGGGCTTTGCTCCTTGTAGATCATTTTCTCGAATTGCCGGATGATCTCTTCATTAATAGTCCACTGCTTCACATTTCTCGGCCAATAGGCTACGGAGTTGGCGGTATTGGCATAATCACTGCGGAATTTCAGTGCAGCATATGCCCCGCTCTCCACGACCTCCCGGGAACTCGGCACATGCCCTGCTTCCGCCCACATCACTCCATGCTCCACCGCCCAGCGGGCAAAAACCATAGCAGCATTACGCTTCTCCGCACTCATCTCACTTTTGGCCGGAATAGCCAGCGTATGCGAATCTCCCCAGACCGCCGGATGATCATAGATGACCGGAACCGGCACGACGCCCAGCTCCAGGTTCTCATCCTGCTCAAAAGCACCAGTTCCCCACACACCTGTAATCAGCATAGCCGCCTCACCGTCATAGAACAGCTTGAAGGCATCGTTGATATCCGGCGGAATCAGCTCCTGCTGATACAGGCTGTTCACGAACTCCAGTGCCTGAAGCGATCCCTTGTTGTTAAAAACAGCCTGCGTACCATCCGGATTGTAAAAGACACCACCGCCCTGCATCTGATTGTATAAGCTCCACCACAGCCACACGGAATCGATACGTGTGCTGGGCAGAGCCAGCGGAGCCACACCGGGCGGTAACTCCGCCTTCAACTGCTGCAGGAACTCCGTAAACCCCTGCTCTCCTTTGCCGATCAGCGGTTTGTCCCCGGCATCCAGCAGCCCTGCTTCTTTTAAATACTTCTTATTGTAATAGAGCACTAACGTATGCGTATCCAGGGGTACAGCATAATGGGCACCGCCGTAGACCGTGGACTCAGCGATTTTGGCATTGAACTGGCCCCAGTCCAGCCCGGTATCCGCAGCGAGTCCGTCAAGCGGCTCAATATAACCGTTCTGTACGAATTGCGGCAGATTGGTCGCGTGAATAATGGCTAAATCCGGTGCATTACCGGACAGAATCGCCGTGCGCAGCCGGGAATAATAATCATCCAGCCGGGAGTTAATCTGATCGATCCGGATATCCCCGTGCTCCCGGTTGAACTGCTGCACCAGCTCGGTCATGAAAATGTTGTCTCCGCCGCTGAATGGAGTCCAATACTCCAGAGTTACCGGCTCAGCGGCAGCCTGTGGGGATTCCTCTGCCCCGTCTGTACCGCAGCCGCCCATCACCAGCACCAGAAGCATAGCCAGCAGCAGAATTGAAAGCGTAATCAATATGTTCCGTTTGTGTCCGCTATAACATCCCGTATCTCTCATATGGTTAAGCCCCCGTCTTGCTTGCATTCTATGAATCTGCCGGCTCAGTCAATCTTCTGCCATATATCCATATAATCTATACCGAAGCTGCCTTGTCTGTCAAAAAGAATGATTTCGTTCGCACCGCTCTGCAATTGCAGCTCCAGCTCCATGAAGGATAATTGGTTTCGTTCCTGAGATTCCAGAGTCGATACGATCGTAGAATCCCCGTTCACCGCCACCTCCAGCTTCGCGTCCGGCGAAGCATTAAGAACAGCTACGGAGATGGTGTAGGCCCCGCTTCGCGGAACATGAATATTGCTAAAGCGCAGCGCTGCATCGCTTCCGCTGAGGTTTGCCGCTGCCCCGCCTGAGGCATACGGGTTATCCTCCGCATCAGCATCCCCCTCCATCGCCTGGGCTTCACCTTCATACCGGGGAATTTCTATGGCCTTCAGTTCAGCTGCGCTTCCCTCCGGCAGCTCAAAGGCTACTGTATTCATCCCGGCTGTGAACGGTAAGCTCAGATAGGCGTACCCGGTTTGTCCCTCTTCGGAAGGCGGCAGCGGCAGCTGAAGCTTTGACGGTGTTCCAGCATTCACTGAAACTGCCGCCTCCGCCGGTTCTCCACCCGGATTCACATAATGCACCAGCACCGGGGTATCGCTATTCACCGTGGACGGCAGGGACGGGAACTCCAGCCGGTTCCCGCTGCGGATGGCATTCTCAGCCTGGAATACTCCCATTCCAGCGTGAACCTCAAGCGCCGTGCTCAGCGCCAGCGGCTTCCCGAACACAGGTTGGCCGCCATCGTCCCAGTTGACCGGCTGGGCCCGTGCTTTGCGGTTGTTCCAGCCGTCCGCCGCTCCAGTAGTCGCGTGATAGACAATCCACTGCTCGCTGCCATCTGGCGATACTGTGAACGAATTATGCCCCGGCCCGTACACTCCGGCGGCTTCATCCATCGCCAGCAGCGGCTGCTGCGATTTGCTCCAGCTTGCTGCTTCCAGCGGATTCCCGCCTGACTTCAAAGCGAGCAGTCCAAGACTATAATATGGAGTCCAGCTGCCCGCGCCGGAATAGACAATGAAGACGCGGCCGTCCTGATGAAGGACCGACTGGCCTTCATTGATGTATGGCGGACCTCCGGCTTGTTCCCATGGCAGCAGCGGTTCGCTCAGCAGCACCCTCGGTCCGCTGATCGTCAGCGGATCACTCATTGGTGCAATATAGGTGTTCTGCGCAGCGTTCACCTCGCCTTCCCAGCCGGACCAGACGAAATACAGTTCCCCGTCCACCTCCATCGCCAGCCCGTCGATCGCCCACTTATTACTGCTGTCAGTTACTTGGCCCTTGAAGGTATAATCGCCCAGCGGATCACCGCTGTCACCCTGCAGCACATACATCCGGTGATTCTCATTCATTCCATTATCCGCAGCAAAATAGATATACCAGCTGCCCCGGATGTACTGGAGCTCGGGTGCCCAGAGATTCGCCGAATAAGCAGTCTCCGCTGGCGGATACCACACCACTTTCCGCTCAGCCTGACGGAAATCCAGGGTACGGGACTTCATCACCATAATATCCGTTCCGTTATGGGTGAAGGTCATGTAATAATATCCATCCTTGTAGATCACACTCGGATCCGGAGTATCAATCTCAGCAAGCGTGTTCTTGAACGTCCCGCCATGCCCGTTATAGACTTCATCTGTCCCGCTATTATTGTGCTGCAGCACTAAATAAGCACCTCCCGCCAGTATAAGTAACAGAACCGCCGCAAGGGAGTAGATTATTCTACGTGATTTCTTACCTGTCCATGCCTTGTGCGGTTTCGCTGATTTCAATTCCATCTGCTTCCCTCCAAGGGTTATGGAACAGTTTTATATAAGATGTACAATAGAAATTAACAAAAAGCAGGTAGGAACGAATGGGGAATTTGGAACTATATATTAAGCACAAAAGAAACTAACGAAAAGCAAAAAGAAGCGAAGGGGAAATTTGGAACTGTAGGAGCGGTAGCGACCGCCTTTGTCACCGGATTTCCACCGCGAAAAAGCGGTTCTAATCAAGAAATCTGGGGACAACAGCGGCCGGAAGTCCAAATGTTCACCGTAGTGACGAATATGCTTCAAGTTCAAATCTTAAGTGCGGCCGGAAGTCCAAATATCTACCGTAGTGACGCCTGAGCTTTATGTTAATTTATGAAGTACAGCTTATATCTCCTGTTCTATCACCCGTTATTTCACACCCGAGCTCGTAATCGCCTTAACGAATGACTTCTGGCCGACAATGAAGATAATCAGTACCGGGAGCGCCGCGATAGTGGTCATGGCCATTAATTTACCATAACTCTGGGTGTAGCTTCCGGTGGCCATCATGGCAATCCCTGCGGTGATCGTCCGCATCTCCGGCGAGGTGGTTGCATACAGCGGCCAGACAAAGTCATTATAGATTCCCATGAAGGTGAAAATCCCCAGCGTCATCATGATCGACACTGCGGAAGGAAGCAGGATCTTAGCATACAGATTCCATTTGTTCACCCCGTCGATCCGTGCCGCCTCTTCGATTTCTTTCGGGAAGGAGACAAAAAACTGATACAGCAGGAACACGCCGAATGCCCCGGCTGTAGCCGGCAGAATCAGCGCTTGATACGTGTTGATCAGCCCCAGTGTATTGAACTCAATATACATCGGCAGAAAGGTCAGCAAGCTGGGGATCATCAGCGAGGCAATGAACATGGACAGCAGCGTACGGCGCAGCGGCAGATCCGGCAGCCGGGCCAGGGCAAACGCCGCCATCGAATCAATCAGCAGCACGATAGCTGTGCCCGCAATCCCTACTGACAGGGAATTGATGATCCAGCGCAGAATCGGTGTATTCATCAGCTCCCCGCTCAGCCCCTGAACAAAATTATCAAGGGTGGGCTTCTGCGGGAAGAAGTTCATCCGCCCGGAGAGGGCTTCGAAGTCATTTTTGAACGCAGTGGACAGCATCCACACGAGCGGCAGCAGCACGAACAGTGCAATCAGAATGGCCAGCAGCAGCAGGCCGGTTTTTTTGGCTTTTCCCATTTATACCTTCTCCTTCCGGTTCGTAAGACGGAACTGCACGATGGACACCATCATGATCAGCAGCGCCATCAGAATCGCCATCGCGGAAGCTGAGCCGATATCCTTGCGCACGAATGCCTGGTCAAGCACATTGATCAGCAGCACCTTGGTGGTGTCTCCCGGCCCTCCGCGTGTCAGCAGAAACGGCTGGGCATAAATGTTGAAGGACGCGATCGTTGAGGTAATCATCACGAACAGCATCACCGGGCGGATCGAAGGCAGTGTAATCGACACAAACCTGCTCCACGCGCCCGCCCCGTCAATAGCAGCAGCCTCGTAATAATCTTCAGGCACTTCGTTGAGCGCATTCACAAAAATAATCATATTGAACCCGATCGTCCACCAGAGCGTCGTGAGCACCAGCGCAATCCACACCCAAGGCGTAGCCGTCAGCCACGGGATCCCCGTCAGGCCCAGCTTTTGCAGCAGACTGTTAATGAATCCGGCATTGGTATCGAACATCATCAGCCAGATCACGGCCATAACCGAAGCCGACAAGGCATAAGGCAGGAAATAGAACGTCCGGAATAACCCCCGGAGCTTCGCCGGCAGTGCATTGACCAGCATCGCCATTCCCAGCCCCACAACGATCAGCAGCGGCACGGAGTACAGGACAAACTGGAAAGTCGTCCACAGCCCGCGGAAGAAGATACTGTTCTCATAAGTCCCCGGGGTAAATATCGTTATATAATTCCGCAGTCCCACAAAGGGATGCGCGGCAGACAGCAGCTCGAAGTCCTGCAGGCTGATCACAACACCGTACAGGATCGGAAACAGCAGAAACAATCCGAAGGCTGCAAGGTAGGGCAGTATGAACAGAAATGAGGTGAAGCGGGAAGTCCATGTGCTTTTCAAAAGAGATTCCTCCATTCCTTCGTATAAAGAAAAGCGGGAAGCTATTCCGCGCTCCCGCTTTTGCTTACCGAAAAGTTCACTTCGTCATGAGTGCTATTTCATCGCCTGACGGGATTTGGCTACAGCATCATCCATGGCCTGCTGTGGTGATTTTTTGCCGAGAATGGCATTGCTCAGCTCGCTCCACACCGGCTCGACGATGGTGCCCCAGTTCAGCACATTCGGTGCAAACTGTACGGAGGAGAAGCTCTGGGATACGGTACTCTGGAACTCCATAGCTTTGAATTCTGCACTGTCCATAACAGTTTTGGAAGCTACCGCCTGACCGGATTCGGCCCAGTCCAGCGAGTTGCCGGAGACATATTTCAGGAAATCACCGATGCCGGCCAGCGTATTGCTGTCTGTCACAGCCTTCGGAACCACAAAGCCGTGGGAGCCTGCATAAATAGCCTGCTTCGCTTTGCCGATCTGCGGCATAACGGCTACGCCATAATTGAGTCCGGCTTCATCAAACTGCGACTTCATCCACGGTCCGTTGAACTGGA
The DNA here is from genome assembly GCF_013141775.1 of Paenibacillus phytohabitans. GTDB lineage: Bacteria > Bacillota > Bacilli > Paenibacillales > Paenibacillaceae > Paenibacillus_AQ > Paenibacillus_AQ phytohabitans. The sequence continues at coordinate 194,665 of NZ_WHOB01000059.1, forward strand.
TCGCATTCTTGCCCTGGAGGAACAGCGTATTCTCGCCGTCCTGCTGCACATTGGCCGGGGAGATGCCCTTGTCGACCATATCGCGCAGCCACTGTACCATTTCTACAGCTTCCGGGGAATTGTAAGCTACGTCTGTTCCGTTCCACAGCTCTCCGCCATTCTGCCAGACAAGCGACGGGAAGATGAACTGCTGCGGCCAAAGGGTAGGCACTACATATCCGTAGACTCCTTTGGATTTATCCGTCAGCTTCTCCACGGCCGCGTCGAATTCAGCACGGTTTGTTGGCGGTGCGGTGACCCCTGCTTTCTCGAACAGATCCTTGTTGTAGTACATCACCACCGGGTGGATGTCGAGCGGAATGGTGTACAGCTTGCTGTCGATGGTGGCGTACTTCACCGGGGCTTCGGCAAAATCAGCAGAATTAATTCCGGCAGTTGCCGCCAGCTCATCCACAGGCTGCAGCTGATCCTTGCTCTGGTAGGTCGGCACCTGATCCACGTGCATAATCATCAGGTCCGGCCGTTCCTTGCCGGTACTGAGCGCTACATCCAGCTGCTTGTAATACTCACCATTCGGCTGGATCACGAAATTCACTTTGTATTTATCCTGGGAGCTGTTGTATTTATCTACGATCTTCTTCATGAACGGGCCATCCGAGCCGGAGAACGGTGACCAGAACAGAAGCTCTGTTTTCTTGCCGCTGCTGCTGCCTTCTCCCTGCGTCTCCTTGCCGCTGTTACCGGCATTTGCGCTGTTGTTCTTCGCATTGTTCCCGCCGCAGGCGGCTACTACCATTGCCAGCATCATAACCATCAGTAATAGTGATGTTACTTTTTGCATGGATCGTTTCATCTGTGTACTCCCCTTTTATCGGTGATTCAAAGACGACTGCTCTTTGATGTCTTTATGTTACCGCCCCGGGGGATCGCAAAAAATGTCCTCAGTCTAGGTTCAATGGACATATTTACAGATTGGCGGGCACGCTGCCGGGGTCTAACGTATGAATTCAACGCTCATGGGCTCCGAATCCAACGGCGGCTCCCGGAGAATAAAATCGCCCTGAGGGCGATCAAGCAGCACAATTCCTCCACCCTATTCCCTCGCTGCGACACATTGTATTCGGTTTTTCGCATACATTAGGCTCGGTTACCCTCGCTGCGACACATTTCTTTTACAGCTCATTTCCTCCACAACTCACTGCTGGAATCTCATCAAACATCGCGTAATTTTCCGGCATGATTTCTTAAACTACATAATAAAACGGTTGATCAGATACCACCCAGTACATCAAAAAAAGCTGCCCCACCGGCATAATCACCAGGGAACAGCTGATATTGAAGAAGCAGACCGCAAAGGGCTCTGCTATTTATTAAGTACAACTGGACGCTGCCCTCACTCTATCACGAAGGGTTCGATGCGTCTGAACAAAAAACGCTCACCCTGCAGATATTCTCTCAGATAAGCCAGTGCATACGGCTGTTCTTCCCGCAGACCGGGGATTTCATCCGGATTAGAGATGTGATGGCTGTAATTTCCGATCATGATCATAACGAAGAAGCATTCCAGCTTCCGTTCATAATCCGGCTCCAGCTCCCGGACACTGCTATAGCCCTGGATCAGGCTGCCGCGCTGCCCGGGGGAGAGCTCCAGCAATGCGGCGGCCATATCATAGAGGAAATATCCGTATCCGCAGCGGCCGAAATCGATCGCACGCGGCTCGCCTTGGTCAAAAACAACATTTCCGCTATGTAAATCTCCGTGAATCAAACCGTAGCTGCTGGAGTCAGGCTGGATGGCTTCGAGATCAGTCCGTATTTTTGCGGCAGCAGCCTGATAGAGCTTCCATTGTTCCTCCGTTACCATTACCGCGTGATGCTCCTCCAGCTTGCTCCACTCCAGCTTGAAGCTGGCTGCTCCCCATACCGGACGAGTGAAGCCGGCAGACGGAACGAACGGTGTACCCGCTTCGTGCATACCGGCAAGCATTTTCCCCATCCTGAAGATATGATCATCCGGCAGATTGCCCTCTACAAACTCACCTTCCACCCAGTGCATCACCGTTACCCAGGCAAGCTGCCGCTCTTCGCTTCCAGTCTCCAGGATATAGCCGCCGCCGGAACTGGCCAATCCTTGCGGGACCACAAAGCCCGCCGTCTGATTGAGATACCGGGTCCATTCCAGCTCCGACAGGATCTCCTCCCGGCTGAAGCGCTCACCATGAATCCGCAGCAGAAAGCTGCCGGAATCTTCTGTCTCAATCCGGAAGGTGACGCTATCCGACATCCCGATAAGCTCAATCCTGTTCCATTCCAGATCATACTCTGCCAATGCCCTGAGTGCTATATTCCTGCCCGATCTCCAGAGGGACCGAGAGGGCTCACCCGTAATTCCGCTCCATAAACTATGTTCCGTCATCTTCCTGCCTCCCGCATATGTATGTCTGTAATTATATGGGCGGCTCACCGGAAGGACATAGATAATAAACAGCTGCAATTCATTTTTTGCACAAAAAAAGAAAGAGTCCTGTTCGACTCCTTCTCTCATTTCAATATAAGTGCTGCTCATATCTGCTTGCTTCCATATACAATCTTCTTGATGCTGTCACCCGACAGGCAAAATTGCTCGGCAAGCTCGGTTACGCTTAAGCCTCCGGCATAATGGTCACGAATGGACTGGTTCCGGGCCGTCAGATAGGTTCTGCCGCCTGAGTTCTCCCCCCACCGTTTCCGTTGTCCCTCGGGCTTGCGGATGTAGAGCATCCCGCCCTGCATATATTTCTGTACTTCCTGCAGCAACTGCTGCGGTAATACCAGATCTGCATTTACATATTTCATATAGCTCCGCTCCTTTAAAGTAGTGAACTTGTAAAGGCAGCAAAGTCTATAGAACAGACCATTTTATGCGGCAAATCGTTGCAGCGGAGACTTGCTATCAGCTCTACACAACAACCACTGCCATGTCGTCCATAGACTTTGCGTAGAGCTGAGCATTAATCTTCTCATGAAGCGTCCTCCTTCCATTATCTGACTTGGATTATAATTAATATAGCATACTCGAACCTCAATTTTCCTGCAAAAAACTCCTGAATCCTGCGTATACGATGAGCGGTGCCTCGATTAACTATTAATAGCTTTGGGACATTTCTGACAGATTGTTTCTTTGTAGGATCAACGTGAGCACTTGGGTGGACGCTGTGCGAACGGCCCGTCGTACCAATCGCTGTGCTCGTAAGATTTTTTTTCGTTTCCCTTAGCGGTGGAAATCGGAAGACCAAGGTGAACGCTAACGATTTTCCGCAGGTCAGTCCGTCCTCTCCGCTGTTTAAGCGGGATACGAATTTCAATCTTAACGGATGCGCGGCACCAACAAAAAAAGGGACCCCGCCAGCGTCCGGCGGGGTCTAAGTTATATTAAAGGGGGGTTATGTGATTAATATATACCCCGAAGCTTAAAATCAGATGAAGCGCGGGTAAAAATCTGCTGAAACCGGCTTAGATTTTGAACTTCTCTACCAGGACCTGCATCTCCTTGGCGCTCTGCGTATTCTCATCAGCCATGGTGGCCTCATGGAAGGTCTTCTCCACAATATCCGCCGTCTTCTCGGCGATATCCTGCACACCAATCGCGCCCTCGTTCACGGTAGCCGCCACTTCATTGACGGCGATGGCGATGCTGGATACCGTTTCGTTCAGGTGATCGGCTGCCTCCTCGAACTGGTTCATCAGCTCGTTAATCGTGGAAGCATCGCTGTTATACTGCTGGCTGACCTCGGTCAGCCGCTCATAATCGCCCAGCACATTCTGGTCAATGAACGTCAGCATCGCTTCGGAATGCTCGATCATCTGCTCTACGGAGCTGTAGACATTCTTGACGACGCCCTGGATGCCTGCCGCAGTCTCCGACGACTTCTCGGCCAGCTTGCGGATTTCACCCGCTACAACAGCGAATCCACGGCCCGCATCCCCTGCCCGTGCAGCTTCAATTGCAGCATTGAGGGCCAGCAGATTCGTCTGGCTTGTAATGGAGAGAATCGTATCCGCCAGCACATTGATCTCGTTGATGGCTCCCGATTGCTCTATAGCTTTCTGCATCTCACCACGGACCGAGCCGTAGATCTGTTTGGCATTCTCGGTGGATGTGACCGCATCATGCTGAAGCGCCAATGCACGCTCCGTAATCTGGCCGGATACACCGGAGCCTTCTTTTACCCGGGTGGAGATCATTCTGACATTGTTCTCAATCTCATGAATCGCTGCCGTCATCTCCTGGGTAGATGCCGCCGTTTCTTCCATTCCTGCCGACAGCTGCTCCGTAGTGGCTGAATTATCATGCGCATTCTCTCTGACGTCGATGGACAGCTTCTCCAGCATCTCCGCATTATCCAGCACTTTCGAGGAAATCGAGATCAGGCTTCCGGCCATCTCACGCAGAACGGCGCGGGTATGGAACATTGCCTTGGCAATGGTGCCTGTCTCATCTTTATTTTTGGTGAGGTATTCATACTGGTTGTCATACTTCAGATCCAGCTCCGCGGTGCGGTTAATAAGCTGGGTAAGCTTGATAATCGGTGAGGAGATACGGGTAGCTACAGTAACCCCAATCAACAGCGTAAGCAGCAGGCTGCCCACTCCGAGTAGAATAATAAAATTCGTCATTTTCTGTACAGGCAGCATGATCTCCTCCAGATCTCCGGTCAGTACCAGGGTCCAGTGAGTCTCCGGGAGAACGGTGAACGCCGCTTTTTTCTCCGCGCCTTCATACGTGTACTGCACCGTTCCATCCGGTACGGTCTCGCCCACCTTCACACGCTCCACAACAGCTTTGATCGCTGCATTCTCAACCACGGAACCGATCTTCGTCTCATCCGGATGGTAGAGGATATTGCCGGTTTCGTCCACCAGATAGGCGTAAGATGAAGGTGCATTGGTCACCTTCGCATCGGCCAGATACTTAATAATACTGTTCGCATTAACCGCCGAAGCGACGAAACCTATCATCTTGCCCCCGCTCTTTACAGGATGAACAAAGGCCAATACATAAGCTCCGGTGGATTTGGATTTCAAGGTCTCACTGACGACAGCTTCACCTGTCTTGAATACATTCTTCGTGTAGTTTCTTTCGCTGAAATCGGTGCCAACCAGCTTGGTATCACTGTCTGCAACCGCAACTCCCTTCATATCAACTACAAACATATGCTCAAGGTTGCCAGCATCCTTGACTAAGCCCTGAAGCTTCACATTCACTTCATTCTGCAGTGCATCTCCGGTAGTAAGTTCGCCGTTCCCGGCTTGAAGCAGCAGTTCCGCGATTTCGCTTTCACCTGCAACGAGCTGCATGCTCCGCTTCTCTTTATCGATCATTGCCGCAATAGTCTGCGCTTTGTTAGTGTTTACTTGTGCCATAGAAGATTCAGTCAGATTCAAGATGGTGCCAGTGGACTTGGTGTACGTAAAAATCCCCATTAATGCTGTAGAAATTAGTGTAACGACAATCATCATAACCGATAGCTTCATACGAATCTTCATAGTTTTCTACACCCTTCCGCCTTTATCTAATCCACTAGTACCTAAACAGCTAAAAACTGTAACATTTATTACAATTACTATCGGATTTCCCACAGAAATAATTAATATTCCTAGACGAATTTTCGGAAATAATATCGCATTTTGTCGAATCATAGTGAAATATAACTATTTTTATTTCTTTTCAGCCCGAAAAACCCGCAAGTCCCCCAGCCGCTTACAGCGGTACCGAACAAGGAGGAATTGCGGGATTCCAGGTAACGTTTATAACGAAATGCGACCCTCGGCAGGAGTGACCTTTGGCCCTCCCAGGGATTCCGCCTTCAGTCCGGCCTGCAACAGACGTTTGGCCCGGCTGCGGATGAACATGCCGGAGCAGGCAGCCAGAATCTGCTGGAACAGCATACCTGAAATCACGGGCAGGGCAACGGCTGGCGGAAAGTATTTCACTGCCAGTACCGCACCTGCACTCAGATTGCGCATACCGGAGTTGAACTGAACGGCAACAGTATTCTCATAATCCCAGCGGAAACGGCGTGAGACTACAGCACCGATGACATAACCCAGTAAGACTGTGACGAAGGTAACGGCAATAATCAGGACCAGCTTGCCATCCGGATGCTTCAGATAACGGGCAATGCTAGCGCCATTGATCGACACAACGATGAACAGGCCTACTTTGACAAACGGCGCCAGCGGCGGTCCGCAGACTGCCGTAACCTTGCCTTTGCTGAACTGATTGAGCAGCATCCCCGCTACGGACGGCAGCACCACCATGTAGAGCAGGCCCCGCATCATCTCCCCAATCTCAATCTGCACACTCGCCCCCATCAGCAGATACAACGTGCCGGGTACAACCAGCGGAGAGAGCAGTGTATCGATCAGGATCAGCGCCAGCGTAAGAGCAACATTCCCGCCATGCATCGACACCCAGACCACACTGACCACACCGGTCGGAATGGCGAACAGCAGCACATACCCTGTAACTGTATACGGATCTCCCGGGAAAAAGGCCATCGCTGCCAGCCAGCCGATCAGCGGCATCACAATATGCAGAATAATCAGCAGGATGATCAGCTTCTGCGGTTTAGCCAACACTGCCAGCAAGTCACGGAAATTAGATTTCAGACTGCCGATCAGCGTCATAAAAGCAAAAATCCACGGCACCAGCCAGGTAAACGGCAGCAGCGCCGCCTCGTTAAGCACACCAACCACAATGGCTGTAGGTGTGAGCAGCGGCATGATTTTCTCAAGCACAACATTGGAAGATATTAATCCGCGTCTTATTGCACTAAGCATGTTGTATCCCTCTATGTATGGCGGGTCACACATTCCTTCTCTGCAGATTTCTTGGTCTTGGTTAACACCTCTAATGAAATCATAACAGAACCAAGCCGCCCGGAAGAGTGGAAAATTGCCAATTTGCGGAATATCCTACGCCATGCTGTTGGCGATCCCCACCACAATCCAGGACAGAATCAATATTATATTCCCCCACAGCAGCAGCTTCTTGGGAGCAGCGAACCCTTTCCACTCTCCGTCCTTAAGTCCCCAGGCATTGCTGATGATCAGCGACAATCCGTTGAAGGCAAGCCAGCCCACGACAGAGCCTAGCGGACCGAGTAATGCGGTTGCCTTGGCATAGACACCGAGTGCCAGGAACCAGACTGCAGCGGTTAACAGCGCCTTGCCGTAGGCCGGGCCTGCACCTTTGGCGAAATAATCCTTATAGGTCCGGTTCTTGATTAACAGGATAAAAGCATACGCGAAGTTAGCGATGAAGCCGCCGGACAGCGTAATTACCCAGGAAATAAGATTGGCGCTAATCCTGGCTGTTCCATCGGCAACGGCAATATCCGCCGCCTGACTCGCATAGGAGAAGCCGATATTCATCGCAGCAGAGCCTAGCCCGGCAGCTGAAGCGATAATCAGGCCTTTGGTCAGGTTGCTGCCGGAGCTTGTCCCTTGGCCGGAAGCGGTGATGATCTTTTCTTTGAGCAGGCCGGCCTTGGTAATCACGGCAACACCCGCCAGCATAATTGCTGTGCCGGTCAGCAGTACCGTAAATGAGCCAGCCGCCGGGATATTACCGAAGATGAACAGCGGAATCAGCGAACCCAGCGATGCCGATATCCCCATGTTAACACCATAGGTCAGCGAGACACCGATGGAATCAATAGCCTTACCGAACATAATTGAGCTGATGCCCCACAGGAAACCGCAGAAGGAAGCCGTCCACAGCACATCAGCAGGCGTCTGCCGGATATAGCTGAAGAAGTTGGGCACTTCAATCCATGTCCAGACTACCGGAATAATTAATATCCCTACCAGCGAGAAAATCGTCCAGAACGCTTCCCAGGAGAACGGCTGGTATTTCTTCATCCCCAGCCCGAAGCTGCCTTGGAAGCAGCAGGCCAGCAGCAATAGTAAAAACCCGTAAATCATGATGAAATCCTCCCAGTCCATATGTGTTATCTCTATTTCTATAGTAATGAAGCAGAAGGTTTCTGCATTGTTATACAGCTCATGCTGATGATTATACATGAAAGTTTTCATTCATAGTTGAAATAAAGTCAGAAATACCTGTCATTCAAAGTCATTCCCAGCAAAAAGCAGGACCACAGCGGTTGGGCTGCAATCCTGCCTGATATAATGCGTTATATCAATATCGGCTCATAAGCTCTTCTGCTGCTGCGTCCGGACTATACCCCTTGCGGGAAAAGCGCATCAAGCGCCGGGCAAGGCCGCTTCTCCAGATACTTTTCGAGCGGTGCAGGCATGTTGCTGTACAGATCCTTCAGCGAGGTGCCGCTGTAAATATTGCCGATAATAACCGGGTGGCATAGCTCGGAGATCAGAATATCGCCATTGCCGTGCAGGTGAAGCTGCTTCATGCCCTCAATGCAGTGCGGGAAGTAGACACCCGGCTGTTCCTCGAACCCCATAGCCTCCATGAACCGGTCCATACATGTGAAATAGAGGGTGGTATCCGCCGGTTTACGGGCAATCAGCTCGTTCACGGCATTCTTCAGCTGTTCCCGGGCCGCGATCGCTTTCCAGCCGGTATGCCCCATAATAATGCTGTTCTGGATCTCATGCGTTCTTACACCCATGGAATAGACATGATCGCTGATCTCGCGCATATTATCCTGTGTTTCGTTGAACAGCAGCGTTTCCAGCACCACATTTACATTTGTTTTGGCGAACATGGTGATGTTCTCTCTGATCTTGTTATAAACGCTTGTGTGGATATTGTAGTAAGCAGAGAATGCTTCGGCAGTAGTGAAATTGAAGGATATATGTATCGTAGTCAGTCCTGCATCCACCAGCTGCCCGATCCGCTCTTCATTCAGCAGGCTGCCGTTCGAGTTCAGCTGGGTCTGAATCCCGCGGGAGGTGCAGTAAGCCACAATGTCCACGCAGTCCTGGAACTTCAGCGTCACCTCACCGCCCGAGAGGCGCACACGCTTCAGATTAGGCAGCTCCTCCAGAATGCGGATAACCTCCTTGCCGTTAATGCTCTGTCCATCATTTCTATTGTAAGCGCAGCAGTAATCGCAGCGGAAATTGCAGTTCGAGGTGACCCCGACTTCCAGCCCCTCCAGCTCATAAGTCATCGGTTTATCCAGTTCCAGTGCTTTGTATTTCGTACTCATGCTCTATAGTCCTCCTATATTTAGAATCGTCAATTTAAAGGTCAACCTTTAAAATTATACAGGTTTGCCCGTCAGGTTAATGTGACATTTGATATCGCCAAGCTGAGTATGCAAGGGGGCTGCATAACAAACAGAAGCATGGGGAGGACTCATATAAATGAAAATATACAATTATATATTCATCAAAAAGACTGCCGCGTGGTCAATATCACCATACGGCAGTCTCTCTTCAGCCAGATTTAATTATAGCTATCCTTGTATAATTACTTGCAGCACCTGCTGCTACCATTCTACCGATTCGCCCATTCTGCTGAACACCGGCTGGCCAATGAGACCCAGACGCCAGATGGCAATTCCTTTGAGGCCGTAACGTTTGGCCAGGCCAATCTTCGCGTTGACGGAGGAATCATTCTCGCTGAATACTGAAATGCCGAGAATCAGCTTGTCTTTGCTGACCTGCTGCAGGGCTAGCCGGATACCTTCATCCACTTTGTCCATCGGCTCCGGCCCCTTCTCGCCCTCGTAGGCATAGGCCATAATGACCAGATCGTCAGCGAGCGAAGCCAGAGTCTTGTAATCATAGCCTTTGTAGGAGCTGTTGAGCGGATGCAGAATCACCGTCAGCTTCAGACTGGCCGCGCGTGCGGCCACGGAGAGATTTTTGACAAAAGCATTATACTGGCTCTGCACAAGCGCCTTATCTCCGGTCAAGCCCAGTCCTTCCAGATCCAGTCCTATACCCTGAAATCCCTTCTGCGAGGCCAGGTCCACGATGCTGGCGATGGTCTGCTGCTGCAGCTGCGGGTCCTCCAGATTCTTGCTTAGTTCCAGAGCTGAGTCACTGGAGTAGACCATCAGATACGGGGCTGTACCTCCCGCTGCTGCATTCTGGACAATGGATTCCGGCGTCACCTCTCCTGCAGCCTCCGGCCACCAGAAATCCTTACCGGTTGTAGTGAATTGACCGACAGGGTCAATCCGGCTCCAGCCAAAGGCTACCGCATCAAAGCTTGGAATCAGCGACACTTCGCTGTAGGCCTTCTGAGCATAGAATCCTAAAGTGTACAGATCCCGCTTGGGCGATGTAATGGATACGGTCTTGGAAGCCTGGTTCCAGGAAGCAACCGCTCCAAACTGCTGGCTGAAGAACTTGAGCGGAATCATCGTCGTCCCGCGGATATTCTGCGGCGCTACATCAAGCTTCACTACGGTTCCGTTCACGGATGCATTTTTACTGCCCAGGGTCAGGATAACTTTTGCCGGAGCTGCTTCAGCAGCGGACTTCTGCGTCGCGGTAATCTGGCGGGCTGCCTGGTTCCATTCCACCCCAATGCCCAGTGCCTCAGAAATCGCCCGGAAAGGTACCATTGTCGTTCCGCTCATGACTACCGGTTCTACCGGAAAGGGCAGCGGATAGCCGTCCAGCAGAATACTGACACCGCCTGGTGCCGCCTGTGCAGCACTTGCAGGGAGTGCCGAGTAGCTACCCAGTGAGATCGCTGCGCATAATACTATTTTAGCCAGATGCTTCATTAATAAGTTCCCCATTCTCTTATAGATAGATTATGAATCTCTCAATCTTACATCCCCTACCATTTTACCAAACCAGGAAATTATAGCAAATTAAGAGATTGTAACTATTGGGAGATTCAATTGTCTGCTATTGAAGTAGGGTAGCTGATGCATAATTCCATTCCACTTACTTCACACTCACATAAACGCGCTCAAAAAGACGCCAACCGCCCGTTCAGCCTCCACATCCACCGCCACTTCGATGAAATGTCCGACCTTCGGCTGCGGCCGCAAATCTGCCACGACCATACCTGAGGTGAACTCTCCCTGATGCTCCACGCGAACCTTCATCCGGCGCGTAGTCACCAGATCCGGCTGCAGCGCAGCCATGAGGGCCAGCGGATCATGCAGCGGCGCACTATTGATCAGATAGTTGGCTTCCCGGTAAAATTTGAAATAGTATTCGAGTGACTCCTCCATGAAGTCTATGATGGACTTGTTCTCTTCGCGTCCATGGCGCTTCAGCAGCTCAAGATGCTCTGAGGTAATCCGTGTCTGCAGTGTAACGTCCAGCCCGATCATCAGCACTGGCAGCCCAGAGGTGAATACACGGTCAGCCGCTTCCGGGTCGCCCCACAGATTGGCTTCGGCTACCGGAGTCACATTGCCCGGCTTAAAGACCGTGCCGCCCATGACCACTACCTTCTTCAGCTTGGAGGTCAACTGCGGGTCCAAATCCAGAGCGAGCGACAGATTGGTCAGCCGTCCGAGCGTTACCAGCACAATCTCACCCGGGTTCTCATCCGCCATCCGCACAATGAACTCCGCCGCCGTCTCTTGCACCGGCACTTGCCGGGAAGGGGGCAGCTGAACGCCGCCAATCCCATTCTCCCCATGCACATGGGTCGAGAAGCCTGTCAGTTCGCGCACCAGTGCCTTGGACGCTCCAAGCGCTACCGGGATGTCGTATCCGGGATCTGCGAGTGCAAGCAGCCGCAGCGTATTATCCGCCGCCTGCTGCACATCAATATTGCCAAACACCGTCGTTATCCCCTCAACTACCACATCCGGTGTGCGGAGGGCATAAAGAATAGCCAAAGCATCGTCTATTCCTGTATCACAATCAATAATCATCCGGGTTGTATTGCTGCTACTCATCTCTAACTCTCCCACTCTCTATATATACTTACTCTATCAGCCGTACTGCCCATCTTATCACGGCTCTGCGGTCTGCTCAATAAGCGGTTGTGGTTGAAGCGCATGCCGGGAAGGAGGGGAAGAGCGGCTTGATTCGCGTGGAAGATGAAGCTTGCTTGTTGATTGAGGAGGAGCCGGGGGATAGAAGCGGCGGTGGCCTGGACTGATCGGTGGTAGCATAGTTAGATGCGCGGGTGGTGCGGATTGATATGCCGGTAGTACGGTATATGTTGGCAGTATCTTTCTCTATAGGAGGAAATGTATTCGATTTTTCGCACACATTCGGCTCGTTAACCCTATCTGCGGCTCATTGTATTTGATTTTTCGAATACATTTGGCTCGTTAACCCTATCTGCGGCTCATTGTATTCGGTTTTTCGAATACATTTGGCTCCTTAACCCTATCTGCGGCTCATTGTATTCGGTTTTTCGAATACATTTGGCTCCTTAACCCTATCTGCGGCTCATTGTATTCGGTTTTTCGCATACGTTCGAATATTCCAAACGTTCGATGAGGTGAATGGAACCGTTTATCGCTACATTTAATTTCACAACGAACGTTGCTCCAAGGGCAGCCTGCTCAGAATGAGTCCAACACAGTATCTGTAGGCTTGTAGAGCGCGCGTACTAGAGGCGGTAGAGATGAAAGTCTAGTTGCAGGATTACTGGCAGAACGCTGCCTCGAAGCATGGAGTGTTGTACAATATGCAAGATTTCCGCCAGATGAGGGCCTCAGCAGCACGGATTGTTGTATTCTGTGCAAGATTTCAGCCAGATGAGGGCCTCAGCGGCACGGTTTGTTGTATTCTGTGCAAGATTTCCGCCAGATGAGGGCCTCAGCGGCACGGATTGTTGTATTCTGTGCAAGATTTCCGCCAGATAGGTGCCTTAACTGGGTGGATTGTTGTATGTTGTGCGTTGTGCAAGTTTCGCCTGAACTAAAATCGGCTCAGGGCGCGAGAGGACCCTGCGGCGGTAATGTAATCGGGATATCACCGTGCTGACCCCGGCAGATAAACACACAAAAACAGCGGCACTTCCCATTCACAATTGGGTGCGCCGCTGTTCTTACGCAGAAACGTACTGCTGTTATTCACAGCAGATTCTTCTTCAGCGCCTGATGAACCAGCCCGGCGAACAGGCTATTCGACCAGGCGAACCATGGCCGGGTATAGACCGAAGGATCATCCGCCAGAAACCCTTCATGCATATAGCCGGTTCCGGCATCCGTAGCTTCCAGCAGCGCGATCATCTCCAGCATCTCTGCATCTGTCGATGCAGTCAGGCCCTGCATGGACAAGGCCATGGGCCAGATGTATCCCTCCGGCGTATGCGGACTGCCGATTCCCCGGGCAGCCGCTCCCTCATAATAGAAGGGATTATGCTTGCTGAGAATAAACCGCCGGGTATTGCGGTAAATTTCATCATCGCTGCTGGCATAGCCCAGGTATGGAATGGACAGCAGTCCCGGTGTTCCGGCGTCGTCCATCAGACTGTAATTACCGTAGCCATCCGTCTCGTAGGCATAAATAACGCCAAACTCAGGATGACGGTATTTGCCGTATAGCTCAATTCCGTGCCTGATCTCCCCTTCAAGCTCAGCCATTTCAGCAGCCATCCTGCTGTCACGGAAGACTAAGCTTGCGATCTCCTGCATCTGGCTGAGCGAGACGGCAGCGAACATGTAGGATGGGATATGGTAGTGGAAATCGCAGGCGTCATCACTGGGCCGGAAGCCTGACCAGATCATGCCGGTATAATTGACCGGCATGCCGCGTCCGCCGCTGCGCAGCGTATCATGGAAGGGACAATTGCTGCGGCTGAAGCTGTAGGCAGATTGCTCCTGATGGCGCTGCTCGGTTTTCCACAGCCTCATGATCCCCAGCAGCATCTCTTTGAAGCCCGCGTCAAATATATCCGCCTTCCCGGTCTCCTTCCAATAGGCATATGCCAGGCGGATCGTGAAGCATGAGGAGTCCAGCTCGAATTTGCGCTCCCAGACCCATGGTGACATCTCCGTCTCGTCTCCCGCATTCCAGTGCCAGTCATTGGCAGCTTCATTGAAAGCATTCGCATACAGATCAATGCCGGCACAATGAACATGACGGCGGATCAGCCCGCTCACCATCCGCTGCAAATCCTGATCGTCTGCAAGGAGCGGAGTGTAATGCATCATCTGCTCCACCGAATCGCGCAGCCACATCGCCGGGATATCCCCGGTGATGACAAAGGTCGTTCCATCCTCCATTAGCTTCGTGGTCGTTTCCAGCGTGTTCGGAAAACAATTAAGAAATTGCTTCAAGAGTCTAGGACGGTGACCGAGCTTCTGTTCCGCTTCCTTCAGAACCGCCTGCACAGATTGCGGCAGCTTCAAAGCAGGCATTGTTACAGACGGCAATTTAAAAGAGTCCAAATTTACTGCACCCCGCTTTCCCGGACGGTCAGGCTGCAGCTGACCGTAGAAGCCGAGTGCGAGCCTACCCGCACCATGAATTCGCCAGGCTCAACAACTCGCCGCAGATCCATGCCAACCAGCTCCAGATGCTCCCGGTTCAGCGGAAATGTAACCGTCCTGCGCTCTCCGGGCTGAAGCCGGATTTTGCTGAAGCCTTTGAGCGCCAGCTCGGGGCGGGTAACCGAAGCTGCAAGATCTGACACATAGAGCTGGACAACTTCTGCCCCGGCAAGACTCCCCACGTTACTCACGTCAACATGCACCAGCGCTTCTTCATCCGGTCCGATAACTCCGGGTTCAATCCACAGGCCGCTGTACTCAAACTCCGTATAGCTAAGCCCGAAGCCGAACGGATACTGCGGCGACAGATCGGACTCCAGATACCGCTTGCCCCGTGTCCTGCGCGAATTATAATTCAGCGGCAGCTGGCCGACATGCTTCGGCAGGGTCAGCGGCAGACGTCCGGACGGGTTCACTTCTCCGAACAGGATATCAGCAATGGCGTTTCCGCCCTCCTGTCCGGGATACCAGGCTTCCAGAATGGCATCGGCCTGCTCATCCATCCACGGCTCCGTGACCGGCCTGCCATTGATGTAGACTACAATCAGCGGCTTACCCAGCTTGCGGAGTTCCCGGGCAAGCTCCAGCTGGACACCGAGCAGATGGAGTGTAGAACGGTCTATGCCTTCCCCGCAGTCCATGTCACTCCAGACATGATCCGTTACGAGGGAGGCCCCGGTGCGCAAATCGATAGTTCCGCCGCCGAAATCGCGGGCGCTTGAACCGCCGATGACCAGCACGGTGGCATCCGCCTGTGCGGCAGCCTCCAGCGCACGCGAAAATCCCTCCCGCGAGCCGTCTTTGATCCGGCAGCCCGGCGCGTAGTGTACCCGCTCAGGCTTAAGCTGCCTGCGGATTCCTTCCAGCACGGTCACGATCTGCCCCTCCGGCTGGGGGGAGGTATAATCGCCCAGCTGGTTATAGGGCGAATGGGCATTAGGCCCGATGACGGCAAGGCTGCCGATGTCCTTGCTGAGCGGCAGGGTCCGGCTGTTATTTTTCAGCAGAATGATTCCTTCCTCCGCCATCCGCCGGGCCAGCTGCTTATGTGCCTTACTGCCAATAACCTCCTTGGCCCGTGCGGGATCAGCGAATGGACGCTCGAACAAACCGAGCCGGAACTTCAGCGTAAGCACCCGGCTGACCGCCAGATCCAGCTCCGCTGCCGCTACAGCGTTCTGCTCAAGCGCCGGCGCCAGATGCCCCCGGAACATCCCGCCTGACATTTCCATATCCACTCCGGCCTTGACCGCCGCCGCTACCGCCTCTTCCCCGGTCGCAGCTGTATTGTGACCGCTTTGCAGCATGTCAATTGCGCCGCAGTCGGTGATCACGAGCCCGTCAAATCCCCACTCCTGCCGCAGCACATCCTCCAGTAGGTAGCGGTTTGAGGTGCAGGGCACACCGTCGATTTCATTATAGGCAGGCATTATGGAAGAAGCTCCGGCCTCCACCGCTTTGCGGAACGGGTAGAGATCGGTCTCATGCAGCTCCCGCAGGCCCAGATGTGCCGGAGCTCCGTTGCGTCCTCCCTCCGGGCTGCCGTATCCGGTAAAATGCTTCAGTGTAGCCGCAATGCTGTCCACTGAATCCAGCGACTGGCCCTGCAGTCCCTTCACTGCAGCAACAGCCAGTACACCAGCCAGGTACGGATCTTCACCGTAGGTCTCCTCGGTCCGTCCCCAGCGCGGATCGCGGACGACATCCAGCACCGGAGAATAGGTTACAGCTCCACCCTGGCTGCGCGTTTCCACCGCAACTGCACGGCACATCTCCTCATACAGCTCCGGGTTCCACGCGCTGCCCACTAGAAGGGGAACCGGGAACACCGTGGCTCCGACCGCCATGTGCCCATGCGAGCATTCCTCGCCGAACAGGATGGGAATGCCCAGCCTGGTGTGCTCCAGCGCATACCGCTGGAGCACATTCACTGCCTCGGCCCCTTCTTCGGGAGAGAGGCCATTCTCCAGCGTTACACCAGTCCAGGGATCGGCGCGGAGTGTCCCGTACAGCGAGCCGATCCCGCCCGCTTCCATCATCAACATGAATTCTTCCGTTATGGCAACGGTGCCGTCCTCCTGTTTGACGTAGCTTTTCCATCCGAAAGGCTGGATCAGCTGCCCGATCTTCTCCTCCATTGTCATGCGGCAGAGGAGATCGGCTACACGCTTGTCAACCGGTAATGAAGCATTTTTGTAATCCATAGTGCAGATCTCTCCTTCCTCGCATATCACGCTTTTCTCGTCCGCCTAACTTACCGGAACTGCCCGATGAATTTCACAGCTGCGGCGATATCGTCTTCAGGTCGGTCGCCGACTTCTCTTTCCACGGTCAGATACCCTTTATAGCCGATATCCTGAAGGGCGGTGAAATAAGCCGGGAAATCAACGCTCCCTTCGCCCGGAGGAACCTCCCGGAAGCCTGCTCCGCCCTCGCCCATTACCGCAATCCGCTCATGATCCAGCACGCCATACACATCATACGGATCGACCTCGCGCAGTCTCACGCCGTCTTTGACATGAGTGTGCACGATATAGTCACGCAAAGTATACACTCCCTGGACGGGATCATCTCCGGTCACCATGACCATATTCGCCGGGTCAAAGTTCACAGACATCCCATGGGTATTCAGCGAATCCAGGAAGGATTTCAATCTGGCCGCAGGCTCCGGTCCCGTCTCGATGGCGAAGTAGCCGCCGCGTGCGGAAGCATATACAGCCAGCTCATTGCAGGCCTCCTGCAGAATGGCATATTCCGGGTCGCCGGGATCTTCCGGCACAATCCCTATATGTGTCGTAACGATGCGGCAGTCCAGATCAAGCGCAAGGTCGAGCGCCAGCTTCGACTTGCTGATTTTCCAGCCATTCTCGGCCGGATTCTTAAATCCCTGACCGCCGTAATCCGCACACAGCGCTGACAGCTCAAGATTAAGCTCCGCCAGATAAGCCTTAATAGCCTTCCGGTCCTGCAACATCAGCTTGGCCGGGTCCATTTCGCCCTGGATCGCCCAGAGCTGTACACCTTCTGCGCCAATGTCCCTGGCGGTCTGCAGATTGCTGCGCAGATCCCGGCCGAAGCTGTCGGCGATCACACCGATTTTATTGGACAACCCCATTCTTGCTCACCCTCCCCTTCATTCTTCACATGTATGGTTATTGCAGCTTCACTTGGATCTGTACCTGCTGCGGGCGGTAGACCGACAACAGCTGTCCATCAAGACCGGCGGCGAACATCACGGTCCGCTCCTGCTCCAATGTGAAGGTATACTCCGCACCGTGCTGCGGATCGCGTACAGTAATCCCGGCATCACTGCCATATTCGGATACGAAGATATACAGGCTGCCTCCTGCAAAAGCCAGCTTGCGCCCGTAAACGCCCGGCAGCTCTCCTCCTTGAAGCCAGTGCAGCTCAGGCTGTACTCCAGCCGTCTTGACCGCTGATGCGTATAGCGCCTGGATCGGCTCCCAGCGTTCATTCAGCTCCACGGGCAGCGGACAATACATGAACCTGCCGGCTCCGATGGCTACCTCCAGCATTCCCAGTTCCCCTCTGCTTCCGGCGGGCCGTTCCACTGCCAGATTGCCGATTTTCTTCTGGCCAAAAGCTACAGGGAAACGCTCCTCTCCCAGCTTCAGCATTTCCTCGCGCAGGATATTGCCTTGCTCAAGCCTGCCAAGCTCTTCACGCAGACGATCCCCGGCCGGTCCCCAATGCTCATCCAGCTGCAGCGGCCCGCTCCATAGCACCGTACTTCCCTGCCGGGCCAGCTCCAGCAGTTGTCTGAAGGCTTCATCCGCGAAGTTATGCGCACTTGGCACAATAATCAGCTTGGCAGGATGGCGCTCCAGCGCCTCCAGATGATATTCGCCAATTCCGCGCGGGTGCACGTTCATTCCGAACGCCAATACCCGCACGGCCTGGGTCGTAGCCTCGAAGGCCAGCTTGCGGTTCGAGAAATCATTCGAGAACGGATAGATCACCGCAATCTCTTCCAGCTCCCGCGACTCGAACAGCCCGCCGATCTCCGCCATAAAGCTGCCGAAATCATAGGAGACATCCGCTTCCGGCTTCTGGGTTCCATCGGCACGCAGGGCACCGATATTAGACTCATTGGCGTTGTTCATGAAGTAATTGGTGTTCCAGATCCACTGCACCGCACCCGCACCGCCCGTCGAGAAGGAATAGGCATATTTGCGTTCCAGGATGTTGCGCAGCTCCTCTTCCGTGCGTTTGGCGATCCCGTCCGGACGCTGGACATGCATAATGCCGGTCTCCTGAATGAGATTCGGCTTATCCGGCGTCTTGGTGAAGATCCCGTCCCAACCGAGGTGATCCATCTGCCACCAGGTATGAACCGTTGTATAATCCACAGTCTCTGCATAAAAGAATGGAGAAGGCCGCTGCGAGCAGATGCCCTCATCCTGGCCCACCGTCGCCAGGTGCGACGGATCGGATCGGCGGATGGTTCTAATCAGCTCTGAGGCCCAGCGGTTATGCATATCCATGCTGAACAGGGAAAAATCCGTCCAGCGCAGCCATTTCTTCGGCTGCACCACACTCTGGAAGTACGTGTCATTCGGGTCCGGCGCAACGGCAGCTTCGAACGAAGGCAGCTGGCCGGGCGTCATATTCCAGCGCTCCTGGAGGGCAGCGATATCGTTGCCATATTTACCGCGCAGCCATTCGCTCCATGCCGCCTGCTCGAAGCGGTCGCCAGCTGTGTACGGCCCTTCAAAGACACGGCGCGGATGAAACAGCGAGGGCTCATTGATCAGATCCCAGTGCACATTGGTAGTCCCTTTCTGGCGGGAAACGATGGAGGCAATGAACCGTTTCTGCGCCTCTACAGAGCGCGGGTCCAGATAAGGATTCTCTCCTTCCCACGCTTCCGGCGCGAAGGAGAAGAAGGTAAACGTTACTTCCAGCTCATGCCGCTTGGCGGTCAGCACAAAGGCATCCACCGCACGCATGATATCTTCGGCGGCATGTCCGTCCGCGAACATGACCATCCGGTAGCCGGTCCAGATCCCGGTGCGGATCAGATTGATTCCGGCACGCTTCATCTCGGCCATATCCGCCTCCCAGCGGTCCACATTCGGCAGCTGCAGAAATTTTCGTGAGACATCCGAGGTCATATAGGTCATGCCCACGATCGGCACCGGTTTGCCGCCCCGGCGGAAATAATCGCGGCCCGCGCTCAGCGGCTCCCCGCTCTGCAGAAGCGCCCGGTCCATCCCCCAGAAGGCCTGCGTAAGTACACGCCTCTCCCCGCGCGTGGATTCCGCAGTGCAGCTTACACGGTACAGACCCGGCTCAAGCCGCCGGGGAACCGGCAAACGCACAAACTGCAAATCCGGTGCGGCCGGTCCCGCGTTCAGCTCCGCCCGGGCCTCCCACAGCACTTCATCCGTTCCATCCTTGCTCACTTCCAGCTTGAAATGCCACACAGCATCCGGCGCAGAAGTCCGCGACAACGACTGAAGCTGCAAGGTCAGCAGCGCCTGCTCCCCTGGCTCGTATGAGGCAAAACTGCTCTTCAGCCATATTTCTGTTACGCCGTGAGCAGTATATTCTGCGAGCTTGCGCAGCAGCTCCGGCCCGCCGTTGCTCCAGAAAAGTTCATCCAGCTCCTGATTGATCAGAATCCAGCGGCTTCCGGCGTAGTCTCCCTTGTATAACTCCAGCAGAACAACCGGAGCGGAACGCTCACGTCCCGTGCTGTCCGTCCCGGTCAGCAGCGGATAGATGAACATATCCATCGGGCCGCAGGCACCCATCTCCTCGGGGATATCACTTGTCTTCGTGGGCTGCAGCGTTAGTCCCCACGTAGGCTTAACCGTGAACAGCGCCTTGTAGTTCTCCAGCAGCGGATATTCGGAGGGAGCTTTGAAGAAGGCTACCGGAGCGGGACTGACAGCCAGCGCATCATGAATGTTCAGCAGCTGGTGATAGGCGACCTGCGGGCGTTCCACCTTCCAGCCTTCAACTCCGGCAGTTACAGGCTCTCGAAAAGGAATTCCGCCGGTATGCAGCAGCCCGCCGCCGCTGCGCAGGTAAGCATGGATATCGTTCCAGGCCGCTTTGGGAAAGTAGGGCCCATGCAGCTGAACCAGTGCATCCCAGCCGCCAGCCCGGAGGCGTTCTGCCAGCTCAGATGCATCCGCCATAGTAGCCCATTGCTCCAGACCTTCAAGATTGCTGCGGGATGGCCTGTCACCCGAATAAGGAAATGTCTCGTCGTAAAATACCAGTATGTTCATGTCCATCCCCGTTTCTTGTTGTTGTGCAGAGTGCAGGTTGCTGGGCTCTGCCCTATGCCTGCTCCCACAGCCGCCGGACATTCTCCATGGCCAGCTGTGTTCCAACTTTGCATTCTTCGCGTCCTTCAAACTCAATTGAGATAAACCCGTCGTAACCGGAGTTCTTGACAGCCGATGTGATGGCCGCAAGCTCCAGATCGCCATGACCTGCAACAGCCCCCAGCAAATACCGTCCTGCTGCGCTGCGGAACCAGCCGCCTCCAGGATCGCGGTCCCCCGGGCGTATGTAGAAATCCTTGAAATGCACCATGGAAGCAAAGGGGGCATTCTTCTGGACTGCCGCCAGCGGGTCTTCATCGACGACAACGAAATTGCCAATATCCAGCGTAGTACGGAAGTTCTCCCGGTCAACGGCATCCACCAGTCCAAGCACACGGTCGCTGGCCTGCAGAAGATAGCCATGGTTCTCGATGCTGGTGGTAATGCCGAAGCCTGCCGCGTAATCAGCTATCTCACGGCAGCCTTCAGTCAGCCGGGCGAACTGCTTCCGGTAATGCCGGATTGACGTATCCGGATGTGTAGCGGCGTCATGCCGCAGCAGCTTCACGCCAAGCCGGACTGCCATGTCCACTTCCGTCTTCAGCCGGGCAATCTCTGCATGAAAGCTCTCCTCACTCTCTGTAATCAGATTGCCGCGTACGGCATAATTGGACAGCTCTATGCCACATTCTGCCGCTTTGCTGCGGATTTGCTCAGCAAGACCATCCTGTTTATGCAGATCGTATCCGACCGGCACCAGCTCAACATGCTCCCCGCCTGCGGCTGCCGTCCATTCGATGACGCCCAGAACATCCATCTCACCGCTCTGAATCGCTTTATACAAACTGTAGGTGCTTACGCCAAGCTTCATTTTCTTCACTCCTAAAGTTTTGTGAGCGTTACCCGCTATATGTCTTCGTACAAAACTCGCTTCGGAAGCTAACTCTTAAGTTTAGTGAGCATTTGCTTCCAGTCATGGCTTCGGCTAAACTCGCTTCGCAAGCATTCGCTTATGTTTAGTTAGCATTTGCTTAATGTCATTGACTACGATAAATTATGACCGCAGCAAGTTTTCAATTGCGCTACCGCTCCTGCTCCTCCAGTTCTAATCCCGTTATCAATCTTACATCCTGCAGAAAATACAACATTTCCCGCAAAATTCCGCTTCTATTCAAAGAATGTTGTATGAAAGGCAGCATTTATGCTCCTGCGAGCGGATATTGCAGAGGATTCTTGTATTTCATACAACAATTGTTGCGAATCTCCCATTTTATAAGAACCTAAGTTGTAGTACGTACAACATTTTGTCCGGGTCAGTCCGGGCAATGGGCAATTCATCTTAAAATCCGGCTTCAGCTAAACCCTCTCCTCAAACACTCAAAAAACAATTTCCTTCCCCAGCTCCGCCGATTCGTAAATCCCGCACAGCATGCGCATGATCTCTACGCCGTCCGACACCGGACTTAGCGGCTCGCGGCGCTGCTGCACACATTCAATGAAATGATCAATCTCATTCTGAAAGGCGGTGTCCAGATGAAATCCGGGATGTGTAGTCTGCGGTGTAGTATTGAGAATCGTATTATTCTTCTCCGTGGTGAAGGACAGCACAGGATCAACCTCAACCCCGCCCTTGTCCCCATAGAGTTGAATGGTTGTCTTGTTCTCTTTGGCATGCAGAGTGAAGCTGGCGTCAAGCATCAGGGAAGCTCCGCCTTCGAAGCGGATCAGCGCATTAGCCATATCCTCCACTGAGCTTGCAGTAGCATCGTAATCCGCAGCCCGGTAGGCGGCCAAATGCTGCACATTCGACCGGTTGCCAAGCTGATAATAGGTGTTGGCAGAGACGGATTTCACCTTGGGCCGGCCCATCAGATACCAGCAGAGGTCCACAACATGAACGCCGATATCAATGACAGGCCCGCCGCCGGAACGTGATCTGTCAGCGAACCAGCCCCCCGGATTCCCGATCCGGCGGATACTGGAAGCACGTGCATAATAGAACGCTCCAAATTCACCAAGATCCGTAAATTGCTTGACGAGCTGAGCGTTGTTGTCATAACGCCGTACATAGCCGATTTGCAGAATCTGACCTGACCTGTTCACCGCCTCTTCTATCCGCAGTGCGGATTCCACCGTGGTGGTCAGCGGCTTCTCCAGCAGCACATCAATGCCGGCCTGAACAGCGGCAACAGCAATTTCCTCATGCGTATTGTTCCAGGTGCAGATGCTGACCGCATCAATCCCCGCTTCCGCGAACATCTCCCGGTAATTGGTATAAATCTTGGCCGCACCATATTTGTCAGCGGTCAGCTTGGCCCGCGCCTCATTCAGATCGCATACTGCATGGATCTGTACATCCGGGTTATTGCGGTAGGCATTCAGGTGCAGCTCAGAAATGGTGCCTACTCCTACGATGCCGATTTTGATCATAGCCATGTCACATCCCATCCCTTCTATAATGGAGAATCAATTCAGCCAGTGCCGAAGCTGCGGAGACTACCTCCTGCACTGACACCCATTCATTGTCCGTATGCGCCTGACCGATATCTCCCGGTCCGAAAACAACCGACGGCACGGAGACACGGGCCAGCTTGCTGGCATCCGTCCCATAGGCGGCCCCATGCTCATGGCGGCCTTCAGCATAACCGGTAACTGCCGATGCCAGCTGGAGCACCAGCGGATGACTGCCGGAGGTCTCCATCGCATAGTCGATAATAAACGGCTCCTGTACGGTTAGCTTCAAACCCGGAACATTCTGCTTCAGCTCCTGCAGTCTATCCTTGAATCCCTGCCATACCTCCAGCGGCTCCTCGCCCGGAACCGTCCGCCGGTCGATGGTGATCCGGCAGCTGCCCGGTATTGTATTCGGCGCAGCTCCGCCGGTGATCTCGCTGATGCAGTGCGTCGGCGCTCCGACCAGCGGATGCTCCTGCAGGGCATACAATGGTGCTATCTCTTCCTTCAGATAGCGGATCACCTCGGCCATCTGTTCAATCGCGTTGACGCCTTTGCCCGGCTCGGAGCTGTGGCCCGGCTTGCCGTGCACATCAATATAGAACCGCACACAGCCCTTATGGGCGATTACCCGGTGGAGACCGGTAGGCTCCCCGACCACCGCTCCGCAATAACTCAGCTCACCGGAGCTGATTGAGGCAGCAAGCCTGCTGACTCCGGTGTAGCGGTACTCCTCATCTATGACTGCAGCCACATGCACGCCCACCGGAAGCGGCAGACCGCTGCGTTTCAGCGCAGCAACGGCGACCAGCATCGCAGCCAGCGAACCTTTGGTATCACAGGCGCCGCGCCCGTACAGCCTGCCGTCTGTCACAGTTCCGGCGAACGGATCAATGGTCATCCCGGTGGTCTGAACGGTATCCATATGCGCCTCCAGCAGCAGTGCAGGGCCGGGATGCTGACCCGGCAGCATCCCTATAATGTTGCTGCGGCCCGGCTCTACAAGCTGCTCCATGTACGGAATTCCATGCTCCGCCAGATACTGCTTCACATAATCTGCGACACCTGCCTCTCCGCAGCCCCCTTCAAAGGCCGGATTGACACTTGGAATAGCCACCAGCTCCTGCAGTACCCGGGTGATTTCTGCGGGATCGATCTCCACCTGTCCCATAGATAAGCCAGCCTCCTTTTACGTACGGTTGTTTCTGTCATCTTTCATACCGGCGGTCCCTCCATCACGTAATACAGCCCCGGGCATCCACCGTAATCCATTCTGACCACCGGCCCTTACGCACACCCGCCACACGATTGTTGAGGTTCGGAATGACACAGGAATGGTTCGGGATAATCTCAATCCGGTCCCCGATCTGAAACGGCTCCGTGAGCGGATCAAACTGCAGGAAGCCATGCTCTTCATTCAGCGCAGCCAGCTTCACCTGCGGATGTCCGACAATAATGCCGAAGCCGTCGCGCCCGTGGGCTTTGTCACTGGTCAGGCTTTTGGTGCCGGCATCGATGGTTGCCCGCCCAGGCAACGGTGTACTTACTACAGTGGCAATCACGCGCAGCGCGCAATCCTCCTCAGACGCAAGCCCCATCCCTACACCGGAAGCATCAAAAAACACATAGTTCCCCGCACGCACCTCCGTCACCCCATCCAGCTCCCGGCACATCAGGGCAGCGGGCGAAGATCCCGTGCTGATTACATCCACCGGCAGCCCGGCTACTCTGAACATTGCTGCCGTATTCAGCATCAGTGCCGCTTCCTCACGGGTGGCTTCGATGAAAGCCGCTTCGCCGGTATTCTGGTATATCGTTCCGAAATAGCCCATCAACCCGGCGATCCGGATGCCCGGCAGCTCCTGGATGGTCCGGGCAAACTGCAAGGCATCCTCACCTGCCTGCCGGCCTCCCCGGTGCAGCCCGCCGTCGATCTCGATCAGTACCTCCACCGGCTTCCCGGTCTTCACGCCGACCTCCGACAGACCGGCGGCTCCGGCGATGCTGTCAGCTGTGGTGATCATCCCGCACTTCATATGCAGCGCGGCGAACCGGTCCAGCTTATCGACGCCGATCAGCGGATAAGCGATCAGAATCGATTCCACGCCAGCAGCTGCAAACACTTCGGCCTCCGCCAGCTTGGCTGTCGTAATTCCGATCGCGCCTGCGGCCAGCTGGAGCTTAGCGATGGCTGCCGACTTATGCGATTTGATATGCGGACGATGCTGAATTCCGCAAGCTTTGAGCCGCCCTGCCATGCCGTCAATGTTGCGCTGCAGAATATCCATGTCAATGATTGCGGCAGGTGTCGGCAAGTCCCCATAGAGGCTCATGCTTCTGTTACCTCTACAATCAGCTCGATTTCCACCGGGGTGTCAAAGGGCAGCTCATTGGCCGAGATCGCTGAGCGGGCATGTCTGCCTTTATCACCCAGCACCTCTACGAGCAGATCCGACGCACCATTGATGACATACGGCTGCTCCACAAAGCCCGGAGCCGAATTGACAAAAGCCAGCATCTTCACCACCTGCTTAATCCGGTCCAGCTCTCCCAGATGCTCCTTGAGGACAGCCAGGAGATTGATAGCCACCTGGCGGGCGGCGGCATAACCCTGCTCCACGGTCAGATCGGAGCCCACCTTACCCGTCAGCATCAGTGTTCCGTTAATACGGCAGTCATTGCCCGAGGTATACACGACGTTGCCCACCTGCTTAGCAGGCACATAAGTCGCTACAGCCGGAGGCACCTTCCCCAGTACAATTCCCTTCTCTTCCAGCAGCTTCTCTACATTTCCCATGCTTCTCGCTCCTTAGATTCAGATGTTGTTACTAAATTGATTGTTAAGCTTCTATAAATTAATGATGGCATGAATGCTTGCAGATACCGGCCCGGATCAGCTCCCCGGGACGTTCCCCGCTGCGCTTGCCGTGTGACAGGGTGCGCACACCGTTCACCCACACCTGTGAAATGCCTGACGGCGCAAGTGTCGGCGCCAGATAAGTCGCCCCGTCCGTAATCGTATCCGGGTCAAACATCACAATATCTGCCTGATAGTCCGGCACAAGCAGGCCGCGCTTGCCCAGCTTGAAGCGCTGTGCAGGGAATGAGGTTACCTTCCGTACCGCCTGCTCCAGCGTAAGGCGCTTATCCTGCCGCACATATTTGGCGAACAGCCGCGGGAAGGTTCCGTAGGTGCGCGGATGCGGCTTACCGGTCACACAGCCCAGGCTGTCGGAGATAATGACCGAATGCTCCCAGGCTACCAGATGGTCCACATCTGCCTGAGACATATGAAAATACACAATCGACACTCTGCCGTCTTCCTGCAGCAGCAGATCCAGCGCACAGTCAATGGGATCGTCTCCCCGCTCCCGGCTGATCTCAAGAATATGCCTGCCTTCCAGCAGCTGTCCCGCAGCCGTAACAGCCGCAGAGACATAGATGCTCTGCCAGCCTGTTGAGGCCACAAGATTATCCCACTCCGTCTGCTCGTGGCGAAGCTCTTCCCTGATCCGCCCGCGCTGTACCGGGTCACGCAGGCGATCAAGCACAGCGCTTATGCCGCCTTCCAGCGCCCACGGCGGCAGCACGGTAGTCAGCGAGGTTGAGCCCGCTTCGTAGGGATATACATCGCAAGCGACATCAAGCCCTCTTGCCCGGGCATCCACAATCAGCTCCAGCACCTCGTTCACCTTGCCCCAGTTGATCCTGCCTGCCGCCTTGACATGGCAGACCTGCAGCGGGACACCGCTGCGCTCGGCAATCCACAGCACCTCCTTGACGGAGGCGATCAGATTATTGCCTTCGCCGCGGATATGCGCCGCCAGCATTCCGTTATAGCGCGGCAGCACGGAGCAGAGCTCGGCAAGCTCCTCCTTGGAGGCATAGCTGCCGGGGGAGTACAACAGACCGATGGACATGCCAATCGCCCCTGCTTTCATCCCCTCCTCCAGCAGTTCTTTCATGACGGCCATTTCCTGCCGGACTGCCGGGCGGTTGTCGAAGCCCATTGCGGCAATCCTCAGCGGTCCATGGGCCACATATGTCGCCAGATTCTCAGCCGGCCGGGAAGACGCCAGCACCTCCATATATTCACCGGCAGTCCGCCAGGACCACGGCACATCTGAGGCACCGATTACAGGTTCTACATAGGAGCGGAGCATATCCAGGCGGTCCGGATGATAAGGCGCCGGAGCCAGCCCGCAGTTCCCTACAACCTCTGTTGTAACCCCCTGGCTCATCTTCACCTCGCTGAAGGGCTGCTCCAGAATCATCAGATCCGAATGGGTATGCCCGTCTATGAATCCCGGGGCGATCACCTGCCTTCCGGCTTCGATCACCTCGCGGGCTTCTGCGTCAATCATTCCTACGGCAGCAATCCGGCCGTCCCTCATACCCACATCTCCAATGAACCACGGATTTCCGCTGCCATCGACAATTCTGCCGTTCTTAATCAATGTATCGAGCATCGCCGTCCTCCTCTCTGTTCCCGCTCACCCACATAGTTATCCTCGTTCGATACCATCCGCGAAGACCGAAGTTCCGCGCTGGCTGCGCGCCCATTCCGCTACCCGGGAAGGATCACCTTCCCACAGGCGTTCCCGGCCCCACTGATTGGCTTCGGGCTTGCCTTCACATTCCACGCGGATCACCGGGAACAGGCGTGACGGCGCTTCTGCCGGCAGGCCTGTGATGAATAATTCTGCGTCCCGCTGCTCGAATTCCAGCGTCTGGCCGGTGGTCAGCAGAGTTACAGACTTCACTTTGCTGGTCAAATCCGCCAGTCTCATTACGGGCCGTCCATCCCAGAAGCGGATGATCAGATACAGGAAGTTCTCCCGCGTCGTCTGCCGCCCTCTGGTGATGAATTCCGTAATGGAGCCGCCGTCCGAGCCGTAGATGGCCTCGCCGTGCACCTCCAGCCAGCGGCCGATATCGAGCGCCCGCTCCACAAATTCCGGAGGCAGCTCTCCATCCGCTGTCGGGCCGCAGTTCAGCAGCAGATTGCCGCCGTGTGCCCCGCCCTTCTCCGCGCATTCACAGAGCATATCCAGCAAATAATCAGCCGGACGCCACCGTTCCCCGAACACATGGCTCCAGAGCCGCCAGGTGGTCACCTGGCACGATTCCCATAGCCGTTTGCGGTCAGCCACAATCAGGTGCTCCGGGGTACCGAAGTCGCCCAGTGTATCCGAGTCGCCCGCACCCACACCGCCATCCGCGCGGTATTCATCATGGGTGCTGGAATAGCCCAGCCGGTTGTTGACCAGAATGCCCGGCTGCAGCCTGCGCATTTCCTCCAGCAGCTCGACGCTCTGAAGCTCATCGGCATTCCTCGGCCACACGCCATCGAAGAAGAAGTGATCGATCTGGCCGTAATTGGTGAGCAGCTCCTTCACCTGGTTGTGCAGGTAAGCCCGCACCTTCTCCCAGCCCTCCGGGTCTTTGGCCGGACCGTCGAAATAGGCCGGCAGCCGCCAGTCAATCCAGGAGTAGTACAGTCCGATCCGCAGCCCCGCCTTGCGGAAGGCATCCACATACTCGCGGACGAAGTCACGCTGCGGAGCCAGCTTGGCGCTGGAGTAGTCGGTATAGGCGCTGTCCCACATACAATAGCCGTCATGATGCCTGGTTGTGAAGCAGGCATATTTGAAGCCGGCCTTCACTGCAGTCGCTGCCCACAGCTCGGGATCAAAATGCTGCGGGTTCCACGCAGCAGCCTGCTCAGCATATTCCCGCTGGTCCAGATGCTCGCGGAACAGAATCTGCTCCCCACGGGCGTGCTGCGCATAAGGGCCCCAGTGAATGAACATGCCGTAGCGGCTTTCAGTGAACCACTTCCAGTGGTCCGGTACAGTGAAATCTAGTGTCGTCATGAGCTTCCTCCTGTTGTTTCCTCTTATTTTGGGCGTGTTAAATCTACAGCTGCCCGGAATTCAGGCAGCTGCAGGTTGACGTATGGGGTTTGCAAGTCTTATTTGGATGAGGCCGACTTATAAGTTTCGTATGCCTCCTGATAGATTTCCAGGTAACGGCTCAGGTTCATGCTGTCCAGTGTAGCCAGATATTGCTCCCACTCGGCATTGATATCGACATCGCCGATAATGAAGCGGGCCATCATCTCATTGGTATAATCGTAGATTGTTTTGGAGAGATCCGCGATTTCCGCAGACTGGTCAACCGTGAAGTTGATCGGCGGCAGCACCGTTTCGACATCTACCCGGTAAGGCTCATATTTCTCCTTGGTCTCGTTATACAGAATGCTGTCCAGTGGATTCTCGGGGTTAGCAACCAGACCGAGACGCAGTGAGTTTGGACGGTAAGCGATTCCGGTCTGCGACCATTGCTTGTTCTGGGTAACCCCGAACTTGGACATGTCCATATAGACGGCGGCTTCCCCGTTCAGGCCGATCTCATCAGCCGTTGCCCATCTCCAGTCCACATCCGGCTCGCCGATCGTGGAACGAAGTGTAATTTCCCGGTCATACAGCGCATCGGCGAAGCGGAAAGCCGCTTCCGGATTCTTGGCTTTATTGGTAATAACGAATTGGCCCGGAGCTACCTGATACGGATCGTATTGCGTAACCTGTACGCCATCAGGGCCTTTAAGCGGGGCAACTGCTACATATTCAAGCCATCTGCCGCTTGATCCGTTCAGCTGGGTCAGCGCACTCTGGTTCGGACCGGAGGCGGCCCCGAGAATCGGCACATCCGGATTTTCACCCAATTGCACCAGCTGGGCGGCATCCCGTGTTAATGCCTGCGGGTCCATCAGACCTTCGCTGTACAGCCGGTTAAGATAGGTAAGACCTTCCTTCCAGCCATCCTTGTTGAACGGTACATCCACTTTGCCTTCGTCATTAACATAGATGCGGGTGAACGGTGCATAGGTGAAGGAATTCATCAGGAAGTTCTCGACGCTGGTCGTAAGTGTAGAACTCTGGTTCACCTGCGGTGCACCGGAGAACGGAATCTCATCCGCGATGCCATTCCCGTTAGGGTCCTGGGTTTTGAAGGCCTTCAGCACTTCATAGAACTCTTCCGTCGTTGTCGGCATGTCCAGATTCAGCTTCTCCAGCCACGGCTCATAGATCCAGAGCTTCTGGCGCATCGAACAGTGGTAACACTCATTCGGTGCAGGAAGTGCGTAGATGTTACCATCCGCCGAGGTGATCGTCGACTCTACGAGCGGACTTTCCTCGAACATTTTTTTGGTATTCACACCGTATTTCTCAATATAGTCGTTCAGCGGGAGCAGCACGCCCTGCTCTCCATAAAGGGCCTGCTGCTCAGGCGTCACATTCATCGTCATAATGACATCCGGAAGATCACCGCTGGCCAGCGCCAGGTTCAGCTTCTCTGTAACCGTACTGGTCGGCACAATCTCCCACTCTACATGGATATTCGTTAACTCCTCAAAATATTTAGTGAACTCATTCGTATCGAAATCCTCGACGGACGGGTTGGCCCCGGTCATGACGCGCAGCGTGATTTTCTCATCAACAATCGGGAATTGTCCCGCCTCCGCAACAGTGGCCTCTGCAGTTCCATTTCCCGCCGCTGCACCGCTGTTACTGTTATTACTGCTGCTGCATGCGCTCAGGATACTGCCCAGCATACTCACTCCAACAAGTAGTGTTACGACCGCCTTAAATTTCATCAATATAGTCCCCCTTATGATTATCCTTTGAGTGAACCTACCATAACGCCCTTAACCAGGTATTTCTGTACGAAGGGATAGAAGACCAGCAGCGGAAAAGATGAAATGACAATCAGCGAATACTTCAGCAGCGTCTTCATTGCCTCACGTTTGGCCGCATCCTGCGGGTCGCCGGACAGCATGCCGACATCGACATCATTTTTGACCAGGATATCCTTGAGCACCAGCTGAAGCGGGTAGTGATCCTGGCTTTTTAGATACAGCATGGCGTTGAAATACTGGTTCCAGTTCGCAGCGGCGTAATAGAGCGTAATAACCGCAAGGATCGGACCTGACAGCCGGACAACCACCTTCCAGACAAACTGGAAATCATTGCACCCATCCAGCTGTGCCGCCTCCAGCAGCTCATGCGGAATCGACATTTGGAAATAGGTCCGGGCGATAATGACATTCCACACGCTCAGTGCGCCGGGGATAATCATCGACCAGATGGTATCCAGCATGCCCAGATCCCGGACCAGCAGATAAGCCGGAATGAGGCCGCCCGTGAACATGGTGGTGAACATGAAGAGGAGCATGAAGCCATTTTTACCATAGAAATCTCTGCGGGACAGCGGATAGGCCGCCAGCACCGTCATAATTACATTGACCAGCGTACCTGTAACCGTATAAAGAATGGAATTGCCGAAGCCGACCCACACCTGCTTGTACTCAAAAACCGCCCTGTACCCGTCCAGACTCGGACGCACCGGCCACAGCCAGACCTCACCGGACACCACTGCCTGCGAATCACTGAATGAGGCGCTGATAATATACACGATCGGATACAGCACAACCAGGAACAGAAAGCTCATAAAAATAGTGTTCAGGATCGTAAACAGCTTGTCGGCTACGGAATCATTGCGGAAAATCGTGTTCATGGTCGCCCCCCCTTTACCACAAGCTGCCTTGCTTGGTTTTTTGTGCGATTTTGTTGACTGTCAGCAGCAGAATTAAATTGATAATCGATTTGAACAGTCCGATCGCCGTCGAATACGAATAGTTGGCAACCTGCGAAGTTAAGCCTACCTTGTACACATACGTGTCGATAATCTCGGCAGCCTTCAGGTTAATCGGATTCTGCATCAGCAGCACCTTCTCAAAGCCGACATCGAGGATATGCCCCGTGTTCAGAATGAGCACGATGATGGCCATCGGCATAATGCCCGGCAGATCGATATGCCACATCCGGCGGAATTTCGTCGCCCCGTCCATCACCGCCGCTTCATGCAGTGAAGGATCGATACTGGCCAGTGCCGCGATAAAAATGATGCAGTTAAAGCCGACATGCTGCCACACATCCGACCAGACATAAATGGAGGAGAACATCGAAATCTCACCCATGAAGTTGACCGGCCCAATCCCGATGAACCCGAGCAGTTTGTTGATAATGCCGATTCGCGGATCCAGCAGCTCTTTCACAATGCCGACCACCACTACTATGGAGATAAAATGCGGCGCATACGTCACCATCTGCACGGCTTTGCGGAAACGGACATTGCGGAGATAGTTCAGCCCCAGCGCCAGCAGGATCGGAATCGGGAACCCGGCAATCAGATTGTAAAAGCTGAGCACCAGCGTATTCTTCAGAATGCGCCAGAAGTCATAAGAATTGACGAACCGGCTGAAATGCTTCATGCCTACCCAATCACTGCCCCAGATGCCCTTTACTACGGAGAAATCCTTGAAGGCAATCTGTGCACCGTACATCGGCACATATTTGAAGATAATCAGATAAAGGAAAGGCAGAGCCATCAGCGCGTACAATTGCCAGCTTTTGATCAGCTTTTTGACGAAGGGATTCTCGTTCAATTCAGTTCTCACCTCCTCTTATGCTTGACTTGGGCAAACACTTGCGATCATTCCTCAGGAGGCTTGTTCGTGTGTCTTCCGTGTAACCACAGCATAGGCCGGGTGAGCGGGGAACGTAAATTGTAAATCCGCCATTTCATCGCCTTTTGTTAAGAAATCTGCCTTTGCAGTTGCCGGTTTTGTGTGCATTTGAGTAGAATTGGGCGTTTTTTTACCATTTAGAAGGATTTAATCAATATTTAGGATTACAATTGAGTTAGGTTATATAACATAGAAAATATGATTTTGTGCGTGCTGCAACCCGCTCGGTCAGGGGATTAGAGGCGGCGATCGGGAAAGCGGCGGTATAAACGTTATCGTGCAAATGGGCGGCATGAGGTGAAATCGCCCGCTTCAGCCACAAATGGGGGCACTTATGCCCCTCATTCCGCCAACTTGCCCGCCTCAGTCACATTCAGGGGCACTTATGCCCCTCATTTCCGCCCAACTCGCCCGCTTTAGCCTCATTCCGCCCAACTAGCCCAATCCAGCCACATTTAGTGGGATTTATCCCTTTCATTTCGTCAATTCCCCCGCTCCAGCCACATTTAGTGGGATTTATCCCTCTCATTCCGCCCAATTTTCCCGCTCCAGCCGCATTTAGTGGGATTTATCCCTTTCATTCCGCCCCCCTACCCAACGATAATTAGAAGGCTCATCCGGCGCGTAACTATATCTCCCTATATCAAAAAAGGCCAGGACCTCGTCCCAGCCTTCGTATGAAATTGATGAATTTGAACCGCACCGTTATCCGGTTGCGAACTGTACTATCATCCTGCTCCGAACTGTACTCTCATCCCGCTGCGAGCTACTCTATCATTTGGTTGCGAACTCCCCCTCACCCGGCTGCGGATTCGCGGAAGGCGGTGGCGCTGAGTCCGCTGCCTCTTTTGAAGGCCCGGCAGAAGGTGTTCGTGGAATGATAGCCGACCTGCTCCGCGATGTCGCGGATGGGCAGGCCGGTGTTGGCCAGCAGCGCCTTGGCTTCAGTCATGCGGAGCTGCTCCAGATATTCGGAGAAGTTCGTTCCCGTCTGCTCCTTGAAGAACTGCGACATGTACCCCTTTGAGATGTTCATATGCTCAGCTACAGCGTCCAGACTGAGATTGGCCTGCCCGAACTGCTCCTGAATATAGACGAGAATGGAGTCAATCAGCTTGACATTGCGGCTCTTCTTGCGGTGATCGGCTTCTTCGCTCATGGAGAGGAAGATATCCGCCGCACTCCGGTAGACCTCGCGCAGATTCTCCGTAGCGTTCAACTGCAGCAGCAGACTGCTTACCTCCTCCGGGTATTGCAGCATCAGCTGCTCCTGCAGCTTCACCAGACAGCTAATCATCTCGCAGCAAAAGAGCTGCTGCATCGCCAGCGGCAAATGCCGCTGCTGGAAATTCTCCTGATACAATGAATCCAGCAGCCTCCGGAGCTCCCCGGATTCACCTGCCTTGGTGTAATTGCTCAGCCGGTTCTCCACCTCGCCGGGGAAATAGAACAGGCTGTTCTCGCTTGGCAGGTCATAGAACCAGGCTGTCTGCACAATTTCCTCATAGGTAACCGACGACAGGGACTGGCGCGCCTCCTCATAAGAACCGGACACATCCAGCAGCGAAGCGCGGAAGCCGCCGATCGCGAAATACAGACCCAAAGCGAGCCGTTCCCCGATCTCCGCTGCGGTACCTGCGATCGCCCCTTCGATCATCCGCCGGAACCGGATGCTGTCCCCGGCTGTATCCACGAACAGGATGGCGATTTTGTCTTCAGCGACATCATGCACATAGTAGCTTTCACCCAGCGCCAGCCGCAGCGCTTCCTTGATCAGCACTCTTTCGACGTCCAGCTTGCGCAGCGCATCGGCGTTAATCCCCCGGGTTCCCCCGCGGAAATGAAGAATGCCGACCGCATAGGATTCGCCAGCTATCTCAATATGCTGGTGCCGAAGCAGCGTGTCGATCTCGTTCTCATTCAGGAATTCCCCCTTCAGCAGCCGCTCATAGAAGCTCTCCCGCAGCAGCGGAGCCTGCCGCTCAATCTCATCCTGAAGTGCCGCATTGTTATCAATGAGGGTGGACAGGGAATTCTGGATGAAGCCGTACATATCCTTCGGACGCCGGGGCTGTTTGCCGCTGGGCCGTTCTGTAAGCGTCGAGAGGATTCTGACCAGGGGTTTGCCGCTGCGGGTAGCGAACAGATAGGCCAGGAACAAGCCGACCAGCAGAAACGCCAGGACGACGATTATAGTAATTTTTTTGATCGACAGGACCTTGCCCAGAACCACATGAGGCGGCTGAGCTACCACGTAGGACCATTTATTATAAGAAGACTTGGTATAGGTCACCATCATATCGTTCGTCTTGCCCGAAGCCTCAATAATTCCGGAATCCGCCGGATATGCCGCAGGGTCCAGATCAGGAATCGTTCCATCCCCGGACAATGCGCTGACTACACGGCCTTCATTGTCGATAATCGAGACCCAGCCGCCATCGGACACATCAACCCCCGAGAGCAGCGACTTCAGCTTACGGTTATCCACGAGTATGACCAGCGCCCCCTGAATGGAGCCCGGATAGCCAAGTGACTGCACATAGGTAAGCATGTCATAGGATTTGCCCTGATATTGCGTGGACCCCGAGGCCATCACCTCACGGTTGCGGTAGGTACTGAACAGATCACTCCGCCAGGTTTCATAATCGGTCCCGGTATTGGAGAGCACATAGTTGTAGAAAGCGGGTAGCTCATAAGTGGAATTGGAGGATAACGCCAAATTGCTGTTCTTAAAAATCAGATAATAATCCAGCACGAAATTATTCGAGGTATTATAGCTGTACAGATTCTTCTGGGTTTCCAGAACCTTGTAGGTTCTTGTGCTGCTGAACGGATCACTGACACGGGCAAAGCTCAGTACCATCGGATCATTCAGCAGCTGCAGGGCAATTGTATTAATCTCGGATAGCCTGATATCCATTGTCTCTTTAACCTGATCCAGGAGCTGCATATTGCTGCCGGTCACTTCATCCTTGACGACATCATAGGTCAGCTTATAGAAGAGTCCCCCAAGGCATAAGGCAAAAACCATGAATGAAATATAAGGAATCATCAAACGCACGAACAGATGCTGCTGTTCCGGCCACTTCGCAAACCGCATGGCTGCTGTCCCTCCTTTCTCAACCCCCATTGATGTAAGATTACTTAACCTCAAGTGAAATTACTGTCGAAAAAAAAGACAAAACCAATTATCATGTCATTTATTATAACATTTCGATTCAATTTTAGGTATTACACTTTTTGTCTTTCGAACTAATATTCATGCTGTATCCGCAAAAAAACCGCCGTCTCCCTCGAACGTAACGTTCAAGAAGAGACGGCGGTCATTAAATTGAGCATAATTATTGACGGGAAATAACTTATTTCACATAAGGGGCAGCAGCCTGAGTGAACCGCTCCAGCGCTTCGGCAAGAACGGAACGCGGACAGGCCAGATTGATGCGCAGATGGCCTTGTCCTTCCGTTCCGAAGACAGAGCCTTCGTTAAAAGCCACCTTGGCCTCGCGGTACATCAGGTTCTTGAGTCCGTCCGCATCCAGCCCCAGGGCCCGGCAATCGATCCACAGCAGATAGGTAGCTTCGGGTTTCATTGGCTTCACCTGTGGCAAATGCTCTGCGAGGTAGCTGATGGCATACTCCGCATTGCCGCTGATATGCTGCACCAGCTCATCCAGCCATTCTCCGCCTTCATTATAAGCCGCCTCAACCGCCTCCGGCGTGAAGAATGCCGACATATGCAGACTGAGTGCCTTCAGCTTGTACTCGAATTTCCGCTTCAGCTCGGGACTAGAGGTTACGATATACGAAGTTTGCAGGCCCGGCAGATTGAAGGTTTTGGTCGCTGCCAGCGTAGTCAGTGTAATATCCGACAGCTCCGGCGACAGGGACGCAAACGGGATATGCTTGTAGCCCGGCATTGCCATATCGCAATGGATCTCATCCGAGATTACCGTTACACCATACCGCAGGCACAGCTCACCAAGACGCAGCAGCTCTTCCCGCTCCCACACTCTGCCGCCAGGATTATGCGGACTGCACAGCAGCAGCAGCTTGGCGCCGCCGGCCATCAGCTCTTCAAGCTGGATATAATCCATAACATAATGGCCTTCTTCCAGCTTCAGCGGGTTAATCGCCACCTTGCGGTCATTCATCCGGATTACATCATAGAAAGGATAGTAGACCGGCGACTGCAGAATCACCTGATCTCCCGGCTGGCTGAACAGCTCTACGGACAGGCTGAGCGAGGTCACAATTCCCGGAGAATCGGTGATCCATTCCTTCTGAATCTCCCAGTCATGACGGCTGCGGTACCACCCGGCAATCGCCTCCTTGTAGGAGTCACTCGTCACACTATAGCCGTACACCCCTTCCTGTACACGGCGCAGAATCGCTTCCTTCACGGCAGGGGGACTCTCAAAGTCCATATCCGCGACCCAAAGCGGAAGAATCTCCTTGTCTCCGAACAGCTTCTCGGACTGGTCCCATTTGTATGAGCGGGTATTGCGGCGGTCAATGATACGGTTAAAATCATACTTCAACTAAAATCACCCCATCCTTTCTGCTTGTCCGTTTATTGTAACATGGAGAGAGCCTTCCGGCATCCTGATTCAGTCTGGCGCTTCAGCTTCCCTTATGCAGCCGTTCGAGTGACTGGCCCAGGCGGACCTCCTCCAGGGGCTTCAGCACATAATCCACAATGTCTTGGTCGAAGGCCCATAGGGCATGCTGTTTGCTCTCGGTGACAATCACAATCTGAATATCCGGCAGCTTCTTTTTTACACGTTCGGCTACAACTATTCCCTGCTGGCCGGGCAGTTGAAGATCCAGGAACAGCACATCCGGCTGCAGCAGGACAATTTTGTCCACGACGTTCTCGGGATAGGCCGACATTCCAATCACATTCACCTTGCCTGTATGCTGCAGCATGGAAGACAGCTTATAGAGATCCTTCTGGTTCATATCCAGCAGAAATGCCTTGATCACTCGGGTTCCTCCTCCTTCCGGACGGGTGAATTACGCAGTCTATCGGTACAGGTGTCTAAAAAAAGTGCTGTCCCCCCGTTTGCTCCAAACGTCAGAGGACAGCCATTGTTATTATTATTTTGCAGCCTTCATTGTTGTCTGAGCT
Organism: Paenibacillus phytohabitans; assembly: GCF_013141775.1. Taxonomy (GTDB): domain Bacteria; phylum Bacillota; class Bacilli; order Paenibacillales; family Paenibacillaceae; genus Paenibacillus_AQ; species Paenibacillus_AQ phytohabitans. Next base: position 232,540 of record NZ_WHOB01000059.1, read on the forward strand.
GCTTCTGAAGTGAACTTTACTTGAAGGACGCCGGCAGCAGGCTGCGCAGATCCTCCATATTTACAACCAGATGAATGTTGTTCATGGTCCGCAGAGAACCGGAGATAATTCCCGCAAGCTGGCCATGTGTATCCAGCAACGGACCTCCGGACATCCCGCTTGCCACCTGGGCCGAAGTCAGAATCCGGCTTCTTCCATTGATCTCCGCAGCAGGCGTGTTGACAATTCCTTCGGTGATGATCGCTGTATTCTTAAGCGGATAGCCCAGTGCGAATACAGCTTCTCCATGCTTCAGCACGTCTTTGCGCAGAGGAAGATATGCATATGCATTGCCCTTCTGCTTCATAGCAGCAGGACTCGGCAGTTCAAGGACAGCCACATCCTTAAGCTCATCGAATTTCGTGACTTTGATCGGACTGATAATACTTCCATCCGCCATCACCCCTTCCATCCGCTCCGCGCCTTTGACCACGTGATACGCCGTTGCCGCTGTTCCGGCCGGAGACAGGATAATTCCTGTCCCCGTGGAACTTGCGGTACCGTCACTTTTGAGTACCCGCAGATAGAACATGGCTTCATTCGCAATTCCGTAGCTCTGTTCAGCGTTATACACACTTGGTGTATCGGCGCTGGTAGTGCCTGAATAGAAGAGCACTGCCGAGATCAACGAGAAGATCAGGCTTACGGCAAGCAGTTTTGTTTTCATCCGCCAATCTCCTTCATAAAAGAATTACAAATTATTGCACAACCGACATGATATCTTTGTAAGCCCAGTGTGTTGCCGGAAGATCCTTGAAGCGTACTGCTGTTACAGCCAGCTTCTTCGTACCGGCAATCCGGTTGATCAGCACTACAGCCTGAGCACGGGTAATCGGTGATCCCGGTTTAAATGTGCCGTCAGGGAAGCCTTGCACATAACCTGCTTTGGACAGGGCATTCACATAATTCTCTGACCAGTGGCCCTTCAGATCCGATTGCTTCGTAACTCCGGTATCTGTAACATCCAGCTTCAGCACTGTAGTCATGATCTTGGAGAACTCGGCTCTCGTTAAGCCCTTCGTTCCGCCGAAGCCGCCGTCCGGATAGCCTTCAATAATGCCTGCCGAAGCGAAGAATCCGGTCAAAGCCTCGTTGCCTGCACTTACATCATTGAACAGGTTTCCTACATTCACGTCTTCCATATCCAGCAGCGGAGCAAGGGATTGGATCAGCTCATATCTGGTAATGGCTGCATTAGGCATAAACAAACCATTCGGATAAGCAGCGATGTACTTAATTTCTCCCGCATTGCTCTTCAGGCTGTATTTGGCATTCTCCACTACATACTCAATGGTAGTCACAGTATCATCTTTATCTGTGATCATTTTGATCGTCATGGTCTTGGTAATCAACAGCTCACCGGTATATTTCGCGCTGTTTACTGTCGGCGTGCTTCCGTCCGTTGTATAGTAGATCGTCTGCCCTTCCGGAGCGGTCAGCTTCAGCTTGCTGTTCTTGGCAATCTTCACTGGAGCTTCACTGTCTCCATTCACCGTCGTAGTACCGGCAATAGCGGTAATCACCGGAACAGGAGTTGGTGTTGGGGTCGGCACAACTGCACCGCCACCGCCACCGCCACCGCCGCCTCCACCACCGCTGGAAACTAATAGCGTCCAGGTCCAGGCCGATACCTTGCTGTATTCTTTACCCGGAACAATGGTGATGGCTTTAACAGTCGTCTTGTCCTTCAGCACAATCGCTTCGCTGTATAGCTGGGAAGCTTCCGTAGGATCTGTGCCGTCGAGCGTGTAATAAATTTGGCCGCCCGGCTCCGCTGTTGTCAGCTCTACTTTCACTTCCGTCGAGAAGCTCAACTCCGCAGGTGTTGCAGTTGGTGCAGCTGCCGAGCCAGGGTATTGCAGTGCAGCCGCATTAACTGTAATGCTTCTGCTCTGTCCTCCGGCTGTTGCCTTCAGTACTGCGCTGCCGCCCTGTTTCAAGTTTCCTGCAGCACCGTTCACATCTGCCTTGGACGGATCTGCACTCCATACCAGTGCTCCGCTGCCGCTCAAGCTGAATGCTGAACCTACACGGTTAATCAGATCCTGCGGGTTCAGTATTACGGCCGCTGAAGCAAGAGTTCCTTCTTCTGTTCCGTCAAAGGCCAGAAGTACCGGATAGAAGGTGTTCTGTGCTGTCCAGATTCCGGCATCCAGACCTGCTGGAAGATTCGGGCTGGTAAGCTCTGTGCCAAGCAGCCCCATTGCACTGCTGCTGTTGCCAGCCACTGCTTGGCCATCCAGATTGTAGAAGGCGATATTATTCTTCAGCATTTGTCTGTTGAACAAGGATTGGCTGATGGTTGCATGATCAGACTTCTGTCCGGCAATCCCTCCGAAGAAGGCCTGCAGCGGAAGAATTTTGCCTTTCACTCCAGCTTTCACTTCTCCGGTATTCAGGGAAGAAGTAATCACTCCGCTCTCCGCCAGACCGGCGATACCGCCAGCCCATGCTGTAGACATTCCTTCTGCGTAAATGGCACCGGCAGAATAGCTGTTCTTGATCTCTCCCGCGTTCAGACCGCTGATCCCTCCGGCTATAGCCTGGGCCGAAGCCACATGGATATCGCCATAGACAATCGACTCTGAAATTGTACCTTCCGCACTGTTCTCACCAGCGATGCCGCCGGTTGCCAGTGTGGCAGTAACATCAATATTGCCTTTGGACACTGCCTGGTGAATCACTCCGGCGTTGCGTCCGGCAATTCCGCCTTTACGGCCTTGTCCCGAAAGAGTCACTCCGTCATTAGCAGCCTTCTCAATGAGGCCTAGATTCACACCTGCGGCTCCGCCTGCCGTGGCACTGCCAGCTACAGAACCACTGACGTTAACCTTGCGGATTACTGCACCTGTGTGATTGATCCCTGCAGCAATACCGGAATTTACTGCGCCGGAAATATCCGCTCCGGTAAAGTTAACATTCAGAATCTGGCCATGGTTTTCTTTTATGAATCCGGCCGTCTGCTGCTCTGGGGTTATCAGTGAAAGTCCGCTGATCGTATAGCCTTGACCGTCAAATACTCCCTTAAAGCTGTCGAATGCGGTCCAAGTGCTTCCGGCAAGATTAATATCCGCCCCAAGCAGGATGGTTGCCAGCTCCGGTTTGTCGTCAGCTGTTCTGTTGAACAGCTTGTAATAATTCAGGCCTGTCTCGTTATAGAACATGACTGCACCCGAGAGCTGCAGCGGAGTCTGAACCGTGATTGTTCCGTCTGTCAGTTCGTTCAGGAAGGAGGTATCATAATCCATAATCCATGTGCCTGAGCTGAGCGGATTAACCGCTGCTGAACTCACAGCGCCAGCTGCCGCACCTGCATTGTGGCCTACTGCCTTCAGTCCTGCCGTAAGCGTACCTGTCGTATACGATGAACCGGAAATTTTGCCGTCCCGGAAGTTATAGCCGACCAGTGCGCCTGTAGAGACGTTATTGCCTGCTACATTAACGGAAATCTCCGGAACATTGGCATAGACGCCTGTCAGAGTCCCGTCATTATAACCGGCAAAGCCGCCGTTGTAAGAACGGGTCGAAGACTTCACTCCGACTGTAGAAATCTTGTTCTGCAATGCGTAAGAATTGCTGATGCTGCCGCTTCTCTCCACCGCTGCTGCGAAACCGCCGCTGCGTGTGTCGAAGCCGGTATTGCTGATGTCACCGGAAGCATAAGAGTCCGTAATCGAATAATGATCTACAGAACCCGCGAAGCCGCCGACATAAGAGCCTAATCTGCCGTTGACATTCAGCTGGCCTGCTGCATAGGATTTCTGAATTTGTCCCGCAAGCGTACCATTATCACCCAGAAGTCCGGCAAAACCGCCCGCATAGATGGTATTGTCCTGATTGGTATCGGTGATTTGTACCGGAATATCCGTATGGGTATGCGTAATTTTGATAGTATCCCCCATACCGATTACCCCGCCGGCATGTGTCGCCGGTACAGATTGACCCAGCGTTAACGCTGTGCCAACCGTCAGAGCTTGTCCAGATCCGGCGATCACCTTGCTGTAATGAATCTCGCCGCCTGATCCCCAGCCGACAAGTCCGCCGGCATTATACACTCTGCTGGTATCCGCATGCAGACCGGTCTTCACGATGGTATCTACAATGATACCGCTGCTGTATCCGGCAACTCCGCCTGCATTTACTGTGTTGCCGCCGGTTACATTCAGCCCGGAAGCAACCTCAGAACTATAGATTGAGGCATTGTCGTTCTTGCCTGCCACACCGCCCACATAGAGATCAGCACTATTGTCTGCTCCAGTGACCGTTATCTTGCCGCTTTGAACTTTGGCAATGTAAATGCCGCTGTACAGCGGATAGGCTTTGCCGAAATCATAGCCCCGGTGGATATCATCCGCAGAGACCGTTCCGGCAATCCCGCCGACTGCTGCATCGCCGTTCTTCGCTGCAACCTGAAGATCAGGTGATGCATCTGCATGGTACAGGATAGAATTCACACTCTCTCCCAGGATACCTCCCGCAGTAATGGCTTCACCTGCGGCCTGCAGAGAAGCATTGAACCGGACATCATGGATCGCCGTATGGACAGCCGATCCGGCAATCCCCCCGATAACAGCCTTCAGGCTGTCGCCCGTAGTAGACAGCTTTACGCCTTCAACTGCTGCATGTTCAATGTCAAAGCTGTTTCCCGGATCAATGGACCGGGCCAACATTCCGCCCAGCTTGCCTTCTTTAACACCTACAACACCACCGGCAGTACCGTTGGCGGTCAACTGCACACCGCTTCCGAAGCCTGTCACTGTGACATTGCTGATGCTGTTTCCGGCATCCGATTGGCCGATGATGCCGCCGAGAATCGAGCCGAGTCCGCGTGCTTCAAGCGTTCCATCAGCGAAGGTCAGCGTAATATCCTTCGCCTGGCCCGAGGTGAATTGGCCAATGAGTCCGCCGACAGTGGATTCCATCCCCGTAGCCGAAACCCGGTAACGCGAATTCACTTCATGCTCAAGACCTGTTACATCGCCCGTCTGGACTCCGATAAGTCCGCCGACAATCGCATGATCAGCAGCGCTGCCGGTGCTTCCGTCTATATCCTTAATGGTATAAGTCCCGGTTGTGAAATCTGCTGTATTCTCACCTATCAGTCCACCGGCAATGCCGTGGTCAGCAACCGTCTCAATCCGGCTTCCGCCGTCCAGCGTAAGGTGGAGTCCGGTAATACTGCCTGAGTTGCTGCCGATCATCCCCCCGACAATTCCGCCGCTGACCTTCACGCCGCCAAGCAGCTTAAGATCCACATTGTTCACTGTACCCAGGTTCATCCCGGCAAGGACTCCGGTATACTGGTTGCCGGCAACAGAGAGCGGCTCCAGATTGATATTCTGGACGATCGCCTTCGTACCGATGACTCCGAACAATCCGGAATGAGTGTACACCGGCTGCAAGGTTAAGCCATCGATCAAGTGATTGTTTCCTTCGAAGGTTCCTTCAAAAGGATTGGCTTCCTTGTTGCCGATCGGCACCCACTGCTTGGACTGGATATGGATCGGATTCATGATCGTCACCGTTCTGTCCGTGAAGTCGAATTTGTCCGCTCCGGCAATCGTGCCGTTGACAATTGCTGCCAGACCGGCAAGCTCTGCTTCCGTAGTAATCTGGAAGTTGATAGCATCCTTATCCTTCATGTACCAGTTGATATTGGCATTAACATCATTGCCGATATCACCGCCGGTATTGGCTGCACGGTTTACTTCAGGATATTGGTATACTGCGTTAAGCGAGCCGTATTTCCATGCGCCTTCAAAGTCCCAGCCTGACAAGCCCGGGAAGACCGTTCTGTCCTTCAGCGTTTCCGAGAGGATCGTAGTCAGCCGCACATGCACATTCAGCCAGCGGTGATTGCCCTCTGCGAAATCAGGCAGGTCAGAGTTGATGTTGAGCGCTTCATCTTTAATGTAATAAGACTTGTAGAGCAGCTCTTTGCTTGCATTGTCATAACGTCCGGCGAAGCCGCCGGCATAAGCGCCCGAACCAGCAGTAACTTCCGCCGCCGAGTATACATTGTTCACTTTACCGTTAGTTATTCTGCCGATGAAACCGCCAACGTAAGAATTGGCTTTGGCAGCTGCTACACTTTTGGCTACATAAGAGTTCTTGATGGTACCGCCGGAGTGTTCCCCGACCAGACCGCCAACATTCGTATATACGCCGTTTGCCGTAACCTTGGAGGAGGTATAAGATTGCTCCACCGTACCGGCTGTGTTTCTGCCGATCAGTCCGCCCAGGTAGACCGAACCGCTTGCTGTTCCAGTTGCATTGCCTGTAACATCGATATCTACATAGGAGCCGAGTACTGCCCCTGCATTCTCACCAGCCAAGCCGCCAGCCAGTGTGCCTACACCCTCAATGGTCAAGTTGGCATTGGAGTACGTATAGTAGAGAGTTCCTGATGCCGTGTTCACCCCGGCCAAGCCGCCGATGATGGAAGAATTGCCTCTGGAGATTACTGTGATTTTATCAGTAATGCTGTTATTGGCAATCAGAGTGCGGTTCTCGCCGACCATCCCGCCCACGATTGCAGTAGGTGAAACAGCGGATACAGTACCAAGTGTGCGCGTATTCTGAATCGTACTAACCGCTGTGGCCGGATTCAATACGGGATCAATTGTCTGGGCATCATTCAAGCCTACAATCCCCCCGATATAAGATGAAACTGCTCCGGCGTTAGCCTTCAGATTCAGAGCACTTATATAACTGTTCGCAATAATTCCTGAAGAACTACCGTGGTTGTACCCTGCCACCCCGCCTGCAGTAGCACGTGGTGCATTAATCGTCAGATTAACCGTTGTACCTACCAGACGGTCAAGCTTGGAGGCTTCATTGTAGCCGACAATACCGCCAATATAGGCATCTGTAGCGGCTGGCGCTACCAGAATCAACATGTTTTCCAAGTTCACTATTTTGCTGTCACTGTAGATAGCGCTGTTCTCAAGTGTACCTGCCAAGCCGCCGACAGACGGTTTAGCTGCCTGCGCTTGAATGAACACCTGCGCGTCATCCACTGCGTTCACCTCCGGATTAGTAATATCCGTAGTTTTCGCAGCCCCTACGATCGCTCCTGCTTTGGATTCCACAGCAGTCAGCGTAATCATCGGGTCATACCCGGGAACATTCAGCACAGCTGACTTCATTCCCGCCCGGTCAGCAGGAGCTGCCGGTCCTTCCGAATGTCCGGCAATCCCGCCGGCTTCAGCACGTACACCATTCGCCTCAATAGACAGGCGGGTAACGGTAGCGTTAACCAGTTGACCGGTATTGAGACCGGTATTACCGCCGAGTACGTTATCCGCACCCGTTGAAGTGATGACTACATTCTCCGCATGATTGAACGGAGCCGCTGCTGCCGAATGGTTCTCACCGAACATTCCGCCAGCTTTTACCGAAGCACCTGTAGCTTTAATTTCAGTACGGCTCGTGTGTCCGTTGAACTGGGCAGCCGAGTTATGCCCTGCGCCGCCGCCGAAGCTGACCTTGTCGGCCTTCAGTTCAACCAGCAAATCCTGTACTTCCGCAGGCACGGTGACAGTGCCGATTACCGCATCCGCTGTAAGCTTACCGGCTGCGCCGCCGATGGTATATCCGCTTTTGCCGGCCTCATTCAGGAAGCTGATCCGGGCAGCCTTACCGCCCGTCAGAACCAGAGGCTTAGTGTTCACGCCTACAAGTCCGCCGAACGTGATGTTATCCTGGCCGTCTGCCGGAGCAGCTACCACAGCTTTCAGAATTAACGTGCTGTAGCTTGCCGAGGAAGCATCTCCGGCAGTGATGTTGTTCATGGTTCCTTGTGCATTACCGGCAACCCCCCCGGCAATCCCGCCTGCAGAAGTTACCTGCAGTGTTGCATATTTAACAGAAGAATCATTCAGGGTACCTTCCAGATAACCGGCGATTCCGCCGATTGTACCATCTGAAGTTATCGCCAGAAGATCGCTTGCGGTTTTGCCGGTTACTGATGATGTAATCGTTCCGCCGGCTTCATACCCTACGATACCGCCGGTGTATACATCCGCTGTACCTTTTACATTCAGTGCACCTGTGGAGGAGGCCTGGCCTATATTCCCGCCGGCATCATAACCGGCAATCCCGCCAGTATAGATTCCTGTTCCTCCGTTAACCGAGACAAGCGCTTTATTCTCAAACACCCCTGCTGCAGCGTTGCTGGTTACCAGTCCGCCTGCAGCATGTCCGACAAATCCGCCAGTGGATACATTTTGTGTACCTGTAGCTGTAATCGGCTGCGTGTTGATGTAAGCATGTGTCCAGGTGAATTTGCTGCCGATGTATCCGGCAATTCCTCCTGTGTATACATTCTTGCCGCCGTTATTCACTACCGGTGCGGTATTTACAAACGTAATCCCAACCTCCGGACTGACCACCGCACCCGTTGCTCCTACAAGCGCTCCGGCTGCCGAGCCTTCTGCCGCAGATGCATTAACCGTAACTGCACCCTTATTGGTAGTCATGTTAGAGAATACTACGGTATTGTCCACTTTACCGGCAATTCCGCCTGCCACAACCCGGTTTCCGCCGGCGATGGTGACAGAAGCATTATTGATGATCGGAGTATCTTCATCATTCAGACTAAGCGGTCCTGTAGTATGACCAGCAATCCCGCCTGCAGTGAGAACGGCACTGTCAGTACCTTGTGCGAGAATTGCTGCATTATTGACCACTTTTTTGATGATGATGCCTCTGGATTCACCGTAGCCCAGGATCCCGCCGATATCAGCTGAACCTTGCGCCGTAATGGTTCCGTTGTTGATAGAGTTAGAGATCATACCTTCGCCCATTCCGACAATTCCGCCCGTGAAGGAGCGGTACGGAGAAGCGTGAGTGCTGATACTGATATTGTTGGTAATATCGAAAACGATGCTGCTGCCGCTCATTTTACCTACTGCAGAGCCTGCATATACATCATAGGTTACACCGGTAACAGTGATGGAGCCAGACTCTTCAAAAGTCAGACCGCCGACTGTCCCGCCCTCCATATTTCCTACCAGACCCTGATAGGACAAATTTGTAACGACATTCATATTGGAGATTTTCTTGATTAGACCACCCTCAGTGATCAGAGTACCCTTGAATGGATGTTCGGCTGTACCAATGGGAATCCATTGATAGTTTTTGAGATCCATGTCTCGCGTAATTTCAAGAATTTTGCCTTGCAGACCATTCCCAGTGCCTTCATTAACCAGCTTGGCAACACCCGCAAGCTTATCCTCACTATCAATTTTGAAGGTATCATTGGTAGATATATACCATTCGGTCTTTGCCATGCTGTCCCAGGTCTGCGGATCAGCCTTAGCCATGATTCCGCCGGCAACTGCCGCAACGACAACCACTGCCAGCGCTATTAAATACCCTATAATTGATTTCCGCTTCAAAGCCATTTTGACACCACCCAAATAGTATTATGAATTCCCAGCAGAGTGTGCCCGCACTCCACAATAGGCGGTACGGGCACATTCTTGTTATTGCTTGGCTGTAATCAATTGATCAAGTCTGATAGCAATGGCTGCCGCCTGTTCACGCGTAAGCGGACTGGACGGATTCACCTTGTTGCCTTCCCCAAGGATAATGCCGTTCTTGATGCTCAATGCTACTGCTTGTCTTGCCCATGCGGGAACTTTATCTTTATCGGTGAAACCAGCCAGAATTGCTGTTACTTCTGCATCACTGATCTCACTGCCTGGGCTGACAAGGGTGAGCAGTCTGCCCAGCATCGTCATGGCTTCCATTCGTGTCAGCGTACCCTGAGGCGCATACTTGCCGCCTTCGAATCCGGTGACAATACCCAGCTGTGCAGCAATGGAGACGCTGCGGTTATACCAGCTGCTGCTGCCGACATCACTGAAGCCTGCAGAAGGTGCCTGCTTGTTCATCAGACCTGCGACGCGCAACAGAATCGTTGGATACTCTGCTCGGGTCACTTTGCCGGTCGGATCAAAGGTATCTGCAGATTTGCCTAATACGAACAGCTTGGCGGAGGCTGCTGCAATACCGTCCTTGCCCCAGCCTGCAGGCATATCCTTGAAGGTCTTCTGATTGCGGATGAAGTAGAGGCTGCCTTCTCCGGTCAGTTGCACATTCACTGCCGTACCGCTGCTGTCCAGTTTCCATGGCACAGTAGTCCAGTTACCGGCTGCATCCTTCAGCACAATTGCTGTAATTTCGTTTGCTGCAAGCGGCGAAGGAATGGTAATCTTGGCTGCAAGTGCCGGTGTCCAGCTGCCTGCTGGCAGGTTAGCCGATACCGTAACACCCTGTCCTGCGGCCATAAGCGTGAAGCCCTGCTGATCGGCTATGGTCTTCATGGCCTGCTGATCTGCAGCGCTGTTCTGGCCAATGCCCACCACAAGTTCACCATTCACAGCGGAAAGATTCTCAGGTTCAAGAACCAAACGACCCATCGGCACCTCGATAATCACTTTCTTCTTCGCTGCAACGGCCTGCTTGACAACACTCTGATCCACATGGATACTGAATGCTTTTGCAGCCGGATCTGCGGAACTAACCGTGAGATCGCTGCCCGCTGCGGCTTCTTTATCGGTAATCCGGATTACCGCTGTAAGCCCGTTCCATTCTGTGACAACCGGCTGTCCGTTAACAGTTACTTGTGCGGCTGTATCTGGTGCTTGCTCTTCTACTACGCCTGGTGTGGCAGCTCCGCCACCACCACCGCCGCCACCGCCACCGCCTGTTCCAGCACCGCTGCTGGACCATACAGTTGCTGTAACCTGACCCGCTGCCTTAACCAGCTTATCGGTAGATGTCCGCTTAGCGAGCACGATTACATCACCGTAAGAAGCGCTGATTATACCGTCCAGCGGAAGGAGCGGCCAAGAGCTGACATTATCATCGAAGGCCGGCAGCACGGCGCCGGAACGATATACCTTATACGCAATCTGCTGTCCGGTCATATCCCCGGAGGAAGTAATGGTGATCTTGGTACGGCTGCTGTCTGCATAAATATAAGAAGTGCTGGCTTGAATTGCACCAAGCTTCTCTGGTTTCGGTACGGCTACTGTGGCCGCAACCATGCCTTTGAGCGTTACACCCTCGGACACCTTATACTCTGCTTCAATTAAGCTGGAGCCTGTGGCAAGCGCCGTAACACTGCCTTCTGCCGACAAGGACACTGCATCGCCTACGGCGACTGTATAAGTCAATTTCTGCAGATCCTTATCTGCAATTGGCTCATCCTTGAATTTCGGCTTGCCGGTATTCTCGTCCTGTCCATCCGAGACCTTGAGATAAGCCTGAACTTTGCCTGTCTGCCCTGGCACCAGGTCCTTTTCCATTCCCTTCAAAACCAGTGCTACAGGAACCTTGTAACCAGCGTTCGTGATAACCACAACCGCTGTGTTCAGATTCTTTGCCTCATCGGAGGCAACAATGTTAAGTGCCACGGAAGGCTCATCGGATTTGATCTCCACAGTTCCATTAAAGTCCCCCGTCAGCGGGTCCACCTTAAGGGTAGTAGGAATCTCCACTTCCTTGTATTTGCCATCCGGCTGCAATTGGTTCACTGTATATTTCGCTGTCAGCACAGTTCCTGTTGTTGTAGTTCCTGCTACATGAACAGCGCCGTTTGCGGTACGTTCACCCGTTACCGGCTGATCAAGATACAAGACTGGAGCGATCGTATCTACAGTCATATACAGCATCGTGACCGAAATATCCTTGGTCGTCATGTTTCTGGCTCTCAGTTCAAGAGCGAACGGCCCGTCTGTCTGGAACTGGTCGAGATTCAGAACGCCTTGGCTTCCGCCGCCGGCCTTGTTCGTCAAAGCTACCGACCCGATGGACTTCTCAGCATTAAAGACCTCCACCGTCACATTGGACTGGTCTGAAGTGAGCGTCAGCTTCTGCTTCGTTTCACTGGTCAGCAGGTTAATGTAATTTCCGGTATCCTGTACGGTACCAGATCCGCTTGCCACAGTAAGCTTCGGCAGGCTTGGAACCGGCAGCAGCTTCTTGCTGCTGTTCTGGTGCTCAGCATAGTGATAGTTCTGATTCTTGTCCGCATCTTCAGTTGGAACTGTTGCGGCAGTGACACCGACAACATACTCCGTTCCAACTTCCAGACCGGTATACTTCAACTTGGTCACATCTGTAACCGTTCCTTCAAGGCTGGTCGTATTCACTTCATCCGAAGTGGATAGGGCCTTCCAGCCTCCGATCAGAATACCTTCATATTTACCGGTTGCTGCATTCCAGTAAGGCTGAAGTTCTTCTTCGGTGTACAAAATTTCGCCAAATGGAGAATAAGTCTCCAGCTTGCCGTTCACTTGGACCTGAGCATCAATGACGAAGCTATGCTCGTAAGCGTTATGTCCCGCTTTTTTGGCTCCCGGCTTGAAAGAGAGTGAGAACAATCCATTACCGGCAGGTACAACCGAGACATCACTGACAACCTGCGGTGCAAGCGGATCAATGAGCTCGAATCGCTGCGGTGAAGTCTTCGTGCCGAAGGTAGCGCTGGATTTCAGCTCGGCCCGCAGATAATAATTGCCTTGTCTGAGCAGCCCGCGGATATCCTCGGGATTGCCCATCAGCGTTACATTCGTTACATCAATTACTGTACTGCCGCTGGTTATGCCACCACTGACAGAACCGCCGGCACCAACCGGCACATCTTTGGCAATCAGCATCCCCGGATCTCCCGGTGACAGCACCTCTTGCCCTTCCACGATAGTCTTTTCAGTGGTTACCGCATCTTCAGCCAAGTACAGATTCACTGTATCTCCTTCTGCTGCGTTGGCTACTTTCCAGGATGCCGTGAATTTATTGACATTCGAGCTATCCTTCGCGAGATTTACTTCGCTGAGCTGAGGCAGGGTTGGAACATTCATCAGCTTGGTTTCTACAGCCGAGACTGCAGTAAGCGTCCAGGTTCCGCCTTTCTTAGCTTCATTCTCAGGGATAATAATGTAAGCTCTGCGGATATCCACTTCAGCATTAAGCTTGGATGGATCCGGTGATACATCACTGGCAGGAATATATTGTGTAAAAGCATTAGCTTTAGGATTAGGCTTGTCCGGATTCGCAAAGGTTTCGAATACCACCGGATAATCCTTGCCCGCTGCATCCTGCAGCTTAAATTCCGGCATATCCTTACTGCTGTATTCCATTTCGATAATGGCATTACCGGTTGCAGCCCCCATATGAATCTCATGGATTCTGCCGCCGTTCTTGACCGTAATGCCGCCTACGCCGACATTAACCGATCCGTTCTCAACAATTTTCACACCTTCTGCTACTTCACGGTAGATAATCTCCTGATTCTCTTCCTCAGCAGCAGGGGCGGCCGAAGTGGCAAGAGTCTCTACACCTTCACCAATAACCATCAGGCGCGGTCCATTATCGGGATCATCCACTACGAGATGAATCATACCTTCCGGCAGCTGATCGCTTGATGTACCGAACTCTATGCCTCCGCTCCAGTAGTAGGTAATACCCAGCGAGATGAAGAGAATGCCGATACTGCCCCATACCTTATCATTGTTGACCCCGAGGAACATACTGGACAGCGGCATTCCACCGACAACCGGTACACTATTTGGGATCTGTACTTTGGAGCCGATATAGCCTTCAAAGTCAGTGCGGTTCTTCTCCAGATTCTGTCCGACGAAGATTCCCGCCTTACCGATGATGATAACCCAGCCGCCGATATCCATAGCTGCCTCTACCCGCACGAACCATGGAGTCACCCATTGCGCTTCAAGCAGCGCTTTGGTGAGCATTGGAAGCCGGTCATCCTTCTCAGCTTCTGCGTCTGCGGAGAAGTCAAGCCGTCCTTCCACCTTGAGGCCGGTACGCTTCACCGTCAGGTCAACATCCCCGAAGAAGTACGCCGGGGCAATCCCGAACCGCATGCCTACGCCAGCTTCAATCGTCAGCGGGAACGGGTCCTGCGCCGTACCGCCGGCAATGGTATCCGCCAGCTCGCGCACTGCACCGCGTACAGCGGTCAGATAGGTTGCACCGGTGACAATAATACCCGGAGCCGGCAATTCAGCCCCAAAGGCGATTACATCCGGAAGAATCCGGCCGTCTTTTACCTTTTTGAGCGAGAATTCAATCTCCACACCCAGCATGTTCTTCAGCTGTGCCGCGAACTCCAGGCCATATTCATTACCAACTCCGCCGCCCTGCACGGCATGTTTGATGGTAACCTTACCGCTGGGAGCATCCGGACCTTTCTTCTTATCCGCGTCTTTCTTCTTATCCGGTCCGAACAAGCCCATCTCCTGATTCAGATCGAAGCCGAGTGAGGCATCTACGCCATAGAAGCCTGCGCTATTGAATATGACATTCTTAATTTCTGAGTTAATGATCTTCAGGGACAATGAGCCGCCGAAGGAAATCCCATTCTCTCTCAGAATGAAATCATTGAAGGAGAAGCCAAAGCCGTCAATCGCGAAGCTTGGAGCCCCAAACAAGGACTGCTTGTTGAAGTACACATCCCCGATCATGACCTGGCGCAGCGGATTCAGTCTGTCGCCCACACCGCCGATAGCCCATTTCAGACTGCCGTTCTGGCTGTCGTCTTCCGGATTACCGTCATTTCCTTTATCTTCCTTACTGCCTTCTTCCTCTTCATCGTCATCCTCTGGCGTCTCCACCTTGGACGGATTGTAGTTCTCATCTCCAAGGGATTTGGAGAAGCCGTTGAAGAAATCAAGCGTCCATTCGCCCTTATGGAAGACGAAGCCGCTGCTCGCTACACTGAGCGTTCCGTCACCCTTGATGAACAAGGTATCCAGGAAGGGAAGATCGCCCGGAAGGCTGTTTCCGAAGATGTCCAGCTTGCCGCGTACAAAAGCCAGATCCTTGCCTGTATAGGCAACAGCATCATTAATAATTGCCGGTTCTGTCTTGGTATCCACGATGACCTGCTCTTCATCACCCGTGCCGACCTGCTTGATCATTCCGCGGACCGTAACCAGAACCTCACGGTCGAATTCCGGGTCCTCGGATTCTGATTCTTCCTGGAAGGCTTCAAAATCCTCTTCTGTTGCAAACAATTTGTAGGCATACAGCGGAGTCTCTTTGAGCGCTTCATCATCCATGAATTCACTGATATCGAATTCAGGATCAACCGCCTTGCTGGCTGCTCCGAACAAGGCCTTGGTCTTCTTATACTCGGTGACAGCTGAGTACAGGAACGAGCCGTTCTTAAATGGCTCACCCGGGAACAGCGAGTTCAGCTGATCCAGCAAGTCATCCTTTACAGAAGCGCCGTTCGCGAGGCCGCTGATATCCACAGCTTCCCTGTACACAGCCATAACTCCGGCTTCACGGATCCGCGTCTCATCATTATCTGTAACCAGGAAGGATTGAGGGGTAGTAATATCGTAAAGGGCTGCTACTTCCTCGTCGCCACCGGCATCGCCTTTATAGTCGATCTCCACTGCGTATTCACCCAGCGGCAGCTCGGGTCCCAGTCCGGATTCCAGCACATTGCCGCCTTCATCAACCCGTTCCCCGCCGCGGTAAGTAATCCGCATGGCACCTGAGAAACCATCGTCTGTAGGCTGCATAACCACTGCATCCTGCACATTCACCTTGTACCGGCTTCCGGATACCAGATCCTTGAGGTACAGGTCAAAGTTCGGTGCTGTGGTTGCATTGCCCGTATTATAGGCTTCAATGTTCGACAGATTCACAGTCAGATATTTCACATCTGAGCTATACAGCTCTGCCGGTGACAGAGCGTATGAATACGTAGCCGTTGCTTCGCCTACCGGCGGCAGCAGAATGAAGTTTGTACGGCTCGACTCATATTGGGCTTTGATGCCTTCATCCTCAATGCCCTCAATCTTGCCCTGTGTTTCCGGGCTTCTCGCGGAAATCATGTAATCCCGCGTTACCGGCCAAGGTCTGCCTTTAGCCTGAACACGGAAAGTCGCAGTGATGGCATCACCCGGCTTGTACTTCGGCTCAATTCCCAATGCAGCTTCCTCAGGAGAGGCTGACTTTTTGAATTCCAGCATTTTGCTGCGGTCATTCTCCAGGACTGGCTTGCCATTTGCGTCCAGGACGTCTTTGCCGCTCTCATCCTGCCTGACGAAGCTGAGACCGCTCTCCAGCGTCATCTCCACTTCGATCTTGGAGTGCTCCATATTGTAGGCTTGCAGATTCTCAACCTCGGCTGTGATCGTGAAGACTCCGTTATCCACGTACTTCGACGGAACCGTCTCCCCTTGTTCCAGCGCAGCCGTAGCCAGCTGTTGAACCTGATCTACATAGCGGATTGAGAACACTTTATCCGGAGCAGTTATTTCTCCAAGTCCATAGACAGTTTCGAAGCTCTGGAAGCCTCCGGCTGCCACTTTATCCGGGTTCCAATAGAAGGCAACGGCGGAGTCCGCCGTGCCGTAATCATTGGTGTCTCTGGTGAAGTCCAGGTTGGGATGTACTTCATAATCCCATTTCGTATTCGCCAGGCCGTTCCAGTGACCGACAATCATTTCATCCACAATATTAATGTTCTGTTCGGCAAAGTTATTGAAGCCATAGGCAACGACATTGGTTGCCTGGGGATTAGTCAAATCCAGCTTGTCGCGCATTACCCAGTAAGAAGGAATCTTGAAGTAAGCTCTGTCCTCTTCAGGGATTCCGGCATTATCCTCCGGATTATGCACCAGCTTCCGCTCTACCTGCAGCGGTGACTTGTAAGCTGTTCCAATCTGGAACTGCGGCCCGTCGTTGCCGCCGACCATCGTATCCAGCAGGATCCGGCTTCCGATCTCTACCTGCGCATTGCTCCGGTTATTCACTTCATAGCGGATGTTGACATTTCCGGAATTGACAGCATCCTTGCTGTCGGTGTAGAGCATCAGAATCTGCTTAATCTCTACGCCTTTAATCTTCCAGATCATCTCCAGCTGCTTCGTGCCATTCGAATTCTCTACCACCTTGGGTGTAGTAGTCTCTGAATAATGACTGTTGTCAAACTTGTACTTATTCCCGTAAATATAATCAGTTCCGTCAATCCGGAACGTCGTGAACGACGTTTCCGGATCATCTCCCTGGAACAGCAAGTTTACGTTGTTGTCATTCTTGCGGATGGGCTGGCCATCCACGGTCCGAATCCCGTAGCGTCCGGTTTCATTATCCACAGTAACCTTAATAAAGTTATTCTCTACAACAGTTGTCTTTGTACTGCTGGCCGCCTCCACAAGCGCATGAAAGCTCTCGGAGGTGGACAGAAATACCATGATTATTGTGAGCATGAGCGCGGTAGCGCGTTTGAGCAGCTTCACCATGTATTCCCCCTGTTTATCTTTCATTTATTTCATGTTGCCAATAAAGAAGGTGGCAAACTCGCGGTCCCGCTCCTGTGTTCTCACGACAATCGTGTACCAGCCTGTTTTCGGGAAGGTGACTTTAAATTGACTGCTCACGAGTTCGTCATAAGTCAGCTTCTGCTTCACCAGCTTCAGCTGTCCTTCGCGGTACAAACCAGGGTAATACAGAATATCAAATGTTCCTGCCTGATTGACCTTGTCTACTCCGGCTACCTTCATAATGTTGTAGCCTGATACCTTAAAGGTAAGTGTATTGGTATTGAACAGTGCAGACTCGCCGGAGGATGCCGAGATTAAGGTATCGTTACCGAAGATCAGCAGTCCGCCATCCTTCACGACCACCACATCCTGATATACAACCGTCTCATTCCCTACCTGGTCAACCGCCGTATAAGCTACACGCTGGCGTCCAAGCTTGCTCAGATCCAGCCCGCTGACCGATACCTTCACACCCGCTGCTTCCGATACATTATCGGAAACTGTGAAGCCGCCGAGATCTGCGCGGAAGTTAAAGTCCTTCTTGTTCTGGACAATACCTGCTGTTTCGTTATTCAGTGTCAGCTCAGGCGGTGTGTTATCAAGACCCGCTATGGTAACCGGAACCTTGTTCACATTGCCCAGAAGATCCGAGATGGCGACTACCGCTGACCCGCTGCTCTCAAAGTCACGTGAGTAGCTGAACGTTCCATCAGCTTTACTGATCTGATTCGAATACGCCGCTCCGCCCTCAATAGGTCTTACTCCGAAGAACATTTTATTAGGTGCTGTGACGCTGCCGCTAATCGTAACCTTCACTTTACCCTTGGCATATTTCTGTCCGCCGATCGTAACAATCTGATCGGCCGGAACCGCTTTGCCTTCCGCATCTACAAAGGTGTAGGCAATTTTATCAGCTTCAGGCGGTGCGGAGAGAATATTCGTAACCTTCTCTTTAATGACTGTCGTATTGCCGTACTCATCTACAACTGTGAAGGAGGCTGTTCCATTCTCAGTCAGTGTAATGCTCTTGGCCTGACTGATAATGTTAATAGCTTTAGCCGAGGCATCTGCCTTCTCAACCGTTACTGTAGTGCCGGTGGAGAATAGTACATTGCCGTTATTATCCTTCACGGTATTGAAGGTGCTGCTGCCGTTCAGGCCATATTGGTAGGAACGGACCACTTTCACCTTCGGAGCTTCTTTGTTAATGTTCTTTACCGTGGCTTCGACGGTATTTGTATTCCCGGCCGCGTCCTTAATCTCAAAGACGAAGGTGCCATTTTCCTTGAAGGTGTAGGCATTTTTGCCGCTATTATTAGTAATCGTTACAGGCTCAGAGGTGCTCTGAAGATAAGCAACCACATTACCGTTCGTACGCTCCATGTTCGAGTATTCAACCGTTCCCTCTGGAGGCGTACCGTCAATATTCTTCACAACCAGATACAGGGTATCTGTCCGGTCCGGATCACCGAGATCGGTCAGATCGAAGCTGTAATAGCCATTCTCATAGATCTTGAATGAGTTTCCGGTCCGCACAGGCACCGAAGGGTTAATCTTCGAAGGCATCACGCGGATACCCGGCGGAAGCGTGAACTCAATATCTGCCCCAACCGTGGCATTTACCGGACTGTTCACGCTGAGCGTTGCAAGCGCATAGACGGGCTGTTCGGTTGTAGAAGCGCCTTCGATATCAAGCTTGGCCGCTTCACTGATCAACCCGCCCGGTGTTCTGTACTTGACCCACACCTGCAGCTGTGTCGGATCACCAGTCGGAACCTTCACGGCTACGAAGTTGGTATAAGGCTTCCAGTTGATCCAACTTGCACCGTTATCAGGTGATACCGAATATTCATATCCCGTTTTGTCCTCTGTCTCGAGGCTCAGCTTCACAATCGCTGTGTATCCATCCTTTGCATCACCGGACAGATAGATAAGAGAAGACTTCGCATCGGATACAGGTGCCTCCGGTTTGGAAGATGCTGATACCTTGAAGGTTCCTCCGCTTGCCGTCACAGAGCTGTTGCCTGCCCCGTCAACCGCGAGTACATATAACCGGTATTCAGCAATTTGTCCCGCGTCCAGCGATTTGTCGTCTATGGACACCGAACCGCCTGCCGGAACGTCCTTCCATTCTGTAGAAGACTCTGTAGGTACTTCTGCACCTGTTTCTTGTTTGACCCATTTATATTTGCTGACAAGTCCTGTTTTGCTATAGAATTCCGACACGCTGATCCGCGTTTTCTGCTGCGGCAACGGGTAAGCAATAGCATCAGGGCTGAAATACACCACCGGTGCTTCATTGTCAAAATAATAAGCTTTCGAATAGTAATACGTTCTGTCGCTGTGCTTCACCATAAGATGAATGTATTGCGTTCCGTTCAATTCAGATTTAGCCGGAATGACATAGCTGTAGGTGGCTTCACTTACAGAAGCATTAAGTCCCATCGCTGCCAGCTTGGAATCCGTATTATCTTCTGCCGGCTCCGCTGCGCCTACTGCTGCCGGTTCAGTGGCGCCTGCTGAAGCAGCAGGTGCAGTTGCCGGCTCGGCACCGCTCTCTGGTGACGGAGTTTCTTCAGCCGCCAGTGGGGTCAGTTCAGGCTGAACCGGTCCTTCGGACAGGAGCTTAAGAATAGCCACCGGTCCGATGTTTGCCGTAACTTCCGGTTCTGCCGGAGCATTCGGCTCTGCTGGAGCTTCAGGCTGAGCAGTCTCTTCCCCGCTGTCTAAGGAATTGTCCACGGACAGAGGTTGTATCAGCTCCGTACTTGCTTCAAGGCCTGTATATTCATTGTCGGACTCAGGATGAATGGAGCTGCTGCTGAAGGCATAGCCCACATAATCCGGGGTCACTCCGCTGATCTGGAACATAACATCATGACTCCGAACGTAGTCAGGATTAGCTTCCGGTGTGAACTGCGTCGGAATCGTAGCCTCTGAACTCACAACAACCGCCTTTTCCTGCGGTGTCTTGACCGTTTCGTTGCCCGCATTATCGAGTGCCTTCAGATAGAGCCAGTAAGCGCCATCCTCATCAATATCCTCATAAGTAGACCGGGTTACGGTATTCCCGGAGTATGATGTATCGGCCCACTTAATGTCCTGCGGTGAATCCCCGTCCTTCACCCATTGATACTGCACGTTCTTGACGCCGCTATGCGGGTCCTTTACAAGTGCTTGCACAGTGGTGCTGTCCTCGGCGGCCATTGTAATGGCAGGTCCCTGATTGTCCAGCTTCAGGATACCTACTTCATGGGTCCAGTTGGAATCATCCTGTTTGAAATCGTCAACCTTCCAGACACTCAGGTCGCCGTATTGTCCAACAGCGGCCAGTGCCTGATTGTCAGCATAGAAGATTTTATCTGCCTTCGAACCCGGTGCTTCTGCAATCCAGGCATCATACTGCGACTGATGGCTCGCCACATAAGCTTTTTTCTTCTCGTACTGCATCAGTTCTCTGGCCGAATCCCAGGTCATATCCGCTGTCCAGGTATGCAGGTACCATTCACCGCTGTTTCCGGCTTCGAACGCTTCAGGCGGAGGAGAGAGCAGGTTGGTCTTGTTATTCACTACCGACAGCTGTACATTCTGGAATTCTCCGGGATACAGCTCTTCCGACGGTTGTTTGGCAGAGAGCGCGTAACGCTTGAGTGCCGCGTTATTGTCTCCGGCTACAGAAGCAAACGGATCCGCTTTATCCTGACTCCACCAGTAGTAGACAAGTCCAACGGAAGGCGATGCTTCCGCACTCATATTCGAAGGCCGGTAGATTCCACGGCTCGGCCGTTCTGCACCACGGTCTGCTTCAGTCGGATCAAGGTGGGGTACTTTAATCGAAGGATCATTGGCATCGATCGTTACCTTACCTTTTTTCGAATAGGCTGTATCACTCGCGCCCTGTGCCTCGAACCGGTACCCGATAATCGGCTTTGTATTGTCGATGAACAGGTTCGCCCAGTCAATCTTGGAGTTGGCGAGCGAGAAGTCACCACCATCAATATTAGGAATCTTCTCTTCATGTATTCCATCGAAGTTAGCGGGCTGAATCATCAGGTTGCCCGCGTAATCCTGGATAACATCCGTATCCATATTGATAGGCAAGCTGCCGCCCTTGGCATCATTAGATACGGCGATGGCCTTGAGCAACGGTGTTTCCACAGTTAGTCCGTCAGGCACTGTCATACGGAAGCTCCAATTTCTTGTATTCTTGCCTGCAACATAATAAGCTTTCATTCCGTTATTGAACAGGATGAAGGTTTTCTTCTCATCCCAGCCGGTTTTGGCAATTGCCTCTTCCGTCATCTGCAGGGTGAAGTCAATAACATCTCCCTTATTCAGCGTCACACCAGTCAGAATCTCCGGTTGAATGCCGTTAGCAGTCTTGGAATACTTCGGTCGCACTGCATCCACGATGACGCGAAAGCCGCCCCGATCGAAATCAAACGGGTTCCCGCTTTTATTATTCAGCCAGGCATTGCTGCCGCTGCTCGGTACAGTGTTGAGATTTACAACTGCTTTATTCCCCGCCGCATCACTGAGCACGGCTTCTTTCAATTTATTATCCAGCGACAGATCCATTTGCGCCCCGCCGGTGGTTCCCCCGGTAATTAGCGGTCTCAGAGGAAGATTACTGCTGTTATGAAAAGGAACTCCTGTATATTTATAGGAAATTTTCTTTTGGTAGGAAGTTAAAGTGTCCCTAGTAAAGCTTGTATTCTGCAGATACTGCTGCTGTCCGGCTGCCGGAAGTCCGGTGTCCGGATCATTAATGAACAGTTTGTGCCGCAGGAAGTAGTCAGAGTTATCTTTCACTACCGTAGTCGGTCTGACCGGCTCACTGAAATTGTAGCTGAGCGTGATGTTCTCATCTCTTTTTACATACAGCTCTTGCTGATTAATATTCTCGTTCAGCCGTTCAGCACCGTTGCCGGTGAATGTATAGTTATCGATGACCGGACGCTTGAGATCCTGGAACTTGAGGTAGAACCCGCGCACACCCGCTGCTTCACCGTCGTCATCGCCTTCGCCCCAGACCTCAATGGTAATAACAGAATTAGGTTTGATGATGGCCTTGGCCGACTTGTTATACCGCTGGCTGCTGCCTGTTCGTTCATTGATAATATTTTTTCCGTCAATGTTTACGGTAATGGACGAATGACGGGTCCATAAGAACCCGGAGTGACGCCGTAGCACGGCAAACCCTGTAAGCATCTCGGCATGTCCGCTCTCCGCCATATTCCTTAGAATGGTATTGTCGGCTACATTCACCTGGAATTTAACCGTTGCTTCATTATCATCGACACCGGCAAAGATATCTCCTTTGGCCCAATCGTATTTGGCATCCTTGTCTTCCTCTGTCTGCTTGAAGCCTTCCACCTTGGTATAAAAGTTGAGAAATGTATTGTCCGCAGCGTAGCTTAGATTGCCGACATGTTGTCCGTTCGCAAACGTTACCTCAAAATCATCACCCGCAGCTTCTGCCAGGCCACTAAAGGAACCGGGTATTAACGACAACAACATGCTGAGAATCAAACTTAGCGAGGTATATTTCTTCAATCTCCTGCTCATTAACAATGTGATGCTCCCCCTTATTCGTTCATCATTTCCTGTCCGGCGTGTAGCAAGATTCGCTGCAGTATCTATTAGCTCCCTTAGCTCCCGCATTCTCCTTTCACTTGCCTTCCCGCGGACCAAAAACAATTAAATTCTTATTACTGCAATTATCATATCTGCGATCCATTCTATCAGGCCGCTCTAAACAAACTCTTAACAAATCTCGACAAAAGTCGTTTCAAATGGTCCTGAATAGGGTAAATGTCCCGAAAATATGAAAAAAGTCGCGTTTTCTTTAAAAAAAATGTCTAAAAACACAAAAAAAGCAGCCCCAGATGAACTGGTGCCGCTTCTTAACATCCCTATCTTTTACGATCTCACAAACCATCCGCTAAAATAAAATCCTTACTTCCCCACCGGAGCCCGGCCAATTGCCGCGCCTACCTTATGCAGGATATTCGCCATGGAGGCAGCATCCTTCACATCATATTCGTCAATGTTCAGTCGCAGCACCGGGCAGGCACTGAACTCGTTAATCCACTGGGAATACCGGCCATGCATATGCTCCCAGTAGGAGACATCCGTCTGAATCTCCATCTCGCGCCCGCGCTCATTGATCCGGGTCAGAATCGAAGGCAGGCTGCCTTCAATGTAGATCAGCACGTCAGGATGCGGGAAATACGGCGTCATCACCATCGCCTCGTACAGGCTGGTGTAAGTTTCATAATCGGTTTTTGACATCGTGCCCTGATCGGCATGCATTTTGGCAAAAATCCCTGTGTCCTCATAAATCGAACGATCCTGCACGAACCCTCCGCCCAGCTCGAACATCTTCTTCTGCTCCTTGAAGCGTTCCGCGAGGAAATAGATCTGCAGGTGGAAGCTCCACCGCTCAAAGTCATGGTAGAACTTCTCCAGATACGGATTATGATCTACCTGCTCAAGTGACGTCTGGAACTGCAGGCGTTCCGCCAGTGCTGCGGTCAGTGTCGATTTGCCGACGCCCACCGTGCCGGCTACCGTGATAATTGCATTGTCCGGGATGTTGTATGAGTTCATTTCATAAGCTCCTTTAATTGTTCTGCGATTGCGGCGAAGTCTTCCGGGTTCTCTACAAAATCGACTTTGTTGCCATCGATGGTAATAATGACCGTAGAGGGTTCGCGGCGGGCCAGTGAAGCCATCGCATCGTCATAATCCTCGATCAGCTGCTGCAGATAAGCAGGCGCAATGATCTCTTCGAACGTACGGGCGCGTTTGGCAATTCTGGCCAGCAGCGTATCCAGATCGGCACGAATGTAGAAGATGATATCCGGCTTCGGAAAATCATCAGTCAGGATATGATAGATCTCCCGGTATTTGTCCCGTTTCGATCCCTTCAATGTCCGTTCCCCGAAGATCAGATTCTTATAAATATGATAATCCGAAATGACCGGCTTACCTTTATCTATGTACTGGGTCGTAGTGTCTTCAAGCTGCTTAAACCGGTTGCAGAGAAAAAACATCTCCAGCTGGAAGCTCCAGTCGTCCATATTCTGATAGAACTTGTCCAGAAACGGATTTTCATCCACGATTTCTTTAATGACCGGAAGCTGCATTTCGCTGGCGAGCATCGTGGCGAGGGTTGTTTTACCGGCTCCAATTGGACCCTCCACGGCTATAAAAGGTGCATGTTTCATTAACGCTGATTTCCTCCTCAAATACGGACAATGCCGGGTACAGCTTATTAAATATCGGTGCACAAATCAAATTCCACAAAAAACAGACTAAATCATTGTAACACAGGAGGGCCGGCTATGAACGGTTAATTTTCAAAGAAACTTTCCGCCCTCATACAGCGTCTATATGGAAGGAAATATATTCTTTTATTTACCTATATCAGTAAAAAACATTGAGGGTAGAGGATGCTTTTATGAAAAAAAGAAATCTGCTTGTGAGCTTGATCATGGGTCTGACCGCGGTTCTGAGCATTGGTAATCCTGAGACGGGCTCAGCCGCAAGTGCTTCCGGGATCGCCTCTTATGGAGCCAATGATCTGATTAAGGATGATGGTTCCCTCTGGGTCTGGGGCGACACCAAATCTGTCCCTACACAGGTTCAGGGGTTAAGTGATGTACAAGCTTCTTTTCCCCTGTGGAACAGCGCACTGGTTACGGCCAGGGACGGCTCTGTCTGGAACTGGGAGACCAACGCCCGGACGTTGGAAATAGAAGTGACTCCGATCGCTGAATTAACGAATATGACGGACTTCTTAAGCCTGGAGAGCCGCCGAGTAGCAATCACCGGAGAAGGCAAGGTGTTTATTGCTGTGACGACACCTGACGGTGCGGAGACGACTTCTTTTTCACCAGTCCCCGGTATAGATCAAGTTGCTGCTGTCTCCGGATACAGCGAGAGTAACGGGCAAAGCTATTGGCGGCGTTTCCTGTTCTTGAAGACGGACGGTACAGTATGGACCACCTTTGACGAATTTGCCACCCTCACGCCTGTAGCTAGTCTGACGGACATCACCCAGCTTGAACAGAATTACGCGCTCCGCAAGGACGGCAGCGTCTGGACCTGGCCTATCCAGAATTCTTATCAACCGGAGACTCTAGGCGATGCTTCTAAGCTTACAGCCACCCGCATGCCCGCCTTATCCAGCGTAAGTATTCTGCGCAACAACGGACGTACCCGGCTCGCCATTGACGGGCAATCCCGTTTATGGTTCTGGGGCTCAACGGTCACAGGATACTCCGATGGAACTACTTATGCGGATCAACCCGTTCCCGTCCTTTTCTCAGGAATCAGTAAGGTGACCGATACTTACATCGTCGAACACTCTATTGTTGCGCTGACCTCAGACGGTAAGGTATACGCGGCTTCTACTGAGACGACCCGGATGTCCCCGGACGCTCCGTTCACTCTGCTCACTTCCGATGTTCAGTCCATGAAGGGCGGCGGAAGACATATTATTATGCAAAAGAAAGACGGCACCCTCTGGGGCTGGGGTGTGAACAAGAATGCTCAGCTCGGGTACGGCACCTATGAGTTCAGCTATAAAAACCCTGTCCTGATGCAAAAACCGATTTCTGTCACCCTGAACGGCGAATCTGTCGCCTTCACGAACGGGGTAATTACCCGGAACGGGCAGAATTTCATTCCGCTGCGCTCGTTGTTCAGCAAGATGGGGGCCACCGTCGGTTATTCTATGGATAAGATAGCGACCATTACCGGCACCGGGAAAGATAAATCGCCATTGACGATTGTGATTAATACCGTGAGCGGAGCCACAACAGTAAATGGTAAAAGCATTACACTGCTTACTCCGCCTTTTGTAGTCAATGGTGCCGTCTATCTGCCGCTGCGCTTCATCAGCGAACAGCTTGGGGCCACGGTTGAATGGCTGCCGCAGGAGAGCAGAATTGCAATAAGTCTGAAATAGGGGGAGCAGCAGTCTATGCAAGATAACGAATGGTATGTTTATCACATTGTAACCCGGAACAAAATGAACCTGGGGCAGATCATCAATTTTGACCAAAACCAAAAAAACACCTTATATCACTTCTTTTTTGAGAAGGAACAGATGAATTCCAAAGGTGAAGACTTTATGCAAATTTTTCACGGTCACTATACAAATGACGGCATAAGCATGGATAAAGAGAATGCAGATGTGGCCCTTAGATATATGGGGCAGACCATCCGGGCGATAAGAGAAGCACTCGTTGAAATGGTCAGATTGCAGGAATATCCTGAATATCCTTCCCGGTTGTCGTGCTTGTATGCTGCAAAGAGCTATGAAGACGCTCTGAAATGGAAAGAAATCTTCGTATCTCATCATCGAAAAGTATTGCAGATCGTTAAACTTCGCGTGAACGGGAGGATCTTTGAAGGTGACGGTACTCTTTTGCCAAAAGAGGATGGCCTCCCTTTCTCCCGCAAAATCGAACAAGCCCGGGAATATTGGAAAGGCAATAACCATAACCAGCTTCCTGAGCTGCTGATTAACGGTATAATCGAAGTCGTAGAAATCATTGATGAATTCTAATGTAGTATAATGTTAGTTAAATAAAACAGCGACAGTCCAGGACTTCATTCTTAAGTCCTTTGCTGTCGCTGTTTCAGTTTCCAGGTAAGCCTACTACTGATTTGTCTGCTGACACCACTCAGCCGGGCCGGGCCGCTGTACAGGTCAGCTTAATTCCAGATTATGCTTACCCGATCGGCCCGCCAAACCGCGAAGCCCTGGCCGCACATGCATTTGCCAGCCGGCTTCGCAGCGAAGTCAGCCAATCCGGCTCATTCTCTGCCTGCTCCGCTGCGGATCTCAAGATCCGTGCATAGCCATACAGATCGGCGAACCGTCTGCATGCTGCCATGGAGGGTCCGTCCTGCGGCAGCGGGCGGCGGCTGACATAGCCGTTCATGAAGATCTGCTTCTTGCGCTCATATTCCTCCGGCGCTGCATCTCCCTCCAGGCTATCCAGTGCCTGTTCAATATCCATAGCGTACCAGTGGTACATCGCATCATCGAAATCAATGGCGTTGATGGTATCCGAGGCCTCGTCATAGAACACATTGTCGGGCTCAAAGTCATAATGGATCAGCCCGTAATTCTCAGGCGTGACAGGTTGTCCGGCAAAATATTCTTCCAGCAACCATGTCTCGGCCACAGCCGCTTCTTCCCCGGGAAAATCAGCCAACACGGACAGAATCCATTCCAGCACAGCCTTGTGCGTCCATCTGCCAGGCTGTAAAGGCGTGTATTCATTGGACAATTGATGAAGCCGGCCCAGCGCTTCACCATATTTATATATGATGTGATCATTAAGCTCTGTGCTGCCCAGCTGCACCCCAGCTACCCGCTTAAATACGGAAGCATAGTATGGCCCCCATGGGGTCTCTGCTTCAATAAGCTCTGATCCTGTGCGCGAGGCTACTGCTTCAAGCACACCATACCCGTGCTCACGCAGGTAAGCGATGAACTCAAGCTCTGCCAGTATATTGTCCTTCTGCTTCTCAGTTACTGGCGCGAACCGCAGCAATTGGCTATGCCCTGTGTTCTCAAACGGATACACCGCATTGGAAGAGATCCGGTAATACTGGAACAGATGCAGCGACTCCGGATCATGTTCCCAGTTCCCCAGCAGCATCGCCGCCAGTTCCTCATTCTTGTGTAGATATTGTAATTTCAGCATGCATAGCAGCTCCCTATAGGTTAGTCAACAGAGGAAGACGCAGCATTAACTTGAATGGCCATTCTTGGGCTCGCAGTCTTCAGCTTTCTTTCTCTATCCTCTGTCCTTTATCTTTATTCATTGTTCTACTCTGTTCCTTCTTCCGTCTTGCGCTTCTCTCACCGCAACTGCTGCAGCTCCCCGTTCGTATAACCCGGCCGATCTTAATCATGCCGCTCACTCCCTTCACGTTCAAATCATTCTCTGTTCAATGCTACGCCAGATGCAGATTAAGGGCAATGTAACAAACTTTTTTAAGTATGTTTTACAAGTAAATCTCGCCGAAAAGAAGCCAGAACACTTCACATCAGCAGTGTCCCTTCTCCCGCAGTAAAAACTCACATTAGGGAGTTTTTAGGTTTTTTGTTTCCTTTGACTGTTTTGATTCTTTTGATTCTTTTGATTCTTTTGATTCTTTTGATTCTTTTGATTCTTTTGATTCTTTTGATTCTTTCACTTTCTTCGCTTCCTTCGCTTCCTTTTGGAGCTCAACGGAGCTAAACTGTTGTACTTTTCACAAGATTTTCGCCCATTTGGCGGATGCATACACAAATTGTTGTACTTTTTACAAGATTTTCGTCCATTTGACGGTCGCATTCACGAATTGTTGTACTTTTTACAAGATTTTAAGCCGATTAGCCGATCTAGACTTCAAAATGTTGTATTTTGTGCAAGATTCCCCTTATTTAGCCGATTCGCGCCGCGAATTGTTGTATTTTATGCAACATTTCCGGCAGGTCGGCGGATTAGGGAGCAGCAGGAGTGGCGGGCTGTAAGTAGTGGGTTGTATTGATGTGGTTTGAGCTGGGTTGTACGCTGACCTTTATCGTAGGTTGAATGTTGAGTAGTATCGTGTGTTGTATGGTGAACAGTATGGTGAGCAGTATCGCGTGTTGTACGCTGAGCTTTATCGTGGGTCGTATGGTGCGTTGTATGGTGTTGTACGCTGACCTTTATCGTGGGTTGTATGGTGGGCTGTATGCTGACCTTTATCGTGGGTCGTATGGTGGTTATATGTTGAGCAGTATGGTGGGCTGTATGGTGAACAGTATGGCGTGCTGTACGTTGAGCTTTATCGTGGGTCGTATGGTGGTTGTATGTTGAGTAATATGATGTGTTGTATGGTGCGTTGTATGGTGTTGTACGCTGACCTTTATCATAGGTTGTATCGTGCGTTGTATGGTGTGTTGTATGGTGTGTTGTATGGTGAGCATTATGTTGGTTGTAAGTAGTATAATGAGCGGTTAATGGACAATAGGCAGCAGGTGGTGAGCAGTCAGGCGCAATGGGCAATACACAGTGTGCAAATAGTAAACAGCAACCAGACAGCCGCAGGATCGCAGCTCCGGGCTGAGCCGCTCCCCCCTCAAACCGCAAAAAAGCGCCCCATCAGCCGCAGCTGATGGAGCGCTTCTATACTTACTTAAGACAAACGGCCGCTAAAATCGCTATATTCGAACTCGCGGATGACCTTGATGCCTTCTTCCTCATTATAGGAAGAGATGGCCGGCAGGTTCACACCGTTGAACATATGGTTCTTCACCATGGAATAATGCGCCATGTCGAGGAAAATGAGCTTATCGCCGTATTTCAGCGGCTCCGGGAAGGAATAATCCCCGATGACATCGCCTGCCAGGCAGGTCATGCCGCCGAGTCTATAGGTATGGGCGAATTCGCCCGGCATTCCGGCACCGATGATGCCCGGACGGTACGGCATCGCCAGTACATCCGGCATATGGCATTCGGCCGAGGTATCGAGAATCGCGATATCCATACCGTTATGCATCGTGTCGAGTACAGTCGCCACCAGGTAACCGGTGTTAAGGGCAATTGCTTCGCCCGGCTCCAGGTAAATCTCCACGCCATAAGTTTCCTTCATATGCCGGATGCACTTGATCAGCGTCTCCAGGTCATAGTCAGGACGGGTAATATGATGCCCGCCGCCGAAGTTCAGCCATTTCATGCCGTGCAGATACTGGCCGAACTTCTCTTCCACAACCTTAAGCGTACGCTCCAGCGTGTCTGAATTCTGTTCGCACATCGTATGGAAATGCAGCCCGTCGATGCCGTCCAGCTCCTCCGGCCGGAAGTTCGGCAGGGTTACGCCCATGCGGGAGTAATTGTAGCAAGGATCATACAGCGGAACTTCAATCTCGGAGTACTCCGGATTGACGCGGATGCCGCAGCTGATCTTCTTCGGTGCGTTCTGCACCCGTTCCTTGAACCGGCTCCATTGGTCAAACGAGTTGAACACAATGTGGTCGGTGTAGCCGAGCAGCTCATCGAACTCGCGGTCTACATAGGCCGGCGCATACACATGGACCTCTTTGCCCATTTCCTCGAAGCCCAGGCGGGCTTCGAACAGGGAGCTGGAGGTTACGCCATGCAGGTATTTACCCACCAGCGGGTACATGGAATGCATCGAGAAGCCTTTTTGCGCGAGAAGAATCTTCGCTCCACTCTGCTCCTGCACGTAGTTCAGAGTTTCCAGGTTCTTCGTCAGCAGACGCTCGTCCACGAGATAGGCAGGGGACGGCAGCGCGCTGATATCAATATCTATATCCTTCATGACTTAAGCCCTAATCCAGCAGCGTCGGCGAGAAATCTTCTTGCCAAGGCAGCCCGTGTTTGTTGAGTGCATCCATGAACGGATCCGGATCGAATTCTTCGATGTTGTGTACGCCCGGTTTGTTCCAGATGCCTTTGATAATCATCATAGCCCCGATCATTGCAGGAACGCCGGTAGTGTAGGAAATGGCCTGGGAGCCAACCTCTCTGTAGCACTCTTCGTGATCGCAGACATTGTAGACATAATAAGTTTTTGGCTGGCCGTCTTTGGTACCTTGAATGATACAGCCGATGTTCGTTTTACCTTTGGTTCTTGGTCCCAGAGAAGCCGGGTCAGGCAGAATGGCCTTCAGGAACTGCAAAGGAATGATCTCTTTACCTTCATAATTAATCGGCTCAATCGAGGTCATGCCAACATTCTCAAGCACCTTCAGGTGAGTCAGGTAGTTCTGCGAGAAGGTCATCCAGAAGCGGATTTTTTTCACGCCAGGGATATTAACAGCCAGGGATTCCAGCTCTTCATGGTACAAAAGATAGATATCCTTCGGACCGATCTCCGGGAGATCGTAGACTTTTTTCTCGGACAGCGGTGCAGTTTCAATCCACTCGCCATTCTCGAAGTAACGTCCGTTCGCTGTAATTTCGCGGATATTGATTTCAGGATTGAAGTTGGTCGCAAACGGATAACCATGGTCACCGGCATTTGCATCCACAATATCAATCGTATGAATTTCGTCAAAATAATGCTTCTGCGCATACGCCGTAAATACACCGGTTACGCCTGGGTCAAAGCCGCTGCCGAGCAGCGCCGTAATTCCGGCCTTCTCGAATCTTTCCTTGTACGCCCACTGCCAGGAATATTCGAATTTCGCGGTATCCTGCGGTTCGTAGTTAGCTGTATCTACATAATGCACTCCGGTAGCCAGGCAGGCATCCATGATCGTCAGATCCTGGTATGGGAGAGCGACATTAATCACGACATCCGGCTGGAAGCTCTTGATCAGTTCAATGACTTCTTCCGTGTTGTCAGCATCAAGCTTGGCCGTAGAAATCTTCGTCAGGCCCCCGTCCAGTTTCTCCTTCAGAGCATCGCATTTTGACACCGTACGGCTGGCAATGCAGATCTCTTCGAATACATCCGGGTTCTGGCAGCATTTATGAACAACAACGCTCGCTACACCGCCAGCGCCAATAATTAACGCTTTTCCCAAATTAATAACCCCCTAATTTTGCTTAAGTTATTAGTTATTAGCCTTGCTGCTCTGGATCCGTTTCGTTGTCAGTCGTTTCGTTTCATCAAGCTGAACAGGCTACATCCTATGAAAAATCAACAAGGCTGATTATACAGAAACCTTCTCAATAAATCAATAAAAAACGACAAAAAATGATATGTTCCGTGTAAAATCTGTTGGTTTCTCCATTAATACTCTGTAATTCACAGCAATACACTGGAATGCTTCGTTTTCCTGCGCTTATTAGCTTCATTCAATCACGGGCTCATCAAGAGCACCGGACGATTAACCATGCACAAGGCCAACTGGATAATTGTATCACAGCAGAAGAAATCTTCATACGATTTATTTTAAAATTAAGTGGAAACGGCTGGACTGCCCTTTATTACAGGCCGATCTGTTTCAGCAAAATCTGTTCACCTCCCGGCAGCTCTTCTAGCTGTAAAGAAAGCACATTATAGTAACTTACCCCTTTTTCGCGCCGCACTAACTGCTTGACCGGCACAGCTGCGTCAGGAAGTGCCGGCAGCAGCTCCATAAGGTTATTATGTGTAACGCAGGTAATCCAATACTCTGAACGCAGAAATAAACCCCGCAGACCAGGAGTCCGAGGGGCATTATGCTTTTATATAAATTTGCCGTGCATGCGTAATTTCGCCCAACACATTTGTCGCCATAAGAAAAAGTACAACTGCAAAAGCCAGAGCACCGCAAGGCTGATGCCAATAGCAGATAAGAGAGTGCAGGACTGGAGCTAGGTGATCATTTGAAGCTAACGCGCCAGACTATAACTGCATTTACTGCAACTAAATTCACCATCCGCTGTAAGATATCAAGTTTAATTGCACTCTATACAGTTATATTAGCTGACCTGTCTCAAAAAATCATCTTTCGCTGTTTTTAGTTGTACAGAATACAGTTAACCGCCCAAATCCGATTTTTATCCGTCTTTTAAGTGTACGAAATACAATTATCCGCTCCAAGCAAATAAGTACAGGAATAAAAAAAATAAGGAACGGCATCTCTGCCGTCCCATTCATCACAGTTATTATAAACAAGCAAGTCCGTCTGCCGCTTCACCCAGCGTTCCCCCGAACCGGACCGGCTTCCCCTCCGCCAAACAGCCACCTCAGCGCCGGCGGGAACTGCCGGCTGAAGAACATCAGGTCATGGGTTCCCTGCGGATCACACTCCAGCAGTAAATCACCGCCGCTGAAGCCTTGTTCCAGCAGCAGCTGATGCGCCGCCCTGGAGCGTCCGGCCATTTCCTTCTGCGCATTGGTCTTATAGCAGCCTTCCAGCTCTCCGTAGTACATATATATCCGCTGCCCTGCTCTGTCTACGGGATGATCCCGCATGTAGTCCAGGATACCTTCATACCAGAAGGATGCCGATAACAGGCCTATCCGCCCGAACACTTCAGGATAGCGGTAAGAGGCATACAGCGAGATTAGTCCACCGAGAGAGTATCCGATAATCCCCGTGAACCGGGCTTCTTGCAACGTAAGATAATGGCTGTCGATATATGGTTTGATCTCCTCCGCCAGTGCCCGCAGATAATCATCTCCCCCGCCGCCGAACGAAGGTGCTCCAGGAGTCACTTCCGGCAGCGGCCACGGGGTATAATCATGATTCCGGTCCTTGGATGCAACGCCGACAAGGATCAGCTCATTCAGCTGCTGCGATCTGAACAAATGGTCCAGGTAATTCGCCGTATGCTTCATTACACTGCCTTCGTCCTGCAGGTACGCTACCGGAAACCGCCTGTGCTCCGTACCGTAGCTGAATGGCAAACGTATAGTCAATTTCCAGCCGTGTATCTCTATGTGAATATACTTTATTCCCATTCTGTGACTTCTCCTTTAGGCCTCCGTCAGCAAGCGGTGCGTTTATCTGGCACGGTTTCTGAACAGCAGGAATATGAAATATGGCACACCGATGATGGAGATTACAATGCCTACCGGCAGCTGAACGGGAGCGAATACGGTTTTGCCGATAAAATCACCAATAATCACCATCAGCATTCCAATCAGGCCGCACAACGGCACGATGTACTTGTAGGTATTACCGATCAGCCGCCGTGCAATATGCGGAGCAATCAGTCCGACGAAGCCGATGCTGCCCGACACGGACACACAGGCGCTGACCAGCCCTACACAGCACAGCAGCAGAATCTGCCGTTCCCTGCCCACCGCCACGCCCACGCCTTTGACACTGACCTCATGCAGCTGCAGCAGATCGAGCACCGCCGCGCGGCGCCAGATTACCGGAGTCAGAATGAGCAGCCACGGAAGTGTGGAGAGCACCTGTCTCCAGTTCGCATTATACACGCTCCCGGCCAGCCAGACG
The DNA here is from genome assembly GCF_013141775.1 of Paenibacillus phytohabitans. GTDB lineage: Bacteria > Bacillota > Bacilli > Paenibacillales > Paenibacillaceae > Paenibacillus_AQ > Paenibacillus_AQ phytohabitans. The sequence goes on from NZ_WHOB01000059.1 coordinate 266,809, forward strand.
GTAGCCATCTCGAAATTCTCCGGGTCCATTCGCAGGGAAACATATAGCGTTACCGCACCGAAACCGGAGGCCAAAGCGATCCCGACAAGAATTAATTGCTGCGGGTGGAACTCCCCCTGATTTCTTGCGAACAGGTAGAGAAGAACGATGGAGCACAGGCCCCCTATGAATCCGAACATCGGCATACTCATGACCGAGACCCAGCCGGGCGCTTTCATGGTGCCGCCAACAAAGAACATGAACACGACGACAAAAGCCCCGGCAGCGGCATGAATGCCCAGAATTCCCGGGTCTGCCAGGGAGTTGCGGGTAATGCCCTGCAGTACAGCCCCGGCGATTCCCAGCCCGAAACCGACCAGTGCCCCGAGCAGAATGCGCGGAAGCCGGAATTCGAAGATGACGAGATCATGATCCGCCACAGGATGAATCCGCAGCAGAGTGCGCACGACATCCTTCGCCGAAATATCAAAGGTGCCATTGGTCAGACTGACATACATCCCGCAGACAATCAGAACAGAGAGCAGCAGGAACAGCCCCCAGAAGGCCAGTGCCTTGGATTTGGGCTTCATTAACAGCGAGTTCTTCGCGTCCTTAGAATTGTTCGAATCCTTGGAATGTTTACGAATGATGGCCTCCCCCTCTCGTTTTGATTAGATAGAGGAAGAAGGGGACGCCGAATAACGCGGTAACCACACCGACCGGTGTCTCAAACGGAAAGTTAATATACCGGCTGATCAGATCGCACAAGGCCAGGAAGAGGGCTCCGGCAAACGCAGTGAACGGAATGATCTTGCGGTAATCCTGCCCGACCAGAAAGCGTACAATATGCGGAATAATGAGGCCGATAAAAGCGATTTTGCCGGCTATCGCTACGGAAATTCCGGTCAGCAGCACCACACTCAGCATCGTCAGCATCTTGATGGTTCCCACCCGAAGTCCAAGGCCTGCGGCCGTTTCGTCTCCGAGCGAGAGCATCGTCACCGGTCTTGCCATCAGCAGTGCGAGCACCAGACCGGCGGCGGCAAACGGAAGCGCCAGTCTGATCACAGCCGGGTCCATCATATGCAGCCGGGCATTGTACCAGAAGCTGATATTCTGCGACACCTGAAAGTAGACAGCCAGCGCCTGCGAGACACCGCCGAGGAAGGTGCCGATGATCGTGCCGAGCACTGCCAGTGTCAGCGGAGATACGCCGCCGGGCAGCAGCTTGGCCGTACCGAAGACGAGTAATGCCCCCAGCGCAGAGCCGGCCAGCGAATACACAATCATGGTCATGGAGGAAGCGCCCGGCAGGAATACCATGCACAGCGTAACAGCAAACACTGAACCGTCGCTGATCCCCATAATGGACGGAGAAGCGAGATAATTCCGCGTCATCCCCTGCATCAGGGCTCCCGACACTGCCAGGAATGCCCCGATCAGCAGCGCTCCTGCTGTGCGCGGGATACGTGAAGTCCGCACAATCACATGGTCAATATTCTCAGGATCGGCGTGGAAAATGGCATTCAGCACCGTACCGAAGCTCATTGGCTTCGTTCCGTAAGCTACAGATAACACGCTAATAATAATGATAAGGACAACCCCCAGCACCAGCAGGGAGGCCGTCTTAATTCCGCCTGTCCATTTCATGTCATCCCACTCTTTATGCACATTTGTATTGATAATGATTATCAATTACGAGTATAACGAAGCGGGGTCCCCTGCACCATGGACAAAATGCGGAACAACTATGGACGATTGGCCGGAAGCAGCTGAAGGATCTGCCGCAGCATCCGCAGCTGCGCATATGCGGAATCCTCACGCCAGGGATCAGAGCTCAGGACATGTACGTGATGCCGCTGAACTGCAAGAATCTTCATCCACTGGGGGTCGTTCTGCAGCTTCCTCCACTCCCCAAGCGTGTCATATTCCTGACGGATCAGCATCAGCAAATGGTCCGCTGGCAGCTCCGCGAGCATCGCCGGAGTGACCGGAACATTATAAACCTCAGTCCCGCACTCATAAGCCGGGTGCAGTTCCAGCTCACGGTACAATATGCTCGCCATTCCCTCGTTGCAGTGCAGGAACAGCTGGCTGCCCAGCATACGGATAACTGTAACCTTCTGCTGGCCCAGCCCTTCGTGCAAGCGGTCTTTAGCGGCGTTCACCTCCCAGTCGAAGGCAGCAAGCCATTGCTCGCGCTGCCACTCTTCACCCAGCAGCCGGGATAATTCGTGAAATTGCCCGCGCCAATCTGCGCTGTCGCTGGTCAGATAATTCACAGGAGCAACCTGCTCCAGCGCTGTCCGTTCATCATCTGCCAGACCTGCCGGGGCCAGGATAAGCTCTGCGTTAGACTGCTTAAGCACTTCAATATTGGCCTGCCAATCCTGATTGTTGCGGTAGGCGCTGATATGTACAGGAATATCGGCGCGGTAGTTCCGGTAGTAATATTCGGTCCATTTCGGATGCAGTGCCGCCGCATATGGAGTGATATTCAGCGGCAGCAGCTGTCCAAGCAATCCGGGCGTGTAGGCGGCCAGCTTGCGCCGCCGGCTTTTCATATAGACTGCGGGCGGCATGCCGATCATCTTCTTGAATTTGCGGCTGAAATAGAATTCATCGGCATAACCGACCCTGTGGGCGATGTCCCGCAGCTTAACGCCGCTCTCCGCCATCAGGCGCTTGGCCTGCCCGATGCGCAGCTCAGCTGCGTATTCCAGCGCGCTTTTGCCATATTTCTTCTTATACAGGTCAACGAAATATTTGGCGCTGAAATCGGCGGACTGAGCCACCTGCTCTACGGTTAACGCCTCTGTATAATGGGCCTCTATGTACTGCTTCGCCTGCTCCAGCGCCGAATTCGTATCTCTGGGCCGGTGCTGGCTGCGCGTGCGGAGATCGTACAGCAGCTCCTGAAAATCAAGCTGCGCCCGGAAGCCGATGCTCTGTTCACCCTGTTCGGAGAGCAGAAACAGCCTGCTGCATTTGGCCGACATCTCTTTCGACGGATGAAATGGCAGCCTGCCGTCCCCCTGGTATAACCGGCTATCCTTAACCGGCAGACAACTTCCGCTATCGCCTGACTTGCCATAACAGTACACATCGAAATAGAAAATATACATCTCCAGTCCCCCGGCCGGCTGTACCGTTCCGCAGGTCTGATCGGGCAAGCAGAGCACCGCTGAACCTGCCGCCAGCTCATACTGGTTGTGATCACTAATGAACTGGACGGAACCGCTTGTCACGACTGCAAGGGCATAAGAGAAAAGCAGCTGTTGTGCGAGATGGACCTCCCCCGTTCCCTTCAGCACCTGTACAGACAGAAGCCGGAAAGACAACCGGTCCCAATCGACCGGATCATCTTGATTATCTATAGAAGTTCTCTGTTGGATAAGTTCCATTACAGTGCACACCACCAAATCTAAACGAATGTTATGAAAACTACCCTTAGTATATTGATAATCATTCTCATTGGCAATGTCACAGGAATTATTTTAACCGGTACGCATTATCCACTCTTCCCGTGGCCTTGGGGCCGCATAGCCGAAGGCGGCTGCCCGTTCTGTTGTTTGAAGCTTTTGCTGAAGTGAAATTCGTCGCTGTAACCGCAGGCCGCTGCAATCTCCTTCAAGGTTAATCTGGTGTACAGCAGCAGCTTCCCCGCATGCTCATAGCGGATTTCACTTAAGTAGCTTTTGGGGCTCCTGTGCAGATATTGCTGAAAAAGACTGCGTAAATACGAGGAGGAAATCCCGTAACGCACCGCCAGCTCGTGAATAAGCAAAGGCTCACTGTAACGGCGTTCAATATCATCCTTGATCCGCAAAAACAGCTCATAGCCCTGCCCCCGGCCCAGCTGGACATTCGCCTGAACCTGCAGCAATTCGTACATGAGCTCATAGAGCAGGGACTGGGTCTTCAGCTGGCTCCCGGTGCTTCCGGGGACCCAATCCGCAGCAATTTTATGGAACAAATGACCAAGCTGCTTGCCCTGTTCCCCCTCCGGCTTCAGCATGAACTGCAGCGGCAGCACATCCAGCGGCTCTATCCTGCCCTGATTATCCGCCGAAGGCGACAAGGTATAGAGTGAGAGCAGGATCATCGTGATCCGCAGAGGCTCCTCCCTTCCGCAGCTCATCTCCATAGCCAGCCCCGGCTGCAGATAGAACAGCATTCCCGCCGATACCGGATAGTCTTGGTCCGTACGGAAGATCCCCTGACCTTCCTGAATCCAGTAGAAGCTATGCACATTGATATTCTGGCGGATATCCCTCCAGTGCGGGAACGTGATCTTATCGTGAATCCAGTGAATATCTATGGCCAGATTCTGTACAATCTTCTCCACCCTCTGACTCCCCCGTTTCTGCAGCATCTCTGAAATCAGCATAAGATGTTGAAGCGTTTTTGACAAGCTAATCATGCTCTTTATGCCATGTCCCTTCCCTTCCTCTACTGCTACACTTAAGTAAATAATGACTTATGTTATAGAGGAGAGACTGAGATGCCCGAACAACGTTCCGCCTCACGTAAGGCGCTCGATTACATGCCCTGGATCGGCCCCTCCGCACAGGAGCAGCAAGAGCAGATCCTATACCAGCAGCAGCTAACCGCTGAATACTCCTGTACCTTCGGTGAAGCCTGTTATGTCTCGCCGCAGGCGGTGGTATTGCCGGATCAGCTTCAGATGGGCGACCGGAGCTATATTGCCGGCGGAGCGATTGTCCGCAGTGCCCGGCTCGTCATGGGCAACGACTGCTCACTCAACAGCTACAGTGTGCTTTCAGGCGATATTACCATGGGAAACGGCGTAAGAGTTGCTTCACATGCAAGTATGTACGGGTTCAATCACGGATTCGCCTCCACAGATATCCCTGTCTTCCGCCAGCCTTGCACTGTCCAAGGGATTGTCATCGGGGACGACGTATGGATTGGAGCCAATGCCGTTATTCTGGACGGTGTACAGATCGGTTCGCACAGCATTGTCGCCGCCGGTGCCGTAGTTACCAGAGATGTGCCGGCCTACAGTATTGTGGGCGGCAATCCGGCCAAGCTCATCCGCAGCCGGCTGGCCGGGGATACAGCAGCAATTGCCCCGGCAGTTGAACAAAAGGAGGATATAGGGATGACAATGGATGAACAAGCTGGAGGAAAAGCAGTGAAAGGAGGTACGGGTACAAATGCGGCTGATACAGCTGTTACAGCGGATAGGGACACTGCCGTAAACACGAAACCAGTTACTGAAAGTGTACCGGCATACAGCCTGCTCTCACAGCAGCTGGCTGACTTCGGCAGGCTGGCAGGAGACCAGCTGATCCCGCTGCTGGAGTACTACTCAGAGTCAACGGGGGAAGAGAAATTCTTCCGCGACCGGCCCGGATATAAGCGGACGGTTAGAGCTTACTGCGATGCGGTGGAGATTGCCGCGATGTTCGGCAGCCTGCCGCCCGGCTGGACGCGGGCAGAGCTTACCGCTGTATTGCAGGGATTCCAGGATGCAGGGACAGGATTGCTGCCCGATCCGTGGTCTCCGCCCGGACCGGAGGATCAGCCTGAGCTGTTAACCGACCATCTCTCCCGGTATCATCTTCTCGCTGTAGGCTACGCACTGGAAGTGCTAGGTTCTGCGTTGCCTCATCCGGTTATCGTTGCTGAGAATATGGAAACCGCTGCGTTGTATCCGTATCTGAATGATCTGCCATGGGAGGACAATGCCTGGGGCGGCGGAGACTGGATCGACTGCTATGCCACAGGTCTGTACCACAACCTGAAGACATTCGGCTCCCGCAAACGGCCGGATGATCTGTTCGGCTGGCTGGCGACCCATTGCCGCCGGGACTCAGGCCTCTGGGGCCTCCCTACCGAAGAGGAAGGCTGGCTGCAGCCGGTGAACGGTTTCTACCGGCTCACCCGCGCGACCTATGCGCAGTTCGGTCTTCCTCTGCCGTATCCGGAGCGCAGTATCGATACCGTGCTGGCCCACAGCAGGGACCGCCGGTTCTTCCGTGCAGAGGTGCTTAACGCCTGCAACGTGCTGGATGTGGTCCATCCGCTCTGGCTCTGCCTGAAGCAGACCGATTACCGCCGTGCAGAGATCCGCAGCTGGGCGGAGAATATGCTCAGCGAAGTGCTGAAATTCTGGGTTCCGCAGCGCGGCTTCGCCTTCCATTTATCACAGCAGCAGGACACGGGTCTGCAGGGAACCGAAATGTGGCTGAGCATCCTCTATCTGCTGGCTGACCTGTGCGGTGTAAGCTCATCGCTTGGATATACTCCCAAAGGTGTGCACCGCCTGGACCCTGCCTTCTCACTGCCCCCGAGATAGCGGCTCCCATCTCCGCTTCCGCTGTGAATGAACCTCCTTACCAGCTTCAGCCTTCAACACAAACAAACCGCCGTATACCGGAATGATATTCCGGTATCGGCGGTTGTTTGTGCTCTTGGGGACCCATCACCTGATCCGGACCAGCGGCAGGAAGATATCATCAATAATACCGGTGATTGTCTCATCAGAAACAGGTTCATGGGTGGTAAGCAGCTCGTAGCGGAATAAATCGGCGGGAAGCATAATTACCCGGTCCGGAATGCGGTCCAGCCGGACCTCTCCCCGTTTCTCCGCATTCTCCAGAATCGTTCTCATAATCGCGTTCAGCTTGCCTCCGCTCTTGGGAGGCAATATCTTCGGCAGCAGTGCAATAAGGTTATCGCCGTGATACTCCACCAGCAGACCGTGGATCGTCTCCGCTCCGATGCCCTGCAAAGGCCTGGCGAAGCTCTCAAACAGCTGAAGCATATCCGTACGGAGATCTCCTGAATCGGGAGCGGCCAGAGCAGTCTTAGGCATATGCTTCTTAATCGCGGCTGCAACAATCTTGGCTTTATTCGGCCAGCGGCGGTAGAGTGCGGTTTTATTGGTCTGGGCCCGGACCGCAATCCCTTCCATCGTCAGGCGGGCATAACCCGCTTCGCCAAGCTCTTCCCAGGCAGCCTGCAGTATGGCTTGTTCGAGAACCTCCCCGCGGCGGCGTCCGCCTTTGGGCTGATTTTCTTGTTTGATATCGTCCATGTCATTTCCTACTTTCGGGATATTTCAGTATAGACGCGGCTTGCCTCTGGCGGACAAAATGGGCAGAAAATTCTCTTGTTGCATTCTGGCTGCTTTTACTCTATCTTATTCACATAAGGTACGCAACGTACCGTACCTTATTATGTTGAGAGGAGCAATTTTATGTCAGACCAAAGAACCAAGCCCAAGAAAGCACAGAAAGAGAAGCTTGATCCCGCCATTCTTAAAGTAGCCCTCATTCTCGTCTTCGGTGCACTCGCGCCGTTATTCGACTCCACGATGATCAATGTTGCCATCAGGACACTTACTTCAGACCTGCAAAGCTCCGTTGCCGTTATCCAGTGGGTCATTACCGGTTACGTCCTGACCATGGGTATGGCAATTCCGGTGTCCGGCTGGGCTGTCAACCGTTTCGGCGGCAAAAAAGTATACATGTTCTCACTCGCCGTATTCCTGGCCGGTTCGGTCCTCTGCTCCCTGGCCTGGAATCCCGGCAGCCTGATCGGCTTCCGCCTCCTGCAGGGCGTAGGCGCAGGAATATTAATTCCGACCCTGCAAACCGTGCTTGTCCAGACTGCCGGGGGCCGCAACATCGGACGGATCATGTCCATCATCAGCATTCCCACCCTGCTGGGGCCCATTCTCGGTCCCGTGCTGGGCGGGGTCATTATCAACAGCCTGGGCTGGCGCTTTATTTTCTACGTGAATATTCCCATTACCCTTATCGCAATGCTGCTGGCCTGGCGCGGAATTCCGGCGGATGAGCCATCCACACGCAAACAGACGCTTGACCTTACCGGTCTGCTGCTGCTGTCCCCTGCTTTTGCTATCCTCATCTACGGGATCGCCCAAATCAGCACCTATGGGGGGCTGCACAGCAGCAAAGTGGTGATTCCCCTGGTGATTGGCCTTGTCCTCATGGCCGCGTTCATTGTCTACGCTTTGCGGACGCGCATAGAACCGCTGCTCGATCTGCGTCTGTTTAAGTCGCGCATTTTCTCAGCATCGAATGTCACCGTATTCCTGTCCGGCATGGTCATGAACGGGGCTTTACTCCTGCTGCCATTATACTATCAGCAGGTACGCGGTGAAAGTGTATTGTATACCGGAATGATGATGATTCCCCAAGGAATAGGTATGCTGCTCACCAGAAGCTGGATCGGCAGTCTGTCCGACCGCACCGGTTCGCGGATCATCGTCATTCTAAGCCTGCTGGTCACTATATTCGCGACACTTCCTTTTGCCTTCGCCGGTTCGGATACGAATCTGATCCTGCTCGCGGCAGCACTGGTAGTCCGGGGGGCTGCCCTGAACGGACTCCTGATTCCGGTAATGGTATCCGCATATATAGGGCTGCGCAAGGATCAGATCCCCCATGCCAGTATCTCCATGAGGATCTGCCAGACGATCGGCGGCGCCTTCGGGGCAGCGATTCTGGCCACTGTATCCCAGCACCAGTTGGCCGGGCAATCAGCCTCAAGTCTCCAGAGCATTGCCGGGGCATACGATGCGGCCTTCTGGTGGTCGATCGGCTTTGCCGTGATCGCTTTGATTCCTGCACTCATCCTGCCCTCGCACCGCAGCAGCCCTGCGGCTGGCTGAGGATAAACCTCAAGCGGATATTAAGCCCCAATAGCAGCTTGAGCAGCAATATCAGCTTCAGCTGCACTATGCCAAACCAAAAACCCCCGGTTCTCCCTGATAGAGCGGAGAACCGGGGGTTTAGATTGCTTTTACCAGGATGTACTGTCTACTGCCCGAAACCGACACGCGGCCGTTCCCGTTCTTTGGTCTGCACATCTACGGCACGGATCGAGGTGATTGGAATGTAGAGGGTCTGGAACTCCGTGCTGTACTTCACGAACCTCTCATCCAGTTCTTCCAGAACCCCTCCTCTGACGCTGGTTCCATCCAGAAAATGAATCGTTACTTCCTGCCCTTTCAACGCTGATAACATCTTAATCCGCTCCTTCGTCTACAGATGGGTAATAATCGTGTCGATGATCCCGTATTCCAGTGCTTCCTCAGCTGACATGAAATAATCACGGTCCATGTCCTTCTCCACCTTCTCCGCCGGCTGGCCGGTACGTTCCGCCGTAATCTGGACTATCTTGTGCCGGATTTGCAGAATACGTCTTGCGCTGATGGCGATATCACTGGCCTGGCCCTGTGCACCGCCATGCGGCTGATGGATCATGATCTCGCTGTTCGGCAGCGCGGATCTTTTGCCTGTAGCTCCTGCCAGCAGCAGCAGCGAAGCGAAGGAAGCCGCAAAACCGGTGCAAATCGTATTCACCTGCGGTTTGATTACCTGCATCGTATCATAAATACCAAAGCCGGCGGTAGTCGAGCCCCCGGGGCTGTTGATGAACATCTGGATATCCTTATCCGGCTCATCCGCCGCCAGGAACAGCAGCTGGGCAATAATGCTGTTGGCCAGCCCGTCATCGATTGCCGCACCCACGAACACAATCCGGTCCTTCAGCAGCCGGGAATAAATATCGTAGGACCGTTCGCCTCTGGAAGTCTGTTCAATGACATAAGGTATAATACTCATTAGGTTGTGCCTCCTCTGATCTGTCTAAGTGTATATATCCTGTAAACGGACCAGGGAAGCTTAAAGATACGGGCATGCGGAATTCGGCGGGTATACAAGGATAGCGTATCTTTTACAAAGTGCCGTTCGTTTATATAATAGAAGCAATGGCTATATCATCTGAATACAAGAAAATAACAAAAAAGCACAAAGGAGAGGGCCAAGATGACGATTCTTGAACATCACCGTATGCCGGACAGGGCGGATATGGATAAGCAGAGTCTGCAGGAGCTGGGGACTGCGCTGCACCGGTATTGCCTGTCGCTGACCCGTTCCCCATTCGACGCTGAAGATCTGGCCCAGGAGACCTGGACCAAGGCACTCGGATACAGCAAGTTCACCTTGAGCCCCAATCCTGAAGCCCTGCTGCTGCGGATTGCCAAGAATACGTGGATTGATGCCGCACGGCGCAAAGGCTCCCTGATCCGTGCGCTTGAACGTTCAGAAACCCCGGCCGATTCAGCCCTTACACCGGCTGCGCAAGGAGATCGCACCGAAATCGAACTGGCCTTTCAGGCCTTGATCAAGCATCTCTCCCCTTTGCAGCGGACCGCCTTCGTACTCCGTGATGTTCTGGGCTATTCAGCCGCCGAGACAGCCGGAACCTTAAGCACTACCGAAGGGGCAGTCAAGGCAGCTCTGCACCGGGCACGCCTGTCCTTATCCAGGGTCCGGGAAGAACTGGCTGAGAATGAGGGGCCCGCTCTTCCGCCGGATGCTGATTACCGGGCTTATCTCCGTGCGCTGGCCCATGCCTATGAGCAGGGTCAAATTCCGTTGATGCTGGAGCTGCTCCGCCAGGAGACTGCCGCAGAAGTAACTGTTGCTGTAAGCACCGCCACAGTGCATGCCCTGTATTCCGGAAGCGGAAGCTTCTCCTATCTGAATGGAAGCAGCACCTATGCCGGGCTGCGGATGGCAGCTTAACTTTATTCATTGGAATCTTAGCCCGTACACAAAATATTAGGAGTGTAGCCAAATGAAGAAGATACTTGTACTCGGAGGAACGCGGTTTTTTGGTAAAAGACTGGTGGAGCTGCTGCTCCAGGACGGGGACAGCCGGGTAACCATTCTGACCCGTGGTGTAACAGAGGATGATTTCGGTGACCGGGTAACCCGGCTGGCCATGGACCGCACCGATGAAGCTGCGCTGGAGCGTGCTGTAAGGAATATAGACTGGGATATCGTCTACGATAATATTTGTTTCTCACCGGATGAGGCTGCGGCTGCGGTGCGGATATTTGCCGGCCGGACGAAGCGGTATATTCTGACTTCAAGCCTGTCTGTCTATAATCCGCAGCCGGATATCTTGACTGAAGCGGATTTCGATCCTGCACACTATCTGCTGAAGCTGGGCGGGAAGGCCGCTTTCAGTTACCAGGAAGGCAAAAGACTGGCCGAGACCGTTCTGCTGCAGACGGCGGACTTCCCGGTGGCCGCGGTGCGGTTTCCGATTGTGCTGGGCACGGATGACTATACGCGCAGGCTGCATTTTCATATAGAGCATGTGCAGGCAGGGCAGCCGATCGGCATCCCGAATCCGCAAGCGGAGATCTCGTTCATCCGTTCCGATGAAGCCGCTGATTTCCTGCACTGGCTGGGCAGTTCCACGTTAACGGGTCCGGTGAATGCCTGTTCGGACGGTACACTGACCATCGGCGGAGTTATCTCCATTGTTGAAGCGGCAACAGGTAAACCTGCCGTGGTCCGGCGGGAAACCGCAGATTCGGACAGCTCTCCCTTTGGCATCGAAGAATCCTGGGTCATGGATACGGCAAAAGCCCGCTCTGCGGGCTTCAGTTTCCTGTCATTATCCGATTGGTTCCCGGAGCTGGTCACATCGCTGAATCATTCACTTCGCCAGCACCAGTAAATCAGCCTCCGATTCACTCCGCCCGTCTGCGGATGCGGATTCCTCCATCACCCGTAATACTCCAGACTGAGGCCGGTGAACTCCGGCTCCGGTCTTTTTTTCAGGCTCCGCAAACGTTCCGGCTTCTGACTTGGGTTCCGGCTTCTCCGATGTCTGCTCCTTAGTCTTCTTCTCAGTTTTCTCTGGCGCCTCGTCCACTTCTTTCGTATACGTATTCGTCCTCGCAACTTCTGTCGCTTCTATCTTCGTCCCAGCCTTTGCCGCTGTATCTTCGTCCACTCGTACTTCAGGCCCGTCCGCAATTTTGAACACATTGATCTCCCGGAACAGCCGCTGCGAGATTTCATGAATCTCCTCCGCCTGCCGTGCAATGTCGCTGATCGCCTGATCCTGCTGGGTGCTGGAGGCATTCACTTCCTGTACCCCTGCCGCTGTCTGCTCCGCCACGGAGGCTACGGAATGCACAGATTCGGCAAGGCGTGAGTTGATCGTACGCGTCTGTTCCACCTTCTGGTGAATCTGCCCGATCTGTGTGCTGATGCCCGCAATGGATTCATCGATCGCCCCGAAGGATGCCAATGTCTCCGCCACCTGGTGATCCTGCTGCTCCAGACTTTCTCTGGTCTCCATCATATATCTCTGGAAATCGGCCATGCCGGCCTGAAGCTCCTGGATAATCCGGCTGATATGCACGGAGGAATCATTCGTTTGCACGGATAAATGTCTGACTTCATCGGCAATAACGGCGAAGCCTTTTCCCGATGCCCCGGCCCGCGCTGCCTCAATCGCAGCATTGAGCGAGAGAATATTCGTCTGCTTCGAAATCTCCGTGATTGAATTGGTGATGCGTGAAATATCCTTGGACTGGTTCACCAGTTGCTCCAGCGCCACATAAACCTTGCTGATCGACTCCCGGGAACGCTGTGAAATCTGGCGCAGGGCAGTAACGGTATCTGAACCCTGCTGCGTATTCCGGTTAGCCGCTTCACTTGTCGTCAGCATCACATCTGTATACTCGGTAATATCCTGAACCCCGCGGGCCAGCTCCTCCAGCAGCAGCGTACTCTGCTCAGACTGAACAGCCTGCTGGTCGGCACCCAGCGAAATCTCCTGAATCGTCCGGACAATATCCCGGTTCGTATGCGCGGTAATCGCCGATGACTGCTGAAAAGAATGCGAATAGTCAGCCAATGAGCCTGCAGCAGACAAGGTCTGCCGCAGCATGCCCTGAACTCTGCCCACCATATGATCGAAGTGATGGCTCAGCCGGCCCAGCTCATCATTATACGGGGAGTTGATCTGCTGCCGCAGATCCCCGTCGGCAATCTGCCTGAGTGCAGCCTGCAGCCTGCCGACCGGCGACAGGAAGGAGCGGATCAGCAGCCAGGCCAGCACCAGCATGAACAGGAACACTCCGCCTGCAGCATAGGCCACGATTGAGACCGTATCATCCAGCAGGTTAAAAGAAACCGTCTGCGCCTGCTCTGCATTGTCGGCGGCTGCCTTATACAGCTTCCCGTTTGTCTCAAGCATGGATTGATTCAGCGCAAGCGCCTTCGTATGTATATCATCAATCTGTTCCAATACAGTTAGTGGATCAAGTGTTTCATCCGACATTGCTCCGAGCAGTTCCGTAATGAATTCCCCATATTCTGCGGCCTGAGTGCCCAGAAGTCCAAGCATAGTGAATGCTGGTGTGTCCTGCTCAAATTCCACCTTGGCAAGTTCAGCCAACATCTGCTGCTGTTTCTCCTGTAATGGCTCCGCCAGCTCCAGATCACTGGATTCAGCGAAGGAAGTCTCCGCACGGTTCAGCTCCTGCAGCAGCTGGGTGATGGTTGAGACTGTAATTCTTTTCTCCATTTCGCTCTTCTGCTGTTCCATAGATAGCTCTACCTGGTTAATTTTATGTCCTTGGTACAGAGCCACGCCCAGAAAAATGAGCGTAATTGCCGAGAAACTGAAGATTAGCTTCCATTTCATCGAAAAGTGCAGCAGGTTCCCCTTCAAAAGTATCATCCCTTCATATCTAGCTTGTCTTTACAATAGGTATATTCTGCTAATATCCTCATTGTAGAAGCCGGATATTAACTATTCTCTTAAGTTGTGTATGCTGAGCGTAAAGAATATGTTGCGAAACTGTTAACAAAACGTCAATATTTAAGGAAATAGAACCAATGGACGGGGATGTATACCTATGAAACTGGAACGGCTGATCTCTATAATCTATAAGCTTTTGAATCACGAGGTGTTGTCTGCGGCCATGCTGGCTGAAGAGTTCCAGGTATCGCAGCGGACCATCTACCGGGATATCAATGTAATCTGTGCAGCGGGCTTCCCGGTCGTATCGTATCAGGGGATGAAAGGCGGATATGGTATGATGGACGGCTACAAAATGGATAAAAGCCTGCTCGGCACTTATGATGTTAACGCCCTGATTACCGTGCTCCGCAGTCTTTCTACCGTGTTTGAAGACGGGCGTGCGCAGGGGACTATTGAGCGGCTGCAGACCATCGGACCGGAGCATCTGACGCAGAGCCTGTCCGTAGACCTCGACACCCTGCGGACGGAGCCTGATGCGCTGCGCCATATACGGGCTGCCATCAACGGGCGCATAGTAATCCGCTTCGATTATATCGACACCATGAATGAACGTACGGCCCGTGACATCGAGCCGCTGCGGCTTCATTTCAAATACCGGAACTGGTACATTTACGGATATTGCCGCACCCGTCAGGCTTACCGCGAGTTCCGCCTGTCCCGGCTGATGAATTTGATGCTGACCGGGGATACTTTCGGACCGCACCCGGAGGTGCCGGAAGAGGCAGCTCCCTCAGAGCACGCACGGCAGAACCAGCTGGAGGATGTAGTGATCCGGGTAAGGCCGGAAGCGTTGGCCGACGCGCTGGATCAGTTTCAGCAGATGGACAAACAGTTTCACGAAGATGGAAGTATGACGATACGCATTCCGGTATATCAGCCGCTCAGTGCACGCTGGTTATGGGCCATTCTGCTCAGTTTCGGCAGCGGTGCCGAGGTCCTCGAACCCATCCCCCTGCGCGCCATCATCCGAGAGCAGCTCCAAAACGCACTCAAACCTTATGAAGAAGTATGACACGCAGTTGTCAAACTTCTTTTTTTATGATGTAAGCAGACTTAAACACACGAGGAGGACATTATGTTTAATGTAATTCAGGAGATCAATGGGTTGGCTGTTGTGCTCGGGACGCTGGCGCTGTCTTTGGTGGGAGGCCTATGGTTCACTGTGGTCTGGGGCAAGGCGTATGCCTACGCTCTGGGAAAAGAGCATTCGCCAAATGAAAACGGCGTTGCCGTCCTTAAGGAGGACGGTATCGGTTCAGCGGGAAATGGAAGGAATGTTAATCATACGAAGCAACATATGAATCCTTCTATTTCCAAAGAAAAACCGGCGCTCCGGTTCATCTTGGGTCCCCTGGTATGCGGACTGATAACAACAGTGGCGATGGCGGTACTGTTCTATGCGTTCGAGATCGAAACCCTTGCCGATGCTCTCATCTTTGGCGGGATTGTCGGAGCAGGACTATTGGCGGCCACAACCGTGAATACCGGGATTAACCCCAATATTCCCCGGCCGCTGGTCTACGGACTGGTTAGCGGGAGCTACTTTTTCCTGTCCGGGCTGATTGTCAGTATAATTCTTGTAGCGATGAGTTGAAAAGTCGATGTTGTTGTACGTTTTGCAACATTAATTCATAGTTACTGGGGTAGCCGTAAGGATTCTTGTACGCGGTACAACAATTTCCCCGTTTAGCTGCTTGGTGGAGGACAATTGATGCCTTTTGTGCAACAATTTTCGATTAGGGCCGGTTTTGATGAGGGGAATGTTGTAGTTCGTGCAGGATTACCTCAACAAACCACGATCGGTTCTCCACCATTGATTCACCTTTAAGCTAATCTGCCTGGTCTTCTTGTGAGGGCCTGGTTGAAATCTATTGTCTATTGCAGATCGCTCTGGAATAGGTGAATTTGGGCAGATAGCTGGAAATCAATTGTATGAAATACATTAAATTTGGTTTTAGCGCAGGATAACGTTGAATCTGTTGCAGAAAGTGCACTCAATGAAGAGCTAGCTCTACCGTTCTCAAGCGGGTTACGCCTAGCGAATAGTTGTGTATCTTGCAGGGACAGCTCAATATAATTGTACAAATTGGACTAGGAGAAACTACAGTTAGCACTTAAGCGGGAGTCTTCCCGCCATACAAACTGCCATTCACGTAAAACGTCCGTGCAGGTTCCTGTTGGGGTAATAAAGTTGACAGAAGGGAGTGTACAGTAACTATGAGCGCTGAAAATTGGATTGCGGCTACATCAAGGGAAGATTTGCGGAATTGGCTGCTTATGAATAGTATGGCTGAACCCTTTTGCTGGGTCGAAGCCACTATGAAGCCAATCCCGGGTACGCTGCTGTACCTGGACGCCGTTGAAGAGGCTTTGTGCTTCGGCTGGATCGATGGAGTGAAGAAGATGAACACTGAAGCGAAGCTGGTGCAGAGATTGTCTCCCCGCAGCAAGCGGAGCTCATGGACTGAGCTTAATAAAGAGCGTGTCCGCCGCCTGGAGAAGCTGGGCTTGATGCGTGAGGAAGGACGGCGGGTCCTTCCTGATATGGATATCCGCTCTTTTAGAATAGACAAGGTTATCGAACAGAAGCTGAAAGAGGAAACGCAGGTGTATGAGAACTTCATGGCCTTTCCGGCGCTCTACCGGCGGGTGCGGATCGACACCATACAAGGCTATATCCATCAGCCAGAAGTGTTTCAGCGCAGACTGGAGAAATTCATCGCAAACACCAGAGAGAATACTATGTACGGCCAATGGCATGATAACGGGCGCCTGCTGGAGTATTAAGTCCTGCACTGCTTGTATTTAGAGAAGTTGGCGGGAGAGTGATTTAGAGGACTGGCGGGGACTCGGTGGGGCTGGGCTGTGCTGGGCCGGGACTCGGCGTGGGCGGGGCGGGACTCGGCAGGAGCTGGGCGAGGCTGGGCGGGACTCGGCGGGAGCTGGGCGGGACTCGGCGGGAGCTGGGCGGGACACGGTGGGAGCTGGGCCGGGACTCGGCGTGGGCGGGGCGGGACTCGGCAGGAGCTGGGCGGGACTCGGCAGGAGATTGGCAAGGATTTGGCGGGGACTTGGTGGGAGCTGGGCGGGACTCGGGGGGGTGGGCGGGACTCGGCAGGAGCTGGACGGGACTTGGGGGAGATTGGCGAGGATGAATAGCTTCACGATCGTATACGCTCGTGAATAGGACTGAGAATCCGCTATTTGGGTAAAACAGGCGGTTTTACGGGCCATGCGGACTCAGAATCGCTTATATGGCTGCCGGCTCCACATTTTAGGCTCGAATGAACAAAATAACTGATTCTCAGTCCGTTTGGGCGTTGAATGCAGTGTTTTGGGCAAAATAGCGTCTTCTCAGTCCGCATTCCCCTGCTGATCGCCATCTGCTGAGCTAACGGTCCTGCCACGCCAAGGCAATTCGCTCCAGAACACCACCAGTAATCTGTCTTTCAGGTACGCCTCCTCCATTCTACAATGCCCGGCTTGGTACAATCTCAGAACTAATGAAATGAGTTCATTTCATGCAGCAATTTATGTGTTCGGTTTCAGCTTCAACCGGAAACTTAAAGGATAGTTGTACATTGTACAACTAAAAACCGCGAAAAGGCAGGCATGCCTCATATAAGTGTATTCTGTACAACTATATCTGCCCGAAGCGGCGTAAACCATCTATAAGGGACAGTTTAATTGCACGGAATACAACTAAACGAATAATTGGTTGAAAATCAGGCGATTTAGTTGTACAAAGTGCACTTAAGCATACCGCGAACCGTAATCGTGTCACTGCAAACCCGGCTAGGCCTAGGAGAACTCTCACCATATTCCTCTAGAATCAAACAAAAAACAAGCCCCCGCATCCGAAAGCCTGTCCTCATGCACACCTATATCCACTATGCTATTGCACGCTCTCATCCATATACATGACTTCCCACAGATGTCCGTCGATATCCTGAAAGCTCCAATTGTACATAAACCCATGGTCGACCGGATCATTGAACGGTTTCCCGCCGGCCCCAAGTGCCTTATGCACCAACTCGTCCACCTCTGCCCTGCTTGCTGCGGAGAAGGCGAGAATGACCTCCGTGTGTCCGGCAGTATCCACAACCGATTTCGAAGTGAAGGTGTTGAAGAATTCTTTGGTCAGCAGCATGGCGAACGTATTGTCATTGATGATCATACATGTTGCGTTCTCATCCGTGAATTGCGGGTTGAACTCAAATCCGAGTGCGGTAAAAAAGTTGATCGAATCCTGCAGATTACTCACCGGCAAATTAACAAAAAGCTGGCCTGCCTTATATCCCACTTTCTAATCACCTCTGCATCCATGGAGTGTGTTCCGCACCATTATAGCATGAACTTGTCTCAGGCAAAAAGTTGTGGGTGGCGGTGCGATCGCGGGGGCAGATGCAAGTGCGTTAGCTAGTGCGGATGCGAGGGCAGATGCAGATGCAGGTGCAGGGGCGTTAGCTAGTGCGGATGCGGGGGCAGATGTAGGTGCAGGTGCGTTAGCTTCTGTGGGTGCGGGGGCAGGTGCGTTAGCTAGTTCGAGAGCGGGTGCTGATGTAAGTTCAGGTGCGGATGCGGATGCAATCGCGGGTACGGGTACGCGTGCGGGGGCGGGCGCAGCACCCCGCAGCCCCTCCCGGCAAAAAAACTACCGCCGGGCATTAGCCCCGGCGGTACACCCATTCGCCGGCTTTGCAGAGCGCCGCCAGCGACGGCCCGGCGCTGCCCCGGCGGAGCAGCGCAATATCCGCCGGCGCGCCGGCGGCCAGGCCCGCTGCCTCCGGCAGGGCCATGAAGCCTGCCGGGTGCACGGACGCCATGTCCCAGGCGTCCGGCAGGTCGGCCAGGCCCGCGGCGCTAAGGCGCGCAATGTGGCGCAGCAGCATCTGCGCCGAACCGGCCAGCAGCCCGGGCTGGCCGGCGAGATGCAGCCGGCCCTCCGGGGTCAGCACGACGCGGCCGCCGACCGGCGTGTCGTAGCTGCCGGGCGGCAGGCCGGCGAGGGCAACGGCATCGCTGATCAGCAGTGCCCGGCTGCCCTTGACCTTCATCGCCACCTTCAGCACCTCATCCGGGAGGTGGAAGCCATCGGCGATTAGAGTGCACCACAGCTCTTCTTCCGCGAGCTGGGCCCACAGATAATTCGGATGGCGCGGCAGCATAGCATGCGCCCCGTTGCCGAGATGCGTGGACAGCCGCGCTCCGGCAGCGGCCGCCTCCGAGATCTGCGCCGGGCTTGCCGAGGTATGCCCGATGGAGACCGTAACGCCCTGCCGCACGCAGTGGCGGATGAACTCCGCACTTCCTTCCCATTCCGGGGACATCGTCACGATGGATATCCGCCCGCCTGCCGCCTCCTGCCACTGGTCGAACAAGGCCGTACTCGGCGGACGGATATGCTCCAGACTATGCGCTCCGCGCGGACCGTCTTCGGGCGAGAGAAATGGCCCCTCCAGATGGATGCCGCCAATCGTGGCAGCGGCGGCAGCATCCTCTTCACAGGCCCGGGCAATCGCCCGCATGGCGCCGTGAATCGTATACGCAGCACCGGTGATCACGGTCGGATAGCAGGTGGTTATCCCTTCGGTCCACAAGGCGCGGATGGCTTCCTTGACAGCCTCCGCGGTCAGCACCGGATGATTGAAGTCATGTCCCCCATAGCCGTTGATCTGCAGGTCTACCAGGCCGGGCGCGGCTACCGGCAGCTCCAGCAGCTCGTCCGGCGGCAGCAGCAGCGGTCCATCCAACGGTTCAATGGCAGCAATAATGCTGCCCTCCAGATGGATACGGACCGGCTCGCCTGTACGGTAATGCAGTGCATCCACAATCATCGCACAACCGCTCCGAAGGAATCTGTGTCCACAAACAGCCGGCAATCCCCGTGGCTGCGCAGGATTGTGGACGGGCAGGCTGTGGAGACGGATTCATGCAGCGTACGGGTAACTGCACCGCGCTTCGTCGGACCCGGGACCATGCAGAACAGCCACTTGGCGGAGAGCAGCACCGGGATCGTCAAGGTCAAGGCCTGCTGCGGAACCTCCTCCAGACTGGCGAAGCATCCGTCATTCACCTGCTGGGTGCGGCAGGCGGCATCGAGGGTCACCGCTTTGACCAGCCGGGGATCATGAAAATCCGCAACCGGAGGGTCATTGAAGGCCAGATGGCCATTCTCGCCAATGCCGAGGCAGACAATATCGATGGGAGCCTCCGCCAGCAGCCTGCCATAACGCTCACATTCAGCCTCAAGCTCTGCGGCAGGATTGATATAATGAACTCTGCCCGGCTTCACCTTGTCGAACAGCGCTTCCCGGAGGAAGCTGCCGAAGCTCTGCGGCGAGCCTTCCGGGAGTCCGAGATATTCGTCCATATGGAAGGCCGTAATCCGGCTCCAGTCCAGATCCTTGGCTGCGGCAAGCTCGGCAAGGAATTCATTCTGGGAAGGGGCGGCGGCGAAAATAATTCTTACGAAGGTCTTGGACGCCAGCAGCGCCCGGATCGCCGCGGCTGCTTCACGCCCTGCCGCAGATCCCAGCAGCTGCCGGTTCTCAAACACACGGACAAGCATGGAACCTGCCATTTCGGTATGGATTGGTGTCACTTTCAGCATGAGTAGTTCCTCCCTGTGCCTTGTGGTTGTCCGTTCCTTGTTCCTTCCTCACCCCGGAATTCACCCGGAGTGAAGCCTGTATGCAGCTTGAACAGCTTGGTGAAATAGCTTTTGTTCTCGTAGCCCAGCTGCTCGGCGACCTGCTCCACACTTTGCGGAGACTGGTCCAGCAGCTCTTTGGCATGCTCCATCTTGGTATGGGTAACATAGTGAATGAAGCTCATCCCGGTTTCTTTTTTGAACAGGCGGCTGAAATAGCTCGAATTCAGATGAGTGTATTCGGCTACCTCCTCCAGCGTAATTTTACGGTTCAGATGCCGGTCCACATACTGCTTCACCTTCTTGATCTCATCCCGCCGTGTCTCCTGGTACATCTCCCGGATTACCGGCAGACGTTCATAGAAGAATTGCAGGGACCACTCTTCCAGGCTGTCAATATGCTCAATGGCAGTGATAGTGTCATGCAGCATCTCCAGGGAAAAGGTTGACTGGAACTGTTGACGGGCCATCAGCCGCATCTGGTTATCATAGAGCAGCTTGAGCACCCATTCCTTGACCTGGCGCGGAGCAAAACGCTTCACCCGGATATAATCCATCCATTTGGACAGCAGCTCCTCCAGCCGCCCGGCCGATTCCTCCAGGAACGCATCCCGGATCTCCCGGGAGGCTTCGGTGTAATGCAGAAACAGATCCTCACCGGTGAACGGCTGGAGCTCCTTCAGCCCGGTCAGCTCGCCCGGCTTCAGATAAAAGGCATTCTCCCGCCCCTGTGTAAGCAGCGTTATAATCCCTTCACGGAAATGCCCGCTGCCGGGCGGAATACACAGATATTGAAAGGATGCCCCTACCCCCGGCATGCTCTGAACCGCAGAACGCAGCTTGCCGAGCATGGAGATATGGCCGGCACTTGCGCCATTACCCATCCCTCCGGTGAAGACCAGCACGCAGTCCCGCCCGCTGTAGGGCAGACATACGGCGGCCGTTCCATCCTGAAGCACCGCTTCGGCAGCGGATTCCACCAGTGCCATTAGCGCAAGATCATCCCGGACCGGCTCCCCGGTACTGCCGCTGACCCGGCATAGGACGGCTACATTTGCCGTCAAATCGGGTATAATCCCCAGCTCGGCGGCATCCGGAAGCCATTCGGTGTCCGGCAGCTCCCGGGCGGCAATCCGCCGCAGCACACTCTGCTTCAGCAGCACCTTTTGATTCTCCGCCATGCTTTTCCATTTCAGCGTCTGGGCTTTGTCCGCATCCCTGCGCCGCAGCTCATCGCCAATCTCCTGCAGCAGACCGGTAATCAGCTCGCGGCTGATCATCTCCTTGAGAATGTAATCACTCACCATCAGCTTCACCGCCTGCTGCGCATACGTGAAATCATCCATACATGACAGCACCACAACGCGTAAATCCTCGTTCATCAGCTTCAGCTCGCGGATCAGCTCAATGCCGTCCATATAAGGCATGCCAATATCCGTTATCACAATATCCGGCATACCAGCCTGCGCTTTCTCCAGGGCAACCAGACCATTTTTGCAGGCCGAATGAAGGGTCAGTCCAAGCTCGTTCCAGGGAATTACTGCCGAGAGAAAGTCCAGTACCGGATAATCATCATCCACCAGCATCACGCTATACATCGTTCTCACTCTCCCTTTCCTAACCTTGATCCGGAATTTCTTCAGGAAGCACAAACAGGAAGGTTGTCCCTTGTCCGGGGATACTGTCAATGGTAACCTGGAAGGCTGAACCGTA
Source organism: Paenibacillus phytohabitans (assembly GCF_013141775.1). GTDB lineage: Bacteria > Bacillota > Bacilli > Paenibacillales > Paenibacillaceae > Paenibacillus_AQ > Paenibacillus_AQ phytohabitans. The sequence continues at coordinate 288,791 of NZ_WHOB01000059.1, forward strand.
CGTCAGATACAGACGCTCGTATACGTTCGACATTCCAATATGAGCCAGTCTGCTGGACGGCATGGCTTCCAGCTCCGGCGGCTCGGAGCCAACCTCTGCCCGGAGCCGGTTCAGGGTCACCTCATCCATGCCCCGGCCGTTATCTTCAATCGCGATGAGCAGCCGGCTGTCCTGGGTCCAGGTGCGGATCAGAATGCGTCCGCTCTCCTGGCGCAGGCCGTGAATGTAAGCATTCTCGATAACCGGCTGCAGCAGGAAGCGCGGGATTTTTACCCCAAGGCTCTCCGAGGTGCAGTCTGTATCCAGCGTAACTTCATCGGCCTGGCGGAAATTCAGCAGCTCCACATAACTCCTGACAATATGCAGCTCATCATGCAGAGAAGTATACTCATCGCGCTGTTGAATGGTCATCCGCAGCAGCCGGGACAGCGAGAACAGCAGCTCCGCATTCTCCTCATCCCCCCGCATCATAATGCGCAGGCGGATGGAATTAAGAATATTGAACAGGAAATGCGGATTGATCTGCGATTGAAGCATCGCCAGCTCGGCCTTGCGCTTCTGCGCCTGCTCCACCTTAATCTGTTCGATCATTTTCTCCACCCGGTCCAGCATATGGTCAAAAGACTTGCCAAGCCGCCCAATCTCGTCATACCCGCGCACGCCGGAACGGATGCCAAGCTCACCCTGCTCCACTCTGGCCGCTACGCTGTCCAGCCTGATTACCGGCTTCGTGAACTGACGGACCAGCAGGACCAGGATCAGCAGGAAGAACGCTCCCGATACGATCTGCACGACTGTACTCCAGCGGTGGGTTGCACTGATCTGGCTAACCGCCTCACGGTAAGGCGACAGGCTGACGATCCGGTAATTTCCATAGGGAATATCCAGGCTGCTGAGCAGATATTGTTCATTCCGGTAGTCCATGAAACGTGAATCAGCTGTACCACTCAGTTCATCCGCAAGCGCAAACGGCTGACCCAGGCGCGTCTTATCCCGGGAGGCCAGTACCGTTCCGTCAGGTGCAATCAGCAGTGTCTCCTGGCCTTTACGGTTATCATTGAAGATCTGGCTGATCCGGCTCTCGGCGATACTGATAATGACCGTCGCATAAGTGGAATTGGAGGACAGCTTGAGATTGCGGGCAATCGTCAGCACCTGCGGGCTGGTCTGGGCAACGGTAGGAATATAGTTATCGAGCACACCTGCCCAGTAGAGATCGAAGACAGGCTGCTGACGGGCTTTTTCCATCCAGGGCTGCTGCAGCAGGGCGCCGACATCCAGCTTGGCGTAAGGATAATTCGAATAATATTGGCCGTCTGAGGTAAGCACGGTGACAAATGTTTTCTCCATCATGGAGGTCACGCTTTCGAGCTTTTCGGTAACCTCTTTGAACTCCAGTACATTCTTGGCTGTATCCGGCTGATGCAGCTTACTGCGCTGCCAATTTTCTTTGAGAATAAGCGTAATCCCGGGATCGAACTGAATGTAATTCGACACCAGCACCATATTGCTGAGAAGGTTCGAGATATACATGCTCTCCTGCTCCAGCGAACGGCGTTCATTCTGAATCACCTGGGAGCGGAGGATGTGCTCGGTATAGGAATTGGAAATATACAGGGTAATGGAGGCGGGAAGCAGCAGACAGAGCAAGGAAGCTACGAGCAGCTTGTTGCGAAAACCGAGTTTCCATCCTTTTGGCAGCAATGGCAATCCCCCCTTCACAATCAGACGATCGTTTTCTTTGCTTCTATCATATCAGCTTTCCGCCTCCAGTAATTCATTTCCCAGTAATATTTCGACAAAATATGACGGTTCGCTTCATTTACTTATTGGCGTCCACGATCTTTTGCAGTTCAGCTTGCGCTTTGCTGACCGTAGTTTCCAGATCCTGCTGTTTCAGGATGTACAGCTCGGTTTCTTTGGTAAAAGCAGTTTCCAGCTCGCCCTGATAGGTCGGCGGTACACTCAGCGGAGCTGGCTTGGCATTCTTGATTACGTAGGCCAGTGAGGTTTCGTCAATCTTGTCCGGGCTCATGGCGGATGCCTTCACTCCGGCGATGTATTGATCGACATCCTGCTTCTTCCAGGCGGAGTATACATTCTGCATCTGCTCGCCCTCTGTAGAATACCAGCGGATGAAATCATAGGCTTCCTGCTGATGCTGCGATTTCTCCAGAATGCCCACATAGTTGCCGTTGGCAATACTGACTCCGGCAGGCTGTCCGGCGCTGTTGGAAGGCATCGGTGCAAAAGCAGTGGTGAACGTAGCCGGGAATTCCTCCGATCCGCCCGCTTCTCCAATCATCCAGTTGCCGGTCACAATCATCGCGGCATGTCCGGTGAAGAATTCAGAACGGTAAGCCAGCTTCTGGGAGATGGTATCTGCATAAGGTACAGCCACTCCGGATTCCTCCGCCTTGCTGCGCAGCTCCAGGGATTGTCGGATACCCGCGCTGTCAATATTTACGATGCCGTTATTGACCAGATTGTTGTCCTTCTCCTGGTTGATGATGGCCAGCTCCCAGTACATCGCCCAGGTATGGAAATAAGTGCCGAAGGTCTTGGACGGCCCGGTACCGCTGGTCAGCTTGGCGGAGTAGTCAAGATAGTCATCCCAGCTCCATTCCGTAGGCACAGCCAGTCCAGCCGCATCCAGCTTGTCCTTGTTCAGCAGGACGAAATAATTCTCCAGGGTATCGGGAAGTGCATACACCTGTCCGTCTACGGATGGATCAATCGTATATTCATCCGCCAGCGTGATGCCTTCTTTGCTGATCAGGTCATTCAACGAAGCCAGCAGTCCGAGTCCCGCACGCTGTGAGTAGTCGGTTGCACCCGGCATGAACACAACGTCCAGGTTCTCGCCGGAAGCAACGAGGAGATCCAGCTTCTTCATCCCGGCCACGGAATCGCCGTTGTCAGCCAGCTCCACGTATTCCAGTGTAATTCCCGGATGGGAATCCTCATACGCCTGCAGAATAGGTTCCATATCCGCCGCAGGTGACCAGTTGGCGACTTTGATCGTGACAGGTTCTGCAGAAGGTGCAGCACTCTCCGCCGCATCCGGTGCAGCAGTGCTGCTATTAGTGGGAGATGCATTATTAGTGTTGTTCGAATTGCCGCAGCCCGCCAGGGCTACAAGGAGCACGGTGATCCATACCAACGCGAATACATTCTTTTTCATTAATAACACCCCTTCTAATGTGAGTTCTCCCTGCCTATGAAGCTTGTCCGGCAGCTGTTCCTTATCGTCTGGACTTACCGATGTATACACTGACAGTCACGTCCGCTCCACCCACCTCCGGTTATGCAACTTCCGGGAACTTGCCAGCCTTCACCCCTTCACCCCCCCCAAGGAAATGCCTTCGATGACCTGCTTCTGGCCGAGGATGAACACTACGAGCAGCGGTACGATTGCAGAGACGGAAGCCGCCATGATAAGGGAATAGAATGCGCCGTTACGGTCAGCGAAGGCATTCATGCCAAGCTGAAGGGTATAGAGCGTCTTGCTGTTCAGAAAGACCAGCGGCGTCTGAAAATCATTCCAGGTCCAGATAAACCGCAGAATGGCATAAGTGGCAATCGCCGGCCGGACCAGCGGAAACAGAATGGAGAGGAAAATACGGATATGGCCCGCCCCGTCGATCTGCCCGGATTCGATGTATTCATTCGAGAGTGAAGCGAAAAACTGGCGGAGCAGGAAGGTTCCCAGTACGCTGAACCCGCCCAGCAGAATCAGGCCCAGATGGGTGTCGTACAGCCCGATAGTGCGGAACATGATGAACAGAGGCACCAGCGTGGCTTCCGCAGGAATCATATAAGTGGCCAGCACCACTACAAATAATGCGTTTCTGCCCGGGAAGCGGATTTTGGTGAAGCCGTAGGCGGCCATGCTGGAGACGGCTACGGACAGGAGTGTCGTGAGTGCTGTGACTTTGATGGAGTTCCAATAATACAGGGTAAAGTTCGCTTTGCCAAACCACACAGAGTGGTAGTTGAACGATGCCCTCCAGGTTTGCGGAATCCATTCGATCGGATATTTGAACACATCAGCCTCAGGCTTAAGCGAAGCGGACAGCATCCATATAAAAGGGAGCAGGAATACGATGCCCAGCAGCGCCATGAGTAGAGTGATGACCGCTTTTCCCCAGTCCAGATTCTTTAATTTCACAGGGGTCCCTCCCTTTCTAGTAATTGACCCAATAGCGCTGTCCCAGCCACTGCAAGCCGGTGATGGCGAGTACGATAACGAACAGAACCATGACCATGGAAGAAGCATAACCCGTCTGGAGATCCACAAATGCGGTCTGATACATGTCGTAGACGACGACTGAAGTAGAGTTGGCCGGACCGCCCTCCGTCAGCACCTTGACCAGCGCGAAGGATTTGAAATTGCCGATAATTCCGGTCACCAGCAGGAAAAAGGTCGTCGGCGTCAGCAGCGGAAAAGTAATGGAGCGGAACTGGGCAAACTTCGAAGCACCGTCGATTGTCGCTGCTTCATACAGATCGGCAGGAATATTCTTGATCCCGGCAATGTAGATAATCAGCGAGACCCCGAGGTCTATCCAGATCATCAGCAGCATGACCGATGGAAGCGCATACGAAGGATCGGCCAGCCACTTGGGCGGGTTGTCTACTCCGAGTGCCGACAGGAAACCGTTAACCGGACCGTAGGAGGGATGGAACAGAACCTGCCACACTACTGCGACAGCGACGACACTGGAAATCTGGGGCATGAAGTAGATGACCTTGAACGCACCCGGCGCGTAGACATGATTGGTGATTATCACCCCCAGGATCAGCGCTATAGCCATTCCCACCGGTACCGCCAGCAGCATAATGAAATTATTGCCCAGCGACTTCAGAAACACATCATCCTGAAACAGCTGGCGGAAGTTGTCCAGTCCGTTCCAGCGGATCTTGTCAAACCCGGTGACGAACGACCACTTGGTGAAGCTGAGTATGAAGGAGAAAATCATAGGGATCAGCGTAAATACAATTACTCCGAGCAGCATGGGCCCGGTGAACAGATAACCCATCCATATTTCTTTCCATTTCCGTTTGTTTCGGCGGATGACCGGATTCTCCCGGGACTGTGGCAAGGCAACTGACGTCTTCAAGGCTCTGTCCCCCCTCTTGCGTGATGTTATCTCTCATTATAGAAAAGCAAAGAATTTTACATAAGTCACGATCCTGACCCGTTCAGAAAAATTTTTACCTGCCGTTGTCCCAATCAGCGATTTGCACACATCATGGCATGCAGCTGGCCAAATCAGTCAAAAACGGTGCCGATTTGCGCAAAATAGTTGATTTACTCCGCCTGCCCGCTTTGTTATCTTCTAGGCAAGCGGAAGCTTAGGCTTACAAAACTTAAAGCGTATGCTTCCGAAGCCAGTTTTGCGAAGAGACTCAGGAAGCTTAGGCTTACAAAACTTTTAGGAGGAATGTAAATGAACGCAAAGTCAGATATTATGTCCGCTTATATGGAAAGCATTGTGGAGTTGCTGAATGAGATACGGAGTGAGCCGAGGGAGAAGCTGGTGCAGGTGGCAGAGCTGCTTGCGGATCATATTGCAGAGGATAAGCTGGTCTATCTGTACGGTCCGGGCGGGCATTCCAACATGAATGCGACCGAGGTCTTCTTCCGGGCAGGCGGCCTGATGCATATCAGCGCTATATTAGATGAAGGCACGATGATCTCGAACGGCGCACTGCGCTCGATGGCCGTTGAACGTACTCCCGGCTACGGAACACTTGTTATAGAAGATAACCGGCTGGGCGAAGGTGACATCCTGATTCTTGCCAATGCCTACGGCATTAACACCGCCTGTGTCGATGCTGCCCTGGAGGCGCGGCGCCGGGGGGTTATAACGATTGCCGTTACCTCTGTCGGCCATGCCGAAGCTACCCCCAAGAATCATATTGCCCGCCATCCTTCGGGGCAGAACCTCTATGAACTGTGCGACTATGTTCTGGACAGCAAGGTCAAGCCGGGCGATGCTGCACTGCATATTGAGGGGATTGAACCGAAGATGGGCTCAACCTCAACCTTCGCCAACGCTTTCCTCCTGAATTCACTGATGATGACCACGGCTGCCTGTCTCGGGGCAAAAGGGATTGAGGTGCCGGTCTGGCGCAGCGGCAACGCTCCGGGCGGGGATGAATGGAATAACCGCTTCATTGAGCGCTTCAAGGGCCGGGTCCGCTGGCTATGAACATTCCATTGATTCCGCAGCCTCAGGTGGTGCAAAGCCGGGGACCGGAACCGGTCAGCGGCATCCGCGGCTGGTCGGTGCAGCTATGGAGTCCCGGGAATGATGTCCGGTTATTGGCGGCAGCGCAGGGAATATTCGCGGGGGTGACAGAGGTTCAGGAGCCTGGAGGCAGCGCAGTATATGCGCTGGTCTCGGAGGGAACCCGCTTCAATCCCCGCATGGCCCGGCGGGTAGAAGGCAAGCATGACGGTTACGTATTGGTAACAGATACAGACCGGGTTGAACTATACGCACTTAGCGCTTCCGGGCTTTTCTACGGGATTAGAACATTGGAGCAGCTGCTGGATAGCGGCGGAGGCGCCGTACCTGCACTGACGGTGGCCGACTGGGCGGATCTGCGGCTGCGCAGCGATTATCTCGATCTGCGCACCGTCTATCCGACCTATGAGCATATGCTGGAGTATATCGCAGAGCTGGCCAGCTACAAGATCAATACGCTGATCATCGAATATGAGGACAAGCTGCCGTTCCGCAAGCTGAGCTTCCTGCGCCATCCCGAATTCGCCTTCACCGAAGAAGAACACAGTCAGCTCCTGCAGACTGCACATAACCATTTCGTCACCGTGATTCCGAAGCAGCAGTCCTTCGGGCATCTGGAATATATTCTGAAGCATCCGGTCTATATCGGGCTGCGCGAAGTCCCCGAGACCGTGTCGGAGCTATGCCCGCACCGCGCAGGCTCCTTCGAGATGATGGCCGGCATTCTGGAGGAAGTGGCTGCGCTTCATCCGCACAGCGATTATCTCCATCTGGGCTGTGATGAGGTCTGGACGCTCGGCACCTGTGAAGACTGCCGGAATTCCGGGCTTACTCCGGAGGCCTCCTTCATCCGCTTTGTCAATCAGCTGGCTGAGAAGACAATCAGCCTCGGCAAAACACCAATGATCTGGCATGACATGATCATGCACGCCACCCTGGACGAGATCGCCGCACTCGACAAGCGTGTCGTAGTGGTAGTCTGGATCTACGGCGGGCACCGGATGAAGGCGGATGCCCGGCTCATTCTCCACAAGCTGCGCGACGCCGGCATCGAGACCATCGGCGCCTCCTCTGTCCGCTGCTGGGATGATAACGGCGACCAGAATTATCCGGTCATTCATAACCGGATCAAGAATGTGCTAGACTGGATTCAGCTGGCGCAATCGGAGCAGCTGGACGGGATCATTCATACGAATTGGGGATGCCCGTTCTCACTGGGCAGTCCCTACGGCCTGTTCGAGACCTCGCGTTATCCGGCGTTTTTTGCCGCAGAGCAGAGCTGGAATGCCAAGGCGGATATTTCATCCTTCCTGGCCCGTTTTCTGCACCAGTTCCACGGGCTTAATACGGCCCAGCTGAGTGGAGAAGAATGGGCAGATTATGCGGTAACCGACTATTATGCCCTGATTCCGCAGCTGCTTCCGGCTGTGAAGAAGAACCGACTCACTGCCGAGTTGATTGATGCAATGATTCAGTATGAGATCCCGGCGCAGCGCCGCTCTCCGCTGCATACGTTCCTCTTCCGCGGAGCGATGTCGCCAGGCAGTGAGGAAGTCATTACCTTCCTCCGGGATAAGTACAGGAGCGGATACGGCGATCTATTCAGAGCCAAGCAGCGGATGCAGAGCGTGCTTGCAGAGCTGCTCCCGCCGCAAATGGCGGAGCTGTTCATCCGCTCCCGGTTCTACCGGCCGGAATTATTCGAAGCAGACCTGCGCGGGATGATTACAGATCTTGAGATGATTGAACAGAAAGCGGGGGATAGCTGATGCCTGATATGCTTGTGAAGTTATATGATCTGCCGGATAATAGTGCGCTGCTGAAACGTCTGCGGGGAGAAGGAATTGCCATTAAACGGGCGATGACCGGGGATAAGCAGGCCATTGTGGATTTTGTCGGCCGCCATTTCACGAATAGCTGGCGGAATGAATGCGAGACGGCCTTCTCGCATCTGCCCGTCCATTGCTACATTGCCGTGAAGCAGGGCGAAGTGATCGGCTTTGCCTGTCACGATGTTGTTGTGAAGAACTTCTTCGGCCCGACCGGCGTGCTGGAGGATTACCGGGGCCTCGGCATCGGGAAGGCACTGCTGCTGGAATGCCTGTCCGCGATGCACCGGAACGGCTATGGCTACGCCATCATCGGCTGGGTCGTGGACGCAGTGCCTTTCTATGAGAAGAGTGTCGGCGCGATTGCGGTCCCTGATTCTTTTCCCGGCGTATTCCGCGACTTGATCAGTATGGACTAAAACAGCCCTTTGATACAGCAAACAGCGGCAGCCAAGGACCAAAATGTCCCTGGGCTGCCGCTGTTTTATTGTCGTTACAGATGACCTATCCGCCGAGCTAGCAGAAATCGAAAATCGGAAATCCTTTATTTTCTGCCCAAATGCAGGTCGATTGTATCATAAATAGTTAACACATCACCGGACTTCATAATCGCCGCTCTGATCTCTTCCTCAAACGGCTCTTTAATAGCAGACGGCATGCTTCTATGGTCTGAATATGTATTAAGCAGGGCAATGTAATCCGCCGAGGAGAAGCTTCTGGTTAGGTGATACAACTTGAACTGGATATCTTTGAACCCGTAGGTACGCAGATTCTGTGAGATGGCCTGGTATTTTTCCGTATCATGTTCGATTAATTTGGTATTCGAGGGTCTGTACTGCTGGTAAATACGCTGAATATGCTGATGTAATTCGTCATCCTCCCGCGCTGCAAAAGGCCGGTTCCAGAATAAGGCCACTGTTCCGCCCTTCTTCAACAATTCACGAACCTTCGGGTAACCAACGTCCTCTGGAATCCAATGAAATGCAGTAGCGGAGTAAATGAGGTCTACGCTTTCGTCCGGGCCTGTGAATTCTTCAAAAGTCGTATTGTGCACCCTGAAATTCTTGTGTTCCCGGAACTTTAGTTGTGAGTACTCCGCAAGGTCTGCCCCCAGTTCAATGGCCGCTAATTCGCAGCCCGTTTCCAGAAAAGGCCGGGTAGCCTGGCCCGTTCCGATCCCGATTTCAATGACCTTCCCGCCCTGCCCGATCCGGGAATACGCTATAATGTCCCGGAATAATTCCGCACAATAAGCCGGTCTCCATTTATCGTAATTCGCCGCATCCTCATTGAATGTTAACCGTTTATCCATACATCCTCCTCCTTCAGTAAATAACCGGCACCATTCCCCCATCCATGCGGATTGGAGAACCTTTAAATGCTGCCGCATAGGGACTGCATACAAAAGCAGCCAGCCTGCCGATCTCCATAGGCTTGATGAAACGCTGTAATTCAGATTGCGGCAGACTTGCAGCCATAAATTTCTTCTCTTTTTCTGCAAACGTCAATTTCCCGTCAGGATACATCCCGTCAATGATTTGTTGCACATTCTCAGACAGTGTAGGTCCAGGCATGATTGTATTAACCGTAACCTCAGTTCCTGCTGTCAGCTTGGACAGACTCTTGGACAAGGACAGCAGCATGGATTTGGTCATTGCATATTGAGGCATCTGTCCTGAAGGCATGACGGCTTCTTCACTGGCGATGAAGAGGATACGGCCGTAGTCTTGTTTCAACATTCCAGGGATATATAATTTCGTTAATCCGTTTGCAGCAAGCACATTCGTGCGGAAATACTTCTCCCATATGTCATCGTCAACATCCTCATACTGCATCAATTCATAAATGCCCATATTGTTGATCAGAAGATCAACGCTGGGGAATTTCGCGAATAAAGCTTGTCTTTGTGCGGCGTCCACTATATCAGCAGCGGCATTCTGAGGAGTGGTGTCCGGGAAATTCATCTTCAATTCACTGACGGTCCGCTCTGCCTCTTCGTAATTCCGTCCATTGACCAATACGTTAACGCCTTCCTTGGCAAGCTCTATAGCAATGGCTTTCCCTATGCCTTTCGTAGATCCTGTAACTAATGCTGTTGTGTTGTTTAATCCCATATCCATAATTCACTTCTCCTTATTCGAACATTCCTGTGTTCCGGATAGTGATTATTGTACCCCGCCGGGATTGTTCAGTAACTAGCCCCTTGTGCCAAACTTCTTGTTTAACACGCCAAAAAAATACTGCTCACGAAATGCCGGCATCCGGAAGATGCTCAGCACGCCACTTCGAAGGAGTGTCCCCCTCCCACAGACGGAAAGCACGGTAGAAGGAGTTCTGGTCCTCGTAGCCAAGCAGGTAAGCCACTTCTTTAATATCAAGCGAAGGGTCTGCCAGATACTCACGGGCCTGCTCATGCCGTGCTTCTGTCAACAGCTGCTTGAAGGTCGTATTTTCGTCAGTCAGCCGGCGCTGCAGGGTCCGGCCGCTCATCTTAAGCTGCTTCGCAGCGGCCTGAATGCCGGGGCATCCTCCTGCGAGGCTGTGTTTAATGACCATTTTGACTCTTCCGGTAATAGAGCGGTTGTCATGCAGTTCAACGAGTGACCGGTCCAGAGCGGGTGTCAGGATCTCCAGCAGCTCTTCGTTATACGATACAAAGGGAAGATCCAGATCACTTCGATGCAGCGTCAGCCGGTTAAATTGCCCGCCTGACTGGATTGCACAGCCGAAGTAGGCTTCGAGGACCCGTTCATCGCCCATGGACTGCGTAAATTCGACGGACTGTGCCTTCAAGGGACGGCCTGTCCCCTTCCTCCCAAGCTCCAGAAGAAAGGCCAAAGTGATCCCCGCCAGCACCGGAGGACCGGATGCTTCGGTATTCAGCCATTCCAGTTCAACTGTACAATGCCCGTTCTCCTCCGTGATCCGCAGGCTTTCGGGAGGACACAGCTGCTTGTATCTGGCCATCCGGTATAGAGCATCGCGGTAGTCACGGGCGTGATACGTTGCTAAGACGGTCGGAGGGTACTGCGTGGTTTCAAAGGCGGCTGCAAGCTTGATGATCCCCTCTGCAGTGTCTCCGGTGAGCTCGGAATACGCCTGCCAGATTGCGAAATATTGGGCAGTGGTGACTGAGGATTCCGTTGTTATCGATAACGGCAGCTGTGCATGGCGGGCCACGTCGCGGGAGGCAATTCCTAAGTGATTTATGCCTGCCCAGAATCCCGGAGGTATTCTAATAAGGTCAGAGAGAAGGGACTTCAAATGTACGGACCTCCTAATGCCAGTTGTAAATTCATAGCTGTGGTTGTATTAAAGCCATATAAGAATACTCTTATGCCCGTTGCAATGTCTACAGGTGGAATAAAATTCATCCACATTTCTCATTTTGTTTTAACATGCAGGCGTTACAATGGATTCAGATCATAACTAAGCTGAGCTCACAAAACCTGTAGGAGGATTAATCATGCCTAATATCTGGATGCATCTCGAATACGGGCAACAGCTGGCCGGGGAATTCCGCAGCCGGTTCCCGTTCTTACATAAGTTTCAGCCGCAGGAACAGTTGTATAATCTCGGCTGTCAGGGCCCGGATTTCCTGCTGTATCATAGTTTTCTGCCCTGGAGCAAGGATGCGGGGGCCCTTCATCTCGGGGATCTGATGCATACGCAGCACTGCGGGCCTGTGCTTATTGATAGCTGGGAAGCTGCGCGGACTCTCGAAGGGCCGGAGGCAGACCAGGCCCGGCTCTACTTCCTTGGCTTCCTGACCCATCATCTGCTGGACCGGAACCTGCATCCGTACATTAACTGGAAGGCAGGCTACAAATTCCGCGATCACCAGCGGTTCGAAATCGATTTGGATACCTTGTTCATGAAGCGGCTGCGGGGCGTCAATACCTGGCAGAATGCCGCCTGGACAAGAATAGACGCAGGTCCCCGGCTGCCTGAGCCGGTTCATCATATTCTTCACACCACTGCATTCCGGCACTACCCGGAAGCCATGGGCAAGCTGCCCTCCGAGATCTGGCAGAGCTCCTACCGGGATATGGTGCTGGCTCACAGATGTCTTTATGATCCGAAGGGCTGGAAGAAGGCACTTGCCTGGGGCCGTACCCGCCGTCTGTTCTCCCGGAAGCTGACTGCCCATGAAGAGCAGCTGGATTATCTGAATGACCGGCACTCCGAGTGGCGGCATTCCGCACTGTATTCCGAGGTCCGGACGGAATCTGTCTGGGAGCTGTGGGAGCAGGCGCTGGAGGAAGGCCGGACCGTGCTCACCGCGCTCGCCGATTGGCTGGAATGTACGGACGCCGCCGCGGCAAGGCATAAGCTCGATCAGTTCATCACAGTACTGGGCGACCGCTCTTATGATACGGGCAAGGAATGCAGCATGAACCTGCAGAACCAATATGCAGAGCCCATCTGGACCAGCCTGCCTGGCAGCTGATCGCAGTCAGCGTCTCACCCGGCTCTGCCGCCGTTTCAACCGGGCAATGAAGCCGCCCAGGGGGGCGGCGCGGGGAACGGGTGGGCGCTTCGCAGAAACTTGGGCACTCCCGGCGGCGCTTCGCAGTAACTTTGCCGCTCCCGGCCGCGCTTTGCAGTAACTTCGCCGCTCCCGGCCGCGCTTTGCAGTAACTTCGCCGCTCCCGGCCGCGCTTTGCAGTAACTTCGCCGCTCCCGGCCGCGCTTCGCAGTAACTTGGCCGCTCCCGGCGGCGCTTCGCAGTAACTTCGAGGCTCCCGGCGGTACTTCGCAGTAACTTTGCCGCTCCCGGCCGCACTTGACGGTCACTTCATGACCCGTCAGCTGATGAAGCGGACTGAAAATCCGCTATCTGAGCAAAACAAGCCGATTTCCCGCCCAACCGGACTCAGAATCGCTTATTTGTCCGACTACTCCTCATTTCAGCCCCATTTGAACAAGATAGCGGATTCTCAGTCCGCATACCCGCCATATGGAGGTTTTTTGCTGAAATAGCGGAATCTCAGTCCGCTTCAGCGAAAAAGACAAATCATATTACTGGCGCGAAGCAACTACAATGTTTACTTTGGAACAACATCATCCCGCCCGCTTCCGGCGCCTCCAAACCGAGTTATCGCATATTCCAACTGTATAAATCTCCCAAGCAGCCAAAAAGCGCCCGGTTTCCCGAACGCTCCTCGTAATCCATCCTATATTTTGCTATCATCACGTACTGTTCCTATAATTACTGGTAATGTTCCTATTGTCACGTATTGTTCCTATTATCCCGATGTCGTGATAACTCCGATGCCGTTCCATGCCCGGCTTATATCAACAATTACAGCGGCTCCCTCGGAATAATCTCCGGCGGGGTCTGCGGAATAATTTCCGGCTGCTCCTGCGGAGGAACCTCCGGCGGAATTACAACCGGTCCCGGTTCAGGGATCATGTCCGGCTTCACTTCGGGTACAACTTTCGGTGGAACCTCTGGCGGCAGATCTTTATTCATATCCTCTTACCTCCTTCATTCCTGATACCTATGTATACCCGCTCCACCCCTTCTTGAAAAAAAAGCGGATTCGAAACTCCCCAATCTTCCTCTATGCCAGATGTTTAACCTGCGGTTGATCTCCATGAAATATTCGCCTGCTAAGCTCAAGGCAACAAGAATACAGGGAGGGATTCCGATGCGTCTGGCTCTATTCACGGACACGTTTCTTCCGCAGACCAATGGTGTTGCCCGCACGCTTAGCCGGTTAACCGGCCATTTGCACCGCAGGGGGATTGAGCATCTGTTGTTTACCCCTAAGTCCGCACCGGAGAGCAGCTACCCAGATCCCGTCCGCCCCATCGCCAGCATCCCGTTTTTTCTGTATCCCGAGTGCAGGCTGGCCTTGCCGGGCATGTCCTCTATTCAAAGTAAGCTAACGGCTTTCGCCCCTGATCTGATCCATCTGGCCACCCCGTTCAACATCGGCTTATCCGGCCTCCGCTATGCCCGTAAGCAGCAACTCCCTCATGTTGCCTCCTACCACACCCACTTCGACCGTTACCTGGAATATTACAAAATGCGAAGAATTGTCCCGCTCTACTGGAAATATATGAAGTGGTTTCACCGTTCCTGCGATGCTGTGCTGGCCCCTTCCCAGGAGACATTAGCCTCGCTGCGCGCAGAGGGCTTCATGAGACTGCGCCTGTGGTCCAGAGGCGTCGACTGCACTCTCTATTCCCCTGAGAAACGAAGTGAAGAGTTGCGGGAGCGGTATGGTATGCGCGCACCTCTGGTTATGCTCTATGTCGGGAGGATTGCCCCGGAAAAAGATATCACCACCCTGCTGCTCGCCATGCAGCTTCTGCCGGAATCCGTACGCTCCGGTGTGCAGCTGCTGATTGTCGGAGACGGGCCGCTCCTGCCTGAGCTCAGATCACAGGCACCGGACAACGTAACCTTTACCGGTGCGAAGCATGGCGAAGAGCTGGCGGAGCTGTACGCTTCAGCCGACCTGTTTGTCTTCCCTTCCTGCACGGAAACCTTCGGCAATGTCGTGCTTGAAGCCATGGCTTCGGGGCTGCCGGTCATCGCCGCAGATGCTGGCGGTACCAGGGATCTGGTCGTTCCCGGTGTCACCGGGAATCCGTTCGAACCCCGTAATCCGGCAGCGCTGGCACGCGGGATTAGTATCCTAGCCTCCCAGCATGCACTGCGGGCGTCTATGGGCCGGGAAGGGCGGCGCCTCGCGCTCGGACGTTCCTGGGAGCATATTTTCGACGGATTGATCAAGGATTACGAAGAGGTGATCGAGAGCCGGAAGAGCAAAGGAGGGGCGGGTATTTTCACTGCCTAGTCCAGCTTCAGAAGCTTAGCGTCTCCTATCACCATCTGCAAAAATTCGGGAGAGCGTTCCTGTTACATTGGGGATGCTTTTTCCTGTTGTTCACTGTTTCTACCAATCACACTCTTGACCGGTGGTATAATGGCGCATATTATACACTTATAACATTAAGGACCTAAATTATGGTATTAGATTGGTGGTGTTTCTTTGGAGCCTGCAGCCACGATTCGCAGTCAATTAGAGGCTTATCTCTCTGCACAGCATATGTCCATTAATCAATTCTCCATACAGACCGGCATTAATTCGGGAACGCTCAGCCGTTTGCTTAACGGCCAGCAGCCGATCGCCATGAGTCATTTGGAATTGATTACCCGGGGGATGGGAGTACCGGAGGACCATTTCTATAGTTTGTATGTGGATGAATGCTTCTATCATTCAGCACCAACCTGGCGGCGACTGCGCCCGTTCATTCTGAGTTCAGCAGCGCTTGGGCGGCTTGACTGTATTGAACTTGTGGTTAGGAATCTGCTCGACAATTTAATCTATGCACCCATGCTGTTTAAAGTGGCCGAAGGCTTGTTTCAGGAGGGCCAATGGCAGGCAGCTGCGGTTCTGTACAAGAATGTGAGTGCAAGTGAGAAGTATCAGCATTCCGAACGGCTTGCTATATGCCAATACCGCTTATTCCGCATTTCCATTGGTGACAGCCAAGTCCTCAATCTGCAGGCGGCTCTTCTTTTTGAATGCTATATTGAGCGGTTAGAGGTAGCGGATCAGCTGGATGGGCTGAAACACCTGATGCATGTCTATTATTCACTGCACAAGTGGGACAAGGTAGATGAGCTGGCACTGGAGATGCTCCGTTTGGCTACGCTCAGCTACAATTTCCAGCATCCCTCAGGCCGCAAGGACAGAAGCGAGAAAGCTCCTGAGAAACCGTTATACTTCTACATTCTATATTCCTATCTTATGCGCTCCAGTGTGCAGGAAGAGTATGGGGACTATACAGCAGCGCTGAATCTTATTCCACAATATATGGAGGCAGACTGGATACAGGAAGACAGTGATGAGGTCCGGGAGACGTTAGCTCAATTTAAGCTTTGGGGAACGGCAAACACCCACCTCTACCGTGTAATGGCCGGGCAATATGAGGGGCTGCAGGATTATGTAGACTATATCTCTAACCACGAGGGGCAGGTTTTTACAGCTGTCTATAATATCATTAAATCAGCAAACCGCTACGGATGGAATATAGATTACATTCTTGCCAGGTTTTCCAAGTATGTTCCTTATGAACCTTACAACTCCGGCTTCGGCAAATATAATCATCAGATTATTGCAGACCAGCATGCCAGATTCCTCACTGAGCTAGCCATGTATAATCTGCACAACAAACGGCACGATGGAATTAGCGTAATACTCAAAAGTTTGGAATCATCCGTTAGAATCAATAATGAAAGCCTAATCATTAAATGTGTGAATTTGTTTGAGCAGCACCGGCATCAGGCCAGCGAAGAAGAGCAAGTGCAGTATAAATTTCTAATCAGAGAGGTGCAGGATCCAAATGACCAAAAAGTTCATCATGTTTCTAACTTCGTTTAGTCTGCTACTTGTAATTATTTTACCGGTTGGAGGTATCGGATTCACAACAGATCTTAATAGCTCCCAATTAATTTCTACTATGGGTCATGGTGCGGGTGAGGGTTAGGTCTGTATATATTTGAATATTATTGTTAAGAAAATAGTATAACGATACTCCTAAGATGCTCCCGGACCCGGGAGTGTCTTTTTTGCGGAGATAGACTTAAATTTGAAGTATAGTGGAACTGCCAGCAACTAATCAACCGGCGGAGCTCGTTCTGACACCCCTCCTATCCGCGCGGACTTCCCGTCCGACTCGCATTACGCGGAAGTGAAAGGCCACCGTCTCCACTATATTGACAAGAGCAGCCGCAGGCAGTAGGTGAAGCTATATTTGATTTGATTTGATTCAGAGGCTCGATGCCCTATAAAAGCTAGGCTCAGCACAATCCCATAGGGTTACCTGCATCGGGGTCCGGCTGGCCTTTCAGAATTGTCTCATACCGTGACAGCTTCATATTTACCGCTGTAAAAGCCCGGTCCAGCTCCTCCTGTCTGCGCTGAAGCTCGAGCTTGTGGGCTTCCAGAATGGCTTGCCTTTCGGGTATCGTGGAATCTCCTTCTGCGGCAAGGTTAACGATCTGCTTCAGTCCGGCCACTGGCATTCCTGTGGCCCGGAAGCAGGTCATAAGCGAGATCCAGTCCAGATCACCCTGTTCAAAAACACGGTTCCCCTGCCCGTCCCTCTGTAGAGAAGGCAGCAGCCCTTCTTTCTCATAATAGCGGATGGTATGGGCGGGGAGCCCCAGCTTGGCCGCAGCTTCTTTGATCAATATACTCAAAGCGGTCACTTCCCTCAGATCACGGCAGTGATCAAGTTTTTCCTATAGTATAGGGGTTAAAATGCACTTTAAGTCAAGCTTGAGTGCTTGAGTACCTGGGTGCCCTGAGCCAGCGTTGTGCTTCCCCTAGCTTCTCACCTGCGGATCGTCCGCTGAATTCCCGCAGCAGAATATCCGCTTAAATCGCGAATTCCACTCCTGTCAGCTTCTCGCTGAGCGTCCACAGCTGCTCCGCAATCTCCCGGTCTACTGCCCAGGGCCATACCCCGGAGCCTTGCACACTGCCAGCCGGGACAGCTTCGGACAGATCAACATCCTCGCAGTAGACTCCCCCCATGCCTGCCAGTTGTTCACTTACTGCGCACCAGACGCTGGTTGCCGCGCCCTGCTCCACCGTCTTCATCCGGTCTGCTCCGGCACTGCCAGCAGGCTGTTCATGCTTCACACCCTGCGCCTCCGGGATCGGCTTGACGCCAAGCTCTTCCGCTTCCAAGAAACGCCCGATGCCGGAGGATGGAATTAATCCCGGATGCACTGCAAAGGCCCGGATTCCCTCACCTTTAGCCTTCTCATCCAATGCTATGGCGAACAGCACATTTGCCGTCTTCGACTGGGCATAGGCGGTCCATTTGTCATATTCACGGTGGATGAAATTAGGATCGTCCAGATCGACACCGCCCAGGCGGTGTGCCCGCGATGTTACGGATACAACACGGGCATTGCCTGCCTGCTTCAATGCCGGCAGGAGCCTGGCCGTAAGCTGGAAATGCCCCAGGTGGTTGGTGGCAAACTGGGATTCATAGCCCCGGGTATCCCGCGCCAGCGGTGCAGCCATAATGCCGGCACTGTTAACCAGCATATGCAGCGGCCGTCCTGAATCCAGGAAACGCCGGGCGAAGCTGTCGATGGAAGCAGGGTCCATGAGATCAAGGGCTTCAAGCTCCAGACGCGGAATTCCGGCGACTGCAGCCTTGGCCTTGTCCGGTGTCCGTGCCGGTACAATGACTGTAGCTCCGGCACCGGCGAGTACACGTGCAGTTTCCAGGCCAATGCCGGAATATCCGCCGGTTACGATGGCTATTTTCCCGCTCAAATTAAAGTTGCCGATTACTTGTTCCGCCGTAGTCCCGGCACCAAAACCGCTCCCAATCGGAGCCTGTGGTGTTGCGCTGCTATTTATATACTTGTGCATAGTTGTACCTCCTAAGTAAAGTTTCTTTCCAGGCGCATGGCCGGCTACCCGGCTCTACATAACTAATAGGAACCGACAAACTCACCTGCCTCAGCGCCTTCGCCTTCATGAACCATCATAATCCTTAAAGTGCACTTTAAAGCAAGCATCCATTTATCCCCTTCATATCCGCCTCAAGCCCTCTCCCCCCCCAAATAACGGTGCTTAACTCCAAAGCAATAACAAAATCGCCCGGAGGACGAATCAAGCGCGGCACATCAAAAGTAAAATAACTCGGCTCATCTACCCTACCATTGGCACATTGTATTCGGTTTTTCGCATACATTCGGCTCGTCTCCACTCTCGTTCTCTTAAGCCCCTAATCAAGGCGTACGAAGCAGCAGATGCTCCCCCGGGTAGGCGGCTCCAAATCGCTTCTAAAAAAAAGACCTTCCTCCACCCCTAAGGGATGGAAAAAGATCTTTATGGCTTATTGCTTATAGCTTATAGCCTTTTACTTATTTCATACCGCAACCTACACATACGAAGCCAGCGCCCCCTCAAAATAAACAATCTGCGCAATCCGTCTATGCAGCGAACGGTCCTCCAGATTGATCTGTATAACCTTAAAATTCGCCAATCCATGACCGGTCATCCTGCCAGCTCGCTGGTATACCGCTCGGCGATTTCCTTGAATTTATGCTTGTTCTTCATGAATACCTTCACGATGTCAGGATCGAAATGTATTCCGGCATCGCCTACTATAATGCCGACCGCCTCCTCATGCGGCATTGCATCTTTATATACCCGCTTGCTCGTAAGCGCATCGTAGACATCGGCTACCGCCATCAGCCGGGCTGACAGGGGAATCTGTTCACCGGCAATCTGCTCGGGATATCCGGTTCCGTTCCATTTCTCATGATGGGAATAGACAATTTCCTTGGCGAAGCGCAGAAAAGTCTCCGGCTTGTCCATAAGCCGTTCTGCCCGCAGAATGGCTTCCCTGCCGAGTGTCGTGTGCGTCTTCATCACTTCGAATTCCTCGCGGGTCAGCGCCCCCGGCTTCAGGAGGATGTGGTCAGGAATGCCCACCTTGCCGATATCATGCAGCGGCGCGGAAGTCACAATCAGGTTAATATGCTCCGGACTCAGCACCTCCGCATATTTTCCCGTCCGGCTTAGCTGGGTGGCCAGCTCTTCAATGTAGAGCTTCGTGCGTTGAATGTGATTGCCGGTCTCCGAGTCACGCATTTCGGCAAGCGCCGCCATCGCCATAACCGAGACTTCCTGGATGAGCGAGATTTCCTTAATCCGCCGGGAGATTTCCGCCTCAAGGAACTCATTCTTGTCCGCAAGGAAATCCTTGGACTGCTTCAGGGTGAGATGCGTTTTGACACGGGACAGCAGAATCGGCGAACTGATCGGTTTCGTAATATAATCTACGGCCCCCAGATCAAATCCCAGATTCTCATCCTCCACCTCTTCCTTGGCCGTCAAAAAGATTACCGGAACCTCTCTCAGCTCCCCGTCTTCCTTAAGCCGGCGGCAGGTCTCGTAGCCATCCATGACCGGCATCATAATATCCAGCAGGATCAGATCAGGAGGTGAGGCTTTGGCCACCTGCAATGCTTTTTCCCCGTTGGTGGCTACCTTAACTTTGTATTGCTCCTTCAGCAGCCCGCTGAGAAGTGAGATATTGTCCGGCGTGTCGTCAACTACCAGGATTACAGGTCTAGTGTCCAGCATTTATATCAACCTCTGTTCATAATTACTTTCTTGTATTACCGTTTCAATCATTTCTATCGCAGCCTCATATTCGAACCGGTTCAGACAGTCAGCCAGCTGAACCAGCTGCTCTGGCTGCATATATCCTGCAAGCTGGCTATGCACCGAAATGAAATAATCAACGGCTTCGCTGTCACTGTCCATCAGCATTCCGAGCAGCTTCCCGGCCATAGGAGCCAGCAGCTGTGCAACCGATTCCGGATCAAGCTCAGCCATCAGGGCGGCAGAAGGCTCGTCAGACCCCCATTGCCCGCGAATCGCTGTACAGCTCTCCAGCACAGCCGCCTCCAGCCTCAACACCAGCGCCTCAAGCTTCTCAGGCTGCTCATGATAATTCGGCAATCTGCCCAGCGAATCGGCAAGCTTCTGCACTTCTTTTACCCCCAGGTTCCCGGCAACTCCCTTCAGACTATGAGCCAGCATATACACGGCTTCCTCATCCCCCTGCTTAATGAAGCTGCGGAGCTTCCGGGCGGTATCGCGCTGGCTCTCTGAATATTTCAGCAATAGCTGTATATATAACGCCTCATTATTTCCGACACGTCTCAGGCCGTTCTCCGTATCAATACCTTCTATGCGGAATCCGGAAGTCCCTTGCGCCTCCTGCGGACAGCCGTGCTCACGTTCATCGTAATCCGGCTGCTCCTCCCTGGAAGCATCCGATGTCCACCTGCTAATCTTGGCAAAAAGGATATCCGGATCGACCGGCTTCGCCACATGGCCGTTCATGCCAGCCGCGAAGCTTCGTTCCCGCTCCTCCTGCATGGTCCTAGCGGTCATGGCAATGATCGGCAGCTCAGCTTCTGCGGCCCTGATCCTCCGCGCCGCTTCGAACCCGTCCATGACCGGCATCTGCAGATCCATCAGCACCAGCTGATATGGCTGATCCGCGGACATCTCCTCAATCTTCTGCACGGCTTCCGCTCCGTTGCCGGCAATGTCGATGATCATTCCCTGGCTCAGCAGCAGTTCTTCCGCAATCTGCTGATTAATCTCGTTATCCTCCACCAGCAGTACCCGCACACCGGACAGGCCGTAATCCTTGTCCTTCACACCAGTTGCTTCCTCTCTCATTGCCCTTGCCCCTGAGTCTTGCACAGCAGGAATTCCGAACCAGGCCGTGAAGGCGAAGGTACTCCCTTGCCCTTCCTCACTCTCGACCCACAGGCTGCCGCCCATGATCTCCACCAGCTTCCGGCTGATGGCCAGACCCAGTCCTGTGCCCCCGAACCTTCTTGTAGTAGAGCTGTCCGCCTGCGTGAACGCCTGGAACAGCTTACCTTCACTCTCCTTGCTCATGCCGATCCCTGTATCCCGCACACTGAATTTAAGCTTCGTCATGCTGTCGATCATGCTGATTCTTTCTACCAGAATAACCACTTCACCCTTCTCGGTGAATTTAACGGCGTTGCTCAGAAGGTTGGTAAGAATCTGCCCCAGCCGCAGCGGGTCGCCGCTGAGCTGGCGCGGAACATCCGGAGGGAGCTGAACGGACATCTGCAGCCCCTTGTCCAGTGCAGTCTGTCCTGAGATATCTACCACATTCCCGATCACATCCGGGAGCTCAAAATCAATATTCTCCAGCTCCAGCTTCCCCGACTCCACCTTGGAGAAATCGAGGATTTCATTAATAATACCGAGCAGTGAGGTTCCGGCATTATGAATCTTGGAGATATAGTCACTTTGCCTGGGGTCCAGCTCTGTCTTCAGCGCCAGGTAAGCCATCCCGATAATGGCATTCATCGGCGTCCGGATCTCATGGCTCATATTCGCCAGGAACTGCGATTTGGCAGCTGTCGCCTCTTCCGCCAGATTAAGTGCATATTTCAGCTCCTCCTCCTTGCGCTTCACTTCAGTAATATCCTCGGACACACTAAGGAGGTAGAGGGGCTTCCCCTCTGCATCCAGAATCGGCACCTTCGAAGCCAGCACATATTTCAGATTGCATAGCTCGGCATCATCGGTAACAATCTCAATTTCGCTGAAGAGCCTGCCCGTCTCCAGTACCTTCCGGTCACTGCCGTTCAGCTTGCCCGCCAGCTCTTCAGGGTACAAATCGTAATTATCCTTGCCTTCCATCTCCTCCGGAGTCATACCGAGGAAGGACGCTCCCGCCTGATTTGCCTTGAATATCTTCAAGGATTGCGCATCCTTGACGTTAATCATGACCGGGATATGGTTGATAATCGCATCCAGGAAATTGCGGCTGTTGAGCAGCTCCTTCTCTTTATGCTTCAGATCACTGATATCTGTCAGAATCCCGAGGTAACCGCCCACTGTACCGTCAGATAACCGGTAAGCAGACAGGGAATAGAGAATATCATGCTCTTCCCCGGTGGCGAAGTTGCGCTGGATCTGCCGGGTCGCCGGCAGTCCGCTGGCCGTCACTTCATCCTTCATCTCACTCAGAATTCCGAAGCCCTCCTGCGAGAGATGCGGCAGCCGGCTCATCGGAGTTCCCGTAAAGACCTTACGGGATACCTGGAACGCTTCTTCATAGGCCGTATTACAGCCGAGAAAGTTCCCTTCGGCATCCATATAGAATAACGGATGCGGTAAAGTATCCACCAGCTGGGAGGTGAAATACAGCTGGTCCGACAGCTCTTTTTTGATCCGCTTATATTCCGAGACGTTCTCCTTAATGCCCACATAATGTGTGGTCTGGCCCCGTTCATTCTTAATAGAAGAGATAATGACGGCTTCCGTGTACTCTTCCCCGCTCTTCTTACGGTTAATGAATTCCCCTTGCCATTTGCCTTCAAGTATCAGCGTCTCCCACATATTCCGGTACGTTTCAGCCTGGTTCTTGTCCGACCTCAGAATCGACGGTTTATTGCCGACGGCCTCCTCCTTGGAATAACCGGTAACTTCCGTGAAATAAGGGTTTATGTATTCGATGAGGCTATCCATATCGGTGATGACTATAGACAATGGGGATTGTTCAACCACATCCATGTACAGCCGCAGCTTCTCGCTGTACTCCCTTTCGGTGTCCAGCAATTTTCTCGTATAGGCGATCTGTTTGGCATACAGCCGGACGATGAAATAAGCCATGATAATGATGGTGAAATATAGAAACACATATACAGAGAATCCTTTAATTATAAAAATCAGTGCCGGATACGCCATGAACAGCACTCCGCTCTTCAAGGTCCGGCCTTCCGTCACGGGCTGGGGTTCGGCAATGCCTTGCTCCGCCTGTATCGGATACTGGCGCACCAGAATCCAGCTTGCGGCTATGCACACAATGGATAATTTATAGAGCCCGTCTATGAGGTAGCCGGACATAATCCCATTATTCAGCGCCTGGACCAGATCCACGGAGGATACCAGGGCAATGGAGGCAATCAGCAGCTTGAAGCCCGTTGTACGGTATTCCCGCTTCATGTACACCCAGATCAGCATCAGTGAGGCCAGGGTCAGCAGGGGGGCCAGCAGATAGAAGAAGAGGATCAGGGTACGGTAATTCATATCCGCCAAACGGAATGACCCGTCCTGAAAAAAAACAAACCAGATACTGCCCACAATGCATTCCAGCGTTGTGATCTGATCCCACAGCACCTGTAATTTATTGATGCCCTGTCTGAAGATTCCATACATCTGCAGGACTGCAACAAGAATAATCGTTCTTGTGACCGAATAGAGCGTAAGTGCGGTAAGGGTGAAAGTTGACGTGTCGTCAGCTGAGAAATGGAAGCTGTATAACCCTGTCAGCAGCAGCGCATCACAGATCATCCACAGGAAGAACCCGTAACTGATCAGCCGGAAGGGCCTTCTCAGCAGCGCGGGAGGCGGGCCGGATATCCGGTAATACAGACAGGCCAGCATAGGCGCTATGACTGTGACGATTCCAAACATCAGATTATTATCCAGCAGCACCGCTGCCAAATAGGCAACAATGTAGACGGCCAATCCTCCTAACCATGTGTTGGCTTTATGTGTATCCATCTGACGTTACCACCCTTGCCTCAATCAATTTATCATTCTGCAAAAGAAATCTGCGCTTATCTATTCTATACGCAGATGTCATCGTAGCTCTACTCTTTTTTTCGACATTGTTCAGCAAAAAATTTAGCCCTTCCTGTACTCCAAAGGGGAGACAAAAAGGGCTGAGACAAATAATACTATTCATTTACTTTTAATTGGATCTTTTCAGATAATAATCGCTATAGCCAAAGCTTCCGTTCAGCTCTAAGCGATGGTACCCCTCCTGACGCAGCACACGAATCCGCCGTTCTGCCTGCGGCACTGCTTTGGTCACAATCCCGCTGAATTCAAACCATTCACGGAAACGTTCTCCTGCTAGAGAGATAAGCTCGCACAAGTTCTCTTCTGTCTCATAGCGTGAGGCCAAATCCAGCCGCAATACGCCTGTACTCTGCTCATCCCCGCCCACTCCGCTTCTGCAGAAAAATTCAATGGTCCCTGCAGTTGTGCCCGCTAATTTATCCACAACACTGAAGCGTATATAGGCTCTTTTCTCATATTCCCCGAGCCATACCCCGATAATATTCTGCATATCCTTCAGGGTGTTCAACCGGAAATCTGAGCGGCAATTGTCACTGTTAAACAGCAGGCTGGCTTCAGGGTCACTGTAACAGCCCAATAAATCCTCTGCATCCTCCAGTTGTACCCGTCTGATCCGGAACCGCTTGGTTTCAAACACCGGACTGGTTACGTAAGGATCTGATATTTCTATTTTCATGCTAAGCTCTCCTTATGCTATGGAATAAATCCATTATAGAGGGCTATATAAGACAGCATTCTGTCTTCATTCAGCTATAGGTATCCAGAATCATTCTGGCCCTGGCCAGCAGCTTCTCCCGGAGTGACTCCGGTTCCAGAACAGTGACCTGATGGCTGTGCTGCAGGATAATGCCGAACCAGCCCTGCTCCTCCCCGGGTACCGTAAAGCCCATCACCAGCTTCTGCCCGCGTGTTTCCAGCAATCTGGCATTCGGCAAAGCCTCTTCCAGCAGCACTCTATACTCTACCGGACAGAGCAGCTTAATATGTATATAGACCCGGTTGTCACTATGCCCAGCCAGCAGAAGCTCCGCATCTCCATGATCCGAAGGGAACGGTTCGGGCAGAGGCAAGATATCACGCATCCGCGACAGACGGAACAGGCGGTAATCCTCCTGCTCACAGCAATAGGCAAATAAATACCAGGCATACCACTTGTACGTCAACAGCAGCGGTTCTACCCGTCTGCAGGAAGCCTTGAGACGGGCATTCGTATACAGGAACTGGACAGCATGTTTCTCACGGATGGCTTGTTCAAGTACAGCGATGGTTTCGCCGGTCCCCACACCTTCCTTAAGCACCCCGAGATTCAGCTGAAAAGCTTGCGGAACCGCCGCATTATCCGGCGACAGCGCAACCATTTTCTCCACCGTATCCTGAGCCTGCCTGCTGTCATAGCCGGACACGAAACCTCTCAGCGCTGCCAGAATGTACGCATAATCCTGCGGCTGAAGCAGCTGCCTGTTCATCTTGAAGCTGTCCATGATGTAGTAGCCCCCGTTCAGCCCCTGCAGCGAACCTACAGGAATCCCGGCCAGACTAATCGCTTCAATGTCCCGCTGAATGGTCCGCGCCGAGACCTCGAACTTCCCGGCCAGCACCCGCCCGCTGACGGTCTCCCGGTTGAGCAGATAGACTACGATGCCCAGCAAACGATTAATCTTCATGGTCAGCTCCACGCTCCATCCTGATCATAATCTTCATTTGTCCCTTGTAGCTTATCCTGAAGTCCCGGATTTTTCCATGATGCATCTAACTGCTCCCATTAACGGCAAAAGGGGTGTCCAGAAGCCGCTTCACGGCCTCTAAACACCCCTCATGAATCATTTAAAATGGTTTATTACTGCACTGCTTTGAGCAGTTTGGCTAACATATGCGCCGTTTCCTCACGTGTAGCAGCAGCCTTCGGCGCGAAGCTGACACTGCCGTCAGCGCTTGCCTGACCGGAGAGTATGCCGGCCTGCACTGCAGCAGCTGCGGCTTCCACCGCATAAGAGCTAATCAACTGCTGATCTGCAAAGGCCGTTGAGCCGCCGTTTGCCGGCAGACTCCATTTTAATGAATCTGACAAACGGATCATCATTACCGCAAGCTGCTCGCGTGTGACCTCTGCCTTGGGCTCAAATCTTCCGTCTCCCGTTCCTTGGACAATTCCGCTCTGATTCGCCCAATCCACAGCGGCCGCATAATAGTCCCCCGGCTTCACATCCGTAAAGCTGCCGGCAGCTGAGGACTCCAGCTCTGCCCCGGCCAGACGGGCCAGGAGCAGCGCGGCATCGCCGCGGCTCAGCTTGCCTTTCAGGCCAAAGTTCTCGGCGGAGACCCCGGTAACAATGCCGCGTGCCGCAAGATACGTAATGGAGTCCTTGGCATAACTGCTTGCCGTATCCGCGAATGCAATCTTATTGTAGCCAACCGCGTACACCGAGAAATGATTCGTGCGGAAGGAGAGCAGGCCGTTCCCCGGATCATAGCTGCTGCCTGGAAGGACAACGAGTTCGCCGCCTGCGCTTACCTGATAGGCAGTAACCGCATTGGCATCTTCACCGGACGCCAGTGTATAAGGGATGCTCACATCCACCTTACCTTCACCGAAGCTCGAAAGCATCTGCGTTCCGGCCTGAACCATTAGACTTAGCACCGGCCGGCTGCCAATGATGCTGGCTGAACCCGCCGCTTCCTGACCGGTCAAGGTACTGCCGAGCTCGGCTTTGGCAAGGGTCAGGCTGATATCTTCGTTGCCTGCCGCCGTGTGAATGGCGGAGAAGGCAACCCGGTCGAAGGTAACTGTACCG
Organism: Paenibacillus phytohabitans; assembly: GCF_013141775.1. Taxonomy (GTDB): domain Bacteria; phylum Bacillota; class Bacilli; order Paenibacillales; family Paenibacillaceae; genus Paenibacillus_AQ; species Paenibacillus_AQ phytohabitans. Next base: position 315,877 of record NZ_WHOB01000059.1, read on the forward strand.
GGTCCTCCGGTCACACTCACTGCCTCCAGTGAACTGCCGGCAATCTGAGCCCATGCTGCGGCTGGAATCTTCAGGGACACCGCTTCGGCCGCATGACCCGAAAGGATATGCAATACAAGCTCTCTGGCACTTGAAGTCTTCAGGGTCTCAAGTGCTGCTGCCACTTCAGCAGCGGTTACCGACAGGCTGAGCTTACCCTCAGCATCTACTTGTCCCTTCAGCTCCATGACCGCTTTGCCGCCTTCTATAGTAACTGCAGCACTTGCGTTTGCAGCCCCTGCTACAGCTGGTGAAACCCCGCTTCCACCGGAAGAACCCGCCCCCGGTAAGCTGGTAACCGGACCAGCAGCCGCAACCGTCACCTGAGATTCAGCTACACCGTAGCCGTCCGCACTGTATACCGAGACAACAACCGTTCCCGCGGCATGCGGTGTTACTTTGCCTGTCTGATCAACAGAAGCTACAGCAGCATTGGAAGAGCTCCAGCTGAGCGTGCCCTCCGTGCCTCCGCTGGCCTGGGCCGTCGCCTTGAGCACTGCTGCCGTTCCTCCGGCTGTCAGAGACAGCGAAGACTGGTCCAGTGTAATTTTCGTCACGTTCAGCTGGTAGACGGCAACCGTTCCCCCGACCTCGTTGGCGACCAGCACGAGCGGCAGACCGGTCGGACTGGCCGTTGCCGGGATGAAATCAATCCCTTCCGGCCCGGTGTCGGTCTCCAGATTATTCTTAGGCGTGAATTCACGGGAATTGATATAATTCACAAACTGCGGCTGCCCGGGATTGGTTACATCGTAGGTCATCAGACCGCCGATACGCTCTAGTCCGGTGAAGGCCAGCGCCCTTTTCCCCACCATGCCTACCTTGACATATTCAGGTTCCGGCCCTTTTTTGGAGCTGCGGCTGTCAATTGTCGTGTTGCTGTTGCTTGCGTTGAAATAGCCGGGCAGACGTTCTGCAGTAATCTGCTCAAAATCGCTGCCGCTGTCATAAACCTGCGTCATGTCCGCCGCATCCCAGACCGAGAAAGAACGGCCTCCGTACAGATAGATGTCCTCATTGCCCATATCCGACATCACTTCTACCCCGTCATATTTCGTGGTGCCGTTCAGGAACTTGGCCGCAGCAGATTCCGGGTTCAGCAGACCTTTCAATTTGCTGATCTTAGTTGCATTCTCCTTGCTGTCCCATTCGGTGGCATCCCCTTCGTTGGCTGTGAACAAATAGGTTTTGCCGTTTACTGTGTATTGGCTGATGCCGTCCGGCATGTAGACTCCTTTAAACGGCACATTCTCCAGATGGATCGTACTGTCATTTATCAAATCAAGCTTATTCTCCGGCTTGCTTAAATCCTTGAATCCAAGACCCTTGACCCATAGCAGCTTCCCGGAGACAACATCAACCGCGGCAATCGCGTTATTCTCCTGAAGCGAGACATACGCTGTTGCCTGATCCCCGGACAGCTCGATGAACTCCGGCTCCAGATCGCGTATGGCATCCGCCTTGCTCCCTTTCCCGGTAATCAGCTTGGTCTTGGGATCAACAGCACCACGGATGTGCACAAGGTCATCAATAACCCCCGGATCGTCGAATTTCACAAGGTTCACTGCTTTTGTAGCCGTATTGATGATCGTTACACTGCCTTCAGGATCACCTGCAAGTGTACGGGGCTCAGCCTCGTCTGCCGTAAGAATATAACGGCCGTCTTCCGTATATTTGAGCATATCCGGCTGTACGCCGGTTTCATATTGTTCCAGCAGCCTGCCGTCATAATCCAGTACAAGCACTTTACCGTTCTTCAGCGCATCTTCTTCCTGTACAGCTACAGCAATCCGCTTGGTGGCCGTGTTGATATCGACACTCGTCAGGTCACCGTAGCTGAAGCCCCCGGTTTCTGACAGCTGCTCCACATTGATGCTGGTTTCCTTCTCCGGGTGAATGCCATCCTTCAGATTCACGATGTCCACCGATGCCGGATGGGTCGAGCCGTTGACAAGGTAGAATTTCCCGTTATCACGGTTGTACTTAATGATCTCGGCTACACCGCCATCCTCACTGGTCGTACCGACCGCATACCCGCCAATTTTGGTGATGCTGATGACATCCTCCGTAAGCGGAGCAGCTTCAGGTTGGACCGTCAGCGGGAGCATCGCATCAGCCTTAATGGAAGGAGAAGTGCTGTCGTACACTGAGAAAATGACCGTTGCCGTTCCGGATTTCAGCGGAGTGCCGCTAACTGCACCGGATACGGAGTCAATGCTCAGCCCGTCAGGCAGACCCGCTGCGGAGTAGAAATACGGCTGTGTTCCGCCATATACTGAGAGCGATACGGAATAGGGCGACCCTGCAGTCGCCTGAGGCAAGGAAGCGGTCGCTATGCCCAGGGCAGGAACCGTTATCCCCCACGCGCCATCGGCACTGTTATGCGGCTTCATCCGGTTCATTGCCGCCCCATCAAGATCAGCGAAGGAAATCTGGGCAAGATCCGCTTTGTTGTTGTCGGTGTCCACGTAATCCATGCGGCGCACTGACTTTTGCTTGGAGGTGCCGCCGGTTTTGCCGGTCGGGTAATCCGCCTCATAGCCATCGATCGTAGCACCGTTGTCATTTCCTGCTGTACCGATCATATCTACATAAGCCGGTGACTTGTCCAGGAACGGATTTGCGTTCTCCAGCAGGGCGGAGCTGCTGAGAAGGACCACCTTCATGCCTTGATTATTAAAAAGAAGTTCATCCCAGCTCTGATCACCCTTGCCGCTGAGGTCACTTTGATTGACGGGATTCACTTTACCGTCCGTAATGAGGTAGGAAGAATGTGCTTTAATGATACCGGTCAATGCAAGCTTGCTCCAGGCACCGTTCTTGCCGGGATCGGAATACTGCACCGACCAGCCGCTGAGATTCACATCCGCATCTGTAGGATTGTATAGCTCAATGAAGCCTTTGGAGAAGTAGCCCTCTGTTGTCCCGGCATCCCCACCGCCGTAAATCTGGTTGACGACAATGTGCGGAACGGCTACATCATAGCTGCCGGAAGCATTATACGGAGTGCCTGACTGTATCGAAGGGGCGGCGGCTACCGGGCCTGCTGCCCATGCGGATCCGGCCGCAAGCTCTGCGGCGAGGAGAAGAGAAAGGATGGCTTTACTGGATGAATTCAAGTGATTGTCACTCCTGTACTCTATAGTTTATTTTTTAACTACTTTTTTAACTACTATAGGAGACGAGTATTTGCTCACTTGAAGATTTACATAAACTGAATGTAAAGCCGCTGCCGTATACGTGAAATAGCCCCACACCGTGGGGCTGTGGGGGGCTATCTTCGAAGATTTTGTAAAATAAAATCCTGCACGAAATACAACATTCTCCTCACTATACCAGTCCAAAAACCAATATTGTTGTAGAAAATGCAACATTTCTCTCCCACTTGGCGGTTTAGCAGAACTATTGTTGTATTTCATACAACAATCCTCCCGAACACCTAGATATTCAGGAATCAAAGCTGCACAATGTACAACATTTATGCCCTTAGTGCTAACTTAAGAGTCTCCATTCTGCCGGAAACGAATCTAGCATGAGGAATGGACGAATTCTGCCAGCCTCACAGCGATCTGCTGCTAACATCATCCCTTTGGTTCATACTCATCCACTCGCTCCCAAGCAAACCATAGGCATAGGTATCATGCCATCCCGGGTTGCCCTGTTCATCAGGCTTGAAATAACCTGTCTGCAGAAAATGCCCCTCCCGGCGCAGCTTCAGCCGCTCGAGCAGCCGCCATGACGGATGATTATCCGGATCACAATGTGCGGTTACACGTCTGATTCCAAGCATGCCGAAGCCATACGCCAGCAGCTCACGGCAAGCCTCTGCCGCATAGCCTTTTCCTTGATAGTTACTGTTGAACACATAACCCAGCTCCCAGGTCTGAAACTGCGGCGGGTTCTGCTGCTGGAAATACAAGTTCCCGATCAGTCTGCCGCTGTCCTTCAGACATACGGCCCAGAAGGCGTGATCGGTTGCCCGCCGCTCTGCCTCGGCCTTACTTGCAGCCTGGTCATATACACCGTAAGGCTCGAATCTCACAACCTCTTCCTGCGAGAGATAGGCATGCAGATCGTCCCCGTCTTCTGCTCTGAAGCTCCGTAAGATTAACCGCTGCGTTTCTAATACATCCATCTTTGTTTCCCCCTGCATGCAGTGTATACTTTCCCTAATTTCAACTTTCGGGTATCTGATCCATATCCATATAGAGCACATTCCAGCGGTGTCCGTCGGGATCAGCGAAGCCTGCGCCGTACATCCAGCCTCCGCCCGCCGCCTTCGGCCTGCCAAAAACATGTCCGCCCGCCTCCTCCGCCTTACGGACAAGTTCGTCTACTTCCTCCCGGCTGGCAGCATCGATCGAGAAGAGAACTTCTGTCCCTTGCGAGGTGTCAGCAATCTCCTGCCCGGTGTATCTGCGGAACGTTGCTTCCGGAACCAGCATTACCAGTACTTTCTGATCCCCGATGACTAGTCCCGCCATCTCATCACTGCCTTCATGCCGCGGATGAAACGCAAATCCCAGCTTGCCGAAGAATTCCCGCGAACGGTTAAGATCCTTTACAGGGAGATTAAGCCAAAGCTCTTTGGTCATATGATTCGCTCCTTTTCGGATGAAAGCGCTATTCTGCCACTCTAAACAACATAGTAGCATATCCACAGGAGACTAGGCATACTCAACATCACTTCGTCCATATTTTTACAAACACCCGAAACCTTCCAAGGTTATATTCGTCTATATATTCGTCTATATGGAACAGAAGATTAATGCCAGAGCCATGGCAACCACGCTTTCATAGAAAGGATGGGAACGATGAAGATTACCCGGCAAATATTACTCCTCCCCGCACTTGCGCTTGCAATGGCAACGGGCACACCGGCAGTCCCGGCTTCCGCCAAGTCTGTGTCTGAGGTAAAGATCTACTTTACCTATAGCAGTCAGAGCGGTATATCGGGGAGTTCAGCGGGGAACGCACAGATCAAGAATGGAATCTCCTACATGCCCGCCAATCTGGTGAAAGCTACCGGAATTGAGATCCTGTGGAACAATGTGTCTAAAACTGCAACATTCAGCGGCTGGAATAAAAGCTTCAGTGTGCAGCTGGGCAGCTCCACCGGTGTGCTCGACGGGCAGAAGGTTCCGCTAGGCGGCACTCCGTATATGTCAAATCAAGAGCTGTATGTACCTGTTAAATTTATTGCAGCGGCACTTGAAGGGGGACCTGTCCGGTGGGACCCTGCAAAGAAGACTCTGCTGATCAATCATCTGCATATGTACCGCAGCTATTCGGAAACCTTCGAGGGCGGAGTGTATTCCCTATCCCTTGACAGCGGTGAGTTGTACCTCACCACCAAGCAGAACACGAAGCACAAGCTTGCTACGCTGGGCAGAGGTCTGGATGTTATTGACTTCACCTTCGAGCATACACCGGCAGGCCTGACTTTGCTGCGTGTAAGCAATGTTTATGGCGAACCGCATCTGCATGCCGGGTACTACACCTATCTTTTGAAAAATGGGAGTGTCATCCGTCAGGGGCATATAGATACCTACACCTCCTTCGGCACAGCCGCCGAATGGTCTGAGGGGAAGCTGGTATTGAATGACGGGCAGACTTTGCGGCTGATTGAGGATGGAACGGGAGCGGTCAGTGAAACGATTGATTTACCGCACCTGATGGGTGCAACCGTCACAAAAGATGTCTACTATAATGCCGAAGCTGTCTACAAGGATGTCCTGCTGGTCCGCCCTCTGGATACAGCCCTCCTGACACTCGTCAATCGTACTACCGGCGAGCAAATCCCGCTGTACAAGGAGCTGCTTAGTGCTGAACGCCAGCTTGATGTGGAGCAAATAGATTATATGTTCCCCGGGGACCATATTAAGTTCACCAAGCGTGAGGGCAATATGTTCACCTTCACGGTTAACTATCTGGACGGCAGCAAAGAAACTGTGCACACCTATACACTGCCTGACAGCGGAGAGTGAATAGAACAAATTCAAGACAAGCTAACAAGTGGATAAACGTCAACTAATTCCGGGGAAATCTTCCTCATTGGAGTTGCAGTTGGATAAACAACACTTAATTTAACCCATCTTACGGGATATCGGAGATATGGGCAGAATTAAGTGACGTTTTTCCATCTAAAAGCTTACTGAAAGGAGCAAACCAGACGAATGAAGAAGTTCATTATTGCCGCAAGCGTAATTTTCCTCACAGCCTGCTCTTCTGCCGGCCAAGAAGTACAAACCCCGCAGCCGGGTCCCTCTAGTCAACATGTAGAGGTCCGCACTGCGGGGTCCATTGCCTTTCCATGTGTCAAATGGAATGACCGGATTTATCAAATTACGACAACAATGGTTACTGATGTAGGGGAACAAATCGGCGAAATCACATTGCAGTCCCTGGAGCCTATCGCAGATACTCCCAACAACTTCTCCACTACCTTCTCTGAAGGCAGCAAGCTATACGCCATCAATGATATCCCTACAGCAGAAGCAATCGCCGTCTTAAACAGTGAAGGTGAATACATTAAAGTCGAGGTGCCCGTCAGGGAGTAAGCTCCATTCTATCCCCGCATACCGCCCAGGCTGGCTCCGGGAGCAAATACCCGCTGTATATTCTTCTGCACCTCAGGGTCGGGGATTAACGGCGGCGCCTGATGCGGCTTCACCCGGGCATCGATAATGATATTATCGCAGGCCCAATGTTTATGCTCTACCCTGCTGTTCACCCCGTGGATATCATGGGAGGGATTGCTCCGTGTAAAGGTCGCCCACAGGAAATTGTTCAGATGCTCTGACATGAACCCGCTGTCGTCGCACAGAATGATCATCGGGCAGGAATCGGGCGGCCCCTGCTCTGCAATGGCAGCACACAAGCTGGCGATTTCCTGCGCGGCTGACTGATAATCCGCGAACGGCTTGCCCTGCAGCGCCACAATACCCGGCATAATCATTGCCGCCGGTCCCCAGCTCTGCTGTGCCTGCAGAATCTCAGGCACCTCCGTGCATAGGCTCCGCTTCTGCTCGCCTACCGCAGCGAATACCACCTTACTGCCGCTGTTGATTCCGGTGCCGGAGTAATCCAGTGTATCTATGGTGGTATTCGTCTGGAAGTGAATATCGCGGTGCAGATTAATCCGCTCCATGATATACGTCAGGAAACCTTCAATATCATGCGTGCTGACCGGCTGGTCCTCTTCTGCAGTGATGAACAGATATTTCGCCAGACTGAGCTGTCCGGTTCCGAGAATCCGGTTGGCGATGGTCAGCAGCTCCGCCGGCTGCTTAAGCTGCTGATAAGGTGTATAGCGTTCACTGCCGATGGCGAATAGCAGCGGATGCACGCCAGAAGCATCTACGGCATGAACTTCCTTAACGCCGGGAATCTCAGACTGAATTGCCCCGCCCGTCAGCTCATGAATCAATTCTCCGAAGGCGGTGTCTTCCTGCGGCGGACGGCCGACGACCGTGAACGGGAAGATGGCTCCTCGCTTGGCATAGACCTTATGCACTCTCATCACCGGAAACGGATGGGTCAGGCTGTAGTAGCCCAGATGATCCCCGAACGGACCTTCCGGCTTCGTCTCACCGGGATGGATCTCTCCGGTAATTACGAAATCGGCATCACTGCTGATGCAGAATCCGTCCACATAGGTGTAGCGGAAATGGCGTCCGGCCAGCAGCCCGGCAAAGGTCATCTCGCTGAGGCCCTCCGGCAGCGGCATCACCGCCGACAGCGTATGCGCCGGAGGCCCGCCGATGAAGCAGCTCACCTTGAGCGGCTCGCCGCGTTTATTGGCCTGGGACTGATGTATGCCGATGCCGCGGTGAATCTGGTAATGCACACCGACCTCTTTGTTCATCTCGTACTCATTGCCGCTAAGCTGAATCCGGTACATCCCGAGATTGGAGTTCATGATCCCCGGCTTGTCCGGATCTTCCGAATACACCTGCGGAAGCGTAACAAATGCCCCTCCGTCTCCCTGCCAGTGCTTGATCTGGGGAAGATCGGAGATTTGAATCTCCTCGAAACCGGCAGGAGCACTGCCCTGTTTCTTCAGCGGAAGTGCTTTTCTGGCTGCAAGGGCGGTTCCAATATATCTGAAAGGCTGCTTGAGCGCCTTCATGGGATTGCTGCGCAAAGCGATAACATCCTGGGAGGATTGCCAGGTATCCCGGAAGATGAATTTGCTGCGCTCGATCGTTCCGAACAGATTCGATACCGCGCGGTACTTCGAGCCCCGGACATTCTCGAACAGCAGCGCGGGACCGCCTGCTTCATAGACCTTCATATGGATCGCCGCCATCTCCAGATGCGGGTCAACTTCCTCATGTATGCGAATTAAATGCCCGTGCTTCTCCAAGTCAATAATGCATTCTTCCATATTACGATATGACATGCTTCTACCCCGATCCTGTAAAGAATATGAACCTCTATATTATCCGTGAGAGCGCAGCCCAGGTCAATTGCCGCCGGAATGAACCTGGATTAATCCACCTGCTGTCTTGCCTTCTTCTATCCAGAGCCTTTATTATACTTGATAACCGGACTGCTCCGGTAAACATACGGCAAAGGAGGCTTGCAGAATGATTATCAAAAAAGTAACCTGGCTGGAGCTCTTCTATGATTTGCTGTTTGTCGCTGCGGTCTCCAAGGCCAGCCATGTGCTCCTGCATGTAGAAGACGAGGTTCTCTCTCTTGAGACACTGGGCAAATTCGTACTGATCTTCATTCCGATTTGGTGGGCCTGGGTAGGCCAGACGCTTTTCGTCAACCGTTATGGACAGGATACGGTGGCGCACCGGATTTTTCTGATCATCCAATTATTCTTCGTGCTGATCATGACAGCCAGCCTGTCTGTGGATTTCGATGCCAACTATCTGCCGTTTCTGATTGGCTATCTGGGACTCCGGATCATGACCGCCGTCCAGTATCACTACGCACATTCCAAAGAAAGCGGCCATCTGCGGAACACGGCCCGTTATTTAGGAACACGCTTTTGGATCGGACTGGTGATTTCGGCATGTTCGCTGTTCTTCGATTCCTGGCTCCGGTATGCCGTGCTGTACGCCGGGATTGCGCTGGACATTATCCTCCCGCTGACCGGCCGGCGGATTCTTGTGAAGACTCCCGCCAATACGCATCATCTGCTGGAGCGGTTCTCACTGTTCGCTTTAATTCTCCTGGGTGAATCTGTCGTCAGCATTCTTGCCGTACTGCAGTCCAGTACCTGGACCGGACAATCTGTCGGCTTCGCCGCCCTCACCTTCGTATTGATTATCGCGATGTGGTGGCAGTATTATGACAACCTGGAGAAGAAGGTCGATATGCATATTCAAACAGCCGGACAGACCATTATCTACGGACATCTGTTTATCTATCTGTCGTTATGTATGCTTGCCGCATCGATCCAGCTGCTCTTCCTGAATAAGCTTCATTATGACCTGATGCTGAATCTGCTCTTCGGCTCAGTCCTGCTCTACTTCGCTTCGACTACACTGGTCTTCCATGTCTACAGACATAAGCAGCACCGGCTGGGGGCTAAGCATCTGGTACTGCTCACCGCTATCCTGATCTGCTTCTACGTGCTGGATCTCGTAATCCATGTTCCGAATGTGCTGATCATGGGCGAGCTGGCGCTGTTCTTCGCGGTGTATGCCAGGATCACAACCTAGACCCGGCTGCCAGGCAGCAGCATGTGAGCACCAGGCCAATTCTCTGGACACGCTCCACAGCACAAAGGCTGTACCAAAGGTCTTCCTGACCCCCGGTACAGCCTCTTCTTGTATTACTTGCCGGTAAACTCAATCTCGTCGTAATCATAATACGCCTGCAGGGTCTGCTGGCGGTCATCCATGAACAACTGGTCGGCTACACCACAGACAAGCTTCGGTATCGCATTCTTCAGGCCGGAGATCGCCGAAGCCGACAAGCCGCAGCTGACCAGGGCCGAATAATTGAAGATGAATATTCCATGCAGCAGCTTGCGGCCTGCCTCATCCCGGCTCTGCAGCGCAAACCCCGGGCTGAGGTACGGATGCGCGTCCAGCAGCGCATTCGCCGCTCCGGCCGGCGCCTCATAACGGTCGCACCAGCGGGCAATATGAGCTTCGACCTGCTGCAGCTCCGGCCGCAGGGCGGGATCACTGAGCAGCCCGGTGCTGACAATCAGGAAGTCGTAGCTGAATTCACCCTTAGGCGTAGTCACTGCCGCTTCTTCTCCGGAAGCCGCCACACTAAGCCAGGGAGAACCGAGATGCAGCCGGAAGCCGGGCCAGGCCGCCGCCCGTGCAAAGGTGTCGTTCGTTGGCGGCTGATTATAATTGAAGAAATGCGAGATCACCGCATATTTATCTGCATCCCCTAAGGCATGGAACCGTTCAATCATGCCCGAAACCTCCATCTGGCGGATCGGATTGACATTCGGCAGCTGTTCGCGGCGGACAAACACATGCGCTTCCGCCGCTCCTTCAGTAAGGACGAAGTTAGCATTGTCGAAGGCCGAGGCCCCGCCGCCGAGAATCGCTACCCGCTTGCCGCGGAGAGCGGCGAAATCAATCTTCTGCGAGGTATGTGCATACAGATGCTCCGGCAGATGCTCCGCAATCATCGGCGGGACATGCCACTCGCCACCGCCCTGGATACCTGTGGCCAGTACGATCTTACGCGCCAGCAGCAGACCGGACGGGGCACCCGCTCCGGCAATCCGCAGCCGGTAGATCCCGTCCTCACCAGGCTCGATCAGCTTAAGCTGCACCTCATTGATCACCGGCAGCTGCAGAATCTGCCGGTACCAGCGCAGATAATTCATCCAGTCGCCGCGGGGGATTTTGCCTAATTCATCCCAGGCCGCTGTTCCCTTCTGCGCTTCCCACCAGGAGCGGAAGGTGAGCGATGGAATGCCCAGATCAATGGAGGTCAAATGCTTGGGCGTGCGCAGAGTCACCATCCGTGCGTACGTTTCCCAAGGACCTTCCAGCCCGTCACGGTTCTCATCAATAATCAGAATGTTGGATATCCGTTCACGCAGCAGGCCGAAGGCTGCGCCCAATCCGCTCTGCCCCCCGCCTACAATCACTACATCATAGACATGGCCTTCAGGATGCTCCAGAGGGCGTACCCAGTCCGTGCCGCCATAGGCAAGGTAGGAAAGATCGGTCTTCACACGTTCATTCAAGGCTTCCAGGCTCATCATCCTCAGACCTTTCGCTGGCATCTTTAGGCTGCGTAATTACGGGCAGTTCCGCACTGTATCATACCTATACCTATGGCCACATTATATCTTTAATGCTCCGGCTTTGAAATGTTCATGGCAGGTTTATTGTCATTATAGCTAAAATTTGCGGATTGGTTTGTATAATCGAACAATATTTTATAAATATCACGCATTGAATCTTGACAAAAGCTACAGAAGACCGTACAAGCCGCTCATTCGCGGCATGAAATCTGTCATACCTAAAGAAGCTGTTACCGCAGCTCTTATGGCCGTGATAACAGCTTCTATAATTATCATATCGCTACTCCACATCCCTAAGCGTTGTCGTGCCGTTGATATCTACCGTAACCTTAAGGTCGAGCTCTGTACTCCCGATGATATTCCGGCCGGCGGGCTTAGGATATTTCCGGTCAAACTTCTCCTGGATATCAAAAATATCGGTCCCTTTGTCCTTCCATCTCTGAAACAGCGCCAGACAATCGGCTCTGATCTTCGCTGCCATGGACGCCTCCAGCTTCGCAATATTCTCCTCATTCAGCTTCAGCTTCCCCTGGATTAAGGATACATCGGTGTTCAGCTTAAGGATGATCTCCATCTTTAGTATGCCGTCTTTATAATCGAGCCTGGACTTGTAGCGGTTATTCTGCAGCAGCAGGCTCACCGTCTTCGTCCGGTCCTCGGGATTCTGTGTATTGATATTGCCCGATACCTCGTTATCGAGCAGGAAGTTGAAGTAGATGGACTTCTCGCTGCTCAGTCTGCCTACCATTCTATATTCTTTAATCAGCGCCAGTCCGTCCAGGAAATATTGACCCTTGGTATCCTTATCCTTGGACACATTCATGATCGACATGGAATTCACATGATCGCCGATAATCTTCTGATTCATGAACTCCTTGATGTTCAGCTTGACGCCATAGGAGGTTACGGATGCTTTGTTGCCCAGCATGTCATAGAGATACAGGCCGGTCATAACCTCTTCCTCGTGGTTGGGCTTGATGAAATCCTCTGTCTCTCCTACATACACGCCCAGAAGTGTACGTGTGCTGGATTCCTGCCACCGGTCAAAAATATCAAATGCCTGGTCCAGCCCGCCCGCCGCAAAACGTTCCGTGAAGAGGATTACTTTGTTGTGGGCAAGGGTAACCGGGGCACTGGTGTGGGTCTCCAGCCGGTTGATTGCATCACCCGGATTCTGGGTCGCTATTTTATATACAATCCGCTCCTCCTGGTTCGCCTCTTTGGAGGAGTTGCGGATGGAGTTCAGCGTCTCAAAATAAAAAACGAGATTCTCCTCCTCATCCTGATCAATCAGAATCGAGGTCACGAATGCGATGTGGTCAAGATCCCTGTAGCCCAAGCAGGAAGCCAGCAGGACGGGCAGCACCGCCAGCATCAGTGTGACGAGTACTATTCTGCGGAGTGCCTTGATCATTTTCTGCCCCGGTACAGGAAGGGTTTCGATACTTTGCTCAGCGGTCCCCGGACCAGCACATCCAGATTGGCGGCGCGGAACGATTTCTCGGTGCCCAGCGGGAACAGATACGGATAATCACAGGATCTCAGTGATCCCAGATGGGCCACCAGCAGGATGAATCCGAGATAGAAGCCGTGCAGCCCGAAACAGGCAGACATGATGATAGAGAACACTGCCCATACAGAAATGGCCGAGGTCAGGCGCGGATTAATGAACGAGGTAATGGCATAAATCCCTGTCACGACCACCGTAGCCTGGGAAGCCAGTCCGGCGCCGACAGCGGCATCGCCCAGAATCAGGGCACCTACAATGCTGAGCGCTTGTCCGATCTGATGCGGCAGCCGCCGTCCCGCTTCCCGGGAGAGCTCGAAGAACAGGAACATCAGGACCACTTCCACCACTGTCGGAAAAGGCACTCCCGAACGGGACACGGCAAGCTTGAACACAAACGCCGAAGGAATCAGCGAGAAGTGATGCGTTGTCAGCGCCACATAGAATCCCGGCAGAAGCAGCGATACCAGCACCGAGCCGAATCTCACACAGCGCAGCAGCGTAACAAACAGCCTGTTGGTGGCATAATCATCCGGGGACTGCAGGTTCTCAAAAAAGAAACATGGCGCGGTCAGCGCAAACGGCGTTCCATTCACAATTACGGAGATTCTGCCCTCAAACAGCTTGGCGACTATCGCATCGGGCTTCTCTGTGTATCCAATGGTATCGAACAGCGTTTTGCCCGGACTTAAGGCTTCCGCAACATACTGTGCGCCCAGCACGAATTCATTGTCCATAGCCTCCAGCTTCTGGCGGACAGTCGCGACAAGATCCTCCGGAGCCGTCCCCTCTATATAGAGCAGAACCGCCTGCGTCTTCGACTGCTTACCCAGATTATGGCTTTCGATCTTCAGCGTCTGCGTAGCCATCCGTTTGCGGATCAGGCTGACATTGTTGACCAGCAGCTCATTGAAGCTCTCGTTCGAGCCGACGAGCGACGCTTCGAACTGCGATTTCTCGACCGGACGGGATTCCAGCTTGCGGGCGTCAAAATAAACAGCATACTGGAGCTGCTCAAAAATCAGCACCGGATCACCTGCCAGCAGATGCTCAAGCGCCTCGTCCGCATCCCGGACCTCCCCGAATTTAGCGGCATAGATGGCCTTACCCACCTCTTCCCTGCTGGTAACCCCCCCTGACGCCTGCGACAGCGGCTCGATAATATATTGGCTGATATAGGTAGAATCACAAATGGTCTCTATATAAAAGAGAGTAATGACAGCATCGTTCATCACGATATCCCGCTTAATGAAATCAAAGCAGCCGCTTAGTATAGAGGAAAGCTCACTCGCCTGTACGGTCATCCGGTTTCCCGCCCTTCTTAAGTGGTAGGGATAGTATGCCGGATTCCCGGAATAATATTCCTTACAGCGGACCATACTAGAGGTTAAGTCTAGATTTTTCTGAGAGAAGGCGTACTAGTGGGAAGTATGAACTCCAAACATCTGTTTTTCATCATCTGCAGCCTGGCGATTGTCACTCTTAAGACCTTCCCCTCGTCATTCATCCGGCTAGGCGGAAGAGATACCTGGATTGCCATGATTGCCGCTTCAGCCTGTATTCTTGTTTACATGTGGGTTATTCTGACGATTAAGAAGAGGACTAAAAATTATAACCTGCTCGACATCTATGCGAAATCGCTCGGCAAATGGGGCGGCGGCTTTTTTTCCGTGCTGTTTTTGCTGACCCTTCTATTAACTATATTTGAGAGTGCGGGCGCCGAGGCCAGTGTCATTCACACCGGTTTCCAGCTGTTCACGCCCGTATGGGTCTTTATACTGGTGACTGCGGTAGCCACGGTCTATGTGGTCAAAAAAGGGATTGCTTCCGTAACGATTACGACAATTGTGGTGATCTTCTTCATCAGCCTGTCCGGTATGCTGCTCGCCTTCCTGACTCATAAATACAAAGACATGAAGTATATCTATCCGATCCTGGAGCATGGAGTAACCCCTGCACTGCTGCTGAGCACCCTGAAGATTCTCGGCGCACTGAGCTGTGTCACCATTATGATCCCTTACCTGGACAGTGTGCGGGACAAATCCAAGCTGCTCCTGCATACGTCGATTGCCCTGCTGTTCATTATCCAGATGCAGATTTTCTCGATACTTGGCGTCATTACTACCTTCGGGCCGGACCGGGCAGTCAATCTGCTGTTCCCCAAGCTGACACAGACCCAGATTATCAGTGCTTTTGGCTTCCTGGAGGCGGGTGAGCTATTCGTCATGCTGCAGGTGGTCGCCGGCTGGTTCATCCGTTATATCGTCTGCTTCTTTGCACTGATGGAGCTGATCCGGCTGTCGGGCCTGAAGATCCGGTTCAAGGAGCATTATGTCTGCGCGCTGACGATACTTTTCTCGTACCTGTTCTCGCGGGATTTGTTCGATATGTTCAAGCTGCTCGACTATCTGCTCTATATTCAGCTCGCCAACTTCCTGGTCATTCCGCTGATCCTCTATAGTATTTATTATTTCAAAAAGACTTCAGCTCACGGTTGATTGTCTCCAGCATTCTTCCAATCGTATGTGTATCAAAGAATAAGCCCACACCAGCCGGTTTCGGCTCAGCGGTAAGGTGATTGAAGCGGGCAAAATCCCCGTCCGGCAGGATATGGTACACCCGGGCCTCTTCATGCAGATCAGCCCAGGTCTCAAGCTTGGCCTGCTTGCTCAAATCGACTACATATACGAGCTTCCTGCCGAGATCCAGATACAGATAATCCCCATTCCTGCGCGGCGGCTTAGGCCATCCCGAGCACAGCAGAACCGGACGGCTGAATTCCTCCTGGGACAGATGAATGCTAATGACTTCCATGGTGCCGGAATCCACGGCAAGCGTCAGATGCGGCGCGAATCCGGCCAGGAAACGGAGCATCAGGGAATCCTTAAGGGAATCCTCAAACCTCCAGCCCAGCGGATCCAGCCCGAAGTTCTCCCCCGGCGGTTCAAGATACAGCTTATGCAGCAGGGCTTGCAGCTTCTCTATTTCCGGCCCTTCACAGGGTTCAAGCTCCGCACGGTTAACGGTATAATTCACAATACTCCGCTTGCCGGCATCCCATACACCGATATCATGATGCCGGTACAGATCTTCCATTAACGGCAGCGCTGAAGTACTTGCAGCCAGGAAAAGTGCTTTGGACGCCGGCTTCAGCTTCTGCAGAACCATCCCACTTCCTCTGTCCGCAGCAGTGTACTGCAGAACCTTGTTGAAATGCGGGCTAACCTCTTCCAGCACCCGCTTCGCGGCTTCTTCATTGCGCATGGGGATGGTAATAGACATATTCTCCGTTAGCCAGGCACTGGCAGCTATGAAATATTGCGCGAGTGCAGTCATTTCAGCAGGCTGCTCCTGCGGCTCCATTCTGCGGATACGCTCCTGCTCCGTCACGCTGCTGAAATCGAAAGGCTCCAGCTCCGTGATATACTCAAGTCTCGTATGATTCTGAATCCAGTTAAACACAGACTTACCTCCTCTTAGCGAAAAGTCTCTGACATACATCTCTCAACCTCAGCTATATACTTCGCCTGCTCTTCATCCGGAATCATATGCCCGGACTGTGTAAATTCGACTACAGTGCAGCAGGGCACCAATGTGCGGTACTTCTCCATTACTTCATCTGATATATCGGATGGGATCATAGATTCAGGATTCCTGCCGGCAAACAGCGTGACGGGAATTGCAAGCTGCGGCAGTTGTGCCGAGAAGTCCACTTCACGGGCTTCCCGCCCCATTCCCTGCAAAGCCTCCCGGCGGATATAGTTCAGAAGAGGCACCTGCTGATAGACAAGGCTGCTCCAGAACTCCACCGTTTCAAGAGACATGGCCCTGTGAACAGGCGGTTGATCAACCAGGATAAGGCCCCTCATCTGATCCTGATGCCTTAGGCTCCAGCCAAGAGAATAGGCAGCGCCCCGGGAGAAGCCGAGTACAATATAGTTTGTAAGACAGCTATGGTTAACTACAGCCTCAATATCGGATAAATGATCTTCCAGATCATAACCTGAATCCGGTGTAGAGCTTAAGCCGCGACCGCGGAAGCTGAAAGCCACTACATGACCCGGTAAATGGCTGAGCAGCGGAATCGCCCGCTCCGCCCGCTCCCACAATCCGCTGACCACGAGCAGGGACGGCGCTTCAGCACCCGGCATCCCGCTCTCCAGCACATACAATAAAGCAGTTCCAGTATGAACAAAATAGCTTTTCATCGTTGTTCCCCCTGCTATGTATGAAAAAACTCTTTTTTTCTATAATTTCACATTTCGCTTAAACGTACAAGGAATCATATCTATTATTCTGTATAGTAAAAAGCACGCCCCGTATAGAACAGGACGCGCCGGCCTTTTAGAAACGGGCTACAAAGAACTCACGGTTGGCAGGGACGTTTCTTTGAGCGAGCAGGCTATTATCTGCGTCCCGTATTCTCAGCGTGTAACTTACAGTAGTTGGTGCATTTACACCATTGAATTGGGCTACACCGAACTCATCGAACAATGCGGAGAATGAAGCACCAGTGGTTCTAGTCAATGTAGCCGTCCAGCCTTGCGTTTCATAAGGTATGTTGCTTGTATCCACAGCAAGTACAACGAAATTCGAGAAAATCTGTTTGATCCGCCGTCTCTTAGGTCTTACTACCGCCGATGATTTTGCTTTTTTGGCCATGAGGAGACGTTTTGCCATGAGTGCTTTCTTCTCTGATTCTTTCAATTGCTTCACCACTTTCTGTTGGAATACAGTAGTAAATGCAACTGAAGAACCGGCTGACACGCGTTATTGCCTGTTATTCATAGAAATGTAGCACTGTCCTATATTAATAGATTCGTACCCACTGTTCACCCGGCCGCATACTATGCTTCCATAGAGGTGATCACATTAATGACTGATAAGTTATGGGTTCAGCATCATGCCGCCAAGCTTAACCGTCCGCTGAAGCAAAAGATCCGCAAGTCCTATACATCCACCGTGAAACCGGCTGCCATCCCGGTCATTATACAGTTCAAGCATCCGCTGACTCCAGCCAGAATGAAGGCTCTGCAGAAGCATCTGGGGACACACGCTTTTCCAATTAAACATCAATTGCCCCTGCATCGCGCAGTTGCCTCCCGGGTTACGCTCAAATGTCTGGAGCAGGTATGCTGCTGGAGCGGGGTGCATAAGGTCTATCTCGATGGCATCAAAAAAACCACCTTAAATATCGCTACCCCGTCCATTGGTGCCACCGCCGTTCAGCGTTCAAGAGGGCTTACCGGCAAAGGCATCAATATCGCTGTGCTCGATACCGGTGTGTATCCGCATCCCGATCTGACCCGGCCTGTGAACCGGATCATTGCCTTCAAGGATTATATCAATCACCGGAAGTGTCCGTATGACGATAACGGGCATGGCACACATATTACTGGCGATGCCGCAGGGAACGGCTGGTCCAGCAAAGGTAAATACAGAGGGCCGGCACCAGAAGCAGGGATCGTCGGAATTAAGGTGCTGGACAAAAACGGCGACGGTTATGACTCCACCATCATTAAAGCCATTGAATGGTGCATGGTCCGCCGCAAAAAACTGAAGCTGCGCATCCTGTCCATGTCCTTCGGCGGACCGGTGAACCCTTCTGCCAAGGACGATATCCTTGTCCAGGCGGTTGAGAAAGCCGTCAAAGCCGGACTCACTGTAGTCATCGCCGCCGGCAACAGCGGACCCGGGCGCAGAACGGTTGAGTCGCCCGGAATTAGTCCCTCCGCCATCACCGTCGGAGCGGTGAATGACCGCCGGACGGTGACGCAAAAGGACGACCGTATCGCCGTCTACTCCAGCCGCGGACCGGCTCCCGGCGGTAAGGTGAAGCCCGATCTTGTTGCTCCCGGCGATTCGGTGATCTCCCTGCGCGCACCCGGTTCCCAGCTGGTCCGCGAACTGCCGGGAAACAAGGTTGGCAGGAAGTATTTCAAGCTGTCCGGCACCAGCATCTCCACGCCGATCGTGTCCGGTGCAGCGGCGCAGCTGCTGCAGCTCCGCCCTTGCCTGACGCCCGGCCAGGTGAAGTCCTTGCTGAAGCGGAACGCCTTCTCCCTTGGCCTGAAGCCTAATACAGCAGGCAGCGGCGAGATAGACGTGCGCTTCCTGAAGCGCTGCGCCTCTAAGCCTGCAGGCAAGTAGAAACAGCCCTTTAGCGTTACGGGAGCAGCCCTTAAGCATAACGGGAACAGTCCGCTTCCGTTTTGCTAAAGGGCATTTTTTATCCCAAAGCAACGGTGAACGGCCCGTAGTCAAACTGGAGGTTGCTAAATGTTGTATAGATTACAACTCGAATGCTGAGTTACCTGAGAGTTTAGGAGAATTGTTGTACGAAATACAAGAATCTCCCCGTTAATCTGCTGGGCGGAGAGGAAATGCTGTATTTTATACAACAATTTGGGATTTGGGTCGATATTCTAGCGGAAATGTTGTATTTCGTGCAGGATTTTAACTTATACAACAACACCCACAGGTCATCTCTGGTCCAAGCCTCCAGACGGTTCAATCCTTTCACTCAATTATTTCATCCTTTAACGTATTTTCAGAACCATTTCTTTCTCCAAATGCTTAAACCCTAATTTCTCGTACAGCATTCTCCCGTCTGCGGTGTAATCGAGGAATATTTCAGCTATACCGAGGCGTTCAGCCTCTTCAATTAGTGTATGGAGTACACGGGTGGACAAGCCCTGTCTCCTGAACGCTGCAGCAGTATGCACATTATAGAGATATCCTTTTTTACCGGAGGGGTTGCCTACTGTGGGCAGAACTTCATAGGTGCTCATGACTGCTATGGAGATGATTCTGTCCTGCTCAGTAGCGATATAACAAACCAGCCTCCCATTGGCGAGATTCTCCTGAATATAAGCATAAGTCTCTTCCTTGAAATTTGCCGGCAATACGGCATGCGTGACCTCCTCAATAAAAACAAGCCTATTCTCCAAAATGACCGCCGCATCAGCTACAACAGCTTTTCTTATTTCCATAGGTCCCTCCTGAGTATGTATTTAACATCCGCAATTTCTGTCCGGCATTCCACTTCAGGCTTCGTTATAATTGTAGATAATTCTATTATCCAACTGGAGTGAACGCTATGAAAATTCGCAGAGCTGTGCCGGAAGATGCCGAACAACTGGCTGCGGTTATGAAAAGAACATTTGACCGGGAAATGCAGCGCTGGCTGCCGGGGGAAGCGCTGCAGGACAACAATCTCCGCCCGCCGGGTTATGATTCAATTGAGCAACACAGATATGCCATAAGAGAAACTGATTATTATGTAATTGAAGACAGCTCGCAGATCATTGGTGGTGCAAACGTACATATAGTAGGCAGACATGCCCGGGTAGACAAAATTTACATCGATCCGTCCTATCAAGGCCGGGGTTACGGTTCGAAGATTCTCTCCTTCCTTGAAGAGCAGTATCCTGCAATGCGTACATGGAAGCTGGAAACCTCAAGCAAACAGCTAAGCAACCACTATTTCTATGAAAAATCCGGGTATATGCGAATCTACGAATCCCCGGATGAATACGGCTATGAAAAAATAACCGGATCCCTGGCAGCTCCAGAGGAGCAGGGAATCCGGTTTGAAGATCAGCGGCTCTCCGGAGCGGAATTTGAGAACTGTGCAATGGATAAGGCTGATTTCTACAACATGAATCTTGCGACGGCCAGCTTCAATAACAGCAATCTGCACGGCAGCCTGTTTACGGACTGCAACCTGAGCGGTGCGAAATTCACGAATCTTAATCTGACCGGCATACTGATTGCCGACTCCAGATTAAGCGGCAGCGAAATTGCTCTGGCTGCATTGGATGGTGTGCATTTTCATGATACGAGTCTGGGAGCCTCTGGTAAGCCCGCTCAGTTCGAGCGCTGCGATCTGTCAGGAAGTCAGTTCAGCGGCTGTGATCTGTCCGGCGTAAATATCTCGCAATGTGAAATCTCCAGCCTGCGGATTAATGATATCCCTGTGGAGAAATTGCTGGAAGCTTATGCTCAAGTGGAGAAATTGAATCAAAGCTAGTCAGCTTGAATCCGAAAACCTCCACATTGGCGGGAACTAAGCTTCTGCACTATTGTAAGCAATGTGCGGCCAGAGCTCCCGCGCCCAAGCCAGCAGTGTCTCGTCCTCTCCATAGGTGCCGATGCACTGGAAGCCGAGCGGCATACTCCCGATCGTTGCAGCCGGCAGACTGATTGACGGCGATCCGGCGAATCCCCAGATTGCCGCCATTCCTGCCCAGCCTGTATTATTCTCCTCTACCTTGGGCGCCGTGCCTCCTTGGGCCGGCGAGACCCACAGGTCAATCCCCTCTTGAACCATAAGTTCCTTCAGATCACGCCGCAGAATCATCTGCTGTCCCCGGTACTGCTCCAGCTCCTCATCCGTAATCTGCCTGCCTCTAAGGATAGCTTCCTGAACTGGAAGTCCGTATTCCTCCCTATGCTCCGCGAACCAATGCTCATGCTCCCGCGCCAGCTCTCCCTCGATAAACCGAATCATGGCATCCCCGTAGATGAATTCATCCTTCCAGGGCATATCCACGTGGCGGACTTGGTAGCCCAGCTGTTCGAGTATCCCTATCTGAGCGATGAAGACAGCTTTTACTTCCGGACTCATTAACTCCATGTACACCCCGGCGGGAACGCCGAGGACCGGCTTGCGGGCAGATATAGCGGGAATGGCCTCCCAATCCGGTACAAGCAGAGCTGCTGCGGCCTCCATTCCAGGCAAATCTTGAGTGAAGAACCCGATGGTGTCAAAAGAAGGCGAGAGCAGCAGCACCCCGTCCAGCGGAACCCGGCCATAGCTCGGCTTGAATCCGACCACGCCGCAGAAGGATGCAGGCGCGATCACCGAACGCAGCGTCTGGGTACCGACCGCCAGCGGGCAGATTCCCGCAGCAACCGCAGCGGCTGAGCCTGCACTTGACCCGCCGGGAGTATGCGCGGTGTTATGCGGATTACGCGTTGCAATAGGCCCGTTATAGGCAAATTCCTCGGTAACTGTCTTCCCGGCAATCAGCGCGCCGAGGAAGCGGAGTCTTAGGACCAAAGAGCCCTCTGGTCCGGTCAACAGATCAGCGGGTAGCTGCGAACCGGCCCGGGTAGGTAGTCCCTCCACATGCAGCAAGTCCTTAACCGCCACAGGAACGCCGAATAAAGCCGGTTTGCTGTCCGCTTCGCTGTAAGTATGCAGCAGCAGCGCTTTTTCCCGGCCAAGCCTTAGTTCAGCGTCCGCTTCAGGAACAAAAGCGCGGATCTGCGGCTCAAGCTGTCCGAAACGCTCCATGTACAAATCAAGTGATCTCTCAAGCCGGACTTCTGGTTCACCCGTACCATTCATCATCTCTATCAGTGATGATCTGTTAAGCAGCATGATATCAGCTCCATGGAAGATTATGTATAACACCGTCTTAGTTACGCTTAATTTGCAGAATGGTAACAGGATTTTTGTGTGTTTTCGAAATAAAATAAACCAAAATAAAAAGCCTCCCTGGCAGATCCGGCACCGGGGCGGCTTTCGAATATTCGCTAATAAGGCTGCACTTGTTGAGGCTAACCGCTAACTTCTTACTGCTTATTTGTCCCCGTCCTTCTTATACTCCTCCAGCTTCTGATTCAGCTGCCTGGCTTCCCTTTTGCCGTCGATATGCATCATAGTGTACACCATGGCTTTAACCACCAGAATCACGATGACGAACGGCACCAGCACCCCTTTATCCATCAGCGGGCCGTCAGCGAACAGCCACAGCCAGAGGATCACAAACAAATCAGCAAGAATGTAAAAAATATAAAAGCTTATCGTTTGTGCCTTTTTTTCCACCTCATGCGTATTCACCAGCGCGTATCTGAAACAGGTAAACGCCGAAGCCCCCAGGAACAGCTGCACAAGCAGCGAACCACTGATCGTCTCCGTAGAGCTCAGAGCCAGCACAACCGCCGCAAGCACCGTCAGAAACCCGCAAGCGACTAACAGATCCTTCACGAAAAAAGATAGATATTTACTGGTTTTAATCATGATCCTTCCTCCTAAATATATACTTTGGCAGCCTCGCTATAACCCTAATTTGTGTTTAAGCACAGGGACATATTGTCTGGAGATATAGACCTTTTCACCGTTTTGGAGCAGCGCCTCATATCTGCCGTATAGCACCGGGCTGAGTGATTGGATTCGGGCAACATTCAGGATGGTCGATTTGGATGCTCTGAAAAAATCCCCATGCTCGTAATCCATCTCCAGCTCATACAGCTTCAGCCGGGATTCGTACACCTTCTCGTGGCAATAAATGAACACCTTATGATCAACCGCCTCAAAGTAATACACATCCCTTGGACTAATGATATGCAGCTGCAAATCGCTCATCCCGATTAGCTTTCTGGAGCTGGAGTTCACAGAGTAGATCAGCCTCAGCAAGGAATCATCCGGGTTGTTGCACCTTAGGATAATTTCAGGCTCCCCGCCCTCCGGAACGTTCTCAATTGTAATTTTCATCGCCCATCGCCTCCTGCGCTTCTCCTTACAGTTACAGTATATTTT
The DNA here is from genome assembly GCF_013141775.1 of Paenibacillus phytohabitans. Lineage (GTDB taxonomy): Bacteria > Bacillota > Bacilli > Paenibacillales > Paenibacillaceae > Paenibacillus_AQ > Paenibacillus_AQ phytohabitans. The sequence continues at coordinate 339,214 of NZ_WHOB01000059.1, forward strand.
TGCTAAAAGACTTATACAATGGCCTTTGCGCAAGCTGCGCTACAGCGGCTTCAAGCTGCAATTTCAGCAGGTCAGCTTGCTATGTACAAAAAGAAACGGCTACACCGTCCTTGGATTAGGATAGTGCGCCGTTTTCTTCTCAGCTCCCGCTGCAATCGCTAGTGTGCCACCCAGAAAATGTACGCTATTGTGGTAATTTAGCCCATGTCTCGTTCAGCCACTGTGCAAACTTCTCTTTCTCTTCAAACTGCGGATAATGCGCCGACTGGTCGAACACCACGAACTCCTTATACGGCGCCTCCAGCTCATCCAGGTATTTGCGCGCCTCGCTCACCGAGGTCATCAGATCATACTTCCCCATGACAAAATATACGGGGATATCCATGTGATCCACCAGCTCGGTAATATCATGCTCTGACAACTCTGGCTGCAGGTTAAGCTCCGAGATCGAATTCCCCTTGAAAAAGCGGACGGCATCCAGCAAATTATACTCCGTTCCGAACAATAAACCTTTGAAGAGATCCGTGATGTCGTCAATCTGTCTTACTGAACCGCCGTATTTGCTGATTTTGTCACGGGGACTAATCGCGTCTCCTGTTGTAACCGGTTCCCTCAAGTGCTCCAGTTCCTCCGCCTCTGCGTTATTGCCGGCAAGCCTCGCCTGATCGATCATGAATTGCAGACTTTCCAGCTCGCTGTTAACCCAATTGGCCGTCTGGCCAATCCCGATATAGGCACTGAACTTGTCCGGCGCCTTACTTACCGCCTGTGTTGCTATGTATGTACCGTAGGAGTGGCCGATCAGCAACACTTTCTTCTGGCCAAACTCCTGCTCAAGATATTCTGTGAGGGTCAATAAGTCCTCCACCAATAATTCTGAAGTCAAATTCGAATAATCCTCGGAGAAATGATAGGACTTCCCGCTGCCCCTCTGATCATACTGGACAACCGTGAAATTCTGCTCCAGCAGATTCTGATATTTCCGTACATACGGAGTCTCCGGGACCCCTGGCCCGCCATGCACAAAAATCACCAGCGGATTACTCCGGTCCATCCCCCGTATCATCACTTCCTGCCTGGTGCCGTTAATGGTGATCTGCTTAAGGATGCTTACGCTATTACTGCCTTTGATGCCTGGAGTCCATGTCGGGAAGACTAATCCGCCTCCTATGAGCAGGACGATTAGCAGCAGGCCAATCATCAGTATCCGCAAAGCGGTTCTCCGCTTGCTTCTGTGTTTCTTCAATCTTAAATCCTCCTTAGTATTTACTAAGTCCTGATTTCCCACCTTATCACATCATTGGCAGATCAAGTATGATCCAAGTCGCTTTCTGGCCTGAATATGGGGAGGTATAATAACCAGTATAGGTCGTGAAGCACACGCCGCCGCAATAGAACGTTTGTCTGGAGCTAACCTTCCAGATACGTTGTATTGCGGCGGCTTTTCTTGTATTCGGATCGGATTGGATCAACTCAAACTCGTGGGTCAAACTATTCGCAAGGGAGATACGGCAATGTCGAGATTTGAACAGTACTATGATGAATGGCTGCAGGAACAGATTCATGCAGAGACAGGTGCAATACGCTTGGAGCTGCTCCAAAAAGGCCTAGGGCACGGAACCAGAGAATTTCTGCGCTCTGTCTGGTTTCCCGCTATCGGGAATTTCAATCATCTCTTTCCGGAATGGGAGGTCCGGGATTTCAATAACGGCTACCGCTATTTGGATCTGGCGTATATGCCAGGTGGAGCAAAAGGCGGAATCGAGATCCAGGGCTTCGGCCCCCACGCCAGAGATCTGGATGTCAGAAGATTCAAAGACCTGTGCAGACGGCATTGTCTGCTGGCACTGGATGGCTGGACCTTTCTGCCCATCGCATACCCGTCCATCACCGAAGAACCGCAGCTATGCCAGCAGCTGGTGCTCGCTTTTATTGGCAGATTCATAGCCACGGACGTATCCGCATCGTTATCCTGGCTGGAAGCAGAGACCGTCCGCCTGGCCCGGCGCATGCTGCGGCCGCTGACTCCGCTGGAGCTTGCCCGGCACCTCCGGGTATGTGACCGTCAAGCCAGACGTATCCTGCATGATCTCGTAGAGCTGCAGATCCTTGATGTCGCGAGTGGTTCACATCGGGTGCGGACTTACACGCTTCGGCTGTAACAGCGGGAATCCCTTGCAAGCCCAGGAGTGCCCCGCCCCGCAAGCGAATAACTGTTGAGCTGCACTCCTGTAGGTACGCCCCTCCAATGAAGCGGACTGAGATGCGCTTATTTTGCTGAAAGTGGGGCTTTTCCACTAGCTCGCGGACTGAGATTCCTTTATTTGCTCCTGAATCACTCCAAAACACCCGTTAGAGCAGAAATAACGGATTTTCAGTCCGCGAACAACCTAAAACCGTCCATAAATCCAAAATAACGGAATCTCAGTCCGCGCCGTTATTCCGCTACGTACAGATTGCCACTGCACCTACGTATGCTCCCTGATCAGCTTCCACTAAGCATAGATTCTCAGCTGCACCTATGCATGCTCTCTAATCAGCTTCCACTATGCACAGATTCGCCAATCGCTCACTCTATTGCATACTTTCTTGCCGGATTTTCCCCGTTGACCGCCGACCGTTCACCTCTCCCTACACGCAGCACTCCAGCGCACCCGTTCTATGCATCCTCATCACACAGACACCTGCTAATCCAGTAGATCCAGCAGGTGTCTGCCGCAGTTACATTGTCCTTTACCGGCTGGCAGTTGTTCCAAGCACACTGCTGAGGTACCGCCCGGTGTGGGAAGCCGCCACCTTAGCCACCTGCTCCGGTGTTCCTTCGGCGACCACATACCCGCCCTGGTCTCCGCCTTCCGGGCCCATGTCAATGATATAATCCGCGGACTTGATCACATCCAGATGATGCTCAATGACAAGCACGGAATGTCCGCTGTCTACCAGCTTGTTCAGCGCCACCAGCAGCTTCTTGATATCTTCCAGATGCAGACCCGTTGTCGGTTCGTCCAGGATGTACAGGTTGTGGGCGCCCTTCTTGATCTTGGCCAGCTCATAGGCCAGCTTCACCCGCTGCGCCTCACCGCCGGACAGGGTGGTTGAGCTTTGGCCGAGGGTCAGATATCCGAGTCCAAGTTCATTCATAATGGCGAGCTTGTGCTTAAGATACTTATGCTCCCCGAAGAAATCGGCGGCTTCTTCGACCGTCATTTCCAGTACATCGGCAATGCTTTTACCCCGGATTTTAATCTCAAGGCCCTCTTCTGAGAAGCGCATCCCTTTGCAGACAGGGCATAGTGTTTCTATATCCGCCATGAATTGGAGATTCGTGACCAGAATCCCGTCGCCAGCACAGTGCTCGCAGCGGGTACCGTTTGCGTGAGTCAGGCTGAAGTCGATCGGCTGATACCCTCTGGCTACCGCTTCGGGCTGCATGGCATACAGGTCACGGATTCTATCATAGATACCGATATAAGTCGCCGGATTGGATTTGCTGTTACGTCCAATGGCGGTCTGATCAATATTGATGACATGATTCAGCTGATCCGCTCCGAACAGGAAATCATGTTCCCCGGCGACAATCCGTGCAGAGGTTTTGTCTATCCGCAGCTGTTTCGAGAGAATCCCGTTGATCATCGAGCTTTTGCCTGAACCCGAGACCCCGGTTACACAGATCAGCACACCAAGCGGGATATCCAGGTCCACATTCTTCAGATTGTTCTCGCGAGCCCCCTGGATCGATAGAAAGGCGTCGCCCAGCCTGCGCCGCTGTTCAGGAACAGGGATAAACGCTTTGCCCGATAAATATTGCCCGGTGACTGACTCCGGCTGGTCCATGATGCTGTCCACGGTTCCGCAAGCCACTACATTCCCGCCATGGATACCGGGACCGGGACCGATCTCGATGATATGGTCTGCACTGCGGATCGTATCCATGTCATGCTCGACCACGATGATCGTGTTGCCGAGATCACGCAGCTTCTTCATCGTGTCGATGACCCGGTGGGAATCCCGCGGATGCAGGCCGATGCTGGGTTCATCCATGATATACAGCATCCCCATCAGCTCGCTGCTGATCTGGGTGGACATTTTGATCCGCTGCATTTCACCGCCCGAGATACTATCGCTTCTGCGGCCCAGGCTGATGTAGTGGAGCCCGATTTCGATCAGTAACGAAATCCGGGACTGCAGCTCACGGACAATGGTGTCTGCGACCTCACGGATGACCGGCTCGAAGCTTAAGGTATTCAGGAATCCAAGCAGCTCATGCAGCTGCATCCGGCTAAGCTGGTCAATATTCTTATTCCCCACTGTAATCTGCAGCCGCTGCCGTTTGAGTCTCGCGCCGCTGCATTCCGGGCAGACCTTCTCGATCATGCAGTCTTTGATGAACGCCGGCTCGAAGGCCTCCGAGGTTGAGGTCTTGCGGATGTAGTGCTTGTACCAGCTCTCCATTTCCTGGACGAAGCCGCCAAACGGCCGGTCCCGGCCGGTCATCCAGTTCTTCTTGGCGGAATTCGGGGGTTGAAGCATAGGAACTAGCTCGCCCTTGGTACCGTAGAAGAGCAGATTATGAACAGAGGCCGGCAGCTCATGAAACGGGACATCCAGACTGAAGCCATATTTCTCCGATAAGCTGTACATCAGCACTGTGCGGTAGCTGTCCTTACCTGCGGGATTGAACACTGTGTTCTTCAGCGCGCCTTTGTAAATGCTTTTCTCAGGGGCCACCACCAGAAACCGGGGTTCTACCACATACGACATCCCTACCCCAAGACAGGTATGGCAGGCGCTCGCTGACGTATTGAAGGAGAAATGGAACGGCTGCATATCACAGAGGAAGTAATGATGCTCCGGGCAGCCGAAGTGGTCATAGAAGCCCTTATCCTCCCCCTCACCAGTCCCTCCAATAATCTCTGCCTTAATCATAATATCCTCATCCAGTGCCAGCATCGCCGACTCTATGGATTTGGTCAGCTGAATATACGTTTCATCCTTCAATGTGAACCGGTCAATGATCATCTCGATCCGGTAGGAACGGCTCTCGTCCAGCCCGGATTCATCCGCCAGTGAGACAGGCATGTCATCGACAAGCAGATGCTTGAAGCCTTTTTCCCGCAGCTTCTGGAAGGTATAGCTATACTCCTCGCCATATATCTTATAGACCGGCGCCCGTAGTTCAACAATCGTTCCCTTCGGCAGCGAGGAGATATGCTCGGCAATCTGGGCAGCGGACAGCTGCCGCAGCGGCTTGCTGCAATCCGGGCAATGCCCGGTGCCTGCAGTGGCGAACAGCAGCCGCAGATAATCATTGGTATCCGTTACCGTACCGACCGTGGAGCGGGGGTTATGGTTGCCTTTTTTCTGCTCAATCGCGATTACCGGGGACAAGCCCCTTACTGAATCCACCTTCGCCTTCTTCAGCTGGCTGATGCGCCCCTTGGCGAAGTTCGAGATGGAATCGAGAAATCTCCTCTGCCCTTCTCCAAAGATAACATCAAAGGCGAGCGAGGATTTGCCCGAGCCGGACACTCCTGTAATGACAGTCAACTGGTCACGCGGGATCTCCACGGATATGTTCTTGAGATTATTCTGCCGGGCTCCCGAAATATCAATCGTTGTACGGATAGACACTGACTGCTTCCTCCTCTTGTTCTCCACCCTTTAAGGGATGTACATATAGCCGATTTCTTCAACAGACGGTCTGCTCTTTGGGGTAATACGGATGGTTTGCGACACCTTCTCGATGATCCCCTTATCCGCCAGATACTCCAGAATGTTCACAAGAAAGTGGCTGGCCAGCTTAAAATGCTTCGCAAGCAGCGTTACGGTTCTAATCTCCCCGTCTGCCAGGTAATCAAGGACAGGCACCTTCAGGAGATCGAGCTTCCCGTCAATAAACAGGCCAATTCCATCAATCGCCGCTCCGATTTCCGCTTCAGTTAGCCGGCGGGACATCGCCTCAGAATACAGAGGAGCCACTAGCTCAGGCTTCGTATCCAGAACTGTAAGGATAGACTCCCGGATCGGAGGTTTGCCCTGCGAGCAGACCTCCATCTTGGCAATCAGCTCCGCCGCCTTCAGCAGATAATACTGCGCATAGAGCAGGTCTCCGCGCACCGTAAGCCACTTCCGGCTTTTATGGAACAGATCGATCAGCTCACAGGCATCTCGTAATAAAGACAGGGCTATATCGTAGCTGCCCAGCAGCTTGAGCTCCTCGAAATACTCATGCAGACTGTCATCAGCCGTATACAGGATATGTCCTTTGGCCAAGTACGACTGCGGAATAGAGCCTCCAACCATCCGTTCGAAACTTCTTTTAAACCTGCTTCTCTCATAGAGCTGAACATTAATCGTTATCCCGTCCTCGATGATGCAGTAGGAGTACTGCTGGAGCGGCTGATCACGCACAATGACGTCCATATCGATATCGCTTTTCTCCCAGACCTGATCGTAAGCCAGACTTCCGCACAAGACGACCGCAATGACATTCGGATCATCTTTCACCTTCTCTACAAACTCTTCAGTTGCCGCTAAATACCGGTTCTTCAGCTCTGCCTGGCTGCTAGCGTTCATTAAGCCGACCTCCCCTTCCTTTTCCTTAATCCAATCAATATTGTTATGCTGCTCCTGGTCTCTGTGGTAAAATTATACTGTACGCCTCCTGGCAAAACAGGACAAAAATTGCTCGGATAAGGAACCTGCGATGGATCATTATTTGCTCGAAACATTGAATACAACAACTGCATATATGGAAGAACATCTGCTGGAGCCGCTGTGCCTGGATGATATCGCGGCAAGGGTGAATATCTCCAAATTCCACCTGCTGCGCATCTGGAAGGGAGCCACAGATACCGGGCTCATGGAGTATGTCCGCAGAAGACGGATTGCGCTCTCCCTTGGCGACCTGCTTCACCACCAGAACAGCATTGATTTCATCTCAGCGAAATATTCCTTCGGCTCAGAACGGGCCTATAACCGGGTCTTCAAGGATGAATACCAGACCACACCAGCCAAGTGGCGCAGAAATCCCGCTCCGCTGAATATTCTGGACCGCTTTAATCCGGGCCTGCTCGGCCGTGCGGCGGAAGGGCTGGTATACTTCCGCTCCATGAGCGTCCTGCCGGCCTTCTCCATTGCCGGACATGCAATGAGCATTAACGGCCGGGAGAACGCCAGCTCTCTGGAAGCAACAGAGCGGGCTGTGCATTTCTTTTACCATGACCGCCCGAGAATTGAGAATCCGGTGCACAAGGATGTCTATGTCGGCTTCACCTCAGTTCCGGAGCCATTCGAAGGTTCAACCTTGTACCAGCCCTCCCTGCAGATCAGCACCAGCAGCATTATCCCTCCGGATATGCAGGTCCGGCATGTCAAGGCGCATAAATACGGTGTGTTCACCTATATCGGCCTTCATCGTCCTGAGGATCTCTCGGCCTTGACTCTGCAGGAGGTCTGGAAATATATTTTTGAGACCTGGATGCCCGCTATGCAGATTGATATCCCTGAACGTTTCAGCTTTGAAAGGGTTAACTACGCCAAGTGCAGCAAGCATTACTGTGAGTGCGATTTGTATTTTCCAGTTTCGGCGTTATGATTTGTCAGATAAAAAACGCCGGACACGAGGACTGTCCGGCGGTTTTTTACAATTATGCATTTCTATGGTTATCGGGTGTTATCCTACGTTTAAGCCTGCGCTGCAAAATCCTCTGCCGATATCTGATGTCCGTGCTCCTTCAGGAACTCCAGATGCCTCCCGATCAGCGCCGCAACCGCCACATCATTGTGCTTCCGGCCTGTCCGCAAGCCATCTGCCATTGATGTCATAAATGCAGCACCTTCTAATGCTATTTCATTCATATGTTGCGGCTCTACAGGAGCTGAATCCAGCAGTTCATAATCATAAGTTTCTTTCAGATACTCATTCTGTTCCTGCAAGGCTGCTTTCCAATCCTCTTCTCGCTCGAAACCTTTAAACAGTTCCTTATCCTCCATTGGTTCTCCTCTTTCCCGGCTCGTTTTGGTCTTGTGCAGCGTTTCGATAATCCGTTCAAGCCTCTGCTTGCGTTGTTGAATCCGTTTTTCCTGCTCCTCCAGAATGGTTGAACGGTCCGGATTGCCCTGAAGCAGCTCCTTAATTTGTTCCAAAGTGAAATCCAGTTCTCTGTACAATAGAATTTGCTGCAGACGTTCCAGTGCTTCCGTTCCGTATAGACGATAGCCGGCACCGCTGATTTCAGTCGGGATAAGCAGACCTATTCTGTGATAGTGATGCAGCAGTTTGACGGTTACCTTCGATAATTCAGCTACTTCCTTTACGGTGTACAACAGCTGAGTCACGCTCCTTTCAAGCTTCAGTGTATTGCCTCCCCTTAGAGGAGAGTCAACACTTTCATCACATTTTCACCCCCGTTCTTTCTCCCAGATGGTCATCTCTGCCTCCAGCGCAAAGCCAATCCTCCGGTAAAAAGGCTGCATAGGCCCCGTATACGCTTTGACCATGCCCAGCGTCCGCAGACGGTTCAGGCCTTCATATATCACGGCTCTGCCCAGCCCCTGTCTTCTGTAATTCACATGTGTTCCAACCGGCTCGAGCATGCCAATCCTATTCGCTTCATCCACAAAAATATTGCAGAAGGCCACGACCTCTCCCGCAGCGTTCACCAGCGACAGATCCAGCCCGGGGCGGTACCCCGGTGCTTCACGAAGTCCGCCATAATGCTGCAGCGTCTGCTCCGCTTTCTTCGTGCCTGCATAGTCAAAAGCCATAATATGCCCCTGCGCCTTCGCACGGTCACTGACTTCATCCCCGCAGCAAAGGGTGAAGCCATGGGGAAGGTCTGCCCGGAATTCCTGATCCAGCGCGACCGAAATGATATTATCACTTTCATTGCGCAGCAGCTTATATCCCCGGCTGCGCGCCATCGCTTCCAGCGCGGGCATGAATTTTGGAATGGCCAGCTTAGGGCTGTCCGGACTGGAACTCTTTTCTATGAAACCGAACATTTCGCTCAGCAACTCCTCCTGCGGCTCCAGCGTATCCAGCTGAAAATAGTAGTCTCCGTCACGGCAGACAACGGCGGCCAGCTCACCCGCCTCATCTTCCCACAGTCCTATATGCTGCTCCCAGCCGCGCAACATGCCCGCTCTCTTGTGAATAAAGAATATTTCAAACTCCCAGCGGGCAATGGACCAGCTGTTCAGCCGTTTCAGCCTGGAGTAGACACGGGAAATATACTCCCGCACCTTCATCCTATCTTGCGGAGTATAGGCTCTATATTCTGCTCTACCTGCTCTATCTGTTCTCCCTGTTCTCTTAGTCATTTCATCCTCCAGAGGCTCTGTCATGCCTTCATTCTACGGAACAGGCAGAGGACATTATATACCAAGCTCTTCTAGAATTGTTTTATCTCACAGCAAGAACCCGCAGATCAGCTCTGCGGGTTCTTGGAATATACGATTTTTCGGATGCTGTCTATGGATAATCCATATTGCTCACACAACTGGCTCATGTCCGCGCCTTCACGGAAGCAATTGCGTATCTCCCCGTTCCGGATCTTATAGTAACCGGCAGCACCGGAGCTTTCGCCCCATTTTCTGCGGCTGCTCGGACGGGTGGGGATATACAAGGCTTCCCCATGAATATATTGCTGAATTTCCTTCAGCAGGTGGTCTGGCAATAACGTTGCTGCATTTACACATTTCATCTTTGGCCCGCTCCGTGAACTACACACCACCTATTAGGTGGTTGCTTCTTGGTCAATAGAGCTAACGCTCCAAGTTTACCCAAGCTTACTGGCTCGTTCCTAGCCCATAGTGCCATTTACATGGCTAGTTTCAAAAGATTGGAAGCCGCATTGCGATCTCGATCGTGCTCCGTATGGCACTCTGGACAAGACCATTCCCGTACAGCCAAATTCTTGACTTCTGCATTTTTGTAGCCACAACAGGAACAGAGTTGACTGCTTGCATAGTTTGGAGGAGCAATGATCAATTGTCTATCATACCATTTCGCTTTGTAGGTCAGCAGTTCTCGGAATAACCTCCAGGAGACTTCGGATATGGCCTTCGCTAATTTATGATTTTGCAGCATGTTCTTTACACGCAAGTCCTCCATTACAATCACTTGGTTTTCGTGGATCATTCGGGTGGACGTTTTGTGCAAGAAGTCTTTCCGCTGGTTTGCTATTTTTTCATGCAGCTTCGCCAATCTGAGTTTGGCTTTGAATCGGTTGTGGCTTCCCTTTTTCTTTCGGGATACGTTTTTATTCAGCATTTTTAATCGTTGTTCCGATTTCCGCAGATGTTTCGGATTCGCAATTACTTCACCCTCCGAGGTCACCGCAAAGCTTTTCAGTCCTAAATCGACGCCAATTTTCTTGGCAGCTAAAGGTAATGGCGTGCTTTCTGTTTCAACTCGGATGGACGCAAAGTATTTGCCGGACGGTGTTTTAGAGATAGTACAGGATTTGACCCGTCCTGAGAAGGGGCGGTGTATCTGGATTCGGATTCTGCTCTTTAGCTTGGGGATTTTGAGCATCCCATCTTCAATTGCTATCGTTCCTTTTTGATTGTTTGTTGTAAAGCGGTCTGTATGTGTTTTCTTGCTTTTGAATCGGGGGAAGCCCATAGTATTCTTCTGAAAAAATTGTTTGTACGCTTGGTCCAGATGGAGCTGGGCATTGGTCAGGGCCAGGCTGTCGATTTCTCGGAGCCACGGGAAATCTTTCTTGTAACCCGCAGGTTTTGTATGGAGCATCGTTGCTGTGATTTGGTAATGTTTAATCTTATCCGATAACATTTTATTGTAGATAAAACGGACGGCACCGAATACGTTAGCGAAATAGTGCTGCTGCTCACGGTTAGGATAGATACGGTATTTATATGCTTTATAGATAAGCACACGATGCACCTCATTTCCAAACATTCACAAAACAATTATAGCACGTACGTTCTTATAATAGGATACTTTTTTCCATATACGAAGAAAGATAGTAGTCATTCATCCCGCCACTTTAGAAGTCGGGGAATTCTGACAACCTAAAATTCTAAAATAATACCATCCGTAACACAACGTGGAAGTTTCACTGTCCTTTCGCCTTGAGAAATTAAATATAATTAAACTTTACTGTCTAAAAGTTGGTTTTTTGCGGGAGTCGATTATATAATGGGGTTTATATGGTAAAGAAAGGGTGCTGATAATCCAATGAAATTCTCAGAATACCGTTATGAACGTCCGGATGTGGAGCAATTTAAGACCGATTTCACAACCTTACTGAAAGGCTTGGAGAATGGCAGTCTGGAGGAGCAGAAGGCTGCGGTTGCAGCTATGAATGAGCTCCGCAGCAAATTTGGTACGATGGAGACCCTGGTCAGCGTCCGCCACTCGATTAACACCGAGGATGAGTTCTACAAGGCTGAACAGGATTACATGGACGAGATCGGTCCGGTGGTCCAGGAGTACATAACGGATTATTACAGAGCACTTGTAAATTCCAGGTACAGAGCCGAATTTGAACAGGAATGGGGAACGCAGCTGCTAAGCTTGGCCGAAATTTCCCTGCGTACCTTCAGCCCTGAAGTTATCGGAGACTTACAGCTTGAGAACAAGCTGTCCTCCGAATACGCCCAATTGATCGCCTCAGCCAAAATTAGATTTGACGGTGAAGAGCGTACCCTGGCCCAGCTGATCCCTTATGATTCATCGACGGACCGTTCTGTGCGCCAGGGAGCTTTTGAAGCCAGATATGCCTTCATGTCAGAGCATGAGCCGGAGCTCGACCGGATTTATGATGAGCTCGTCAAGGTACGGGCCAACATAGCTGCCAAGCTTGGATACAGCAGCTTTGTGGAGCTGGGGTATGAACGGATGATGCGTACGGATTACAATGCCGGGATGGTTGCTAATTTCCGCAAGCAGGTGCTTGAGAAGATCGTTCCTCTTGCAACGAAGCTGAAGCAGCGCCAGAAGGAGCGTCTGGGTCTGGATGAATTGAAATTTTACGATGAGGGCATTAGCTTCAATTCCGGGAATGCTACACCCAAGGGCGATCCTGACTGGATTGTGGCTAACGGTGCGAAGATGTACAAGGAGCTGTCGCCGGAAACCGATGAGTTCTTCACCTTCATGCTGGACAATGGGCTGATGGATCTGGTCAGCAAGAAGGGCAAGCAATTCGGCGGTTACTGTACCTATTTCAGCGACTATCAGGCACCGTTTATTTTCTCCAACTTCAACGGAACCTCAGCGGATATTGATGTGCTGACCCATGAAGTGGGGCACGCCTTCCAGGTGTATTCCAGCCGCAACTCCGGTGTTCCGGAATATGCTTTCCCGACCTTTGAAGCCGCAGAAATCCACTCGATGAGTATGGAATTCTTCGCTTGGCCGTGGATGGACCAGTTCTTCGAACAGGATGCGGACAAATACCGCTTCAACCACCTGGCAGAGAGTCTGTTGTTTATTCCTTATGGTGTCTCTGTCGATGAGTTCCAGCATTTTGTCTATGAGCACCCGGAGGCGACTCCGGCTGAACGTAAGCAGGCCTGGCGGGAAATCGAGCAGAAATATCTGCCCCACCGTGATTATTACGGCAACGTCTATCTGGAGCAGGGCGGCTTCTGGCAAAAGCAGGCGCATATCTACCGTTCCCCGTTCTACTATATTGACTATACGCTGGCCCAGCTCTGCGCCTTCCAGTTCTGGAAACGCTCGAATGAGGATTTCAAATCCGCATGGTCGGATTATCTGCGCCTCTGCAAGGCTGGAGGAAGCCAGTCCTTCACGAAGCTGGTAGAGCTTGCCGGACTAATCTCACCGTTCGAGGACGGCTGCGTCAGCTCCGTCATCGGGGATATTGAGAGCTGGCTGAACAGCATTGATGATAAGACGCTGTAAGCAGGGAATCTCCTATGGCAACAAAGCCACTGAACAATTAACTTAAATAAAAGATACTAATAACGAGCCTCTGGAATCACTTCCAAGGCTCGTTTTGCATTCCGGGAAGATGTGCTCCCCCATTTTTCAGTTTTTTAGAATAGGATGGTTTATCAAGTGGCTCCGTTATCGGGTGTGGTTTGCTTACTTCACTGAAGATGTTATGCTTACTCTCAAAAGTCCTTAAGGACAGGGGGAAGGCGAGGCTGCGTTTGGACATCAACGATCTAATCACTCTATGGAATCAGGCGAATTGCAAGGTCATAGATATCCGCCGGATCACAATCAGGGCTGGTGAATCCCCGCTCTCTTATAAAGTACCTTCCACCCTATTCCTCATGTCGATCCGGGGGAATGCTACAGCGGAATTGGACCGGCAAATTTATCGCATAGAGCGCTTTACAGTACTTCATGCAGGAAAAGACAGTGTACTGAGCCTTGCTGCAGGCAGCGAGGGCTTGGATTACTATACCGTTTATTACAGAGCCGGCAGTAATCTTCCGGCTTTATCAGAACTTGACGGGCGACCGGAGCAGGCTCACCCCTTTGATCATTCGTACAGCATTACGCCGGAGAATCCGATAGTACTGCATCAGATTTTAAGTGAAATGTATAAGGATTGGTGGAAGCAGAAACCGCTCGTCCAGCTGCGGGCCCGGACTTTACTCTACCAGTTCGTATATGAACTGCTTCATCAAATGCAGGCGCATGTGATAAGTCCGGCTAAGCGCGATCTGGCTGCCCGGGTTGCTGCGTTCATCCATGAGCATTATGCCGAGTCTATTACGCTCGAATCGCTATCGGACAACGTGAACTACAGCATCCCTCATTTATCCTCCTATTTCAAAACCCGTACCGGGCTAAGCCCCATTGATTATCTGATCAAGGTACGCATCGATAAGGCAGCGTCCCTGCTGCTTGAAACGGATGCTACGCTGAAGGAAATTGCAGCTGGCGTCGGCTATCAGGACCCGAGTTATTTGGGCCGGCTGTTCAAAAGATATAAAGGCGTTTCTCCCATACGCTACAGAGAAGTATATGCCACCAGGAACATACCAGAAGATCGTCCTGTCATAACCATGGAATCCTCCATTGTCCCTCCTGAACCCTTTGACTATACTAATATAATTGATAACGATTATCAGTTAGATCGTATAGAAGAGGGAGATGTATTCATGTTTAAACATTCAAGGCCTACGCTGGCATCGCTATTGCTGCTAAGCTTCATTCTGGTGCTGAGTGCATGCGGCACGAACGGGGCAGCCGAGCAGCCGCAGACCAAAGTAGTTTCGACCGTTAACGGAGAGGTGGAGGTACCCCTTCACCCCAAACGGATTGTTGCCGGTGAGTATCTGGGCAGTCTGATTGCGGTGGGCATTACGCCGATCGGAACCTCCGATCATCATATTAAGAATCCTTATTTCCAGGAATATTTGAAGGATGTTGAGAACATAGGGGAAGGCAACGGCAACGTAGAGAAAATTCTGGCACTTGAGCCGGATTTGATTATTATGGACGATATGTATCCCGAACTGAATGAGCAGATGTCAAAAATAGCGCCTACTGTCGTGATTCCGTATGCTTCCTTAAAGACCGTACATGAGGAGGTCGCTTATTTCGGCGATCTGCTGGGCCGTGAAGAGGAAGCAAAGGCCTGGCTCACCGACTATGACACCCGTACCGCCAGCGCCAAAGAAAAGGTGCTCCAAGTCATACCTGCCGACAGCACCTTCTCCGTTATTGAATCGAGCGACAATAGCCTGATGGCCGTCGGAACCTCTTTCGGCAAAGGCGGCCAGCCGATATACAACGGATTCGGGTTCAAGCCGCCTGCGGAGATTGCAGCAGAAATGGCCGATCCCGGCTGGGCTTCATTCTCTGCGGAGGTCCTGCCCAAGTATGCGGGAGATTATATTATTCTGACCTCCGATTCGGAAACGCTGGATGAACTTCAGGCGGACCCGATCTGGGGAGCACTTCCCGCAGTCAAGAATAATCATGTGTTCTTATGGACAAGCGACCGTTCCGGTTACTGGGACCCGATAGCTATTCTTAGCCAGACCGAAGAATTGGCCGCATGGCTTACAGGCTTATAAATTATTCGGGAAACAGGTAGCCAAGCTATACCCCAAACCCCAAAAAGCACTCCCGGCCAGTACCAGCGGCGGAGTGCTTTTGGGATGTAATCTATGTATAACAGCTCTATTCCAGCGGCGGCTCCTGCAGGGCAAACAGAGTCTCCACCGGCTTGAAGTAGAGATGGCCGTCCGGCCATGGCTGGAAATGCAGATCCATCCGCGAGTCTGCCCACACTTCCGGAGTTCCGGATGTAGCCAGCTTCCCCAGCAGCACGGGTACCTCCACCACTGCCGGGAACTCCTGATAGCCGAACAGGAGGTTCTCATGTATTCCGATCACCTCGTATTTCGGTCCATGGAAAGCCTGTTCCTCCTGCAGCTGATAGTGATAATAGACATAGCTCGCTACCCTCTCCGGCTTCAGATGCGCCACTCTTCCGACCATCTGCTCAGGCTTGGTCTTGCGCCGCCAGTGCGCAGCATCCGCTGGCGCATTGAAGTGAAACACATCGATCAGCGGAATCCATTGGCGGGGCTGAGCTTCTCCCGGCCAGTCGGCCAGATACTGCGCCGCCTGCGGCAGCAGTGCTTCCGGCAGGATCGCTTCCTCCATACATTCATAGTAGAGGAACACATTGTGATTCCAGCAGAATCCCGCAGCCGTCATCAGGCGGCCCTCCCGGATCATTCTTGCCGCTTCACCGCCGGACCGCAAATATTCCTTGCCTGCTTCGCCTGAATCCTTCAGGCATGCTCTTGCCATTACCCTGATCATATGTTTTGTTCAGCCTCCCGTTCTGCCTGAAACCACTTATTTCTTCTTCTGTGCCTTACCCGCTGCCTGCTGCTGATTCTCTTCCACTCTGAATTTAACGATCCTCGTAATGAGTTCATACGGAAGCGGCTCATGAAGCGGAAATTGCACAGAGCCTTTGGCCCCTTTATATTTCGCAAGTTCCTCTTTGAACGCTTCAATTCCCTGCGGTGCCGGATAGAATCCAATGTGATTCTTGAATGCGGCGAAATGCACCAGATTCTTATGCAGGAAGAAGGTCGGCATCTGATAGCTGATCTTCTCTTCTGCCTCTGGCGCTGCCTCCCGGATGACCTTGCGCAAGGTCTGCAGAATCTCCTGGACCTCTGGTGCATAGGCAGAAATATATTGATCGACAGATTCATAGGTGACTTTATTCTCTTCCATCGGGGCCCAACTCCTTCTATTTCATACTTAAGTTCGTAAGCCATTGCAGGCAAAGCGGAATGAACGCTTCGTAATCCTTCAGCGCTTGCAGCGTAGGCAGCACCTGGCTTGTCCCAAGCTCCCGCTCCGCTTCATCCGGGCCTTCCAGCCCCAGCGACCGCCGGATGCTGTAATCCAGCCAGCCCAGCTTCCCGTGGTAACCGCTGCTTAGCACCTCCGGCCAGGGGTCACGTGTCCCTCCCCCATGATTACGGTAAGCCTGAATCAGCGCACAGAAGGCCTCCTTGCGGATGTGACCACTCTCAAAGTCTGACCAATAGAGTGCCACTTCAACCAGCTCCTGCGCCGGGTTGATCCAGCCCGCAGCCTCCCAGTCAATAATAACGGGCCGGCCGTCATGATCCCACAGCACATTCTTCGGGTCCAGATCCCGGTGGCTGATGATCCTGTTGCCATTAAGGATCGGCATAGCAGCATTCACCAATTCCTCATAGCGGTAGAGCTTGTCCAGAGCATCCATAAGGGAAGCGGACCATGGAAGATCCATCACTTGACCTTGTACGGCATACCCTTTCCAATCGGTCTGCAATTGTTCCGCTGTGCTATCCCTATGGAGCTCATTATGGAGCGGAGAGAAGTCCGTGGCATGTATAGCCGCGAGAGCTTCCCCCATAGTAACGCAGTGCTCCAGCCCCGCGTTGCCTGCAGATATAGAGCGGCCTTCAATCCATGGAAACAGCAGATAATACTGCCCGTCCACTTCATGTACACAGCTCCCCTCATGTAGCAGTGCCGGGAGAGCATTGATTCCATGTCTGCTTGCCAGCTCCGCGGCCTTCTCGGCGGCTGTCAGGTTATTCATCACTGATTCCCGCAGCATGATCTGCGGATTCAGCGCTTTCACTGCGTACTCTGCCTGATCCGTGGTCATCCGGTACATCCGGTGCAGGAACCCGCCGAAGATTTGCTCCGGCTCAGTGCGCAGTGACCCCAAGTTATATGTAGCACATAGCTTTTCAAAATTCAATTTATAATTCGTAAGCATCATCGTCAGTTAGTCCTTCCGGCATAAAAAATCAAATACTCATCCAAGTGGGCTCTCCAATACTCCCCGTCATGTTTCCCTGCTCTTAAGTGATATTCAACCGGCACGCCCTTATCCTTAAGCAGTGTATATAATTGCTCTGCACCTTCATAGAACCGGTAGCTGTCCTCTTCCCCGCAATCCAGGTATACTGCTAGCCCCCTTAAATCCCTATCCTTCGCCAAAATAAGCGGATCACGCTCCTGCCGCTCCGCTTCTGTCGGATACAGGAATCGGATCAGGCCGTATTCACCGCCCACCGAAGACCAGTCATCCAGAAACAGCGCCGGACTATGCCCGCCTGCCCTGCTGTAAACATCGCTGTGCAGCAGCGCGGCATGCAGGCTGACAAAACCGCCCATTGAAATACCGCCAATATAGCGCAAATCCCGCTCAGCTATTGTGCTGAAATGCGAATCCACATAATTCACAACATCCTTCACCAGATAATCTTCATACATCCCGTTATAGGTCGTCAGGGGATCACCCGGATCGTTCACTGCATAGGTAGGAGAAGAATTCAGCCCATAGCTGTTATCCATCTGCGGGGAGACGATAATGAGCGGATGGATCTGACCTGCTTCAATCAGCCTGTCTGCATTCAGATGCAGCCCCAGACCGGCGATCATATCCGTTTCTTTGCCGCCGTAGCCGTGGATGAGATAGAGGACCGGATAATGCTGCTCCGTGCTGTACCCTACGGGCAGGTAAATACTGAGCCGCATCTCCTGATCCAGCGCCTCACTGTGGAATGTTAAATTTTGAATTCCGGGGGTCTGCAGCGGTGCTGCCGACGCAGTCCCTTCAGCTTCGGCTGCTGACGCTTCCGGGGAAGCTGTCTGGACGGCCGCTGAATCTGTACCGGAAGAACAACTCACAAGGGACATGCAGCATATTAGCATGATTAGCATCGTTAGCACCTTTAGCTTAGACCCGGCATTTCCGCGGCTTTGCATAAATCGCCTCCAATATTCCATTTATCCCACCGTATAATAACGCTTACAATAAACATTATCACATCAATGAATATTTATGTTATGACTATTCTGCCGGCTGGAGCCGGATCAAGCTGGAGCTCAGTCCGCTTCAGCAAGAATATCCGCTTTGAATAATATTATTTCTAATACAAGCATGTACAAGCACATACAAGCACGAAAGACCGCAGCTTCCGCGGTCTTTCGTCCCTATCTATACACAATCTCCATTCGCATCCCGGTCTGATGAGCGGGAAGATGGTATAAGCCTTAGAGTTATAGCCAGGCTACCCTAGTTAATCTTGGTGAGCAGCCACTTCTGGGCATCTGTTCCGTTGTCGGTCCATTGCTGCACTGCCGCACCATCCGCTGTAGAGGACGAGGAGACATCCATAGCCAACCCGCTCGCTTTGGATATAAGCTTGTAGTAGCCGCCGCCTACATCGATGATGCTCCAGCGCTGGGCATTGCTGCCATTGTCATTGGCCTGCTGCAGCTGGACTCCGCTTGAAGTGGAGGCATTCGGAACATCCAGCACCTTGCCGCTATGCATCGCAGTAAGCTTGTAGAAGCCGTCCCCTGTACTCTCCACTCTGAATTGCTGGTTGCTGGCAGTATAATTAGTCCACTGGTGCATTTTGGCCCCGTCTGCCGTGGAGACATCCTTCACATCCAGCACTTTGCCGCTTACTTTGGACATTAATGTGTATACTCCGCCGCTGACAATGCCGCTCGATGGAGCGCCTTCCTGATACACACGCACATAGTCAACCAGCATTTGTGCCGGGAAGCTGGTAGCACTGTTCGGTGCGCCCGGCCAATTGCCGCCTACCGCAAGGTTCAGCAGCAGGAAGAATGGTTTCTGGAATTCCTCTGTATTGCCTGTTCCGTTCTCAATATAGAATTGATTGAACTGGTTGCCGTCCACGAACCACTTGATATATTTCGAATCCCACTCCACGCTGTACACATGATACTGGGAGAAATCCAGACTTCCGGACACCTGCCCATATTCGGCATGCCCGCCTGCATCCCAATGCACTGTACCGTTGACGAAGGCGTTATTATTCACCCGTTCCATAATATCCGTTTCCCCGGAGGCCGGCCAGCCGGCCGTGGTAATATTGGAGCCCAGCATCCAGAATGCAGGCCATAACCCCTGACCGGAAGGCAGCTTGATTCTGGCTTCTATTTTGCCGTAGGTGAAATTCTTGAGGCCCTGCGTCTTGATCCGTGCTGAGGTATAATTCATGCCGCCATAGGATTCCTTCTGCGCTGTGATTACAAGGTTGCCGCCGGTAACCTGCAGATTCTGTGTCCGGTTCGTATAATATTGCAATTCATTGTTTCCCCAGCCGCCGCTGCCGGTGCCGGTCTCGGCAGTCCAGTTGGCGGTGTTCAGGGAAGAGCCGTCGAACTCATCGCTCCAGGCCAGATTCCAGGTTGAAGCTGCGCTGGAATTCCCCGTAGGCACCAGTGCGATTAAAAGCGTGAACAGCAGAAACAAACTTAAGACTTTTCCTCTTCTCAACATCGTTGTCCTCCTCTTTGCTATTCAAGGTTGCCCATCCTATTTCAATGCACGCGTACGTTCGTGCAGTTGAAACCTAACCCAACCGGTTTCGAAATATGGCATTTGAGAACGTCTTCATCCGCTACACCCCATATATATCGTTTTTACTCCCGGTAAGAACTGTAATTTTGACAATTCAGCGAACCCGGCAGAAACGGAAGGAGAAGTGACCGTGTGGACCTATACACTCTTAATTTCGCAGCAAAAGACCGCTTCCATAGAGGAGCGGCCTGTGCTTATCTTATGCTCTTACCTGCATTTTACTCCATTCCGTGCTCTTCACGGATTTTGTACAAGCCCTGCAGCAGCAGCTCCGAAGGATCGCGGTTCAGCTGCAAATGCGTCAGCAACAGATGAAGCGGGATCGCGCATACGTTGTTCCCGTCAGTGATTGCAGGGAATCCTGCTTCAAAGACCGGGCCGTGCTCCGGGTTAAAGGCCAGGCCTGCATGGACCTGCTCCGGTGCGAACTCTTCACGGACAGCGGCGATGCACATAGGAACCAGCACATTATCAACAACGGCCTTGGCTTCCTCTTCATTCGGAAGAGGTTTAGGCAAGGAGTTGCCTCCCTTGGTCTTCATCAATTCGTGGAAGAAGGAGGCCATCCAGATCTCCGGACTGCTTCCGGACTGGAATCTGCCGGCCAACTCACGAAGGAAGAACCCGCAGTAATAATCATCATTGGCACTGTCCTTGACACGATACACAAACACCGGGCCGTAAGTATCCAAATTCAGAACCTGGCCTTCCACTTCACTGAAACTCATTTTTAGAGCTACAATGCCGTTATGAAAAACAGCCTTCAGCAGCTCGTTCCATTTCTCTTCGGTCATGACCTTCTCGGAAGCTTCTGCTTCACCGTTTGTTGCCTCATTGGTTGTCTCACTGGCTGTCTCATTGGTTGTTTCATTTGTCATAATTATTTTCACCCCGCTTCCTATCATACCATCCTATTGAACAAGGTAACATACCATATCTCTCAACTCAAATGGAAAGCTCTGCCGGCTCAAATGTATGTCCCTAACCAAAAGTGCTATACTAAACAGATGGAGTCACCATTTCATTTCGTAGAAGGGAAGGACAAATATCCATGAATACGAAACAATTGGACAGAATTCACACAGGAAAGGGCTTTATAGCTGCTCTGGATCAGAGCGGGGGAAGCACACCCAAAGCGCTGCTGCAATACGGCATTAAGGAAGACCGCTACTCCGGTGACGAAGAGATGTACGCGATGGTCCACGGGATGAGAACACGCATTATTCAGAGTCCCGCATTTAACTCGGAGCATATCCTCGGCGCTATTCTTTTTGAGAACACGATGGACCGTTTCATAGACGGACAATTAACCGCCGATTATTTATGGGAGCAGAAAGGCATCGTGCCTTTTTTGAAAATCGATCAGGGACTGGCCGCGCAGGAAAATGGGGTTCAGCTCATGAAGCCCATTCCCGGTCTTGATGACCTGCTGGAACGGGCGGTCAAGAGGAACATCTTCGGCACCAAGATGCGCTCAGTAATCCATGAAGCTAACGCGGAGGGTATCCGGCAAGTCGTAGAACAGCAGTTTGCTGTCGCGGGGCAAATCGCCGGTTACGGGCTGGTTCCGATTATCGAACCGGAAGTAGACATTCTCAGCCCGGACAAAGCAGAGTCCGAGCAGCTGCTGAAGCGCGAACTGGCCGCCCAATTATCCGCTCTGGAAGAGGGCGTCAAGGTCATGCTGAAGCTGTCTCTTCCGACTGAAGATAATCTGTACAGCGAACTCGCCGCAGATCCGCATGTAGTCCGCATCGTGGCATTATCCGGTGGCTATACCCAGGCAGAAGCGAATGAGAAGCTGGCCCGCCAGCATGGACTCATCGCCAGCTTCTCGCGCGCCTTGTCCCAGGGCCTCAGCGATCAGCAGAGTGACGATGAATTTAATAGCATACTTGCTGCGTCCACCCTTGCAATCTACGAGGCTTCCATAACTTGAAGCCTCCGCTGCTCCGCCTTTTCTCTTAAGTTTCCCACCCAATCTATAGAGTTGCTTGATTAGCAGACGAAGACCCCGGGACTAATGTCCCGGGGTCTCTTGGTTATATAAGCCAAACATAAGACTAATCCCAAAGCAGTAACCGCCCCATCGCTAAAGGTCCATCGGAACGGAATAAATCTAAAATGTTGTAAGGATTGCAACTTTAAGCCTGCGATGCCTGGGGCTACGGGTGAATTGTTGTATGAAATACAGGAATTCTCCCGCTAAACCACTTGATGGAGGAGTAATGCTGTATTTCATACAACATATTCCGATTATGGCCGGGTTAGTGAAGAAAATGTTGTACTTTGTGCAGGATTTTGCCATCAACGAGAAGTTTCTCGCGGAAACAGCAGCTATACGTTCTTCAAGCGCGCAGCTTCCGCCCGCACTAGTGGCGCCACTTCAGTTCCGAAGAGGCGGATCGCCTCCATGACCTCCGCATGCGGCATGGAGCCGTGCGGCACATGCAGCAGGAACCGCGTAATCCCTACGTGCTGGTACAGGTGGATGATTTTGCGGGCAACCGTCTCCGGATCGCCAACATATAACGCTCCGTCAAAGCTGCTCGCCGCTTCATAATCCGCACGTTGATAAGGCGGCAGCCCCTTCTCCACCGCCCGGACATTCGTCCGCGCGTGAGTGGACGGGAAGAACTTCTCTAGCGCCAGCTCATTGCTCTTCGCAATGAAGCCATGGGAGTGTGAGGCAATCGGCAGCTGTGACACATCATGACCGGCCTTGGCCGCTGCTTCCTTGTACAGCCGTACATGCGTGGCATAATCCGAAGGATTCACATTGCCGATAATCGCCAGGGCAAACGGCAAGCCCAGTGTGCCGGCACGGACCGCAGACTCCGGACTTCCGGCACTCGCAATCCATACAGGCAGGAGATTCTGCTCCGGACGCGGGTAAATCCCCAGATTATGTATCGCAAGGCGGTGCTTCCCGCTCCAGGTCACCTTCTCCGACTCGCGGAGCTTCAGCAATAAATCGAGCTTCTCGTCAAACAGTGCTTCATAATCCTTCAGATCATAGCCGAATAACGGGAATGACTCCACAAATGAGCCACGGCCTACCATAATCTCGGCACGGCCGTTCGAAATCCCGTCCAGTGTGGCGAAATCCTGAAATACACGCACCGGATCAGCTGACGAGAGAATCATGACTGCACTGGTTAGACGGATTCTGTTCGTCAGCGGTGCAGCAGCAGCCATTAGAACCGCAGGCGATGAAGCTGCAAAATCAGGCCGGTGATGCTCACCTACGCCGTATACATCCAGTCCCACCTGATCCGCGAGCACGATTTCCTCCACCACTTCACGCAGCCGCTGCGCGTGGCTCAGGGTCTCACCGGTATTCACATCAGGCGTTGTCTCGACAAAGGTGCTTATTCCAAGTTCCACTTGTTGTTCCTCCTAAAAGTTATGTTAGCATCTGCTCCATGGGAGTCCCCTTAGCAAAACTTGCTTCGAAAGCATACGCATAGTCAGTAATCCTTATATTTTAAATCTAAATAGTTAAATATTCAAAAACTAAATTTCCTCGCGGCAAAAAACCGGAGTCCTCCGCCGCCTTGGGCTGCCTTACTGATTAACCTAGGGCGAGCCCGGCATAACCGGTGGTCTGTAATAGCCTTCTGGAGATACATCACCGCTACTCTATAACCTGAAAACAGTCCCGGTTATGTTAACCGGGACTGCAGAAGAATACGCCAATTACTTCACCAGTTCCTCCAGGCTGCCGAATAGATCCCGGACCGATTTCAGCTTCGACTCATTGCCGACCACACAGAAGTAATTCTGCTGCGTCACTGCCTGAAGCAGGCCGGCATATTGCCTGATATCCCCTGAGGTTGTTGACAGAATTTCATTCCGTTCCTGCTGCAGGTCTGCAGCGGTAATCTGCTCGAAATAATGCCGGTCCGCCTGCCGGCCCTGTGCGCCGGGACTCAGCGGCTGGTCAATCATCGCCAGCGTGCCGATGACCGCCTTCGTCATCTCCTCTTCATCTGCTGCAAATTCTCCGGCAAACCGATACGCCCGGTCATAAATCTCCAGCGTCTCCTGCAAATTCGGATCACGGTAAGAAGTAAAGAGAAGCACACCGTCTCTGCGCAGAACGAGATTGCCGCCATAAGCTCCGCCCTTGACCCGGACAGCATTCCACAGATAGGTCAGGCTGAGGATTCTTTTGAGCACCTGCAGCTTGCCGGAATAAGCAAACCCCAGCTTCGTGAAGTCATATCCTTTGACCACATACTGCACCTGGCTGGCAGACATGAACCCTTCGTTGCCCGCCTGGTCCAGCGCAGACAGCAGCGGCAAGAACTGAACCTGCTGGTCCCGCAGGTCCAGCTGCGCCAGGTGTGCAGTGAATTCCGCATACGTATCCAGCGTTCCGGTTACGGACAGTGTTACATTCTGCGTATTGAACAGAACCCCGCAGATTCCCTTCAGAGTGTCAGCAAGCAGTTCAGCCTGCTGGTCAATCCGGCTGGCCAGCTCTTTGATGAAGCGGTAATAGGCCATACCCCCGAGCTGCTCCTCATACATCCCTCTATCCGTGAAATAAGAGAGCACCCGGCCGGCTGCGATTTCATTGCCTTTCTGGTTCAGCATTGCTTCCATGCCGGAGGCTTCCCGGCGGACAATCTCCTGCAGCTTGGATAAATTATTCAAGTTGCTATTGTAGAGCAGCTCGTGCAGCAGCTTCAGGGAACCGCCAATGTTGCCCTGCATGACCTTGATGCGGGCGCTGAATTTGGGCTGGTAGCTTCCTTCGCCAGCTTTGCCGGCCCCAAATATCTCATTCTGAAACCGGATGCCGCCGGTTGTGATCCCGATTTCACTGGTCAGCTCTTCAATGCTGTAGGCCGCAGTTTCCAGTTGCCCCAGCACCCTCGCCAGCAGTTCCAGATAAGGAATCTGTTCTGCCGCCAGAACCCGCGTGTCCCAATACAGCTTAATATAGGCGATGGTTCCCGCAGCCGCTTCATGATGCAGCACTCTGATTCCATCCAGCCTATGCTCCTGGGTGGGTACCCCGGTTGGAGCGCTGCGGTCAATATCCTGAAGGGACAGCTTCGGTAGCTTCTGCAGATCCTCCGCGGCATCCGGACGGTTCTGCCGGGCCAGCAGCTTCTGCGTATTCAGCACCAGCTCTTCGCACTGTACCGGCGTCAACGAGGCTTTATATTCAGCCAAACGGCTGCGGGCCGCCCCCTCCTTGTCTGCCGCAAGGGTCTGGGAAGGCTTCAGGACAACAACGCTGCAGTGATCGCTATTCAGCAGGTAGGTCTCGATCAGCCGCTCGAAATACCGGTTAGCACTTTGTTCGCGGATAGACGCAATTGCAGCTTCATACTCCAGATACGTGGACGGCAAGCCGTCATACAGCCAGGCCTTCATCACTTCCATATTATAGGTCAGGCCCTTGGGGTACTGGTTAAAGTCTGCTTCCCGCAGTTCAAATTCCTTGCTGTTCACCGCAGCCAGCACCAGCTTCTCATCCAGGCCGTCCGCGGCAAGGCGGCTTAACGTCGTTCTGACCAGATTCACGAAGGCCTCTTTGGCAGAGGGATTAGAATGGGTCAAGGCGATGCCAAGCATAGGCTGGACCATACTGTCGGAGTAGAAAGAGACGACATCCTTGCCGAGTCCGCTCTCCAGCAAAGCCTGTTTCAGCGGAGCGGCGTTGCTGTCCATCAGCATGCTTTTCAGAATGGCAAAGGCCAGATTCAGCTCCCGGTCCAGGGAGGTTCCGATTACATAGTTCAGGCTCACGTAAGTCTTGTCAGCGGCGGTTTCGGACTCCAGAATGGGATACTCCGCCGTAAGCCCGGTTATTCCTGTCGGCTGCTGCAGGGCAATCCCCGTATCGATATCCTTGCGGTTATACCGGCTGAGATATTCCTCGTGGATTAATTGCAGCCTCGCTTCGATATTCAAGTCTCCATATAGATAGAAATAACTGTTGGACGGGTGGTAATAACGGCTGTGCGCCTCCAGGAACTGCTCATAGGTCAGCGCAGGGATATGTTCCGGGTCTCCGCCGGAGGAATGGCGGTATACCGTATCCGGGTAGAGCGACTTCTTGATCCGGTCGATCAACACCGTGACGGGTGAGGAATAAGAGCCCTTCATCTCGTTGTAGACGACACCCTTATAGATCAGCTCATCCCCGGAATGCGGCAGCTCGTAATGCCAGCCCTCCTGCTCAAAAATCTCCCGCTGGCTGTAAATGTTCGGCTGGAACACGCTGTCCAGATAAACCTCCATCAAGTTGGCAAAATCCTGTTCATTCCGGCTGGCCACCGGATACATCGTCTTGTCGCCAAAGGTAAAGGCGTTCAGAAATGTTTTCATCGAGCCCTTCAGCAGCTCTACAAACGGTTCCTTTACCGGATATTTATCCGAGCCGCACAGGACCGAATGCTCCAGAATATGGAACACTCCCGTGCTGTCCCCAGGCGGAGTCCGAAAAGTGACACTGAACACCTTGTTATCATCCTGATTCTGTACGTATAGCAGCCGCGCGCCGCTCTGCTGATGCTCCATCGTATATACCGAGGATTCGATTTCCCGGATATACTCCTGATGCATGACTTGAAACCCGGAATAGACTTGGCCTGTGATTAAGCTGCTCATAGATTTCCCTCCTTGGTTCAGGGCTGGCCTGATGCCATGAGCTTAACATATCCGGGCTTTCGGGTTCCACTGGGGAATGTGCAGACGCCTCTTTTACCGGAGCCATTCCTCCAAATGCGCTGCCACGAATTCATCATCCGTGAGATGGGGATAATCCCTGGTGACTCTGCTGATCTCCTCCAGCTGCCCGGGTGAGAGCTGCTCCTCCGGATTCAGGCACCATAAGCCTTCAAGCAGTCCCTGGCGGCGCAGCGCCTCATGAATGCCCGGAATACAGCCGTGAAATTGATGGGCCGGATCAAACAAGGCCGCGTTGCTGTCGGTCACCTCAATGCCAAGGGTCAGCCAGCTGGATGACAGGGTAGCCTCATTGCGGATTTTTCGGATCGTATCCAGAAGCTGAACCGCTTTGCTTGTCCAGACCGCCCAGTGACCGAGAAGCCCGCCGACAATTTTCTTCTCCATGGGTTCCCCGTTAACCTTGAAGCGGTAGGTGGTGAGCAGATCCGTAACGATATTATCGTCATTGCCGGTATAAAGAGCGATTTCGCTGCTGCGGCTGGACTCCATCACCGCCCGGACCACATCGAGGCTCTGATAACGGTTGAACGGTGCCATTTTGATCGCGATAACGCCTTCAATCTCTGCAAAGCTCCGCCAAAAGTCAACGCTTAAGATCCGGCCGCCCACAGAAGGCTGCAGATAGAAGCCGAAGACGGGAATCACATCCGCCACTCTCCTTGTGCGTTCCAGCAGCTGCGCCTCGCTCCAGTCCTGCAGTCCGCCCATGCTGAGAAGTCCTGCTTCATAGCCGAAGCCTGCCGCGAGCTGCGCTTCCCGGACAGCCTGCTCCGTGTCTCCGCATATGCCTGCCACCTTCATGAAAGGACGGGTAAGGCCGGCACGCTCCACTTCTTCCGCAGCCAGCCTGAGCACCGGCTCCAGCAGCCCGATCCCGGGGTCCCTGATTTCGAACTGTGTGGAATGCACGGCCACAGCAACTCCGCCTGCCCCGGAGGCGATATAATAACGGGTCAATGCCCGCTGGCGGCGCTCATCCAGCTTGCGTTCTGCCGTCAGGGCCAGAGGATGCGCCGGAATCGCCAGACCTTCATGCAGCGCTTCATAGAGCTCCAGAGTTAACGGTTGTCTGCTCGCTCCCATTAATAGTTGCCCTCCCGTTCCTGAAAATGTGTCGGCTTGTTCCAGGTCTCGCTTCCCGAAGCCACCCAGTCCGCGACCCAATCGATCATCTGTGCCAGCGATACCCGGGGATATCCGAAGGAAGCCGCGGCCTTCGCAGCATTGCTCAGCAGGGCTTCCGGGGCTTCTGCACCCGTGAAGACAGGCTCAGTTCCCAGCCTGCGGCCGATTTCCGCGGCCGCCCAGCGCAGCGACACCGTCTCCGGTCCGGTGATGTTCATGACATTCGGCGGCGAGCTGCAGCGGAGCAAGGCGCGCAGGGCAAGCTCATTGGCATCCCCCTGCCAGATGACATTGGCGTGCCCCATCGTCAGATCGATGGGCCGCTGCTCCTTAACGGATCGGGCAAGCTCAAGCAGAACGCCATAGCGCAAGTCTATGGCATAATTGAGCCGGTAGATGAACATCGGCGTATTGTTCTTATGCGAGAAATGCTCGAAGATCCGCTCCCGCCCCAGACAGGACTGTCCATACTCGCCGTTCGCATTCGGTGAGGTGCGTTCTGTTGCTCCGCCTTGGCCCACCGGCGTGAACGGGTAGACATTGCCTGTCGAGAAGACGACAATCCGCGAATCGCGGAAGCGCTCCGCCACACGCCCCGGCAGATAGGCGTTCATCATCCAGGTGAAATGCTCATTGCCTGTTGTGCCGAATTTATTGCCGGCCATGTACAGGATATTCTTCGTATCAGGCAGTGCCCGCAGCGCGCTGTCGTCGGATAAATCCGCCGCGATCACCTCCACACCGGCTTCAATTAATTCTTGCTTCAATACCTCATTTGAGAAGCGGGAGACACCAATTACCTTCTTGTCCAGCCCGGCCTCCCGGATGGCATTCACGGCCAGCCTGGCCAGGCTCGGGCCCATTTTGCCGCCTACTCCGAGCAGCATGATATCCCCGTCGAGCCGGGCGAGCTCCTCCAGCAGTGCGGCAGACGGACGGGCCAGCCGGTCTTCCAGCTCCTGAACAGACCGGATCACAGCTTGCGTTGGCATTTGCATAAGAATTCTCCTTTAGGTGGATAAAATTTATGGTTAGTCCTGCTTGGCTCCGTCCAGCAGCTCCCGGCGAAGCTCTGCCGGCAGCAGGAAATCGAAATCACAGCCCAGATTCGCCTGCAGCACGCGCTCATGGAACAGCAGGCCATAGCCTCTGTCATAATGGGGCTCCGGCGCCTTCCAGGCAGCCCGCCGCCGGGCCAGCTCCTCATCCGGCACCTTCAGGACCAGTCTTCTCGCGGCAATATCCAGCTCGATTTCATCGCCGTCCTGTACCAGCGCCAGCGTTCCTCCTACAGCCGCTTCCGGCGCCGCATGCACGATCAGGGCACCGTAGGAGGTGCCGCTGATCCGTGCATCAGAGATGCGGACCATGTCTCTTATGCCGCGCACCAGCAGCTTCTGCGGGATCGGGATCTGCCCGATCTCCGGCATCGCGGGCGCACCTTTGGGGCCGGCGTTCTTGAGCACCAGTACACTGTGCTCATCTACCGCAAGCTCCGGGTCGTCGATCCGCAGCTGGAGATCCGCCGGGCTCTCGAACACCACGGCGCGCCCGGTGTGCCGCTTCAGATGCGCTGATACCGCCGTCTGCTTAATCAGCGCGCCGTCCGGGGCCAGATTGCCGCGCAGCACGGCAATTCCGCCCTCTCTGTCCAGCGGCTCCGCCACGCTGCGGATCACCTCCCGGTCCAGCGTGACCGCCTGGACCAGATTCTCCGTAACCGTCCGCCCGGTTACGGTCAGGCAGCCGCCATGCAGCAGCGGCTCCAGCTCCTTCATCAGCGCAGGCACGCCGCCTGCTTCGAAATACTCCTCCATCTGATATTTGCCCGAAGGCCGCAGATTCAGAATGAACGGCGTCCGGCGGCTGATGTCATCGAATGTCTCCAGCGGCAGCTTCCGGCCCAGCCGCTGGGAAATCGCCACCAGATGGATGATGGCATTCGTGGAGCCGCCGCTGGCCATCGTGACCGTGATGGCATTCTCCATTGCCTCTGCCGTCATGATGTCGCGCGGGCGGATATCCCGCCGCACCAGCTCCACAATCTGCTTGCCGGTCCGCTCGGAGAGATGCCTGCGGCGGCTGTCCGGCGCGGGGATGGCCGCGCACCCCGGCAGCGCCATGCCAATGGCTTCGGCAATCGAGGCCATGGTGCTGGCTGTACCCATCACCATGCAGTGCCCGTCGCTGCGGCAGATGGCGTCCTCCGCCACCGCCAGCTCCTCGTCCGTAATATTTCCCGCTTTATGCTCCAGCGTGAAGCCGTAGCAGTCGGTGCAGGCACCCAGGCTGCGTCCGCCCAGGCGGCCGTTCAGCATCGGCCCGCCCGTAAGCACAATGGCCGGAATGTTCACACTGGCGGCGGCCATCAGCTGGGCAGGCACTGTTTTGTCACAGCCGCCGAGCAGTACCACCCCGTCTATGGGATGGCCCTTCATCATTTCCTCCGTGTCCATCGCCATCAGGTTGCGCAGCAGCATCGTCGTCGGCTTGACATAAGGCTCGCCGATCGAAATCGTCGGGAATTCCATCGGCACCCCGCCAGCCTGCCAGACCCCGCGCTTCACATAATCCACCAGCTCATTAAAGTGCGAATGGCACTTGTTCAGCTCACTGAAGGTATTGCAGATGCCGATGACCGGCTTGCGCAGATCCTCCTCGGTATAGCCCATCGACTTCGTAAACGAACGGTGAATGAAGCCCCACAGATCTTTTTCCTGGAAATAGGCTTCACTCTTCAGTCTGCGTCCGGCAGCACCGCTCCCGGCGCTGTCCGCCCGGCTGGTTTCCGTATGCTCCTCCATGCTCCATCTCCCTTTGGCTTCCAGCCTGCTGTTGTACAAATTAGACCAGCCCGAGGATTTCCGGTGTCGGCCGGTGAATAATGTCTTCAATGAAATCCTCCGCTACACGCGGCAGCCTGGTTCCCTCCACCAGATCATTGATCCGGTACAAGGCATCCAGCATCTGCTGCGTACCGAAAAACGGATAATCCGAGCCGAACAGCAGCTTGTCCTGCACCCCGTATTCCGCAGCGGAGACCAGTGCATTATAGAATTGCCACGGACGGCTGCCGAGTGCAGACACGTCCATGTACAGGTTAGGATGCTTGCGCACCAGCGAGATGCATTCATCCACCCAAGGGTGACCCATATGGGCTACGATCATTTTCAGCTTCGGAAAAGCCCTGGCAATTGGATCAAGCATCGCCGGGCGGGAAGCATCCAGATATCCCTCCGGGACAAAGGATGTTCCCTGATGCCATAGAACCGGAACGTTCAGTTGCTCCGCCTTAGCATAGAGCGCCATATGCTTCGGATCCTCCGGATAAAAGTTCTGATAGATCGGGGCCAGCTTCAGTCCCTTCAGCCCCAGCTCACGGACAGCAGTTTCGAACTTGCCTACACAGTCCAGATCATTCGGATCTACGCTGGCAAAACCAAACAGCCTTCCCGGGTCCGTACGGCAGTATTCCGCCACATATTCATTCGGCACCACCAGCCCGGTGGCAGACGCCGCCATCGCCAGTACTATGGCTCCCGAGAACCCTTCCAGGTTGCCCCGGTGCTGCTCCGGTGTAGCCTCAATATTCATATCCGGGCCCCAGGCGCGCTTGATCGCGGCATCCGTAGGTCCGGCCACCATTCCCGGTCCAAACAAATGAGTATGTGAATCAAAAATCATCTCTGCACCTCCTTCAAGCTACAATTCACTTCCGTTAGCCAGATGTCCGCCATCTACACGGACCGTTTCTCCCGTCACATACGAAGCTTCGTCTGAGGCCAGGAAGAGAAACACGCTGGCAACCTCCTCTGGAGCCGCTGCCCGTTTCATCGGAGTATGCTCCGAATGGGATGGCAGTCCGCTTTCCTCGCGCAACCTGCGGTCCAGCGGGGTATCCACGAAGCCCGGCGCCACTGCATTGACCCGGATACCATACGGAGCCAGCTCTACCGCCATAGACTCTGTCAGCAGGATAACGGCTGCCTTGGAAGCATTGTAATGGGCAAGCTCCGCGCTGGCCGATATTCCGTTTTTGGAGCTCATATTAATAATTGCACCACCGCCGCCCTGGCCGATCATCTGCCTCGCGGCCAGCTGGCCAAGCCTGTACACCGCACGGACATTGATCTCGAAGACTGCATTCCAGTGCTCCAAGGAAATATCGAGAAAGGATTCTCTATAGGCAATTCCTGCATTATTCACAACGATGTCAATTCCGCCAAAATGCGCGAAGGCCCTGGCCGCAGACGCCTCAAGCTGTGCCGGGTCGCGCAGATCGCAGACCTCCGTGGTCCAGCTTCCGCTGTAGTCTGCCAGTTCATCAGCGGCAGTAAGCAGCTCTGCTTCGCTGCGGTCCAGCAGGACCACGCGGGCCCCCTCCTCCAGGAAACGGCGGGCAATCGCCAGCCCGATGCCCCGCCCGGCGCCGGTTACCAGCACTCTTTTTCCAGCCAGCCTCATGATGTAGACACCCCGCCTTCGTGGTTTAGAGTACTCCGTATTTATCGTAGACCTGCCGCAGTGTGGAGCCCGCCAGCAGCTCATCGCGTGTATGATTCTCGCGTGTCGCCTTATCCGTCGCCAGTGCGAACACTTCATCAATCATGGCGCCCGGTATCACCACGACACCGTCACGGTCGCCGAAGATAATGTCGCCGGGATTCACCAGCACACCTCCGCACAGCACCGGAATATCGTAGTCGATAACGATCCCGCGTCCCTGCGAATCTACCGGCTTGGTGCCGGTGGCGAAGACGGGAAAGCCCAGCTCCAGAATTTTGGCCGTATCCCGGATTAAGCCGTCCACAATGGCACCCCGCCCGCCGCGCATCTTGGAGGCCGTTGACAGCAGCTCCCCCCACAGGCCATTCTGCCTGGATTCATTCGTGCAGCCGATCACAATCTCTCCCGGCTTGACGCTGTCTACCGCTTCAATTTCCTTAGTGTAGGGATCTTCGGGCAGATGGTGGATATCCACCGACAGAATGGTTTTGGCACGTCCGGCCACCACCCAGGAAGGATCGACCGGATTGATATTCTCGCGCATCACCTGATTGCGGTAGCCCAGCTGATCCAGCGTATCGGAGATAACCGCCGAATAGAGCGTTTCACACATCGTATCGAATAGCTTCTGATCGTCCATTGTTCATCCCGCCTCTTTAATGTGGTTACATACCTTCAAATCCCGGCATTACCTGTGCAGCTTAACCGGTTGTCCTTCCTGTACGGAACGGTAAGCATTCAATGCGACCTCCGCCGATCTGAGACCATCCAGTCCGGTCACCGGTACCGGCGTGCCTTCCAGCAGTGCCTGCACGAATGCCTGCAGCATCAGTCCGTTCATATCGTCTCCCCAGAAAGACCAGCTGCCTTTGCCGGATGCTCTGCCATACACATTGTTCTTCTGATTGAAGGCATCGATGGAGATGACTCCCTCTGTCCCGATGATCTGCAGGGTCACATCCCCCCAGGTGGGGAATCCGGGATTACGCGACCAGCTCGGGTCCAGAACGCCGAACACGCCATTCGCAAAAGTGACATGCACCATGCCGGAATCATCAATCGTCCGCTTGTGCTCAGGATCGAATAAGGTTCCCGCATAGGCATAGACCTGCTCGACCGGTGAGCCGGTGAACCAGTTCATCAGATCCATCACGTGAACTGTATGATCCAGCACAGCGCCACCGCCCGAAAGTGAAGGCTCGGCGAACCACGCCGGACCCGGGAACGAGCCTCTGTTGGTTCCTTTAAAAGCTATAATCTCTCCGATCTCCCCCCTGTCAAACGCTTCCTTGGCCCGGACCACCGGGGTCAGAAACCGGCAGGGAAAAGCGGTCATCAGCTGGACCCCCTTGGCTTCACAGCCTGCAATCATTCGCTCCATCTCCCCGGCAGAGAGGCCAAGCGGCTTCTCGCAGAGAACATGCTTGCCTGCTTCAGAAGCGGCAAGGGTATGCTCCGCATGATGAACATTCTCCGAGCATATGATCACCGCATCTATCGACGCATCGGCCAGCAGTTCGCGGTAATCGCTGTAGTAAGGGATGGCATGGCGCATGGCCAATTCCTCTGTCCGCTCCGGCACGGGATCAGCGATTCCGCCTACCGTCACCTCCGGCATCTGCTGAAGACAGGCCAGATAATCATAGGCATGGGCATGGGCGAAGCTGAGCATTCCCACATTGAGACGTCTCATAGAATCCCTCCTTTGGCATCGAGCTTAACGGGAAGTCCGGTTGCCCCTGAGCTCACGGCAGCTTCCGCCCAGCGTACAGCCTGAACGGCATCTTCGGCCGTGACCTTAGGCTCCGCACCACTGGCAATGCACCGCAGGAAATGCTCCAGCTCTTCATAGTAGGGGTCTTTCAGCAGCACGCTTGCCGGGGTCTCCACGAACCCCGGAGCAGACCCCGAGGCAGCTGCCCGCCGGACATGCACACTCTCCCCGTCCGGGGTTCCGCCCGAGATAATGACGTCCGCACCGGCATATTCAAACGCAGTATGAAACGCGCCAGGATACCCCCAGAAGGCCTCCAGTTGGGCAAGGGTTCCGTTCCCGAAGCGGAAGGTCGCGGAAGCATAATTCATCGTCTCCGTCCGATGCTCGAAGGCATATACCTCCTCCGCTTCACCAAAGGTCCCGCGGATATAGTCGATATCGTGAATCATCAGATCCACAATCACGCCGCCGCTCAGTGCCGGGTCGCGGAACCATTCCTGAACCTGGCCGGGATGCGAGCCTGCTCTCTTGGCATGGTAGATGCCTCCCCTGCCTCCACCATGCTGCCTGATCCCTTCCGCAAGCTGGCTGTAGGCGGGGAAGAAGCGGACCACATGTCCGACAAATAACCGGACACCTTTACCGTTACAGTAACGGACCGCCTCCTCGGCTTCCGCGGAGGTCAGCGCCAGCGGCTTCTCGCAGATCACATGTGCACCGTAGTCCGCTGCCAGCCGTACCATGGGCACATGCAGATAGGTGGGTACAGCTATACTGACCACCTCCGGTTTCTCCCGTTCGAGCATTTCCTGTGCCGACAGGTAATACTTCACACCTGCCAGCAATCCAAGCCTCTCGGCTGCTTCCCCGTTGATATCGCATACCGCGATAAGCTGAGCCTCAGGCATGGACATATATCTGTCCGCATGAATGTTCCCCATCCCGCCGCAGCCGATCACTGCTGTCTTGATCATTCCGTTTCTCCCCTTTCCGAATGTAACTCCTTATTACAAAAGAACAGCCTGTCCGTATCATCGGGTACGATTAAGCTCCTTACAGAAGCACAGTCTGCCCCGTTACTCTGCTCTCATTAGCCGCTTCCAGAAAGCGGATCAGCTCCAGCGTAACCGCCGGGCTTACGGGCGGAGGCGCTCCACCCGCCATCAACAGAAACTGCCTCAGCAGATTCTGATGGCCTGCTTCATAGTGCCCGCCCAGCGCATTCACTGCTATGCTGCCCCGTTCCCTGTGCAGCACAGCAGTGAAATCCGGGCCGCCCGTCCGGTTGCCGCGCAGAGTTCCGATCCGGCCGTCACTCCACTGCCCGACTGCCCATTCCTGGACTTCATTACTTAGGGCTCTCACTGATATGCAGCCTCTGCCAAGTGCCGCGTACAGCATCTCTGCGGTATGAATGCCGTACCAGAATAATCCCGGCTGGGTTGGCTGCAGCTCGAACGGGCCGCAGCAATCTGCCCCTACGATGGAGCCTGCACTCTCATCCTTAAGTGCCGCATGCAGCGGGCCGCCGAACCGGACCATCGAGCTGGAGAAAACGGGTGTCCCGTAGCTTGCTGCAAGCTCCATGATGTCCCGGGCATCGGCGCTGGTGACCGCAAGCGGTTTGTCGATGAACACCGGCTTGCCGTAGGGTGCCAGAACCGCGAACTGTTCACGGTGTACTCTTCCGTCTACAGAAGTCAGCAGGACCGCATCTGCTCTCTCGGCTACTTCAGCAATGGAAGACACCAGCTCGACACCGTAGTGCTCCTGCAGCTCCCTGCTGATCGCTTCCACCCGTGAGGCGCTTAACGGGAAATCCGCCGAGCCTCCGGCATACCCGCAAGTCAGCCTCCCGCCGGGTACATGCAGCGGATGGGACGCATGGTTCAGCAGCGAAGCATAGATTCTGCTGTGTGAGGTATCTATACCCACCATACCAATGTTCAGCTCTTTCAACTCTGCACCTCCACCCCGCGTAGACTTGGGTTAACTAGTACTTGCAGCAACTGATGTGTTCTGTTCCAAATGGATGTTCAGGGATAGTTGTATATAGTTGTATAATGTACAATTAAAAACACCGAAAAGAGAGGCTGGCCTCTTATAACTGCATTCTGTACAACTAAATTTGTTCGAATGAGCCAAAACCAAGGTAGCGAGGCAGATTAGTTGTACGAAATACAACTAAACGGATTATTGGCTGAAAATCAGGCGTTTTAGTTGTACAAAGTGCAATTAAGCCTACCGCCTACCATTTACCGTTTACAGCTTACCGCCTACCGTCTACCGTTTATCGTTTACCGTTTACCATTTACCGTCTACCGTCTACCGTCTACCGTCTACCGTTTACCGTTTACCATTTACCGCAAACGCCTAGGCATTTACCGTAATCGGGTCATGGGTTGCCGTGACTCCAAAGAATATTTGGCCCTCCGGCCGCTGCCCGTCCCCAGGTTTCTTGATCTAATCCGCTGTTCGCAGTGGAATTTCTCAGACAGCTTATGCTTCCGATGCTAACTTTCCTATGGATAGCTTTCAGGCGGATGCTACCTTCATACAGTTCCAGTTCAAATTTCCCATCCGCTGCTTTTTCCAGTCCGTATATTATTAAGTTCAATCTATATAGCAGTTAATGAACGCCCCCTTGTGCCTGCGGACAATGAAGATTAACTGTGGTATGCACGCTCCCTTACGTAACGTTCCAGCAGCGCCATGTATGCTTTTCCAACCTCTTCAATGCTGTACACCGTTCTTGCCTTCTGCTCGCCCAAGATCATCAAGCGTTCCCGCAGGGCGTTCTGTTCGAGCAGCAGGGCCACACGCCGGACACATTCCTCTTCATTTCCGGAAGCATACAGCGATACACTCAGCTCATCGTCCAGCAGCTCAGGCAACGCTCCGACCTCCGGCACGACAACCGGACACCGGCAGGCCATCGCCTCCAGGACGGTCATCCCGAAGGATTCATTGCTGGTAGTACTGACATACACCCCGCCACTCCCGGCAACCGCTGAATAATAATGGTGTATCTCTTCATAATCCACTTTGGGCAGCCACTCAAAATTCCGGATTCCCAGCTCCTGCACTCTCGCCCGGAGTTTGCCGGTAATTTCTTCGGGAGCGGTGTAACCGCCGACAAGCAGGAACAGCAGGTCCGGGAATTGCGCATTCAGCCTGCCTGCTATGTTCATGAAGGACTCCCAGTTTTTATGCCGGTCCAGCTTGCCTACCCACAGAATGGTAGGCGGCCGCTCGCCAGAGAGGGGTTCGTATTTGAATAATTCCGTATCCAGGCAGTTATTGATATGACAAGCATCTGTAATCCCGATTCCCTCCAGCATTTCCTTCATATACGCAGAGGGTGTGATGACATAGTGAAAGGGCAGGGTATCCCTGGATTCAGCCAGCTTCCGCAAGGGCTCTTCATAGGTGGTGTGCACCTCGTGAATGATCAGCTTCCGTTCTTCCGCCGGGCCCAGCGCTTCATACAGCTCATAGGTATCAATGGTGATGATTACGTCAAAGTCATGCACCTTAATGTAGCTCCTGATTTCATCAGTTGTTCCGAGGATACGGACATTCGCATAGCCTTCAAAAGCGCCGGCTCCGCCGTAGTCCTCAAGAAAAGCAAAATGCACCTCCGCACGGCCCCGCAGAAACTTAAGCCTGTTCGCCAGCTGCGTGGTGACTCCGCCCAGCAGGCAAAATTTATAGAAATATAGGATTTTCATGATTTCTCCTGACTTGCCGCCAAGGCCTGCATCCGGTACAGCGCGGTTGTTCTGGCAAAAAACAGTCCGCCTTCGACGTCCACCGCAAGCAGCCGGGCATCGTCGTCCAGCACCTCAAGCCTGCCCTGGCGCACATCATATTGGAACAGTGTGTTCATTGCGGTCCCGTACAATATGCCTTCCCTGTACAGCAGCTCGTTGCCTCCCCGCCAGAAGTGGGTCATTCCTTCCCAATCCGCCGGACATACCGGAATCGTCCTTTCAGTCTCCAGCGTTAGCGGATTAAACAGGAAAAGCAGCCCTGCAGTGAGTCCCCATACCTTGCCCTCATCATCCAGCGCCAGCGCCGGGATGGCCTTTTCACCCGGTACCGGAACGCCCTCCCACACCTTGCGGCGGCTGTTCACATCCCAGATCATCAGGGACGCTTCCGTCCGCTCCGGCGCTATGCCGAGCCCTCCCCAGACAGAGCCTCCGGCGAACAAAAGGTCTTCACTTGCAGCCAGTGACACGATGCTCTGCTGCGGCAGCAGCCCCCTGAATACTTCACGCGCCCCAGTTTCTGGATGCAACAGGGTTAACGCACCTCCATGACGGCCGTAGGACGGTACGGTTCCGATAGCCAATTCTTCTCCTGCCCGGGTCCAGGCAAAAGCACGGTCCTGTTCTTCGCCTTGCAGGGAGAAAGCCAGCCTGGGATTAAGGCCGGGATTCCATTCCCGTGACGGGTCATAGGCGAAGATATTCGCTTTGGGGTACACTCCCAGATACATAATGCCGCCGGCTTCCATCATGCCCTCGATCTGCCCGATCCCCCGGCGGGAAACGATTTCCGAGGTGGCCGGATCGTAACTGGCCAATCCCCCGGCGAAATAACCGCCGGTATACAGCTTCCCTTCCGGCCCCCAGGCCAGGGACTGCAGGTGAACCGGCTGCCCCTGCAGCATGAAATCCATGACCGTGTGCCGATCATGCTCCGGATCATATATCCAGCAGGTCCCGTCCCTGTGCACACCTGCCAGGCAGCTGCCCTGCGGATTCAGCGGATGGCCCTCCAGCCAGCCGTAGTCTCCTGCCGGTTCCGGCATGTCAAATGAAGTAGGGGTAAGCACGCCCGTTGCCAATGCATAACGCTGCAGAACATCATCCTTGATGAAATAGATGTTCCCGTGACGGTCAGGCGGCGACACACTGAGTCCACTTACATGATCGATAGAATTCTCCCACCGGCGCAGCTTCAGATCATAGATATACAATCTCGAACTCGGTGTTATCCGAATTATCAGCTTCCCGTGTACAATATTCAGATCATACACCAGCTGCTCTGTGCGGCTCTCTTCCGGCAGACTGATCTCAGTCCGTTCACCTGTCTCTGTGTCCAGTTCCACAATATGCGGACACCGGGTTCCGGCCCCCACGTACAGCTTGCCCTTCCAGGCTTGCATGCACCGGGCGTATTGCTCCCCGTCTACCATGACACCGTAATCTCTGAACTGTCCCGTGGACGGGTTATATCGAAAGACTTTGCCGCCGGGATAGCAGCCTCCATAGATGTTGCCTGCGTTGTCGGCGGCAAGCCGCCAGGTGTAGAATTCGCCTGGAATCATCTCCCCCAGGTTCTCGATGCCCTGTTCATGCGTAAATCTGTAGAGAATCCCGCTGCCGCCGATGTAGATTCCGCTGGCCGCCGCAACCACTCCCCAGCAATGATCCGAGCCTTCCAGCGCGAATTGCTGCACCGGCTCGGTACCAGCAGGATCAAGTACAAACAGCATGCAGGGACTGCCGGAGGATACGGCATAGATCCGGTCTTGCCCCTGCCGCTTGCCATAGGCCGATGCCCATACCGCAAGCCCGTTCAGCGGCTCGCCGATCCGCAGCGCCTCCATGATTATTGCCCCTCCCGGGCTTGGGCTGCAGCAGGCTCGGCCTCCTGAACACCGGTTACAGGATAAGCAAGCACCGCCCCCAGCAGCTCTGCCGGAGATTGTGCATACTGTAAGAACGCATCGGCTGAACGCTCCAGGGGGAACACCTTGCTGATCAGCGGTCCTACCTGAATATCGCCTTCAGCGATCAGCCGGATGTATTCCGCCATGTTGCGTCCTTCGGTCCAGCGGACGTAGCCGTAAGGATAATCAATCCCTTGCTTTTCAT
This sequence comes from Paenibacillus phytohabitans, assembly GCF_013141775.1. GTDB lineage: Bacteria > Bacillota > Bacilli > Paenibacillales > Paenibacillaceae > Paenibacillus_AQ > Paenibacillus_AQ phytohabitans. The sequence goes on from NZ_WHOB01000059.1 coordinate 379,050, forward strand.
AGACAGGATCGTAACGGCCCGGACCGCCTGCTCTGGAGATCAGTACCTGCGCTTCCTTCCCGAACATCAGCTCCCGCGAGAAGTCCGCCTTCACATCTCCCACCAGCAGCACCTTCCCCTGGTTCCTCACCCATTCCAGCGCCTGATCGACAAGCCCGCCGGATTTGCCCCCGGCACAGATCATTACGGCATCCGCTCCCATTCCCGCCGTCAATTGTTCCAGATGCGAGCTGACCTGCTCCGGACTCACTGCAATGTGGCGGATGCCCAGGCTCTCAGCGACGCTGCAGCGCGCTTCAAGCAGATCATAGACGATGACCCGGCAGCCGGCAGCCCTGGCAATTTGCGCAATCAGCTGGCCGAGAATCCCTGCTCCAATCAGTACCAGCGTCTCGCCGAACTGCAGGTCAGCCTGCCTTACGGCATGCACTGCGATGGCTCCAAGACCCACCGTTGATGCTTCCACCGGACTGACATGCTCCGGAACCGGCACCATGAGATGCTGTGGCATCAGCAGCCATTCCGCGTGTTTCGCATAAGGTCCCCCGTAACAGGCCACCCGCTGACCAACTGGCCAATGCTCCATTCCCTGTCCCCGGGACCGGATGATCCCTACTGCACTATATCCGAGAACTATGGGTTTCGGGCGGTGAGCACCATTCATCATCATTTCTGTTCCGGGACTGATGGCCGAATATTCTGTCTCAACGAGCACGAATCCGTCCTCCAGCACCGGAGCGGGAATCTCAGCCACGTTAATTTCACCATTCTGGGATAGTACCGCCTTCATATAGCCTCTCTCCTCCCGACTGCTTCGCGCAGATTACGGTGCGAATGTTGTTTTCTCTATTTATGCTCTGTTTTTGCCCTGTTTCTGCTCTGTTTCTCTCTCTTGTCCGCTTACTCTTTCAGCGCTCCGATCATGACGCCCTTGACGAAATACTTCTGCAAAAACGGATAGATCATCAGAATAGGCACCGTTGCGATAATAATCGTCGCGAACTTGATAGATTCACTGATGCGGAACACCTCATCCTGCGTAACGCCGGCCAGCATATTCTGCGCGGAGGACTGAATCAGAATTTCCCGCAAAATCAGCTGCAGCGGAAACAGATCACGGTCCTGCAAATAAATCATCGCCGAGAACCAGCTGTTCCAGTGTCCCACCGCATAGAACAGCGTCATTACCGCCAGTACAGGCATCGATAACGGCAGTACAATCCGCAGCAGAATGCGGAAGTCATGGGCACCGTCGATTTTGGCCGATTCCACGAGGCTCTCAGGTATGGACTGGAAGAAGGTCCGCATTACGATCAGGTTAAAAGCACTAACCGCGCCCGGCAGCAGCAACGCCCATCTTGTATCGTACAGTCCGAGCTCACGCACATTCAGATAGGCCGGGATCAGCCCCCCGCTGAAGAACATCGTGAACACGATGAACGCCATAATCAGGCTGCGCCCCTCCAGATTTTTTCTGGACAGCGGATAAGCGCCAAGTGTGGTAAGTACCAGGTTGATAAAAGTGCCCGCGATGACATAAATGAACGTATTTCCGTAAGCGGTCCAGATCCGCTGGTCCTCAAAAACCAGCTTGTACGCATCCACATTAAAGCCCTTCGGCCAGAAGCTGATCTCGCCCGCGGCGATGGCATGCGCATCACTGAACGAGGATACCAGTACATACCACATGGGATACAGGAACAGGAAGGAACAGAAGATTAGGAACAGAACATTGCAGCTGTCAAATATCAGTTCCGGAATGCTGCGTTTGATTACCACTGTCTTCCCTCCTAAGAGTTTAATGGAGCTATACTTCCTGTGTGAACAGCGTAATTAAACTTGCTTCGGAAGCATAGCCCTTCTCACCATAAGCTGCTCTCGGTGGTCTTCCGGCTGATCCGGTTCGCCAGCACCAGCAGCGTAAAGTTGATCACGGAGTTGAACAGTCCCACCGCCGCCGAGAAGCTGTAATCGGCTTCCATGACACCGCGTCTGTAGACAAAGGTGGAGATGACGTCTGCCGTGACGTAGGTTCCCGGATTATACAGCAATATAATTTTGTCCCAGCCCACATTCAGCAGGGTCCCGACATTCAGAATCAACAGGATCAGCACTGTGGGCAGAATTCCCGGCAGTGTAATATGGGTAAGCTGCTTCCAGCGCCCGGCCCCATCGACCACTGCAGCCTCATAGAGGCTCGGGTTAATGCCGGACAAGGCTGCCAGATAGATGATAGAGTTCCAGCCCAGGCTCTGCCACATGCCTGAACCGACATAAATGGTGCGGAACCATTCCGGCAGGATTAGAAACTGAATCGGCTCAGAGATAATTCCGATGCCGAGCAGCAGGCTGTTGATAATGCCTCCGGGTTTCGTGAAGTCAATAATCATTCCGCAGATGACAATTAGTGAAACAAAATGCGGAAGATATGACACCGTCTGCAGGAAAGACTTCAGCTTTTTGATCCGCAGCTCATTAAGCAAAAGCGCAAAGACCAGCGAAGCCGGAAAAATGAACAGCAGCGAATAAAAGCTCATTAGGAAGGTGTTCTTGAGCAAACGGAAGAAATAATAGCTCTCAAAAAACTTTTCGAAATTTTTGAAGCCCACCCAGGGGCTGCCGGCTACACCTGCGAAAGGATTGAAATCTTTGAAGGCGATTATCGCCCCGTACATCGGTTTGTATTCAAAAATGAGGAAATACAGCACAGTAGGCAGCAGCATGAGATAGAGATAACGGTTAGCCATCATACGCTTCAGCGAAAAGGAACTCCGTTTCGTCTGCTGTTTCCTGCTTTTAGCCTTGATTGCATTTACGGGTACTGCCATAGGGGGCTCCTTTCCCGGACAGAGGCGAGGGTACCGGTTATCTTAGTGCCAGGAGGCTGCCGGAATATCCGCAGCCCGCCCGGCTAAGACAGCCCTGCTCCGCTTATTTTCCTTTAAAACGCTCATATGCAGCCTGGTACTGCTTCAACACCTCACCAATCCCCATTTGCTCCAGCTGCTTCATGACTTTGTCATAATCCTCAAAGCTCTGGCGTCCCATAATCTGGGCATTGATCGTTTCAGCCACATAGGTCTGAATGTCAGCCATAAGCGGAACCACAATTTCATTTTCTTCAGCCGTGAATTGTACTGGCGGCAGCTTCGCGTCAAAGTCAATATAATCCTTGTAAATCTCCAGCGGATTCTCCGTTTGTCCGTTCGCTTCACGGATCTGTTCGGCATAACGGGTGTCAGCCACTGTAGCCCAGCTTCCGCCGCCGATGGTATGATTCAGCAGCTCCTGCGTATTCGTCAGCCCGTTGGTAGGATGAGTAACCTCTTCCTTATATACCGGCTCGCCGTTCACCAGATCATAAGACTTGCCTTCCACCCCGAAATTGTTCAGCAGAATGCCTTCTTCAGAATACTGGTAGTCCAGCCACTTCATCACTTCTTCGGGATGTGCAGTCTTTGAGGATACGGCAAGTCCATGGGCCGCAGCCTGCCAGCGGAAGGAGACATGGCGCTGATCACCGTTAGGCCCCTTTGGAGGAATAGCTGCTGCAATTTTGAAGGTGTCATGCTTGCCTTCCATCAGCGTTGTGAAGTTCCCCATGTAGGACCCCGACCAGCCGAACCAGGCACCGGCCACATCCGTGGTCACCTTCTCGGTCAGCGTCTGGAACGTCGTGTCCACCAGATAGTTCGGGTCCAGCAGCTGTTCTTCATATAGACGGTTCAGATAGGCAACAACATCCTTGAACCGCGGATCATTAGGCCCGAATTTCACTTCACCGTTATCCACGAAGAACCCGTATTCGACACCAAAGGCCGGTGCGAACAGCATCATTATGTTCTCCAGATTGACGGTGACGAGCGGAATTTCATCTTTTTTGCCATTACCATTGGGATCCTGCTCCCTAAAGGCTTTAAGCATGTTATACCAGTCTTCTGTAGTTTGCGGCATCTGGAGTCCCAGCTTCTCCACCCAGTCACTGCGGACCTGTGGGAACATTTGGGTCAAGTCCTGGGAATCGAGTACGAGGTTCGGCAGATAATAGATATGCCCTTCAGGCGAAGTGATTTGTCCCCGGATATCCGGGTGGTCATCGAGGAGCTTTTTGAAGTTCGGTGCATATTGGTCAATCAGATCTTCCAGTGGAAGGAGCGCTCCCTGAGTGCCGTATTTGCCGGAGTCCGTCCCCCACAGATCGTTATAGATAATATCCGGAAGCTTGCCGGAGGACATCAGCAGACTGAATGCTTCTGCGCTGGCTTCTGTACTGTGCTGAAAGTTGATATGAATGTTGGTGTTCTCTTCCATTTGCTGAAAGGAGTACTTCTCATTAAAATCGGTTCCGCGGAAATTGCCCCCGCTCGGGGACCAAAGGGACAGCTCCAGCTTGTCCGCCACAATCGGTACCTGAAGGCCGCCAACGGACCGGCTTCCTTCAACAGGAGCAGCCGTTTCACTCTGAGTACCCGAAGAGGCCGATGGTTCAGCGGCGTTGCCTCCATTATTGTTTGACCCTCCACAGGCGGACACCAGTGTAACGAGCAGTGTCAGGACCGGCAACAGCAGAGCTAGCTTCCTTTTAGCAACATTCATAATTCAGCCCCCTATTAATAAGTAAAAGTAAGATAATTCCTATGAGATATTTACTAACACACGATAAGGGAATCAACAGTACATCAACATTTCGTTTTTACGGAATAGCTATCAGCGCCTTTCCTCTTGTTTTTCTCCTTCAGCCTGTACATTTCTCAATAATTGTGACGTTTTTCTCAATCTTGACTTCTTTTTGATTCACATCCAAGCTATTCAGATCTATACTTTCGCATTACTGATATACATCTGATGTATATATTATATTTTCACCTTCCATTGAAGTCAATTAAATTTTGACTATTTATCAGCATTTATGTAATTATACATCACATTAATATTTCATCAATCGAATTTTCCATCTTAATATTGTGAAAAAGCTAACATGAATTGATATGAAATATTTCATTGTTTTCATTTCATGTTTTCTTTTTACACCAGTTCTAGTAGTAAACACAGCAAAAAAGCGTAATAATAGCAGAATCCCGCTATCATCACGCTTAATCTCCGACCCAGAACCGCTGCAGCCGCACTCAGGTGGACGTATCCGCTGACCTATCCGCTTTCGCCCTGTTTTCTTCTGCAATCAGCCGGCCCATTTCCTCATACATAGAGGTTTCATCAATCATTCTGGACCAATACGCATTCAAAAGCTTGCGGAAGCTTTGCAGTACAGCAATAGGAAGCCCCAGATCTCTGAGGTATGAAAATGTTGGAAACAACTCTCTGTACATCAGATATCTCGAAGGACGGTTCAAATGATCATCCACGGTCATTTCAGCAATCCGTTTGCGTGCCGGAATACTGACCGAACGTTCGCGGATCATCCGCTGCGCCTCTGCCGAAGCCAGGAAGCTGACGAATTGCCGTGCAGCCTCTTTCTGCCTGGAGTTCCCCACAACAGCCGCACCGATGGTGACGAGCAGTGTTTTTTGCGGGTCCCTAGCTTTGAGCGTTGGAAGCGGGGCCAAGTCATAATCCAGGGGAAGATCCTTGAACTCGTTCAGATTGTAGTAGGTCGCCAGGATCATCGATACCTGCTCCTGCACAAACAGCGATATCGTCTCATCCTCGTGATTGCCGGCCAGATATTTGGGGAATATCTGATGATTGTTCACCAGCCTGCTGTATATATCCAGACTATTGGCGGTCTCGGGACTCAGTGTGGGATGGTGTCCTCCGTCCTCCGTGATCCGGATTCCGCTCTGCAGCAGAAACACCGAATAGCGGTTCTCGGAGGCGGGTACAAAATACACGGCATGCCGCCCCCGTTTCTCCGACAGCTGCCGTGCCGACTCCATCAGATCATCCCAGGTCCAGTAACTGTCCGGTTCAGGCAGGTCCGCCTCACGGAAATGGGCTTTGTTATAGCAGAGCACCACCGGAGAGAAGGAAATCGGATACGCAAACAGCTGTCCCTCATGCAAAAAGGCTTCGCTGGTAATCGGATACAGCCCCGGATCGGGCTCCAGCGCCTCCAGCAGCTCTGCGGACCCGTTCTCGGCCATCTCCTGAAACTGGGTGCTGTTGAGGGACAACACATCGAGCATTCCGTTATTCATCAGCTCCAAGGCCGAATTCACATGATCGAAGTCATTCAAGGCGAGCGGCAGAACATGAATCCCGGGATGCAGCCGGTGGAATTCTGCTATGAGATCGTCCAGCTTGAAGTCCTTGGTCAGGGAAGAGCTGCAGCCGAAATGGATGCGGATCCGCTCCCTGACCGACTCCATTACCACGCTGCCTACACGGTCAATCTTCAGAATCAGACCTTCTTGTACAAGGACATCCAGTCCTCTGCGGACGGATTTGTTACTGAGCTCAAACTGTTTGGCCAGCAGGCTCTCGGCAGGAAGATACGCTCCCGGCTGCAGAATACCGCTAAGAATATCTGTGCGGAGCTTGCTTACCATATAATCCAATCTTTCCCGGAAGGACTGACGACCTGATTTATTATTCATGTATTATTCTCCCTGCACCACTTAAATTTACATCATCACCTTTTTATTGTGCTTCAACATGGAAAGGTTGTCAAACGCAAATCGGGCTGCTCCTTAACCTTTAGAATCTCATTCTCCAACAGAATAAGATTGTTGAGAATCCTCTGATCATCCGGGAGGTATCCGGAGGCTATCTTGTTATGATGATAGGATAGTTCATACGCATTAAGGTGGTAGTAGCACATCCCCAACTGCATGTGGGGCAGCCATGTTCTGGCCACATCATTTGAGATGGCCCAAGGATTAACAGGCGGCGGCGATTCGATAGCCAGCTTATACCAGTACACCGCCTGTTGAAATTGCTCCTTTTCCAAAAAGAAATAAGCCAGCCGGCAGCAGAATTCCGGACGGGGAATATCGTAGGTGAACGATTTGAATATCCACTCCTGCTCCTTATCCCGGTTGCCCATGTGGTAATAACAATCTGCCAATTTCGAACAGACATGAATTATATCTTCTATTGTACGTTGATTAGAGTCTATGAATTGCTGGTAATAGAGAACTGCCTGTTCATAGAAGCTATGCTGATGCAGCTCCATGGCATAATGCAACGTATCCCGTGCTGTAAATTCCACCCCGGAGGACAATAGCAGTTCATAAATTCTCAGGTTCCGCTTAGTATCTGAACGGCTATGATTCTTCCGATGAGTGATCACAATATCACTGTCCAGACAGCCGCCTTCTTCTATCGACAAATCCTCATGCACCGCCCCGGTCCACTCGTAATTCCGGGAGCGTCTGACCAGCCTTACGCGCCGGACCTTTAATGTGGCATGCCCGTATTCATCAAAGTCGCAGTGATAGGGCATAGACACCCGATCAATGTCAGGAGACAGAGAATGTTTGAGCTCCAACAGCTTCTGCAGCTCCGCAGGCAGCAACACATCATCTGCATCAAGCCACAAGATATAATCCATTGCCGCTTGCTCAAATGAATAGTTCCGGGCATCGGCGAAATGATGCTTCCACTTATAATCCCGGACATGAGGCGTCCATCGCCCGGCTATTTCTTTGGTGCTGTCCGTTGATCCGGTATCCACAATGATGATTTCATCCACCGCCTCCTGTACAGAGTGTATACATCGTTCCAGTGTAGCTTGCTCGTTCCTCACTATCATGCACAGACTAATCGTAATCATCGCGCTCACCTCTTGTTAAGGATTGATCCCTACTCCTAAAGGGGTGGTACCTACTGTTATGCTGGAAGTGACAGTATTTCTGTTCCCGTCGATAACGGAGATCGTATTGCTCCCGGCATTCGCCACATATGCACCATTGGTCAGAGGATTTACCGCTACACCGAGCGGACTGATCCCCACTGTAATGGTGGCGGCAACGGTATTGGTACTTCCGTTAATGACGGACACATTGTTACTGCCCTGATTGGCGGAGTAAATCAGATTAGTGTTAGGATTCAATCCGATGCCGCTTGGTACTATACCTGCCGGAACCGTAGCGATAATGGTATTTGACAAACCGCTGATCACCGAAACATTGCTGCTGTTTGAATTTGTCACATAAATCCGGTTGGTACGGGTATTCACCGTTACTCCTACAGGAACAGCCCCAACAGCAACCGTAGCAATAACGGCATTGGATATTCCGCTGATGACAGAGACATTATTGCTGCCTGTATTTGCTACATAGATCCGGTTGGTGATCGGGTTCACCCATGCACCGAATGGCCCGGCTCCCACGGCCACACTGGCAATCACTTCATTGCTGCCCCCGTCAATCACTGAGACATTATCACTCCCTGAATTCGTAACATAAATCCGGTTGGTATTGGAATTTACCCTCACCCCGTTTGGTGTAGTCCCCACAGTAACAGTAGCTATAACCGTATTGGTGCTTCCATCTATCACCGAGACATTCCCGCTATCCTCATTGGCTACATAAATCCGGTTGGTTACAGAGTTCACCTCTACACCAAACGGCCCTGCACCTACTGCAATCGTAGCTACAACAGTATTCGTATTCCCGTCTATCACAGAAATATTATCGCCACCGTTGTTGGTCACGTACATCAGATTAACCGAGGCGGGCTCCGCAGATCCTGTAGCTCCGGTTGAACCGGCACTCCCCGTTGCTCCTGTCGCACCCGCCACTCCAGTCACTCCCGTAGCTCCCGTGGCTCCTGTCGTACCAGCAACTCCCGTGGCTCCGGTAACTCCTGTGGCTCCGGTCTCTCCACTCGCACCCGTAGCTCCTGTAACTCCCGTAGCTCCAGTCGCCCCAGTCACTCCCGTAGCTCCAGTCGCACCCGTTGCACCAGTCGCTCCCGCTACTCCCGTGGCTCCAGTCGCACCCGCCACTCCCGTGGCTCCAGTCGCACCAGCCACTCCCGTGGCACCCGTGGCTCCAGTCGCACCAGTCACTCCTGTCACTCCAGCTACTCCCGTAGCTCCCGTGGCTCCCGTCACTCCAGCTACTCCCGTCACCCCAGTCGCTCCCGCCACTCCAGTCACTCCCGTGGCCCCCGTGGCTCCCGTGGCTCCCGTCACCCCCGTCACTGTTCCTAATAATTCAGCGGAAACCAGCCTGTGCGCCGTCACCAAATTACCCGTAGCATCTTTTCCCCATATAGAGATCTGGATCTCATCGTTCACGGAAGCAGATGTGGTGAAAAGAAATTCAAAGGCATCCAAATTCGCGTAATAAGTTCTGGTTATCACTTGATTCGGGACCAGGTTCAGAATCTCACTCACATACAACGTTCTTGTCCCATCCAAAAAATAGCCTTCGACCACAACCGTCGAACTGGAGACACTGCTTCTGTTATCGACTTTGACTGTCACCTGCTGCGTAGGTCTTACTCCGGTTGAGGCTGAGACATTGTTCTCAATCGGTCCCGTAGATAATAAGCTCATCGTCACCACTCCCCTTTCACTCAGATTGATATAAAACTATTTTTCAATATAGTAGTATTCAAATTTAATAGTGACGGTATAGACGTAATGTCTTTTTAGCGCATATTGTTCTCCTGCCTCACTGGAAAATACAAAAAAACCGATCCAGCCGGATCGGAGTTTGTATTATTCCTTATTATGTGAACCTACACCTTACTTAACTGCTCAACCGCCTGCTGCTCATCCGCCAGGAAAAAAACATCCTTCCCGTTATTGCATTCATAAATGAAGTCACGCAGACTCCGGCTCGTGTATCCACTGAGATCTCCTACTACCGCCACCTTCAGCTGATAATTGATGAACTTCTGTAGAATCTCACCGGCCAGCCGTGTCTTCAAATCAAAAAAGCTTTCACTCAGCAGAGCTTTATGTATGACAATCCGGTCGCAATCGACTTCATACCGTACCGTTGCCATTAGATCCAGCGCATCCTGAACATCACTGACTAAGGTCTCGCTGCCGCTCACTACGGCTATCGTTTTTCCGCCATGTATTACTGGTGTTATATTCATTACCAAATCCTCCTAATATGTACTTAGAACTCACAATCCATTATAGACTCAGCATAACCTTGCGGATCCACTCCTCATTCTTCAAAACCTCAGGTTCATAACTCTCCGGATAGGCCGTTGGATAGCGGGATTCGTCCATCAGCACATCCGGCGCAGTCCCGTAGATTTCATTAATCCGGCCTTCGGCGTTGCTGTTCAGGTCCGTTTCGAGTTTAAATATAATCCCGCTGTTCGGCAGAGCGTACCTGTAAGGCTCCATATAGACACAGGCTCCACCCGCCGTATTCGTTCCGGCCACCGTTCCCAGGCCCAGCTTGCTGACAGCGGCTGTGAAGTTGTCTGCTGCCGAGAAGCTGTCACCGTCTGCAAGCACGTATACCTTTCCGTCAAAGAGAAAAGAATCTTCCGGCTGCCAGTGCTTGGTCACCGTATAAGTGTCCCAGTCCGCAGAGTCTACTCCCGGGAGCTGCTCTTTCTTAACCTCTGTTACGTCATATCTGTCCTTATTGGTAAGAGTAGAGCTGACGAATTGTTTGTACAGGCGAAACCGCAGCCCAAAACGTTCACCGAATGATTTCTTCACGCTTGCGGATTGCTCGTAATCCACGGGCGCTTTTAACAAAGGCTTCAGCAGATTATCCGCCCAATAATCATCATCACCGCCGCCGTTCCTCCTTAGATCAATAATCAGCTTACTGTATTTCCCTCCCGACTTCTTCATGAAATCCTGAATAACCAGTCCGTCCTGCTCCTTATACATATCTGCAAAGCTAAAAATCCTTATATATCCGGTCTGGTCATTCAGCTCAACGGGGATAACATTGCTGTCAGGCTGTTCATTCCGGTATGGCGCCGCATATCCCTTGTACACCAAGAAATCCCCCTTGGCCATCTTGCCATCCGGGCGGACCGCTTCAATCATCCAAGCACCGTTCCCCGGATCAGCACTAAGTAGCGTCTGCAGGTATCCCCGATGAAGCGCAGCATCCCAAACCAGATGAAGCTGTGTCTGCAAAGACTTAACATAATCCTCAACGGCCAGCCCGTTAATTCGCTCAATTATTGAACCTTGTGGAAAAAGAGTCTCTCTCGCCTGATAATCCTGCGCCAGCACATATTTACCCTGCTCATAGTGGATGTCTGCTTTGCTGTGCACATACATCTCCACACCGGACGCCATGTTAAGCCAGTAGTCTCTGGAGCGGTAGGCTTGTTTATCAATGTTATAGAAGAAAGCAAGCATAGGATTGTACGGTTCATCAAAGACCACCTGTGCATGGCCGGCTTGCCCCAGGAATGTCATGTATTCATAGAACAGCCGGAGAAATTCAGCATTGTCGGCAGATTCCCCGGCCCGGGTTATGAATGCCTGACTGATTACGTCCATATTCTCAAGACCTTTATCCTGCTCAAGCGCCTTATCCAGCGGATAAACCTCCTTCACGAGCTTGGCCAGATATTCAAAATCCTCCCGCTTCCGGGCCGCTGTTAATTCAGGCACATCTTGTTGCGGACCCTCGCGCCATATCGTTCCTATGAAGGCCAGCAGTCCCATAAGTACTAGAAATATCAAGAGCAGCACATACTTCCTCATCTTCCGGCCTCCGGCAATATAACAGAATCATTCCAGATAGATTATAACGTTACCGGCAGACTGTGTATGTTAAAAAAGCCGTACACATAGCGTATAATAGACACTACCAAAATTCACAGCAAAGGATATGAGAATCATGAACTTGAGTATGAACTGGATTACGCTCAGAGTGCGCGATCTGGAGGCTTCGCTTGATTTCTATCACAGGATTCTGGGCCTTCCCATTGAGCGCAGATTTGAGAGCAGAGGCAGGCAATTTGTCATGCTGGGTGCAGAAGGACAACCGAAGATCGAGCTTATTCAGGGAAGTGATCAGGCGCTAAAGCCGGAGTGCGGTGTTTCAGTAGGTTTCGAGGCAGGTTCACTGGACGAGGCTATGAAGGAGCTTAGTAACGAGGGAATTCCGGTAGCACGCGGACCCGTCTCGCCGAATCCGCATCTGCGGTTCTTTTACATTCTGGACCCAGATGGCTTCGAAGTACAGATTGCAGAGCATTGCTAGCTCCTGTTCTGACAAGCATGATCAAGTTTAATTTCAAGCGAATCAGCAAACTACGCTACCGAATTGAGTATAGGCTAATGCTAATAAATGAGTCGTGCTTAGAGATTGCCGCCGTAGTTTAACCAGTATATAGAGTATTAAATGGAAAAACGTATCTTAATTTCGCTCTTTTGACTAATTTCAGGATTTTAGTTGGAGAAACGTCACTTAATTTCTCACATCCAATCTACTTTATGGCATTTACCGCAAATTAAGTGCTGTTTATCCAACTGCTGTCCGCTCAGGGCCCCTCCATTCATCAGCAAGTGGAGAAAATCCATAACTATTCCCGGCGCTCATACAGCCTAACCCTCACCAATGCTACTCCCGGATGCCTTAGCCGCCTCTTCAGCGATATTCCAACTTTATTATTCACGCCTTAAACGACAAAAAAAACGGCATCTCTGCCGTTTCTTGTGTGATGGACTCTCAGGGGCTCGAACCCTGGACAAATAGATTAAGAGTCTACTGCTCTACCAACTGAGCTAAGAGTCCGTATGTTGTCTATGTATTCTGATCTACAAGACGATAATCTCTAAGCTGTGAACACCCGCTCAAAAGATACTTTCATAGTATACTTAATATAACTGCCCCTGTCAACAAATAATTATATTTCCTCTTGCTCAGCTGTTAACTGCTGCAGTACAAAGCCCTGAAGCACCCCGCACTGCGCAGTTTATTTCATATTCAGCTTACCCTCGGACAATCTGCGAACTTACTCTATACACGGTTTTTCCGGATCATCACATAATAAATCGGGAGTCCGGCCAGCGTAATGCCGATCCCCACCAGCGAACGCAGCGGATCACTGATGATCGTGCTGGCCAGAATATAGATTCCGCCTGCCACGCCAAGTATCGGGGTGAACGGATAGAGCGGCACGCGGTAGCGGCCTGGTTCATGCGGCATTTTCTTGCGCAGGATGAACACGCCGAACACACCCATCGTAAAGAAAATCCACAGGACAAACACCAGCAGGTCTGTCAGCGTATTGAAGGTACCCGAGAAGATGTAGATCACCGCCAGCACACTCTGAAAAATAAGCGCATTCGCCGGAGTCTGGAACTTCGGATGAATATTGCTGAGCACCCGGGAAAATGGAATCTGCCGCTTCTCCCCCATCGCCTGCGGCACCCGCGCAGCGGTCATCAGATACCCGTTCAGCGCTCCCAATACGGAGACAATGATGCCTGCTGTAATAAAAGCTCCGCCGCCGCTGCCGAACAGTGCTTCTGCCGCATCTGCACCCGGAGTCTGGGAGGAAATAATCTGATCATAGGGCAGCGCTTTGAACACTGCAATGTTGAACAATACATATACAGCAATTACAAATATAACGCCGATCGAAATGACTTTTGGCAGTGTTTTGGCCGGATTGTTAATTTCACCCGCCATATTGGTCACGCTGATCCAGCCGTCATACGCCCAGAGTGTGCCCAGAACCGCCGCCCCGAAGCCCGCGCCTGCCGCTGATGCACTGATTCCTCCAAAGCCGGGAGCCAGATCCGAGCACAAGCCTACGCCTACGATGCCCGCTACCGGAATCAGCTTGCCCACAGTTGCCACAGTCTGGATGATTCCGCCGAACCTTGTGGCGATGACGTTCATCAGCAGAATGAAAGCCAGAATACCCACGGCCAGCAGCTTCTGCTGCCAGTGATTCAGCGGCAGGAAGTAGCCGGAGTATGTGGCAAAAGCAATCGCCAGCGCGGCAACAGAAGCCGGATAGGAGATCACAGCCTGCACCCAGCCGAGCAGGTAGCCGAATACCCCGCCATACAATTCACTTAAATATGTATACAAACCTCCTGACTTCGGAATCGCGGCAGCAATTTCCGCCACGCTCAGCGCCGAAGCCAGTGTAATAATCCCCCCGGCACCCCAGGCCAGGATACTCATCCATGGAGTTCCCGCGTTATTCAGCACAATCCCGGGCTTCAGAAAGATCCCTGATCCGATAATCATCCCGACCACAAGGGCCAGGGCTTGCATGAAGGTGATACTTTTGGTTAACGGCTTCAAATTCATAATGTGATTCATTGTCCTTTCATTCTCAGGTTTTTATTTATCAAACGTCCTCCAGGCTAAATTCAACTCTGCACTCCCCTATTCTGCAGGAAAAATTTCTGATGAGGGTAATTGAATTCTTCCACCAGCTCCGCTTCGGTAAAGCCGATTTTTCTATACAATGAACGCGGGGCAATCCCCTTGCTGTCATTCTCCCTAAAGGTTATTACAGAGATATCCGCATCCTCCGGAAATAACGGCAGCATCCGCTGAATCATAGCTTCAGCAATACCTTGTCTCCGGTGTTCAGGATGGACAGCCATACAGGAGAGGCACTTGGCATTATATGAAAATAACAGAAGTCCAACTACCTCATCGGCAAGCTTGGCACACACCGCAGTTCGCCTGTTCATATTCTTAATTACCGTCTGCCTGTAGCCTGCCAGTAATTCATCCGTATCTATACCCGGAAAGTTATCGCGGACGATATCAATCATGTGCATCCAGGAATCGAGATCTGATAATTCCGCTAACTGAACCGTGTATTCATCATTCATGCTTCATCCCTCCAGAATGGCATTGTCGCATGGAATTATAAGAAATACCATTACAAAGTTAACAGGCCATGTGAAAATTACCTGCAGCACAAAAAAAGGAGCGGATGAATCGCCCCTTCTCCCTGTATGTTCTTATTGCGGCAGCAGCATGCGGAACAGCAGAGCCGCCATCTCCTGTTTGCTCAGCGCACGTTGTGAACCGTAGTCGGATATGCCGTAAGGCTCCGTAACCTCCGGTCCATGCAGCTTCCAGCTAACAATTGAACGGACAGCATCGGCAGCCCACTCCGACGTACCCGGTGCAAGCACGGCTGTAGAACCCGGTACCCTGATCCCTGTTGCTGTAAGCAGGCGGTAGACGATTGCTGCCGCTTCTTCGCGCAGAATCGGACGGTCCGGCTCGAACAACCCGTTCCCGGTTCCATTCAGCATGCCAGCCTCGACAGCAGCTTGAATATCCTGCCCGTACAGTGAATTACCGGTGTCCTTGAATAAGGACGGATTCGATGACTCCGGGATGCTCCATATCGTATTAAACGTATGGATGAACGCTCCGCGGGTAACTTTTTGCTCAGGCTCAAACGGCTCCGAAAGCTCCTCTGTCAAGAAGCCCAGTGACCGCAGGCTCAGAATATAGCCGGCATACGGATGATTGGCCGGCACATCCGGAAATCCGGCTGGATTCTCCGGGAGTTTGGTAGCATAGCTATATAGATTGGAGTATTTCATATAGAGGATATGACCTTCATTATCCGCTTTGAAGGCCAGCGGATTCCCCCCTTCATCCACGAACAGCAGCTCGCCAATCTGCTTCATCTGATGACGGTTGAGCATATCACTCACCGTTAGGGTGCCGTCTGCGTTTGCTTGAACTTTCGTCAGCAGCTTAATTCTTAGATCGGAGTACAAGCCCTCGAACCTGGCCAGTTCCGCCGCAGCCTGCACCTGATACCCCTTCGGTGCATAAGGCGATTGTCCCCCTGCGTAATAATGATTCATAAATGCGGTGAACAGATCATTACGCAAATCCTGATTGGTATTGTATGATACGAACACTCCAGTACGTCGGTCAGGCAGAATCCACAGCAGAGAGCTGTAACCTAGAATGTCTCCGCCTTTGGAGATCACCTTCTCCCCTTTCGTCTGGGCCGGGATTACAGGCGATTCAAAGCCATAGGTCGTATCCGGCAGATCGGGATGGATAACCATCCGGTAGGAAGACATCGCCTTAACCGATTCCCCGGACAGGATTACCGTACCGTCAGCAGCCTTGCCGCCATTCAGAAAAGCTTCCATGAATAGCGCCATATCAGATGCGGTTGATAACATGCTGCCTTCAGGCCACTCCGCCGGAGAGAAGCCGTATAGCGGTATAGCGCCGCCCTCCCCGTCATAGGAAGGAACGAGCCGGTCTGCCAATTCAGGAGTTACACTGAAGCTGCTTGAATTCATGCCAAGCGGCTTAAACAGATGGTTCTCCACATAGCTCCCGAAGGATTCTCCGCTTACCTGCTGCACGATATATCCCTGTAGTCTGGAAGCGAAATTATCGTACATGTAAGAGGCTCCCGGCTCGCGGACCACAGGAGGAAAGACATCATAGATGCTTTCCTTTAAAGAAACCGGCTTACGGGAAGTGTCGTACAGATAGCTGGCGTCGGCAGGTTCGCGTACTTCAAAACCTGTCGTATGCGTCAACAGATGTTCCACTGTCACCGGAGTATCATAAGGTTCGGCATGCAGTTTGATGGAGGCTGGACTCACTGAAGATTCCGGCTGCTGAGCATAGGCACTTCCCACATTAACACAACCCAGTATAAGCAGAGCGCTTAGAATGCCGGACTTGATACGGGTGTTACCCCTTTTGTTATTCCTTTTGATATACCCTTGTTTCAACTGCAGCCTCTCCCTAATGTCCTTAAATTTGGAGTTCCAAAGGGCGGAGTGAAGTGTCCGTTCCAGCCAACTCCTTCATTGTAGGGGTTCGGGTAAGCACTGTCGTGCGATTCACCTGCTAATTAAGAGGTCTCATGTGACATTGCTGTCACTTCACTTGCAGGCTTTAAGCTCCGTAAGTCTCTCTTAAGAACTCCACGGACTGCTGAATTAACTCCTTCAAGACCTCGAAATCTATATCATCCAGCTTATTAACGTATACGCAGGCTTTGCCCACCGTGTGCTTCCCCAGCCTCTGCAGCAGCTCTTCCCGCTGGGCATCACCCGT
Source organism: Paenibacillus phytohabitans (assembly GCF_013141775.1). Classification (GTDB taxonomy): domain Bacteria; phylum Bacillota; class Bacilli; order Paenibacillales; family Paenibacillaceae; genus Paenibacillus_AQ; species Paenibacillus_AQ phytohabitans. Next base: position 395,987 of record NZ_WHOB01000059.1, read on the forward strand.
TGCAAAGTATAGGCTGATCTTCGCTTTTCTCGGCGAGAAGCCTACCAGCGGTGCATCCCCTTCATGCCCTGTTGCATACTTGTAGTGGTACGTTCCGAAACCAATAATGCTCGGGCCCCACATTTTCGCCGGATACCCCGTAGTTTCGCTGAAAATATCTAATAATTTATAAGCATCCTCACGTTTCCCTGGACTCTCTATTTGTTCAATAAACCGGGTGACGCTCTGCTCAGTTTCTTTCGTTTTCTGCTCGTACATAGGTGATTCACTCCTTTAATATATGTTCAACACGAACATTCCCCGCCATCCTGTCTCTCCCTGTTAATTTCCCACCACTATATCACATTCTTGTTATTCCATAACAGCAGCACGGATTTCTATCAGTGACTAGTATTACATCTACAAAAGCGCGGCTTCTTAGAATATCGAATTTTGTTGGTGAACACATAGCTTATGTATATGGCGAATAGTAAACAGCCCTTCCCCCGTCAGAAGACGGAAGGAAGGGCTGTTTTTGTAGTGATTATTCTGCTGTGTGATCCACCGATGCCGCTTGGATATTGCTAAATGCCCAATATTGCGCAGGGACGTCGGACCATCGCGGTGCTGCGCTTGTCAGCGGCGTGATGCCCAGGGCACGGTTAACGATGGTTACGGCCTCCGCACGGGTTAACGTTTGGTTCGGACGGAAGGTTCCATCTTCGTAACCGGTGATCATGCCCGCTTTGGCCGTCACTTCAACGGCTGCCTGTGCCCAGTGGCCGGCAATATCGCTGAAGCTGACTGCATTCCCCTGACCGTTAGTAACCAGCCGGAACAGAATGGTTGCCATTTCGGCTCTGGTGATCGTTTGGTTTGGTTTGAAGCTGCCGTCAGCGTAACCTTTCATAATACCGCTGCTGCTCACCAGATTAATTGCATTTGTTGCCCAGTGGCCGGCAGCAAGATCTGTGTATGCAACGCCGGAAGTACTGGCTGACGGGTTGAAGGTACGGGCAATGATGCTGGCAATTTCTGCACGGGTAATGCTCTTGCCCGGCTGGAAGGTGCCGTCAGCGTAACCCGTCATATAAGCCTTCACTTGTACCGCAGGACCTTGGGCAAGAACAACTGTAAATGTACTGAATTTATTGACATTAAATTGAATTCCGGACTTGCCGGTTTGACCGAAGGGTACAATTTCGCCCTTAACCAGTTCTTTGGTACCGTCGCTATGCTCAATGAAGACCGCCAGTGCCTTCAGCTGTTCTGCAGTTAACGAAGTGTTGTTAATCGGCAGCACCAGCGTCACCGGACGGCTCTGCAGATTGGTATCAATCGTTACCGGACGGCCTACCAGCGTCACCGCCCCACCGCCGGATAGACTTTGAACCTGTGCTTTTGCACGCGCTTCAGCATCTGCACTCTGCTGCTGCGTTTTTAAGGGTACCAGGTTGAAATAAATATCTGTACCAAACCCTACCAGAGAGCTTCCCGGCACCTTCACTTCCGCATTAACCGTGAAGATGTCCAGACTGATTTGATTATCGGCAAATGCCTTGCTGGAAGCGGCTGGAATCGTCAGTCTAGTTTCCGCAACCTCATCATTGACATCAGGAACAATGATTCTGGCAATATTGGAGCCAGCCGCCTTAAGCTCATTAATCGCTCTGAGCGCTTGATCCAATGCGAACGTAATAACATCACTTTTCACACCATTTGCATCCTTCGTACGGCTAACGACAACGGAGGATACATTGGAGCCTTGGGTTGAGCCATTTTCAACGTTTAGATTAATGGTTTCGGTCTGCGTGCTTGGTGTTGCTACAGGTGCCGCTCCTCCGGAACCTCCTGAACCCGATGCGGGTGGATCTGTTGGCGTGACGGGTACAGGAACGGTTGAGAAGTTCCAGACGGTTTTATCCGCAACCCCCGCAAAGCTGTTCCCTGACTCATCAGTAAATGCACCCGGGTGAATCAATACATAATAGCTGCCGCCCTGCTTCAAAAGACCGCCTGTATTAATGCTGACGGTAGCATTCGTAATGGTGACAAGCGCCTGATTACCCGCTTTAATCGTCGTTACGATCATATCATCCGCCGCATTCACAATATCAATATTGGCATCCCCGGCTAATACATTCTCGTTAAAGGTCAATGAGAGCGCAGCGGATGTGGATACTTGGGTTGCATTGTCTGCAGGACTATATGCTGTCACCAGCGGTGCTGCTGTATCAGGCCCGCTGGCTGTCACAAACCGCCAGGCTGTGATGCCTGCAATACCGGCAAAGCTGTTGCCTGCATTATCTCTAAATGCGCCTTCTGTAATCCGGACAAAGTAGCTTGTACCATGCTCCAGATTGTCAGCCGGATTAATAGTTACAACATTATTCTGAATCGTTACGATGTCTGATGTGACGGGAATCGTCACTATCGGATGAATCTCATCTGTGCTTTTGAAAATCTCAATGCTGCCTTCCGCTTTCTTTACATTCTCGCTGAAGGTAAGAACCAGATTAGCGCCAAGTGCTACTTCCGTTGCCCAAGGCTCCGGTGAATACGTGCTCACCGTTGGTGAGGTTCTATCGGGTACACCGGTTGTTGTAAAGTTCCATACTCCGCTGTCGTTGATGCCAGCATAGCTGTTGCCTGAAGTATCTTTGAACGCCCCGGTTCCAATCCGTACATAGTAACTTGTACTATACTTCAGATCGTCACCCGGATTAATCGTCACTACATGATTCTGGGTGGTTACATTTCCGGAAGCAGCGGGAATTGTAGCTACCGGCGCATTATTCGCACTATTGTAGATCACGATATTGCCTTCCCCCGCCGTTACATTCTCGCTGAAGGTAAGAGTAAGATTGGCATCAATCCCCACTTCCGTTGCCCCAGGCTCAGGTGAAAACGCGGTTACTGTTGGCGCTGTCGTATCTGGTGCAGCAGCTGTTGTAAACTGCCAGGTTGTGCTGTCAGAGATGCCTGCAAAGTAGTTGCCCGCTGTATCTGTGAATGCATCGTCCGTGATCTGAACAAAGTAACTTGTATCATACTCCAGATTGTCAGCCGGATTAACCGTCACTACATCATTCAGGATGGTCAGGTCACTGGCAGAAATCGTAGCTACCGACTTGTCAGACGCACTGTTGTAGATCACAATGCTGCCTTCACCCGCCGATACATTCTCGCTGAAAGTAAGCACAAGATTGGTCTCAACCCCTACACCTGTTGCACCGTTAGCAGGTAAATACGCGCTTACGGTTGGTGCAGCCGTATCCGGTTCACCGGTTGTTGTAAACCGCCAGGTTGTGCTGTTCGCGATGCCGGCATAATTGTTGCCGGCCGTATCTTTGAATGCCCCGGACCCGATCTTCACAAAGTAGCTTGTGCTGTAGTCCAGCTTATCCTCCGGATTGATCGTTACCACGTTGCCTTGAACCGTTACATTTTCGGAAGTGACAGGAATGGTCACAGCCGGGGTATTGCTATTCGCACTGTTATAAATCTCAATGCTGCCTTCTGCTTTGGTTACATTCTCACTGAAGGTAAGGGTCAGGTTCGCGCCAGTGGCAACCTCTGTTGCTCTATCCTCAGGCGAATAAGAGCTCACCACCGGTGGTGTAGTATCCGGCGCCTCTTCTGTTGTAAACTGCCAGGTCTCGCTGTCCGTGATTCCGGCATAATAGTTGCCTGCCGGATCAATGAATGAACTATCTCCAATATTCACAAAGTAGCTTGTATTGTATACCAGCTTAACCGTCGGATGAATTGTAACCACGTCATTAAGGATCGTAACATTATCCGATTGAACTGGAATCACCACTACCGGAACAACGTCATCCGTACTTTCGTAAATCTCAATGTTGCCGCTCTCCTTCGTTACATCCTCGCTGAATGTAAGCGTCAGATCCGCGTCAATGGCTACTCCCGTTTCTCCCTTATCAGGAGAATAAGCAGTTACAATAGGAGCTGTTTCATCCAGCTTGGCTACTGTCGTAAAGCTCCAGTCATCACCTTCAATCGCTACATTCCCAATTTCACTCTCGTTGTAGAACGTATCGCTGTCAATTGTGACTGCATATTTAGTCCCTTTATCCAAATCCTTTTCCGGATTAACCGTTACAGTATTATTCTGTACGGTTACCCTGGTGCTGTCGTCCACCGGGATGGTTTCAACCGGAGCTGACAGATCCGAAGCTTTGTAAATGTTAATATTTCCACTGGCTGCTGTCACCTTCTGATTGAAAGTCAGAACCAGCTCAGCATCGGTTGCTATATCTTTCTCAGCATTCTCTGGAGACTGACTTATAACCCGCGGAATGTTGAGAACCGGATAGGACACAATAATCACGCCGGGGTCACCGACTGCGATAAAACGATCTTGCCCGGCAATAAACCCGATGCCGTTAAGTTTTTTAGTCGTGCCTGTAGTCTCAGGGTGCCAAGTCTGGCTTGGATCAGCGGTGTAGTAGACATTCCCGCTGTCTCCCGCTGCCATAAATACGCCGCTTCCGGATGCAACTCCATTCAGATTCACTTGGCCGTCAATGGTTCTGGCCGACCATCTTGAGCTATCCGCAGAGATTACGACCGTTCCGGACGCGCCGACCGCCACGAATAAACCGCTGCCGTAGCTGATGCCGTTCAACAATTTACCGTTCGTTTTGGAATCTTCCGGTTTCCACTCCGCTCCATTGGAAGAAGTTACGATGGTACCGCCAGCACCTACAGCCACGTATTTGCCGTTGCCATAGGTAACAGCATTTAAGTGATTCACGGTCTTACTGTCGGAGATCCTCGCCCAGTTGACTCCGTCTGAAGACACTACAATTTTCCCGCTATTGCCTACTGCAACAAAAAGGCCGCTGCCGTAAACAATACTATTAAGTGTAATAGCGTCCACTGAGGTTCCAGTTGTCCAACTAGTACCGTTGTTGCTGGAGGTCAGGATTTGGCCGTTCGAGCCGACCGTTACGAACTTGCTGTTGCCATAAGCAATGCCGTTAATAGCATTAGTAGTGCCGCTAGCAACCTTCGACCAGACCTTACCGTCGGTGGAAGTGCCGATCAATCCATCCGTACCAACGGTAATATAGGTATTATTGGCGTAGGTTACCGTCTTCAGTGCACTGGAGGTGGGGGAGCTGAATTTTTCCCAGCTGCTCGTTCCGCCAGTACTTGCTGTCGCGAAAAATACAGTACCCTCTGAGCCAACGATAAAATAACCAAAATCGGTAGCCTTGATTTTCATCAGATTATCCGTAGCTCCGGCTACTGAAACTGAACTGCTCCAACCGTTCGTTCCGGTGGCTGAATATATCAGTTTGCCTGCATCGCCGGCAATGAAAAATCTGTTATTTCTAAAAGATACACTATTGAAATCCGACTTAATACTATTCGTTCCCTTTGTCCATGTGCCCAAAGCGTTCGGGGCGCTTAGGATCTCACCTGCAGCTCCGGCCGCAACAAATACATTGCCGCCATAGCTGATGCCGTTCAAATCATTAGTAGAACCGGAAGTCTGCGGCGTCCAGGCCAGCCCATCCGAAGAGTTAATAATTTTCCCGCCATCGCCAACAGCTACAAACTTGCTGTCACCATAAGCAATAGCGTTCAGATTCACACTAACGCCTGAGGTTGAAGCAGCCCAAGTGACGCCGCCATCGCTAGACGTAATTATTTTGCCTGAATCGCCGACTGCGACTAAACTGCTGCCGCTGTAAACAACTGCATTCAAGTTTTCAGATATATTTTCAGATATGCCTGTAGTCTGAGTGGTCCAGGAAGCACCATCTGTTGACGTTATGACGGTTCCCTTGTCGCCTACAGCAACAAATTTGGCGTTAGCCCCTGAGCCTATATTAATAATATCGTTCAAGTCATTAACTACCCCTGAATTACGGATCGCCCAGGTCGTGTAGTTGCTGAACGTACCCACGCTTCCTCCTTCACCTACCACAACGACTGTATTTGCGCCTATAGTTACTCCCATTACTTTGTTGCCGCTTGGCAGCGGGCTTAGGTTCTCCCAGCTTACCGGAGCTGTATTCTCCGTACCTGCAGACGCGGGCAATGCTCCTGTCACAAATAAACTGATTACGAGTAACAACGAGAAATACTTCTTCAATCCCCTGCTCATTAACAATGTATCGCTCCCCCTTATTCATTCATCATTTCCCGTCCGCTGTATAGCAAGCTTTGCTGCAGTTTGTATACGCTCCCTTAGCTCCCGCATTCTCCCTTCATCTTGCTTATCCGCGGACAAAAAACAATTAAATCTAACTAGAAATTTTCATATCTGCGGTCCATTCTATCAGACAGCTCTAAACAAACTCTTAACAATTCTCGACAAAAACCGCCTCACCAGGTCCTACATGGGGGAAATCTCTCGAAAAAGCGAAAAAAAATCTATTCCCCCCGAAAAAAATGTCTAAAACAAAAAAACGCAAGGAGCTTTCGCTCACATGCGCAATTTTATCGTATATCATATATCCCTACTAACGTAAGGCTGCAATTAGCTCCGGTTTTTCATGTCCTCACCACTGGCTGCATCCGTATTCTCTTCTCCGCGTCCGTACCGTTCCTGATAATAGCTGGGTGTACATCCGGCGTATTTCTTGAAGATTGCAATAAAATATTTATAATCCTTATAGCCTACATCTGCTGCAATGGCATATACCTTATCCTCACCGCTGCGCAGCAGATCCATCGCTTTCTGGATGCGGTAACGGTTCAGGAAATCATTGAAGGTATAGGTCGTTTCGCTTTTGAACTTCTGATTCAAATAGGTAGCACTAACGCCCAGGCTCTCCACCAGATCCTTGATCCCGATCTTCTCCGCATAATGGTCCTGAACATACTGGATCATCCTGGACACATAACGGGAAGACTTCCCCGGCAGCTTAATGACGGATGCCTGGAGAGCTTCCCCGTTTCCGGCTCCAGAGGTAAGCATTGCTGTATATTGCCGCTTCATCTCCAGCTGGCTTTTGGCCCGCTCCAGGGCTGCGAATAACTGTTCCTGTTCCAGCGGCTTCAGCAGATACTCGGTAACCCCCAGCCGGATGGCGTCCTTGGCCAGCCTGAATTCATCATAGCCCGAGAGGATGATATAGCTGCAATCCGCTTCCTCCACGCTCTGCTCAATCATGGCAATCCCGTCCATCAGCGGCATATTGACATCAACGATCACAATATCGGGGCAGAGATCCGCAATCTGGCGGAGCCCTTCCTCCCCGTTCTCTGCTTCACCCACAACCACGCAGCCGGCTCCCATCCAATCAAATGTAAAGCGCAGCCCTTTGCGGATCATCTCTTCATCCTCTACCAGCAGCACCTTGAACATCCGTCTCCTCCTTCCGGTATGGCAATCTAAATGTAACGGCAGTGCCTTCTCCCTGAATGCTGACAATCTCAATACCGTAACGGTCCCCATACATCAGTACAAGCCGCCGGTGCAGATTATGCAGCCCGATATGCGGAGCGCGGTTATTCTGCGATCCCATAATAGCCCTTACTTCCTCCAGCCGCTCCCGGCTCATTCCCCCGGCATCATCCTTCACCTCGATGATAAGATCCGCGCCTTCTACCCGGCCTACTACAGTTAACGATACGGATTGGCGCTGACGATAGCCGTATTTGATCGTGTTCTCGATCACCGGCTGCAGCATCAGTCTGGGAACAAGCGCAGCTTGGGCCTCTTGATCTACCTCTTCCCGGTAATGGAGCCTGTCCTTGAAACGGATCTGCTGCAGCTTCATATAGCCTGCAATATATTCCAGATCCTCCCCGAGCACCACATGGTCCCGCTCATTGCCTATACTGTAACGCAGGTGCCGGGAAAGTGTAAGCACCATATCCTGGGCAAGCTTGTTGTCCACTACTATGGCATAACGGAGCGTCTCCAGCACATTGAATATGAAATGCGGATGAAACTGCGACTGCAGATGCTTCACTTCAATTACTCTGCGCAGATCAGACAGCTCTATGTTCTGTGCGACCAGTTCATTCAGACGCTGTAGCATCTGATTGTATTGATTCGCTAGCGTCTCGAACTCGTCACCGGTTCCTATGTAAACGTAGGAATCCATATTGCCGGACTGAAGTTCCCGGACAGCGTAGATCAGCTTGTCTATCGCCCTTGACTGGCGGGTGGAAATAATGCGGGCAGAATATTGAATGACAATCCAGAGCAGCAGACTGGCCATCGCAAAAAACACTGCCAGAGACCAGTAAGCGCTGCGGTTTCCTTCAGCGGCACTTAAGGTATAAATCCGCCATTGCAACAGCGGTATGTATGTTTCTTTACTATAATACTTCCCTTTATCAATCCACACGTACCCCTTGGAATCACTGGCCAGGCTGTATTTATTCATCAGCCCCTGGGTCAGATTATTTGTAGTGGCAATGATGGTCCGGTAAGGGTCGGTGACCACAGCGATTTCGTTATTCTGCACGAAGAGCAGCTTCTGCAGATCCAGCTCGTACAGCTGATAGATCAGATAACCAAGCACAGCCCCGCCGTCACGGATTTCTCTGGCAAACGTATAGGCGGTGTAGCGGTCATGCGAGAAGCGGATATGGTTGGTCTCGGCCAATTCCGCCAAGCCCTGATTGTGCATCCGCCGGGCAATCGCCTGCAGTGCAAGGTCAGAGGATTCGGAGGTATAGTTGGCAGACGACGCCATGATATTTCCGTCCGCACTTATGATATACATGATGCTCTTCACCCGCTGGCGGTTATTGAAGTCATAGAACCGCTCAAATACCTCCGGGCCTTGAGCCCGTGATCCGGTAAAAGCAACAACAGAATCCAGCGTTGCTGCTTCATTCATTTCCTTAACGTAAGAGCTGTAGACTTCTTCCATCGCCGATTTGATTTTTTTACCCGCATCCGTCGTCTGGTTGATTAGCAGAAACCGCGAATTGATCATCATGAATATCAGGAACAGCACAAATAGAATAGAAATCGGCACAAGGGTATGCAGCAGAAACAGCCTGCGCAGCGAATCCTTGAAGCTCCTTTTTGCCATTGCCATACTGCTTCCCCCTCTCATTAGTTCTACTATCATACACGGGCAGCCGGAATCGGGATACCTTGCAAAATATCGGCAAAAGCCTGATAGACAAAAGCCGGTACCCGCTTACCCGGGACCGGTCTTCAATCACATGGTTACTTCTTTTTTACCGGAGAGCTTGAAGAACAGCAGCAGTGAAACCACAGTGATTGCCGTCAGCAGTGTTGATAACGCAGCCGCAACCCCATAATTGCCGCGGACAACCTCTGTGTAGACAGCAACCGTCATCGTCCGGGTATTCCCTGTATACAGAATAATAGAGGTACTAAGCTCCGTGATAATGCTAATCCAGCTGATAATCGCCCCGGCGAATACACCGGAGATCATCATCGGCACCGTAATCTTGAAGAAGGTCCGCATAGTAGAGGCTCCCAGACTGATCGCCGCCTCTTCAATGCTGTCATTCACCTGATGAAGCACGGCAGCACTGGAGCGGATCGTATACGGCAGACGCCGGATCACAAAGGCAGCAATCAGAATCACGGACGTGCCGCTCAGCACCAGCGGTTCCTTATTGAAGGTAACCAGCAGGGCAATCCCCAGAATAGAGCCCGGTACGATGTAAGGCAGCATGGTGAAGGTATCCAGAACATTCGCAACCGCACCTTTACGCTTCACCGTTACATATGCAATTAGTACAGCAGCCAGCGTAATGATGATAATCGTTATACTGGCCATCATGAAGGTATTGTAAATGGAATCTCCTACTTTGGAGAAAGCCGCGCGGTAGCTGTCCAGGGAGTAGCCGTCAACAAATATTTTGCCCGAGGTCTTCAGGAAGGATGTATAAGCTACATAGGCCTGAGGCATGAGCGCCAATAACGTGAACAAATAGACATAGGCATGAGCCGCCAGATTGGCAATGCCCTTCAGCTTTTTGGGTTCAATCGGGTTCAAAGCACTCATACTGTAGGATTTCCGGTTCGCAACGTACTTCTGCAGCAGAAAGACGGTAACCGCGAACACAACTACAATTACACTGATCGCTGCAGCAAAGCCGTCATCTCCCCCGACCTCACTGATAAATTCATTGAAAATCAGCACCGGCACGGTCCGGTACCCCTCGCCGATCAGCATTGGTGTGCCGAAATCCGCGAACGCCCGCATGAAGACAAGCAACCCTCCGGCGAGAAGTGTCGGCATAATCAGCGGCACGAGTATTTTCCACATTTTACGCAGACCCGTGCAGTTCATACTCTCCGCAGCTTCCATCAGGGAGTTGTCGACATTCTTCAGCGCCCCTGATACGTACATGAAGATCAGCGGAGACAGCTGAAGCGTCAGCACCAGCAGAATACCGGAGAAGCCATAAATGTCTGGCATGCTGAAGCCGAATACACCGGACATGAACTTCGTGATCACCCCGCTGCGTCCCAGCAGCAGTATCCAGGCATAGGCACCGATGAACGGCGCCGACATGGAGGAGATCAGGATCAGAATGCGCACCGTAGCGCTCCCTTTAATCTTGGCAATCGTCATGATGTAAGCCAGCGGTCCGGCGACCAGGATGGACAACAGCGTGACACTTACAGTCACCTTAATGCTGTTCCACACAGCGTTCATATAGTAGGCCTTGCTGAAAAATTTATGGAAGTAGGCAAGTGAGAACTCGCCGGTTGTCCCGTCAAAGAAGCTTTTGATCAGCAGCATGAATAAAGGCAAGGCCAGAAATACCAGATATCCGGCAAAAATAATGAAGGTAATCAGCGACCAGATATCCCAGCGCTTCATGCGGCCGCTCATAGGTCTAGCCCCCGGTTCAGATTGCGCTCCCCGGCTGCATCGTAGACATTAACCGTTCCCGGGAGAATGGCGAGAGTCACCTTCCGGCCAATGTCCACCACTTCAGTAGTCGCCGACTGCTGGATGATTTCCACTTCCTGGCCGTTCTCAAGCGCGACAACCAGATGTGTGCTCAGTCCCAGGAAAATGTTATTTACAACCGTTCCCGTAAGGCCCGCCCCTTCCTCCGCCAGCACGAATTCCTCCGGCCGGACTGAAATTTTAACCGCTGCCGTTCCGGAAGACTTGAGTTCCGCTTGTAGCCCCGGCACCGCCAGCGAGTAGCTGCTGCCAATATGCAGAACCGCTTCACCTTCAGCCCCGCTCTCCAGCTTCGCCTCAATGACATTGGTCCGCCCGATGAAGGTAGCAACGAACAGATTGGCCGGGCGCTGATAGATATCCCGTGGTGTTCCCACCTGCTGGATGATCCCGGACTTCATAACCGCGATCCGGTCAGATACCGCCATTGCCTCTTCCTGATCATGCGTCACGTAGACCGTGGTAATCCCGACCTCACGCTGAATCCGCTTAATGGCATTACGCATATCTACACGAAGCTGGGCATCCAGATTGGACAGGGGTTCATCCATCAGCAGTACGTCAGGATTAATAACGATGGCCCGGGCCAGGGCGACACGCTGCTGCTGGCCGCCCGACAGATTCTTGGGCATTCTGTCTTTGTACACCTCAATCTGCACCGTATCCAGAATCTCCTCTACTCTGCGCTGCAGCTCCCCCTTAGCCACTTTACGGTTCTGCAGCCCGAACGCAACATTCTCAGATACGCTTAAATGCGGAAAGATCGCATAATTCTGAAATACCATTCCGATATTCCGTTTGCCCGGAGGGACGTTGTTCATTACTTTATTATTGAAGCCGAGATTCCCGCCTTCAATACTGTTAAAGCCGGCCACCATCCGCAGCAGTGTTGTTTTCCCGCAGCCTGAAGGACCCAAAAGGGTGAAGAACTCACCCTTTTGAATGTCCAGGGACAGCTCGGGGATAACGGTGGTGTCGCCATATTTTTTGACAATGTCCTTGAAGGATATCGCAACGCTCATGTTATTCACCCGCCTTCTCTCTGATTTGCTGTTCCGGTCTTGAATTATTCAGCAATATTAGTAAACAGCTCGGTATAACGCTCCACAATAGCTGCCTTATTCTCTGCAACGTAGGCTACGTCCTCATCAATCACCTTGATTTGGTCCATCTGTGTCATAAAGTCTCCGATCGCAGCATCGGTGCGCAGCGGACGGTTGGTCGTTTCTTGTCCTAGCGCATCCTGACCTTCTTTGGAGATCAGAAAGTCGATGAACTTCCGGGCATTTTCCTGATTGGGAGAACCTTTAACAACTCCGGCTACCGCATCGAGGAACACCGTTCCCTCTTCCGGATATACAACCTTTACCGGCGCACCGTCTTTTACGTAGCTGACTGCCGGATCCTCGTAGGTTAACGCCACTACATATTCGCCGTCAGCAACACTCTTGTGCGCTTTACTGGAGCCGCCCGCAATTTTACCGTCCAGATTCTCCAGCAGCTTGCCTACGTAATCCCAGCCTGCATCGGAAGTATAATCCCCGCCCATAGCTCTAAGCATATTCGTCAATTGGGCGAACGCCGAGCTGGAATTGGCAGGGTCCGCCATCGCGATCTTACCCTTCAGCTCCGGATTGAGCAGATCCTCGTAACCGTTAATTTCAATATCACCTGCAAGGTTCGTATTCACCAGCAGAACACTTCCGTCCGACACGTAAGAGGTCATGATGCCAGTCGTATTCGTGTGGCCTTCCAGCAGATCCTTATCATTAGGGGAGACATATTCCTCGAATAGCTCGGCATTATCATTGAACAAGGCATAAGCTCCGCCGAACATGACGTCAGCGTACGGGTTGGTTTTCTCTGACTGAATCCGCTTGATCAGCTCGCCGCTGCCTGCCGATACCAGCTCCACTGTAACGCCAGTCTGCTTCTCGAATGCCGGGATAAGTGCATTAATCATCGCTTCACTATTCGGGGTATAGACAACCAGCTTGTCCGAACTACCGCCCGATGCGCTGTCATCTGCTTGGTTTCCTCCACATGCCGAGAGCACAACCACCATCATTGTCATAATAAGTGACACCGTTAACCACTTTTTCATTTCCTCTTCACCCCTTGTCTGGATATAGGTCTATTCTATCAGCTTGAAATTTCATTAAAATCCTATTATTCGACAAAATCATCTAAAATGCACAACTAAAACGAGCTAATATGTTATATAACATAACATTAAAATACATAAATTGGATTTTCGGCTGCCTTTAACATTTTTCCCGCAGTTAATATCCTTAGACAAGGGACTCGCACTTCATTTCATTCCAATCAAAAAAAACCCTGGAAGTATTCCCAGGGCTGATTGTAAATTTATTTGATTTGTGTAGTCCGAAGATGAAAATTTCAGGGAACATTTGTACTTACCCATTTACCATAATATGCTATACTGATTGAACAATAGAAGGCTTGCAAGGGCGGTCGGCTAATCTCCCATGAAGGGAGGTGAGGCCAATGGAGGTTCATCAAGCGTTGTCTCTGATGATCATGTTCGGCATGTTCATTATTGCATTGCTCAACTACCTCAAAAAGAAATAGACCGCCCTAGTCCAAAGGATGCGGTCTATTTCTGCCCGTAGCACCTAAAAGCCTCCGCCCTTAAAAGCGGCTATTGCTCAGAGAGTCGTGTTGACGCGTTCAGTACAAAACCTACATTGAGGATTTCGCGGACTACATGCCGGCAGGTTATTCATCTTCGTCCTCATATTCTTCTTCGTCTCCGAAACCTCCATATTGATTAGGCACCTCTCCGTTACTCTCCATAATCATCGGTAATTTCTTACCCGGACTCACCTCTATAGTTCCCAGATACTGAACAATAAAATGCCATTCATCGCCGTAGTCGAATAAGAGTAACATCTTTTGTTTAGGAGTATGGAATACTTTATTGATTTTTGCCCTGTTCACGCCGGGGAACTTCGTCTTCTCACCGATATCGGCAAACAGCTCGTAACCTTCTTCAGAGCGTGTCCAGTTTTTGATATTATCATAGAAACCAAAGGCGTGATCCAGATCAATTCATTGTAAATAATCAACCGTGCTCTCCCAAGATTCCCCATCTTCTGCTATGCTAATAGAAATCCCAATAAGAAGCAGGAGGCACGAACTTGAATGGATGCATTTCAATATGAGCTTACTTCAGAGACTACGATTAATCTGAAATATGAGTATGGAGGCGAGTACTTCACGTTCAGCCTGTACCGGGATGACAGAGGCTGGGTGCTTCACCCCTTTGACGGCATTCTGCTGAGGAATCCGGCAATGTGCTCTCTTGTCGCCCAAGAGCTGTTCAAGCACAAGCCTTTTCAGGTCATGCTGGCAAAAGAGGGAATTCTTTTCACCGATATACGTTCCACTGTTAACCTCGATAATGTGAACACTCCGGTTGCCGCGCGCAATGAGCGGGAGTCCTACGATAACCCGGCTGATGACCTGATGGAATTTGTTCAGCAGCACTCGGTGGAAGAGGTCATTGATTACGAATGTAGTCTCGTCGAGAACCGCATCTCCTTTTATAGAGAAATCCTGCAGCGGATGTTCATGGACAATCTGGGCCCCTCGGATCCGGAGTTCCAAAAGGTGCAGGATATTGTACGTATCTACGAACATTCTTTAGATAAGCTATCCAGTCTGAATGGTCCGAACCTCGATGCCGGAAGACGCGGCAGATTCTAAGCTCCTTCACATATTCATTCAATTCTACTAATCTTCTGAAAGGCTGGTTCCAATGACTGCTCAGCTGATAAAGGGACAAAAATGCAACTTAACAAAAGATACGCCTCTCCTTACCCGTATCATCGTCGGAATGGGCTGGCACAATACGGGCTCTGCGGTTGAGGTTGATTTTTCCGCCTTTTTGCTTACGCCATCCCAGAGCGTCTCAAAAGATGAGGACCTTATTTTTTATGGCAACCCTTCTACTCCGGACCAATCTGTATGTGTATTGCAGTCTGATAAAAAAGCCTACGCAGGGTTAACCGATAACACACAAATCGCTGTCAGTCTCAGTCAGATTCCTGCAGAATACGAGCGGATTGCATTTGCACTAACGATTTATGAGGCTGAGAAACGGCAGCACAGCTTCTCGCTGCTGGACGATGCATATTTACGGATCATCAATGCTGCTGATGGAACTGAGCTTCTCCGCTACAGGCTCGGTAAAGCGTTCACTGTAGAGACCGCGATTGTCGCCGGAGAAATCTACAGATACCAGAATGAATGGAAATTCAGCGCAGTGGGTTCCGGATATGCAGGCGGTTTAGCTGCCCTATGCCAAAGTTATGGGATTCGGGTCAATGACATTCTTCCGTCTGTTCAGCCCGCCAGCCGGGTGGTTCAGCCGCAGCAGTCTCCCCTTATTCTCCCGGAGCTGAGGTCAAGGCCTAAACCGGCGGGTAATTTCCCCCCTTCTTCACCAGCTTCACCTCCAGCATCGCCTCCAGCCCCTCCATTAAATCCTGGTACCCTCCTGCTTAAGAAACGCGGGGAGCGGATCAATCTGCAGAAAGGGGCAGGATCACTAGGCGAGATCCTGATTAACCTGAACTGGGTGCAGACCCAATCATCCGGCTGGTTCGGCAGCAAAGGTATCGATCTTGATCTCGGTTGTCTGTTTGAATTGAAAAACGGGCTTAAGGGCTCTGTCCAGGCACTCGGTGAGTCCTTCGGCAGCTTGAACCGGCCGCCCTACATTTCCCTGGACGGGGATGACCGCACCGGATCGATCGCCACAGGTGAGAATCTGCGGATCAACGGCCATTATCTTTCCGAGATCAGCCGGATTGTTGTCTTTGCCTTTATCTATGAGGGAATCACGAACTGGTCGCAGGCTGACGCCCGTGTGACTATCAGGCAGCAGAACGGGCCTGAGATCGAGGTCCGGCTGGATGAGCACAACAATAATAAGGGAATGTGTGCCATCGCCATGATTCGTAATCAGCAGGATGAGACCTTCAGCGTGGAGCGGCTCGTAGAATATTTCGCCGGACACGAGGAATTAGATCAGCACTATAACTGGAATCTGAGATGGGAAGCCGGGAGCAAATAGAGCGTTCTTAACAGCAAAAGAACGGCATCTCTGCCGTTCTTCTGTGATGGACATTTCAAGGGGTTCGAGCCCCTGAACGCATCCCTGCCATATTGGCTCTTTTCTCTAGACTGAACCGGCTGCGGGTGCGAACAACGAGCTTGCAAGCTGAAATACCGTTTGCTCATATACAACATGCGCCGCTGCTACACTCCCCAGATGTCCTCCAATGTACAGGTGAATGACTCCGTGAAGAGAGGACCAGATTGTACCCACAATTAATTCCGGAGTGGAATTACCAGCAATAAGCCCCTTCTCTTGAGCGCTGACAATTACGGATAACAACCGCCGCATAGCGGTAACAGTGCCTTTCATCCCCTGCTCATCCGGTTTGAAATCCGCAAATGCTCCTCCAAACATCAATTTATAATAGCTTGTGTGGCGTTGGCCGAATTCCCAATACACCTCTGCCAGATTCAGTAAATACTGCTGCAGATCTTCTGACTGCGAAGTGCTTTCAAATTCATTGGAGAGTATTTTGCAGCCATCCAGATATAATTGCTGGGCTAATCCCTCTTTATTCGTAAACAGACTGTAAATGATCTTGGTTGAGCAATCCATCCTCTGCGCCACTTTTCGCACGGTTACAGCTTCCGGACCTTCTTCCTGAAGGATTATAGCTGCTGCATCTACTACAAGCTGACGAAGATTCGCAGTGTTCTGCAAGCGGGCCTCCTGATAGGTTGTCACCTTTTTAGGAGCTGCTTCAGCATGATTTCCTTGTTCATTCAACGTAATCGCCTTCTTTGGTTATGATGTTGTTCCCCGGAAACACAGTTTCCCATTCATATACCACGCATTGTATACAGTTGGTTCCACAAAGTCAATCCTCCAACCAACCACACTGGTCCTACATATAATTAAAAGAAGGTTTGACTTTCTCCAGATAACAAGATACTATGATTTCATCGGGTAACAGTGTTACCATATAAAATCTTAGTTCCCTAAGATGCACACTCGGTACCTACGTTTCTGATGATTACATTCAATTTATTAGGAGGAATACGTTATGAATATTCAAGGGAAATGGTCGCTAATCACGGGAGCTTCTTCCGGTATCGGCGAACAGTTTGCAAGGCAACTGGCTA
This sequence comes from Paenibacillus phytohabitans, assembly GCF_013141775.1. Classification (GTDB taxonomy): domain Bacteria; phylum Bacillota; class Bacilli; order Paenibacillales; family Paenibacillaceae; genus Paenibacillus_AQ; species Paenibacillus_AQ phytohabitans. The sequence continues at coordinate 413,095 of NZ_WHOB01000059.1, forward strand.
AGCAAGGAAGTCATTTGGTGCTGGTGGCTAGAACTAAGAGCAAACTGGATACGCTCGCAGCAGAACTCGGAAGAAAATACAACATCAAGGCCGAAGTGATAGCTATGGACCTTGCGGAAGCAGACGCCCCCCGCGATTTGTTCCAGCAATGCCAGCGGTTGCAGCTGGAGATTGAACTGCTGATCAATAATGCCGGATTTGCGACCCATGGATTGTTCGAACAAATCTCAGGCCAGCGGCAGCATGAAGAGATCATGTTGAATGTTGCTGCGGTTGTAAATATGACTCATCTATTCTTACCGGATATGCTGCGCAGAAGCTCAGGCACTGTCATCAATGTATCTTCCACTGCAGGATTCCAGCCTCTCCCCTATATGGCTGTGTATGGGGCAACCAAAGCATTTGTCCTATCCTTTACAGAGGCGTTATGGTGGGAGAACCGTGACCGCGGAGTCCAGTTCTTTGCACTTTGTCCCGGTTCTACAGATACAGACTTCTTCGCTGTTGTGGGAACGGAGGAAGCTTCCATCGGGAAAAAAGCAACTCCGCAACAAGTAGTGGAAACTGCGCTGCGCTCGCTCGCCAACAAGAAGATATACACAGTTCCAGGATCGCAAAATTACCTCGGAGCCCAGCTGTCCAGATTCGTTACCCGTAAGCAGAGTCTGCGGATAGTCGGAAACATGCTCCGGCCCCGTTCGTAGCCGGTTCCTTTAACAGTATTCCCTGTCCCCGGACAACGGAAGGAATGGAAGTTCTGGAGTTCTTAGCAAGTTCAGTCGTGCAAGCTGAAATCTGACCAATATAGCCCCAGCTCGTGTAGATCAGCAGTTATATGTGCGGGGAGGCAAGTAGTACTGCAGTGATAAATATACTCTGAATTCCTATACGGGCCGGCAATTTCGGCACAGGCTTGCCGCCGATTGTCAACTTGTTGCGGGCGGCATAGATATTGGCGGGGAGCATTGCGATAAGAAGCAAAACGAGGCACACAGAAGCCGCTGGTGAGAAAGCGGGCAGAAGGATACCGATAGCTCCGGCAATTTCCAAGATCCCGGTAACCGTCACAATCCATTCTTTCTGCGGAAAAGCATGCGGCACCATTCTTACCAAATCAGACCGCCGCCGCCCCCAGTGAGCAGAAGCACCCATTAGCAGCATTATGGATACTGCCCATTGAATGGAGGTATGCCAGTCATTCCAATAAGTCACGCCCAGGAGACCAACCACCCGAAACAGCAAAAAGGATAAGATGAGCGCTATAAAAGGAACCATTTTATAATCCTCCCTTAACTTTATTTTTTCAGAATTCCAGCCATAAAGTCCGATACCTCTTTCGCTGCAACTGACTTAGATGATGGGCGCAGGGATGCCCGCACACGCAGACCCAGTGACAGCAGGACGAACAACTCCGCCGTCTCATCAGGGTTCACGTTTTCTTTGATCACCCCGTGCCTTTGACCCGTTGTAATCCACTGCCTGGAGACTGATACCGACCGCTCATGAAAATGCTCAAGCACTTCCGCTACCGCCGGTTCATTCTCCTTGCCCAGCAAGTATAGAAGAACCTTATTGGTCGCTTCATGGCTGTCTTCCAATCCTGCAAGGCTCCTGGAGATGGCCAGCATCGGCCCGTCGAACGTTTTGTTAAGGCTGCCTGCCACTTCTTCCTCAAAACGTTCATTCACAGCTTCAAGCCTCTCCTCCAGCACCCAGGCAAAAATCTCATCCTTACTCTTTACATAATGGAATATTGCACCCTTCGATAATTGCGATTGCTCCATGATATCCTTTAAGGTGATCGCATGGCAGCTTTTGACCCGCAACAATTCCTTGGTTGCATCCATTAGTTGCCGGATGGTCTGCTTCCGGCGGTCTGAGTTCTTCATGGCGATTCTCCTCCTTCGTCCTGCTTTGCTTTGACTTTAATTTATCATGATTATACATACCGACCATCGGTTTGTAAATAGAAACAAAGGCTCAGATACCCGAGACAAATAAAAAAGAACAGCAGCTCTGCCGTTCTTGGGGACAATCAAGCCTTTCTACTCCCAGGCCTAATCTGTATATCTCGCCATCATATATGTACTGTAATATTTGCCGTCTGACAGGATACGGTCCTTCTTCAGTATCCCTTCAACTTCAAAACCAAGGCTTTGGTACAAGCGGATCGCCTTCTCATTGGTTTCCAGAACGCCGCTTAGAATGATCTTGGTTATTCCGTTTGCGTCAGCCCAGGAAATGGACGCCTGCAGAAGGTTTTTACCTACTCCGAAGCCCCAATATTGTTTCAAGACTCCTACCCCGAATTCCACCTTGTGCTTAAACCGCCGAAGATCATGTCCTTCACACCGGGAATAACCAATGATTCTGCCGTCCGCTTCCGCAACCAGACATATATTCCGCGAATGGTTCGTATCCCTCTCGATAATTGTTTCAAATCCGGCTTCATCAATAAAAGCTTCTCCCGGCACCCGGTCCATATGCTCGGTCTCCCCGTCAACCTGAAGCCTTACCCCGGACAGAGACTTCGCGTCTGCCTTAACTGCTGAGCGGATCGTGTAGTTTAAACCTTTAACTTGGTATTCCTGATTATTAATGATCATGGAAATATCCCCCTCCAGACAACAAAAAAACGGCATCTCTGCCGTTTCTTCTGTGATGGACTCTCAGGGGCTCGAACCCTGGACAAATAGATTAAGAGTCTACTGCTCTACCAACTGAGCTAAGAGTCCGTAGTATGGTGGAGAATAGGGGGCTCGAACCCCTGACCTCATCGCTGCCAGCGATGCGCTCTCCCAGCTGAGCTAATTCCCCATACGCTTGATTTCGAATCACATTATGTATTCTGAAATCCATTTTGAGCGGTTCGCTCAAGTCGCTTTCAAGTTGTTATGTTTCGTAGGCGACTTCTATATAATACAGAAATTCAGCATCAGTGTCAACACTTTTATAAAATTAATTAATTTCTATGCAAAGGCGCTTCACACAGAGGCCAGCCTCACAATATCAAGGCTAGCCCCTTTATGCCAGGAATGGCACATTACCTCTTCACAAAGCCTCCTACAGCCCGTCCAGCTCCTCAGTCCCCTTAGAGAGTAGTCCCTTCAGTTCCTTCATAAACATGTTGATGTCCTTGAACTGGCGGTACACGGACGCGAAGCGGACGTAAGCTACCTCATCTACAGGATAGAGCTGCTCCATGACCAGCTCGCCGATCTGGCGGCTCTCGATCTCGGCCAGGGCGATGCCGCGCAGGCTTTTCTCAACCTCGGATACGATGACTTCCAGACGCTCTACGGAAACGGGACGCTTCTCGCAGGCACGGATGAGGCCACGGAGGATTTTGTCACGGCTGAATTCTTCGCGGCTGCCATCTTTTTTGATAACGATCAGCGGGGTCTCTTCAATCATTTCGAAGGTGGTGAAACGGCGGCTGCACAGTTCGCATTCGCGCCTGCGGCGGATTGACTTATTCTCATTGGCTGGACGGGAGTCAAGCACTTTGGTATTGGTGTGATCACAGTAAGGGCATTTCATAAGCTTCATCACTTCCTCATAGTAAGAATGGGTATGCCCCGCTCCTGAAAAACCAGGCTCTACGGGGCTTATGTTAATTTCCAGAAATCACCGTTTATTTGTTGTTATGAATATGGCAAGTCCGGCACATAATACAGTTACCAACCGATAGGAGGTGAACAGCAATGAGCCAAAACAACAGCTCCAATAACCTGGTAGCTCCAAATTCACGCGGTGCCTTGGAACAACTGAAATTCGAAGTTGCCCAAGAACTAGGTATCACCCTCTCCCCAGATGGATACCAAGGCAATAAAACATCTTACGAAAACGGTTCGATCGGTGGATACATCACTAAACGTCTTGTAACCCTGGCTGAACAGCAATTGGCAGGTCAATACAAATAACCTGTCTCCATAAGCTTGCCTAAAGAAGTATTGAACGGCCTCCGGGCCGTTTGATGCTTCTTTTTATGTCGGCACAAACGCAATATTTAAAGCAGAGCCTCAGAATTCACTGTAGAGCTCCGTGTATTGGTCATAATAATAAATGACGCGCTGTACATAATGACGGGTCTCGCCGAACGGGATATCCTTCACAGACGCTTCTGTTCCGTCCCACCGGCCTTCATCCAGCCAGCTCTGTACTTTGCCGGGGCCGGCATTATAAGCGGCTATAACCGCTGTCCGGTTGCCGTCAAACTGCCGCGAAAGCGTAGACAAATACCAGGTGCCCAGTTCGATATTGGAGGATGGCTCTTCTTTTAGCCGCTCAAGCGACACATCGGGAAGCTTGGCCTTTTCCAGCGCCCACTTGGCGGTATCCGGCATCAGCTGCATCAGTCCGATCGCACCTTTTTTGGATTCGCGTCCGGTCTTGAAATTGGTCTCAACGCGGATAATCGACGCCACCAGGAACGGGTCCATCTCATAAGTAAGGCTGTGTTTGCGGATCTCATCTTTATAATGTATCGGATAAAACCAAGACATCCAATTGGTGCCCAGGAACAGGATCGCTGTAAAGCCGATAAACAGCACCAGCAGTACTCTTTTTTTGCGCAGCCACTTCATCATGAGAGGCCCAGCCTGTCCCACAGGCCGGCAACCTGCCGCTCCGTAGCTACGGGATCACCGCTGTTGTCGATCACATAGTCGGCTTTCCTGCGTTTTAGTTCGATGTCCATCTGCGATTTCAGCCGGTTCTCGGCTTGTTCCAGCGTCATTCCGCTCCGCGCCATGAGCCGGGCCAATTGGACTCTGCGGGGCACATAGACCACAATAATCTGATCGAATAAATTGTCCAGCTGTGATTCATAGAGCAGCGGAATATCCACAATAACCAGCCGCTGCGGATCTTCCTGATCTAACGCATACATACGGTCCTTAATTTCTGTGCGGATCGCCGGATGTGTCAGATTGTTCAAGGTCTGAAGTGCTTCCGGATCCCGGAAAACCATCTCCCCCAGCCTCGCCCGGTCCAGTGTTCCGTCCGGCTGCAGAATCGTCTCTCCAAAAGCCTGTACAGCAGCGGCCAGCACCGGATGTCCGGGGAGCATAACCTCTCTGGCGATAACGTCGGCATCCACCAGAGCAGCTCCCTTGGCGACAAACAGTGCGGACACGGTGCTTTTTCCGGAGGCAATCCCTCCGGTTAAGCCCATAATCATGTACTCACCTCATAATAGCTTCATTATACCCATTGCAATTAATAATAACGCCGGCAGAACAGCCGCATGCTTCATCCAGTAGCTGCCTGACAATCTTAGTCCTGTCTTCATTCCCAGCAGCAGAAATGTTCCGCTGAACACTGCGATCATCAGCGAGGTTGACACCGGGCTGAACCCGAGCAGCGCAGCGCCGAGACCGGCACCGAAGGCATCCAGCGACAACGCAATGCCCAGGACCATGGCTTCCATGGAGGAAATACTCCCGGAAGCATCCATATCGGCGGAAGACGGGGTGCGGAGGATCTGAATGACTACTCCCAGATGCCGGAGCTCCAGCGAGAATACAGCCGGCTTCAGCGGTTCATCCTCTTCCCCAATCGCAGCGGCAGCAGCCGTCTCCAGCAAGGCTTGCCGGTCTGGGAGCCCCTCTCCCGCGCCCAGCTCTGCTTCCCCCTGCTCCTTCTCTTTCTGTGTCAGCATCTGGAACAGCGACCAGCAGCCCATCAAGACGAGAATAACCGCTCCGATACTGGAAGCGGCATGCGGTGAGACCACCTTGGCCAGCAGCACGCCGACCTGCATAGACACACAAATGACTACCCCCGAACAGAGCGAGATAATCATAATTGAGAGCAAAGGAATTTTCATTTTACGCAGTCCATATGTAATGCCTACACCAAATCCGTCCAAACTAAGAGCAAACGCAAGCAGCAGCAATGACAACAATGGGCTCAGCACCCGCAATCCCTCCCGTGAAGAACCGGAACCTGGCAGCCTTGTTAGCCGGGATCCGTTCGCCTTAATCAGCAATCTTCACACATTATATGGGCGGGACGGGCAGTGAGTGCCTGCCTTTTGATGGAGCATGGACAACACCGCTTAGAATTCCCTTATAAATCCACTTCATAAGCCCGGCTGAATGCTTACCTTATCTGCACCGGTACAGGCTGGCAGCTCGGACAATAATGCGTGCCCCGGCCGCCGACAACACTTTTCTCAATCAACGTTCCACAGGTAGCACACGGCTGATCCTTGCGTCCGTATATGCGGTGCTGATCCTGATAGTTCCCGCTCTCCCCCTGGCCGTTGACATACGATTTCACTGAGGAGCCTCCCGCATTCACTGCCTCTGTCAAGGTTGCAACGATCGCATGATGCAGCCTGGCCAGATGGTCCTCCGAGAGAGAGTTTGCGGTTTCTTCCGGATGAATACCGGCACGGTGCAGAGATTCATCCACATAAATATTGCCGATACCGACGATATATTCCTGATTCAGCAGCAACGGCTTAATTTTGGTGCTTCTCCGCGAGACAATCTGCTTGAAACGCTCCAGGGTGAACTCTGCATCCAGCGGTTCCTGTCCCAGCTTATTCAGCGGCTTCAGCAGCAGATCCTCACCCGGCTGGAATAGATGCATCGTTCCGAACTGGCGTACATCGGTATAACGCAGCTCCGTACCATCGGTGAAATGGAAAATCACATGAGTATGCTTGTCCAGCGGCTCGCCCTCCCGGTACACCCCGTAACGGCCCTCCATCCGCAGATGGGAGACCATCACAAGTCCATCGAAGACGAACCGCAGGAACTTGCCTCTGCGCTCAACCGTTACTACGCTATGGCCTGCCAGCATATGGGCAAAAGCCTGAATATCATCCGGCCGCTGAATAATCCGCGGCAGCCGGACGGTGACATGCTCTATCTGCTTGCCTGTAATTAAATCATTAAGTGTTCTTCTGACTGTTTCGACTTCCGGCAGTTCCGGCATAATGGCTCACCTCCACTCCATTATACCGGATATCCAGCGGATGCGGGGAGCCTATTTCGCTTCATACCAGTTACTGCCAAAACTTACCTCTGCCTTCAATGGAACGGACAGCTTCAGCGCTCCGGCCATAATCTCCGGCAGCAACTGCTTCATCTGCTCCAGTTCATCTTCCGGCACCTCGAATACAAGCTCATCGTGCACCTGCAGCAGCATTCGGCTCTTCAGCCCGCGCTCGTACAGGGCCTTGTCCATGTGAACCATTGCCAGCTTGATAATATCGGCAGCCGTTCCCTGGATCGGCGTATTCATGGCGGTACGTTCGGCGAAAGAACGCAGATTGAAGTTCTTCGCATTGATCTCCGGCAAGTAGCGGCGGCGCTCCAGCAAAGTGGTCACATACCCCTGCTTGCGTGCCTCGACCACGATATCATCCATATAGCGGCGGACACCCTTGAATACTTCGAAATACTGCTCAATGAACTGGGCCGCTTCCTTGCGCGGAATGTTCAGGTTCTGTGACAGGCCGTAATCGCTGATGCCATACACAATCCCGAAGTTAACCGCCTTGGCGGAACGGCGCATATTGCTGTCCACCATATCGGCTGTAACGCCGAATACGTCCATCGCGGTCTTCGTGTGAATATCCATGTCTTCTACAAAAGCTTCCTTCATCCGCTCATCGCCGGAGATATGTGCCAGCACCCGCAGCTCAATCTGCGAGTAATCCGCCGCCAGAATCGACCAGCCGGGTTCGGAAGGCACGAACACCTTACGGATCTTGCGGCCTTCTTCCAGCCGGATCGGAATATTCTGCAGGTTCGGGAACTGGCTGCTGAGACGTCCCGTTGCGGCAATCGTCTGCCGGTAGAAGGTATGGACCTTGCCGGTCTCGGGCGAGATTTCCTTCAGCAGGCCTTCCACATAGGTGGATTGCAGCTTGGCAATGGAACGGTATTGCAGGATCAGGCGCACAGCGTCATGGTAAGGAGCCAGCTTCTCCAGTACCTCGGCATCGGTGGAATACCCGGTCTTCGTCTTCTTGACGACAGGCAGGCCGAGCTTCACGAACAGGATTTCCCCCAGCTGCTTCGGTGAATTGAGATTGAATTCTGTTCCGCAGATCGAATAGATTTCTCCAACCAGCCTGGAGATCTGTGCTTCGAATTCTTTGCCGAGCTCTATGAGGTCATCTTTGTTAACCGCAATACCCTGCTTCTCCATATCGGCAAGAATCCGCGAGAGCGGCATTTCCAGATCCTGAAACAGTCCGGTCATCGCGGTCTCTTCCAGCTCCTCCTGCTGCTTCTGCACGATGCCGAGCACGGTTGCGCTCTTGCGGGCTACGTGGTTTCCGAGAATCTCAAGCTCCGGTATTCTATATTTGGCCCCTTTGCCGAATACATCTTCATCAGGCGATAAGCGGGGCAGTCCGTATTTGCTCGTGAGGTCATTCAGATTCTGGTTCGCTTCCGTCGGGTCGAGCAGATATGCGGCAAGCTGGACATCATTAGCAGCTCCGGCAAAAGCAATCCCCTGCCAATGCAGCGCCAGATCGGCACGGTGCAGGTCATACCCGCTCTTCGGCGCTTTGTCATCGCCGAGCCAGTCCCGCAGCGGCGCCGCTGCGGCGCTCTTCAGCAGGGAAAACGGCACGAAGTAGTGCTGCTCCGGCGAAGACAGCCCGAGGCCAATGACCTCTGCACGGTGAGGATTTTCACCATTCGATTCCACATGCAGCGCCGAAATGCCCGGCAGCGCAGCAATCAGGTCAGCCAGTCCGGCTTCATCCACAATAGTGATATTAAGCGCTGCCGCTTCCACCGCTGCTGGATCTGAACTGCTGCCATCGGCTGCATGCGAATAAGCGCTCAGCGACAGGCGTTCGAGCAGGGATTTGAATTCGAGCTTAGCGAGTGCAGGACCGGCCGTATCCGTATTGATACCGCTGAAGACCATATCCTCCCAGGCATGCGCCAGCGGAACTTCGCGGTAGATCGTCGCCAGCTTCTTGCTCATGATGGCGCTGTCAGCATGCTCCTCCAGCTTTTCCTTCATTTTGCCCTTCAGCTCACCGGTTCCGGCCAGTACCCCTTCTACTGATCCGAACTGCTGAAGCAGCTTGAGCGCTGTCTTCTCCCCTACTCCCGGCACACCGGGAATATTGTCACTGGCATCGCCCATCAGCCCTTTCAGATCGATGATCTGCTCCGGGGTAAGATCATATTTGTCCCGGATCTGCTGCGGCCCGTACAGCTCTACTTCCGTAACACCCTTACGGACCAGCGCGACGGTTGTATGCTCGGACGCCAGCTGCAGCATGTCCTTATCCCCGGACACAATCATCACCTGCCGCCCTGCGGCATCCGCCTCGCGGGAGATGGTGCCGATAATATCGTCGGCTTCATAGCCGCCGATCTCAAACTGCGGCACCCCTAATCCCTGCAGCAATTCCTTCAGCAGCGGGAACTGTTCGGACAATTCCGGCGGAGTTTTTTGGCGTCCGCCCTTATAATCTTCATACCCTTCATGCCGGAAGGTAATCTTCCCGGCGTCAAAGGCTACAATCATATGACTCGGCTTATGCTCTTCAATCAATCGCAGAAGCATCGTCGTGAAACCGTACACCGCATTCGTCTGCTGTCCTGCTGTATTCGTCAGCGGCGGCATCGCGAAAAACGCCCGGTAAATGATATTATTTCCATCAATCAGTATCAGCTTGTCCACTCTAGCACCTCGCCTTTATCTTGCTTACTTCTTATATAGTACCATATGCCCCGCACCAAGTTGAAACATAAGGATGATTGATTTTAGTGAAGCCTATTCATGAAGCCCGCCGGATTCACACGGGTCTGCAGCTTATGGCATCCTAAGCAGGATTTCCAATCAGACGGCGCTTTAAAACAAAAAAGGCAAGCCTCCGGGGATGAAGGCTTGCTGTCGTGCCTTATGCTTTTATTGATTCAGATCCGGACGTTTGCCCGTTACAAGATAAACTACGCTCTCGCCAATGTTGGTCGCATGATCTGCGATACGCTCAATATAACGGCCAACCAGCGTAAGCAGCATCGCCTGATTAACCGACTCGGGCTTCTGAACCATGTAAGTGTACAGTTCATTAATCATTGCACTGTACAGCCCGTCGACCTGATCGTCGTCCTGCGCCATTTTGTAGGCCAGATCCGTATTCTCATCCAGATAGGACTGAATTGCCTCTGAGATCATTACCGTAACAATCTCGGCCATCCGCGGAATATCCACAAGCGGTTTAATCAGCTGCTGCCCCTGGATCCGCATCGTTACCTTAGCCACATCCAGTGCCAGATCGCCCATACGTTCGAGGTCACTGGAGATTTTGAAGGCTACAATGATGCGGCGCAGATCCTTGGCTACCGGCTGCTGGGTGATGATCAGCCGTGAGCCGATCTCCATAATCCGGTCTTCCATCGCATTCAGCCGTAAATCGTTCTTAACAATTTCCTGTGCCCGTACGGTGTCCAGATTCTGCAAAGCGAGTACAGCACCTTCCAGCGCATCCGTAACATGCTCGCCCATCTGCTCCAGCAGATTGCGCAGCTCTTCCAGATCTTTATCGAATTCTTTTCTGCGAATCATATTGAAAACGATCCTCCTCAAAAACATATGGTCATATAGAGTGAACTTAAGAATACGCCGTAAAGCATTCTTAAGTTCAGCTTATACCGCTGATTTCCTTCCGGGAACGGATTCCTCTGCCGCTTAACCGAAGCGTCCGGATATATAATCTTCAGTGCGGGAGTCTTTGGGATTCGAGAACAGCAGTTCCGTATCCTGAGCCTCCACGATAACGCCGTTCAGGAAAAATACGGTACGCCCCGACACCCGGGCGGCCTGATGCATATTATGCGTGACCATTACAATCGTATACTTATCCCGCAGCTCCTGTACCAGCTCCTCAATCTTCAGCGTGGACACCGGATCAAGTGCGGAGGTGGCCTCGTCCATCAGCAGAATATCCGGCTGTACGGCAAGGGCTCTGGCGATGCAGAGACGCTGCTGCTGGCCACCGGACAAGCTGAGGGCAGACTTTTTGAGGAAATCCTTCACTTCCTCCCAGAGTGCGGATTGGCGCAGGCTTTGCTCCACAATGACATCAAGCTCGGCTTTGCCCTTCACCCCATGGAGGCGCGGACCATAAGCTACATTGTCATAAATCGACTTGGGAAAAGGATTGGGCTGCTGGAACACCATCCCTACCTGCTTACGCAGACTTTCCACTTCAATCTCGTCGCTGTAAATATTTTTACCGCCGATGTTTACTGTTCCTTCAATACGCGTGCCGGGAATCATGTCGTTCATTCGGTTTAGGGTACGCAGCAGCGTGGACTTTCCGCAGCCGGAAGGACCGATAAAAGCGGTAACCTGTTTCTCCGGAATTTGCAGATCCACATTCTTCAGCGCGTGAAATGACTCATAGTAGAGATCAAGTTTCTCTATGTCAATGATGGATTTCATTAGTTTCTGTTGTCTCCTTCTCATCATCTTCGTTCCCCATGATAAGCTTTCAGTGTAAATAGAGCTCCAGAGAATTGTTAACGCTGTGTAAAATCAAAATTCAGCAGGACAGGTGTATCAGAAAAAGAACACCGCCATATCAAATGACTGGTGTTCTCTTCTTGTTCACGACCAGCTTATAGCCCACGCCGCGGATGGAATCAATATGAACAGATTCAGGATCAAGCTCAAGCTTCTTGCGCAGCGAGCTGACATGAACGTCTACAGTACGCTGGCCGCCGATATAATCGAAACCCCAGACCGCATTCATCAGATCATCACGCGTCAGAACCACACCCGGCTTCCGGGCCAGATACAGCAGGACTTCAAACTCCTTGGGACGCAGATTAATACTCTGTCCGCCCAGCGAAACTTCATAACGTTCCGGGTAGATTTCCAGCTGTCCCAGGATAATGGTCGAAGCGGATACTGCCGTTTCCGGCGGGGCCTCCTCGGCAAGGCCGGATATCCGGCGCAGGACCGCACTGACGCGGGCCAGTAATTCGGAGACGCCAAACGGCTTGGTTATGTAATCATCGGCCCCCGATTTCAGGCCCCGGACTACATCTTCTTCGGCATTCTTGGCCGTCAGTACAATGACCGGTGTACGTATGCCCTGTCCACGCAATTTATCCAGAATGTCAATGCCGTTCATGCCGGGCAGCATAAGATCCAGTACGATTAAATCAAAAGGTTCTCTAGTCGCACGGTCATATCCTGCCGTTCCATGATCCTCCACCGTCACTTCATAGCCTTCTTGTGTCAAATTATAAGACAGCAGCCGGGCCAGTGTCGGTTCGTCTTCAATGACAAGCAATCGTTGTGCCATAGGTTCCCCCGTCTTTTCATAGGTTATTAAATTTACAAAACTGCACACATGCACATCATAGCACCACAATGTTAACTTGGTGTAAAATTACGAATTTAATATTACCCCTTTGCCGGCATACAATCAAATCAGGACATACGCCCTATCTTACAGGCTAAAGACGGATGTCCTGCCAGAATTGAATCGTTGCTTGCAGGTTACTCGTTCTCTTCCTGCAGCAGCGGTAATTCCAGGATAAAAGAGCTGCCGATGCCCAGATCGCTCTCTACCGTAATTGATCCTCTGTGCAGCTCTACCAGATGCTTCACGATGGACAAGCCCAGGCCGGTTCCGCCGGAGCTTCTGGAGCGGGCTTTGTCCACCCGGTAGAAGCGCTCGAAGATCCGCGGCAGATCCTTGCGCGGAATCCCCATGCCCGTATCGCTCACGGTAAAGCGCACACTCTCCGTTCCGTCTGCCTTTTGAACGTTGACTACGGTGACCCTTACATTTCCCCCGTCCTGCGTGTAGTTAATCGCATTCGAGAGCAGATTCATGAAGATCTGGCGCAGCTTGTCTTCATCCCCCTCGATAAACAGCTCCGCAGGTACATCCGAGCTCAAGGTGATCTTCTTTTTCTCCGCCACCTTGCTGAGTGTTTCCAGCACAGAATCGAAGAACTCGATCAAATGAACCGGCGAGCAGTCCAGCTGGACGCGTTTGGATTCGATTTTGGATAATTCCAGAATATCTCCGATCAGACGGTTGAGCCGTTCATTCTCATCATAAATAATCTGCAGGAACGAACGTGCCGTCTTCTCATCCGTAACGCCTCCGCCGAGCAGGGTTTCGGCGAAGCCTTTTACCGCAGCTACCGGGGTCTTCAGCTCATGGGAGACATTCGCGACGAATTCGCTGCGCATTTTCTCCAGACGGCGGATTTCCGTCACCTCCTGCAGCAGGAACAGCATTCCCCGGGTGGAGCCGTCCTGAATCATCGGCACTCCGTCCAGGCGTACAATCCGCTCCACCGGATTATAGATAATACGCTCTTCATGGACCGGTTCATTACGGGATACGCCTTCTTCAATCAGCCGGGTCAGCTCATAATGATGTTTGATCTCTTTGTAGGAATGCCCGGTCATCTCGCTGTTCTTCACATCAAGCAGCCGCTCTGCCGCACGGTTGAGCAGGGCAATCTCCCCTTCAGCGTTAATCATCACGATCCCGCCGGTCATGTTATCAAGTACGCTTTGCAGCAGATCCTCGTTGTCGCGGATAGTCTTCAATTGGGCCTGCAGACTGTCTGCCATCGCGTTGATCGCTGTCGCCAGCTGGCCGATCTCATCCTTGCGCTTCATCGGCACACGGGCATCGTAATCCAGATCGGTGATACGCCGCGCAACTCTGGTAATCTGCTCTAGCGGTGAGGTCATGCTGGAGGCTACCTTATAGCTCACAAAAGTGGCCGCAATAAACAGCAGCACGAGTCCCCCGGCCATAATCATCCACGCCCGGTTCAGTCCTTCCGTCACTGCGTCCAGTCCCATGGAGAGCCGGATATATCCGTCGAAGCCCTGGTCCGAGACTACCGCACCAGCTACATAGAGCATTTCGCGGTCCAGCGTATCACTGTAGCGGATTGCCCGGCCAATCCCTTCTTTCGCAGCGAGCAGCTCCTCTTCCCGGGTGGAGTGGTTGTCCATTTCCAGCGGATTGCGCTCCGAATCGCCAATCACCCGGCCTTCCTTCGTAATGAAGGTGATGCGCGATCCTGTCAGTGTGGATATCGTCCTTGCCTGGTCTGTATAATAATCCATGGCGTCCGGACTGTGCATATCCTTGAACGTAAACGTGCCGGAGAGCAGATTTATTTCCCGGGACATGTTTTCTTCCAGTACGGAAATATGTGAGTCCTTAAACAGCTGGGCCATTGTAATGCCAGCCCCGGTCATGGATATCCCGATCAGGGCCATGAGTATGAATGTAAGCCGAACGCGGAACGGTTTCATCAGTAGTAGTCCTCTTCCTTATCATTGTGTCCTTGTGAACATCCTACCTCCATTTTCGGCAAAATACCAGTTCCGGCGGCGATTATCAACGGAGTGTAAAACGAACCGTTGTTCTGATTGGAGTACGAGGGACGTTTGAACTTGCTGTGAACGCTACGCAAACGGACCGTTGTTCCGATCGCTGTTGTTCCCGGATTTTATTTATTCTCCTTAGCGGTGAAAATCCGTGAACAAAGGCGAACGCTATCGCTTCTCCACAATCAGTCCGTCCGCTCCGCTGTTTAAGAGGGGGAGTTACGGGAAACCTGTAGACCTTTTAAACCCTTGGAAGCTTCAAACCCACAGCCCTTCAACCCTTCAACCCTCAAATCTCAACCCACCAACCTCTCAACCTTCACTCCTCCAACCTTCCAACCTTTCAACCTCTCAACCTCTCAACCTCTCAACCTTCAACCTCAACCTCAACCTCAACCTTCAATCCTTCAACCTTCAACCTTCAACCCTCCACCCTCCAACCCTCCAATCCTCCAATCCTCCAATCCTCCAATCCTCCAACCCTCCAACCCTCCAACCCTCCAACCCTCCACCCCTCCACCCCTCCACCCCTCCAACCCTCCAACCCTCCAACCCTCCAACCCTCAACCATCAACCCTCAACCATCAACCATCAACCCTCCAATCCTTAATCCCCCCATAAAATAATAGAAGACAAGAAATCGCCCCTTTTAAATGGCTGGACCACACACCATTTAAAAGGAGCGATTCTTTTAACACACTTTATAGTCTATGGACCAATATTCTTCCTTTAACTGGTATTAATCAGCAATAAATACCGATGCAACCGCTTAGTGAGCTCAGATCAGATAGGTTTTTATAAAATCCTGCATAAAATACAACATTTTCTTCATTATATTGGCCAAAATTCAAAATTGTTGTACTATATGCAACATTTTCCCTTCTACAAGATGTTTAGCGGGAGAATTGTTGTATTTCATACAACAATCCTTCCGCACATCCAGATATCTAGGGTTCAAAGTTGTAAAACATACAACAATTATGCCTTCAGAGCTTCTTTAGAGTCTCAATTCTGCCGGTAGCTAATCAGGTGTGAAGAAAGAAATGAAATATTGCGCTAGTCCCACCAGCGACTACTGGCACCTTGTGGGGTTGTTAACTAAAGTGTAGTTAAGAGAGATCATTTCTTTCAGCTTCTAATTAGATGAACCAACTTTTCGTGCACGGAATGCAGTCCAAATTACTGATCCTTCCAGCGCTGCACGGTCAGCGTGACGGTCTGTGCTCCCCCCGCCGGAGTTAGCGACCTGTTCGCAATATCTGCCCCACCGGATGCGGTCTCCACCGAAGCCCAGCTACCGCGCGTCAGCTTATATGTCACTGCTGTTCCTGCCGGAAGGCTCACGGTGATGGAGTATACACCATCGCTGCCTTTAGTCAGCAAGTACGCCGGATCTGCTGCATTCCAGCTGTTGAAAGACCCCGTTAGATAGACTGGCCCGGATGCTGGTGTAGAACCCGGAACGGTCACCCTGAAGGTTACGCTGTCTGCCTGCGGCTCTCCGGTGATAAGACTTCCGCCGGTCAGACTCGAGCTGCCAACATTAAAGTGATAATTGCTGCCGCCGTTATTATCCCAGGTTCCGCTGCCGTTATTAAAAGCTGCAGTCAGGCCTGTTGCGGTTCCGAGCTGGATGGTAATCGCCTTGTAACCGCTAAATGCGGATGCCTGCATCTGCACGCCCGGCGAGGTCGTCCAGACGGTTGCCCCATCCAGCTTGTAATGAATATAGGAATTGCTGTAGGCCGAATTCTTGTAATAGATCGTGGCCGTATTGCCCACCGGCGTGGCCGTTGGCACCGGAGTCGCGGTCGGCGTAGCCGTCGGTGCCACTGTAGGCGTAGCCGTTGGCGCCACTGTCGGCGTAGCCGTTGGTGCCGCTGTAGGCGTGGCCGTTGGCGCCGCTGTCGGCGTAGCCGTCGGTGCCGCTGTCGGCGTGGCCGTCGGTGCCGCTGTAGGCGTAGCCGTCGGTGTCGCTGTCGGCGTCGCCGTTGGCGCCACTGTCGGCGTCGCGGTCGGCGTCGCGGTCGGCGTCGCGGTCGGCGTAGCCGTCGGAACAGCCGGGGCGCCAGCCTGGATTTGCCCGGTAGGGGTATAGGTCCAGGTGCCGGTGCCGAACAGATAATTGCTTCCGCCGTTGCTGTCCCAGGTTCCGCTGCCGTTATTGAAGCAGGCTTCCAGCTGGGTGGCGGAGCCGATATTGATGGTGATTTTGTTATAGCCTGCCACTTCAGCCGCAGGAATCGCTACACCCGGCGCTGTCGTCCAGGTGCCCGCAGCCGGACGGTAGTGAATGTATGGTGTGGTGTAGCCCTTCTTGTAATAGATCGTCACATTATTCCCCGCTGGTGTTGTGGCCACTGCTGCTGCACTAAGTCCGGACAGATTGCCCGAAGCGTCATACGCTTTGACCTTGTATTCATAAGTCGTAGAGGAGGACAAGCCGCTGTCTGTATACGAAGCAGACGGTGATGTGCCGATCTTGATGCCATCGCGGTAGATCTCATACCCTGTCACACGGATATTATCGGTAGCTGCATTCCATGTCAGCAAGGCCGAGGAGGCATTGACCACAGCTGCCTGAAGATTAGCCGGCACAGACGGGGCTTCCGTGTCCGGAACTGCAGGCACATCGGTAATAAACGGATGCGTGCCCTCAACGGTTCCCTGCATGCTCTCGGTATATTTTCCGTTTGCCAATGTGTATTTGCCGGCTCCGACATAGACCTGCTGGATATCGCTTTTCGTTACATTACCCTTAGCGTCTGTGGCTTCAATATAGTAGTCCACCAGCTGGTCACGATAATCCGAGATATAACTGAAATACAGATTGCCAATGTCCGTAACCGGAACCTTCTGCATGATGGCCTTGCTGCTTGGCTGCCAGTCGACCCCGTTGATATCGGTGCTAAGGTCGCGGACCGTCATCGGGTATTCCGTCCAAGCACCGACCTTGGCAGGGTCAATATTGGATATTCCTGCTGCAGCCAGACCCGCCGGGTCATAGACCTTAAAAGTATTGTCCGCAGCATCTGCCGTCTTGTCGCGGTGTGCCCGGACCTTCACCTTGATATCGCTGATTCCGCTGGTGTCGAAAGCGTAGGTATAGATGGAGAATACATTATTGAAATGCTGCAGCGTCCAGCCCTCCGCCTTGCTGACATTGGCGCTGCCCGGATTGTACGGGTAACGCTGCGGCCACCATACGGAGGGGCCTGTTTTGTCTTTGGCCAGCTTTTGCGTAACATAAGGCTTGGAGAAATACAGCGATTGGTTGAAGGACAGAGCAGGCTTCACGCTGTCATCCACATTCTCGTCGTAATAACCGAAGCCGGAGTCCATCGCCGGGAGCAGGAAATACCAGGCCAATTCAGCCGGATTGGCGCCGCCGGCATAATCGCTTGAGGTGTTCCCTTTTACCGGATAAGAGATCATCCAAGGGTTGAGCTGATTGCCCTCATAAGTCACCTCGCGGTCAATCGGATTGACCGGCTTCCAGTAATTCGGATGCTCATCCAGCCAGATCTGCTCGGCTGTCTTGGCATAATTCAGGGAAGCCTGCAGCAGGGCGAAGTTACGCTCCAGATAGTGGTACCCCTTCTCGAACGATACAGTCATGCCTTCTTCGACACCGGACAGATTCTTCTTCGGCGCATAAGAGGTGCCGTTCACCTGATTGAAGCTGGCAAACTGGCTTTTCCAGATGCCGAACGGCAGATGCCAGTGGTACCAGGTCGGATCGGAGGAGGAATCCCGGGTATCAATCCATGAGCCGTCCTGAACATGGACTACATCGGAGGCGGCTGGTGTATTATTGCGCAGATACTCGTCAATTCCCATACCGGTAACACCGCTGCTGGCATAGGTCACATTCCCGGCATTGCGCCAGGTCTCCTCGGAACCTGCACGGCCCGAAGAATTATCCCCGTCATGCGCGACCACAAAAATCTGCTTCTGCGCGACCAAATTCTCATACGGCTTAAGCACATCTGCTTTTACCTGGCCCAGATATCCTTCTTCCCATGACTGCGCCTGTGCAACCGGAACGCCGACCACTTTGGATTCTGCACCGGTTGCCGGGTCCACATAACGGACCCAATGGGCAGTGGAGGCAAAAGGATACTTGTTGTAAACAACCTGCTGTTCGTTGAACATCGGTTCATTCACCCAGGAGCCTACGGTGCTGACATTCTGCAGATCACTGCGGTTGGGCGGTGAGACCATCGTATCCGTGCCGGGACTGTTCAGCAGCGGATAGTCCTTAAGCGTACGGGAGAAATGGTTGTTGCCGATTACGGACCACTGAATGCCGAGCTTTTGCAGGACGGGGATTATCCGTTCAGAGAAACCCAGCTCTGTCGGGAAGAACCCCTTAGAAGACTTGTAGCTGCTTCCGAGAAAATAAGGCTGGGCCAATGTGGCTCCATGATAGATCATATCCTTGAGCAAATAGTCGTTGCCGACCAGCGGACCCATAGAGTGATGCCCGGAGAAATGGATCAGATCGAGCATGTTGCTGCCGTTTGTTGTTTTGAGCTGATCGACGGCGGTCTTCCAGGGAGTACCCCAAGCCGGATTATTGTATCCGCTTACATTATCTTGTTGAATAATGCTGTTCACGTTATTTACAACAGATCCGGACATTGTAACATGCATCTGCGCCTGGGGATAATTGCTGTGCAGCGTGTTAGCCACGCTCCAGGGCCAGGTTAAGTACGCCCCTGTCTTGGCGTGATGTGAATAATAGGAGACCAGATCATCATGCGGCATCGGGGAACCGTTCGGCAAATAATAGGTATATCCCGCAGGAGGGTTCTGCTTCAACTGGATGACTTCACCATCATACGTATAGCGGATCGGGCTGCCCACAGAAGCGGAATTATAGGAATTCAAGTCATAGTACGCCCAGAAATTCGGCATATGGTTGTGGTACACATGCGTAGCGGCAATATCTGCCGAGACATTGGTGACTGTTGCCGGAACAATCAGAAGCATGCCCAGCAGCAGGGCTGTGATTTTGCGCCAATACCTGGATTTCTTCATAAGCAACCAGCTCCTCTCTCTTCAACCACATCAGCTTATTTAAAAGAACGGGGGCGCCGGAATTCATCCTTTGCCCCCTGTCATTCCTTATTGATCCTTCCAGCGCTGCACGGTCAGCGTGACGGTCTGTGCGCCGCCCGCCGGTGTGAGCGCACGATTCGCAATATCTGCTCCGCCTGATGCTGTCTCTACCGTAGCCCAGCTGCCGCGCGTCAGCTTATACGTCACTGCCGTTCCTGCCGGGAGGTTCAAGGTGATGGAGTATACACCGTCACTGCCCTTGGTCAGTTGGTATGCGGGGTCAGCCGCGTTCCAGCTGTTGAACGACCCGGTCAGATAGACAGGCCCGCTCGCTGGAGTGGTGGCCGGAACAGTGACCCGGAAGGTCACGCTGTCCGCCTGAGGCTCTCCGGTGGTAAGGCTTCCCCCCACAAGGCTTGAGCTGCCTGCGCCAAAGTGATAATTGCTGCCGCCATTACTGTCCCAGGTTCCGCTGCCGTTATTGAACGCTGCAGTAAGTCCGGTCGCGGTTCCTAGCTCGATGGTAATCGCTTTGTAGCCGCTGAATGTGGATGCCTGCATCTGCACGCCCGGCGAGGTCGTCCAAGTGCTTGCCCCATCCAGCTTGTAATGGATATAGGAGTTGGTATAGGCCGTATTCTTGTAGTAGATCGTCGCTGTATTCCCTACCGGAGTGGCGGTTGGCACCGGAGTTGCTGTCGGCGTAACCGTTGGTGTCGCGGTCGGTGTGACTGTTGGCGTAGCGGTAGGTGCTACTGTCGGTGTCGCGGTCGGTGTAGCTGTTGGTGTTGGTGTTGCGGTCGGCGTTGGCGTTGGCGTCACCGTTGGTGTCGCTGTCGGTGATGCGGTCGGAACAGCCGGCCCTCCTGCCTGGATCGTTCCTGTCGGAATATACGTCCAGGTACCGGTACCGAACAGATAATTGCTGCCGCCGTTGCTGTCCCAGGTGCCGCTGCCGTTATTGAAGCAGGCTTCCAGCTGGGTGGCCGCACCGATGTTGATCGTGATTTTGTTGTAACCTGCCACTTCAGCCGCAGGAATTGCTACGCCCGGCGATGTCGTCCAGGTTCCCGCAGCCGGGCGGTAGTGGATGTAAGGTGTGGTGTAGCCCTGCTTGTAATAGATCGTCACACTATTTCCGGCAGGCGTGACGATCAGTGCAGCCGCGCTGAATGCCGAGAGGTTGGCGGCGGCGTCATACGCTTTTATCGTATACGAGTAGTTCGTACTGCCAGATAAGCCGTTGTCTGTGTAAGAGGTAGTGGCCGAGATCCCAATCTTGACCCCATTGCGGTAAATCTCGTAACCTGTAACCCCGACATTATCGGTGGAAGCCGTCCAGGTCACAAGCGCACTGGAGGCATTCTGCACAGTGGCTGTTACATTCGCCGGAACAGACGGCGCCTGGGTATCAACTATTGGCTGCGTCTTGGAGTAGATTTTGGCGGAGTTCGCACTGAGTGTGACTGTAATTTGCTTCCCGGTTGCCCCGCCGGATTGTACGGTTACCGTGTCTGAGGTGTTCAACTGGTTAATCAGTACTGTTCCCACAGTCAGAGTACTTTCGGCGCGCAGCGGAATCGTAACGGTCTGCGATCCGCCCGAAGCATTACTGAATGCGGAGATGACTTCCTGTCCCACATTGGTCCCGCTGTCAATCCGGCGGGAGAACGCGTACAGGTTCTGGGCAGACCACATTTCACGCTGGGTGCCGGTGCGCAGAGCCGGGTTGTTTTTGCGGATTTCATTAAGCTTGGCTACATGCTTGTAGGTGCTGGCGTTCTCATTGAAATAATTCTCCACCACGTTGCCGCTTGCATCACGCTTCACCATGGACCAGCGGTTCCACGTATCGGCAATGCCGCCAGTCATAATCTGGCCGTTCCCGTTGCCCTTATTCTGTTCCGTACCCTGGAACACCACCGGGGTTCCGCGCACAGTGAAGATGAAGGACAAGGCATTCTGCAGCTTCTCTACACTGCCTCCGGCCTCTGTCAGGAAGCGGTTGCGGTCATGATTATCAATGAAGGTAACCATATGATTCGCATTGCCGTTGTAATAGGAATCAAGAGCCAGTGTACTCTTAATATTGGAATCGAAGGATTGGCCGTAAGCAAAGCTATTCAGCACGGAGAAGAACAGCGGGAAATCAAGCATGCCCCATTCCTTGCTGCTGCCGACCCAGCGGGAGACAAATTCGGCATTGCCGTCAAAATTCTCTCCGAAGGTGTTCACGCCCAGCAGCGTCTGCAGCTCCCCGATATCCGTCGGCTTCATCAGCTTGGCCGCGTCAACGCGGGCACCATCCGCACCTGTATAATCAAACCAGCCTTTAATCGAGCTGAAGATGGCCTGCTTGGCGGCAGGAACATCGAAGTCGATATCATCCAGTCCTCCCAGATCGTGATTCTCCAAATAATCCTGGGCCCACTGATCATATCTTCCGTCTGCCAGCGACCAGTTGATATCCCCGTTATGGTGATACCAGGCCGGATTATTGAAAGGGGCAACCGGCTGCAAGGCAGGTATATCATAATAAGCCTGGGTACCCAGCATATAGTCGCCGATATGGTTCGGAACGACGTCGATGATGACCTTGATTCCGAGCGCATGCGCTGAATCTACCAGCTCCTTCAGCTTCTCTTTTGTACCGAAATAAGGATTGGCCGCATTGGGATCTTTGACATTGTAGCCGTGGTAGGCTGTGTTCTTCCCTGTCCCGTTATTCTCCCGGTTGGTCATCTGCGGTTCGGCAACCGGAGAGATCCAGATCGCCGTATAGCCCATATTATGAATATAGGGGAGCTTATTGATAACCCCCTGCCAGTCTCCACCCTTCATATAACGAAAATCTTCTTCAGAGGTCTCTCCATAGCGGATGGCGGCTCCTGTGGCATTATTGGAGGAGTCTCCGTCATTGAAACGGTCAACCATAATCTGATAAATCGTGTCATTCTCTGTAACCGTGCCGATACTGGCCGCTTCAGCCTTAACTGGAGGCAGAACAAATAAATTAATCGTGATCGAAAGAACCATGGATGTGATAAGGACGGGGATAAGCCAATGTTTACGTTTCATTCTTCATCTCCCTCTCATAAATGCGTATGCACAACACTTTCTGCCAAAAAGAACAAGCTACCGTCTAGAGCCTCATTTTACTCATTTCAGGGAAACCGGTTTCCCCACTAAAAATTAACATGGACTTGTATGCGCTGTCAAGACATATAAATTGTTCTTCCTCAGAACCCGTATCCCATATAGGATAACGACTCTGCAATACGCAGAGAATCCCCCGTTTAGCATCAGCCGGCAGCATGCTCCTCCGCGGACAGGCACCGGTTTCGATTTCATTCAGAGCCACACCGCAAAAAGACCCCTTTCATCAAACTGAAAGAGGTCTTACTATCACTGAATAAATATACTATTTGATTCATATCATCCAACAAATCACTGTCACAGGGAGCATTGCTAAGCAGTTTATTTAAATACCGGCTCCCGGAACTGGGCCAGCTTGGCCGCGGAATCCTTCTCCACATCGGCATGCAGGCTGTTGCCATGCGCATCCATGGTGACGATAGCGGCGAATCCGTCTACCTGCAGATGCCACATGGCCTCCGGAATTCCGAACTCCATGAAATCAACCGCGTTAACCTTCTTGATGCATTCTGCATAGTACTGGGCTGCACCGCCAATGGCGTTGAGATAGACGCCGCCGTGTTCGCCTAATGCCTTCAACGTTTTCGGGCCCATCCCGCCTTTGCCGATTACGGCACGGATGCCGAATTTCTTAATGATATCGCCTTGATAAGGCTCCTCGCGGATACTGGTGGTTGGACCGGCAGCCTTCACATGCCAGCCCTCTTCATCCTTCAGCATGACCGGACCACAGTGATAGATGACCGCACCGTTCAAGTCCACGGGAGCGTCGTGATCCATCAGATATTTGTGCAGGGCATCGCGGCCGGTGTGCATCTCGCCGGAGAGAATAACTACATCACCAACGCGCAGGCTGCGGATATCCTCCTCGCTGATCGGCGTGGTCAGGCGGATTTCGCGCGAACCACCCGATATGGCGGAGCCTGCGGCTGCAGGTTCGATTACCTGGCCATTACCCGGGATAGCAGCATCAGAAGCAGCTTCCCCAGTTCCTGACAAGATGGCCGGAGCCGCAGGAATCGTTGCATCCTCTGGAATCATGCCCTGCGAAATGCCGTCAGCAGCAGAGACCGCTACCGGTTCAGTTACTTGCACTAAGGCTTCTTCCCCTTCTACAGAAATGCCTGTGCCACTCTCATAGAGCCATTCCTTAATGTCCCCGGTTGCCGGATTTACCAGTATTCCCTGACGGCGGAAGGCCCAGCAGTTATAAGCTACCGAGACAAAAAAGCTCGCCGGCAGCCGGTTCATCACCCCGATTTTGCAGCCCAGCAGCGTAACTTCACCGCCGAAGCCCATCGTGCCGATGCCGAGCTTGTTGGCATTCTCCATAATGTAATCTTCCAGCTTACCCAGATCTTGGGTGGTATTCACATCCTCGACCTTGCGGAACAGCTGCTTCTTGGCCAGCTCATAGCCCGTTGTACGATCACCGCCGATGCCTACGCCAATGAAGCCTGCACTGCACCCCTGACCCTGCGCCTGATAGACCGAATGAAGAATACATTTGCGGATGCCGTCAAGATCACGTCCGGCTTTGCCCAGCCCCTCCAGCTCTGCCGGGAGACTGTACTGAATATTCTTATTCTCGCAGCCGCCGCCCTTCAGAATGAGCCTTACATCAATGCCTTCCTCTTCCCACTGCTCGAAATGAATCACCGGCGTGCCTGCACCCAGATTGTCCCCGCTGTTCTCGCCTGTAAGGGAATCTACGGAATTGGGCCGCAGCTTGCCGTTCTTCGTCGCCCGGATTATCGCGCTATGAATATCCTTCTTCATCTCTATCTGATTCACGCCTACCGGCGTATGAATTATAAAAGTCGGCATCCCTGTATCCTGGCAGATCGGCGATACCTGGAGCTCGGCCATGCCGATATTCTGGGCAATCGTGGTCAGCGCCAGTCCGGAGCGGGTCGCCTTGTCTTCCAGCGCACGCCCTTTAGCAACCGCCCGGCGGACATCACCCGGCAAATTCGTGGAGGTCTCTACGATCAGATTATAAATGCTGTCTTCAAAATGCTGCATCTTCATTCAGTCTCCTCTCCATCTGTTTCAAGCTGCCCTAACTCTGTTACAATTAGTTATTATCATATCATATTAAGCCGCTCATGAAAGGGGTTACTTAAAAATTGAACTACCATTTCTCTGCCTATCTCTACCGGCTGCAATATATCCAGCGCTGGAGCCTCATGCGCAGCACCGCCCCCGAGAACGTGGCGCAGCATTCGTTCCAGGTGGCCCTGCTGGCGCACATGCTGTGCACCATAGGCAATGTCCACTTCGGCCGGTCGCTGAACGCCGACCGCGCATCCACAATGGCGTTGTTCCACGACGCCACCGAGGTATTCACCGGCGATATCGCCACGCCGGTGAAGCATAACAACCCGCTTCTGCTGTCCAGCTTCCGCGAGATGGAGCGGGTCGCCGCTGAACGCCTCGCGGCGATGATCCCGCCGGAGCTGAGCGCAGTCTATGTGCCGCTCCTGCAGCCGCAGGACAGCCCGCCCGGCTCCGAGGATGCCGGACTGCTCCGCTACGTCAAGGCGGCGGATGTGCTCGACGCCTATCTGAAATGCGTCTGGGAAACCGCCGCAGGCAACCGCGAATTCGCGGCCGCCCGGGAGCAGACGGCCGCGAAGCTGCACGGGCTCGCCCTGCCGGAGATGGAGTATTTCCTTACCCATATGGCTCCGGGCTTCGAGCTGTCTCTGGACGAGCTGTCTTCAAGTATGAGTCCTGAGAAGCCAGCCGACTAGCCGGAAACCGTGCGGCCTCTTGAAGAATGCAGCATCGCACCGTCCGTTTGGCCCTGCAATGCAAATAACCCGCCTCACGGCGGGTTATTTGCATCAAGTTAAGGCATAGCTAACGGCTCATCCAGGCTGTCCCAGTCCTTGAACACCGGCTGCAGCCCTTTTTCCTCGAGCATCTCCTTAATCTCCTGCACGCTGCGGTTGTCTGAGATTTCAAACTGCGGGGTGCCGCCCTCCAGAGAATGTCCGCCTACTTCGGTGGATACCCCTGCAGACATCCTGGTGATGCCGAGATGGACCAGATGATCGCGCAGGGCTGCCGGCTCCCGCGTGGACAGTGAAATACCGGAACGCGGCAGAAACAGGCGATAGGCCAGGATAATCTGCACCAGCGCACGGTCGGTTACATCACTCGCAGGATTAAATTCCCCCAGGTACGGCCGAAAACGGGGAATGGACAAACCGATTTCGCACTCCGGATACTTGTCCTGTAAGTACCTGGCATGCAGTGCAGTCGCGAGAGCCTCCTGACGCCATTCGTACATTCCCAGCAGGGCTCCGATATTTACCGAGCGGAATCCGGCCAGGCAGCCGCGCTCGGGCGCATCCAGACGGTTGCGGTACACCCGCTTGGGACCCTTCACATGCAGCTGGCGGTAAGTCTCCTGATGATAGACCTCCTGATACAGCGTCAGACCGTCTACTCCTGCCTGTCTGAGATCAGCGTATTCTTCGGTAGTGAGCGGATTCACTTCAATGCTGACTGAAGAGAAATAGCCGCGGAGCACCTCCACGCAGTCTTTCAGATAACTGACCGGACTTTCATTCCGGGATTCTCCGGTCAGAATCAGAATGTGGCGCAGCCCTGTGGCTGCGATCGTCTCCGCTTCCCGCCGGACCTCCTCCAGTGTCAGTTTTTTGCGCGGAAAATCATAGATAGAGCTAAAGCTGCAGTAGGTACAATGGTTGACGCAGAAATCAGCCAGATACATCGGTGTAAACAGCTGCATCACATGACCGAATTGAGCACGTGTCAATCTATGGGCTTTCTGCGCCATCTCTTCGAGGTAAGGCTCCGCTGCCGGTGACAGCAAAGCCATCACCCCGTCCTCGTCCAGCTGCTCCAGACGAAGCGCCCGCTTCACATCAAGCGCAGTATACTGCTTCCATACCCCCTCGTAGGGAAGCTTGTCCAGCCGGGTCAGCCTATCATAAAAGCTCATGTCCTTCCTCCCTCTTCATAAACAGCATCAGTCAGGCCAGAAATCCGGTCAGCGGCGAAGAAGCTGCGGCTGTCTCTTCCACCGGTCCCAGCCCGGCCAGATAGGCCTTCCGCCCCGCCGACACCGCTTCGCGGAAGGCCTCCGCCATCAGCTGCGGGTCCCGGGCGGTGGCAATTGCCGTATTCAGCAGCACAGCGGCTGCGCCCATTTCCATCGCCTCAGCAGCCTCAGAGGGTCTGCCAATACCGGCATCCACGATGATGGGCAGACCCGTTTCTGATATCAGAATCCGGATTAGCTCCTTGGTCTGCAGCCCGCGGTTAGAGCCGATCGGCGCTCCCAGTGGCATGACGGCTGCAGCTCCGGCCGCCTTCAGCCGGAGTGCGGCTGACAGATCAGGACTCATGTAGGGCAGAACAATGAAACCCTCCGCAGCTAGGATTTCCGTGGCTCGGATCGTCTCGGTATTATCCGGCAGCAGATATTTCTGATCATTGATAACCTCAATCTTCACCCAGTCTCCCAGCCCCGCTGACCTTGCCAGCCGGGCAATGCGTACGGCTTCTTCTGCGGTGCGCGCACCGGAGGTATTGGGCAGCAGCGTCATGTGAGAAGGAATATGGCTGATAATATTGTCCTTGCTCTCCGGATCTACCCGGCGCAGGGCAACCGTAATGACCTGTGAACCCGAGCGGGCGATCACTTCGGGAATAAGAGTGTTGCGGCTGTATTTTCCGGTCCCGATGAACAGTCTGCTCGTTAAAGTAACTCCTCCGATAATCAAAGGATCCTGCATCATATCGCCTCCTGTGATAAGTCGTTGCCTTTATCTTAATTGCGTATTGGCATTCTTGCGTCTACCGCACACCGCACACACAGTTACCTTCGCTAGCCTCCGCCGACAAAATGAACCAGCTCAACTCGGTCACCTTCATTCAGCAATGTATCTTCATAAACCTCTCTGCCGGCAAGCTCCCCATTCAGCTCCACAATAACCAGCTTCCCGGTCCACTCAGGCCGGGCCAGAAGATCAGCCAGCGTCCGGCAGCTCTCTTCATACCTTCCTCTGCGTCCGTTAACGGTCAAATTCATTCCAGTTCACCTCCTTTGCCCGGTAAGGGAGCTTCATTCAGGACTTCAGCATATGCTGCGGCCTGAACGGATGATCTGTAAGCCTGAGCGGCGCCAGCAGGATCCGTCGCTCCGCATATCCCGGACATTACGGCTATTCCGGCAGCCCCCTTCGACAGAACGATTCCGGTATTGCCCGGTGTGATGCCTCCGATAGCAATCAGCGGTATACTGCTGGAGCGGACGGCCAATTCCAGCTGCGCCAGGCCCCGTTCCCGCTGTCCGGGCTTGCAGGCCGTGGGGAATACATGTCCATACAGACAAAAGTCCGCTCCCTGCTGTCCGGCGCGTGCCGCTTCCTCCGGGGAATGCACCGACCTGCCCAGCCGCAGGCCCGGGGCAATGCCGCGCGCCTTGGCAGGCGGCAGGCTGTGCCAGGCCAATTGGACGCCGGCTGCCCCTGCTGCCAGAGCCACATCAATCCGGTCATTAATAACCAGCTTTGAGGGCGGAACCCCCGCTTGCAGCAACCGCTCTGCGGCAGCCAGAAGCTCCCGTGCGGACAGGGCTTTTTCCCGGAGATGGATATAATCCACCATGGTATGTACTGCAGCAGCCAGCCCCGCAAACTGCTCCGGATTCAGCCTCCCGTCCGAGATCAAATGGATTTCTTTCAGCACCTTCACCTTCCCCTCTATACGGCATTCCGGAAAATACAAAAAGACCGCCCCCTGTATCAGGAAGCAGTCCGGAATATAAGCAGGAATACCGGGTAAACCGTTACCCCTGCTGCATTATTCATTCTCCACTTCCCTACGCTGGTATAAACCAGATCAGGTTCAAAGGGTCCAAACAGATATGTTCGTCTCAGCCTTGCGGCACCCCTAGTGATCGTTCATATTCTATTGTTCTTGCAGTTTGTATATTAGCATATTATTCCTGTAAGAGCTATTCTTTAATAGATTCAATCATTTGCTCCAAGCGGATGAAGCGGCAAAAAAGCCAGCCTTCCGGCTGACTTTTCATCTGTTGAACGTTTGATTCTTTAAACCAGTATAAACTTATCCGGCTTACAAAGCAGTGCCAATGGTCAGCCGTTAACGATCTCGCCGCCATTCACATGCATGACCTGTCCGCTCACATAAGAGGAATCATCGGAGGCCAGATATACATAAGCCGGTGCCAGCTCCTCGGGCTGTCCCGGACGCTTCATCGGCTGGGTGCCGCCGAATTCACTGACCTTCTTCGCGTCAAACGTAGACGGAATCAGCGGCGTCCAGATCGGGCCCGGTGCTACCGCATTCACGCGGATGCCTTGGTCTGCGAGATTCATCGACAGGGAGCGGGTGAAGCTGAGAATTGCTCCTTTGGTGGACGAATAGTCCAGCAGCTGCGGGCTGCCGCGGTACGCCGTGATAGACGTAGTGTTGATGATCGTGGAGCCTTTTTTGAGATGGGGCATCGCTGCCTTGGTCAGATAGAACATGGAGAATATATTCGTCCGGAACGTCCGCTCCAGCTGCTCGGCGGTAATGTCCTCAATCTTATCCTGCGGATGCTGCTCTGCCGCATTGTTGATCAGGATGTCCAGCTTGCCGAGTCCCTCAATGGTTTTATTAATCAGATCCTGACAGAAGGCCTCGACCCCGATATCACCGGAGATCAGAATACACTTCCGACCCTCCTGCTCCACCTGGCGTTTGGTTTCTTCCGCATCTTCATGCTCATTCAGATAGGATATCACCACATCTGCGCCTTCTTTGGCAAAATGAACGGCAACCGCACGCCCGATTCCGCTGTCCCCTCCGGTAATAAGCGCGGCCTTGCCCAGCAGCTTGCCTGCTGCCTTGTAAGCCGAGGTTTCAAACTCCGGAAGCGGGTTCATCTCGCTTTCAATTCCGGGCTGCTGGTCCTGTACCTGCGGAGGCAGGGTTTTGACGGGTTGTTTGCTGGTGTCTGGCATAATCCATTCTCCTTTCGCTGTACCGTTATACTGTTTTACTAATCATGTTAGGTTGGCTAAAAGTCTGGTGTTTATGCATCATACTTGCCTAGCAAAAATCGCTTTACGTTATTTTACTTACCACATAGGGAAGCCGGCCAAACAAAAAATCTTCAGTCCAACGCGTTCCCGGTCCATTATAGAGCCTGTAGAAGGAGAGTTATCCTCATGTCCAAAAAATCAAAAACCATCATCGTTGCCGTCAAAGGTGTCATCCTGTATCAGGGCAGAATCCTGCTCGTCAAGCGGGCTGCCGCCGATTCTGCAGGTGCCGGAAGCTGGGAATGTGCCGGAGGCAAAATCGAATTCGGTGAAAGCCTGGAGGCTGCACTGGAAAGAGAAATTCTTGAGGAAACCGGACTGGCGGTTACGACAGAACGTATCCTTTATGCGGTGACCCTGCTCACGGACCCTGCTAGACAGGTAGTGATTATCACCTATTTATGCCGCGCAGCCCGTGGCGAAATCCAGCTCTCGGAAGAGCATACCGATTACCGCTGGTGCACCGTGAGCGAAATGAACGCCCTGCTGTCACCGCAGATTATCGCTGACTTTCAGGAGCACGGCATTTTTGAGCTGGAAGGGTTGTTACGGTAAGTAATGAACGGTTTCTGGCTCACCCCGATGCAGATTATCACAGCCGCCACTTCAACCGGTGCGAAGATCTGCAATCTGGCACCTGAGATTGGAACGATTGAACCGGGCAAGAAGGCGGATCTGTTTGTAATTGAGGGCAACCCGCTTACGGATATAGACAATCTCCGGAAAGTCAGATTTGTGATGATGGAGGGCAGGATCGTATCGAAATAGAGGTTATATAGTTTGATTAAAGGCCGCTTTTCACGAGGAAAACGGCCTTTTTTTCATTTTAATATGCCCAGTATGGTTCTCTGTAATTCTGTCTATAGCTGATCCGCAGCTGCCTTCAATGCAATAATTTTGTTCGCCGCCGTTACCTCCAGCAGCACTTTCTGCGCATCCGTCAAGCCCGTGTATCTACCGTATGTCCAGTTCACAGCTTCCTTGTCCGCCAAGGTTAAGGCCGCAGCTGCGGGCAGTTGATTGATCTTGTAAGCTACAGTATCCGCAGCCTGCTGATCGGTCAGCACACTTGCCCCCTGGTAATATCCAGCCACATTCATCTTATCGTCATAGAACACTATCATATACTGTTCCTGGAAATCAGGTACCGTGTAGAATGGCGCTGCATAGTCAGCAAAGCTCTCAATGGATATGCCATACACATCATTTGTAACTTGTTCCAGATACAGAATCTGTGAAGAAACATGTTTGATATTGAAATCCCTTGCGGCATTTGTAATGTACGGAAGCTGAGTATTAGCTATATATGAATAAAATTTCGCTTCAGGATGTTGCGCAATCCACTCACCGTCCACGGCGATCCGGTCACGTATAAGTCCATCCCTCACGTCTCTCGTAATCCCCACTCCGCTGGTGAAGCGTATCGCCTGCTCGTTAAGCACTGCATACTTCGCGCTCAGGTCCAGTTTAACCACGTTGTATCCGATAGCTTTATTACTACGATCATACAGAATAATCGTCATATAATCTTTAAGATGCTCGGGACTGACCGGGAACGAGAATCTTACCGACATATCCGGCAGATGACGGGTATACACATTGACCGGATTAGGGACAGCTTCTGCGGCCGCTGTAAAATAATAACCCGGATGATCTGCAGCCGCCCGAATATCAGGGGACAGCCCTTCAAAATTCAACAGTACAGCGGCTGAATTGGTGTACATATTTTCGGGTCCCTGGGTTACCGTAATCCCGCTTATAAGCGGAAGTGCTGCCGGAGTTGTTGTATTGCCGCCAGTACTGCCACTATCACCATTACTGCCGTTACTGCCGCCACTTGATGCCACCGCCGGTAACGCTGCGGAGATGGTGATGGAATCCTTCTGGCTGCCGTCCAGACTTGCCGGTTTATTGGCAAAGGAAGACCCCTTCGCCCCCTCGTTCACAGTAGCAGCCAGAACCCGTCCCGCCCCCGTAACGTTCGTTGCCGCATTCAGAATAGCCCGCGTAACCGTTGTGCCTTGATCCAGCTCCACCTTGAGTCCGACCGCTGCTGCAGCCACATTAAGTGTGCTTACCGAGCCTTTTTTCAGGTGCAGGACTGACCCTTTGACTTCAATGTTCACCGCTCCAAAAATGCCGCTAAGCGTCACCAGGGTCCCCGCTGGAAGACTTACCGGCAGGTTAATCTCGGTAAAGCCCGCTCCGGCTCCGCCGCCCTCCTCCAGCTCAACACCGGACTGTGCAGAGACCGATGTCACAAGAGTTGAGCCTTCGGCTACAAGACGGGCGGTTCCATTCTTTTTCTGCACAATTATCTGTTTCAGGGCCGAGTCTTTGAGATGCACCGAGTCAGCCCCGTGGACAATGACCTTACCTTTGACCTCCACATTGGTCAGAGTAACCTCCCCTCCGCCAATCGCTTCATCCAGCAGCAGGTCGCCGTGGATCAACAGGTTCTGTAGAGTAACGCCGTAGGTGGATATCGTGACATTCTTATAATCCCTTATAGCAGTCGGATCAGAAGCTCCCAATACGGCTGGAGTAGTCACCGTTGCATCCGGCATGCCGCCACCAACCGGAATCGTGAAATTGTCGAGCAGTGAAACGGCCTCAGCCCTGGTCAAAGCCTTGGCTGGAGCGAATCTTCCGTCAGGATAACCTTTCATTGCTCCGGCATTTACCGCTGCCGTAACTTCGGATCTGCTCCAGATTGCAATTTGATCACTGTCACTGAACTGGGACAAAGCCTCCTGAGCAGGGGTCTCAAACTTCATCAGCCTGAATATAATCATTGCCGCTTCCTGGCGCGTAACAGGCGCATTAGGACGAACCGCACCTTCATAGCCTTCAATGTAACCGGCTCCTATCGCTTTGGAGAACTCGCCGTATGCCCAGCTTGTCTTCGGCAGGTCGCTGAAGACCGCGGCTTTTCTCCCGTCTGTAATCTCGAAGCAACGATTGATAAGCGTTACGAATTCTGCTCTGCTGATCTCCTGATCCGGCTTCACTGACCCGTCTGCAAATCCTGTCAGCCATCCTTGTTCAAGCCATCTGTTAATCTGCTTCTGTGCCCAGTGCCCTTCATAATCTGTGCCGGCAGTTCCGTCTGCGGCTGCATAGCTGTTGCCGGACGATCCAAGCACCAGACAAAGACTCAGACCGACGGTTACAATACTTCTGAAATTCATTCCATACACGCTCCCCGGGATCTATGTATTTCTAAATTTTTCTAGTTAACCATTATCAGTTTAGCCGAACGAATGACCGGTGGGAATAGATTCCATAAATATATTTTCCATGTAAAATAACCCCACAAGTTGTGGGGTTTATCTTCGCCCTAACGGCTGAATAAAGCCGGAGCTTATGCGGCCTATGCAGCTCATGCAGATATTAAGGCCAGCTCAATAATGCTCCACTCAGACTACTCCCGGGGCAGTCCCGGGGAATTCAGGGGCACTAATGCCCCTCATTCCTGCCTGTCGCCCACTTTTGGCGGATTCAGGGGCACTAATGCCCCTCATTTCCTCTTCCCGCCCGCTTTTGGCGAATTCAGGGGCACTAATGCCCCTCATTTCCTCTTCCCGCCCGCTTTTGGCGAATTCAGGGGCACTAATGCTCCTCATTTTCTCTTCCCGCCCGCTTTTGGCGGATTCAGGGGCACTAATGCCCCTCATTCCTGCCTGTCGCCCACTTTCGGCCGATTCGGGGGCACCAATGCTCCTCATTTTCTCTTCCCGCCCACTTTTGGCGGATTCAGAGGGATTTATCCCTTTAATTTCCTCATACCGCCCACTTTTGGAAGATTTAGAGGTATTTATCCACTTAATTCACCCATACTGCCCACTTTTGGAAGATTTAGAGGTATTTATCCACTTAATTCACCCATACTGCCCACTTTTGGAAAATTTAGAGGGATTTATCCACTTAATTTCCCCATACTGCCTAATTTCGGCGGATTCAGTGGGGATTCCTGATACAAGAATACATTCGTCCTCTGACGGATCTGCTCCAGTTTCTTAATCAACAAAAAAGCTCCAGCAGCCGCAGCCGCCAGAGCCATTGGTTTATCCGTTTCTCCTGCTTACCAGGGCCCAACCTTAAATAAGGCGCCGGTACACCATGAAAAAGATCATGATAACCAGTACGACCATCAGCAGCAGGCTCATGGTCCGGATCTTCGCGGTTTCGGCAGAGACATCACGGTTCTCCCGCATTCCGGCCGCAGCCAGGCGCAGGGGTCTGCTCATGATGCCGCCAAGCGCAAACATCGCCAGGAGCAGCACAACAACAACGATCATCCAGGCGACAGAATAGTCACCCTTGGTCATCATATAGCCTCCGGTCAACAGCTGGATAACTAGTCCATACTGGGCAAAGCGGTTGAAGCCGCCGATGGCGCTCAAGGTGCCTTCCTTCGCCGGGGCGGACAGCTTCGCCGTCCCGCTCAGAATAAACGGCAATACCAGATAGAAGCCAAGCGCCAGTGTGCCGATCATATGCAGGAAAAAGAAAATACGGTCCATATCAATCTCCTCCGATTACATTGTAGGATTAAATAGCAGCAAAGCCCAATCTCTGCCTGCAAAAAGGGGCTTCAGCAGCTGCTCCGCTAACGTTACTTACACAGTTACTGCCGAAGTGACCGCACGGACAGAATCGGCTGATTTATCCAGAGCGGCCTTCTCTTCTGCCGTAAGCTCCAGCTCGAAGATCTTCTCGATGCCATCTGCACCCAGGAGTGCCGGAATACCCATGAACAAATTATCGTAACCATATTCACCTTCCAGCAGGGCAATTACAGGAATAATCCGTTTCTTGTCCTTGAGGATTGCTTCTGTCATCTGAACCAGTGATGCTGCAGGTGCATAATAAGCGCTGCCGTTACCCAGCAGGCTGACGATTTCACCGCCGCCGACACGGGTACGCTGCACAATCTCAGCGATGCGCTCCGCAGGAATCAGCGTATCGATTGGAATACCGCCCACACTGGAATAACGCACAAGCGGAACCATATCATCACCATGGCCGCCCAGTACGAAACCGCGTACATCCTCGACCGAAACATTAAGCTCCTGGGCAATGAAAGTACAGTAACGCGCTGTATCAAGTACGCCGGATTGACCGATTACGCGATTCTTTGGAAAACCAAGCGCATTGTAAGCCACATAAGTCATCGCATCGACCGGATTGCTCAGAATGATCACGATGGACTCGGGGGCCACGCGCTTCACATTCTCACACACCGACTTTACGATACCCGCATTGGTGTTGACCAGATCATCACGGCTCATGCCGGGCTTGCGTGCAATCCCTGCCGTAATAATGACGATATCGGAATCGGCTGCATCTTCGTAGCTGGAGGTTCCGGTGATCTGGGCATCGAATTTCTGCACAGGTCCGGCTTCCAGCATATCGAGTGCTTTACCCTTGGTTGGATTCTCCAGCTGGGGAATATCGAGAAGCACTACATTGCCAAGCTCCTTCTGGGCAAGCATAAGCGCCGTAGTCGCACCGGTGAATCCGGCACCTACGACAGTGATTTTATAACGTTTGATGGCCACGGGAAGACCTCCTAAAAGTTGTGATAGCATAGGCTTCCTTGATCTCACTTCGCAAAGCTGCCTTGGAAGCACATACTTCATTTGGATAGCATAGACTTCCTTAATTGCACTTCGCAGAACCCGCTTCGTAAGCATAATCTTCAGCGGGCAGGCCGCTGCACAAGCTTAAGCTGCACGATCATGACGATCGTGCAGCCCATACTTGCAATATAATTGCTTATAGATTGCTGATAATCTCGTCAGCAAAGGCGGAGCATTTCAGCTCTGTAGCGCCTTCCATCTGGCGGGCAAAGTCATAAGTAACCGTCTTATTGTTAATCGCGGTGCTCATTCCCTTGTAGATCAGGTCAGCCGCTTCCTGCCAGCCCAGATGCTCAAGCAGCATAACGCCGGAGAGAATAACCGAACCCGGATTTACAACGTCCTTATCCGCATATTTAGGCGCTGTACCATGAGTAGCTTCAAAAATAGCATGTCCCGTAAGATAGTTAATGTTCGCTCCCGGAGCGATACCGATGCCGCCGATCTGGGCAGCCAGTGCGTCGGAGAGGTAATCCCCGTTCAGGTTCAGCGTCGCAATGACATCGAAATCGGTCGGACGGGTCAATACCTGCTGCAGAGCGATGTCGGCGATAGCGTCCTTGACAATAACTTTGCCGGCTGCTTCGGCTTCCTTCTGGGCAGCATTCGCTGCAGCTTCACCATCACGTTCCTTGATGACATCATATTGGTTCCAGGTGAAGACCTTGTCGCCGAACTCCTGTTCAGCCACTTCGTAGCCCCAGTTCTTGAATGCACCTTCGGTGAATTTCATGATATTGCCTTTGTGTACCAGCGTCACACTCTTGCGTCCGTGCTTGATGGCATACTCAACCGCAGAACGCACCAGGCGCTTCGAACCTTCCTCAGAGACAGGCTTAATGCCGATACCGGAAGTTTCCGGGAAGCGGATCTTGTTCACGCCCATTTCCTTCTGCAGGAATTCGATAACCTTCTTCACTTCAGCGGAACCTTCCTGATATTCAATCCCGGCATAGATATCTTCAGTATTCTCACGGAAAATAACCATATCCACCAGCTCCGGATGCTTCACCGGTGAAGGAACACCATCGAAATATCGTACCGGACGCAGACATACATACAGGTCCAGCTCCTGGCGCAGCGCCACGTTCAGAGAGCGGATACCGCCTCCGATCGGAGTTGTCAGCGGGCCTTTGATGGCTACAATATACTCGCGGATTGCTTCCAGAGTGTCATTCGGCAGCCATTCACCATATGTATTGAAGGCTTTCTCGCCGGCAAAAACTTCGTACCAGGCAATCTGCTTCGCGCCGCCGTAAGCTTTCTCCACGGCCGCATCCAGCACACGCTTGGAGGCTTTCCAAATGTCACGGCCTGTACCGTCACCCTCGATAAAAGGGATAATCGGCTGATCCGGAACCAGCAGCTTGCCGTCTTCGATTGTAATTTGTTCGCCTTCTGTGGGCAGATCGTACTTTTCCAGTTTCAACATTAGTGGGAATTCCTCCTAAAAGTATGATGTACAAGCAATAATCAATAAGCAGTTGCTGCATATATTATAGTTCATTGTACTAAAGGGGTGGAGCGGCCCGCAAGGGGCCGCCCTGTTATCGTTCGTCTACAGGGACGTATTTCATGTCGGACATGCCGGTATATTCCGCACGCGGCCGGATAATCCGGTTGTCTTCATACTGCTCGAGAATATGCGCAGTCCAGCCCGAGGTCCGGCTGATCGCGAAGATCGGAGTGAACAGCTCACGTTCAATACCCAGCTGTGTATAGACGGATGCCGAATAGAAGTCGACATTCGGTTTGAGCCCTTTTTGCCCCGTAATCAGCTCTTCAACCTTGACTGACATATCATAGAGCGTAGTGTCGTTCTTCATCGTGCCCAGCTCATAGGACATCTTCATCAGATGTTTGGCCCGCGGATCGCCGTTCTTGTATACACGGTGTCCGAAGCCCATGATCTTCTCACGGCGTTCCAGCTTGCCTTGGACATACGGCTCAACGGCATCAAGCGTGCCGATTTCCTCCAGCATCTTCATCACGGCTTCATTCGCACCGCCATGCAGCGGCCCTTTAAGCGCGCCAATAGCCGAAGTAACTCCGGAATAGATGTCAGAAAGTGTTGCCACAGTTACCCGTCCGGCAAAAGTGGAAGCATTCAGCTCATGGTCCGCATGCAGCACGAGGGCTGTATCCAGCGCCTTGACGGATACGATATCCGGCTGCTCTCCCCACAGCATGTAGAGGAAGTTCTCGGCGATGGTCAGGCCTTCTTTGGGCGCTACCGGCTCAAGTCCCTTACGGATGCGCGCCAGTGCGGCAACCACAGTCGGAATCTGTGCCTGAAGCTTCACAGCTTTGATCTGATTCGCTTCACGGCTCATATCATCCGCAGCCTCGTCGTACAGTGCCAGGGCGGATACGGCGGAGCGCAGGGCCGCCATCGTGTTGGCTTCCTTCGGATACAGCTTCATCTGGGCAAGCACCTGATCCGGGATCTGGGCTGAAGCGCTCAGGTCGCGGCGCAGCGCTTCAAGCTCCGGTACTGTCGGCAGATTGCCGAACCACAGCAAATAAGCGGTCTCCTCAAAGGTGGCATTATCCGCCAGATCATCAATATCGTAACCGCGGTAAGTGAGCACTCCATCCACAATGGAGCTGATCGATGAGGTCGTTGCAACGATGCCTTCAAGTCCTTTAGTAGCTGTCATAGTATCTCTCTCCTTTGCCAACAAGGGTATATAATGCTGGTTCTAACCTCATGAAAACATTTACATTTTTAAGTATTTCAATTCTCCGCAAAAGGCGTCAGGACAGGGGCTGAAGATTGCAACTATATTTCTGCTGTTTAACCTGTAATAATCATACCGGATTTTGACGGTTATGTGAACAACGTGGGAGCTTTGCAGCGGATCAAATGATTTTATCGGAGAGATAGAAAAAAACTAACGAAAAACCTGTTTCATGATTACGCTTTCAGGTTAGTAAGCTTCTCCATTCTGCCCTTTTCCGTCCCTGCTAGTCTTTTCGCATGCTCTATGAATATACATAAGACGAGCAGTTATTCCTTGTACACCCGTTAGAGTAGGAGGGACCGGATATCGATACACTTGTACTCAAAAGAGTGCTGCGCGGCCTGTGGGTCGTGCTTGCCGCCGCCGTGATTCTACTGGCGGTTTATGTACTGCTGCCGCTCCTCTATCCCCTGCTACTGGCCTGGCTGCTGGCTTACCTTATACATCCGCTGGTGCTGATTCTGCGGGGGCTGAAGCTCCCTGGCTGGCTGGCGGTGGCCCTCTCGCTCCTTTTTTATATTGGAGGTACGGGCCTCGTACTGACCGCGCTGATTACCCGGCTGGTGAAGGAGCTCATTGTGCTGCTCCAGACCTTCGACCTCCATACTGACCAATGGCGCGAGCTGCTGCTGAAGGTTAGCCGCAATGCCAGCATTCAGAATATTATTAACCAGATCAACCAGTTTTACCACGACAATCCGGGTTACCATGCCACGATTGACAGTAATATCAGCAGAACCACGGAAACTGTAGGCCACGCCATGACACAGCTGATCACCGGATTCTTCAACATGATTCTGGGGCTGATCTCCTCGCTGCCGAGCCTCGGAACGATTCTGATCGTGATCGTACTGGCCGCCTTCTTCCTCAGCACCGGCTGGGAACGGCATAACGCCAAGCTGCTCTCACTCCTTCCCGCTCCGCTGCTGCGGCCGGTCTCGGAGATCTGGAAGGATCTGCGCAAGGCGCTGTTCGGCTACCTCCGTGCCCAGCTCGTGCTGATCTCCGTAACTGCGGTGATCGTGATCATCGGCCTGCTGCTGCTGGGCGTAGACTCTGCCTTCGCCATTGGCCTGACCATCGGCATTGTCGATCTGGTGCCTTATCTCGGGGTTGGCATCGTGATCCTCCCCTGGGCGCTGTATTCCTACATGACCGGGAACCTGGCTCTGGCGGTCGGCCTTCTGGTGCTGTATGGCATCATTCTGATCACCCGGCAGGTGCTTGAGCCGAAGGTACTGGCCAGCAGCATCGGACTGGACCCGCTCGCCATGCTGATCGGCATGTTCGCCGGACTTCAGCTGTTCGGCATGCTCGGCCTGATCCTCGGCCCGGTGCTGCTCGTCATACTGGACGCGTTCGGCCGCGCCGGCGTGTTCCGCGCACTGCGCAGCTACATCCTCAGCGGCCGGCTGCATTAGCTTTATACGCCAACACCTCACAAGCTCCTTAAATGCCAGTAGAGCAAATATCCGGTCACGGTCTGGACCTCCGTCCCCATACACCGAGCCCGTTTATGCTATCCGGCACACATTGTATTCGGTTTTTCGCATACATCGGGCCCGCTCCTCGTTCATCGCATTTCCCACCGCATACTCCTGCATAATCTGCAACATTTCGCTACATCCGGCTCGGCTGCAAGTAGAAAAGCGCTCAGCCGCATCCCCCCGCAGCCGAACGCTTTTCACAAAATTCGCGGCGCCCC
The DNA here is from genome assembly GCF_013141775.1 of Paenibacillus phytohabitans. Lineage (GTDB taxonomy): Bacteria > Bacillota > Bacilli > Paenibacillales > Paenibacillaceae > Paenibacillus_AQ > Paenibacillus_AQ phytohabitans. Next base: position 452,873 of record NZ_WHOB01000059.1, read on the forward strand.
CGGCTCTACCTGCGGTAGAAGGTGAAGGTGCCGTTTTTCATCTTCTTCTCGATCCATTTCAGCAGAAAAACCCGGTATAGCGGCCGGGTCAGCGGAAATACCAGTGTAAAGCCGATCAGATCCGTGACGAAGCCCGGCAGAATCAGCAGCAGACCGCCAAAAAAGATACATAAGCCGTCCAGCATGGTCCGTCCGGGCACCCGTCCTTCCTGCATATGTGTTCTGCTGTCCTGCAGCACTTTTTTGCCTTCAAACCGCATCATGAGCAGACCGATGACCGAAGTGGCCAGCATGATCAGCAGGGTCTTGGGCGCTCCAAGAAAACTTGAGACATAGATGAAACCGAATAATTCCACGGCCGGGACGGCGAATAATGCAGCCCACAGCCATTTGTTCCTGATCATACTGCTCCTCCTTCTTCTTCCTTAAGCGCCGTAGTGATAGCGCGGAACAGCTCAGGCTGCGCCCTGTCGATACGCACAGGCTTCCATTCCTTGTTCAGCCAGACATGGCTCGTCGTGCCGCTGACCAGCAGTTCGCCGGGAAGAGGTTCACTGTCCGCCGGACGCGCCATACGGGTCCCGGAAGCACCTGACGCTCCGCCTTCTCTGTGCTCTTCCGCCACCCGGCGGATTTCATATTCATAGACAACCCTTAGCGCCGAGAAGGTTGTTAACCGTGCATACACGGCAATAAGATCATCATATCGCGCCGGGCTTTTAAATTGCAAATCTGCAGAGGTCACTGGCAATAACAGCCCCAGGCTCTCAAGTGTGCGGTAGGCAAAGCCCAGTCCCCGGAACATCTCCGTACGCCCGCTTTCAAACCAGGTCAAATAATTGGCATGATAAACCACACCCATCTGATCGGTTTCCTGATAACGCACACGAAATGAAGTCTCATGCCAGCGGCTGGACCACCCCGGTTTGTGTGAATTCATATTCATGCTCCTTTCTGTAATGGCAGGCGGGCAGCTAAGCGCTGACTCCGCCGGAAGAGGCCTTCAGCGGCAGCTTGCTGCGTGAGCTCCGGGCGACATAGAACAACAGAGCCGCGCCGGCCGCCGCACTCAGCATACAGGACAGATTCATAAGGCCGACCCCGCCCTGATTCAGCAGCATTCCGTTCAGCAGATTGCCCAGAATACCGGCAAAGCCGGAGAATACGATGTTAAATACGCTTTGTCCCGTCGCCTGCATCTCCGCAGAGGTAATCTTCGATACATATTCAACTGCAGCAATATAAAAGAAGCCGAAGGATAGGCCGTGCAGCACCTGTACCCCAATCATGACCGATGGATACGGGAAGGCTACCTGAATCCCCCAGCGCAGCACATAGATCAGCGCACCCAGCAGCAGCGTCCGCTCCATGCCCAGCCTGCGGATAACCTTGGAGGCGAAGAACATGGAGGGTACGTTAGTGATCGACGCCAGAAACAGGGCGATCCCCGCATAGCTGGTCGAGCCGCCGACCGACTGGAAGGCTAGAACGAAATAAGTACCGAACGCCGTCATCGTCTGGTTCACCAGGAAGCTTCCCCCGAGAAAGGCCAGGAATATACGGTTGCCGAGCAGCTTTTTGACGCCCTGGGAGAAGGACTGGCTCATCATGTGATTCTCTTCCGCCTGCTTCGGCAGGGTGAAGGCAATGGCCACTGCAACGGCATTCAGCAGCAGAAACGGCAGCCAGATCGTGGATACCGAGAATTTAGATACATATTGCCCCCCGGCTATGGCTCCTACAGCGGCTCCTATGCTCATCATCATCCGGATGCTGCCGTAAGTCGATCCGGCTCTGTTCGCCGCTGCTATGGCGTAAGAGTCGGCAATAGGAGCCTGTGTGGAGGAGAAGATCGTGGATACCGTGTACACCAGCATCAGCACAATGAAATACTCCGACCGGTACAGCACCGCAAGCAGTGCCGGAACCGCCACACTCAGAAGAAGCACCAGCCGCGCCTGGTTATATCTGTCGGAGATCACTCCCCATAGGGGCTGGACACAGATCGCGATCAGTGTGCCCGTAGCCATCAGCATGCCGATCTGGCTGACGTTAAGTCCGTTCGATTTGAGCAGCAGTGACAGATAAGAGCCGAAGGAGCCCCCGGCGAGTCCCAGAAACAGATAAAACCCGCGCAGCTTCGATATTTTTTCCATTGGAGTTATAAGTCCTCTCTCTTCCTTTTTAACAGAATACCCAACCTTAAGAGCCTCTTACCGCATTAAATAGAGCAGAACATATTATGAGGCGGTGGACAAGTGGGCCAAGTCAATAGATTGCTAAGCAGCAAACCCTGTCTGAAAGATAAACTCAACACAGGCAGAGCCGTCAGCTCAGGCTTCGGCTGGACATCCAGCAACTGGAGCGGTTATGCCATCTCGGGCAAAAAAGGCACTTACCGGCGGATATCGGCCGACTGGATCGTCCCTTATGTAAAACCTACGGTCAAAGCCACGTATTCTTCGGCCTGGATCGGCATCGACGGCTTCCGGAACAGCAGCCTGATTCAGACCGGAACCGGCCATGAATCGGTAAACGGAACCGTCCGGTACTATGCCTGGTGGGAAATTCTGCCCGCTGCCGAGACCGTTATCCCCTTGCCTGTATCTCCCGGAGACCATATGCGTGCTTCTATCGTCAAGCTCAGTCCGGGTAAATGGTGTATCACTCTGCGCAATCTCAGCAAAAACTGGGTTTTTCGTACAGTCCAGCGCTATCAGGGGCCGCAAACCTCTGCCGAATGGATCATGGAAGCTCCCCAGGTGGGACAGAATATCGCACCGTTGTCCAAGGTATCACTGGTAAGATTCACCTGCTGCCGGGTTAACGGATGCAGTCCCAAGCTCAAGGCTCAAGACGGCGGAATTATGGTCCAGAACAAAACGCTGCTGGCCGTGCCGACTCTGCCGGGTCCCCGCGGCGATTCCTTCTCGGTCCGGCGGATCTACCGCAAAAGCCATCCTGCTGTGTACTCCAGAAACCCTATATTTACAAGAACCTGATTGCCCGGTTTCTCAAAACTCTCAATTCAATATATACATTTGCACCATTTATATCAACCCGCAAGTGGAAACGGCTATGCTTTCCTGCACAATAAAAAGAGCAGCGGCTAAGAACGCCACTGCTCTAATAGGTGTATTCTGTTAATGCTGCAGAACCTCTTCCAAATCCTAGTCGGCTGGAATCGTGTCTACCTTCACCAGGTTAGTGGAACCGGAACGGCCCAGCGGGATACCTGCAGTAATGACTACAAGATCTCCGGCTTTTACCAGACCGGAAGCTTTACCGCCTTGAAGTGCAGTTTCCAGCAATTCGTCAGTCGAAGTAGCTTCTTTGCCGAATACTGGAGTTACGCCCCAAACCAGCGCCAGCTGACGCATAGTTCTTTCCTGGGTAGTTACAGCAATGATTTGTGATTTAGGACGGTATTTGGAAACCACGCGTGCAGTGTGGCCAGTTACAGTCGAAGAAATGATAGCTTTAGCGTTCAGATCCAGAGCGGAAATCGCTACAGATTGGCTGATCGCTTCAGTTACCGTAGTTTCTTGAGCAATTTGCTGCTTCATGAAGATTTCACGGTGGTTCAGGGCAGATTCCGCTTTCTCAGCAATGCGGGACATTGTGAGTACGGATTCTACCGGATATTTCCCGGCAGCAGTTTCACCGGACAGCATGATTGCATCTGTTCCGTCGAAGATAGCGTTCGCTACGTCACTCGCTTCAGCGCGGGTAGGACGCGGGTTGCGCTGCATGGAATCCAGCATTTGGGTAGCTGTGATTACCGGTTTGCCGGCGATGTTACATTTCTGAATCATCAGCTTCTGAGCCAGAGGCACATCTTCAGCAGGAATTTCTACGCCAAGGTCGCCGCGGGCAACCATGAGGCCGTCGGAAGCTGCCAAAATTTCATCAAGGTTATCGACACCTTCTTGGTTCTCGATTTTGGAGATGATTTGAATGTGGGAAGCGTCGTGCTTCTCAAGCAATGCACGGATTTCCTGAACGTCGCTGGCTTTGCGAACGAAGGAAGCGGCGATAAAATCGATGTCCTGTCCGATCCCAAAAACGATATCATTGGTGTCTTTTTCCGTAATACCCGGCAGGGAGATGGATACTCCTGGTACGTTAACGCCCTTCTTGCTCTTGATTGTACCGCCGTTAACAATACGGGTCTTGATTTCGGTGCCTTGAATGTCGACAACAGTAAGACCGATAAGGCCGTCGTCGATCAGGATAGTCGATCCAACTTGAACATCGTTAGGAAGGTTGTTATACGTGATGGAGATACGGTTCTGGTCGCCCAGGATTTCTTCCGTAGTCAATGTCAGGTATTCGTCCTGAACCAGTTCAATCGGTTCTACTTCCAGCTTACCAGTACGAATCTCAGGTCCTTTGGTGTCGAGCAGAATGGCAACAGTCTTGCCAAGTTCTTTGGAAGCTTGACGGATCGTATTGATCCGGGCACCGTGCTCTTCAAAATCGCCGTGGGAGAAGTTCAGACGGGCCACATTCATACCAGCCAAAATCAATTTTTTGATATTCTCCAACGATTCACTTGCAGGTCCGATCGTACATACAATTTTACTTTTCCGCATTAGGTTTTCCTCCGTTTTTTCGTTCTCTCTGTCTCACTTTTTCCAACTACAAAATCTACTATAAGGCTTGCTCTCTGTATAGGAACTTTATCACATGTAGTCACATGTACCTTTTATTGCGCCCTTATGAATATTACTGCAAGTTGAAGACAAAATCAATGTTAGTGCCTGTTTTTGCTGTAAATTAAAGTCGAATTTTATAAGAATGCCGTCAAAATAAAAATCACCCCGCAAAGTCGGCGGGATGATCGGGGTGGGAATAAATGGTTAAAGTATTCCGACCGGCTTACGGACAGGAATACACTGGAATATGTCAGAAAGTGCAAATGATAAGTGCAGATTACTCTACACTCTGCACTTCCTCCTGAGGCGCATCCTGTTCCTGGAGGGACTCCGAGAACTCGCCGATTTTGCGGAATTTAAGGTAACGGTCTTCCTTAAGTTCTGCCGAATCCATCACGGATAATTCCTGCAAATGACGCCATACCGCATCCTTGATTGCCGCTGCCGTTGCCTCGTAGTCACGGTGTGCCCCGCCTTTGGGTTCAGGAATGATCTCCTCGATCACTTCCATCTCCAGCAGGTCAGACGCCGTAATCTTCATTGCTTCAGCTGCCTGCTCCGCTTTGGTGGCATCCTTCCACAGAATGGACGCCGCCCCGTTGGGGGAGATCGCCGAATAGATGGCATGCTCCAGCATCAGGACCCGGTTGCCCACGGCCAAAGCCAAGGCACCGCCGCTGCCGCCTTCGCCGATAACGACGCAGATGACCGGTACGGCCAGCTGAGACATCTCGTACAAATTCCGGGCGATCGCTTCGGACTGTCCGCGTTCCTCTGCCGTATTGCCGGGATAAGCCCCTTTGGTATCGACAATGGTGATAATCGGACGGCCGAATTTCTCTGCCTGCTTCATCAGACGCAGTGACTTGCGGAAGCCTTCCGGATGCGCGCTGCCGAAGAAACGCAGAATGTTCTCCTTCGTATCCTTGCCGCGCTGCTGTCCGATTACGGTGACCGGACGGCCGTTCAGCTTGGCGATTCCGCCGACTACGGCAAGATCATCACCATACAGGCGGTCGCCATGCAGCTCCATGAAATCGGTGAAGATAAGTCCGATCAGATCCAGTGAGGTCGGACGGCCGTGATGCCGGGCCAGATGCATCTTCTGGGCCGGGGAGATATCCGAATATACTTCATTCTCAAGGATGTGGTAACGCTCCTCAAGACGGGCTACCTCATCTTTGAAATCAATACCCTTCTCTTCGCCAAACTGCTTCAGTTCAGCAATTTTCTTGCGCATTTCTACCAGAGGCATTTCAAAAGGCAACTCTCCTGCCAACCTAAAATCCCCCTTTCACATCATGCAGCTCCAGCAGCTTGGTTAACGTGGAGCGCATTTCCTTGCGGTGCACAACCATATCCAGCTGGCCGTGCTGCAAATTGAATTCTGCTGTCTGGAAATCTTCCGGCAGCTTCTGGCGGATCGTCTGTTCAATCACAATCCGTCCGGCAAAACCGAATACCGCACCCGGCTCGGCAATAATAATATCACCCAGGCTGGCGAAACTCGCCGACACCCCGCCTGTGGTCGGATCAGTAATTACGGAAATATACAGGCCTCCGGCTTCACTGAACCGGGCCAGTGCGCTACTAGTCTTCGCCATCTGCATGAGACTGAGTATGCTCTCCTGCATTCTCGCTCCGCCCGAAGTAGAGAAGATCAGCATCGGAAGTCTCCGCTCTGTTGCTTCTTCAACCGCTCTGGTAATCTTCTCGCCGACTACGGACCCCATGCTCCCGGAGAAGAACTCAAAGTTCATTACCGCTACAATAACCGGATGGCCGCCAATGGTGCCCTGGCCGGTGATTACTGCTTCAACCTGTCCTGTTTTGGACTGCTGTTGTTCCAGCTTAGAGGCATAGCCGGGGAACTGCAGCGGATCAACGGATGCCATTTCGCTGTCAAACTCAATGAACCCTTCAGGGTCCAGCGTCATCGCAATCCGTTCCGAAGCGTTCAGGCGCATATGATAGCCGCAGGATGGGCATATTTTCAAATTCTTCTCCAGTTCCTTGCTGTACTGGATCGTTCCGCATTTGTTGCATTTGTTCATGAGTCCCTCGGGAATCTCACGTTTGGGGCGCTCGCCTTCCGCCGGTCCGCCACTTCGCTCCAGACGCTCTGAAGGAATGATCGCGTACTTCCGTTTTTTCTGAAATAAATCTTTGAACAAGGGTCGCACCTCTTCAGCCGTTTATTTGCGTAGATAGCAGCTTGCCGCTGTCATGACCGCTCATGTATCTCTAAGTTGTAAATCTCAAGGATGCAGAATCAGATTCAGGACCTCCTGCACTTCTTCAAGCTCTCCTGAAGGAACCAGAATCTCAAACTGCTGCTTGGACATATTAATCGGACGGCATTTTATCAGAAATCCTTCTTCCGTAAGCTTCCTCTGAATCATCTCCGCCACTTTGGCGGTCGGCGCTATATAGATTACCGTCCACATGCCCTGCAAGGCCTCCCTAATCTCAAATCCCAGCCGTATCCTGTATATAATGGAATCATGATAACACAGTTTTCTTTTTTCCCGCAACAGGCTCGGCAGGATGGCTGCTTGACCGGGAGGCTGCTTCCAACAAATGCAAGAGCTGCAATTATGCCTCTCCGGAGGCAGGAGAATAGACCTTCGCCCCTTCGTGGCGGTGGGCAATTCTGGCCGATGCCGCAGCTGCAATCCCGGCTACCAGATCATCAAGAAATACATGAATGCTACCCTTATCATCATTCAATTTGCCGATAATTCCAAGCTTTATTTTGTCCAGATAACCGAAACCTGTCAGCCCGATCATCCCGTATACACCCGTGATGCCTAGCGCCAGAGTCTCGTCCGCCCCGTAGAGCGATTCATCCGCCTCCAGCACTGCCTGAAGCGGCTGCGGCAGCAGCTTCTTCTCCGCCAGCTCATCCAGCGCGACACCTGTCATCAGCGTGTACTGTACTTCTCTTTTGCCCAGCACCGCCTTGACGCTTACGAGGCACTCTTCCTCAGTCAAATCGGGATAATAGGCCGATTGCAGAATATATACGATCTCAGCGATAGAATCAAGCGAAACTCCCCGGCGCTCCAGCAGGTCTGCTGCCAATTGATAGGACATGATGTGATTCCCCTTTCCGCACGGGACAATGCCCTGTGGTTCCCTAATGTATGCGGAAAAGGGCGGAAATGTGCTTATTTTAAATATAACAAAATATGTTTAAGCGTTATGGAAATTCCCCGGTTCATCCGCTTTTTACGGCAGAGACCGGATTACTTTGCAGAATCCTGCACAACGTGCAACATTTTCCTCATTTAACCGGTTCAAATCCAAAATTGTTGTATAAAAGGCAGCAATTCCTCTTGTCCAGGCGGCTAATTATGAATCAAAGCTGCAAAACGTACAACATTCTTGTCTGCAGTGCTTACCTGGAAGTCTCTATACTGCCGGCAGCGAATCTAGTGTAAGCAATGAACGTATTCCTCTAACCCCACGGCGATTGATCCGTTACTTATTGGGTTGAACCACATACCTTTGAAGCGGATACCTGAAAGGGGGACGTTGTATCGCTGCTTCGGAAGCAAAGCCTCCTTAGAGGCGGCAAGCCGTTACTACCTGATCCTGACGGTTCCGGCTCCCAGCATGCTCTCTATTGCCGCAAACAGCTCCTCCGAGGGCTCGATCCGGTAGCTGTCGCTGAGCGCCAGCACCTTCTGGTTGCGCTCGTAGAACAGCAGCGTCGCAGCTGGTCCCGGGTGGGTCTGCAGCAGCGCCTGGAGGCGCGGCAGCAGACCCTTGAGCTCAGCGCCCGGCGTGATCTTGATGAAGACACGCCGGCTGCTCTGCGCTGAGCTTGCGGAGCGCTCAGCAGGTGCAGGCTGCCCCGTGCGCAGCGGGGCAGGGCTTCCCGGCCGCGTAGCTGACGCGGCCGGGGATTGGGGCGCGGCCTGCGCAGCGGCCGCGTTAGCGCGCGCACCGGGCGGCAGTGCCGCCGGTGTGCGCGTGCCCGGTGCAGCGGCTGCGCCAGCTGCACTGCCGCTGCGGGCGCCGGGGCTTCCGGCGCCCGTACGGGCTGCAGGAGCTGCCGCAGGCGCTCCTGCGGGGGCGTTCCGGCCCGCGTAGGCGGGCCGGGCGCCTGCGGCGCTGCGGCGCTGCAGCAGGCCGCGCACGCTGTCCGCGGTGAGCGGTGCCACCTCCTCGGCCAGCAGCTTGAAGCCCTCGTCCTCCTGCTGCACCTTGGCGCGCAGGGCCAGCAGCGCGCCCTTCTCAATCAGGCCGCGGCTGCGTTTCCACACCTCGGGGAAGAGTACGACCTCGCAGCGCTCGATCTGGTCTTCCCATTCGACAAAGGCCATCGCCTTGCCGGACTTTGTCGTAATTTCCTTGAGCGACACAACCATGCCGGCTGTCACCGTCATGCTCTCGTCTGCCATTTCGCCAAGATCCATCAGCTTCTGCATCCCCGGCTCCTCCAGCAGGGCCGCACTGTCGTCCAGCGGATGGCCGGACAGGTACAGGCCCAGCAGCTCACGCTCCAGCTCCAGCTGCTGGGTCACGGAGAATTTCGGGATATCCGGATAACGGATTTCCCAGTTCGGCGTCTCAATCAGATCATCGAACAGCTGGATCTGCAGCTCATCGCGCTCCTTGCGCCACTTCGCTGCCGCATCAACTGTCTCATCCAGCATAGCCAGCAGCTGGGCCCGGTGGCCGGGAAGCCGGTCGAAGGCGCCTGTCTGCAGCAGCGATTCAATCACGCGCTTGTTGCAGACGCGCAGATCGACACGGCGGCAGAAATCAAGCAGGCTGTCGAACGGACGCTCCTTGCGGACCGCCATAATATTCTCCACCGCCAGCGTCCCGACATTCTTGACCGCTGCCAGTCCGAAGCGGATATGCCCGCTGCCTTCGCCGGGTACAGGGGTGAACAGTACGCCGCTCTCGTTAACATCGGGCGGCAGCACGCCGACCCCGCTGCGGCGGCATTCCAGTACATACTCTGCCACCTTGCGGTGGGTTCCCATAACCGCGGTCAGCATTGCTGCCATGAACTGCACAGGATAATGTGCCTTGAGATACGCAGTCTGGAACGCCAGCACGCCATAGGCGGCAGCATGGGCACGCGGGAAGCCGTAGTTGGCAAACCGCACGATCATGTCATACACCTCATTGGCATCTGCCTCCTGATAGCCCTGCTTCAGACTGCCCTCCACAAAGTGGCTGCGTTCCTTGTCCAGCGTCTCCCGCTTCTTCTTGGACACCGCCCGGCGCAGCAGATCCGCTTCGCCGAGCGAGAACCCCGCCATCAGGGAGGCAATCTGCATGATCTGCTCCTGGTAGACGATGATCCCATAGGTATCAGCCAGAATCGGCTTCAGATCAGCATGAGGATATACGACCTCGAACTCCCCGTGCTTGCCCCCGATGAATTTCGGAATAAATTCCATCGGACCCGGACGGTACAGAGCCACCACAGAGACAATATCTTCAAAACCGCTGGGCTTCAGATCCTTCAGCACCCGCCGTACACCCGCAGATTCCAGCTGGAACACGCCGGTGGTCTCGCCTGCTCCGAGCATCTCGTAAGTCAGCGGATCATGATCCGGGATGAAGCGGAAATCAGGGACGCTGCCGGTCATTTCCTTCACCCAGTTCATGCAGCGTTCAATAATCGACAGGGTCCGCAGCCCCAGGAAGTCCATCTTCAGCAGGCCTACACTCTCCAGATGCTCCATGGAGTACTGGGTCAGCGCTGTACTCTCACTGCCCGCCTGGAGCGGAACGGCATCGGTCAGCGGCCCCTTGGAGATGATCACTCCGGCAGCATGCGTGGAGGCATGACGCGGCATGCCTTCAACCTTCATCGCCATGTCGAGCAGCCCGCGGGTCTTCGGATTGGTATCATACAGAGCCTTCAGCTCTGGCGTGCTCTCCAGCGCCCGGGTGATGCTGATGCCGAGCTGGCCCGGAATCAGCTTCGCCGCCTTGTCCACCTCGTTATACGGCAGATTCAGCGCACGGCCTACATCCCGTACAGCTGCTCTTGCCGCCATCGTTCCGAAGGTGATGATCTGCGCCACATGCTCCTTGCCGTATTTGTCCACCACATAGGCAATAACCTCATCACGGCGTTCGTCACTGAAGTCAATATCAATATCGGGCATCGTAATCCGCTCCGGATTCAGGAAACGCTCGAAGAGCAGATTGTATTTCAGCGGATCTACATCCGTAATCTTCAGCGTATATGCTGTAAGACTGCCTGCCGAGGAACCACGGCCCGGGCCGGTAACAATACCATTCCGGTGGCAAAAAGCGATGAAATCCCAGACAATCAGGAAATAATCGCTGAAGCCCATGCTCTCAATGACGCCCAGTTCATAGGCCAGCCGTTTCTCGGCCGTTTCCTTCTGCTCCGGAGATGCCCACAGCGGCGTATCCGCGTAGCGCTCCTCCAGCCCGCTGCGGCACAGCTCACGCAAATAAGCGGCGGCATCCAGCCCTTCCGGCAGAGGGGAATACTCCGGCAGAATATGATTGCCGAACGTCAGCTCCAGATTGCAGGCTTCTGCAATGCGCAAAGTGTTCTCCAGCGCCTGCGGCACATGCGGGAACAGCGAGGCCATCTGCTCGCCGCTCTTGAAGAACAGCTGATCCGTGCCGATCTTCAGGCGGTCCTCATCATCCACAGATTTGCCTGTGCCGATACAGATCAGCACATCCTGAACCTCGGCATCTTCCTTGTCCATATAATGCACGTCATTCGTAGCCACCAGGGGAATATCCAGCTCGGCAGCAAGCTGAATCAGCTTCGGATTCACCCGCTTCTGTTCAGGCATCCCATGATCCTGCAGCTCCAGGTAGAAGTCCGCGCCAAAAATCTCCTTGTAACGCAGCGCCGCCTTACGCGCTTCCTCCTCACGCCCAAGCAGCAGATGCTGCGGCACCTCTCCGCCAAGACAGGCGCTGAGGCAGATGATGCCCTCGGCATGCGCCGCCAGTGCTTCCATATCAATCCGCGGCTTGTAGTGCTGGCCCTCCAGATGGCCGATGGAGATCAGCTTCATCAGGTTCCGGTAGCCGATCTCGTTCTTCACCAGCAGAATCAGGTGATAGATCGGCTGATCCTTGCGGCTGCCCCGCTCACGGCGCGAGCCTGCGGTCAAATAAGCTTCACAGCCGATAATCGGCTTGATGCCGTTCTCCTGGCAAGCTTTATAGAAAGGGATAGCCCCGTACATCACTCCATGATCCGTTAGCGCCAGCGATTTCATGCCGTATTCGCCGGCCCGGCGCACCAGATCCGTAATGCGCGCCGCCCCGTCCAGTAAACTGTATTCGCTGTGCACATGCAAATGCACGAAAGGGCTCATTATCCCCACTTCCCTTCAGTTCCAAAATCAAAACATAAGATGAAACTATTTTATCATATTAGAGGGGGAACCGCCCATAGAATGGATTAAGAGCATAAGGACAGGCAGGGGATTAGCAATTGCCTGGACCGGGAAGGAGCCTTATGATGAATATTTTCCTGAGCAAAGCCGTCCTCGACTTCTTCATCGCCTTCGGCATTGTATTGGGCGGTTCCCTGCTGGGCGGGATCGGAGCCGTGGTCTCCCTGCAGCCGCCTACGCACACCATGCTGGATATCGCCGACCGGATCAAAATCTGGGCGCTGGCCGCCGCCGTCGGCGGAACGATCGACCCGATGCGGGTCATTGAGAGCAACATGCTGGGAGGCAACCTCTCCCCCGCCATCAAGCAGATTCTCTATCTGGTCTTCGCCTTTCTGGGCGCTCATATGGGCAGTGAGCTAGTCAAATGGGTGTGCGGCAAGTAGAAACGGGTAAGCGGTCCTTAAATCAAGCCAATGCTTCCGAAGCAGCGATACTATGTATCGCTTTCAGGTTCCGTTTCAGCGAGAAATAGAAGGATAATGAATAGCGCTGAGCAGATACATTCATATATTTAAAGGGGTGATGAATCCATGCGCCTGCCGCCGTTTCACCGCTACCGGCGTTTCTCGCAGATAGCTGCCGTTTTTGTGCTGGGAATGATTGTGGGCGCCGTGGTATATAACGCCATTTATCATATGGGGTACAACGTGCTCTGGCTAAGCAATCAGGAACTCCGGATACAGATCGAGGAGTACCGCGATGACATTGACACGCTCAAAAAATACAACAATACCTCCACCGTAATCCGGGAGATTAAGGTCCGCACCGAGGACAGCAAAGTTAAGGAAGGCACCGCTGTGCTGGACACAGTAACTGTTAAGGAAATCCTCAGGAAGCTGGTCAGCGATCTGGAGCCTATGCGCGGGCGTAGCATGTTTGAAATCGATTCCGACGGGAAGCTGGCACGCCTGCTGCTGGACGGCAAAATCTACATTGTACGCGAGAAGGAATACACCGTCAGAATCCGCACTATGCTCGTTATGGAGGGTGTGCTGCAAATCTGGGTGGAGATCGGTCCTTATAAGCGCACCTGAGTCATAATCATGGTACAATAGTGGGCAAATCATAGAATGGTAGAGATAGGCCGAAGCACCGTTTCCCACCTTCCACTAAGGAGCTGTCTGTCCATGATTATGCTCATCAAGTATCTGCTGTTTGTTCTCCTGGTCGTCTTTATGATCAGCGCCGCGATGTACAGTTTCTCCTCCAGGAGGGCCGCAGACCCGCTCATCAAAGGGCTTAAGCGATCGATTATGAACATGCTGCTCGGCGCAATGCTGGTAACGCTCTCATTGATGTCGATGTTCATCTTCCGCGGCTCGACGCTTAATGTCGTCATTGAAGCAGCTTTTCTGCTGCTGGGTATCTTCAACATCTTCTCGGGGCTGCGCAGCCACGGGTACTACAGCCGGCTCCGCAGCGGGAGCGGGAGCTGAGTGTTTACGGTATCCGAACCGGTATCTGAATGGGAATTTGAATCCGGCTATTAATCAGTATTTGAATCGGTATTTATCTTTAAATCGCTAGCTAATTCGCTGCATCTCCCCACCCGGCTCTTTGGTAAAATCTATGCGAAGTGGAAATTGTACACTTATTTCTAGCCATGCTGTACCTTTCAGGGGAGCAGTTGGAAAAAAGGCACTTATTTCGTCCGTCTTCCTCCTCTGGTGCAGATTCCGGCGGATTAGTTGTCCTTTTTCCACTTAATGTCCCAAAATCGGGGAGTTTGGGACAATTAGATGCCCTTTTTCCACTTGCTGCCCGCTGCTCATAAGAGATAACTATCCACTCAGTGTCCATGTAACCAGATGTCCAGTCCATCGCCCACTCAGTGTCCATGTAACCAGATGTCCAGTCTGACGCCCACTCAGTCTCCATGTGACCAGATGTCCAGTCCGTCTCCCACTCAGTGTCCATGTGACCAGATGTCCAGTCATCCGCTCACTCAGTGTCCATGTAACCAGATGTCCAGTCTGACACCCACTCAGTCTCCATGTAACTAGATGTCCAGTCATCCGCTCACTCAGTGTCCATGTAACCAGATATCCAGTCATCCGCCCACTCAGTGTCCATGTAACCAGATGTCCAGTCCGTCTCCCACATAGTGTCCACGTGACCAGATTTCCAGTCTGTCGCCCATTCAATGTCCATGTGTCCAGATATCCAGTCATCCGCTCACTCAGTGTCCATGTGACCTGATGTCCAGTCTGTCGCCCACTCAGTGTCCATGTAACCTGATGTACAGTCATCCGCCCACATAGTGTCCATGTAACCTGATGTCCAGTCCGTCTCCCACTCAGTGTCCAGCTGTTCAGCTGTTCAGCTTCTTAGCCTCGCAGCCATAATCCAACCAGTTGTTCCATGGCTTGCCGAATAACCCCGATTAGTCTCGAATGCCAAATAGACCAGAGTACTCTCCCGGTAATTACAGGATAGTCTGGTCTATTTAGTCTGTATTCGTTTATTCGGTACTGACTCGTCTGTATTCGTTTTATTCGATTCCGACTCGCCTGTATTCGTTTATATTGATTCTGACTAGTTTCTGACTAGTTTCTGACTCGTCTGTATTCATCCTGTATTCATTTTCTGTGCGAAGACTGCATGTATGCCTACACTATTGCTGAATGTATATACTTGAGCGGTTTAGCCGTGGTCAATCGACTGCAGCATCAGGACGGCCTTGGCCACAATGGTCTCCATATGGCTGATCTCAATCTCCAGCTTGCAGGTACGGCGGCTGATCTCCAGCAGCTTCGGCATGACGATAATGGAATGCTCGATTTGCACCGGGCGGATGAAGTAGGTGGACATGTTGTCCAGCACATAGTCATTGCCGGTGATGTCCTTGGCCGCCTTGAACGCGGAGAGGGTCATCAGCGTGGACAATATCCCTTCCGAGATCGTCCCCAGATCCGTTGCCATCTGAGGTGTGATGAAGCCGTGGAAGAACAGCTTGCCCTCCTCATCGCGCTCATCGGCGAAACCGTTCCAGATCAGATGATCGAACGTCTCCCCGAGCTGCGGCTGGTTGCTGGCATCGCGCAGACTCTGCAGCACTTCCCTGCGGGTCAGCGACCCGACCAGCTTGCGGTTGCGGTCCACGATCGGCAGGAAGTCGATCCCTTCCCACATCATAATCTGCGCCGCCGAAGCCAGCGAGGTCTGCAGTGCGGCGGTCACCGGGCTGCGGATCATGGCCTTCTCGATGCTCTGCCCTTCCGCGAGATCCTCCACATCGCGGCGGCCCACGATGCCGATGACCCGGTTCCACTCATCGGTCACCGGGAAGCGCTGCTCGCCGCTTGACAGGGACAATTCGCGTAATTCGCCGACTGTGCTGGAGATTTTGAGCGTATTCAGGCGCGGCTTGCCCTCCACAATATCTTCCACCAGCATAATCTTCTTCTTAATCAGCCGGTCAAAAATCGCCCGGTTAATCATCGAAGCTACTGTAAACGTATCATGCCGGGATGAAATCACCGGCAGGTCCAGTTCATCCGCCAGCGCCTTCACCTCGCGGCTGGTACCAAAGCCCCCGGTTACGAGCACCCCTGCCCCCTGCTCCAGTGCAAGTGAATGCACATCATCACGGTTACCCACGATCAGCAGGCTGTCGGCATCGATATAACGGATCATGGCATCCACTTTCATCGCGCCGATCACATATTTATGAAGATGTTTGTTCAGACCTTCCGCTCCGCCGAGGACATGTCCCTCGACAATGTCGACCACATCTCCAAACGTAAGCTGATCAGAAATATTGCGCGGCTTTTTTTCTACCCGGACCGTACCGATCCGCTCCTTGGTAATGACGATTCCCAGATTCTCCGCTTCCTTCACCGCACGGTAAGCTGTACCTTCACTGACGCCCATTTCCTTGGCCAGCTTGCGGACGGAGATCTTCGTTCCCACCTTCAGGCTTTCAATATGCTGCAGCAGTTGTTCATGCTTTGTAATGTTATCGCCTTGACCTTCCAACTGTTACACCCCCATACCCCGATCTGTACTATTCTGTACCCATTATAACGCTGGTTACAGCGGAGTACAACAGAACGGGTATGCTTCTTTCAAGAGATATGTCAGCTGTATGACAAGCGATACCAGCGGCAATTAAGGGACATCCGCACTTATGCCCACACACATATAATGTATGCATGAGTACAGCCTTGAATATAGCTATAACACATCATTTTACAAGGCATAAATACACTGTATATCCGCACATCCACATTACTGCAAACACAGCAAACCCCCAGTCCGCAGCTTTCGCGAAACAGGGGGTGAGCCGCTGCACCTTGCCTATAGGCCCCGGCCAAATTCTATAATCTCTGGGACACCCGGGTTTCTTCGTTCCACTGGCCTTGCCACTGCTCCAGCTTAACCTTGCGGACCGCCTCCAGGCGTTTCTGCTTCTCTTCATCCACTCCGATAATAAAGTGCAGGTGCGAGGCAATCACCAGGAAGGCAAACGCACACCAGACAATACCGAAGCCCAGCACCCAGCCGGGACCATTCTGAAAAGACAGCTTCGGCAGCGCGTACAGCAGCATCGCCAGGGCCGCCAGCAGATACACGGAATGCTTGAATTTGTTTCTTTTTTTCATTGTCGAACCGCTCCTTCGTTCTAAAGGGTTGTCAGGCTGAATCTGAATCTATATCTCTACTCTATGAACTTCAGGTCCGGATTATGAGACAAGTTGCTAATTTTTCATCCGGCTGATTTCGCTGCCTCCGGGTTTAGTCTAGCCTGAATGCCGGGGGTGTGAGATGATGAAGCCACGAAGAGGAGGAATTTACATTGAATAACATTTGGGGCCAGTCCGAGTACATAATCCGCAAAAAGGTATTCTCCGTCATGGGGGCGAAGCTGCATATTTACAACAGTTCTGAAGAGCTGGTGCTTTTTTCGCAAATGAAAGCGTTCAAATTGAAAGAGGATATTGCCCTGTACACGGACGAGAGCATGGAGAGAGAACTGCTGCGCATTAAAGCCCGCAAAATGATAGATCTCAGCGCCACCTATGATGTCTATGATTCGGAGACCGGGGAATCTCTGGGCGCACTCCGCCGCAAAGGCCTGAAGTCGATCTTCAAAGATGAATGGGTAATTCTGGACACCGGCGATAACGAGATCGGATTCATTAAAGAGGACAGTGTGTTCATGGCGCTGCTGCGGCGTGTCATTACTCTAATTCCGCAAAAATATAATGTGGAGATCGGCGATATGGTCATCCCGGCCTTCCGGCAGAACTTCAACCCTTTTGTCACCAAAATCATCGCCGACTTCTCCGAGGACCGCAAAGGTGTGCTCGACAGACGTATTGGCGTAGCTGCCGCGATTCTGCTCTGTGCCATTGAAGGCAAACAGGATTAGAAATAACCGGCTTAGCATCAAAAAGAGGGTGATTCCGGAGCCAAATGGCCCTGAAATCACCCTCTTGCTGTTATCAGGAGAAATCCCCTTCTATCGCGCTTATTGTTGTCCGCCGTACATTTGGGACAGGCTGTCGGTGATGATTTTGTTCACATCCTCGATGACCACGCTAAGGCGGCGCTCTGCGTCGAACAGGCGGCGGATGCCGAGATTCAGGTTAAGCACCTCGAACAGCTTCTCCATCTTCTCCATCTCCTCCTGTGGAGGCATCTCTCCGCTCATCATCCGCTGCTGCAGCTCGATCTGGCTCTGACGGAAGTTGTCGAGCATCAGCTTGCTCTCCGGATCTGCTTCGATCACTTTCATTGCGCTGGTAATATCCGATACCTCGGTGCTGTCTTTGATGGCTCTCGCCAGTTCATGTGCCTTGTCAATTACGTTCATTAGAAATCCTCCTGAATGTTTAGTTAGCATAGGCTCCCTGAGTTTCTTCGCTAAACTCGCTTCGAAAGCATACGCTTAAGTTTTGTGTTTCCGCCCAAATTTCGCGGTCACGTTATTTCCTCTCCGGCGGCCAGACTTCAGTCTGTGCGCCTGCACCTGTAGCCTGCACCTGTACTCCACCCGCTGAATGGTTTCACCGCCGCCGGACATTTAATCCGCCCGGCACGGCTTTTTAAAGAATAGGTCAATCACCAAGGGTCAGATGTCTCCATATGATGAATGATATGTAACCCTTAAGATTCATATTGCCGGCATCATGCTGCCTACCGGAAGGAGATCCACGATGTCCCAACTCAAGATCCCGGTCCAAACGGTCCACTCGGGCATCCTGCAGGAAAACGCTGTAATGCTAGGCGAAAAATCCATGAAGAGGCTCAAAATACCGGCGCACGGAACAATCCAGCTTACCTTCGGCTCTTTCCGGCAGGAGGTTACCGTTATTCCGGTTCCCAAATCCGACAGCCTGCGCGTAAGTGAAGGGCTGGCGCGGCGGCTGGGCTTAAGGCAGCGCCTCACGCTTAACGCTTCCTATAGTTCAGGCAGCCGCAATCTGCGGCTGGGGCCGCTGATTGGAGTTCTGGTGAGCCGGGACCATCCCGAGCATCCCGACAGAGTGTTCGGCCAGATCACGATGTTCTGCCGGGAACTGACCAATGCCTGCCATGCACAGGGCGCCTATGTATATTTCTTTACCCCGGAAGCGCTGGAAACGCGCAGTACTACCATCCAGGGCTGGGTATACGATGAGGGCTGGCGGAAGCTGAGTCTTCCTGTGGCCGATGTGATCAACAATCGGCTGACGACGCGAAAGGTAGAGAATAAACCTAGCGTACAGCATTTTTTGGCGGATGTAAAATCCCGCTACGGAACTCATTTTTTCAATGAAAAGTTCCTTGACAAGACAGAGGTATTCGAAGCGCTGGCGCAAGATCCCGCCCTGCAGCGGTATTTGCCGGAGTCGCATGCCCTGAACGGCTTCGCCATATTGAAGAAAATGTGCAGCAATTATCCCAGTGTGTTCCTGAAACCTGTACGCGGCAGCCTTGGCAAAGGCATTCTGCGCATCTCCAAGGAAGACGGCGGCTACCGGCTGCTGTCAACAACACCGCTGGGTACACGCAAGCAGAGCTATCCCAGTCTGACTAAGCTTTTTGGGTCCATTGCCCCGAAGATGAAAACGACCCGCTACCAGATTCAGCAGGGATTGCCCCTGATGGAGCTTGGACGGCGGCCAGTGGACTTCCGGGCACTCGTACAGAAGAACGGCACCGGCAAATGGGGCGTCACCTCCATTGTGGCCCGGACTGCCGGAAGTAATCACTTTGTCTCTAATCTCGCCCGGGGCGGGACGCTCAGTACGGTCCGGGAAGCCATCGGCAAAAGCAATCTCCCGCCCGGGGCGAAGGAAAGCTCCCAGGTTCAGCTTCCCCGGGCAGCACTGGCAATCGCCAGAGGCGTAGAAACGTATATCCCTGCGCATTTCGGGGAGCTGGGCATCGACCTTGCGCTGGACCAGTCCGGCAGAATCTGGCTGCTGGAGGTCAACTCCAAGCCCTCCAAGAATGACAACACGCCGCTGAACGACCAGAAGATCAGACCCTCCGTCAAACAAATGATTCTATACTGCCGCTATCTGGCCGGGTTATAAGGAGGACATCATGACAGAAACAGCAATGGGGTTCCTTGGCATAATGACAGACCGCCGCCACGGGAATCCTCCCATCGCAGAGCCGGAGTTCTGCAGTCATCTATGCCGGGCGGCCCCGCTGTATGATCTGAAGGTCCTTGTTTTTCATCCGGAGGGTGTTGCGAAGGATGGCGCTTCAGTCAGCGGATATCTCTGGCAAAGCGGACAATGGGTGCCTGCCCAGGCGCCTCCGCCAGACATCCTGTATAACCGCTGCTTCTACCGGACTCCGGAGGAGAAGCAATCTGCAGCTGCCGCCTTGGCTGTATTATCCCGGTCGCTTCCCTGGTCACGCGGACTGCCGGATAAATGGGGGGTATACGAGATTCTGCGGCGCAGCCGCGCAGCCGCTGCCCTGCTGCCTGAAACGCTGGTCTACAGCGGACGGAAGGCGCTCGGCAACCTGCTGGCCGAAAGGGAATACGGTGTGTTCCTGAAACCCAAAACCGGCTCCCACGGCAAACGCACCCTGCATGCAGTACTCCTAGGCAAACGCGAAGGCGGCGGAGTGAGTGTGCGGGGAAGAGACCGGATGAATGAACCTTTTCAATATGTTTTCGGTACGCTGGACGAAGGTCTGAACTGGATTCACCGTTTCATCGGCCAGCACCGCTATATCATACAGCCTTATCTGCATCTCACCGGCAGCGGGGGACAGCCGTTCGATGTGCGTGTGCTAATGCAAAAGAACGGCACCGGCGCATGGACCCTGACCGGCATGGCCGTTCGTCTGGGCAGCCGGGGATCTCTTACCTCGAATCTGCACGGCGGGGGAACCGCGGTTCCCGCTTTGCCCTTCCTGCTAGCCGAATACGGCGCAGCAGGCCGGGACCTGTATCAGGAGCTGATCTCAGCCGCCGCGCTCCTGCCTCCCTTGCTGGAAGAATCCTGCGGGAGACTGGGAGAGCTCGGTCTAGACTTCGGCATCGATGCCGGAGGAAGACTGTATCTGCTTGAAGCTAATTCCAAACCAGGGCGCACGGTGTTCCGGCTGACGGGCGACCGCCGGGCTGCTAGGCTCGCCGCTGAGAATCCGCTGCGCTATGCGCGTCATCTCATCTGCTGCTTGCACCCTGGCAGCAAACCACAAGCTGCTTCAAAGGCAGTTCCGTTCAACGGGAGAATGATATCAATGGTTCCTAAGGAGGATTCATAAATGGGTCTCACTTTTTGCAATGTGCATTTCACCAAGCAGCCCCAACGAGTGGTCTATGTCTCGGGTGAACTGATGAAAAGCCTGAAATTATCCGGCAAGAAAAACATCCGCCTGCGCCTTGGGAAGGATGCCATACCGGCGATGATCAAGCCGATCAAACGCGCCGGCAAGCATCTCTTCCTGGCCTCGGGAGTGAAGAGCGCAATCAAGATTCCGAAATCAGGCGGCATTTATTTGCGCAACCTGCAGAATGATGAGGTCCAGCTCGGACCGCTGGTCGGCGTACTCTCCGACGGGCCCGCCTCCGCGGCACAGCCTTTCGGCTCCCGTACCGGCTTCATCAAGCAGCTGCTGCGCGAAGGCAGCAACAAATGCTATATCTTCGCCTTCATGCCGCGTGACATCGACTGGCAGCAGGAGCAGGTCAACGGCTATTTCCTGAGTGCAAGCGGCAAATTCGAGCGTAAAATAGTGCCGCTTCCGGATGTCGTCTACAACCGTCTGCCCAGCCGCAGAGCAGAGACTTCCCCATACATCAACCAGCTGCGCGAGCGTTTCGGACGCAAGAAGATTCCTTATTTCAACTGGAGCTTCTTCAATAAATCGGATGTATACCGTCTGCTGGAGAATGACGGTGCCGCCAACCGCTTCGTGCCTGAAACACACAGCAACCCCAGCACAGAACAGATGCGTGATATGCTGGACCGCCACCACTTTGTCTATTACAAACCTTCCGCAGGCAGTCTTGGACACGGCATCTACCGCCTGACTTACCTGCCGAAGAAGGGGTACTTCGCCCGTTACCGTAAGAGCGGCAAGAATGTGCTGCTGCGCTTCACCAGCTTCGACAGCCTGATGCGCATGCTGCGCGGCCGTCACGGACAGAGCCTGCAGAACTATGTGGTTCAGCAGGGTATCCGGCTGATTGAGATTGACGGCTGCCCGATTGATTTCCGCTTCCATATGCATAAGAACGGCAGCAACCAATGGGTAGTTGTCGGCATCGGGGCCAAGAAAGCCGGCCGGGGCAGTGTCACCACCCACCTGAAGAACGGCGGCGCCCTGCTTACACCGCAGCAGGCACTGGGGCGTGTCTTCGGCGCAAGATCGGATGAAGTGCTGCAGCGCGCCAAAACAACAGCCGTCAAGCTGGCTGAATCCCTGGAAATCCAGCACCGGCATCTGCTCGGTGAGATTGGATTTGATCTCGGGATTGACCAGGATGAGGATATCTGGATGTTCGAGGCCAATGCCAAACCGGGACGCTCTATCTTCCGCCACCCCTCCCTGCGCGCTGAGGGCAAAGCTTCCATTGAGCACATCCTGGAGCATTGTCTGTATCTCAGCAAATTCCGCAGGAGGGATGACTTGTGAACAGCCGTATCCCAGACCCCGGCAAGCCTGTTATCGCCATCCTGACGACCAGTGACCGGCTGAAGCAGTTTCGCGGCAACCGCAATAACTTCCGCGATATTATCCGCACCGGCAAAGAAATGGGTTATCTGGTATATGTTGTTACCGTCCGCGATCTGAAGCTGGAGGAGCGAATGGTGAACGGCTTCGTCCCCTCTGCCAGCGGCAAGCTCTGGTACTCCATTCCTGTCCCGCTGCCGCAGGTGATTTATAACCGGATTCCGAACCGCGTTGAAGAGGAGAAAGCACCGGTCGCCCGTAAAATAGCGGAGTGTCTGGAGCATCCTGAGATCCAGCTGTACAATCCGAGCTTTTTCAATAAATGGAATCTCTTCGAGTGGCTCAAGGAATCCAAAGCAACCTCAAAGCATGTGCCCAAGACCCGCCGCCTGCGCAGTGCAGCTACCCTGACGGCCATGCTGAAGAATCACGACAGTCTCTACCTCAAACCGGAGAACGGCAAAGCCGGCAAAGGGATTATGCGGCTGAGATACCGGATAGATGCTATGCTGCCTTACCGGCTGCAGATCCAGAGCGGCAAGAAGAACACAACCTACAAAGCCGCGTCCATCGAACGCCTGTGGGCCAGAATCGTCAGGGAAAAAGGGGTATCCCGCTATATCGTGCAGCAGGCCATTGTGCTTGCTGCGCACCACGGGCGTCCCTTCGATCTGCGCGTGCTGCTGCAGAAGAACGGCCGGGGCGCCTGGGCGGTCACCGGCATTGGCGCACGGCTGGCCGGAGCCCGCAGCATCACTACCCATGTGCCGCGCGGCGGCAGCATTGAAGAGCCCTCCAGCATGCTGGAGGGAACCTTCGGAGCAGAGCAGGCGGCGGCCATCCTGAAGAATGTCCCCACTACGGCGCTGCTGATTGCCCGGCAGATTGAGCGGGCTTCGGCCACCATGCTGGGCGAGATGTCAATGGACCTCGGCGTCGATGAAGAAGGCGGGCTGTGGTTCTTCGAGGCCAATTCCCGGCCGATGAAATTCGATGAGCCGGCGATCCGCAAGCTGTCGCTGGAACGCATTTTTCATTATGGCCAGCATCTGTCCCGCCAGACCAAGCCTTAATTAAACCCGTAAAGGAAGTGACACCATGCAGATATCCTCACTCTACGACAGCAACCCGGTGCAGTGGAATTCCAGACTATCCGGACTGCTTGAGTTCCTGAGGGAGTATGGGGAGCAGCGGATTACGCTTCGCGGCTGCAGGCAGCTGGCCCGGCTGACGCCGGAGCAGCTTGCCTTGCCGGGAGTTTCGCTGCTCGTTGCCACTGTACGGGGTCAGAACGGCCGTCAGCTCGCAGGTGTCAGCTTCGTCTCCGGCTACGGCAAGGAGGCCTGTGTAGTAGCCGTTCATCCCCTGTACCGCAAAAGGCATACCGGCACAGCCCTGCTTACCGCGCAGCTGGAACGTCTTGGGCAGCTGGAATGCCATGTGGCCTGCGATAACCCGGCCAGCCTGAAAATGTGCTTCAACAGCGGGCTTGCCGCCGTAGACCTGGTTACCGGCCCTACGGGCAAACCCACGCTGCTGCTGCGGTCTCCCCGGACTGCAGCCGGACCTACTATTCTCCCACAAGAAGGTGAACTCCTGTGCCAGAGCCCGTCTTAGGCATCCTCACGCTATATCTGAATGACGCCAAACAGCTGGAGGAGAAGAGCGTGTACCGGAGGATGATTATTGAAGGCAGCCGGATTGGCCTGGATGTCTTTGTGTTTACCCCCGCAGATGTGCATGTAAGCAAGGAACAGATCCATGCGCTTGTCTATGATGTTAAAAGCGGAATATGGTCGCGCAGGTGGCGCTCCTTCCCCAATATGATCTATGACCGCTGCCGGATTCAGCGCAGCCAGCGGTTCCAGCAGCTGCTGCGCTTCCGCGCGCGGTATGACCACCTGACCTTCCTGAACCGCCCGCTGCGTAATAAGTGGACGGTTCACCAGACCTTTTCACAGAAAAGCCGTTTCCGGCAGCATATGCCGGAGACTCTTCTATATCAGTCTTCCGCCGATCTCCACCGGATGCTGAAGTTCAGTCCGGTCGTCTACGTCAAGCCGGTTAACGGCACCGGCGGACGCGGCATCCTGCGGATAGAACGGCAGCGGGAAGGCAAGCACCTCTACGATATCCAGGGACGCCGACAGAGCCGACAGATCATCGCGCCCCGCAAGGTGTCGCTGAACCGACTGGAGTCGATTGTGCGCCAGTGGTGCCTCGGCGGACGGTTCCTCGTCCAGCAGGGCATTCCGCTGCGTCTGCCCAGCGGACGGTTCCATGACTACCGGATGCTCGTGCAGAAGAACGGCCAGGGCGTCTGGGAATTCACCGGCATGGCCGGCCGGGTAGGCGCTGCCCGCAGCGTCACCTCGAACCTTCATGGCGGCGGACATGCGATGCGGGCCGAGGCTCTGCTGAAGCAGTGGCTCGGCAGCGAAGAGCGGGCCGACAAGGCCATGCGGAACGCAGAGAAGCTGGGGCTCGAAGCTGCCGCTTATCTCGAAGACAGCTTCGGCGCGCTCTGCGAGCTGGCGCTCGACCTCGCGATCGACCGCGAGGGCAAGATCTACGTGCTGGAGGTCAACCCCAAGCCGGCCCGCGAGGTCTTCGCCCGCTCCGGCGACAATAGCACTTACCGCAAAGCGCTGGTGCGTCCGCTGGAGTATGCGATGTGGGTGTATAAGAACAAGAACACGCCGAGTTCGGCGAAGACGGTTGAGGAATGAAGAACATATTTAACTGTAAAAAAGCGCCCTCCAGGAATCTGAAGGGCGCTTCTTGCGTTATTTAAAACAGAGAATCCTGAATTGGCTGAGATAAGAACATATCCAAATTCATGACACGAATTCTGCCGAACGGATCAATGAAATCCTTTAGATTATAAGTAACAATGATATCAGCATTATGTATTATAGCAGCGGCCATCACCGGGTAATCATCGGTATCTTTCAGTGGCTTCTTACGTCCCCGTTTCTTCTTCGCCTCCTCTTGTAAGGCAGTGATCGTCTTTCCCAAATACTCTTCAATTACATCCTGGCCTTTATTGCTCCAACCATATTCTTCTTGCATAATCTGTTCAACAATCCGTTTATAATCGTCTGAAAACTCCGGCCAATCAATATGTGCTAATGAATCCAGAAATTCTACATTAAAAATCCCATCAAATAACTTAAAAAGCGACATGAGTTTGTCATGCTCAAAAGCAACCGGCATCATTGGCCCATCTTTTACCTTCCGTATTGCTATACCTCCTGAGCGCAGCAATCCATAGAATTCTGCCTGAACCGCCTTGGGCAGGCAGAATTCTATAAAGCTGTTTAAGTGTAAATCGTACAGCCGATCGAACTCCTTGCGAACTTTTTGGTTGCGGTAAATAAACCGGTCTGCGAGTATGCATCCGTCCCAAATAACAATCTTAGTCTTCATCATGATATAGGTCCTTACGGTTAACGAGTTCCATTTCGAGAGCATCATTGAAAATAGATTGTTCCAGTATGGATGTCTTGTCTTCAGCAGGAGGATTTTTAAATTGATGTTTAGGGATTCTGATATCCCTGCTATGCGGGCTGGTTCGTTCCGATTCAATTTTATTATGTTTTATCCATTTATAAACTGCTTTATCGGTTACATTGAAACGCTCAGCAACCTCTTGCACTGTGTAATACTCATGAGATTGCGGCACATCTCTTAATACGGAAATCGTAACACGGTGCTTTGAATGAAACTCCGGTCTTCCTTTACGCAGGATACTTCCTGACGGAATAATAACAGCGGACTTCACCATCGACTGTGCATTGTGAATATCTTGTGCAGTGACATTCCCCGATTCAACCTTCTCAAGAAACTGAAGCAAATCATATTTAACCTTTGACATAAAGGACACCTCCTTTACTTTAGTATATCACACAAAAAAATAATTCAACCATAATTCAACCCGATAAAACTATGTTTTATGAAAACTGAATGTTTCATGGATAATCCACAGTTGAGACAGCACTGTTTCCGCATTTAAGTATACACCTTGTGCAATGAGTATTCTTGTCGTATACTCCGAGTAAGGGGGCGATGACATGAGAAAAATGAGGAACATCATCATATTCACAGGTATTGGATTATTGAGCCTTATTTTGATTGCCCTTGTGGCGGTCAACGCTTGGGTAATTCAAAGACCGGTGACAACTACCCCTGTAATCGCGGAAGTGAAGCCTTACGAGTGGAATAAAGTCAAGCTGGGCGGGAATGCCCTATCAAGTGATGGATCAGAGTATTTCATCTGGAATAAAACAGGTGAAACGAATAACTGGATCATCTTCTTCTCCGGGGGCGGGGTCAGTTGGGATGCGCAAAGTGCCGCACACCCCATTAAGCTCATTAACTTCATTAAAGGTGGAGATACAGGCAACTATTTCCCGGACATCCCCTTTTATATGCTGACCTTGCTGGGAGGCATGATGGATACTGATAACCCGGCCAACCCCTTTCATGGCTGGAACGTGGTCTATCTCCCTTACTCGACCGGAGATTTCCATATCGGCAACCGCACAGTAGAATATAAAAAAGAGGACGGTAGCCCCTTCACCATGCGTTATAACGGGAGAAATAATGTGCAAAGCAGCCTCGATTGGATCTATGCCAACGCGGCTAAGCCCGATAAGCTGCTGATTGCCGGCGAAAGCGCTGGCGGATTCGGGTCCGCCTTCTGGGCGCCTGAGATCGCTGCTCATTACAAAGACTCGGAGATCTTCCAATACTCGGACAGTTCCTTTCTGAAATCGGACAAATGGCCTACTGTGATGAATCAGGAATGGCATGCAGACTTCGTCAATAATTTCGGGTATGCCCCCGAAGCCGATATCATCGGGGCCGCTTTTAAAGCGAACGGTCATTTGCTGCCTGCAGGTACGGTACTCTTGCAATCCTACTCGGTATATGACGAGATTCTGATCCACTTTCAGAACAACATCAACGATTACACGGGGCCAAGAGATCAGCGTATTATAAAGGAGTGGTCAGAGGAAATGCGGCAATCTGTAGCTGCTTTGGCTGCCGCTGTACCTGATTATTATTACTATCTGACCGACTACGGGCTGAAGGCTGCGAAGGGGACAACCCCGCACACTTTTGCCACGAGAGGGGACTTCTATCAGGCTGAGCAGGATGGCGTGAAGCTTCTGAAGTGGCTGGGTGATGCGGTCAACGATCGGAACCCCTATTCAGTGGGCAGCAAGTTCCTCACGACGCCGGAGCCGGCGCAGAGATAATTCTGGAAGCTTCGGAACATAAGCATAAGACAGGAGAGAAATTCATTGAATTTGCGTGAAAAGCAGATGAAGTTGACGAAGGAGATTATTAAGGATACTGCGCTGGGCTTGTTCTGTGCTCAAGGTATTGAGCGCACGGATATGGCTCAAATTGCGGAGAAAGCCGGTGTCTCCCGGCGCACCTTGTATCATCATTATAAGGACAAGGAAGAACTGGCCGCTCAAATCTACGTCCTGAACCTCGAGCAGATGTTTGGACAGCTGCTGTTTGATTTTGATTTTGCACAGCCTGTACAGTCTCTGGAGAAGATTCTGGATCAATACCTCGCGCTAAAGGATCATCAGGAGTCACTGATCTATTATGATGCCATTTTTGGAGTCTACTACAGCACCCTTTCCAAGAATCCTGCGGAGCTGCCTGATTTCAGGAAGGCCATGGAAGGCTGGTATTCACGGCTGATACGCCTTGACACAGCATCTGTGACTCCGGAGGAAAAGAATAAGTGGCTGGACATTCTCCAGAAGTCCACCCACCTGTATTTCATGTACCTGCAAAAAGCCGTGATTCTTACTCATCAGCGGGGCGGTTTGGTTACGGAGGAAGACCAGGCAGCGGACCGGCAATTTAGGGATTTCATCATGTCTGGCGTACGGGCAACCTGACAATCATCGTCGTCCCCACTCCAGGCGCTCCGTCCACCTCAATGCTCCCCTGATGCAGGGAGACGATTTTTTTGACAATCGCAAGCCCCAGACCGTTCCCGTTGTTGTTTCCGCTGCGCGACTTGTCAGCTTTATAGAATCTTTGAAAGATGGCACCAGCCTCTTCCGGGGAAATCCCGATGCCATTATCGCTGATGGTGACGGATACTTCTGCTGCACTGCTGTCTAAAGAGATGCGGATCTTTCCGCCTTCAGGCGTGAACTTAATGCTGTTGCTGAGCAGATTCATCCATACCTGCTTCAGCTGATCCTCATCCCCAATGATATGGACAGCTTCCGGCAGCTCCAGATCAATAACGATGCTTCGGGCTGACCATTGCGGCTCACAGGTTACAACGATGGTTCTAATCTGCTCGTCAAGCCGGAAGGAGCCTGTTATGAAGGGATGATGCTCGGAATCCAGGGAAGCAAGCTTCAGCAAATTATCACTTAGCCTCGACAGACGCCCACTCTCCGCAATAATGATATCCAGATAGTCCTTGCGTTCCTCCTCCGCAATTAGGTCATTATTCTGCAGCGCCTTGGCAAAGCCGGAAATAGACGTAAGCGGTGTCTGAATTTCATGCGAAACACTCGATACGAAGTCCTGCCTCATCTGCTCCAGCTGCTTCAATTCTCCGGCCATCTCCACATAGCTTTGCGTCAACTCCCCGATCTCGTCCACACGGTTCCTTTTAAGCTCCACCTCGAAGTCACCTTTGGCCAGTCTTTTGGTTGCATTCGTCAAAGCCTTGATCGGCTCCACCAGATATCTGGCAGCAACAACGATACATACACTTCCCAGCACAAGCACCAGCAGCAGCACAAAGAGTACCATCCGGTTGACGATAGCCTCGTTCCCGGCAGAGTACTGCAGGAACATTGCATGCCACTCCCCCTTGAGCATAAAGGGCATTCCGATGAACGTATCCTTATCTTCCTTGGAGGAACGATAAACCTTTCCCTGCAGCACTTGCCGGACAGCTTCCGGGGTGATGGGTACAGCAGGGCTATCTATGAGCCCGTAAAAAGTATGTTCTCCGGATGGATCGTACAGGTTAATGGGATGTGCCGATATTTTAACCATACTATTCAAAAACTCGTCCGTATCTGTAGGCTTGGCGTCATCATAGCGGTGAATGATCTCCTGGCCCACTGCGAGCATTTCGCTTTGTCCCTTATAGCTTATTTGCTGTTGAAAAACATACAAGCCAATGAAAAAGGAACAGATCAGGCTGAAGATGATGATGCTGAGGAACGTGAGAATGACCCGAACATACAGTGTCTTGATCATGGCTCAGGGATCAGCCGGTAACCCAGGCCGCGGGCAGTTTCGATTTGAAAACCCTCGCCATTGCCGCTGAACTTCTCCCTCAGCCGGCTGATATGCACATCTACAGTCCGCCCGTCCCCTTCATAATGGAGTCCCCAGACTTGCTGAATCAGTTGTCCTCTGGTGAAGATCTGCCCGGGATGGCTGACCAGCAGAAACAGAAGATCAAATTCCTTCAAGGGAAGCGTGACCGGTGCCCCACTGCGTGTAACCTGAAAGGTCCGGCGGTTGAGCACCACATTGCCGAGCTGCACGGACTGGGAAGTAACTACCAGTGAGCGTTTGAGCAGCGCTTTTACCCGCATCACCAGTTCCACCGGATCAAACGGCTTGGTCAGGTAATCATCCGTTCCGAGCTGAAATCCTTTCACTTTGTGGGCAGATTCCGCTTTGGCCGTCACCATGAGGAGGGGGAGGTTGGCATCCGAACGCCTGATTTCCCTGCACAGCTCCCAGCCATTCAGTCCCGGCATCATAATATCCAGAATGACAAGATCGATCTGTGAGTCCTCTATGATGGACAAGGCCTTGGTGCCGTCCCCGGCTTCTTCGAGGTCGAACCCTTCTTTGCGCAGATATAGAGACATCAGCTTCCGGATATTGTCATCATCATCCGCGATAAGTATAGTAGCCACGATCATCCTTCTCTCTTAAGCGTTATCCAAACTGCCAGCCGAGCAGATTCCAATAGTAGAAGAAGATCATCAGTACGACAGCCGAAAGCGTCACTAACGTGTAATGCACCCGCTTTAAGGCGGTCCAGTACTTATTTTTCCAAACCAATATAGCCGAGACCAACATTGCTAAGGTCAAGCCCGCCATAATGATTGGCATAACCAAGCTGACAGACAGCAAAGGACTGATACCGCTGAGCTTCTGCATAATGTCCATGGACATAATAACCATAAACAGAGTAATAAAAGATAACAGCGCCCAGCCGGCAGTTCCCGCAGATAATCGGATGGCCCGCTTTTCCGGGGGCGTCATCGCCTTGAACCTGCGTCTGAAGAAGAGGGGGCCGGGCAAAGCTGTGATGAAAATGAATCCTGCGGCACCAAGAAGGATAAGCCAAAACTTACTCTGATCCAAAAGTGGCGTACGCTCCAGCGGCATTTCCGGAGCCATGTCCAGGAGCATATGTGTTACTTTGCCGGACTCATCCGTAAGGAAGCCGATCTGATCGGTCCCTCCTTCAAGCTGGAACAGGTTAGGACCGATGGCTCTGTACAGCTGTTGTTCACTGCCGCTTCCCAAGGATAGCTTATTGTCCGCAATCGTAACATTCAGCTGGGCAAAAAAGTTAAAGAACTTGTCAATATCACTTATGTTGCGGCGTGTAAATTGATAGGAGCCGGCATATTTCTGTACGGATTCCGCGGAAGCGGAGAACTCCGGCTGCTTCACTTCGGGAGCGGGATAATACCGGTTGAACAAGGCCTGGACCAGATTTGCTGCCGATTCACTGCCTTGACCGCCATTGTAGGATAAGAAAATCCCCAGTTGCTTGGCAGGTGCGAGATACAATTCCGTATTAAACATGGGATCGGAGCCGCCATGAGAGATTAATGTTACCCCGTTCACCCGCTTCTCTGCGAATCCGAGAGCTACTCCCGGCAGGCGCTTATCGAGCTGGAATGCTGTTGAATGCATGAATGCAGCAGTCTCAGGCTTGAGAATCTGCCCGTCGCCATATTTCCCGTTCTGCAGATGCGCGATCATGAAATGTGCCATGTCTAATGCAGATACAGTGCCCGAGCCGGCAGGACGAAATCCGCCCTCGAAAGTAGGCGTGCCTGGAATAAAGCTGCCGTCTTCGCTATTATACCCTACCACCTGGTAAGGGATGAATGACTCCGGCAATGGCTCCACGACGGTCGAATGTTTCATGTCCAGCGGATCGAAGATATACTTCTGAATATAATCATTATAAGGAATGCCGCTGACATCCTCCACGATCATACCTGCAAGCGTGGCTCCATAGTTAGAATAGGCACTCATCTCACCGGGCGGTCTGATCCGGGCCAGCATATGTTTATGGAGTGTCTCCGAGATGGAACCGGGCAATCCGGCAGGATCAGTGACGATCTGATAACCGACTCCGCCCTCTTCAAACCCTGCTGTATGGGTCATCAAATGACGCATGGTGACGGGTTCAGGATAAGTGGCGGGAATCTTCACGGATTTCAGGTAGGTGTTAATGTCCGTGTCCAGATCAATCTTCCCCTGTTCCACCAGCTGCATCACAGCTGTCCAGGTGAACAGCTTGGTCGTTGAAGCGATTCGGAACATGCTGGTTGCAGGGTCAACCGGAGTCGCTTGCTCCAGATTTGAACTGCCATACCCTTTGCCCAAAATGATCTTGCCATCCTTAACGATGGAGATCACCGCTCCCGGAATTTGCAGCCGGTTCATATCCTCTTCCATGATTCCGTCAACGAAAGCAGTCAGACCCGCGATATCCTCCAGATTGGCGGCAGGTGCTTCAGTCTGAGGTACCGCCGGCTTGGTTTGAGCCGTCTCGGCCATGGCATGTTTCCCGGGAAATATAAGGCTCACGCTTAACCCGATTACAGCTAATATCGTCAGACCAGCGGTCAGCCTTTTTTGCATAGTTATTACCATATTATCCTCCGCATCATCTTATATATTGTAGGCCGGATGATCATCCGCCTGACACTTATAGAGACTAACAGAGTATTGTGAATAGAACGTTAACAAGACTATAGGCTGTCCATGAGCAGGTTCATTACACGAATCTATGAGCTGGTTCATCTGCGCAAATCCGTGGGCGAACAGGTCGGTGAACTTCTTCAGGTCGATAAACTTCTTAATGTCTATAGAGTAATCCTGCCTGGGTCCGCGCGCCTCCTCATGGTGCGTAGGGTGCGTATGGAGCAAATGGAGCGAAGTAAGGTCACTATTACTCAAAATCCTGCACTAAATACAACATTCCTCTCCTTAAAAGGTTCAAAATTGAAAAATGTTGTATAAAATGCAGCAATTCTCCCCCTCCAAGCCGATTATTGGAATAATTGTTGTATTTCGTACAACAATCCTCCAAAACAGCCGGGTATGCAGGTAACCGAGTTGTATTTCATACAACATTTCCCTCTACACAGACGCCAACTTAAGAATCCCATTGCTGCTATAAGCCGGAGCTCTGAGACAACAGCACATTCTAAGCAGTTTGCCTAACTTACAAACCTTGCTTGAAAGCTCAGAGCATATTTTCCCGGACAATTCATCAGCTCTTACATCCGCACTTACATAAACAGCTACAGAAACAGTTACACGAACATATCAGGTACGCCCTGCACCGCCTCGTAATAACAAATGTATGAATTCTGCATCACCGGACGGAGCAGCCCTTTACGCACCAGCTCCTGCAGCTGCTTACGCGCCGTCCGAAAGTTCAGATTGTATTGCAGCATCACATCTTTGGGACGTAGTCCCTTGTCCAGGCTCCAAGCCAGTTTAACGATTTCCTTGTCCTGCGGGGAGAGGGATTGCCCGGACGGAACCCGGATCAATGAAGGGGCGATGACCATTTGCAGCAGCATGCGGCAGATCTCCGGGCGGTTCTGCACATCATCGAAGGAGAAATGGATAATCCTCCAGCCCAGTCCATTCAAAAAAGTATCCCGGTTAAGCGAATAGCTGAACCTCTCCCGGTCCATATCCTTCACATGGCTCTGATACCCATCGCATTCCAGACCGAATTTCCCGTACGGCGGAAGAAAAGCAAAATCAAGAAATTGCGATTTGCGATTCCAGTCATACACCTCATATTCAGGATGCAGATGATCCAGATTGCCGAACAGCGGCCACCACACATTCTGCAGGAACAGCTTCTCGGCATACTGATGCCCCCGTGCTAACCGGCCTTTGCGCTCCCCTGTTCTGACCGATAAATGCTGGTCCATTAGCAGCTGATGTGTATTTTCAAACTCCATAATCAGTTACCTCCCTCTCTCATTTACGCAAAAAAAGAACGCCCCTCTGCCAGCAGCAGCTTGGGACGTTCTTCGTCTGAGTTAATTATAAGCCTGGCACAACAGGTGCGGCAATCATTTCCTTCGATAGTTATTACATTAATTCCTATTCCATACCCTTACATTAATAAGATAGTATATAGT
>NZ_WHOB01000008.1 GCF_013141775.1 Paenibacillus phytohabitans
AACTTCTTTTCGAGCTCGGCGTTGATGTTTCGCGGCCAGAAATAGAATATATCACGTATGGATTCTGATTGCAAGCATTATTTTGAATTAACCCTTCAACCATTGTTCCAAGGAAACCGCTTGTGCAACTCCCTTGGATATTATGGTTACGGATCAGATAATTATTCAGTCTTTGTTGCGCATATGAGGGAACAGCAGTACATCGCGGATAGACGCGGCATTCGTAAGCAGCATGATAAGACGGTCTACGCCGATTCCCAGTCCGCCTGTAGGCGGCATTCCGTATTCCAGTGCACGGATGAAATCATCATCCATCTCATGCGCTTCGTCATTACCCTGCTCTTTCTCGTGAATCTGCGCCTCGAAGCGCTGACGCTGGTCAATCGGGTCGTTCAGCTCACTGAACGCATTCGCATGCTCACGGGCCACAATAAACAGCTCGAAGCGGTCCGTAAAGCGCGGATCCTGATCATTCTTTTTGGCCAACGGTGATATTTCTACTGGATGTCCCATTACGAATGTCGGCTGAATCAGCGTTTCCTCTACAAACTGCTCGAAGAATGCGTTAAGAATATGCCCGAAGGTCATATGCTTCTCAACCGGCACACGATGCTCCTTAGCCAGAGCCTGTGCTTCTTCATTCGTCATATGGACCCCGAAGTCTACGCCGGTTACTTCTTTGACAGCGTCCACCATGGTCACACGGCGCCAGCCTGGAGACAGGTCTACCTCTTGCCCCTGGTAGTTAATCACCTGGTTGCCAAGAACCTCCTGGGCGATATGAGCAATCATATTCTCTGTAAGCTGCATGATATCCTTGTAGTCCGCATATGCTTCGTACAGCTCAATCATCGTGAATTCCGGATTATGGCGTGTGGAGATCCCTTCGTTACGGTATACACGGCCGATTTCATATACTTTTTCCAAACCGCCTACGATCAGACGTTTCAGGTGAAGCTCGATTGCGATACGCATATACAGCTGCATGTCCAGCGTGTTGTGGTGTGTAATAAACGGACGGGCGGCGGCTCCACCGGCAATGGTATGCAGTGTTGGAGTCTCTACTTCCAGATAGCCCAGCGAGTCCAGATAACGGCGCATCGATTGGATAATCCGTGAACGCGCAATAAATGTCTGCTGTACTTCCGGATTAATAATCAGGTCAACATAACGCTGGCGGTAACGGAGCTCTACATCCTTCAGTCCGTGATATTTCTCTGGAAGCGGAAGCAGGGATTTGGACAGCACCTCAAGGTTATGCACTTTAATAGAGGTTTCGCCGGTCTTGGTCTTGAACAGGGTACCGCGGATTCCGATAATATCGCCCAGGTCCAGAATGGTGAAAGCTGCGTACTGGGATTCAGAGATGCTGTCCTGGCGGACATAAATCTGAATTTTGCCGCTGAGATCCTGGATGTGCGAGAAGCTCGCTTTGCCCATTACCCGCTTAGCCATAATACGTCCTGCTACACTAACCTCAAGTGCCAGCTCGTCCAGTTCCTCATGGGTTAGTCCGTCATACTTGGCCAGAAGATTGCCAGCTGCTGCTGTACGCTCATATTTCTTGCCGAACGGGTCGATTCCCAGCGCGCGGAGCTCGTCCAGCTTCCCCCGGCGGATCTGCAGCAACTCACTTAGTTCACTCTCTGTAGTTTCCACGTTGTTGATTTCTTCCGACATGTTCTTCATCCTCTCTTACTCACGGTATACAAAAGAAGAAACGGCTCCGCCCTCATACCAAGGGGACAGTCCGTTCCAGTACAAAATATAAGCTGTATGTGTTCACCCATATTTTTCGGTTGTTATACGTTGCGCGAAGCCTGTAAATTCTAATCTTTTGAAAAAAGCTCCCCTAAGGAAGCTTTCGGATCCATCTTACTTCATTTTGATATCAAGAATTTTATATTGAATGACGCCTGCAGGGACACTTACATCCACAATGGTACCAATCTTCTTACCGATGATGGCTCTGCCTACCGGGCTCTCATTGGAGATTTTATTATTCAGCGGATCGGATTCGGCGGTTCCGACGATTGTATACTCCATAACGTCTCCGTACTCCATATCCTCAACGTTCACTGTTACTCCGATGCTTACCACATCTGTCACGATCTCATCACTATTAATGATACGCGCGTTGCGCAGCATCTTCTCCAAAGTCAGAACACGTCCTTCGATAAAGGCCTGCTCGTTCTTTGCGTCTTCATATTCCGAGTTTTCACTGATATCTCCGTAGCCGATGGCCACTTTAATACGTTCCGCTACCTCGCGGCGTTTTACGGATTTGAGGGTCTCCAGTTCTTCTTCCAGACGCTTAAGTCCGTCCGGTGTAAGGATGACTTCTTTATCGCTCATCTCAACCGATTCTCCTGTCGTATACATTTATTGAAAACACCATACTATATGCGAATCCGGAGGGAACAGAACCCTCCTTCTCCATTGCTCCTGCTGTAACGGCGATTTTATACTGTGAAATTATATTGGAACCGCTACAAAATGTCAATGACGCCCCATATAATGTTTAGCGATATTCAATAATGCAGGCAGGGACGGGTCTGACAGCGCGGCAAATCAGGGAATTAAACGGCCGAAAGAGCGTTATCCGCGCCTTCCTGCGCTTCTTCATCCTTAAGCTGAACGACAAAATCACTCAAAATCCGCACCATCTCGTCACGTTTCGTTTCTTCCATAATAACGTCCTTCACCCGGGCGGCTGACTTAAGCCCCTTCAAATACCAGGCCAGATGCTTGCGCATTTCGCGGACCGCCACTGCTTCACCCTTAAGGGCGATCAGACGGTCCATGTGAAGAATGGCCACCTTGATCTTCTCTTCAGCGTCCGGTTCAGGCATCAGCTCTCCTGTACTCAGGTATTGAATGGTCCGGTACAGCATCCAAGGGTTGCCCAGCGCCCCCCGCCCGATCATTACGCCGTCGCAGCCGGTCTGATCCAGCATCGCCCGCGCATCTTCAGGTGTATTCACATCACCATTGCCGATGACCGGAATGGATACAGCTTCTTTGGCCATCCGGATATACTTCCAGTCGGCATGCCCTGTATAGAGCTGCTCGCGGGTACGGCCATGAACACTGACTGCCTTGCCTCCGGCACGCTCAACTGCACGCGCATTCTCTTCGACAAAGATATGCTCGCTGTCCCAGCCGATCCGCATCTTCACCGTCACAGGTTTATCCACGGCATCCACAACGGCAGATACCATCTCATAAATCTTGTCCGGATTCAGCAGCCAGCGCGCTCCGGCATCACATTTCGTCACCTTCGGCACCGGACAGCCCATATTAATGTCAATGATATCGGCGTTCGTTTCTTTATCCACTATTTTGGCTGCGTCAACCAGCGACTCGCGGTCTCCTCCAAAAATCTGCAGACTCAGCGGTTTCTCGCGCTCATCCACAAACAGCATCTCGCGGGTACGCGCATTGCCATGCACAATAGCTTTGCCGCTCACCATTTCGGCACATACTAGACCCGTCCCGAATTCCTTGGCAATCAGACGAAACGCAGGATTACACACGCCGGCCATAGGGGCCAATACCACCTGGTTCTTCATCTCAATATCGCCAATCTTCAACATTCGAATCACTTCCTTATATTGTGGATTGGCTTGAGGAGCTCATGTAGCCGGGTTGGCTAATTCATCGACCGTAACTCCCAGGACATCCGCAATTTTATTTAAAATTTGATCTTCTAAACGTCTATTACCCCGCTCGACCGCACCAAGCACGGCCAAGGATATTCCGACAGAATCCGCCAACTCCTGCTGAGTGTAGCCCTTCAGCTTTCGGAACGCTCTAACCCGCCGTCCCATACGTTTGTTGTCCACAAGCGAATTCCTTCCTTTCCGTCTATGTCTTGAAGCGCTGTTGTAATTAAGCCGCGGAATCCGGAAGACTCTTCATTCTGCGAAACGATATCACTAAGCGGTAAGAGCACAAACGCACGCTCCAGCATCCGGGGATGCGGCAGCGTTAAGTCCGGTGTATCCAGGCTCAACCCCTCTACCCAAAGCAAATCCAAATCCACCGTTCTCGGCCCATAGCGGATATCACGTACACGGCCTAACCGGGTTTCTGTCTCCAGCATGACATGAAGCAGAGCCTCCGGAGCAAGCGTAGTACGCAGAGCCGCAGCCATATTAAGAAACTGGGGCTGATCCAGATAACCCACCGGTTCGGTCTCGTATACCGATGAGGTGCGTAGAACTTCAATCTCTTCATGCCGGTCCAGCTGGTTCAAAGCTTCTCTCAGCGTTCCTTCACGGTCGCCCAAATTAGCCCCTAAAGCAATATAAGCCTCTGATGCCTCAGAGGTAGAATGTATATTCATGACTCTGTCTCACTTTCTCGTCCGGCGCAGTTCTACGGTTACTCCCTGAAAATGAATATCGAATGGCGGATGCGGTTTCGTCACCTT
This sequence comes from Paenibacillus phytohabitans, assembly GCF_013141775.1. GTDB lineage: Bacteria > Bacillota > Bacilli > Paenibacillales > Paenibacillaceae > Paenibacillus_AQ > Paenibacillus_AQ phytohabitans. Next base: position 4,436 of record NZ_WHOB01000008.1, read on the forward strand.
GACGGTTACTGCATTGATAACAGTATAAGTGTCCAGTACTGCGGATGCAATATATTCTGCCAAAGCCTCGATCAGCTTGAAGGACTTTGTTTCGACAATTTTTTTGACCAGGAAATGTACTTCGGCATAATTCACAGTTTGCTCCAGATCATCAGAGAGACCCGCTCCCTGCAAATCAAGCTCGAGCTCCAAATCCACATAATAGCGCTGGCCCAGCTTGCGTTCCTCTTCAAACACACCGTGATATCCGTAGTATTCCATGCGGTGCAGCTTCATTTTATCCATTAAGGGTACCTGCCTTCTCTTAAAAATAGTCTATTCACGCACCACAGGTGCTGCAGCATACAACATGGCATCGCACATATCTACTGTACGTTTGATTAAAGAGACATCATGCACCCGCACGATCTGGCAGCCCTGGGCAATTCCGAAAGCGACTGTAGCAGCGGTCCCTTCCACAACATCATCCGCCGGCAGATCGAGTGCGGTACGGATGAATTTTTTGCGCGAAGTGGCCAGCAGCAGCGGATACCCAAGCTCCCCCAGTACATCCAGGCCCATCATCGCCTGAAGATTCTCCGTATAATCCTTGGCAAAGCCGATCCCGGGATCGAGAATGATATTCTGCGGCTCTACTCCGGCTATCAGGGCAAGGTTAATGCTCGCGGTTAAATCCTCTGTCATATCGCTGATCAAATCCTGATAATCGCGGTTATGGCGGTTATGCATCAGGATAATCGGACAACCCGCCTGCGCGGCAACTGCCGCCATCTGCGGATCTGCTTTGGCCCCCCAGACATCGTTGATGATATGGGCACCGGCCTGAATCGCACGGCGCGCTACTTCCGCTTTGTAGGTGTCTATAGATAGCGGCAGATGAGGCGCGGCACGGTGGATGCTCTCGATAACTGGCAGCACGCGTTCCAACTCATCCTCTACTCCTACCGGCTGATGACCCGGACGCGTTGACTCTCCGCCTATATCAATAATATCGGCACCCTCGGCTGCCATTCGCAGTGCATGCTCTACCGCTCTATCCGGATCAGTCCATAATCCCCCATCGGAAAAAGAGTCCGGCGTCACATTGAGGATACCCATGATTAGGGTCCGTTCGCCTAGAATCAGCTCGCCGCCTCCACATTGGTAGCTCCGCTTATATATTACCGGCTTCATTCCAGCCTCCCCGCCCTTTCTCTGTAAAGCTTCAGGATTGCATCTGTCCGTTCTCCGCAGCGTCCGCTGCCTATCGTTATCCGCCGGTCCCCGTTCCAGAGCGCCGTTACCGGTACAATCTCCTGCACCGAGTTGGTGAGGAAAATTTCGTCAGCCGCCTCAAGCTGCTCCCAGCGGTAAAAACCTTGTTCTGGATAGAGGCCTGCGGATGCTGCCAGCTCCAGCACCATTTCCCGGGTAATTCCCGGGAGAATGCCTGTAGCTATATCGGGGGTATAGAGCCGGTTATCTGCGACGAAAAAGATGTTGCTCACAATTCCCTCGGATAGGTCGCCCGCTGCCGTCAGCATCAACCCCTCTGCTCCTCTAGACGCAGACGGGTATCCGGCCAGCTCACGCTTGGCCAGAATGTTGTTCATATAATGCAGCGACTTCAGCCGCACAGGCCCTTCCGGGGTATTCCGCCGGTGATGCAGCAGCTGCAGTTCTTTGCCTTCGCTATACAGGCTGTCCGGCAGTGCCGGCAGCGCTTTGATGTACAGCAGCTGATTAGGCTGCTTGTAATCTCCTGCCGGCAGCCCAAGGATATCCTCACCGGCTGTGACTGTATAGCGGATATAAGCTTCGTTAAGCTCATTCTTGTCCATTACAAGCTGAATCCATTCCCGCAGCTGCTGCACATCCGGTGCAAAGGGAATACCCAGCTGCCGGCAGCCCTCTGTCATCCGGTCAAGATGCCTCTGCAGCAGAAAGGGCTCACCCCCGTAGGTGCGGATGGTCTCAAACAGACCCATTCCGTACAAAAAGCCGTGATCCAGGGCGGAGACCACGGCGTCTTTGGCGTCGACTGCTTTGTTGTTAAGTCCTATATATTTCATGCCGGTTCTCCGGCTCTCCGTTTCAGGAAATTGCGCAGCATCGTATGTCCATGATCGGTAATGATCGACTCGGGATGGAACTGCACGCCTTCAATCGGGTATTCCTTATGGCGCAAGGCCATAATCTCGCCTTCGGCCGTCTCTGCTGTAATCTCCAGGCAATCCGGCAGACTCTCACGTTCTACGATCAAGGAATGATACCGTGTTGCCGTAAACGGGGATTCCAATCCTTCGAAGACAGAGGTGCCATTATGGTGAATCGGCGAGGTTTTGCCGTGCATCAGGCGTTCTGCCCGGATCACATTACCGCCGAAGGCTTGTCCGATGGCCTGATGGCCGAGGCATACGCCAAAGATCGGGATGACTCCTTTGAAATGCTGCAGCAGCTCAAGGCTGATGCCTGCCTCATTCGGTGTACAGGGTCCCGGAGAGATCAAAATATGATCCGGTGCCAGGGCCTCAATCTCCTGAATACTGATCTCATCGTTACGGGATACCTTAACGTCCTCCCCCAGCTCACCCAGATATTGCACCAGGTTATACGTAAAGGAATCATAATTATCGATGACCAAGATCATATTGCGCTTCCTCCTTCGGTGCCGGAGGTAGTCCGCAATTCCTGCTCGCGTTCACTGCAGAGAATCGCCTTCACTACCGCTTTGGCTTTGTTGTGGCATTCCCGGTACTCCCGGTATGGATCCGAATCGATCACAATACCCGCTCCTGTCTGAATGTAGCCGATTCCGTCCTTCACGGCCAGTGTACGTATAATTATATTTAATTCCATATTGCCATTATAGTCAATCCAGCCCATAGATCCAGTATATGGACCCCGGCGGACCGGCTCCAGCTCTTCAATAATTTCCATGGTGCGCACCTTGGGCGCTCCGGTGATCGTGCCGCCGGGGAATAAGGCGGCAATGACATCGTAAGCATCCTTGCCGGGTGCGGCGATGCCCTCCACCTGCGAGACGAGATGCATCACATGCGAGTATCGCTCCACGGTCAGCAGCTCCGGCACGCTGACCGTCCCGTACGCAGCGACACGGCCGATGTCGTTGCGCTCGAGATCGACAAGCATAACATGCTCGGCGATCTCCTTCTCGCTCCCGCGCAGCTCCGCCTCCATGGCGGCATCCTCCGCGGGAGTGTGGCCCCGGCGCCGGGTACCGGCTATGGGGCGGGCGCTGACCTTGTCCCCGTGCAGCTTCACGAGCAGCTCCGGCGAAGCGCTGGAGAGGGCGAAGCCGGGCGTGCGGAGCAGCCCCATGTACGGGGACGGGTTGAGTCTGCGCAGCCACTCGTAGACATCCTCCGGCGAGGACTGCAGCTGCGCCTGCTGGCGCAGCGACAGGTTCACCTGGAAGACATCACCGGCACGGATGTATTCCTGAACATCCAGCACGGCCTGCTGGAATTGCTCCGGCGAGAAATCCGAGCTCATGCCCGGCCATTCTCCGGTGACACTAGCTTCAGTATCAATCAGGCCGGCAATGTCAGCATACTGAGCGGCAGCAGCTGCTTCAGAAGAAGGAGGTGCCATGATATGCTGCCACTCCTCCAGCATTCGCTCCGCACGGCTTACAGCATCAAGATACAAGGTGTGCAGCTCAGCCCTATTAGCGGATATCTCAGCCGGAACAGGTACATGGACTGCACAATACACAATATCCTCGTGATGGTCATAGATCCACAGCTCTTCCAGCCTCATGAACAGATAATCCGGGAAATCGGGATCCCTCTTGGCACAGGACGGCAGCTTCTCCAGAGAGCGGACTACGTCATAGCCGAGAAATCCGACACAACCTCCGGTGAAGGGCGGCTGCCCGTCAACCGGTACGCGGGGTGAGACATAACCCTTCATCCACTCCTGCAGCACTTTCAGCGGACGTCCTTGAAGCAGCTCCGTAGCTTCAGGTTCAGCTTGGGCCTGCCCCACAGCCGCATCAAATAGACTGTAGAGCTCCGCGGTATCTCCAATGCCCTTTATGACTGAAACCGGACGCAAGCCCAGATACGTATAACGTCCGCCCTTACCGCTCTCCAGGACCACGGAATATGGTGAAGCCATCTCCCAGGCTCTCTGCCAGCTGCCCGGCAGTCCCGCTTTCTCCTGCCGTGACTGAAGGACCAGCGGAAGAACGCTCCAGGCTTCGTCCGCCCATTGTTCCCACTCCTGCCAAGCCGTTAAGATCTCCACATTTATCCCCCTAAAGTTTTGTGAAGCATAGCCTCGAAAGCATACGCTGGCTTCTACGATAGTTTATTGCCTGTCAGTATACTGTACATCCGGTTACTTTGAAAAGCCCGTAAACCTGATAAATGCTTATTATTCAGAAAAAGAGCCTGCGATATCCCTATGGAAGCGGATCACAGGCTCTTCTGAATTGCTGGTTCTCAGCAATTATACTTCAAAGTTATACAGCGGTGTGCTCAGATAACGTTCGCCGTTACTTGGGATAATAACAACGATCTTTTTGCCTGCGCCCAGTTCCTTAGCTACTTTGAGGGCAGCGAATACAGCAGCGCCGGAAGAAATACCGGACAATACGCCTTCCTCTTTGGCTACGCGGCGGGCTGTTTCGAAAGCTTCGTCATTCTCTACATGAATGATTTCATCATAGATATCCTGGTTCAGGATGTCAGGAACGAAGTTGGCACCGATCCCCTGGATTTTGTGGGGACCCGGTTTGCCTCCGGCCAGAATTGGGGAAGCTGCAGGTTCTACAGCATAGATCTTCACATCAGGATACTGGCTCTTCAACACTTCACCCGCACCACTAATCGTTCCGCCTGTACCGACACCTGCGATGAACGCATCCAGGGGTCCGCCAATGGATTCGATTGCTTCAACGATCTCCGGTCCAGTGGTCTCGCGGTGAATCTTCACGTTCGCTTTGTTCTTAAACTGTTCTGCAAGGAAGTAATCCGGATTCTCACTGAGGATTTGCTCAGCTTTCTTAACTGCCCCGTTCATCCCCTCGGATCCTGGAGTCAATACCAGCTCAGCACCATAAGCACGCAGCAGGTTGCGGCGCTCAAGGCTCATCGTTTCAGGCATAACAATAATTGCCTTGTAGCCTTTGGCAGCAGCAACAAGAGCCAAGCCAATCCCTGTATTACCGCTGGTCGCTTCTACAATGGTGCCTCCAGGTTTCAGGGAACCGTCTTTCTCAGCTTCTTCCACAATGCTGATAGCGATGCGGTCTTTCACACTCGAACCCGGATTTTGATATTCCAGCTTCAAGTAAATTTCTGCGGAACCTTCCGGAACAATCCGACCCAGACGAACGAGCGGTGTACCACCGATCAAATCTGTTACACTGTTGACGACTTTAGCCATGAGCAAAAACCTCCTTGGAATGATAGATGAATTGGGTGCGGAACCTGTGACAGTTATGATCAGCATATGTTGTGCCGCTTATTATTTCCGACTAAATCAGTAGGTTTTACATTTAATCTCATATTATCAATCTTGCAGGCTGTTGTCAATATATATTGCTGTAGCGTATTTGGCACGCAAATCGCTTTCCACCTGCTGCAGGGGCGCCGCCTGTTCCAGCGCCAGCTCCTGGCGTATCAGCCCTCGGAGCTCATCCTGGTCCGGCTTCCCGGGATCAATAAGCTTCTCCAGCCGGATCACAGCATAGCCGCCTTCGACCTGCAGCGGCCCTGCGATGTCTCCCGCCTCAAGGCCCGCTGCTGTCTTCAGCAGCTCCTCCGGCCAGAACGGATCATTCTCCTCCACTGTTCCGATATTACCGCCATGCTGGCGGCTCTCCGCATCAGTGGACACCTCTCTGGCCAAGCCGGCGAAATCCTCTCCCTGCTCCAGGCGGTCCATAACCTGATTAGCCCCGTTATAGGTTGCCAGCTTAATCATAGAGAGCTGCATTTGCTTCCTGGGAGTGAATCTCTCAGCATTTTGGGCCAAATAATCATCAATTTCAGTTTCACTGACCGTAATACCGGCGGTGGCTACCGCTTGAAGCGTCAGCCGGTACGCGGTTTCCTCATGCAGCTCCTGGCGGGAAAGACCAAGCTCAGACTGCATCTGGTCATAATACTGCTCCTCTGAGCCGTAGCCGGACATGCCGCGCTTCAATTCCTGCTCAATCTCCTCATCGGTCACCGTAATACCGAGAGCTTTGGCTTCCTTGCCGACAACGATATGATTAAGCATGCCCAGCAGCACTTCATCTCCATGCTTTTTTTTGAGTTCATCTATCCATTCCCGGTCCGTGACCGGCTGGCCTCCGGCGGCAGCAATATCCGAAGCCTCCCCGCCTGCAGCCTCACCCTTAAGCAGGGCCATTGCACGCAGGCTCCAGAATAAAAGACCTCCAAGCATTAAGGTCGCGACGGCGAGTAATATAACGGTATTGCGCAGCGCGCGCTCCTGTCTTGTCATCATCTCATAGCCCTACGATTTCGCTTGATCGAGGATTACCTGCAGTTCATCCTTGTTAAACACATAAGCTTCATTACAGTAGTGACATATGACTTCAGCCTGATCGTCTTCTTCAATCAGCTGCTCCAGTTCGTGCTGGCCCAGACTGACCAGAGTCTCTTCTATCCGCTCACGTGAGCATTGACAGACAAAAGAAATCTCGAGTTCATCAAGGACTACAGCATCCGGCAGCAGCAAACGAAGCATTTCTTCAGGCTCAAGGCCCTGGTCCAGGATCGCCGTCACTGAAGGCATCGCTCCAACGGCATGCTCAATCTCGGTGATCTCTTCATCTGTCAGTCCGGGCAGCAGTTGAATGATGAATCCTCCGGCAACTCTTACCGAATTATCTGTCTCCACCAATACACCCAGCCCTACAGCAGCAGGTGTTTGTTCCGAAATGGCAAAATAATAAGTGAAATCCTCGCCCAGTTCTCCTGAGACAATAGGCACACTGCCGCGATACGGCTCTTTCATCCCCAGATCCTTGCTAATATCAATGAATCCTTCCGTACCCACAGCACCTGCGACATCCAGCTTGCCAAGGCTATTACTCGGCAGATGAACATGCGGATTACTCACATAACCGCGAACCTCGCCCAGAGCATTGGATTCGGCCGTAATCTGTCCGAGCGGTCCATTCCCTTTGACCATAATCGCCAGCTTCTCCTGCCCCTTGAGCATAGCGCCCATGATGGCTGCGGCGGTTACAGTACGGCCAAGCGCAGCTGTAGCTGTTGGATAGGTATCATGTCTGCGCCGCAATTCGTCGACAAGCTCTGTTGTCCGGACTGCGAACGCTCTGACCTTCCCGTTCATGGCAGTTCCCCGGATAAGCCGATCCTTCTTTTTTTCCATTGGGTGCATACTCCTCCTATCTGTCTCTATAAGGTTTCATTTCATGATTATTTGTTACGGTTGTAAATAATACGTAATCCTTCCAGCGTCAGCATCGGATTAACCTCATCAATGCAGTCTGTTTCGCCGGCGATCAGCGGAGCAAGCCCCCCTGTAGCAATAACCTTGAGAACGGGCGCATTCATCTCCAGCTTAATGCGTCTTACAATTCCCTCTACCTGGCCGGCATAGCCAAAAATAATTCCTGCCTGCATCGCGTGGACAGTATTGCGCCCGATAACCTTCTTGGGCTTCTCCAGCTCAATCCGCGGCAGCTTGGATGCCCGCTGATATAAGGCCTCTGTAGAGATCCCCAGACCCGGCACGATTGCCCCGCCAAGATAGTTCGCTCCGGCATCAATACAGTCAAACGTAGTTGCCGTACCAAAGTCAACGACCACGAGCGGGCATTTATACTGCTCGATCGCCGCAACGGCATTTACAATCCGGTCTGCCCCCACTTCGCGCGGATTCTCATAACGCAGATTAAGCCCGGTTTTAATTCCGGGGCCTACGAGCAGCGGGTCTTTGCCGATATATTTCACGCACATTTCCACGATAACCTGAACCAGCGGCGGAACAACCGAGGAGATGATGACGCCCTCTACATCTTTAAACGATATATTCGACATGTGGAACAGATTATGAATCAGTACACCATATTCATCCACAGTCGATTGACGCGCTGTGCTAAGCCGGAAATGATGAAGCAGCTCAGGCCCCCGGTAGACTCCAAGCACGATGTTCGTATTTCCGATATCCACGACAAGTATCATTAGAGATTTCCGCCTTTCTTGCCATTCAGATCCAGACTGATATCAAGACTGGCGAAGGAATAGGTAAGCCGGCCTACAGAAATGACATCTACACCCGATTCTGCAATCCCGCGTACCGTTTCCAGAGATACATTGCCTGAAGCCTCGATTTTGACATGCCGCGCTTTGGTTCTGATTCTTCTTACCGCTTCCGCCATCAGCTCAGGTGACATATTATCAAGCATGATAATGTCCGCCCCCGCAGCGAGGGCTTCCTCTACCTGCTCCAGGCTTTCCGTTTCCACTTCGATCGTCATGGTGTGGGGGATATTGGCCCGGGCGCGCCCTACCGCCTGACGAATGCCTCCGGCGCCCTTGATATGATTATCCTTAATCATTACCGCATCATACAAGCCGAAGCGGTGATTGGCTCCGCCGCCTATGCGGACAGCATACTTCTCCAGCATACGGTGGCCTGGTGTTGTCTTGCGGGTATCCACCAGCCGGGTAGGCAGACCTTGAAGCTCTTGCACGAATGACGCCGTCCGTGAAGCCACGCCGGACAACCGTTGCATCAGATTAAGAGCAAGCCGTTCGCCTGTAAGAATGGCATGCGTGCTGCCCTCGACTTCAGCGATGACCGTGCCTTTGGACACCGGCTGGCCTTCTTGAACCAATGCCGTAAATACGAGTGTCGGGTCTACCACTTCAAAAACCAGTTCAGCCACGGGAATTCCGCAGATTACCCCGTCCTCTTTGGCATGGATAATCCCCTTGGATTCATGTCCCTGGGGTATAGTGGTACGTGTTGTGATATCCCCTGATCCGACATCCTCCTGCAGCCATCCCTTAATAGACTGGAGCAGTTCTTCATTATAGCCATTAAACATCATCACTTAATTCCTCCACTATTCCCAGTTCGCGAATCTGGAGCAGATGCTTCTGCCACTCTGCATCATTCCGCAGCGGATAATCCTCACGATAATGAGCGCCGCGGCTCTCCTCCCGTGCCAGCGCTGATTCCGTAATCAGCAGGCAGCACGTAAGCATATTAGCGAACTCGTATTCTTCACGTTTGGTAAGTGCCGCATTAAAAATCGGCAGCTGACGCTTTAATTCATCCAGCCCCTTAATCAGCATTTCCTGGTTCCGCCGCAGTCCGGCGTAGCGTACCATAACCTTTTGCAGCTTCAGACGCCGCTCCACAATAGCCTGAGTAGGCGACTCCACCCGGCCTTGGTCACAGCCTGCCGATACTGTATCTTGCCCAAGCGGCGGGAGCTGACGGATGCGCTCTACGATCCGGCGGCCAAAGACAATCGCTTCCGACAAGGAATTACTGGCCAGCCGGTTGGCTCCCTGTACCCCTGTAGAAGAAACCTCGCCACAGGCAAACAGGCGGGAAACGGTGCTCTCCCCGTTCAGATCGGTCTTGACGCCCCCCATCATATAATGCGCAGCAGGAGCCACTGGAATCCAGTCACTTGTAATATCCAGTCCATAACTCATACAGGTCTCATAGATCGTCGGGAAGCGGTGTTTAACCATATCCGCTGATTCATGTGTAATATCAAGGTAGACAAAAGTGGATTTGGTCAGCTCCATCTCGCTCACAATCGCCCGGGCCACAATATCGCGCGGGGCCAGTTCCAGCAGCTCATGGTACCGATCCATAAAGCGGTCTCCGTTGATATTGCGCAGCACAGCGCCTTCACCGCGCACAGCTTCCGAGATCAGGAAGCGCGGGGCTCCAGGATAACTGAGCGCTGTCGGGTGGAACTGGATGAATTCCATATCCCGTACATGGGCTCCAGCCCGGTAAGCAATGGCTACACCGTCACCGGTTGCCACTTCGGGATTGGTCGTATAGCGGTATAATTGCCCTGCTCCGCCTGAGCATAGGATGGTTGCATCGGCCTGCAGGAACAAACGTCCGCCGCCCGGCCGCTGTACCAGTGCCCCCACGCATTCCCCGTCTACCGTAATCAGATCAATGACATAATGGTCATCCCATACCTCGATGTTCTTATGCTGCTCTGCCTGCTCCGCCAAGGCGCGGACAATTTCATAGCCTGTAGCATCCCCATTCGCATGCAGAATACGGCGGTGGCTATGTGCTGCCTCTTGCGTTAACGCAAGCTCGCCATTCTCCTTGTCGAACTTCGTCCCGAGCCGGATGAGTTCGCGGACGCCTTCCGGGCCTTCATTCACCAGTACATCAACAGCCGCAGAGGAGTTTAGCCCCGCACCGGCCATCAGGGTATCCTGACGATGATATACCGGAGAATCATCGTCTGAGAACACAGCGGCAATCCCCCCTTGGGCATACCGTGTATTGCTCTCCATCACTGTCTTCTTCGTAATCATAATGACCTTCCGGTCTTCACTGGCTTTGATCGCTGTGAACAAACCGGCAATGCCTGAACCAATCACAATACAGTCTGTCTTAATTACAGGAAGCCCCTGAAGATCGAAATCAACCAAATATTGTGGAATCATGACCGCTTTTCACCTGTTTCAACGAAAGAGTAGCGCATGCTACCGGACTTGTAGCATGCGCTCTAGGGAAGTTCTGGCTTTGTCGGCGACAGCGGGCGGTACATAAATCTGCGGCTTCATCGTCTCCAGGCATTTTACCAGTTTCTTTAAATTGTTAACCTTCATATTGGGACAAACCAGAAATTTGGTGGCAAAATGGAATTCTTTATCCGGACTGTCCAAACGCAGCTGATATCCGGTTCCATCCTCAGTTCCCACGATAAACTGCCGGCGGTCCGATTTCCGGCAATACTCTATAATCGAGGTTGTGCTGCCCACATAATCACCCATGGCCACCACTTCAGGACGGCATTCCGGATGTACTACAAATTCCGCTTCCGGATATTTGGCTCTCATCTCCACTACATCCTTGACGGTAAGCATATCATGAGTATTACAGTAGCCTTCCCATATAATCAGCTTCTTGCCGGTCTTATCCTGAACATATTGGCCCAGGTTCTTATCGGGTACCCAGATAATTTCTTCCGCATCAAGCGATTCAATCACCTTCACCGCATTGGCAGAGGTACAGCAAATATCAGTTTCCGCTTTGATCTCAGCGGAGGAGTTGATATAGGTTACTACTTTGGCATTAGGATGCTGCGCCTTCAGCTTGCGGAGTCCGTCCACATTGACCATATCCGCCATAGGACAGCCGGCGCGTTCATCAGGAATTATAACAGTTTTGTTCGGCGCAAGAATCTTGGCGCTTTCCCCCATAAAGTGAACCCCGCAGAATACAATCACATCTGCCTCTGTCTCCGCAGCCTTCTGAGCCAGTAAAAAAGAGTCGCCACGGAAATCCGCTACTTCCTGAATTTCATCACGCTGATAATAATGAGCCAGAATTATTGCATTCCGTTCTTTCTTAAGCTGTTCGAGGCGCACACGAAGTTCACGATTCTGTTCCTGCTTGCGCTCAAGCGCCAGAGCTTCCACGGTCATTCTCCCCCTTATGTCTTCATGGCATATAGCCAGTACATTCTATTAAGTTAATTTATTTAATATTTAATCACTAATGTACACAACGTTCCACCCCCTGTCAATGCGGGCAAGCCGGGTGTAGCTCTATGTCCTGATGTACCTATAGACAGAAAAATCCGGAGAACCTGAGGTTCTCCGGATAAAATTACGATGTTTTGTTCAGCGATTAAACCAGACTTCCGCCGCCTTTGTTGCCATCATCCGAACCGTTTCCTTCTTCAGGATCCGGTTTATTCGGAATATCCTTAGACAGATCGCCAAGGAATGGCGGTTCTTCGTCGGATTTGCCTTGAATGCGTACACGTACATCACCGATAGTATCAATTACTGGCTCGCCCGCTTCATGCGTTACTGCCTCTGTTTCTTCCGGTTTGCCATCCTCCGTCAGGTAGCCTTGCTCAATCAATTCTGTGATCTGATCAAGTTCCAGCGTTTCCTTCTCCAGAAGGGTGTTCGCAATCAGGTGCATTTCTTTGGAATGCTTGGTCAGCAGCTCTCTGCAGCGCTCATAGCTGCTGCGGATAAGGTTCTGCATTTCCTGGTCAATCTCGTAAGCAATGGAGTCACTGTAGTTCTGCTCATGTCCGATATCACGGCCAAGGAAGACTTGGCCTTGGGATGTGCCGAACTGCAATGGCCCAAGCTTATCGCTCATTCCATATTCCATAATCATCGCACGCACAATGCGCGTAGCCTGCTGGAAGTCACTATAAGCGCCTGTGCCGATTTCACCAATGAACAATTCTTCAGCAACACGTCCGCCAAGCAATCCGGTAACCTTATCCAAGAGTTCCTGCTTGGTAACGATCATCCGGTCTTCCTTAGGAAGCATAATGACATATCCGCCTGCGCGGCCGCGCGGGATAATGGTAACCTTATGCACCACATCGGCATGCTCGAGGAAGTAGCCGGCAATGGTATGGCCTGCTTCGTGGTAAGCTACAATCCGTTTCTCACGGTCACTGATTACGCGGCTGCGTTTCTCTGTGCCGACAATTACACGGTCAATCGCTTCATCCACTTCACGCATGGTAATGTCCTTACGGTTGCGGCGTGCAGCAAGCAGTGCCGCTTCGTTAAGCAGGTTCTCCAGATCCGCACCGGTAAATCCGGTTGTACGCTTGGCAATTACGTCAAGCCGAACATCCTTGGTAAGCGGTTTGTTGCGGGAGTGAACCTTCAGTACAGCTTCACGGCCCTTCACGTCTGGACGGTCAACCGTAATCTGACGGTCAAACCGGCCTGGACGGAGCAAAGCCGGATCCAGTATGTCGGCGCGGTTGGTAGCCGCGACAATGATAATGCCTTCGTTGCCACCAAAGCCGTCCATTTCAACGAGCAATTGGTTAAGGGTTTGTTCGCGTTCGTCATGTCCGCCGCCAAGTCCTGCGCCGCGCTGACGTCCCACAGCATCGATTTCGTCGATAAAGATGATACAAGGAGCATTCTTCTTTGCATTCTCAAACAAATCACGTACCCGGGATGCGCCGACACCGACGAACATTTCCACAAAGTCGGAACCGGAGATGCTGAAGAATGGAACGCCGGCTTCACCTGCTACCGCACGGGCCAGCAAGGTTTTACCTGTTCCCGGAGGTCCCACAAGGAGTACCCCTTTAGGAATACGTGCACCTACAGCTGCGAATTTACGCGGATCCTTGAGGAATTCCACGACCTCCACGAGCTCTTGTTTCTCTTCATCAGCTCCTGCAACATCCTCGAAGCTGATTTTCTTCTTCTCTTCATTATATAACCGGGCTTTGCTCTTACCGAAATTCATGACCTTGCCGCCGCCGCCCTGTGCATTGTTAAACAGGAAGAAGAACAGGATGAACATGATAACTAATGGAATGATGGAAGAAAGGAATGTCAGCCAGATGCTGTCGCCTTCCATTTTCTTCTGAGTCAGCTCCACGCCATTAACTTCGCTGGCAGCTATAAGTTCATCAAGGGCCCGATCTGTAGGAGGAACATAAGTGGAGAAATTCTTCGATTTAGTCTCAGGTGGCAATTCTTTGTATTCGCCTGTAACCAGAAATGCGTTACCCTCAAACTGAACCGTCAGGCTCTTCACATTGTTGTCCTTGATCTCCTGTCTTAACTCATCATATCTAGGGAAATCGGCGGATTCATTTCCATTGCTTACAAACTGGACAATGCCCACCACGACTAAAAATAAAATCAAATAAAAACCAGAATTCCGGATGAACCGATTCATCCCCTACCTCCTCTCACAACGCTCAAGTTATTGTACCATAGCCTGACCAGACTCCTCAAATTGTCAGGAAATCCAGGAAAGTGATCCTTGAATCTAAGGCTGTCGATTGGTTCATTTGGAATAAATTTCAGGCTTCAGTACACCTACGTATGGGAGGTTCCGATACAGTTCGGCATAGTCGAGTCCATAGCCTACCAGGAAAGCATCAGGAATCACAAAGCCGGTATATTCGGCTTCAAGATTAACTGCACGGCCTGAAGGTTTATCGAACAGGGTGACTACGTTGACGGAAGCAGCATTCCGGCCCTGCAGCATCTCAATCAGATAGCTGAGCGTAAGACCACTGTCGATAATGTCCTCGACAATCAGAACATCGCGGCCTTCAACCGATGTGTCCAGATCCTTGATGATTTTGACTACACCGGAGGATTTGGTCGTACCGCCGTAGCTGGATACTGCCATGAAGTCCATCTCAACGGGTACTGTAATCACTTTAACCAGATCCGCCATAAAGATAAACGCACCTTTGAGTACACAGATGACTAAAGGTGTGCGGCCTGCATATTCCTTGCTCAGCTGGGCGCCAAGCTCCCTGATTCTTTGTTGGATTTCTTCTTCGCTGATCAAGATTTCTTGAATATCATTCTGCAACTTGCGAACCTCCTAAGTTATACTATGAAAGACTTACTTCGACCATTACGTTTCTTCGCCCTGTTCCATGTCTTCCATGGACAGGAGAAGCACCGAGGCCGTGTGCCGCCCTACTGCGGCATGCATCGAGCGCCTTACGCCCGGAATCCAGACGATATTGCCCAAACCATCACAAACGAGGGGAATCGCAGAGCGTTCGGAAGAAGGTATTTTATCATCAATGTAAATATCTTTTACCTTTTTGCTTCCGTTTAATCCCATAACCCTTATGGTATCTCCAGGCAATCGGGAACGGATGGTGAGTGGTAAGACGAGCTCATCGCCGTCAAACCAAGCCGACATCTTCCCAGAGTCCTCCTCCTGTGCAAAAAAATCTTCTCTCTCCAGCACCTTCATCGCCATAACTTTTCCTATCTCCTTCAGGTTGATCCGGGGATGAGGCAAAGACAGAGGGTATGTATAGCTCACCTGCCGAAGCAAGGGCTTGGACGAGAACAAAAGGGTGTCATATTGCCGCATACAGACGAAACCCCCGCCCAAATCCAAAGTCCATACGGTGGGGTGCTCCTGCAGCGTTCCCCGGCGTACAGCTTCAATCTTGGGGAAATCCATCGCAGATGAATCCGCTGACAGATAATTTAATATTAGTTTAATCAAACGCCGTTGTAAAGCGGAGGGTAGGGCCGCAAATGAAGCTCTCTTCAAGGTGTATTTTCCATGCTCGATAAAAACAAGCTCTTCGAAGCATTTTGCCGCATTCGCCTCCATATATTCATCTTCCGCACCGGCAATTTCAGACAGCTGCAGCAGTGATTGTCTCACTCTCGGATTATGCTGTTCAAGCAGGGGCAATACTTCCAGCCTGACCGCGTTCCGCTTATACTTCATAAGCAGATTGCTGGCATCCTCCGCGTAAGCAAACCCCTCTTCCCGGCATAAGCCGACAAGAGCTGTTTTGTTAATACGCAGGAAGGGGCGGATGAGTTCCACCTTTTTTTCAGTCCGTTTCCAGCGCATGCCTGCAAGCCCCGAAGGACCACTCCCCCGCAGCAGCCGCATCAGCACGGTCTCGGCCTGATCATCGGCATGATGGGCCAGTGCGACAGAACGTGCATGGTAACGGTGCGCGGTTTCAATCAGAAATTGATAGCGTTTCTCCCTTGCCGCTCCTTCCGGACCCAGTCCTATTTCCTTGACCATGGATGGAATATCAAACTCCGCGAGCTCAAAAGGGATTCCCAGCTCAGCAGCCAACTTCCTGACAAACTCCGCCTCTTCCGCTGATTCGGCTCTGAAGCCATGATTCACATGGGCACAGACCAGAGTTAATGGCATCCGGTTTACGGATATCTCGTGCAAAATACGCAAAAGAGCCACAGAGTCCGGCCCTCCGGAAACTGCGACTACAATGGTGTCATGGGGCTGCCACAGTTCATGCTCAGCCGCAGCTTCCAGTACGGATTCCACCAGTTCTTTCATTTGTTCCATATGGGCATCCTTTCTTGCAGATCACTTGCCTGTCTTGCTCCGGAATTCCAGCACCCTGGTATTATGTATAATTTCAAAAACGGAATACCCAGTAGATCGTAAAGGCCAGCAGAAATAAAGACAGCGCAAACGCATTTTTGAGCCAGCGGGGAGTTGCCATCGTATCCTTTCCCGTCTTCCGTGCTCTGTATATCTGACTTCTCCAGATCTCCGCAGCTTGTGCGGAACCGGGAAAACCGCCTTTGAGTGCCAGACACAGCCAGGAGGCCAGCTTCTTGTCAGGCAGATTTCTGGCCAGCTTCAGCAGTTCATCCACACTCCGGGTCTGCGGCAGCTGCTGGGCTGCGGACTTCAGACCTTCTTCATTAAGCAGGCGCAGGCACAGTACGGCAAAAGCAAACAGATCATAGTTCTCGTCTCCCGTCCGGCTGCCGGCGTTCCAGAATCCGCGGTCATGCCATTCGGTAAACTGCTTCACGCTGCGTCCCAGGGGACTCGCGCCTCCGTAGTCAATCAGCTCGGCTTCCCCGTAACTGGATACCATGACATTCTCCGGCTTAAGGTCTCCGAACACAAAGCCGCACTCATGCAGGGTCTGCAGCTTCTCCAGAAGCTTCATGCCGACAAGCCCCAGCCAGGACGCCCCGTTCCTGGACAAAAAATGATGCAGCGGTCTGCCCTCCACATAACGCATCACGTAGAAAGGAGTATGGTCCCTATCCTTGAAATCATCCGATTCCAGCAGGTAAGAGGACAACGGTGACTCCTTGCGCGCCCGGTGCTCGCTGCGTTTACGGCAGGATTGCAGAGAGGTCAGTACATTGATCTCTGACTGCAGCTCCAGCGTATCGTATCCGATTTTGAGCGCATACCGCTCCCGCCGGCCTTCCCGCTGCACAAGATATACGGTTCCGTTTGCCCCTTTCCCCAGCATCCGCTCCACAACATAACGGTTCCCCCGCCATTTGCCGGTAATTACAGTGCCTGCCGGATAGGGTGGATTAGACGACATACCCACCAATCATCCCTTCTCTTGCCTCGTCATCCCCATTCACAAGATAGTCACGAGGTTCATCCAGTTTATCATAACGGTAATGTTCGAGCACCTTGAAAATAGCCGGTCCTGTCGGAGTAGCCCCCCGCATCTTCAGCCTGGAGAACAGTGAGCGGACTTCCGATACATTCCGCGTCCAGTCCATATCCAGCACGGCATCCTCACTGCTGGAGTGTCCGGGGAAATGGAACACGGCAAGCTCGCTCCGCCCTTCCCGCGCTTCCAGACTGAGTGCCAAATCACGGATAGCATCCTCCACAGCACCCAGCTTGGGCTTCATGCTCGCACTTGCATCAATTAAAAGGGCAATGCGCAGCGGAGAAGTCTCGGTCAGCTCATCGACAACCGTAACCACCTGTGACCGCTGCTGCGGAGGCAGTTCTTCGAGGGAACCCTCGCCGAGAATTTTTTTTACCTCTTTATTAACCGCCTGCTGGATCGTCTGAACCACGGTCTTGCGGGTCATCATCTGAATGGTCTGCGCCAGCTGCGACGTTGAGGCAATCCGGCTGAGTCCGCCTCCCGCTTTGGCAATATCAGCGATCTCCCGGCTTCCGAGTTCACCAATCGTTCCATAGTCCACGACACCTACGACATTGACCGTAATGCCTTCCTGCCGGGCATGCGCCGCCGCAAGTACCGGACTTTCCCCCACATTCGAACAACCGTCAGTAATGAGCAGAATCTGCTTCATGACCGTTCACTCCCCTTTGCCTTGTATCTAGTTCTAGCATATCCAAGGTAGAGAGATTTCAAACGCCGCTTAGCGGAGCTTCAGATAAATTAACGTAAGGCCGGGGAACTGCAAGAAATATTTGGATTTCTGATCGCTGTTGTCCCCGGATTTATTAAATTTGTTATAAGGTGCAAATCCGGGGACAAAGGCGAACGCTGCCGCTTCTACAGTTCCAAAATTCCTCTCCGTTCCTTAACCTCACGATAAGACCAACAATCTGAAGCAATCGCCGCTGAGTCAGCGGCGGTTGAAACGGGGCGGGTGGATCGATGGAGTGCACCCGCCTATTGAAACAAGATTTCTTAGCCCACAGGCCACAGCCAGAGGAATATTTGGAACCTCCAGTGGTGATCAACGACTTAGCTGTTGCTGGAAATCTGGTATTTGCTGCAGCTGAATTGATACGTTTCCTGCAGATAACTATTAAGCGCCCGCTATCGCTCCTCCAGTCTGAGGTCTAAAAATCCTGCACCAAATACAACATTTCCCTCATAAAATCATTCTAAATCGGATATTGTTGTACGAAATGCAGGATTTCTCAGCTTCCAAGCCATTTAGCGGAGCAATTGTTGTAATTCATACAACAATCCTCCCAAACAACCGGGTAACGCCGAATCAAAGCTGTACTACGTACAACAATTTCATGCCTGAACCGAGACGGACCAGGGCTGCCAGTGGTTCTTGAATCCCATGGCAGCGTGACGGACGAAAAATAGAGGGAACTTAAGAATCCCACTTACTGCATGGACGAAATCCTTACTCTGCAGGGGGAGGCGTTTATCGGCTGGCCACAATTTTTAAGTTCAGCTTATAAGATAATAATGAAAGAACAGTGTCAGGTGAATGATAGGTTACCTAACTAACTGTACGCGGTCTCTCCATACGACCCACGCCCGGCATATGCAGGCTGGACCACTCCGGATGGAAATGATCGACACGGCTGACGACAATCGTCATATCATCATGGATCTCATTGCCCTGGTAACGGATTACCTTATCCAGCAGGCTGTCGGCCATATCCTGAGGATCATCACCTTCCAGCTCCTGGATCAGGCGTTTCATCCATATCTCTTTATTAACGGCATATCCGGGCGCATCATAAATACCATCGGTCATCATAATGAGAATATCCCCGGGACGCAGCTGCATGGTGACCAGGTCCACTTCGATATCTTTAATAATTCCAATCGGCAGATTGCTGGCTGTCACCGGAATAACCTCGCTGCCCCGCCGGATAAAGCTTGGTGCTGACGCGATCTTCATGAAGATGGTCTGCGCCGAATATTGATCGATCAGCGCCATATCCACGGTCGCATAGAATTCATCCGGGGAACGCAGCAGCAGAATCGAATTGACGGACTTGACCGCCAGCTTCTCATCCATCCCGGATTGCAGCAGCTTCTCCAGCATGGATAGCGCAGCGCTGCTCTCCATCCGGGCCCGCTCGCCGTTGCCCATTCCATCGCTGATCGACACAGCAAAGGTGCCATTTCCGAGCTCCACCGTACTGAAGCTGTCGCCGGACATTATGTCGCCTCCTTTGGCAGCCCCGGCTACGCCGGTATTGATTTCATAAGCTTTGGCCGAACCAAAAGTCACCATGGATAAGCCTTCGCGCGGGTGCACCGCTGTTTCACTTACCACCGCAATATTCTCCTCCAGGATATCGGAGAGCAGCGGGGCAATCATTTTGCGGCATTCGTCAAAGCCCCGGGTATAAGCATGCACTACTTCAATTTCTACCCGCCCGGGATCAAGGCTTAGAATTTCTATAGTGTGAATTGACAGGCCCAGCTTCTCCAGTGCCTCGCGAATCTGTCCCTCCTGGCGGTACATCGCCTGGCCCTCCCGCTTGATTTCCTTCGCCAGATCCTCCATAACCTGAGAGACCCCGGATAATTGCTCGGCAACAAATTGGCGGCTGTCGTATATTTGCCGCTTCCAGCGCATATCATGCTGATAGAGTTCATATTGGCCCTTCATTACTTCCAGCACTTCGCCCGTCTTGCCGCAGATCCGGTTCCATTCCGGAGGCAGCTGGGCCGCTGTAATGTCGGGGCATTCCTCCACAGTAGTCATCATATCGGTCATATATCTGTATGTCTGATAGAACTTGGCATCCCAGCAGTGAGTACGCCGGATGCAGCCGGCGCAGGCTCCTTCCGTTACCGTTTTCATAAAATCCTCCATTTCACGGTCGCTTTTACCTGCTTCCGTGGCCCGGGGAATTTGACCAAAGCTGCTGGAGAGCTGACGGAATACCTGAGAGAACTGGGTAACCCGGTCTGCTGTAATATCCCGCACTCTGCGGGCATATTCATGTTGAGAGCGGCTATGGTCAGCAGTGCCCGGTACATATTTGGCAATGGCAGAAATAATGCCTTTAGGTGTCAGAAGAAACAACACTACGGCCGCGCAGGTCTCCCAGGTGGAATTCATCACATCGCCCGGTCCCATGAAATATACCGACAATATGGTTGAACCCAGCAGCATCCCGATAGAGACGGCCCCTTTGCGTCCGGACTGCATCATTCCCGCCAGCATGCCGGAGAAGGCCAGCAGACTCATCTGATAAATGGCACTTACATCAGCCAGACTGAGGATCAGTCCGGTGACGACACCGACGGCTGCCCCGAGCGGGGCTCCACCGGCAAGGGCAAAGAGCAGAATGAGGAAACGCGATAAAATATGCTCCAGAGAAAGGCCGTTTACCGTCCACCCGACCAGGCCTGTCATCACGGAGGCCAGCAGAATAATCAGGCAGAGGACCTCTTCATTGCGAAGCGCCCTGCTTTTTTGCTTATAAGTGAACACCGGAAGCGCCTGCAGGAATACGAGCGTCAGCACAAACCCAAGCAAAGCATCAATCGTTGCCATCATCAGCGGATACCAGGCCAGCGTCGGCCCGATTACCACCCGGAACAGTCCCACCATAAAAGAAGCCACGAATACCATCAGCGGCGCATAGGACAGATCCACCCGCTGGAAGTTCTCCATTCCTTTGTAAATCAGATAAAAGATAATCAGCTCTGCGGCAACCACTATAGCACCGGGAAACGGGGTAAAGAGACTTCCGAGCAGAATAGCCGCAGCCACAGGCAGCGTAGAGTCCCTGCGCATAAATACAATGACGGCGAAATAAGCGGCAGCAAAAGGAGTCAGCTCGTCCAAAATCATGGCACGGCCCAGTAAAAAGCCCATCAGACTCAGCAGCATTGCCCACTTCTTGACCGCGATGAACTGGAGGACCGGCTGTTTCATACTCCACGCCTTCAGACGTGTACTCCAAGCTTCCTTCTGAATCTTGTCTTTGCTTCCTGCTCTTGTCCACTCCGGCAAATTCACCACATTGCTTTTACTCATTCCCCTGCACCACCCGTATAAGAATTTATGGTTCTCATTATATAGCGGGGGTCTTATGAAAGTTTGTCAGAAACAGAGAGCAGGCTGTAAAAATATTCCGACAAAAAAGCCTCTGCCGACATTTTATGGAAAAACCTTTCTAACCCTTACGGAGCCAAAGGTTAGCCCTTGCCGGGGCTGGCCATGACGGCGGACGTTGCCGGTGCCCGCGCATACTTTCGTCAGCGATTGCCCTAGAGTTATGTGAGAATGGCTTGGATGCTGTCGGCAATTTGTTTGTGGCCGACAAAAAACAGCCTGGCTGCGAATCCTACACTGAAGTTAATGCAGAGCTTACTGCCATTGCGGAAAAATTCCAGGAATTGCACTATTACCAGAACACACAAAAAAACCGCGAAGGGCATGAAGCCCCAGCGGTTATTTATGATGTGCAAGACTCAGATTATACGCGCTTGGCTCCACGGCCGCCGCGCTTTCCTTCTGTGTTCTTCTTGATCGAAGATATCCGTTCTTCGCTGTCTTTCAGGAAGCGTGACATTTTATCCTCGAATGAAGGTTTACCGGCTGCAGGCTTGAATGGACGCCCACCCCGTTCACGATTGAATCCACCACCGCCGCCTCCGCCACTGCCGCCACCACCGCCGAAACGGTCTCCACCGCTTGGACGTTCTGGTCTTGGAGCTCTGGGGGGACGTACTTCTGACGCCGGCTTATCAACGGCCTGCTTAATGGAAAGTCCGATCTTGCCGTCCTTGTCAACATTGATCACCTTGACGGTTACTACATCCGCAATCTTCAAATGATCGTTAACATCCTTGACGTAGTTATCGGCGATCTCCGAGATGTGAACGAGACCTGTGACACCTCCTGACAGATCCACAAATGCTCCGAAATGCGTGATGCCTGTCACCTTGCCCTCTAACTTGGTGCCCACTTCAATTGCCATAGAATAAAATGATCCTCCCTTAAAAATATACAGACGAATATTAAGTTCATCCTGTCTGCGGTGATTTGATTATACAGTAAAGAAGAAGGCAAGGCAACAGAGCGAAAGCCCCTTTTAGCCTGCTTTTATTACTCAGATTGCTCTGTGCGGATAGGTGATTCACCTTCTGGATACATATTATACCATTTACGCGCTAATTGTCCGATATACTCATCATCATTCAGCCGCGAGACTTCATATTTCAGTTGGTTGAGCGAAGCTGTGACACTTTCATTGCTCTGCTGCTTCTTCGCAAGCTGTTCAGTCTTGTCGGCAATAGCTGAACTCTGGGCAAAGAAAGTAAACCCGGCCCAGCCGAAGAATACCGCCACTACAAAAATCCATATAAACTTTCTTCTCTTCGCGCCTGCGGCCGAAGCCTTATGGTTATCATTCTTCTCTTCCGCAGAGAATCTGTTCATACAGCGTACCCCCAGTTCAAGATCAGCGTTTCCGCCATCCCGATATCCATTTAGTGATCCTCACCATCCTGGCACTGTGATAGAACCGGGAAAGATACGGAGAGACCCACCTTACAGGAAGTACCCAGATTGGCTTGGTTAGACGCAGCAGCAGCTTCAAAATATAGAGCAGGATCCGGCCGAGCAGCAGCAGCGTTCCCTTCACAAGGCGCCACAGCCAGAGAAGCGGCCATCCGATCACGATCTCAATACATCTCCATAGCATCCTGCACGTATACTGAACCGACTGAATTAACATTAACACAAAACGCCTCACCGTAACACTGAAGATCAAAAAATAGATCCATACACCTAGAAAGAGTCCGAGAAAGACATAAAACCTCAATTGTCCCTGATTTCCGGCATAAAGCATGCGAAAGACGAACAGGGCAGCCGCTATCCAGTACAGCAGATCCAGCAGCGCATTCAGCCATTTGGGAAAGCTCAGCTTCAGCGACAGCACCCGGTAGCTGTCATAGGCCAGTCCCATGGCTGTGCCGGCCAGCACCATGTAGAGCAGGGTGATCCATTGGACCGCGGGATTCATTTGAACAGCTTACGGAGAATCCCTTTATTTTTGCCCTGCGTACCGGGGTCCAGATAAATCAGGGAATGAACATTGCCTTCAAGTGACAACAATCCATTCTCCAGACTTAAATTTTTGATATGTAAATGATTTCCCCGAATGGTGAGATGGCCGAGTTCCGTACGTAGCAGAAACTCCTCGCTGTCAAAGCTCTCTACATTCTGCACGCCCGTAAGTTCGACCTGTTTACGGCTGTGCATGTGCAGATCATGTTGTTTATTGACTTTGGCTGGCTCGATCATAGCATGTACCCCTCCTTCTTGGTTCTAATCTATGACGGAAGGACAGGGTATAGAACATGAAGGAATGCCATGCATCGTAAAAAAGCGCAACTTCACATAGAGTAAAGTTACGCTTTCGGTTACTGCCTTTGAATATCTGCCTTACCAGTCGAGTCCGGTGCTTTTGGCCACAGGCTCTTCACGGAGCAGGGTATACATTCCGGCGGCCTCGTCCTTGCGGGTGGTCTCCACCAGCTTTTCGACTTTGACCGTCACAAGCTTTTGGCCGAACTGCACGGTAATCTCGTCACCGATCTTCACAGTGCTGCTCGGTTTGGATTCCCGTCCATTGATCAGTACCCGGCCCTGTTCGGACACATCCTTGGCCACGGTGCGGCGCTTGATCAGACGGGAAACTTTCAGGAACTTGTCCAGACGCATTAGTTAACGGCTTCTTTAAGCTTGTTACCTGCCTTGAAGGCCGGTACAGTCGATTCAGGGATTTCAATAGGTGTGCCCGATTGCGGGTTACGGCCGGTACGGCCGGAACGTTTGCGGGTTTCAAAAGTACCGAATCCGATCAGCTGCACTTTATCTCCGCTTGCCAGAGCTTCTGTGATTTCGCCCAGAACCCCGTTGAGTACTGCTTCTACATCTTTTTTGGCCAATCCGCTTTTTTCGGAAATGTTGTTTACCAGATCTGTCTTGTTCATAATTTGAAGTTCCTCCTAGGATACAAAAAATAAATGAAAATCAGTTTGCTGGCAGAAATTGCCGCAAAACGTCATTTCGTCTTTATGATATTCTTGATTCTACCCTCAATTCCTGCCATGATCCGCCGTTTTTTTAAAAAATGTAACATCTGGCGGGAGAACCGGGGCTTATAGCACTATAACATTATAAACCTCTCTTTGCATTTCAAATCAGAGATTTAAGGTCCTGTTCACAGCATTACCGTTTCTCCGGCACTGTATACCCTACTGGCTCCGCTCTTCCGTCTTGGCTTCCTGCCAGAGGGCTTCCATCTCTTCCAGACTACTGTCTTGAACACTAGTACCTCTATCAAGCAGCCGCTGCTCAATGTACTGGAACCGGGAGATAAACTTGCGGTTTGTGCGGGTCAGCGCTTCCTCCGGATCGGCATCGATGAAGCGGGCTACATTGGTTGCCGCGAACAGCAGATCGCCAAGCTCCAGCATCTGCTCCTCGGCAGACAGTCCCGTTTCAATGGCTTCCTGCAGTTCATCGGTCTCTTCACGGATTTTGGCCAATACATCCCCGGTGTTATCCCAGTCGAAACCGACCTTGGACGCCTTCTTCTGCAGCTTGTAGGCTTTCATCAGTGCAGGCAGGTCACGCGGAACCCCGCTGAGCGCGGATAGCGCTTCAGGCTTCACGCCTTTGCGCCGCTTCTCTTCGGCCTTCATGCCGTCCCAGTTCTGCAGCGCCTCCTCGGCATTGCCGGCAACCTGGTCCCCGAATACATGCGGATGGCGGAAGATCAGCTTATCATTCAGCCCCTCTATTACATCATAGACGCTAAATGTGCCGAGCTCCTCTTCCATCTGGGCATGAAGCATAATCTGGAGCAGCAGGTCGCCCAGCTCTTCCTTCATATGGTCCGGGTCATCCTCGTCAATCGTTTCCAGCACCTCATAAGTCTCTTCGATCAGGTTCTTACGCAAGGATTCATGGGTCTGCTCACGGTCCCAGGGACAGCCTTCCGGGCTCCGCAAAATATCGACAATCTCATGCAGCCGGGCAAACGTACGCTTTCGCGCATCCTCTGCAGGGTTGATTGGTACATACACCAGCGAGAGGTTGCCGTATCCGTCCAGCCGGTCCAGCTCATACAGCGGCACACGCAGAATCTGCTCCTCGCCCTCTACACCGAGAGCATGTCCGACAATTACTTCATACTCCGGCGGATACAGTTCCATCAGGCAGAGCTTGGTTTCTGATGCAGTGAAGCTGTCATAGACCTGTCCGATCAGCGTGTGCAGCTCCGGGTGGAGCTGGGAGCTGCGGATGCCCGAAGCATCCAGCAGCTGAAATCCTTCAATCGGATCAAAGCCCAGACGGACGAATGCCTCATCGAGGAAGCTCTCGCCGCCGAGGATATTCAGCTCAATGCCGGCCTCCGGGCAGCGCTGGCGCAGCAGGGATACAGCGGATTCAGCAACCATGGGATGTCCCGGCACGGCATAGACGATTTCTGTGCCTTGCGGAGCCGCCGCTGCCTTCTCAATCAGGGTGGCCGTAATGGCTTCGTAGACCTCAGGGAAGGAGGATAACGATTCATACAGCCCGTCGAAAGACTCCGAAGAAATCTCAAGCTCAGCCAGTGCAGCCATAGCGGGATGCTCTGCGGTCCGCACGTAAACGGCGGATGCCGCCTTGAGCTTCTTGATAATGCCCAGTGTCAGCCGGTCCGGATTGCCGGAGCCAAGACCGACTACCGTTAGTATTGCGCTCATGCCTGTCTACTCCTTTCAGGGCATCTGCCTGCTGCTCGTGCAGCCGGTGGCCCTATGTAAATTATTAGTAAGCCTTATGGGAACAGGCGCAGCTTCTTCAGCTTGTCCGCCAGCCGGGGGCCGAAGCCCGGAAGCTGGCGCAGTTCGTTCTCGCTGAGCAGCCGCAGCGCCACTGCGCCGAGTGCGAAGACGGCGCAGCCTGCGAGCACGCCGAGCAGGCTCTGCGCCAGCGCATCGGTCCGCCCGCCGCCGAAGCCGGCCGCGTCCGCCGCTCTGCCCGCGGCGAGGCTCACGGCCGCGGCAACCAGCCCCAGGCCCGCGAGCAGCGCTGCGGGCTTCAGCAGGGCATCTGCGAAGCGCAGCCGCAGATAGCCCTGGCGGTACAGCAGCAGCACGTTCAGCGCTGCTGCGAAGAGATGTGCGGCCACGCCGGCGATGGCCGCACCGGTAATGCCCTGCTGCGGGACCAGCAGCAGGTTCAGGGCCGCCTTAAGCGCAGCGGCGGCCAGAAGGTGCAGCGCCGGCGCACGCACGGCGCCAAGGCCCTGCAGCAGCGCGGCGGAGATGATGCTGACCGTACCGCCGGCGGCGGTGAAGGCCAGCCAGGTCATCGCGCCGCTGCCGGCAGCGTCCCCGTACAGAGCCGTGTTAACCGGCTCTGCAAGAACGGCCAGGCCTACGGACGCGGCCAGCCCCAGGAGCCAGAACCAGCGCAGCGACAACGTGATGCGCGTGCGGATAAGGTCCTCGTTCCGCTGGAATTTCGCTTCCGCCAGAGCCGGAATGAATACTACCGACAACGAGGTGGCCAGCATGGTTACGATCTGAACGAGCGGCAGTCCGCGGTTATAGATGCCGAACTGGGCCATAGCAGCCGTCTCACTGCTGCCGCTTCCCGTCAGCAGACGGGGAACCGTGAACACATCCACCAGGCCGATCAGCGGCACTGCCAGAGCGCCCAGCATCACCGGCAGTCCGTAAGCCAGCAGCTTACGGGCATTCGCGCCGCGTTCCGGGCGGACTTCAGCTGCGGCTGCGGCTGGTTTCCCTCTGGCCGGAACCTGAGGCATGACGCCCTGCAGTCCGCGGCGGCGGTAACTGCGCCAGTAGAGGAGCATAACAGCCAGACCTGCCAATCCCCCGCCCGCAGGACCGAGCAATGCGCCGGCAGCAATACCTGCCGCATCGGCACCGGCCGCTGTCAGATAGAGCAGCAGTGCGATCATGACTGCCACACGTACCGACTGCTCTACGACCTGTGACACCGCAGTCGGCATCATATTATGCAGCCCCTGGAAGTAACCGCGCAGAGCAGCCATCAGCGGTACTACTGCCAGTCCCCAGGCGCTGCTGCGCAGAGCAGGGGTAATATGGGAGTTGCCGACCCACACAGCAATAACCGGAGCTCCGGTATAGACCAGAACCCCGAGAATCAGTCCGGAGACTGCTGTAATGCCCGCTGACAGGCGCAGCACCCGCCGTCCTTCCTGATCATCCTGCGCAGCAGATGCCTCTGCTACGAACCGGGAGATAGCTGCAGGCAACCCCAGCATGGCCACCGTGACCAGAATCGTATATAGCGGATAGACCGTATTGTAGATACCGAATGCTGCGTCACCGCCCAGGTTCTGCAGCGGGATCTTCTGCAGGGTGCCGATCAGTTTCGAGAATATAGCTGCCGCGCTAAGAATAAATGCCCCTTGCAGCAGCTTCGAGCCTTGTGTGTCCGATTTCATGATATACCTGCTTCTACAGCGTGACTGCCATTTTATTGAACGTGAACTTAAGCATGTTACCATAAAGTCCGCATTCTTAAGTTCATCCTTTTAGAATGAATTTCTATATTATAGCTTAAGTATGCCTGTAAGTGGAAATGGCTTCGCGGATACAACAAAACCCCGCCATTTCCTGTGGATTCATACCCAGAGGATAAGCGGGGTTCTATAGGCCAATCTCTTACTGCTCCATTTGCTTGCCCAGGAAGGCTGCGGCTGTTTCAGCCATCTTCACTTCCATCTGCGCCATTTTCACCGTGTCATCCTTATTCAGCAGTACTACACAGCCGATTGGATCTCCGCCGGAGATAATGGGTGCTGCCACATAGCTGGATAGCAGCTCCGTGTGGTCTTTGCTGATGTCGTAGCTGCCTCCATTAGTCTCAAGCACCGTTTTACGGCTTTCCATTACCTTCTCCAGCAGCACGCCAACCTGCTTCTCCAAATAATCCTTCTTGGAGCCGCCGGCGAGTGCGATGAAGGTGTCCCGGTCCGTAATCATGGTAATATGCCCTGTTCCCTCATACAGTGACTCCGCGTATTCTTTAGCGAAATCACCCAGCTCGCCGATCGGAGAATACTTTTTCAGTATAACTTCACCGTCACGGTCGACGAAGATTTCCAGAGGGTCTCCTTCCCGAATCCGCAAGGTGCGTCTAATCTCTTTAGGGATAACAACTCGTCCGAGGTCATCAATACGGCGTACAATTCCAGTAGCTTTCATTTCACATGTTGCCCCGCTTTCTTAAGAAGTATGGTCCAACTACTGTCCATTATGGGAATGGTTAATCCCAGTGATTTATCGTAATATCTGACCATAGTATTCATCTCTTCCCAGTTCCTTATACATCCAAGCCGCCTGTTTAAAATAGTTCATGCAAAATCCCAGCACTCCAGGCGCATCATTCCAGTTATGTTCTTAATTTCTCCATTCTATACCTGCTCCAGACGGGTCAAAAAAAGCCGCCTGATGCTTGGCGCATTCAGGCGGCTTGTCCAACTTTAGAATTATTTGGCTGCTTCTGTAGCAGCCGGAGCGGCTGTGGCATCGGCCGGGGCTGGAGTAGCTGTAGCGGCTGTTCCCGGTTCTTCGGCTGCAGCGGTGCTCTTCGGCAGGTTGATCTCAATCTTCAGGCTGTCCAGATCCTTCTCGAGGAATGACTCCAGGCTGGCGGAAGCTGCCGAGCTCTTAACGGTCTCCAGCTGCTCTGCCGTCAGCGTGTCGAAGGTTGTCTCCTTGCGGGCTTCAACTTTAATGACGTGATAGCCGTAGCTGCTCTTCACCGGATCACTGATCGTATTAAGCGGCAGCGTCTGGGCTGCGGCTTTGAACTCTTCTACGTATTTGGACAGAAGCGTGTCCTTATATTCGCCCCCGGTATCCTTCGTACTGGTATCATCCGAGTATTCCTTGGCAACGGCTGCAAAGTCTGCGCCGCCGTCCAGCTTCGCCTTGGCTTCATTGGCACGTTTCAGCGCATCTGCATCCGTACGCTCCTTGCCGTCACCATCCGTCAAGCCAACCAGCACGTGACGCAGTGTAGCTACGGTGAAGTCAGCTTTAATCGCTTCGTACTCTGTCTTTACCTGCTCGTCCGTTACTTTGAGCAGCATGTCCTGATAAACGGTAAGCACCCGCTGCATATAAGAACGCAGATCCGATTCACTTAGATCCTGCTCCTTCAGAGAGCTTTTATAAGAGTCGCCCAGACTGCTCTTGATCGTCTCAATCTGTGTGTCGACTTCTTTCTCTGCTGCCTTCTTCGCCTCATCCGTTGCCTGGCCGGCCAGATACTCAAACGCGACCTCCTGCTTCAGGATAGACTCCTTGAACATATCAATCTCCAGATACTGCGCCTGCTGCGGAGACAGGAATTTCATTACGCGGGTATCCAGGTCGAATTCCTTCGCAGTAATCGTTCCGCCATTATAAGTTGCTACCGCTGTATCATCGCTGCTGTTGTTGCTGCAGGCAGCAAGCATGGAGAAGGAAACCGCTGCGGCCAGTGAGACCAGCAGCACTTTCCATGGTTTTTTATTTAACGACATTGTGTAATTCTCCCTTCGATTTTAAAGACTGTTTGGCTGCCGCAAGGAATTGCTCCAGCAGATCAAGCAGCTCTTTGTCGCCCAAGTCTTTGGACTTGATGCGGATCGTTGCTTTCGCATCCTTATCAAATTGTACACGTCTTTCGAAGCTATTTCCAACTTTGGCGAGCTTCGCCGTATCAAACGCGCCGATACTTCCTTCATGGAAATTGAGTGAGACCTCATCGCCCCGCCGGACCATGGATTCCATACCGTACAGCTTGCCGTATACCTTCAGCCGGGCCACAGAGAGCAGATTGATGACGGCTTCCGGCAATTCGCCGAACCGGTCAAGCAGCTCATCCTCAAGCTCCGAAGCATCCTCAAAAGTAGCCACCGCAGCGACTTTTTTATAGATTTCAATTTTTTGGATACTGTCGTAAATATACTCGGATGGAAGGTACGCGTCAATCGACAAATCAATCACGGTATTGCCCTGTTTCAGCGAAGTATCCTCTTCACCAAGCACGCTGACTTTACGCTTGCGGATTTCCTCCGCCAGCATCTGCGAATACAGATCGAAACCGACAGAAGCGATGAATCCGTGCTGCTCCGCACCAAGCAGATTACCTGCTCCGCGGATGGAGAGAT
This sequence comes from Paenibacillus phytohabitans, assembly GCF_013141775.1. Taxonomy (GTDB): domain Bacteria; phylum Bacillota; class Bacilli; order Paenibacillales; family Paenibacillaceae; genus Paenibacillus_AQ; species Paenibacillus_AQ phytohabitans. The sequence continues at coordinate 34,805 of NZ_WHOB01000008.1, forward strand.
CGCGCATGGCAATTTTGAAGCCTGAACCAAGCTCCGTGAATTCCTTGATCGACTGCAGGCGTTTCTCAGCCACTTCTGTCAGTACTTTATCCCGCTGGTAGGTGAAGTAAGCATAGGCTATCCGGTTAGAACGGCCCACACGGCCGCGCAGCTGATAGAGCTGGGAAAGTCCCATTTTGTCGGCATCATGCACAATCAGCGTATTGACGTTTGGAATATCCACGCCAGTCTCTATAATACTTGTGCTGACGAGGACATCGTATTCTCCATCGAGGAAGTCGAGAATAGTCTTCTCCAGCTCCGACTCCGACATCTGCCCATGGCCGATGCCTACTCTTGCCTCCGGCACCAGCATGGAGATTTGTGCAGCCATTTCCTGAATCCCCTGGACGCGGTTATAGAGGTAATAGACCTGGCCGCCACGGGCAAGCTCCCGCTCTACCGCTTCACGGGTCAGGGTCTGGCTATGCTCCACAACATACGTCTGTACGGGAAAGCGGTTCTCTGGTGGCGTCTCAATAACTGACAAGTCCCGCACACCAAGCATCGACATATGCAGCGTACGGGGAATCGGCGTTGCCGTCAGGGTCAGTACGTCGACATTGGTCTTCAGCTTCTTCAGCTTCTCTTTGTGGGTCACGCCGAAACGCTGCTCTTCATCGACAATCAGAAGACCCAGATCTTTGAACACCAGATCCTGCGACAGCAGACGGTGTGTGCCTATAACCACATCCACGGTACCCTGTCTTACTCCCTTAATGGTGTCATTCTGCTCCTTGCGGCTACGGAAACGGCTCAGCACCTGAATATTCAGCGGATAGTTGGCGAAGCGCTCACGGAAGGTCTCATAGTGCTGCTGCGCCAGAATCGTTGTTGGCACGAGTACTGCCACCTGCTTGCCCTCAATCGCTGATTTAAAAGCAGCCCGGATCGCCACTTCAGTCTTGCCGTAGCCCACATCTCCGCAGAGCAGGCGGTCCATCGGACGGTTCTGCTCCATATCCTTCTTGATCTCTTCGATCGCACGAAGCTGGTCACGGGTCTCCTCATACGGGAACATCTCTTCGAATTCACGCTGTTCCTGTGTATCCTTCTCGAAGCCATAACCGAGCGCGCTCTGGCGTTCGGCGTAGAGCTTGATCAGATCATCGGCGATATCCTGGACCGAGCTCCGTACTTTGCTGGTAACCCTCGTCCACTCGTTGCCGCCAAGCTTATATACCTTCGGCTCCTTGTCTTCTGAACCGACATACTTCTGAATGAGATCGATCTGTTCAATCGGAACCGAGAGCTTGTCGCCGCCCGCATAGAGAATATGCATATAGTCGCGGTGAATCCCGCTGACCTCGAGCGTGCCGATGCCCATGTACTTGCCGATCCCGTGGTTCTGATGAACCACATAATCGCCAATCTTCAGCTCCGTATAACTCTTGATCCGTTCGGCATTGTCAATTCCCTTGGAGACCTTCCGCGCCTTGCGCTGCTTCTGCGAGAACATCTCACCTTCGGTGATGACAGCCAAATGAATGGAAGGCAGCTCAAAACCGGAGCCCAGGTTGCCCTGAAGGATGGTCGGCGCTTCAATCCCGTAGTCGTCCAGCACCCGGCGGACACGCTCCATCCGCTCCTCGCCATTGGCCAGCATAATAACCTTCACGCCAGACTTATGCCAGCGTTCCATCTCCGATTTCAGCACATTCATCTGCCCATGGAAATCCTGCATTCCCCGGCTGATGAAGCCCAGGATATTCTGCGGCTGAATATGCGGAACCTGACGCAGGAAAATCGACATGAACAAGCTCTGGAACGGGCGGTGATACATAATCACATCGCTCTCGACAGAAAGATGCAGGTCTGGCAGCGTTTTGCCGTTCTGCAGCAGATGCAGGTTCCATTCCGACTCATCGCGCTCCAGCTGCTTGGCAGTTTCCAGCAATCGGGCCGGTTCATCCAGCACAAGCAACGTATCCTGTGCCATGTAATCATACAGATGAGAGCGTTCAGGATATAAGAGACTGATATATTTATAGATTTCCGGAAAATAAGTGCCTTCGCGCAGCATTTCCAGCTCCCGGCCCATTTCCTCACGCAGACGCAGCTTGGCCTGACGGTCGCTCATTTTCTCGAGCTGCCGCTCCAGCAGCGCTGACGCAGCTGTAGAGGCCGCATCCTGGCGCAGATGATCGGCAATAATCTCCTTGGCCGGAGTAATCTTTACACTGCGGACCTTATCAATAGACCGCTGGTCTATGGGATCAAAGGTACGAATGGAGTCTACTTCATCATCAAACAGCTCCACCCGGTAAGCCAGTGGAGAAGTCATAGGATAGAAATCAATAATACCGCCGCGCACGCTGAGTTCACCGCGGTTCTCCACCCGCTCGACACGCTCATAGCCCATTTCAATCATGGACATGAGGAATTCATCGAGCGAAAGGGTACCGTCCTGCGAAACGGTCAGCTGGGCTCCGGCCATCACATGAGGGGCGGGGAGCAGCCGCCGGACGCCGGAGTACGGAACAACTACAACTCCACGGAAGCCCTTGGCACATTTCGTAAGCACATCAATACGCTGAGCGAGTGTCTCGGGGCTCGAGACTGCAGCTTCAGCAGCCACCAGCTCATTAGCCGGATACAGCAGCACACGGTCCGGAGAAAGCGCTTCCTGCAAATCCTCGGCCATCTTCTGGGCCGAGAACATATTATGAGTGACTACCAGCAGCGGACGCTCCGTCTCTTCATGCAGCGCAGCCAGCATAATTTGTCTGGCCGAGCCGGATAAGCCGGAGATAAGCTGCTCCTTCATACCTGCAGCGATACCGCTGGTGACGGACTGAAAATCGGGATCCTTCGAAAAAGCTTCTATAAGACCTTGTAACAACAGGTGCACCTCTCTTACTAAACAGGCTGACAGCAGCATTGCCGCTGCCACCTATTATAATTAGAATCGAAAACAAGCCTCAGCGGATAAGGCCAAGGCTTGCGGATGACGATAGAGACAGGCGCTTCCACCTACTGAAGCGGACTGGCCAGCAGGCTGAGTTCCGGATTGTTATCCAGGGCCTGCTTGCAGTAACCGCAGGTAACCTTCACCGTAATCTCACCTTCTGAATCATACGCTATTATATCTCTGCGTTCCGCAGGGGTCAAGGAATGTAGGCCCAGCTGCATCTCTGTGATATCACTTCTGCCGATGCTTCCTAAGAATGTCCGGCAGTGCCTGCATACATAGTTTATTGCCATCTATATGCCTCCTGAAGGTAGTATATACCTCCAGTATGCCCCGCCCCGGATAGCTTTAGCCTTAAATTACTGCACCCTATACCTTGTAATCAGCCATTGAACTTGGCCATGGTCTGCTCAAATGTATGCTGCAGGCCGAATTCCACTGCATCACAAGTATCCATAATCATCGTTTCCAGCTTGGGTCCGTCTTTCTTGGAGAACGTAGACAGCACATAATCGACAATTGCAAAACCCGGCTCCGGACGTGAGATCCCCATCCGCACCCGGTTGAAGCTCTGGGTGCCTGTGTGCTGGATGATCGACTTGATTCCGTTATGTCCGCCGGCACTGCCTTGATAGCGCAGCCGGATTTTGCCCAGCTCCGTATCCAGATCATCATAGACAACAATCATATCTTCCAGCTGGACCTTGTAATAATCCATATAAGCGCGGACCGCCTCACCGGACAGGTTCATGAAGGTCATCGGTTTAATCAATACGGTCTTAACTCCGCCAATGACACCTTCGCCGATCACCGATTTGCATTTATTCTGGTTAAAGGCAATTCCGTGTCTGGACGCAAGCTCATCCAGCGCCATGAAGCCAACATTATGCTTGGTCTTCGCGTATTGCGTTCCGGGATTTCCGAGTCCAACAATCCATTTCATAACTAAGGTCTATCCTTTCCGCCCGGTACTCCCAGCAGAAGAGTTCCGTTTTTGGTACAATAAGTTTATACTCCGAAGACAGGTGATGAACAATGCCACATCAGGGCGATATTTTAACATTACCGCGCCATTTCCAGTACCATATTCAATATGCTGTGCCTGTTGAAGTATTTAGGGGTAGCGCTCATGTAGACATCGGTGTGATTACAGCGGTGGATGAAGGCTTTGTGGAGCTCCAGGGGACGCTATACAACCGCAGCCTGTTCACCTTCATCTCCCGCCCGGGATACTGAAACGTACCAGCCGCTCCGTTTCCCGCATCACGCCGACAAGGGTTACATCTTCCGCTTCACGGAGGTGTAACCCTTTTTCTAATATAAGCAGCTTATTCGATCTCGAACAGTTTACTGATCGACAGCTCTTCATGCACACGAATAATAGCTTCGCCCATAAGCGGAGCTACGGACAGTACTTTGAGCTTGCTTGTCGGATTACTGCTGCGAATTGGAATGGTATCCGTCACGATAATTTCTTTGATTGGAGAGTTTTCCAGACGTTCATGCGCAGGCCCGGACAATACAGGATGTGTACAGCAGGCGTAGACTTCCTTAACGCCGCCTTCCATCAGAGCATTAGCCCCCAGCACGATCGTTCCTGCCGTATCGATGATATCATCGATCAGAATCGCTGTTTTACCTTCAATGTTACCGATAATGTTCATAACCTCACTAACGTTCGGCTCAGGACGGCGCTTGTCGATGATCGCCAGTGGAGCGTTGAGGAAATCAGCAAGCTTTCTTGCCCGCACAACACCGCCATGGTCCGGAGATACGACAACCGGGTTCTGAATTTGTTTGGAACGGAAGTATTGGGCCAGAATCGGAACACCCAGCAGATGATCCACAGGAATATCGAAGAAGCCTTGAATTTGCATCGCATGAAGGTCCATGGTAATGACGCGATGTGCACCCGCTTTTTCAATCAGGTTCGCTACCAGCTTGGCCGTAATCGGATCGCGTGAACGGGCCTTACGGTCTTGGCGCGCATAACCGTAGTAAGGAATGACGACATTGATGCTCTTCGCAGACGCACGCTTAAGCGCATCTACCATAACCAGAAGCTCCATCAGATTGTCGTTAACCGGTCCACAGGTGGACTGTACAATATATACATGACAGCCCCGGACGCTTTCCGACAGCTTAACCTGAATCTCTCCGTCGCTGAAGCTGGTAGTGTGGGACTCGCCCATCGGAATACCGATATAATCGGCAATCTGACTGGCCAGCTTAGGATTGGAGTTGCAGGTGAAAATCTTTAGTTTGGAATCGCAATAAGTCATAAAATATAAACCCTCCGTGACGGAATTTAACTTCCAAGTAGCACCGGCGCGGATTTGCAGAGTCCGTCCGGCGCTTTGGCCTTGGGCGCTTTACGATGGACTCGACTGGTCTTTCTTCGCTTTGGCACGGGAGCGGATCTTCTCCGCATAACCCGGCTTATTCTCCTGCCTTACTCTGGCAACAGCCAGATCATTCTCCGGAACAGAACGAGTGATGGTTGACCCCGCGACAACGAATGCGCCTTTGCCCACAGTTACCGGAGCTACAAGGTTCACATTGCTGCCGATAAAGGCATCGTCCCCGATTTCTGTTCTCGACTTGTTGTAGCCATCATAGTTAACGGTGATGGCACCACAGCCGATATTCACATTCTTACCGACCTCAGCATCACCGACATAGCTTAAATGGGACACTTTGGAGCCGTCACCGATTGTAGCATTCTTGATCTCCACGAAATCGCCGATCTTGACCTCTTCGCCAAGCACGGCACCCGGACGCAAATACGCAAAAGGCCCAACGGATGCCCGTGCGCCGACCTCAGCCTGACTCAGTACGGAGTGCTTCACTACAGCACCGTCCATAATCACGCAGTCTTCAATTTCGCTCGCAGGTCCGATCACACAATCTTCGCCGATTACCGTCTTGCCTTTGAGCACAGTGCCCGGATACAGCACAGTGTCTGCTCCAATGACAACATCCGCTCCAATATAGGTAGAGGCAGGATCGATTAAAGTCACGCCGTTCAGCATATGCCCGCGGTTGATACGCTCACGCATATAGCCTTCCGCTTCGGACAATGCCAGGCGGTCATTCACACCAATAGACTCTGCAGCATCATGGGCCTGATATCCAAGAACGATATCTCCCTGTGCCCGGAGTATACCGATAACATCAGTCAAATAATATTCCTGCTGGTTATTGGTATTGGTTACCTTCTCCAGAGCGGCAAATAGCTTAACGTTATCAAAACAATAAGTGCCTGTATTGATTTCGCTGACAGCGGCTTCGCTCTCTGTGCAGTCCTTCTGTTCTACAATCCTCTGCACTCCGCCGTCTTCGCCACGGATAATCCGGCCATATCCGGCAGGCTGCTCCATAACAGCGGTGAGGACGGTTGCGGCAGCTTTCTGCGCTTCATGCAACGCCATCAGCCCTTCCAGCGTCTCGGTCATTACCAGCGGCGTATCCCCGCAGATCACGATCGTGGTTCCTTCTTCGCCGCCAAGCAGATCTTTGGCTTGTTTGACGGCATGCCCGGTTCCAAGCTGGATATCCTGCAGCACATATTCGGCATTGTCGCCTACATAAGCTTTAACTTTCTCAGCGCCGTGACCTACGACAACTACTGTACGCTCGCATCCGGTCGCTTTTACTGTATCAAGCACATGCCCTACCATCGGTTTACCGCAGACGGGGTGCAGCACTTTGTATAATTTAGATTTCATGCGCTTGCCTTGGCCTGCAGCAAGTACAACAGCCATTCTTTTCAAGAATGCCAACCTCCTACTTCTTGAACTCACTACTGAATATATCTCATTCCGGGCAAAAAGAAAAGAGAACCATGAAGGCATGGTTCCCTTTTCTTCGAACCCCAATAAAATCCCCCCACAAAGTGGGGCTTTGTCTTCGAGGCTGACCCAGGTACTTTGCGGGACCCCGAAACATAAAAAGTCTTATCTTAAAAAAACGGCATGGCCTTACGCCGCCCGGGAGGGCAGCAATCCTTGAGAGTCAGCGCTTCACAGCTTAAGCTCCCTCTTCAATGACTTCTTCTTCTTCCGTAGCGGCGCGTTCGTACTCGGCCAGAACCGCAGATTGAATCTTTTCGCGCGTTCCCGAAGAAATCGGGTGAGCGATATCGCGGAATTCACCGTCAGGTGTACGCTTGCTGGGCATTGCAACGAACATCCCGTTATTACCATCGATGACGCGTATGTCATGAACAACAAACTCGTTATCGATTGTAATGGATGCGATTGCTTTCATTCTCCCCTCAGAGTTGACGCGGCGGAGTCTGACATCCGTAATTTGCATGTGTGTGTTCACCACCTTTTTCCATCAGAGACTTGGTGTATAATTCCACACAGCAAAGCGAATTCCTTCTTTTTCATTCCATAAAATGCCTGAAAAAGAAGATTATTTTTGCAGAACCATTGATTTCGACACATTTCGTGCTGTTATCTTAAGATTCCTCACGGTTTCGACATTATGCACGGGTTTTTAATCTTGGAAATCCAGCTCCCTCAGGAGGGGAAATAGTTGCCGGGATACGCGGAAATGCGCCGCACCTTGGAATCTACCTCCGTCAGCTTTACGAGTGATACGTAATCATGCAGCAGGCGTTCTTCCTTCTCCACCGCTCCGGATTCTACAAGTACGCCTACACCGGCGACCTCAGCATTGAACTCACCGAGCAGATCAACCATCCCGCGTACGGTACCGCCCGCCTTCATGAAGTCATCCACGATCAGCACCCGGGATTTCTCACGCAGTGCCCGTCTGGACAGCGACATCGTATGTATGCTCTTGTGCGAACCCGAGACATAATTAATGCTTACCGCCGAACCCTCGGTCACCTGATGGTCGCGGCGCACCAGTACTACAGGCAGCCCAAGCTGTGCAGCCGTCGCATAAGCCAGCGGAATCCCCTTGGTCTCCACCGTCATCACGACATCAATCTCTACCCCGTAAAAAGCCGTAGCAATAATCTTACCGGCTTGCTCCATCAGGGACGGCAGTCCCAGCAGATCGGACATGTACAAATAACCGCCGGGCAGAATCCGGTCACTCTGCTCCAGCTGCCCGCACAGACGGTTCACGAAAGCTAGGGCCATGTCCATCGGCATCCGCGGAATATACCTGACTCCGCCTGCAGCACCCGCCAGGGTTTGCAGTTCGCCCATGCCTTCGCCTTCAAATACCTCTTTTATAATAGCCAGATCTTCACTGACCGATGACTTCGCTGCACCGTACCGCTCTGCGAAGGTCGAGAGCGGCAGCAGATCATGCGGCTTCTCAAGTAAAAATTGGGTCATATCAACCAATCGCTGGCTTCGTTTAAGTTTTTTCACGGAATGCTCCTCGCCAAAACCGAATATTATTATGAATAATATCATTTTTGTACGGATTTACACAAGCGAAAACGGTTATACCGTCCTTCAGGAGTTGACTTGCTCTTCGCTCAAGAAGAAACGGCTAAGCTGCCTGGGGCAGCGCTAACCGTTTCGGTGTGCCTTCCGGCTCAGCTCAGCGAACGCACGGCATAGACTTCCTTGCAGAATCCGCGGAGCCCGTTATAGATTCTTGCCACCTTGGACTGCTTCGATACCAGGCCGAACACTGTCGGTCCGCTGCCGGACATCAGTACCCCGTCTGCCCCCAGCTTCATCATCGCTTCCTTGAGCTGCTGTACCTCCGGGTGCAGCTTCAGGGTCACATCCTCCAGCACATTGCCCAGGCCCGCGCAGACCGCCGCGAAATCGCCGGCCTCAATCGCCTGCTGCATCCGGAGTGCGGACGGATGGACCGCGATGTTATTCGCGCGTACGCGTCCGTACACCTCAGCCGTCGATACATTAATCGGCGGCTTGGCCAGGACGACCCAGCATTGCGGCGGACTCGCTATCGGAGTCAGCCGTTCTCCCCTGCCCGTAGCGAGGGCAGTGCCTCCTGTGACGCAGAACGGGACGTCCGAGCCCAGCTCGGCGCCCAGTTCCTGCAGCTCCTGCGCCGGGATCCCGAGGCGCCAGAGCCGGTTCAGGCCGCGCAGCGTAGCCGCGGCGTCACTGCTGCCGCCGGCTAGGCCAGCAGCGACCGGAATTCTTTTGTCCAGGTGAATATGTACACCGCTTCTCACGTTATAGCGGTCTTTAATCAGTCTTGCGGCCTGGAAGGCCAGATTCTTCTCATCCAGCGGAATATACCCGGCCTGGCTAGAGATAATAATGGAATCACGCTTCAGCTCGGAGAGCTCCAGACGGTCGGCCAGATCGACCATAGTCATAATCATTTCCACTTCATGAAATCCGTCAGCGCGCTTATGCAGCACATCCAGCATCAAATTAATCTTGGCCGGCGCTTTCTCATACATTTTCAAGGCGTTCACCCACCCTCAGCTTTTCCCGTAAAAACAACTTAACATATTATATGAGAAACTGGCAGTGAAGTCCATTAACAAAAGTTGAGTAAGCTTCTCCGGACCCCGGTATCTGGAAAAAGGTACCGCCAGCAGGCGATACCCAGTTACAACTGCAGACCCCAGCCTGACGGCGTTACGATTTCCGTGCAGCCTGTTCAGCCAGCTGAATCGCTCTCTTGACCATGTTCCCGGCATCAACTGCCCGGATTCCACCCCAGCCTTCCTGCTCTACCGTTTCATAGAATCCAAGCTCCTTGGCCAGCTCTGTCTTCAATTCCTCCGACATCATGCCCCGTCTTCTGCGGCTCATTACGGATTCCTCCCTGTATGCTATTGGATGATGAGCTACTGCTTATGTAGTATGCGGCCAAGGGGCACAGGTCATGCAGCGGAAAAACAAAAAACAGCCCCCCTTAAGGGAGACTGTCCGTGACGCTAAGCTTTAATATACATAATCCGCATCTGCCCATCGTCTTCGGTAACTGTGATTTCCACAGATTCAGTAAGGATATCGGCATAGCTATAGGAGACTCGCTTGAATGTTTGCTGCTCCTGATCCAGTTTGACAATAAATACAGAAGGGTACGTTTCTTCCAGGACACCGGTACGTTCAACGGTCTTGCGACGACCACCGTTAGCCCGCAACGTGATCTTATGACCGACGTGAGCTTCGAGACTGCGTTTGATTTCCAACAGCGCGTTATTAGCCATTGCCTGACGACCACCTCTTTCCTTGTCCATTATACAACTTTTCACAATCATTGTCAAAGCAAATAAATAATTATAGATGATGCTAAAATAGTTGTCAACGGAATTTTTTTAGAAGCACGAAGTCCCGGCTTAAGCGCCTTGTTATCGGTAATGCTGAACGCAAATCTGCCCATGAAAAAAGGAAGGATAAGCCGGATCGCTTATCCTTCCTTCTCTATATCCGCCGCTACAGCACCGAAGGCGCCACCTTCAGGGTAGCAAGATTCTGCAGCCGGGGCATCCCGATACGGAAGCTCCCGCGGGTCTCAATTCCGCCCATTCCCTGGTTACCGCTAATGGTATGGTTCAATACATCGCTCAAATTGACCGTATCGCGGATCGATGTGAATGAAGCCTTGGCCGCAATATAGACGGGGTCCAGGGCATGAATGAGTATTCTTCCCGGTGAGCTGGCGAAATTCGCCCCTGTGCCCAGCAGCGCCTCGAAATGCGACTGGCAGGCCCCTGCAACAATCGTCAGGGCGTCGAAATTCCGCTCATACTCCCGGGCAACCTGGATAGCCGCAACAAAATTCTGTGAATTTTTGTAGCTGCTCAAGCTGTAGAGATCATAACCCTGCTGTTGCTTAAGTACTCCGTCATGACCGGTAATCACCACGATATCCGGACGCACACGGGGCAGCAGCCGGTACAAGGTCTCCGCCATTTTGGACTCATGAATATGATGCCCTTCGGCGGGTATGCGCAGTTGCTCATACAGACTCAGGCTCTTCTTCAGGTACAGCGCGTCGCCATCCAAATGCAGCACCTTACCCGGCACTTCGAAAAATCCGGCTTCCTTCGGAGTTGGGGCCCATGTGCCAGTTGCTCCCGATACACTCTCTCCGCTGCGCTGGCTCTGCTCCTGACGGTCTTTGCGCAGCCAGCTCAGGGATTCTATGGCTTTGATCTGCGCCTGCTGCCCCCGCTCTGTAATCCGGGTAGGAGGCACCTGCACCAGATCATCCAGCGGAGAGTCCGCCAGCAACCGGAATTCCGTCCCCTTGATGACGGCTTTATTCTGCACTATATTCTCTACCCGGAAAGTCACATCGCCGCCATAAGATTTACGTATGACCAAGTCTCCTAAATTCATTACAACACCACCTCTACCCCATGTTATGGGCAAAGGTCCCGGTTGGTTCATCACCCGGAGTGTTTTCTGCTGATTATACGATTCCTGCGGCCAGCAGGACAGCGCTTAGCCGCGCATATTCCTCCAGGCTAAGTGTCTCTCCGCGGCGGGACGGCTCTATCCCTGCTTCAGCCAGCAGTGCCTCCAGACGCTCACGCCCCTCTTCAGCGAAGTAGCGGGCCTTCAGGTTATTGGCGATCGTCTTGCGCCGCTGGGTGAAGGATGCCTGAACAACATCGAAGAAATGCTTCTCATCGGCAACTTCAACCGGAGGGCGCTCTCTGACCTTCAGACGGATGACGGCTGATTCTACATTCGGCTGCGGAATGAACACTGTCCGGGGTACCATGCAGACCAGTTCGGGCTCGCTGTAATACTGGACGGCAATACTAAGGCTTCCGTACTCTTTGCCTCCAGGAGAAGCAGCCATACGTTCGGCAACTTCCTTCTGGATCATAACGACGATGTTATCAAGCGGCAGCTTCTCTTCCAGCAGCTTCATGAGAATCGGGGTCGTCACATAATACGGGAGGTTGGCCACTACGCTGACCCTGTCCACACCGGCAAAATCTTCGGCAAACAGCTCCTGCATGTTGACCTTCAGTACATCATCATTGCGGATCTTTACATGGGGATAGGGTGACAGGACATCCCTGAGGATCGGAATCAGTCTGCGGTCAATCTCCACCGCTGTGACCGCTCCTGCTGTCATCGCCAGCCTTTCCGTCAGGGCTCCGATACCCGGGCCAATCTCCAGTGCGCCTGCTGCAGAATCCAGGCCTGCGGCATCGACAATTTTGTCCAGAATATTCTGGTCGATCAAAAAGTTCTGGCCCAGGCTTTTTTTGAACGAAAACCCGTACCGCTGTATGATTGCTTTGGTTCTAGTTGGGGATGAGATATTCAGAGTGTCGCTCATGAAGTAATGCCTCCCTGATCAATTTGGGCGAGAGCGCGCGCGAACTCTTCGCGTGTAATACCGAACATCGCCAGACGCTTGTACAGCTGCTTGCCGTTGCAATAACCGATACCCAGCAGATTGCCAAGCTGCATTCTTCTCTCTGCTGCCTGTGCGTGTACCATCATACCTGCGGCCATAAGATCCTCCAGCCCGATTACAGCCGGTGCCCCTTCAAAAGAAGTATGGACATGCTCCAGCGCATGGCGGATGGCCTCAGGCGAGGCATTCTCCACACCTATATCCCCTTTGCGGGTAGCATCCTTCTCCGGAATGAATGCGTGCTTGCATCCGGGTACCTTGGAGGAGACAATTTTGCGAATCCGCTCTCCGGCATGATCGGGATCCGTGAGGATGATAACCCCTCTGCGTTCCATGGCTAATGTAATCTTTGCAATGACCTTGCGGTCCACTGCGGAACCGCCTGTTTCAATCGTATCCGCTTCTACCGCCCGCTTAACGGCCACGGTATCGCTTTTACCTTCGACGACAATTAATTCTTTAATCATAAATAATTTACTCCCTTATTCTAAAACGCAAAAAGAAGAGGATTCGCTCCCCTTCTTTTTGGCTAAAGAATGTATAAGTGATGAGCGGCAGCTCTCTAAATTCCGTAAGTGCTACCCCCACTATATCTTATAAACCGCTAATTTGCAAAAGACTTGCCGCTTAATTAAGCTCCGGCTTCACAGGTCCAATCACATAGATGGTCCGCGACTTCCGGCCGAAATTACGGGCATGGCTCAGTGAATCGTAGTATACATCCACCTTGTTGCCTTTAATGGCACCGCCGGTATCCTCTGCTCGGCGAAACCCTAATCCCTCAATGTACACCCACCAGCCAATTGGTATTACATTCGGATCGACTGCAATAGTGCGGCCTTCCGTTACGCGTGTGCCGGAGGCGGTACGTGTTCCAATTCCCGGTTCTTCCGAGGAATAAGCCGTCATGGATACGTTTTTGATCATTTTTTTGTATTCAAAATCTACGCCTGCCTTGCTCGTGACGTTGTTGCTCTTCGCACTGACTTTGGATGATTTGGAGGTTGTTGTTGCTTTGGATGTAGTTGCAGCAGCTACAACAGGCTTCGGAACCGCTTTGGTACCGACAGCAATAACCTTATCTTTGGTTACTGTCTGAACTTCCTTGCCGACCATATTCATGGAGACTAGCTCCCCATCCTGATATACCTTCTCGATATGCTGGATGATCGCGCCCGGCTTGCCTGCCTGTGCAACTCTTACGTCTCCCTTATACAGAGAGGGGTCTGCGGTTTTGATGACCTTAAAAGGCAAGTTTACTGTCCGCTGTACGGTCTGCTTGGTAATACGGACAATCTTGACTTCCATGTCTGGTGTGACTGCGGTATCAAGCGAAGGGAAAATCTTGTCATTGCCCTCCAGGCTGTAACCCAGCTTGGTAATGGCATCTCCGAGCGAATCCTCGGTGGTGTATATGGTCTTGGTTGCACCGTCTGCAGTAAGCATAAGCTTCTGCGCACGGGTGATTACGACACGGTCGCCGTCTTGTATTTCATCACTAAGGCCAATAGATAGCTCATCATACGGCTGCAGCGAAATTTGTTCCTTTGCCAGCACATCACTGAGCAGCGCTTCCCGCGTCTCCAGTGTCTGTACCTGTCCGTCTATAACTAAAATAATTTCTTTATTACTCTGACCGTGTACGTACAGCAGAATTAACAGTGCGATAACAATCGATATCACACCTGCAAGTGAAAGTACGCGAGGATTCACTTGCTTCAACCGTAATGCGAAAGACCTGCTGGATGATTGCGAATCATGGGATACCTCTGGTTGGAATACGCCCACTCTCTCCATCCTCCTTACATAGCCCCGTCGTCCAAGTTATATCAAGGTGACTGCATCATTTCTGACGAAACTAGGTTTGAGATTGCAACAGGATACGCCCGCATTGCTCCAGCGTTTCCTGCTCATGGATCGCCTGCTCGGCATAGCTACTCCGGATATCTGTTATATAACAGTATGCCGGGAACATCCGCATTATTCAAAACAAAAAAAAGCCCAAAAAAGAGTTCACAGAGGACTCTTTCGTGGCTTCTCCGGTGTCGAATACGCGGGAATGTTTATGCACGAGGTTTCCTCTCTTACTTGCGCTTACGGGGTTAGCTGTCGGGTTCGGGCATAAGAGAGACGCCCTATCTCAGGTCACCCGCTCACGGCGGTTGCCCTCAAATTCACCCCAAAGACCACGTGAAGAAATCAAATAAATTCTGCGGCAATTCTGTGTTGTACTCTATGTACGGGCATGCGGCAGGGCATTTATTGGTTCCCCCGTTCTCCATACGGAGACTCAGCGAGACGATCCATGAAATAGTGACTGTCACAGTAACAACAGCTCACTGCACTGAAAAGATGATATCCTGTTTTGATGCATGTTGTAAAGGACGATTCAACCACGTTTACGTAAAAAAATGATTAAAATATTGTAATATTCAGCCGTTTTTAGACTATAAAAGTTTAATATATCGGCTATACTTCATTTTTCACCGCTTTTTCTCCCGTTTTCAGACAATCCCAAATCGTTCCAGTGCGTTCGCATACGTAATTTCAGCCAATTCCTGTAAATCAATCCCTTTTATTGCCGCAGCTGCCTCCGCTACCAGTCTTACATGTGCGGTCTCATTCCGCTTGCCGCGGAAGGGGTGCGGAGTCAAATATGGGGAGTCCGTTTCGATCAGCAGCCGGTCCAGCGGAGTCTGGGCGAGCACCTCTTTGGGCACCCTTGCATTCTTAAACGTAATCGGTCCGCCGAAGGACAAATGGAAGCCGAGATCCAGACACATTTTGGCGCTTTCCCAGCTGCCGGAGAACGAATGCATCACCCCTCCAACCTCACCCGCTTTTTCCTCCCGCAGAATCCGGATTACATCCTCGTGGGCATCGCGGTTATGGATACAGATTGGCATCTTCAGTTCACGTGCCAGGCCAATTTGCTTGCGGAATACCTCATGCTGCACATCCTTAGGAGAGGTGTCCCAATAATAGTCAAGTCCGATCTCACCGATAGCGACTACCTTGGGATGACTGCAAAGCGAAGCAATCCATTCGAGGTCGCCCTCCTTCATACTGAATGCATCCTGGGGATGCCAGCCCACCGCTGCATAAATATAATCATATTTCTCTGCGAGCTCCATCGTTGTCGGAATCGTCTCCCGGTTGAAGCCGATATTGATCATTTTACTGACTCCGGACTCCAGTGCCCGGGCGATTACCTCCTCGCGGTCCTCGTCGAATTGCGGAGCATCCAAATGGGTATGTGTGTCGAATAACTGCATTATATTTCATCCTTTCCGCCTTGATTTCTATGATGAATTACAAGTATTTTAGGTTATTTTGCAAAAATATCTGCGATGGAGGGCGGCAGCTGTGGAAGGGCTTTCTGCAGCCTGTCCTGCGGGAAATAGAGATGGTATCTGCCTCGGTGAATCCCGCTGATTGAGCGTACAATATCCGATACCTCAGAGATCTCCCGCAGCTTATCATGACGGTCCAGAAGCAGAATCTGTTTGCTGTCAAAAGCGTCCCCCGGACGGAATACATCATAAGGAAGATCTGTCGGAAAATCGATTTCCAGATCATAATCAGCACGCAGTCCGGCACCGGCAAAGCTGCGGCGGATTTCGTCAATTGTCTCTGTATCCAGATGCTCCATCTCCACATATTTATACAGTTTACGATGAATAAATCGGCTGCACAAGTCGCTTAAAATTTCATCACTCTCCAGCGTCCACTGCATGAAGGCTGTCTGCATCAATGCCTCATCCAGCAGCAGGTACTGCTCCACCGTTACATCCCCGCGGAACAAATCACTTAGCGGCTCAATCATGAACCGGAAAGCATAATCCTCCTGTACCAGCTCCTTGGCTCTGCGGAGAATCTGGCGCAGAATAATTTCCGAGCTGCGTGTTACCGGATGGAAATAGACCTGCCAGTACATCTGATAACGTGACATCAGGTAATCCTCAATCGCATGCATCCCGGATTCTTTAACAACTACCCGGCCGTCATAGGGGCGCAGCATCCGCAGAATCCGGTCAATGTCAATGGTTCCGTAATTTACCCCTGTATAATAGGCATCACGCAAAAGATAATCCATCCGGTCCGCATCCAGCGGCCCCGACACTAAATTGACAACAATTTCATGCTCATACGTTTTGGAGATCACAGAGGCTACTTTTTTAGGAAAGTCCTCAGCTACATCACGCAGAATAGCGGTGATTTCCGTATCCTCCAGAATGATCCGGCAGGTCCAGTCCTCATGGTCCATTTCAAAAGCTTCTTCTATAGAATGGGAAAACGGGCCATGTCCCAAATCATGCAGCAAAGCCGCACACAGGGTAAGCAGACTTTCCTCAGGCATCCAATCCTTATACCCGCTTCGTTCAAACTGCGATATAATCCGTCGGGTAATTTCATAAACACCAAGCGAATGGGAAAACCGGCTGTGTTCTGCACCATGGAAGGTCAGATAAGAGGTGCCGAGCTGGCGGATGCGCCGCAGGCGCTGGAACTCCTTGGTGTTAATCAGACGCCAGATAATGGTGTCCTGGACGTGAATATAGTTATGAACCGGATCCTTAAATACCTTCTCTTCTGTCAGCGGTTGCTTCATGAGATCAACTCCTTTGAATAATATCCATAGAAATAGGGTGGAATTACAGTTATAATAATAAATATTGTCGTACTTTGTCGAATTATGACAAATTAACAATTTACAAATCGACAAATATTTTCGAGGTTCTTTTTGGGATATATGCCTAACCAATGGCGGTATGAATGTTTCCTTCAAAGTTTCCTTAAAATTCGCCTCAAAAAAGGTTGACTGTTTTGGGAATGGTTGGTATTATAAATATCATAAAACAGTGAACAATGTCGAATATTGACGCTTTTGATAATTGAGAGGAGCAACGATTGTAATGATGAAATCAACAGGAATTGTACGTAAGGTAGATGAGCTTGGACGGGTCGTTATTCCAATTGAATTGCGCCGCACACTGGGTATTGGAGAAAAAGATGCGCTCGAAATTTACGTGGACGGTGAGCGGATCATGCTTAAGAAATATGAGCCTGCCTGCATTTTCTGCGGTAATGCTGAGAATGTAACCTATTTCAAAGGTAAAATTGTTTGTCATGAATGTATTTCTGCTATCCCTACCCCTGTGACAAACTAAACCAAATAGGTTATAATAGGAACTAATCAAATTGTTAATTCTAACCTTTTTATATCTCCTTGGCCTCCCGTTAGCGCGGGAGGTATTTTTTTGCACTTTTTTCCCTTAGATCATAACCCTTAACTTCTTCTTACCCTCCCAAACCCTCCCTATAGGGAGGGCCCCAAGGGCCCCGGCCCTCTGGACACCCGGAAGCTTGGCTAACTGTGCAGATGGGGCGGAAGGAAGTCATGTTCGGCGGTGGACCGGCCCTTTTCGGACTCCCTGAAGGTGCGTCCTCAGGGCCTTGCCATGCGCAGTGTTTCGCCGCACGCTTCGCTCTTGCGGCGGTTGTGCGGCTTCGCTCTTAGGTGACGCTAGCAGTGGAACCGCTCTCCCTGCGGGAATTTCTTTAAGGCGGAGCCGATTAGCAACTTTGGTGCGTGCTGGTTATTTGCCTTCATGTTACCTTCGTGCTGCGGTACGCTCTCCCTGCGGGAATTGCTATGTCAGCGCGGCCAAATGACTTTCGTTCGGGCGATAGCGTAGGTGTAATATTGGATAATCAGTCTTGGAAAAAATGGATAACTGCATTCTGTGCAGTTATTTAATACCAAAGTGAGCGGCTGATTAATTTAGTTGTATTTCATACAATTATATCCATACATATCCTCTTAATTATCCTTTTTCCATAAATATAAATGTACAAACTACACTTATATCTAATATAAGGAATAATTGTATCCAAATAAGTGTACAGAATACAATTATTTCATCAAGCATTCTAATCATCTGAGCTATTTCAGAGTTTATCTAACAGATGCTTAACTCGCAATAATCGTGATCAGTTACGCTATCCCCTTATTCCCGCTCCAGCAGCGCATTATAAATATCACGCTTGGCCAAGCCACGGTCAGAGGCCGCTTTTTTCATCGCGTCTTTGCGCGTCAAACCTGAGGTTTCATAATGGGCAACATGAGCTTCGATGCTCAGCTCCCGCCACCAGGAAGACTCGGCGAGCTCCGCCTCTTCTTTGCTCTCTCCCTCAAGCACAATTACGTACTCACCAAGCGGAGGATGCTCCTCCAGCCAGGCACAGCATTCTTCAATCGTACCGCGAAGAAACTCCTCATACCGTTTGGTCAGCTCACGGGCCAGTGTAACCCGGCGGTTGCCGAAGGCTTCCTGCAAATGAACCAGCGTCTTAGCAACACGATGCGGTGACTCATAGAAGAGCAGTGTGCCCTGGGCGGAGCGAAGAGGTGCCAGAACGGCCCGGATATCCTTGCGCTCTCTGGGCAGAAAACCGATAAATGTGAAGCTGGCGGTAGGCAATCCTGAAGCAATCAAAGCTGACAGCGCCGCGTTAGCTCCGGGAATCGGAATGACCGGAATTTGATGCCTTACAGCCAGTGCTACCAGGTCCGCTCCAGGGTCTGAAATCGCCGGCAGGCCGGCATCGCTGACAAGGGCTAAATTTTTACCTTCTATTATATAGCGTATCAATTCAGGTCCGCTTGCCGCCTTATTATGCTCATGGTAACTGAACAGCATCGAGGGTGTAATTTCAAAATGGCTCAGTAATTTACGCGTCTGTCTCGTATCCTCTGCGGCAATAATATCGCATTCCTTCAGCGTTCGCACCGCGCGGTAAGTCATATCTTCCAGATTACCGATCGGAGTAGCCACCAGATACAGACAGCCGCATCCTTCGGGCTTTGCTCCGTCATTGTTATTTTGAAAGCTGCTTTGGCAGGTTATCGTCATTGGCTCTTATCCTCTTTGTTCCCATAATAAATATCCATTATCTCAGGGCAGTATTGATTGTCCTCATTATATACGATTAAAGGCGGTTGTAAACGCACCTCCGGCTTCCCGTCGCGCGCCGCTTCAATCAGTACCATATTCGCCTCCAGATGCGCACGGGGATGTACAAAGCGGATCAGCTTAGGTTCCAGCCGGTGCTTACGCATTAGACTGATGATATCCACCAGACGCTGCGGTTTATGTACCATACTGACTTTGCCTCCAGTGCGGACCAGCCGGACACAGGCCTGAATGACCTCCTCCAGCGTACAGCCAATTTCATGACGGGCCATGGCCTGATGTGAATTCAGCTTCAGGTCGCTCCCGTTAAGCGGCATATAAGGGGGATTAACCGTTATTGCATCATATACACCATACCCTGCGGTATTATGCAGCTCCCGCAAATCACCTTCATGGATCAGCACCCGCTCCTCCAGCCTGTTCAAGGCTACACTGCGCCGGGCCATGTCGGCAAGACGGGGCTGAATTTCTATCCCTTCAATAGAAGCTTTGGTACGCGTGGTCAGCAGCATAGGGATAACTCCGTTGCCGGTGCATAGATCAAGTACTCTTCCGCGCGGCGGTATACTGGCGAACCGGGCCAGCAGCACAGCATCCATAGAGAAGCTGAATACTTCATCACTCTGGATAATCCGCAGATCATGGGTTAGCAAGTCATCGATCCGCTCTGCACTATGCAAAGGCACCGGGGTATCGTTAAACGAATGGGTCATTGTACATTCCTCCAAATTCAAAAAAAACCGTAGGCGAAAATCTCCTACGGCTGGATATCCTCATTTATTAAGAAAAGAAAGGCAGAACAGACAATCGCCTTCCGTCCGCAAATGCCCGAAATAGACATTGCAGATGTGGAAACCTTCATGGTACAGTCTGGCCAGATTATCGTAACCTTCTCCGACAACCTCTTCTTTGCCTTCGGCAGCCAGTATAGCCTCCGCCTCAGCAGAAAGCGCGGCCTTATCCAGAGGGGCTTCCCTTTTCAATATGATACGTAGCTGCTCATTCTCCAGACTGAGCTTCTGATTTGCTTCCATCAGCTCTTTAACCGTCTGTTTCCAATCTCCTAGAGTGGCGCGCATTTCATCCATCTGCGCTTCCATCTCCTGCATGTGTGCAAATATATTTTTCTTCTCCAAGTTTCCACCCCGAAAGTAACCTTATAATGGTTTACTTGACGACAACATCATCCATTGGAAGTTCTTTAACTTTGCCCACTTCAAACAACTGCACATGAACCGTGCGGCTTCCGGCATTAATACCTACTACTTTGCCATCACCCAGTGAGGTTACGACGATTTTGCCTACCGCCGGCATTTCTTCCTTCGTGCTCTCATAATTATCATGCTCAAACTTCAGACAACACATCAGCCGTCCGCATAATCCCGAGATCTTGGTCGGGTTCAGCGAGAGATTCTGGTCCTTGGCCATCTTGATGGACACCGGCTCGAAATCACCCAGCCAGGAGGAGCAGCAGAGCACCCGTCCGCAAGGTCCAAGTCCGCCAAGCATCTTGGCTTCATCACGCACACCAATTTGCCGGAGCTCGATGCGGGTTCGGAAAATACTTGCCAGGTCCTTAACCAGTTCGCGGAAATCCACGCGGCCCTCGGCAGTGAAATAAAAAATGATCTTATTACGGTCAAACGTAAATTCCACATCCACGAGCTTCATTTTGAGGCCATGATCGCGGATTTTATTTAAACAGGTGGTAAAAGCGTCCTTTGCAGCACCTTTGTTCTCTTCGACCACACGGGCGTCGGTTTCACCGGCAATACGCATGACCTTCTTGAGCGGCAGTACAACGTCTGCTTCCTGCACCTCTTTTTTGCCAACGACAACCTTACCGTATTCGACCCCTCTTGCTGTCTCAACAATAACGCATTGATCGCGTTCAATCGGGAAATCAAGTGGATCAAAATAATATATTTTACCCGCTTTTTTGAAGCGGACACCTACTACGCTGTACAAAAATTAACCCCCTTGTTTGCCGGTAAAAGGAATCCTTAAGCAAGCCTGCTTCCCAGATGATTCATGCTTGTCCTTCCTCATCCGTTAAACCTGTACTTCCAGGTGCTGAAGCGTTTATCCGGAGGATCTATCATAAATAACCCGGCCTGTTAACTTTCTAACCGGATTAAGAACTGCTCCAAACACAACTGGGTATTGGTATTGGAGCGGAGCCTGCGCTTGCTCTCCACCGCAAATTCCATGTAAGCCACCCATTGTTCCGTACTCCGCTGACGGGCAGCCTTGGAAATGAAGTCTAACTGATCTATGAAAACGATACTTTCGTGCTTTCGGTACAGGAAGTAGAGCATATCTTTGAACCATAAGTGAAACATGCTGAATAGAATATCCAAATGTTCACCAAGCCCGGTCTTGAACACCTTCTGCCCTGCAGTTGCTACTGCGGAGCTTCCTTTGCCCAAAGACTCCTTTGCTAATTGTAACACTAGATTTCTCATTTCTGCAAACCAATTCTGTGCCAAAAGTTCCCTGCAGCCGTCAAGACCTGCAGTCAGTGATACTGCGCACCGTGCCAGCGGCACCGGAACCCCTTCACTGGACAGCGCCTGAAGCATAATATCCGGATGCAGCGGGCTAAACGGAATCCGCTGGGTTCTGGACTGGATCGTCGGCAGCAGGGAACTGCTGTTATCAGAGATCAGAATTCCTACCGCAGGAGCAGGAGGCTCCTCCAGAAATTTCAGCAGACTGTTGGCGGCTTGCACCGTCATTTTGTCCGCTCCTTCTATAATATAAACCTTCGGGTTAATTCCTTCCGAGCGGTAGGAAAAAACACGCTGAAGTTCGCGGATCTGGTCAATCTTGATACTCGCCCCATCGGGCCGCAGCAACGATAAATCGGGATGGTTGCCATGCTCCACCTTACGGCACTCCAGACATTCCCCGCAGGCATCATCCTTGCACTTCGTGCAAAATATCGCTTGGGCGAACGTCATAGCCATTCTGACCTGGCCGCTCCCTGGCGGACCGGTGAACAGATAGGCATGACTTACAGCGTCCTTGCGTAAAGCATTTTGAAGCAGCCGCTTGGCATCCTCCTGGCCTAATAGTTCATGAAAAGACATATATTCCTCCAAGTTTGTCAGAACGAAAGGTTAATCAGCAGTCCGCGGATCTCTCCGACCCGTCCGAGCAGATCAATCCGGCCCTGCTCACTGTCCAGCAGATCATCTGCCATATTCAGCAGAGCGGCATCAATTTCATCCAGCAGCTTGTAGCGTTTGCCCCGGCCGCGCCGGTCCCAGCCCTTGGTCTCCTTCAGGATCACTCCGCGGCGGGCGGTCTCCTCCAGGAACCGTTTGATCATGTTCCGGTAGATAGCCAGTTCACGGACGGTCATGGATTTGGAGAGCCGGTCGCCTTGCTGCTGGATATCTTTAATCTGGCGGTTCAGTTCATCTATTGTTTTTTGCTCACTTTGCTGTTGAAATACATCGGTAAAGTTCTTTTGCTGAACAGGCCGCCGGTCAGCTTCCGTGGTCGACAATTCACTTTTTAAGGGCCTGTAGCCCGGGTTGATCTTCAAAGGTATCTACCGCCCTTATGGTTTATTGCTATATTATGCGTTAGTAATGCTCGAAACGATCAACCGGAAGGACGAATACTGTAGCTCCGCCTACTTGAACTTCCACGGGAAGAGGCAAATATGAATCTGTCGTACCGCTCATCGGTGTTACAGGTGTAACCAATTGTTCACGTACTTTACAGCTGTTGCGGATTACACTCAGTACTGCATCAACCTGAATATCATCTACCCCAATCAGAAAAGTGGTGTTGCCCGCCCGCAAAAATCCGCCTGTACTGGCCAGCTTGGTTGCACGGAAATTCGCTTTGACTAGTTCACTGGATAGCCGGTTGCTGTCCTTGTCCTGGATAATTGCAATGATCAAATTCATCTTCGTTTCCCCTCCTGCATGTTGTGTAATCACAGAATTTCTCGCAGCAGCAGCCAGCCCGCTGCAGATCTGTGTGTAACCATTATACCTCTATTGTTTATTTGACAAAACCTCTTAGAAATCCTTTAATATCCGGTCTTTCAGTGTCTGTACAATGTCCTGCTCCACCATATGGATCGGACGGTTGGCATCAAGCACAACAATCCGCTGCGGATCGGAATCCACCACGAGCTGATAACCGGCCTTAACCTTCTGGTGAAATTCAAGGCTCTCCAGATCCAGACGATTGACCTCCCGGTTCTGATTGGCTGCTATCCGAGACAACCCCACCTCAGGATCAACATCAAGATAGAAGGTAAGGTCAGGCATCCTGCCGCCGGTCGCGAACCGGTTAATTCCCCACACTTCCTCGATGCCGAGTCCTCTTGCATACCCCTGATAGACCAGGCTGCTGTCTACAAAACGGTCACATAATACAGTAATCCCCTCCTGCAGTGCAGGCTCGACTACTTCCGCCAGATGCTGGCTTCTTGCTGCCGCGTATAACAGGGCTTCTGTCCGGGCATCCATAGCCGTATGGGCCGGGTCCAGAATAATGGAGCGGATCTTCTCGGCGATTTCAATTCCGCCCGGTTCGCGGGTGATTAAGTAGGGCATGGAATGATTCTGCAGATAAGCCGCTACTCTGCCGAGTACGGTTGTTTTACCGGAGCCGTCGCCTCCCTCCAGAGTAATGAAGAAACCTTCTCGCTTCACTTATACTTCTCCGCCCTTCTGAATGTTGTATACCTTAATATGCTGTAAGGCGGGATCGGCACAGGCCTGAAATTTAGCCCCGCCATCGCGGAGGCTGCCCAGCCTGCCGCATATGGACTCTGTTATGATCTCTCCGGGATAAAGCAGCGGTATTCCGGGCGGATAGGGAATAACCATTTCGGCCGCCACTCTGCCCGCACTTGCTTCAAGCGTTATACTCTCTGTCTCCTCAGCGGCAACCGGCTTCGTGGAGAACCGGACCGGAGCTGAGATCAGCGATGCGCTGAAATTGTTCCACGTGGAATTTGGGCTGGAAAAGGCCGACATAACCTCTTCCCCAATATTGTATGATGCAGACGCCAGTATGGTCATGGAGCTGCGATCCGATTGAGATTCTGCGATAGGGCTAGAGGCAGCGACAAGGCCAGCGCCTGCTGCCTCATCAAGAGCAGAGCCGGAACCAGCAGCATACTTGGCCCCGGAGTAACAGGCTGCTTCTGTGACTTCCGTCTGCGGCACCCCGCAGGCTGTCTGCGCCGCAATATCCCGCAGCGCCTCCAGCAGCACCGCTGCATCCTCTGCCTTCGAGCCGAGGCTGAAGGCCAGTACCACGTGCCGGTCGTCGCTCATCTCCGGCACGATCCCTCTTTCTTCGAGCCTGCGCTGCAGCTCGAAGCCCCCCAGGACCCCGGCGGCGTCATAAATGACGGCCTTAAAGGGGTCCTGTGTCCTGTACGCCGCCCCGCGCTGCGGCGGCGTATCTGCCTCTGCGGCGTCAGCATCGCCGCAGGTGCGCTGCAGCGGCCCGGCCGGCTGCAGCAGCTGGAAGCGCGGCAGCGAAGCCAGGCCGCGCCGCAGCACGTCCACGGCGGCGAGCCCCGCCGTGAAGGCACCGGCGCGCTGGCTGTGCAGCAGCCGCCGGGCCAGATCGAGCGAAGCCATCACGGGGTATGATGGGCTGGAGCTCTGCACCATGGCGAGGCGCTGGCGAAGCAGCGCGCGGTCGAGCCATGGCCCTTGCACATGCAGCATGGCGCCCATCGTCAGCGCCGTCAGCATCTTATGCGTGGACTGCACCACGCCGTCCGCGCCACAGGCAAGCGCCCCGGCTGGAAGCGCCGGGTGCTGTCCGTAATGCGCCCCGTGCGCCTCATCCACCAGCAGCGGAATCCCGCTGTCGTGACAGGCCTGCGCGAGGGGCGCAAGATCGCTGCCCATGCCGTAGTAATTCGGCATGGTTACCAACACTGCGGCAGCCTGCGGATATGCCGCCAGTGCAGCCTGCACCGTTTCTGCCGCCGGTGCAACCGCAAGCCCGCTGCCCGGATCCATCTGCGGCTCCAGGAACACGGCATGTGCCCCGGCCAGCATCAGTCCGTGGATTACAGATTTGTGGACATTACGCTGCAGAATAAGCAGCATTCCCGGCTCATAGCAAACGGTCAGGATAAGTGCAAAGTTCCCCGCTGTGCTGCCGCCAACCAGAAAGAAGCTCTCCTCTGCGCCGAAACAATCCGCTGCCAGCTCCTGTGCCTCCTGAATTACCCCTTCAGGATGATGAAGATCATCCGTTCCGGTAATCTCTGTCGCATCATAGCGCATCACGTCAGCCAGATACCCTGCACCACCGGTATTCCGGTAAGCTTCACCATTCTTGTGCCCCGGCACATGATAAGATATATTACCCTTAAGTCTATATTGTTCCAGCATTTCGTATACAGGTGCCCTGCCAGGCTGTAAATTGTTCATTTGTTCTTCCTTCCCTGGGGGTTACCTTCTATTTTAACGCAAATATACCCAAACGCCTATTATTATGCGCAAAGTCTTCCCGAAACAACAAAACGGCTTCCCACACCAGACCCTGGCGGAGAAACCGTTAGAGGAACTCTTTTATTTGCAGCCAACGCGACACACATCCACCGCCCGCTCTTTATATACTTACTTGTAAATCGTTGCTGCTGTTCTCGGGTTAAGCATTCTTCTGCAGATTGATTTTCTTCATCCGGCCAATGAAAAAACGGTACTTGGCATCTTCAGCCTCTGTGCGTACCATCTCACTCTCACAATCTTCACAGATGAAATGCGAGACAATCACAATGCCCTCTTCCTTTTCTTGCCCGCAGATGATGCAGGCCTGTGCGGTTTGCTGTTCCATATTCATCCCACCTTGACTCTTTTAAGATCAGTATGGTACACCTTCTATCATTTTAAACCTTTTCATAGTTTTTTCCTAATCCTTCATAGCCTGAAATATATATATTCGCCTAATGCCCATTCGGTGTATATGATCCCGGGTTTAATAAAACACACGGTTAGGCCGATATTAATAACAAGAGAACTTGTGAGGAGGTCTGAATTTTCTTTATGGAACCAAACACCAAAGGCGCTGCTACATTCTATCAATACAAGCTTATCAAAAAAATTAATATTTCCGCATCCCTTCTGCGGGTCTATATTGCGCTTCCTTTTGTGTTCCTTGTGCTGGAAACAGTTTTTCTATCCTGGCTAAGCATTCTGTTCATGATTATTGCCGGACCCGTAATGCTGTGGATTCAATATGTTATTTCACGTTCAGTTCTGCTGATCTCCGGTCACCCTATCGTAAAACGGTGGAAAATGTCCCTGCACCTGCCCTGGCCCGGTTATATGCCTGATCAATATATCAACTATGGCATTTTCCGCAAAGTACAAATGCATAACCTGTGGATCGGTCTCTGCATTACAGCGCTCTTTATCGTCTGGGCACCGCCTGCATTTACCGCATCTTTAGTAATATGCCATCTTTGGCTGCTGCTGCCCCGCCTGTATACCCTTCTGCGGCTGCGCAGCGAAGCGAAAGACGGCATGCTGAAATTTAATCCGGCGGATGCCTCCTATTACGCCCAATAACCTTAAGCGATCATACATACGGGCGCATATTCAACCTGCATCCCACACAAAAAAATCGCCATCCCTATACGGACGGCGATTTTTTTATTTGCTCTTTAATCCTTTGGTGGTGACTTTCTTTTCCTTCGGGATCATTACAATGAAGTAGCCATCATGCACGGTTAAGTGTACAATAAGTCCTTCCTTCTGAAAAACGCGGGAGCTTCCGGAATCCTCATTACTCTGCTCTTCCCATCCCCATGCCTTGATCTCCTCCAGATAAGGCTCAGGTACACCCTTCTTCTCTTTCAGCCCGGGTAAAGAGTACCTTACATAATCCATAGCCACGTTCGTAGTGGTCCTGTCGGGGGAACTGGCTTCTTTAGGAACGGGAAAGCTTTTCTCATTGAGCGCACCGTCAAAAGTCTCCCAGGCCGGCTCCTTAGTTCCACAGCCGGCCAGCATAACTCCAACTATACAAAGAATAACTAATATCCATAAAGGTTGGGTTCGCTTCATACCTTAAATCCTCCTTACCTCTACCATGCATCTAAAGACGCAAGAAAATTCAAAGTTAGAATTTATCTGTAGTTCATTCGTATTAAGGCCTCTGCTTAATATTTGCACTTTTCTATTATACTTGGAACTATCGACACGTCGGTAACAAAAATGTCACTCGTTTGTAAGCGTTTCATTTATTGTTTCTGCTTATTTGTCCTCTTTTTCTTACTATAT
>NZ_WHOB01000060.1 GCF_013141775.1 Paenibacillus phytohabitans
GGCGCACAGCCCTCCGGAAGAACGTCTACCGCCGCTGCCGCGGATCCGCGCACAAAGCCAGCGACCGATTAACCAGTGCGAGACCGTTGCCGCGGTCCTGAAGGTAGACTGGTGGACCCCCGGCGAGTTATCGATCGCTGCCCCGGCGGTAGCCAGGTAATGGAGCTCACCGGCATCCAGGAGAGCACCGGCAGCAGCTGCGGTAGATCTGCAGCCGGCAGTGTGGCCAACCGGCGCGCACCCGGCGACCAATCAACCTGGGCGAGACTTTTGCCGTGGTCCTGCAGGCGGGCCGGTGGACCCCCCGGCGAGTTATCGATCGATGCACCGGCGGCAGCCAGGTAATGGAGCTCATCGGCAGCAGCTGCAGTAGATCTGCAGCCGGCAGTGTGGCCAACCGGCGTACACCGGGCGCACCGCCCTCCGGAAGAACGCCTACCGCAGCGGCTGCGAATCCGCGCGCAGCCGGTGGCCAATGAACCAGGGCAAGGCAGTTGCCGTGCTCCTGCAGGCGGGCCGGTGGACCCCTGGCGAGTTATCGATCGCTGAATCGGCGGCAGCCAGCTGCTGCGGGCCGGGTGCAGTCTGCACCGTTTAGTCAAGGCCAGCTAGCTGCACTCATCCTTCAGCCGGCAAGTTGGCCAACTTATTACTCCGGATCGATGCGCCGGCGGTAGTCGGATTCTGGCACTCCCGGTCTCAGGAGAGCCCAGGCTTCAGCTGCTGACAGGGTGCTCGAACGGCAGGTTGGCCAACTGATCACTCCGGATCGGTGCGCCGGCGGTAGTCCGGATCTGGAACTCCCGGTCTCCATGAGAGCACCTGCGGCGGACCGCATGCGAAGCTACAGCAGTTGGCCAGGGTAATCACACTGGAGAATGTATATCGAATCCCGCCCTTTCACCAAAATCTTCGCCGCACCATAGACAGTGGTAGATATATTGACCTTGATTGTTGTCCGATTCAATCACAGCATCTACAGATCCACAAGCCGGACAAGCATCATCTTCAGGCATCTCATTCATCCTCTCTCGCTTTGCCTCAAAAGTTCATTAATACCTATTTGAGAAGTGACTTTTTTGCAATCATCGTGTGGCCTCAAACGTCCAATCCACTGCTTTGTTATCAAACTGCTCGACTGCCACAGCGATAACTGCACGAATCATTATGTCTTCCGGAGGTTTACCATCCCAGCCCCGTTCAAAGTTGGCCAGACTGAAAACTTTTTGTTTATTGGGATACACCGTCAATCGGCTGATTCGACCTTTTGCAATTCCATATGAAGATGGTTCAGAAAAAACATGTGCTTTTACAAAAAAACCTTCAATTTCTCCCTCAAAGATGTCCCCTGTATACAGGGGACGTTTATATTCTAATGGCATTATTATTCTTCTCCTTCTTTAGCATATAACTCATATTCATCAGTCATGGCAGAATCACCCAACACATTAGCGTTAAATAAAACCTCTAGTGCTTGATTCGAGCTATGCCCTTTTTCCATTAAAATTCTATACATCATTTTAAAATACGCATCTTGATCTACCCATCTGAGCATTTGCGCTGCTCTGAATACAGAATAATCATTTTCCAAAAAAATCATCCTTTCTACCTGTCCGGAACCGTCACTAGATACTTCAAGGATTGTGCTCATAAAGATAAGTACTTTTCTGAACCTAATAATATTTAGCACGGTACTAGGTTTAATTTTTCAGAATTCTCCTTCACTTCCTCTCTACAAATTCAGTTAGTGCTCTCAAGCGTCCCTACTAAAAAACAAACAAGGGCTACCAGAATCCTGGCAGCCCTTGTTTGTTTATATTAAAACTATATCAGATAATCTTATTGAAAAAGTACTTAAAAAGTATGATTTTACATTACCTGTGGGCAGGTCCGAGTATACGCCGGGCGGAATGATCTGGAGCTCACCTGTTGGACACCATTCCAGTTAAAGGAACTTAGTAGCTGTCTTAACCTCGGCTAATTGGTGCAGGACCGCACGCAGATTCTATACAGCTGATGCTCTTCCGGATATCGATAAGCGCCAAAATCAGACCGCCGCCGACACATTAATCACAAACCACACGTTAGCCATCGCTCTCCTGATGCTGGACGATTCAGAATCGGGCAGCTTGCCAATGAATGTATCCAGTGTTTCGCACAAAAATGTGTGTTATAATATGGGTAAGATTCCCCTTTGTTTTTTTAAATAAACGATTTTGCGTATAATTTATTAGCTTATGGGAGCACACTGTCAGCAAGATTAGAATTATCTTGGGGGTAGTGAAATGTGTTTCAATGAGGAGGACAAAGACATGAGTACTATTCAAGAAAAACTTAATATTGCCAATAAAAAGGTGGACTCCGTAATTGACGATCTCTGGGCCAAAGGTGAGCAAAACCTAAAAAGATTAGAATTAGAATATAAAAAACGTGTAGAGGGGAGCAAAAAGGATTAGCTACTAATATGTAGCATCCCCAAACTATGTACCATAATCGTGGAGATTTGTATACTGTCCTCTATCCTTTTGATGATATGGACGCTGAAAAATTAAGACCCGCTATAATTTTTGATACCAAGGATAATCATTCCCTTGTAATTAAGCTTACCTCACATGAGGAAAGACATAATGATAGTGGGGATGTAAGTATCATCCATTGGAAAGAGGCGGGTCTTAGTTCACCTTCTGTTGCAAGATGTTCTGACTTCGTTCCACTGCATCATGATAAAATCAAGAAATTTCTTGGTACACTTCGTCCTGAAGATATGACTAATGTTCTCGAAAAAATTTATCGTGACAAATAAGAAATAATACATACCTTCCCTGCTTCAGCTCACAGATCTCTTGCACGATGATGCAGCGCAGCGGAATCATGGTGCTTGCCCTTCAGCGTGGCCGCTTGATGATAAGCGTAGCAGCGCGGAGCGTTCATGATGCTGCCATGCCTTCCTGATCTGCCCCAGCATGCCCTTGACCTTGGCTCCGTGCGGGGTGTTAAGCACGGCACAGGAACCTAGAGCGCCTAAACCGGGGAAGTACACCCCGGTTTAGGCGCTCTGGTTATCGGGCCAAGTAACCCGCAGCGGGGCGTAGCGGCTCTTAGGGGGCCGCTCTTGCCGCCTTAGAGCCGGTAGCCTCATCCGATCGTTCTTCAGACCTTCACTACGCTTTTGAATTACAAACCTAATAAATGCTTGATAACCTCCCCGCCCCAAACGATGACCATTTGACTCAGCATTTTCCGTACTCCAGGAGATTTCAGAAACCACCAAGAACGACTAGCAGCCCATTTCAAGCCTGTCCACATAGAACGGACGATAGATTTAAATCGCTTCATTGCAACCCTCCTTCCTTCTTTCACGTATCGTAAGTCAACTATGAATTTATCAGTAGAGCGTAAAGCGTAAGCAGCTTGCCTATCGAACCGGATACAACATCATAAGCAGTCCGGATCAGAATAATAACAAATCCGTGTCGTAGACCTGTCGAATCTTCTGAAGGCTACCAGCGGCTGTTTACGTCCCTACTTCTCTCATTCAAAGCTGCTCACTCTCGTATAACATTGCAGAAGATGATTTTAGGGTTTTCAAACTCAAGCTAAAAGAAGCAAACCGGGGCCTTTATTATGTATTTTCATCATAAGTAGTTTGTTCCGGACTATAACCGCTTGCCAGATCGACCCCTTATAACATCCCATTGGTTACAACCATTCGCCTGGTTTAAACCAGGCAGAGCGAACAAAGGCGCTCTCCCGACTATCCAGGAGAGCGCCTATCTTATTCCTCGCCAGATCCAGGAGATCGGCGGGCTGTATTATTCAAATCTCGTACCAACTGACTGACCCGTCCCTGGGATACTCCCACCAGTTCGGCCCATTTTTTTTGTGGTGCATCCGGGTACTGCTCCATGGCCTTAGTCAGCCGGAGAAGTGTTTCCTTGCTTCGCACCCATTTTGGTTTAATAATTATTTCAGTGTTTATTTCCTCCAACGTAGCAGCCACTTCCGGATTGAATAACCCTCCCCC
The DNA here is from genome assembly GCF_013141775.1 of Paenibacillus phytohabitans. GTDB lineage: Bacteria > Bacillota > Bacilli > Paenibacillales > Paenibacillaceae > Paenibacillus_AQ > Paenibacillus_AQ phytohabitans. Next base: position 4,025 of record NZ_WHOB01000060.1, read on the forward strand.
TTCAGGCAAACATGAACCACAGATGAAATAATCTTTAAAATAAGACAGCCCTTCTGTGGAAGCGCAAAACATGCATTCCAGGGTTCGATATTTCCTCAATATCAGGCGTTCATCTGCTTCCTCTACAAAGTATTCAAACGGATCGCCAATATCAATCCCAAGTACGCGCCGCATTTCCATAGGTAAATCCAGCGGCCAGATCCAATAGTGCTAATTCATCTAGAAGACCAGCTCTTTATTACCTGGGACAACAAAAGACAAGTCGAGTCTATTAAAATACTACAAGGTTGGGAAACTGTTGACTCCAAAGCTACCTCTATCGAGCCGATCCAGAGCATCCAGGTATAATAAATCCCTTTCTCTCAGCACAAGAAGCATAGCCTTATACTGTTCTCGGTCAAAGTCTTTCCCACTCTGCTTGTCTACAAAAGTAAAACGATCTTCAATGCCCATCTCCGGGAATTTTTGGAGCTTATGTAATTATTGTATTACAAAATGAGTAATAAATTGGTATAATAATGAAGAAAGGTCAACAGACCTTAAAAATATAAGGAAATTAGGAGGGATATAATTGAAAAAGTTTCGTCGCTCATCTATGTTGTTATTGTCTATGAGTATGGCTCTATCGCTATCTATCAGTGCATCCGCAGCTCCAGTAACTCCAGAAAAGGCTCCAGGTGCTTCTAACGTTCAGGTATCTACACAACCGAGTACGGTTAACTTCGTTCTCCCGGCAAATGCTGATGATATGAATAAAGATGCTGTTATATCTGCTAAGACTTCTTCTCAGCCTGTGGCCACTGTTACAGAAGCCCCTACAACTTCTGTAAACTCAACAGACGCGGGAAAATTTGGTGACATCACCCTTCGTAGCCAATCAAGACCAACATCTTTTTATAATATTACCGCTAACGGATCTTACACCGGTTCGTTCTGGACAGACAATAGCGAAATTTTTACTAATTATTATTTTTCACCGAATAATTTGGGAAAACTGTATTTAAATATCCAAACATCAAAAGATTCGAATCAAACTACAACAAGTGCATATGTGCGTCTATACAGTAGAGATTCAAATAGTGTCTTAACCACCTCATCTGTTCCTGTTCCTGGAGGCACACTCGTAACTTTCTCTAATCTGGACGTAAACAAGTTTTACTATGTTGGATTTGGAGTAACAGCTTTGGGAGAAGGGTATTCAGCCAACATTACCGTTTACCATTAATAACTAACACAAAGGCGGCCCTCCTAATAGAGGGCCGCCTTTGTGTTAACTAATAAATTCTCTCCGAACGTTGTGTTCCCTGTCACGAGCCAGAATCCAGGATCTATGTCCAGTCGAAGCTCTATAGGATCTGTAGGCTACCCTATTGTTCATCAGCATGAGAACCTTCATCTTAATTGATCGTTGTAGCGCGTTTGGCACCAATAGGCTCACATCGCTTTTTTAACCACCCAGCCCTACTCCCCTCATCTCACTTTCTCTTTCCAACTTAAAATAATGAACTTGATACTTTTCCCCTTTGATATACCTAATTCTAGTGCATGAGAAATTAACAGGGGCATTGTTATGTAGTGCTCCGGGCTATTTTTATCAAGTATCCGGCAGAGCTTTCTAATATCCTGTATTTCCTCATGATTCATGCGTTTTAGTAAAGATTGGCTCAACAATGTATATAAATCATCCCGTTTCATTCCCATTTTTATTAGCAAACCCGCTGCCATGGAAATAGAACAATCAAGAGCATAGGCTAGCGAAGCCAAATTATTAAAATCTTTCTCTAAAAACCGCATAGGAAGCCTTTTTTTATCTGTTCCCAACTTACATCGATAAGGTTTTCTTGCTAGATCACCCAAATATAGATGATCTGCATCCTTTGCAAACTCGCGCCGAAAAAGCACCCTTAAACTGGATATAATTTTGTTTGATTTCATGCCTTCTGTAATTAATATTTCCCCAACAGATTTCTGAGGTAAATCTGTTATGTACGCCAATTTTCTAATCAATTCAAAATGATCCTTACTTATAAATGGACTAACCGCCCTCTTTTTATCTGTTCTCGTTTTCCTACTACTCTCCACCTCCTGATTCACCTAAAAACCTCCTTTATAGTTGCAACAATGTTACTTTGTTGCAGGGTTATTATGTATTTATGCGGTTATGGGAAAGGGTATACCATTATTAAAAAGGGTTATACTTTTATCATGGAGGGATACTCATGGGTAAAAAAAACGTTTCAGAGTTAGCAACAGCTATAATTCAAACTGCAAAGGACAACAATCTTAAAATCCGAAAAAAACCGCAACAGTAAACAAGAAAAGAGCCCCAAAGGACTCTATCACTAAAATTTTGTTAATTGAAGTTCGTCACGCAATCTTCATGTCTATTGATAATAAAAATACTCATGGAAACAAATGAGCTGGTATGAAATTCTGTTCGTTGAATATACTAATAGAGAAAGCTGCTACTTCAGGGGGGAAACCCCCTGTTTTTCATTTACAAGGCTAATCACTAGCCTTTAATATATATGACTATAGCCAGGATTCATTAAATCCTGGCTATTTAATGTCTAAAACTATTGAAGGGCGTTCACAGATAGTGTAAGAACAGCCAGGAGTGCGATTAGAAAATTGAAAAGCCACAAGTTAAAGGAGTCCATTGCAATGCACTGGCACATCATCACAAACCCTTGATCCTCCACATATACTTATACTCTCAATTAACTAAATGATAATTATAAAAAAAGGAGAGCAGTGTATAAAACTGCATCTCCTTTTTTTATAATTGCTCTTTATTAAAGCTATTTTAACGTTTTCACAATATTTTCGACTGTCTTTTTTCTTCGAATCCCCGTATTACATAATCGCTACCGGTTTCCATGCTAAGATGCTTTTAATAAAAAAAGACCTTATTCCACCAGATTTCACGCATTTAGCAAGTAATTTATCGCTTCTAACGCAGTAAATTTTAACAATCCTTTGCGTTATTTTCCCTGAGAGATCTTTATAGATGATTTCTATCTGTTGTCCCACCTTCATTCTCTTATCCTCCTAAGACCCTGCTGAAAGGTACTATTTTTCTACCTACATAGTCTCCATTTCTCCAATTGATCTCTTTTCCATCAAAATAACTAACAATTTTATCTAATGCATTTTGTACAATGGAATTGTCGGGTGTTCCATTTTTCCATCCACAGTCATAAATAATAATTTTTTTTAGATCTTCAGACCGATTAGGTACTAAAAGGAGTTTTAAAATCTTACCTTCTCCAATTCCTAACCTTGATTCTATAGAACTCAGCTCAATTTCAGCCCAGAATCCATCAACTTTTCCCACGTATCTTGATCTACTGTCACTATATTTTTTCTTAAATTGAATATCTCCGTCAGACATGATTTATCACCTTTAGAGATCTAGATTTATTCTTTTCCTTTTCAATATATCCTTTATCTATCAGACGTTCCAAAAAAACATAAACCGTAGACGTAGAACTCCAACCTATAATTGATCCGATTTCCTTTATTGTTGGTGCGTGTTTATTCTCAATTATGTAATCTTCAATAACTCTTAAAGTTTGATTTTCTCTTTTTGTCAATCCTTTTTTCATACCTTCCCCTCCTGATTTTTGCCACATCGATCCAAGGCAGTAGTATAATAATTAGAGTCAATTTCAAACCCTATAAATTCTCTATTGTTGCTAAGAGATATTTCAGGAACAGGCCCCGATCCTACAAAAAAGTCCACTACTAGTTCTTGTTCTTCACTACTGTTAATTATCATTGGAAGGATTACATCATTCGGCTTCTCAGTAGGATGAATTGTTTTATTTCCACTAATGCGCGGCACTCTCAATATGTCTGATGTAGATCTTGAGCCAACTCTGCGAACTTTTTTTGCTCGTTTAACAGCAAAAATAACAAATTCATGCTGATATCTATATTGCCAGCCCATCCCGAAATTCTTTTTATCCCAGACTATACAATTTTTTATCGAAAAACCTACATACTCCATCAATCGAAATAACAATGGGTACTGTCTCCAATCAATAAAAACGTAAATGTGCCGACCAGGTTTTAATACTCTAAAAGCTTCCCTCAACCATTCCAAGGTAAACCTTCTATAATCTCTAATTGACAATTTATCATTCGCAATTATGTTAAAACGTGGTTTTTTATCTTTTGTCATATTAGTTCCAGCGAATCCTAAATTATACGGTGGGTCAGTAATTATTAAATCTACACTCTCATCACCTAAATAAAGCTTTGAGCCTAAAACACAGTCCATATTATATATCAATTTAATTCCTCCATATTTTTATATAGGAACATTAGTTCTTATATACATCATAATATAGGAACTAATGTTCCTATTACAATCGAAAACAATAAAATAAATCGATATTTTCTGAAAAATTCATTATTATGTAATTTTTGATCCCGTATCCTTCATTAAGATTTGACCTTATAGTCCGAACTTTTCCACCCTTGAACTATATACATTTGGAGCTTGTCGGTTGTCCGGTAACTTGCTTGTGCCATTCTTGGCCTGCAGGACCACGACAACTGCACGCTGTTTCGTCCGGACCCTAACGCTGTCGGCGTAGCGCCCAGAGCTCCCCAGCTGGCCACACTACCAAC
>NZ_WHOB01000061.1 GCF_013141775.1 Paenibacillus phytohabitans
GGTCCGATTACCTTCGCGCTAGCACATTGTATTCGATTTTTCGCATACATTTGGCCCATATGCCCACTTCCGGCGAATTTAAAGATACTTCTTGTTCCCGCCACTCGGAGTAACTTGGTACTTTTCTAAACTAACACAAAAAACGGGTACCCTCCTTGGCGGATAGTGCCCGTTTCTCTTAAGTATGCTGTATTCTGGTTGTTGTTTGGTATTGGAAGTATTCGTAATAGTAAAAGTAATAGTAATAGTGGTGGTAGTGGTAGTAATAGTAGTGGTAACAGCAAAGGGTACGGTTCCCGCAACGGTTGTAAGAACAGCCTCAAGGAGAGACGGCGACGGACACAGATGGACTTAGGTCTGCAACAAGCAATCTATTGCAGCTTATCCGGACACCGCCGCCGTGAACAATATGCTCCCGCCGGGGCCGTCCTCCGTCTCGGCCGCCCGCTCCCGGCGCACCAGCTCGGCCAGATGGGCCAGCGCCTCGCTCATCGCGAACCGCATCTGATGCGCAGTCGCGATCCGGCTGCGGAACAGCCCCTCACAGACGGCGAACCCGCTCTGCGGTCCGCCGGCAAGCAATGCGGCTGTAGTATCCAGCCGCTCCTCATGATGCCGGAGCAGGCTGTCCGCCCGCGCCGTGAACCCGCTGAACGGTTCCCGGTGGCCCGGGAACGCCAGCTCCACCTCAAGGCTGCGCAGCTCCCGCAGCCCCTGCAGATACGTCCGCAGCGGCTGCGGATCGCTGCCCGGCTGCAGGCCGACATTGGGCGAAATCTGCGGCAGCACAGCATCGCCGCAGAAGATTTGCCCGCTGCCGCCGTGGTAGAGCGACACATGACCCGGCGCATGCCCGCCGGTCATCAGAACCTGCCATTTGCGGCTGCCCATCACAAACGGCTCCGCCTCATTGATATAGGTGACCTCCGGCTGCGGGGTCACCTCCGGCCGGAAGCTCTCCAGATGCTCCCGGATGCCCTGAATCCAGACCTCCGGCATGCCGTGCCGCAGGAAAAACAGCGGCAAAGCCTCATCCAGAATCGCCCCGCTGCCCCAGGCCAGGCCGGCTTCAGCATGAGCCCGCTCCGACATCCAGACCCGAGCACCGCTGCGCGACTGCATCCAGCCGGCAAGACCATAATGGTCGGGATGATGATGGGTAACGACGATATCCCGCACCTTGGACCAGGACAGATCCAATTCCTCCAGAGCACCCTGCCAGGCAAGCTCTGCATCCGGGGTGTGCGGACCCGGGTCAATCACCGTAATCCTGCCGTCCCGGTCAGGCAGAATATAGCTGTTCACCTGACGGAGCGGCAGCCCCATCGGCACAGAGACCTGCAGAACTCCGCCATCCCAAGATTGAATATCCGCCTTGTGCAAAATCCTCTCTCCTCCTCCGGCTCTTCTTCCCGCCGCCATCTATGGTCTAGCTCCTGTGAAGATCATCCGGGTTGAGGACTCAGCATCATATTCCTCTTCATCGTAGCTGCCATGCACAGCTTCAAGCCGCAGCCCGGCAGCAGCAATCATCTCGCGGAAATTGTCCACGGAATAGAGCTTCACCCGTTCATGATATTTCCGGGGCGCCCCTCCAGCCTTCGAGATCAGAAGGATATCCTTCTTCACATAACCCTCCTCAATCCGGCGTGATTCATCGATCAGAGTATCCCCGTCCTCACGGACAGAGTGGGGCACCAGATGGCGGATGACATAAGCCGGATTCAGAAAATCAATAATAAATTTGCCCTCCGGCTTCAGCATCCGGCAGATTTCCTTCAGCACCTTGATCTGCTCCTCGTCTTCTTCGAAATATCCGAACGAAGTAAACAAATTGACCACTGCATCGAATCCGCCCTCCAAGGGAAGCTCACGCATATCAGACCGCAGCCAGGTTACGGCTTCCGCCCCCGCCTGCGAACGCGCTTCACGCAGCAGCGCCTCGGATAGATCAACCCCGGTCACCTCATAACCGGCCTCCGACAAAGCCAGCGAATGGCGGCCCATACCGCAGCAGAGATCAAGCACCCTGGCACCCTTGTGCAAGTCCAGCCAGCCGATCATCGTCTCCACCTCATGGCGTGCACCGCCGAAGTCCCTGTGTCTATATACGATTAAATAGTCCTCGCCAAAGCTTGTTTCGTACCACTCACTCATCTCTCTATTACTCCCTCCACAGCCTTTTTCCCAGTACGGTCTTATGCCTCTCTTTAATAACGCTTATTGTACCGTCTTTTACTGTGGAAACAAAGCATCAGGATCACAATTCAGCCGGAACATAGATTGAATAATTATTTATTTTCGTGAAAAAAAACAGCAATCCCCGGAGACCACTCCCGGACTGCTGTTTTGGGTTCTTCAGTCGGCGGTCCGGGAACCCGGGTCCGGCCTTACGTTTTGCTGCTTAAGCGCTGCAGATATACACGCGCCTCATATGGACGCAGCTTCAGACTGCGCAGATCATCCTCTTTGGCTGCAGGATAATTAGAGATCAGCAGCTCCAGCTTCTCCGCCGCCTGAAATTCCTCCGGAAGCTCAAATACCGGCTCACGTTCATAGAAATTCAGAATGACCAGCAGCCGCTGGTCCTCCAGCGTCCGGGTGTAGGCATAGATCTCGGGATGCTCTTCCAGCAGCAGACCATATTTACCGTAGACGATCACCTGATGTTGTTTTCTAAGCTGAATCAGCTTTTTATAGTAATTGTAAATGGAGTCCGGGTCCTTGACTGCATTAGCCACATTAATCTCCCGGGAGTTCGAGTTCACCCTAATCCAGGGAACCCCCGTCGTAAATCCGCCATCCTCACCATCGTCCCACTGCATCGGCGTGCGGGCATTATCGCGGCTTTTGGTATGAATAGCGGCCATAATATCGGCTTCGGGAACGCCGGCGGTCCGCTTTTCCTCGTAGAAGTTCAGCGTCTCTACATCCCGGTAATCATCAATCGACTCGAAGGCGACATTGGTCATCCCAATTTCTTCACCCTGATAAATGTAGGGGGTGCCTTCCAGCATGTGGATGAAGGTCGCCAGCATTTTGGCTGACGGGATACGGTAGAACAGATCATTGCCGAACCGCGACACCGAGCGCGGCTGATCATGGTTGCACAGATAGTTGGCGTTCCAGCCCCGGTTATGCAGAACGGTCTGCCAGTTGCTGATAATCTTCTTCAGGTCACCCAGCTTCCAGGGCACGACATCCCATTTCCCGCTGCCCGGTGAGGCGGCATCCAGATTCATATGCTCGAACTGGAAGGTCATGTTCAACTCGCGGCGTCCGTCACCGACATAATCCAGCGCCTGCTCCGGCCCAAGACCCGAGGTTTCCCCTACCGTCATAATATCGTAGTAATAGAGCACCTGATCATGCAGATTCTGCAGCAGCGTATGCACATGCTCCAGGTTCGAGAACATATCATAAGCGCGTACGGTCGGCGTGCCGCCGGGATTCAGGGCATCCGGATAACCCTCGGCCTTCACAATATGGGCAATCGCATCAAACCTGAAGCCGTCAACCCCCTTCTTCAGCCACCACTCCACCATCTCATGCAGCTTGTCGATCACCGCGGGATTCTCCCAGTTGAGATCGGGCTGAAAACGGGAATACAAATGCAGATAATATTCATCCGTACGGGGATCGAGCTCCCAGACCGAACCGCTGAAATAGGATTCCCAGTTGTTCGGCGGACCGCCGTTTTTCCCTTTTCTCCATATATAATAGTCCCTTTTGGGATTATCCTTCGAGCTTCTGGATTCAACGAACCACGGATGCTCATGCGAGGTATGATTCAGCACCAGGTCCATCATCAGCTTCATCCCGCGGGTATGCATCTCGCGCAGCAGCAGGTCAAAATCATCCATCGTGCCGAATTCCTTCATAATGCCGCAATAGTCGCTGATATCATAGCCGTTGTCATGGTTCGGTGATTTATAAATCGGGCAGATCCAGATCACATCTACGCCGAGGTCCTGCAAATAATCGAGCTTCGATAACACTCCGCGCAGATCGCCCTTCCCGTCACCATTGCTGTCCATGAAGCTGATCGGATAAATCTGGTAGGCAACACTTTCTTTCCACCATTTGGGGTTCAATTTAGATTCCCTCCGCTTCTATTGGTTCCTGCCTCTGTAAGACATATTAATATATCTTAACCAGACCGAAGGAAGAGGATAACAATTTATTCGAAAAGCATGCGCCTACTCCGCCGCAATCAATCCCCGTATGGCTGCCTTCAGCCGCTTATCAAGCTGCTCATTCCACTTCTGCCCCTCTGCCGCAGATTCACCGTGGATGTAGAACATAAGCAAGGCCCCTTCCTGATAGGCTTTAAAAGGAATCAAATCCGCAGCAGCCGTCTGCTCCCCGAAATCTTCCCAGCCTGCAGCCCGCTCCTCTGCGGAAGCGAAGAGATATAGCGACAGCTCCACTCCGTCCATGGAATAGACCTGCGGCTTAAGCCCGTTCAATTCCAGCTGAAAATAGCGCCAGGTACCTCTTCACCCGCCTGCAGCCTGCACAACAAAAAGACAGGATACCCTCTACCCGGTACCCCGCCTCCCTCCAAGCCTGTTCTGTAACCTTCAATTCACTCTGCTTTCTGCTACTGCTAGGCCAGCTGCTTAATGACAATCGACGCATTGACATTCGCCTGTGTTCCGCCAGCCAGTGTCTGTAGTGTGACTGCTGCCGACGAGCTGTGATTTCTCAGCGTCAGCACATCTCCGGATGACAGGGAGAAAATGGCCTGCCCGGTATTCTGCTGTGTTCCTGCACCCGAACCATATACCGTCCCCGGAACCTGTGCGCCATTCACGAATAGGGCAAACTGGCTCGGCTCTACACCGGATACCGAGAAATTAACCTCGTAGACACCCGCATTGGTAACCGAAATGGTGGTTGTACCCGGAGCATGCGTAATCCCGGGCGTAAGGAAGCCATTCGTATCAAAAGATACATCCGCCTCAATCGGCACCACCTGTGCGCCGAGATTGTATACATAACCGAACTGGGCAATCCCGCCAGCGGCTCCGGTTGCTCCGGTAGCCCCCGCCGGACCTGCCGCTCCTGCGGCTCCCGTAGCTCCAGCCGGGCCGGCCGCACCTGTGGCACCAGTGGCCCCGGCTGCCCCCGCTGCTCCGGCTGCTCCGGCCGGTCCTGCAGGCCCCACTGCCCCGGCTGCTCCGGCCGGTCCTGCTGGCCCCACTGCTCCGGCTGCTCCGGCTGGCCCTACAGGCCCCACTGCTCCTGCCGGTCCTACAGGTCCCGCAGGTCCTGCTGCGCCCGCCGGCCCTGCGGGGCCAACCAGTCCGGCAATTCCCGCCGGACCGATCCCTCCCAGCGCTCCCGCTGCACCGGCAGCTCCGGCGGCACCTAAGGCGCCGGCGACTCCCGCTGCGCCGAGTGCGCCTGTGGCTCCAACTGCGCCTAGCGCTCCAGCGGCTCCAGCCGCTCCCAGCAGCCCGGCGGCACCTACCGCGCCCAATGTGCCGGTTGCTCCACGGGCACCCAAGGCACCCGCTGCGCCTACAGCGCCCAGCGCTCCGGCCGCACCGACTGCGCCGAGTGTTCCGGCGGCGCCCGGTGCACCGAGCGCTCCGCCTGCTCCTGCTGCGCCAAGCGCACCTGCCGCACCTGCAGCGCCAGCCGCTCCCAGCGCCTCTACAGCTCCGGCAGCACCCAGGGCCCCTGCTGCCCCGGCTGCTCCCAATGCCCCTAATGGAATATTAACGCGTACGATCTGCTTTTTGACGATAATCTTCTTGCAGTTGCATTTGTTATCATGCACTTTTCTTTTCGGACGTTTAATTTTTGGCAGCGGACACTCCAATACATCGTCTTTGCAAATACGTTTTTTTCTCTTAAGTTCCGGACGACCCATAATTAGCACCTCCAATAGACTTTATGTATCCTACTCCGTTTACCCAGGGCAGGGCATGGACATTCATCCCGTAGGCAAATATTTATTTTAGCGAAAACTGGGCATTTATACCGGTTGGACAAGCTGAATTCATCCGGGCAAGCCAATAATTGTTCACCCGCCTTATCACACCCCGTCCAGCTAAAACATATACTATTGCCGGACAACCCGCCCTTTAGAAGCCGGGCATACACAAAAAAGAGCATCCTACTGCACAATCTGCAATAGAATACTCTTTCGGCATCTCTCAGGCCAGGAAACGCCCGGCTTCCGCTTACACCATCCACCCCTGCCTTACAGCAGTCCGACCATCTTCAAGCCTTCGTAAATCCCGTCCTCGCTGACATGCTTCGTTACGTAAGCGGCGGCAGCCTTCGCTTCAGCTTCCCCGTTGCCCATAGCAATACCGTAGCCGACGAACCCCAGCATCTCTACATCATTCAGACCATCGCCAAAAGCATATACATCTTCCTTCCGGACGCCGATAACCTTCAGCATTTCCGCAATTCCGTTAGCCTTGGAGCCATTGCCCGGCAGCACATCCATACACAGCGGGTGCCAGCGGATGAAGTTCAGCTGCGGATACCGCTCAGTGTATATAGCCTGACTCTCCTGCGGGCAGAATATCATCGCCTGATGCGTGTCATTCTTCAGAAAATATTCTGCATCATGCGTCGGAAACACCAGCTTCAGCGAACCGATGCTCGTCTTGATATACTCATGATCGGCCACGTTTACTTTCATACCCGCCGTATCTGTGTATGCCACCGGATGATCCAGCTTCTCAGCGAACAAGGTAAGTTCCTCCAGTGTAGACTTCTCAATCGGGTTGCTGTACACCGGCTTTCCTTCATATACTACATATTGTCCGTTAAGCGAAACATAGGAATCGATCCCCAGCTCCGCGCGCAGCTCCTCGAACATATAGTCCGCTCTTCCGGTAGCAATCGCCACATGGTGGCCGCGTCTTTTCAGTTCGGCTATTGCTTCTTTGGCGGACGGGGGAATCTGCTTTTCTTCATCATAAATTGTGCCGTCAATATCAAAAAAGATCGTTTTCCTCAATGTCATAGCTGCCCACTCTCCTTGCTTTCTTCCGAAGTAATATCCTGCTCAAAGTGTAGATGCTTCCTGCAAACGATGCAAGTTATCTTTTCAGAAAATGACGGATTCACAGCAAAAAAGCAGCACTGTTCTCCCTAAGGAAAACCTGCGCTGCTTAATATGATCAACACTTCAATGCTGTTCTATACCGCATTCTGAGCCCGCTGCTGCTCTTCCATCAGCCACTGCACCAGCATATACTCCGGCACGGTGCCTTTGCGGGCTTCCGCATATTCACGCACCTTCTCCAGCAGCCGGCCGGCCGTGTCAGCGCTGACCTCAAGGCCCCGCTGCTCCAGCACATGCGTGACACCGCCGCTGCCGGAATGCTTGCCGAGCACGAAACGGTGAGCCCGGCCTACCTCCGCAGGATCGAAGGACTGATACGTCGATTGCTCCTTCATCAGCCCGTCCACATGAATCCCCGATTCATGGGTGAAGGCAAGCTGCCCCACAATCGGCTTCGCGTCGCCGACACTGCGGCCGGAGGCGGCAATCACCTTGTCAGCCAAGCCCTTGAGCAGCTCCAGCCGGACCGCACATTCCCCGCCGTACAAATAGCGCCAGGCCATGGCTACTTCCTCCATGGCCGCATTGCCGGTCCGTTCACCGATTCCGGCCACCGTTGTGCTGGCCCATACCGCACCTGCCGCGATGCCGCTAAGCGTATTCGCGCAGGCCAGACCGAAATCATTGTGGCAGTGCACCTCCAGCTCCACATCCCCAGGCACTGCACCAAGCAGCCGGCTCACACGTTCTGCCATCTGCCCCGGATGATGCGCCGAGACGGTATCCGCATAACGGAACCTGCGGATGCCTTCCTTATATAATGTATTCACCACTTCAATGAGGAAATTCAGATCTGCCCTGGAGGAATCCTCCATGCCTACCGACACCGTCATGTCCTGCCGCAGCCCGTATTCCACTGCACGAAGCAGCTTGTTCAGACCTTCATGCTGCGACAATCCCAGCTTGCCCTGCAGCTGAATCTCCGACACCGGAATGGAGACATGACTCCAGTTCACTCCGGTAGCCTTTGCCTTGTCAATATCTCCGGGAACCGAACGGTTCCACGTCATCAGCTTCATGGGGAGTCCCAGTTCAGCGATGGCCGCGATATCCTCCTGCTCCCGTTTGCCCATGGCAGGAATCCCTACCTCTGCTTGCTCTACTCCGCACTCCGACAGCAACTTTGCGATTTCCAGCTTTTCCGCCCTCGTGAATGAAACTCCAGCCGCCTGTTCACCATCCCTCAGTGTCGTGTCACATAGCTTGAGACTTTTCACGGTTTACCTCCTTCTCCGCAGCAAGCGCAATTCGGATTACGGGTAATATGGACGCTATAACAGGCGAAGTCGAGTGAGCTGAAGCGATGCATTACGCCCGCATAAGTTGTCCCTACCCCTGTAATCCATTTTACGGCTTCCAGCGCTGCCAGACAACCTGCAATCCCGGAGGTTGCACCCAGAACAGGGAACCCAAACGGCTCCCACTGCGGCTGCACATCCGGATACAGGCATTCGAGGCAAGGCGTCAGTCCTGGAATCACAGTAGTCAGCGATATTTCAAAGCCATACATTGCCGCTTCCACCATAGGCGTGTTCGTATCGACACACAGACGGTTCAGCGCGTACCGCTCAGGGAAATCGTACCGGGCATCAATCACAATATCGGCATCCCTTACCCAGGGTCTGGCCGCGTTATATTCAATTTTAGAATTATAGCCTTCAATTGCCACGTGCGGATTCAGCCGCTGCAGCCGGGCAATAGCCGTACTCATCCGCTCCTGCCCCAAATGATCACTATCCATCAGAATCTGCCGGTTAAGATCCGGCGCGAGAATGTTTCCCTCATGGGCCAAAATAAGCCTGCCGACACCCGCCGCCGCCAAATAGAGTGCCGCTGTTCCGCCAAGTCCGCCGATGCCGGCCACCATGACCGTCGCTTCCTTCAGTGCCTTCTGCCCGTCTTCCCCGAGCAGCTTCAGCTGCCGGGCATACCGTTCCAGCTCCAAACCTCCGGCAAGCTGCTCCATCCCTGAATCCCCCTGTAACTATATAAGGCGCACTTAAGATTGAACTTGAAGCTTAGTCGTCGCTGCGGTGAACATTTGGACTTCCGGCCGCTGTTGTCACCAGATTTCTTGATCTAATCCGCTCTCCGCGGTAGAAATCCGGTGACAAAGGCGGTCGCTACCGCTCCTACAGTTCCAAATTTCCCCTCCGCTTCTTTCGCTTTTTGTTTATTTCTTTAGTGATTCTTATATAGATAAATTATATTAGTAATTTTTCTATTCTGGGATAGTCGTAACTACAGATATAGATATTGATTCCTGCCCCATTGCTCTAGCCCTCCAGGCTGAGCAGCCCGTGCTCTGAAGTCATCACCTTGTATTTATCCAGAAAAGCCTGCCCTTCTTCTATACACTCCACCCCGTACCGGATCGTCTTCTCTGCAGAAGTGAACGGGAAGGGGGCGCCGGCGCGTAAGCTTTTGAGTACCAGGATAACTCTGCCGCTGTACAGCAGCCCCCGTCCAAAGCCCTCGCCGTTAATCTCAGCGGTACTCTGGATCATAAGGCCCGTTCTTTCTTCCATCACTCCGGCCATCGCCTGGAACAGCAGCGGTACCTGCTGGCGCACCTTCGGAGACACGGCACAATTGAATTCGGATTGATTCTGATCCTCTGCAGTAGCCAGGAACAGCTTCCCGATCTTCTCCAGCGGCGGAAGCATGGCATTACGCCCGAAGAAATCTCCGGCATCCAGCAGATGGCACAGCCGCCGGACCAGAGCATCCGCTGTCTCCTGATTCAGTTCCTTGCGCACTTTCCGGCTGCGCAGCCTCATTGCCGGGGCTTCCGTGTTCCCCTTATCCTGCAGTGCCGCATGCTCATTAGCCATGGGTTCCATTCGCTTCTCCCCCTTCGCTCCCGCTATTCTCCTCCGCCCGCAGAACCTTGGCCAGCCACATAGGCGGCTTACCCTGAAGCATCTCCACCAGCCGTTTCAGCTGTTCCTCTATAGGACTGCCGAAAGGCACCTTCACCGGCATGATCTTGCGGCGCGTCACCCGTGCGGCCGCTGACGCACCGATCTGCATGATGAAGATCAGGGTACAGTCGCTTACCGCATCCAGCCGGCTGTCGATTTTGCCTGCTTCATCCTGGTTCAGCACCGCTGGCAGCTTGCGCAGCTCAACCAGTGAGGCGCCTGATTTCGTTACATTATATACAGCAAACATCGGACTTTGTCCGAAATGGGCATTTACACGGTTTCCATCATCTGTGGCGAACGCTACTTTCACGGTGTCCTGCCTCCCTTTGCATTAACAAATTCCCTGCTTTATTACTCCATTCCATAGCGCCTCGGTACCCGACCGAGACAGACATATAAGCACCCAGCTCATTCCAGACCGGGAATCCGGCCGGCATAAACGCTGCTTCGATCCGCTGCGCACCTGCGAGCCCGTGGGAATTGCTGATCCACAAATCCGCTCCCTTGCCGAGTACCTCGGCATCATCCAGATCCCCCACCCATACCTCGCGTTCCATTCCGGCAACGAGCGGAGTTTCGTATGAGGTAATCAGCGCCTTCTGCTCTACCCCCAGCTCCTCCAGCCATCCCGAGACCGAATACAAATGATCCGGTTCCAGCGCCGTCAGAGCCGACATTCCGGCAAACTGAAAATGGGCATCCAGCATGCTGTCGAGCAGATTCTCCCTCTGCCAGCAATAGCGCAGCGGCACTGGCTCCCCGCTGATCTGATGCAGGAAATGCAGCAGTTCATCGGTGGCTTTGAGTCCCATTGCGCCTTCGAATACTTTATAAGGCGTGCCCAGCGCATTGTGCAGCCGCCGGGCCGGACGCTCCATGCTCCCGCCGATGGCAATCGTCAGCCCGGACTGCAGGCTCTGCAGCATGGAATCCAGGGGAACCCCGCCCCGGGTCAGCGGCGAGAAGCCTGTCAGCAGATGGCCGGAAAGGGACGTCGAGATATCCGGCAGCGCAATCACCTCGAACCCGAAGGAGGAGATGATCTCCTTCAGTTCCATTACATCGGCCGGGGTTAAGAATGATCCCGGCAGCAAGGTGATCTGCCGGGTGTTTACACTCCTGGACCCCCGGTGCCCGACCTGCTGGATCATCTCGTCAATCATGGCTTCTACCGTAGAGCTGAAGCCCGATTCCAGTGATCCGCGAAAATCAGGGAGCACGACGGAGAAGGCGAGACCGCCGCGCATATTCCGCTCTCTTTTATACGTCTTAAGCATGTTCTGATAATCTACACCCGCCACATCGGTCAGCTCTGTTCCAATAATGCCGATGATATCGGGACGGTGCTTGCTCAGCACCAGATTCAGCGCCTCTTCCAGATTGCGGTTGGCGTCGAAGATGACATCCATCTCCTGCAGCGCCGAGGTCTGCACGGCAATTGGTTCCCGGAAATGCCGGGTCAGCAGCGCCTTCGGAAAAGCGGAGCAGCCCTGGGAGCCGTGAATCAGCGGCATGGCCCGGTAACAGCCCTGCAGTGCCAGCACGGCACCCAGCGACTGCCCGATCTTCAGCGGGTTGACCGATGCCGGCTTCTTTCTCCGGTTAACGGTCATAAGGAGGAGCCTCCTTATCCCATGGGGCCGGGCTCGCCGCCAGCTTCCAGATTGGATTCGCCAGCGAATAGGTCAGCTCTTTGGCCAGCCTCAGCAGTCCCTCATATCCGGCATACGCCTTGTGCCGCTCCTGATTAATATCGATGAACGGGATCTGCTCTTTCATCGCCACGTACATATTGCGTCCGCCGGCAATCATAATATCAGCCTTGCGTTCCCTGACCGTCTTAATAATCCGGCTTGCTCCGCCTTCGGGAATGTATTCCGTATCGTCGCCCACCCGGTCGGCAATCCGCCGCACATCATCCTCAGTACTTTTGTTCGTGCCTACCCCGACTACCTGGACACCCAGCTCCTTCAGCGCCGAGATCACCGACCAGCTTTTGACACCGCCGGTATAGAGCACCGCCCGTTTCCCCTTCAGCAGCTTGCGGTAAGGCCGCAGATCCTGGCTTAACCGGGCCTCTTCCCGTTCGGTGAGCCGGTCCACCCGCCGCTCCATCTCACGGTCATTCATTAGAAACGCCATCTGCCGCAGCGAATAGGTCGTTTCCTTGGCACCATAGAACGAACCTTCGAAATATGGAATGCCGTATCTGGATTCCATCTCCTTGGCAAGGCCCAGCAGCGCCCGGCTGCAGACCACCATATTCACCTTCGCCCGGTGCGCCCAGGTAATCTCCTTGTAACGGGCATCTCCCGTTATCCGTGAGGTTACCGCTATCCCTGCGCTGTTCATCAGCTTCTCGATATCCCACATCTCACCGGCGATATTATACTCTCCGATCAGATTCACGCCCAGCGGCGTCAGCGGCTCCGGCTCTCCCGTACCAATGACGTACTGCAGCAGGGCATCACCGGCCAGGCGGTTGCCGAGATTCTTGCTGCCGACGAAGCCGGGACTGTTCACGGGGATCACAGGAATCCCGATCCGCTCAGCCGCCGTCTTGCAGACCGCATCCATATCTTCGCCAATCAGCGCTGTCACACAGGTTGAATATACAAATATTGCCGGAGGCGCAAAGCGCTCGGCAATATAGTCGATACTTTCCTTCAGTTTCTTCTCGCCGCCAAAAATAATATCGGAATCCGTAAGATCCGTAGCGAAGCCATATTGGGACAGGGAGGGGCCGCTTGATAACGTTCCTCTGCTCTCCCAGCTATTACCGGCACAGGCAATCGGTCCATGGACAAGATGTGCAGCGTCCATAATCGGCAGCAGCGTAATTTGGGCTCCATCGAAGGAGCAGCCTCCAGCTGCTTCACCCGGTTTGGGCCGCGGACAGGGCTTTGCTTTTGGGGCTATGCTCCCGCAAGCCTCGGAATCAAATTCGTCTTTTCGAACAGGGTCCATCGGCTCTTCATCTCCTTCGCATAAGATGCTGTGTTTCACGCAAATCTTGCGCTGTTCCTGAGGCGGCATTTGCACATGATGGCAAGAATCCCGGCCCTCCGCTGCCCCCGCGGATTCCGGTCATAATAACCGCTGCCGAACGTACCGGGGGACGAAGGATGCCAGGCTTAGTATTTTTACATTTATTCAAATAATTACATTAATAATATACATTTCATTTCAGAAAGTTTCAGTAATCCCTCTCACTCTTAGTGATCACTTTAACTTAGATAGCTGATAAATCTATGTTTAGCGCACCAGCTCAAAGTTAAATCCGGAATTATTATCATCGAGCTGTTGAAGGATGGTATTCACAATCAAGCTAAGCAGATTTAACGTCCCCTGATACCCGATAATGGGATAACGGTGCATATGATGACGGTCAAAGACCGGGAATCCGACCCGGATCAGCGGAACATCGGCATCCTTGGCGGCGAATTTCAGATGGGAGCTGCCGATTGCCAGATCAACCGTATCATTCAGCAGCAGCGAGCGCATATGCCACAGGTCTTTACCCACATGCACAGTTGCTTCTGAACCGTAAGGACTTGCCGCCAGCAGCGCCACTGCTTCATCCTTGAACTTCACTTCATTGTAATCAACATCACCGTTCGAGCAGACGATATGCACTGGCTCCATCCCGGTTTCCAGACAGAACCCGATCAGACCGATCAGCAGATCCGGATCACCTACAAGCGCAACCCGCTTGCCGTGCAGGTAAGGATGACTGTCCATGAGCGCATCTACTACGCGGCCGCGTTCTTCAGTAAGTGAAGCAGGAACCGGCAGTCCCGTCAGTTCACTGATCGTTTCCAGCAATTTATCGGTACCTTTAATCCCAAGCGGTGTCGATAATGCGGAGATTTGCTGCTTCCAGGTTCCGCTGATATATTCCTGCGTCTTTTTCAGCGTATATTTTTGCAGAGACAAGGTTCCCAGTGCATTCGCTGCCTGCGGAACATCCTCAAGCTTCGTGCCGCCATAATAGTATTCGTATTCTCCTGTGGCCGGGGAGTCATAGTTTCCGCTGTGGTCTCCCAGGATCGTGTACTTGGTATCAAAAGCCGCCAGAATCTTGCGCAGTTCAGCAAAGTTGCCGGTGTACGGCTCGAACCCCAGCAGAACATTCAGCTTCTCTCCGCTTTCCGCACCGCTTCCCGGCTTACTCTCGATTCCCGAACGGGTATAGAGGTAGCTCAGAATGCCTTTGATCATGGCGTCATAGCCTGTGATATGCGAACCTACGAAGCTTGGGGTGTTGCAGAAAGCTACCGGGTATTCTTCACTGATCACCCCTTTGATCCGGGCATTGCCGATAAAAGAGTTGAGGTCATCCCCGATAACCTCAGCCATACAGGTGGTACAGATGGCAACCATCTCCGGTTTGTACAGCGCGACACTGTTCTCCAGACCGTCGATCAGGTTATTCATTCCGCCGAATACGGCCGCATCCTCGGTCATTGAAGTGGAAACGGATGGCGTGGGTTCTTTAAAGTGACGGCTGAGATGGCTGCGGAAGTAGGCGTTGCAGCCCTGCGAGCCGTGTACAAACGGCAGTGTTTTCTCGAATCCGAGCGCGGCCATTACGGAACCCAGCGGCTGGCAGGCTTTATGCGGATTGATGACCACATTCTGGCGGCTGAAGTTCTTTTCCATATATTCAGCGGATTTGGAGTAAGCGAGTGCTTCAGCAGTTTCCTGCTCGCTGCAAGGCGCTTCGAACTGTTTCTTGTTCTCCCGCTGCTGAACATAACGCTCTTCCTTAAACAAGCTGGTATTATCTTTAATGTTCAGATCATCCTTGCTCATATGCTCGCCTCCTCTGGCTGGATTTTGGATTTCCGGGTTACCAGATCCCATACCGGGCTGTTCACAGTCATATCCATATCCTTGGCAAAAACCTTAAAGCCATCGAAGCCATGATAAGGACCGCTGTAATCCCAGGAGTGCATCTGGCGGAATGGAACACCCATTTTGTGATACACATACTTCTCTTTCACACCTGAACCTACCAGATCTATGTTCATTCTCTGGGTGAGCTCTTCCAGCTCATAGGCTGTAGGGTCATCCATAATGATGGTTCCTTCCTGCAGCATCGGAAGCATCTTCTCATAGTCATCCTTATGGGCGAATTCGTAACCGGAAGCTACAATATCCATCCCCAGATCCTCATACGCTCCGATGGTATGGCGGGAACGTAATCCGCCGATCATCAGCATGACCGTTTTGTTCTCCAGCCGGGGTCTGAATTTATGGATAATGGCATCCATCACCGGCTTATATTTAGCAATCATTCTCTCGCAGTTTTCCTGAATCGTAGCATCGAACAGGGCGGCGATCGCCCGCAGACTCTCATAGGTCTTGGTCGGTCCGAAGAAGTTGTATTCCAGCCAAGGAATACCGTAGGCCTTCTCCATATGATCCACCATGTAGTTCATCGAACGGTGGCAGTGAATCAGGTTCAGCTTCGCCTTGTGGGCTACTTCCAGCTCATTGAGGGAGCCGTCACCGGACCACTGGGCAATCACGCGCAGGCCCATCTCCTCCAGCAGGATACGGGATGCCCAGGCATCACCGCCGATATTATAGTCGCCGATAATGTTGACATCATACGGGCCGGTCTCCGCCAGCTCCGCACGTCCCATGACGAAATCGCGGATTGCATCGTTTGCAATATGGTGGCCCAGCGATTGGCTGACCCCCCGGAACCCTTCACAGCGTACCGGAACAATAGGCATATCCAGCTCTTTGGACATCTTTTTGGATACCGCTTCAATATCATCACCGATCAGACCGACCGGGCATTCGGATTGAACTGAGATCCCCTTGGCCAGCGGGAACATTTCGGTGATTTCACGCATGATTACGGCCAGCTTCTTATCTCCGCCGAAGACAATATCCGTCTCCTGAAAATCACTGGTGATCTGCATAGCCGTAAAGTTGTCAATACCCAGCGTCCCGTTCGCAAAGTTACGGCGTGAGCCCCAGCTGTATTGGCCGCAGCCAACCGGTCCGTGACTGATGTGAACCATATCCTTGATCGGGCCCCAGACTACACCTTTGGAGCCTGCATAGGCACAACCGCGCGGAGTCATCACACCCGGCCGGGATTTAATGTTGGACTTGACTGCGCAAGTACCGCAATCTATTGCATTATCTGTAGCAACCTGGAAATGCTTCTCGCGGTCTTTCTTCGCTTTTTTCGGGTAAGCTTCCAGAACTTCTTCTACCAGTTTTTTATTATCTTCGATATTCAGTCCCATGTATTGACCCTCCTTTTCTTGATGCAGGACGTCTAAGCCGCCTGCGTGGCTAATACCACCTGAGATGATCCGGCGAAGGCCGTCTCTCCACTCCCGTTCACCGGATCACTCTGTAGATTACGGCTTAGAGTCTTATTGACCGGAAGCCTGCAGCTTCTTGATTGCAGCTTCTTCATCTTCGATGATGCCGAATTCCATCAGCAGCTCTTCCAGCTCTTCCATGGAAATCGGAGTAGGGATGGTCAGCATTTTGTTATTGAGGATTTTCTCAGCCAGCGTTTCATATTCCTTCGCCTGCTGATGGGTAGGATTATATTGGGCAACAGTCATTCTGCGCAGCTCGGCATGCTGAACGATGTTATCGCGTGGCACAAAGTGAATCATCTGTGTGTTCAGGCGGCGGGCCAATTCCATAATCAGCTCATCTTCACGGTCCGTGTTACGGCTGTTGCAGATCAGGCCACCCAGTCTTACACCGCCGCTGGTAGCATATTTCAGGATACCGCGGGCGATATTGTTCGCCGCGTACATCGCCATCATCTCACCGGAACAGACAATGTAGATCTCTTGCGCCTTGCCTTCGCGGATTGGCATGGCGAAACCGCCGCATACAACGTCACCAAGTACGTCATAGGATACGAAGTCCAGATCCTGATAGGCACCTTCCTGTTCCAGGAAGTTAATGGCGGTGATGATCCCGCGTCCTGCGCAGCCTACTCCAGGTTCAGGGCCGCCGCATTCTACGTTGATAATGTCGCCGAAACCTGTCTGCAATACATCTTCAAGCTCAAGATCCTCTACCGAGCCAAGCTCAGCCGCCAGTTCAAGCACCGAGTTCTGGGCTTTCGTGTTCAGGATCAGACGGGTAGAGTCTGCCTTAGGGTCACAACCTACGATCATTATTCTTTGTCCGAATTTTGTAGCCAGCTGAGCCAGGGTGTTTTGTGAAGTTGTCGATTTACCAATACCGCCTTTACCGTAGAAAGCTATTTGTCTCATTGTTCATCATCCCTTCGAAATGTTTATATTTTCAAAATAAGAGCTGTACTTGACGCTTTCGAGAATGGCTTCCTGAATTCCGCCTTTGCGGACGAGGGGCAGGACTCCGATTTTGTTCAGGCTGGCTCTTGGAGCATCGCCGATACCGGAGCAGAGAAGAATGCGGCAATCACTTAGAATAGATATGATTTCTTGCAGCGTGGCGGCTTTGTCGCCGTTACAGTCTGCTTTGCCATGACAATATGCTTGTATTTTGCGGACACCCAGGAGCTGTACATCTGCGCCGTCAGTGTCGTAAATCAGAAACTCAGTGGCATGACCGAAATGCTGATTCACCTTATCGCCGCCTCTAGTGGCAACTGCGACTCTGGTCTTCGGCCCGCCTGCCTGAATGCGTCTGGCCTGTTTGGCTTTGACGCGCTCGCGGATTTTGGTATCCAGCTCACTCTGGAACATTGCCCGGGCTTCTTCATTAATGACCGGTTCAGCTTCCATCGCTTCAAGCGGGAAATCCTGATTGCGGTCCTGGCCCAGCAGCCCGATCGCATCCGCCCGGCATTGGCGGCAATGGCGCATGACCTTCATACCGTCACGGCCTAGCAGCTCCTGCAGGTTAAGCAATTCCTTCGGACGGGGCGCTTTGCGTCCATCCGCTTCGTATTGGCTGCCCGGCGCGATAATCAGCGGTGTTACATTATGCAGCGTGGCCCCGAGTTCTTTTACTCTTTGGGACACGGCGGGCAGATGATGATCGTTGACCCCCGGAATCATAATCGAATTCACTTTGACCAGAATCCCCAGCTTCGCCAGCATCTCAAGCCCCAGCAATTGGCGGCTGATCAGCAGCTCAGCTGCTTCCCTTCCTTCGTACCGGACCCCTTCATCGAATACCCAGGGATAAATCGCCTGGCCGACATCAGGGTCAATGGCATTAATGGTGATGGTGACATGCCGGATGCCAAGCTCGATAATCTCATCCACATGCCGGTACAGCGTAAGTCCGTTGGTACTAAGGCAGAGGGACACGTCTGGCACATACTTCTTGACCCGGGCAAAGGTATCAAATGTCTGCTCCGGATTCGCCAGCGGATCTCCGGGTCCGGCTACACCCACAACCGAGAGCTGCATCAGCTGAGCGGCAACGCCTCTCACCTTGCGTTCCGCCTGCTCCGGTGTAAGCACTTCACTGACCACGCCCGGCCTGCTTTCATTTACACAGTCGAACTTGCGGTTGCAGTAATTGCACTGGATGTTACAGGCGGGAGCAACCGGGATGTGCATCCGGGCATAAAACCGGTGGGCCTCCTCGCTGTAGCAAGGGTGGCGGCTAATCTCCTCCTCCGCTTCACTTGATATACATGACGGCTGCATCATTTCCCACCTCCTAAAAGTTTTACGGAGTATTACTCCATTGAAACCACTTCGCAGTAAAACTCGCTTCGGAAGCATTCGCTTAAGTTTTGTAAGCTAAGCTTCCCTGTACAATCTTCGTACAAAACTCACTTCGGAAGCATCAGCTTAGATTTACGGAGTATCTACTCCTTGAAACCACTTCGCAGTAAAACTCGCTTCGGAAGCATTCACTTAAGTTTTGTAAGCTAAGCTTCCCTGACATTCTCATATGCGACAGGCAATTGGATATCCGCTCAGTCATGTGTTATGTTTTATAACACCAACGTCGCTTCGCTGCTTTAATTAGTCTCATCATATTTTCATAACAGGGCATCGTCAATTAGGATAAAGCTTGATTTGCCCTTAATTTCCTTATGTTTGCAGTTTCGACATATGGTATGTCAAGTTATATAACTCGTATGTGCCATGTTTCCGTTTTCAAAACAATCATTTCCTGATGATATTTATTCTCATAAACATTGACAACGCCTCTCAACTCATATATGATACTTTTAGTCAGATACGTAAATCCTAAAATTTCATATATCCCGTAAAGGGGAGTAGCTGTTAGATAAAATCGTCAATACGAGAATATGAGGATATTCTCCGGTTTTATCGGCAATTCATTTTGTTAGCGAGACCTTTACCAATCAGGTTACCTTTATTCCAAAGGCTAATCTGTTTGGTAAAGGTCTTTTTTATATAGTTTTGGTTACAATAATGGTAATAAGGGTATTTTTTATGAAAAGTATCCAGAGCCACATGAGGAGGAAACAGCAATGGATTGGGGATTATTATTAGAATACGGATGGGTATTGCTCGTTCTGGTCGCACTGGAAGGGCTGCTTGCCGCAGACAACGCACTTGTATTGGCAATCATGGTTAAACATCTTCCTGATGAGGAACGTAAGAAGGCGCTCTTTTACGGATTGGCAGGAGCGTTTGTGTTCCGGTTCGGATCACTTTTCGTCATCTCTTATCTGGTCGATATCTGGCAGGTACAAGCTATCGGCGCAATTTATCTGTTATTTATCGCGGGGAATCACATCTTCCGAAAATTACTGTTCAAGAAACCGGTCACGGATGAAGCAGCTGAAAGCGGCACTTCCGGGGCTGTCAACAAGAAGAAAGCCAGCTTCTGGTTCACCGTACTTAAGGTTGAGATTGCAGATATCGCCTTTGCAGTAGACTCCATCCTCGCAGCTGTCGCCCTCGCCGTTGCTCTTCCGCCAAGCGGAATTGGCCATATTGGCGGACTTGACGGCGGACAGTTCCTGGTAATCTTTGCGGGCGGATTCATCGGCCTGGTTATTATGCGGTTTGCCGCTTCTTTCTTCGTCAAATTGCTCCACACACGTCCAGGTCTCGAAATTGCCGCCTTCTTCATTGTCGGCTGGGTAGGGATTAAGCTTGCCGTCATCACTCTTGCACATCCTTCGCTGGGTGTATTGTCTGAAGACTTCGCGCACAGCACCTGGTGGAAACTGACCTTCTACGTAGTTCTGATTATTATTGCGGCTACAGGCTGGTTCATGAGCAGCATCAAGACCGAAGACAATGTCGGCGAGAATCCCGTCAAGGAAGTCGACAAACAGCTCGGCAAATAAGCTTCTCCACTTCATAATGCGACGTCAAAAAGCCCGTTCCCGCCATAGTGGCGGAAACGGGCTTTGCTGTGCTCCATTCTCTATTGGCCGATCACCTGATCGGTTCTGCCCTGCAGCTCTACGAGCTTCATGATCACATTAGCTGCCTGCGCTTTGGTTACAATCTGCTGTGGATTGAACTTCCCGTTCTCTCCCTGCAGCAGTCCCAGCTTCACAGCCAGTGCTACTGCCCCTTTATCCTGAATTGCCGCATTGTCACTGAAGCCGGTTATGACAGAATCATTACCCAGAAAAGCTGAAATCTTATCGTACTTCAGGAAGGAGGCCAGCAGAACAGCAAGCTGTTCGCGGCTTAACTTACTCTCAGGCTGCAGCGCAGCCTCTCTGCTGATCCATTCACGCTCTGCCGCATAGCTGACGGCTTCATAATAAGGACTGTCCGGACTCACTCCAGCCACGGCTTTAGGTTCGGAACCATTCGAATATCCTGCATAATACGGTGTTGAGGATCTGGCAATCAGGGTGAACCAGTCTCCGGCCGTTATCTCCTGGTCCGGATTCACCTTCTTATCCGCATCTACGCTCAGCACGCCGTAGTTCAGCAGCTCGGTCAGTGCCTGCTCTGCTGCATGCCCCTTAAGATCAACTGCCTCCGCACCACTCCGTGACTGCAACGGGCTCTCGTAGGTCGTGACCCATTCCTTAGTTTGCGCATCCAGTACCTTATAGGTATCCTGAGAATCTGCCGGAGTCGGAGCATATACCAGCTTAACTGCCGGTTCAACATACTTATTGTCTATATTATATCCGCCTATACTGCTGTACTGCAGCTTAAGATCATATCGGCCGAGATAGCTCTGAAGTGCTTCCGCCCCGGAAACTGCCGGAACGGGCTTGTCTTTGAGCGCTTCATAACCGGTGCTGCCTGTATTCATGTAGCTTAGCAGTCTGCCGTAAACATCCATAGTCATGACTATATTACTGTCACTAACCGGAATACCCTGATAATAGCGCACGAACTGGTAACGGTACCCCTTCCCGTCCTCAAGAATACTCCACTTTCCTCCATGCTCAGCCAGCTTAAGACTTCCGCTGGCCTTAGGATACAGACGGTTGATAAGCTCTATCGCTCTCTCCTTGGATTGTGCCTGCGTCAGTTTGGTTCCGCCTGCAGGTGCAGGCTGTTCCTTCAATTCCTGGCCGCCATACTGATCCAGCTGGAATTGAATGATTTCTCCGGTGCTGGAGTCTACTTCAGCGTAAGTACGCTCCGGCATTGCCATATTCGCAGCCGTGCGGCTTGCTTCCCAGGATAACCTCCAGAGCTTTTGCTTATCATTCTGGGAATTCATGCCAGAGTTCTGACCTGAAAGCTTGCGTTCTGCAGGAATCGCGGCGACCTGCTGTACCAGCTTCGCCGCTGCAGCTGCGGTCAGCCCGGCGGCGCTTGCCGGCTGGAAAGCATTCTTCCGCTCTGGAACCGCCTCATAAGTGACAGCTGCCGTAATTGCCTTGCCTTCATTATCTATGCTTTTGCCAGTCTGGGCATCTAAAAGGGACAGGGATTCACTCTCAGGGCGCCAGCCCAGAATCCAGCGTACTGCCGCGCCATCTTTATATAGAGGGATATAATAGAGCCCAACCTTAAAGTTCCCGGCAAATTGCTTGCTTGCTGATTCCGGGGAAACCGCCGGCTTCGCTGACGGATACACTCCGTCTGTAGCCGGTTTGCTGAATTGAACGATATTCCCGTTTCCATCGACGGAGATGTTCAGCATATCCGCTGCCGAGGCAAGCCCGTTTCTCAAGATTCTGAACGGAAATCTATATTCAAACATACCAAAGAGTGCGTCCCTGCCCATATAAGTCTGGTCGTTATCATCCAGTACAAGGTCCTTGGCTGCCAGGGATGGTGCGGCCGCGGCAATAAAGCTGCGGGCTTTCTCCAGTGCCTCCTCCCGGGAGAATTCCGGAGGGTAAAAAGCATTCTCCCTCAACATAGGGTAAGAAATATACGTATTAACCAGATCACCTGTCATCGCATCGACCAAACTGGAGAACCCGTAACCTGAGCTGCCCAGCTGGTACTGCCACTGGACATTCCACACCATCTGGTTCCCGGAAGGAGGATAAGAATCCGTGCCAAGCCGTACATTGGATACCGTCGCTTCCTTCAGAACGGGAAACAGCTCTCTTAGCTTGGCAATGGCCTGCTCCTGTGTGATTTTGGCCTTGGCCGGGTCCGGGGCTGCGGAATTGGCGGCCTGTCCGGCAGCTGCTGTGGAGAGAGGCACCATTACCGAAGTGTAGCTGGAATCCGCAGCAGCCAGCCCGCCAGGCAGCAGTAATGCAAGCGCTACCGAAGTAATCAGGGCTGTCCGGGCGGTTTGCTGAATAAATTGATTACGTTTACTGTTCAAAACATTTCATCCTCCTCAAATAGGTAACATGGATATTCTAATTATAATTATATTTAGATATATTTACCATGTTATATTTGCGACAGGAAATTACAGCATTCTCAAACAAGTAGAAACGGGCACCGTCCTTATGCGGACAATACCCGTGTACAGACTAACGCCGCCACTTCATAAACCGGTAATCCAGCAGATCCACCAGCAGGAAAAGGACAAATCCTACCAGACTGAACAGCATAATTCCCGCATACATCTCCGGATAATCCAGCCGCAGCCAGGCATCCATAATGAAGAAGCCCATGCCATGCTCCGTACCGTAAATTTCGGTGAAGAACAGCACCGATATTGCCGTTCCAAGAGAGATACGTATGGTGCTGAGAATAACCGACAATGCGCCGGGGAGCGTCACATTCCAGAACTTCTGCATGGAGCTGGCGCCGATGCTCGTCAGAACATCATATGTACTCTCAGGGATCGCCTTCACACCATCACGTACGGATATAATTACCTGAAACAGCAGGATCAGCATAATCATCAGCACTTTGGAGGTCTCTCCGAGGCCGAAGAACAGCATCACTACAGGCAATAACGCAATCTTGGGAATCGGATAGGTCAGATACACCACCGGATCCAGCAGCCTGTTCCAGAGCGGAGAGCGGCCCATCAGCAGGCCTACCATCAATCCGAGCAGCAGCGCCAGCAGCACACCCTCGAAGATCCGGAGCAGGCTGTAGCCCACATTCAGCGCCACATCACGCGCGCCTAACTGAAACATAGCTTCATAGACCGCACCCGGACTTGGCAGAATGGAATGATTCATCAGCAGATAGGCTATATACCAGATTACATTCATGCCCGCAAAAACGAACAGCAGCCGCAGCAGGTGAGGGAGATGCCGTTTTTTCACCATTTCTCCATCATAACCTTTCTGATTCTCTTACTCTGCTCGAAATACTCATCGCTCTCCCGCTTGTCCACATGCTTCATGGCAAACACAGCGGAGTTGTCGAGAATCTCCGGCGGCTCCTGTTGCCCGGGCAGCATCACGATAATCTTCTGCCCCAGGAGAATCGCTTCTTCTATATCGTGGGTGACGAACAGTGTGGTTGCCGGATGCGCCTGCCAGTTGTCGATAAAAATCTGCTGCAGCCCTTCCCGCGTAATGGCATCCAGCGCTGAGAACGGCTCGTCCAGCAGCAGAATGGTCGGCAGAATGGCGAATGCACGGGCAATAGCTACCCTTTGCTGCTGTCCTCCGCTCAGGGAGAGCGGAAACCGGCCGGCCAGCCCGGCTATACCCATGGACTCCAGCCAATGCAGGATTTGCACGTCCTGCTCCTGCCTGTTTGTGCTCCCGCTGCCGGGGCGGGCAATTTTCATGGCAATCCGAATGTTGTCACGGACCGTCTTCCAGGGCAGCAGCCCATAATTCTGCGGCACCAGGCCGATCAGCGTCTCCTTGTCATGGACGGATCTGCCGTTGAAGAGCAGTTCCCCCTCATACCCCGGCAGCAGTCCGGCAATCGCCCGCAGCAGTGTGGATTTGCCGCTGCCGGAAGGACCGATTACTGTATATATCCCATGCTCCGGCAGGGTCAGATTCATCTCTCCGAGCGCCAGCTGACCCTTTTCGTAGGCTACATGGAGGTTGTTAATGCGGAGTCCGCTATTCTTTAAACTGGACATCGGAGATCACATCTTCAGCCGATATATTTTTGGTGAGCAGTCCTTTTTCACGGGCCCAGGCGAAGGCAGCTTCCACTTCCTTCACATCTACCTGGTAAGCAGGGAGGTATTCCGGCACCTTAATCTCATTCTTCAGCGTGTCCGGATAACCCACTTCCTTGATAATCAGATCGATATATTCCGACTGGTCATGCGTTTTCATATAATCTACAGCTTCATCATAAGCGGCGTACATATCACGGATACCTTGTCCCTTGGCATCAATCGCACTCTGCGGGAAAGCCAGCACGAACGGATTGATTCCCGCACTATGGGTCGAGCTGAGGACACGCAGGCCTGCAGTTCTGCCCATCGTCACGAACGGCTCCGGTAGGACGGCTGCATCGGCTTTATTATTCTTGAGCAGCTCCAGGCGGGTTGGAATCTGCGGCACTTCGGTCACTGTAATATCGTCTTCAGTCAGACCGGCCTGCTTCAGCATCATCGCCACGGTATATTGGGTCGAGGTATTTTTGGACAGAATGACAGTTTTGCCCTTCAGATCCTTCACCTCTTTGACTTCATCATTTCCGGTCAGCAGATCAAATTCACCCGTTGTAGTACTGGTGATTTTGACATCCAGTCCCGCTTCATTATAGATGGAAATCGCTACAAGATCTGCGCTGAGACCATCTACTTTGCCGGCTTGAAAAGCTACATCCCGGTCCTTGGCGCTCTTGAAGGTCTGGATATCGAGGTTTACATTATGCTCTTTATCAAAGCCTTGCTCATGCGCAATAATAAATGGAATCGCATCAATAGAAGGCAGCAGACCCAGCGATAGGGTAACCGCCTCAGCTGGAGCTTCCGCAGCATTTCCGGAGCTTTCATTATCGGCATTGCCTGCATTATTGGAATTTCCGCAGCCAGCCGCTACCAGGCCAACCGCAGCGGTCAACATTGCTATTTTCATAAGGTGCTTCCAGTTTCTTCTCTCCATGATTCTTAATTCCTCCGTCTCTTTTCGGTTCATCTTGTTGCTGTACCTTCGCTTCTGCTTCCGGGAGCAGGATAACCCTGTGGTGCAATGCGGCATAATCCCCTCAGGCCTGAGGTCCATGCGCATTTATTCACATATAGGCATAGAAGTAGAAACGTTAATGCCCCCCTTTGAAGGGCAGCACCCGTTTCTCTGTATATCCATGCTATTCTGCTCGCCGGGAAGACCTAAGTAATGCAATTTTACACCCATTGCCCTATTTTGTATATTTATAAATTGAAATAATCAGGGTAGTGCCTACATGTATTTCCCGTAATCCTTGATTGTCACCTTGGCCTTGCACTCTATCTCCACCTGCGGATAAACCTCCCGCCAATTCATTTGATTCCACTCTTTATAGCTCAGAGTATTCCTTATCTGTATCCCGATTCCGAGACTATCCACGTTATGCTGCTGCATTTGCGACACCATTTCTTTAGCTTTGGCCATAATTACGTCTGCGATATCCCGCTCCAGCTGTTGTCTTACCCCGGCCTTATTCAGATAATGGTGTCCGGTATATTCAAGCACGGAGCCCTGGATATTCGCCAGAAGCTCGACTTTGAACCGGCCGGGCCCCAGACGATGAACCTTCACCTTGCGTGAATTCAATAATGAACTGAACATCACTACCACCGGCCGGCCATCCTCTTCCCCCAAATGGAGAGCGGCCTCCCCTTGCCTCAGGTCATCACGGAACAGCCCGAAGAAGATCCCGTCTTGAGCCGGAATCTTCATTCTGTAACGGTCCTCCTGAAACAAGGCAATGCCGTCAATAACGGCTTTGTCCCCGCTATCCTTTACTATCGGTGCCACCGGATCTATGCCATCGTCATTATAGTCACGGGAGAATTCATACAGAGTGGTATTGGGAATGCTGTTGCCGGCCGCCTCTTTCTCCAGCAGGTGATTGATATATCTTCCGGCATCCCCGTTAATAATTGTAACCTTGACGCCAAGGGCTATAGAGGGATCACGCAGCAGGGTATCAATGTAATCCCCGAGTCCGGCTTTGGCCAGCTTCAGACCAAACAATGCATCTCTGAGCTGCCCGCTGACAACCGTCAAATCCGTCTGTCTGGAGAACATGATTCTCGCTTCCTTAATGCTATCCGAGACAGTAGACAACAGCTCACGGCGTGCGGAGGAATCCGGGTCAATGACCGGGACGCAGGAGGTAACTTTGATCCTGTTATTCTCTGCAAGATCATAGCTCGCCGTCTGCACCAGGCCCAGCTTCTCCAGGATTCTCTCGTCGCTTTTGCATCCGGTCAGCAGCAGAGGAAGCAGAAGCAATAGAATCAGGGACAACCTTGCCAAGCTATAATTCTGTCTATGCACGGACCTCTCCCCCTTTCCGCTGAATCAGCAGCAATAGAAGCAATAGTACAGGAAACCCGAAAGCAATCCCGGTCACCGCATACCCCAGGTTAGTGATCCAGACCCCCACTGCATCCAGTGTCTTCGGAATAAAAGAGATACTGTAGGAAATCGCAATCAGTAAGAAAGAGAGCACGGATAGTTTTATCCTGGGGAGCATTCTTCGTACCGACTCTTGTGCCGCCCACCAGTACATTACAACAGTGACCAGAACCGGGAACAGAAACAGCCCGTACAGCAGATTCTCCAGCCTCTCTATAAACGGAAATTGGATATACGCCAGCAAATCAAGCAAGGGATAGAGCAGTTTTTTCAATTGCCCCAGACTGAAGAACCCGAAGCAGATGATCGCCAGCGAGATATACAGCACAGCTAAATAGAGATTTCCCGCATAGACGCCCGCCATAGCCTTTTTGTTCTTGTTCACGTAAGGGAACAGCAGTATCGATAATTCGTAACCGAGAAAAGCGGAATAGATCTCCATCGCTCCTTTGAACTGATTATGCCCGCCTTTGAGAATAAACGGAGTCAGGCGTTCCCAGCGGAACGCCGGAAAAAACCACAGCATGAGCAGATACATCCAGGCAGACAGCCAGAAGAACAGCGTTGCCGCTTTGGAGATGGAATAGATTCCTTTGGTAATCATCAGAAAGGCCAGAATGTCCACAGCCAGCTTGAACACCATGGGATTCGTTGTCGGGAAGGACAGCATTTGGAAGATTAGTACGTATTTCTTGCCGATCATGCAGCCAAAAACAAGCCAGACCGCAGCCAGGCCGCCATAAAAGGGATACAGCACCGGCCTTGGAATTGTCTGCTCCATAATCTCAAATACAGACCTCCCTTGGCCAAGCCGGAAGACCAGTGAAATTAAATAGATATTGAAGGTAGAGACTACGATACACGGCACCAGAAAAAGCCATCCGTTGGTACCGAAATAGTCGGCCAGATTGCGGGGCAATGTGAAGATCACAATTCCGGATTGGGTCATATGCATTAGAACGGCAATATGAAAGGGGCGCAGCTTTTCGGGCATAACGTCCACTCCTACTTTTTGTTTTTTTGCCTGATGGAATTCATGGTCTTACTCTGGGACGGACGGCTGCTCAGCTTCGAGAAAGGAGCACGGATAAACACATCCTTCCAGTCTCCCGTCTTCATTGGAGCAATAGGGGTCAGATAGGACGAACCCAGACTCGTCAGGTTGGATAAATGAATTACGATCAGGGCTATACCCATTACAAGTCCAATATTGCCCCATATTCCGGTGAGTATTATGATTCCGAAGCGGATCAGGCGGATAGAGGCGCTCATCATATAGCTGGGAATCACAAAAGAGGCAATGGCAGATGAGGCTACTGCGATAATAAGCACATTACTTGTCAGGCCAGCCTGTACAGCCGCTTGACCAATCACAATCCCGCCCACGATCCCGATCGTCTGTCCAATCTTGGTTGGCAGGCGCGCTCCGGCTTCCCGCAGCAGCTCGATCATGATTTCCATCAGCAGCGCTTCATAAACAGGAGGAAACGGCACCCTGTTCCGTGATTCCGCCAACGTTCGGAGCAGCGCTTCGGGAATCATCTCGTAATGAAAGGTAGTTACCGATACATACATCGCCGTGAATGATATCGTTATTACAAGAGCCAGAAACCGGAGCAGCCGCAGTGCCGTCCCCAGTGCCCAGCGCTGGTAGTAATCATCCGGTGATGAGAAGAATTCAAAAAAGGAGGAGGGCGCACTGATCGCTGTCGGACTATTGTCAACGATGGTGATGATCCGCCCGGCCGCCAGCTTCGACACAGCCACATCAGGTCTTTCCGTAGTCAGAAACTGCGGGAACACCGAATTCGGCATATCTTCAATGAACTGGGTAAGCGTCCCGCCGTCATTAATCGCATCTGTCTCAATCCGGTTGATCCGGTTCTGCAGATCCTGGACATATTTAAGATTGGCAATATCCTTGATATAAAGGATGTACACAGTTGTTTTGGAAATTTCTCCGATCTCACACCGGATAATTTTCAGATGCGAGCTTTTGATCCGGCGGCGGATTAAGCTCAGGTTCGTAGGAGCGGATTCCACGAAGGCATCATGAGGGCCGGCAATTACCGTCTCCGTTTCCGACTGCTGTACACTGCGGCCTTCCGGGCCGTAGGCGTCCAGTAAGTAGACAGCTTCCCCGTGGAAGACAGCTACACAGCCCTCCAGTATGCCGACCACCACGGCTTTGGACTCCCTTGTCTCAACAAATTGGGACTGGAGGAACAACTTATCCAGCCCATCCGCCTGAAGCCGGTCAAAGGGCAGCAATATTTCCTGGATTAGCAGGTTGTTATCCACCGTATGCGGGAAATACACAATATCGGCGGAGAGTTCAGGAAAGCGCCGGTGGCTGAGATCCGCACACTGATCGAATTCATCAAGAATATGCCGCAGCGTAGGAATATTCTGTGTGTCCGGTTCCATAGATGCCCTCCTTCCCCGTTCGTTTGGTATAGTATCCCCAAGATTTTCTTGGATATTTAAGGCTGCCGCAATAAAAAGCCTTCTTCCATCCCGCAGGATAAAAGAAGGCTTTCATGTACATCTTCTGCTTGTGCTACATCTACATTGCCGTACCGGTAACGCTCGTTCCGTTCTTGGTGATCTTGTAATTCACGACTTCGCCGCTCCAGAAATGGAACTTCAGGATCACGTCACCATTGTTCACTTCATTGAAGAACTCCGGCAGCAGACTGATTTCACCCGTGGTATAGGAAGGCGTAAACGTATAAGCAAATTCTTTATAAGACGTCCAGTTTTGCGGGCCGGCATTCCCTCCTGAAGCATATACGGCTTCCATAGTAGCGAGAGTATCGCCATTGAACACAGCCGGTATTTTAAAAGCACTGGCTGTTCCCTGAACGCTGCTTAACTTTGGCGTATTATAGAGAATTACGTTAAAATTCCAATCCGCTCCTTTGTTGAAGCGGGCCGTCAAAACTGCATTGACGCCAAGCTTACCGGAAGAAGTCAGGCTGGTGAGCTTCGCTGCTTTGAACGTCAGCTGGTCACCGCTTAGGGTATAATCTGTTCCCTGCACCAGCTGCTGGCTACCGTATAGAATTGAAGAGAGCGTATTGCCGTTCAGATTCAGCTTAACCGTCACATCCTTGGCTGCGGCACCCTTTTTCAAATGAATGAGATCGCTTTCAGCAGTGGACGAACGGCCGGTCCAGCTGGCCTTCATCATATTGTAAAGCTGCGGATCGGACCACTGGAAGGAAGTGCGGCCGAAATGCTGGCCATTGTCCCACAGCATCGGTGTAATTTGCTTAGACTTCAGATAATAAGCCAGATATTCGAAAAACTTCAGCTTCTCCCCCTGCTCGATCACACCTGTATTCTTGTCAAAACCGAGCAGCCCATACTCGCCCACAATAACGGGAATGCCTTTGGCCGTAAAGGTGTTATAGACATTATTAAAAGTAGTCACGATATCGTTCTGGGTATCGGTCTCGAATCTGGTATATCCCGCAATATTGACACTGAACGGCCAAAATCCGTAATAGTGTACGGTTGCGATCAGATTGGAGTCGTTCAGCCTGGTGATGGTCTGGTACAGGGCATCCATCCGGGTCTGCGTCGGTGAAGCTTCCAGCGTGGACAGCACCAGCGGACGGGTGGCATTATTCCCGCCGGAGGCTCTGACGATGCCATGGAAAGCCACATTCAGCTCATCCAGCATCTGAATCGCCTTGGCCTCATCCGTCGTTCCGCCATCGGTGAAACGCGGCTCATTCACGCTCTCGAACATCAGCTTGCTGGAATATCCCTTGAAGCGGTTGGCAATTTGCGTCCAGACCGCCTTATAACGGGCCAGCACCAGATCATGCTGCTGCTCCATTTTGCTGATCCACAGCCAGGAATCATGATGAACGTTGATCATGACATACAGATTCTCTGCTACTGCCCAATCAACAACCTGCTGGACACGTGACAAATAAGCCGCATCCACTGTATACGGGGCAGCCGCTCCCGTATGTACATCCCAGGTCACGGGAATCCGGATGCTCTTATAGCCTTGGGCAGCAATTTTCTTGATTAGAGCCTGTGTGACGGCCGGGTTGCCCCAGGAAGTCTCATCGGCTCCGGTCGCATCCAGTGAATTGCCCAGATTCCATCCCGGCTGCATGGCATCTACGTAGGATTGAAGACCTGTGGATGCAGCGGCAGCTACGGCTGCCTGCTCCTGTGGCGCCTGTTCTTCCGTTGCAGCAGAGACCATCGGTGTGACCATAGCGAGCAGCAAGACCGCGGTGAAGATGAATGACAGAAACGATTTCTTTTTTGGCATGGATCGTTTATTCCTCCCGGTTTGTTGTAATCGGCTGATGCATAAAATCAGCTTCGGAATTTTTATGCAACCGCTTACCAAAATCAATATAGCATCTTTGCCGATTGGTAAATATCCCAATTATTAGTGTAAAAAACACTCATAATTAGAGATTTTCTTTGTTCCAGGCAGGAATGCCGCGCTTCAGCCAGTTTGCTCTTTTTCCTCGGCCTGTCCCCCCGGCTTATGCTATAATAATTAAACATAATCCAAAGAGCCCGCTTCTGATGTAATCTATATTTGAGGAGCTGTGACGATGAGCGATCCGATTCTGCAACAGATTCTTACGGAATTACAGGGAATGAAATCTGACCTGAGCGAGGTTAAGTCTGAGCTTGGCACAATGAAGGCTGATATTGACAGCATCAAAGAAGACACGAAGCTGATCCCACTGATCCAGCAGGTTGTATCTGAAGTCAATGCTGAAGTCAGTGCAACCCGGGACACTCTGGAGCGGATAGACAAAACATTGACCTTACATGATGCTACACTGGACATACTGGCCCGGCGTTCTATAGATCAGGAAGCCGCATTGAAACGTATCAAATAAGCTCTCCCTACAGGAATTTGCTGCAAGCGACTGCCATTTCCGGCAGTCGCTTTTTCTTTTACCATTCCTCATTGACCAATTGTCTCTCCCACAAGGACACAGTTCCCTTCAAGAAGCACAAACCCTTTCTAATTCACACTTTGTACTCTTTTATTGTCTATTTCACACGGACACACCTTTGATTCCTAACTGATCCATGCTATAATGAAAGCGTAAACAAAAGTGATTGAAACCCTATTTACCATCGGATTTCATCGCCAAGGAGGATGAATGCAATGCTGGCAGGAATTAAGGAACTGAAAAATTGGGTAACCGGAATGTGGCAGCCTGGGATGGCTTCGGGAGAAGAAGACTACCGGAAAATGGAATACAGCGTAGAGCGCCATTTGCACACCCCGCAAACGCCAAGCCCGCTTACTTACGAACAGGAATCACGGATCAAAACTGTCAAATTCCATTAATCTAACCGGATGTATATAGATTGAACTATAGCCACACTTAAAAATCCACACTAAAAAGGCCGCAAGTAACCGGATCATCCGGTTCATGCGGCCTTTTATTTATTCCGTGTCCCCTTACGGTCCGTAGAGGCAAAATAAGTACCAGCGATCATAATGATTAGTGCCATAATAAACGAAAAGGACGGTAAATCGAAATACATGATCAGTGACAGCAGCACTCCTATAAAGGGAGAAATGGCATAATAAGCGCTTGTCTTCGCCGCTCCAAGATACCGCTGTGCATATATGTACGAATAGATGCTCAGTCCATAAGCAACAAATCCCAGCAGCAACGCAGCAAAGATATACCCGATGCGATCTGTAGTTTCTCCAAGAATGAGTGAGATGACAAGTGAGCCTAACCCTGAACCAAATCCTTTAATCACTACAACCTGTAATGGGTCTTTGGCGGACAGCTTGGAGGTCAGATTATTCTCAAGTCCCCAGCAGACAGCTGCAAGCAGCACAAATATTGAACCCCACGATAATGAGATACTGCCGAAATCCTCGACAGAGAGAATCATACTGGCAGCTGTAATGAGGATAACCGCCAGCCACAATCTTGAATTGATCGACTCCTTGAACAGCAGAAGGGCAATCAGCGCGGTTGCGACAATCTCAAAGTTATTGAGGAGTGAGACCGTTGCAGGTGTTGTCACCGTTAATCCGATCATCAGGAAGATAGGAGCGGCGATATCCAAGACAACCATCCCGGCTGTAAAAGGCAGCTCTTGCCTGGTCAGCCGCATTTCCCTCTTCGCTACTTCTCTTCTGGAACGAAACCAACTGATGACCGACATCCCCATACCAGCACCCAGATACAGAAGCGCAGCCATCATTGTTGGCGGAACTTCCTTTAATAGCTCTTTAGATACCGGCGTGCTGATTGCATATAGTGCAGCCGCGAGGATCGCCCAAATGACCGCAGTTTGGGGTTTGGTATTCAATATAGCATCCCGCCTGTATTCTAAGGTATAAAGCTATCTTCAACATTTACAGGTAGTATCACCCCTGGGGAGTTGCGTGTCAATCCTTTTAACCACTCCAGAACAATCTGCACTGCTTCCACATACCGCTGCCCTACGAGTAACCCGGTATGCGTGGTGTTCCACAGGCCTTTATAGTCTGCATGGAAATGCTCTGCGTTCACTTTGCCCCGGCGGTCGTCCTCCGCACTGTTAACAGCATGGATAACCAGACAAGAGCAAGTAATAGACCGGCTGTCTACTGGGATTCCCTCTGCACCGTAATGATAAGAAAAAGCGCTAAACGCCTTGGAGGACTCCATAGTCAGGTACTTTCTTTGAAAAGCCACATCCTCTGCCGATTCATCTATGCCCGTCAGCTCCTCTCGAACCGGGGCAGGCACTACGAGGCCTGGTTGTGTCCGGACGATATCCCGGTAAGGCACCCTATCATGAACCTCCTTACAAATACTTGAATCGATCAGCACAAGCCCGGCTAGTTCTGCTGTTTCCGCCAGCTTTTGGCTCAGAATCCCGCCCATGCTGAACCCGATCACAATAGGCGGAGCCCCGCACTCAGCGATAACCTCGCTTATATCCTCCAGATAGTCCCCGAAGGTTATCTCCGTCATATCCAGCACCCGGCTTCTGTAATGGCTTCTCAGATTCATGACATAACAGGTCCATCCTTCACGGATAAAATGGGGAATGTATTTGCTCCACATCCAGCTTCCGGTAAAGGCACCATGCACGAACAGTAAAGGAGGCCTGCGGTCAGCGTCTTCCGGGAGGTTCCTTCCTGCAAATATCTGCAGATACAGATCGTTCTCTCCGATGTATTTCTCTGTATGCGGCGGCAATTCTGTCGTGTAATCTCTCACAAGTACTTCCTCCTTTGAATTTTAGTTTGATATCAAACTATATAATATATTTTTTTTAAAAGTTGTTATTGATTTTAATTAGAATGCCCAGCAGCGCTTCCTTCTCCTGTTCGGTGACATTGAGGTAAAACTGCTCCAGCATGTCTGCGGATATCGCCTCAAAAACTGTTTCCAGCTCCCTCCCCTTCCCCGTCAGAGCAACGTACACAAACCTGGTGTCCTCCTTCTCCCTTTCCTTCGTCACCATGCCAAGCCGCACCAGCTTATCAACCAGTGCCGTGACGGTCGATTTGTCTTTATTAATTTTGGCGGAGATCTCTGCCATAGTAAGCCTCGGCTTCTGCAGCAGCGCATAAATAATGTCCCCGTGCGAAGTGCCGATACCTTCCAGCCCCTGCTTCACCATCTCTGCAACAATGAACCGGTTAACCTTCTCTCTGATCTTGGAGATCAGTGAAATCACATCTCTAGTTTCCATACACGGATTATAGTTTGACATCAAACTATTGTCAATGGCGGCATTCTATATAGTGATGCAACGCAGGTTTACTCATCGTCCGGATTATTTTCCAGCAACACCACATCTTCACCCTGCTGCTGTCTGATTGCAATGTTGGCTCTGCCCCATGAACACATTACGTCAATAATTCCATTGGCTGTAGTTCCATATTCCGTTATATAATATTCAACTTTGGGCGGCATTTGATTATAAACCTGTCTGCCGATCATTCCGTCCCTTTCAAGTTCGCGGAGCTGCTGGATCAGAACCTTTTGCGAGATGCCCGGGATACTGCGCTGTAATTCACTTGTCCGTTTCTTACCCGACATTAGATTACATATGATTAACGCTTTCCACTTTCCTCCGAGAATTTCAAGCGTTGCTTCTATGCCTAAATAATATTCTTTCATACCAGCCACCTCATCACACCCTAATTAATTTAGCCTATCTTATCTTATGATTTCTATCATGCCATATAACGATCCGGAGTCCAATGCACACTTTGAGGTAACCATGTTACTTTATTGTGTGTATTTACATTTTTACAGGCTTCCAAAATAATATAAACAGCTGCACAAAACCAATATCCGCCGGAAAGGTGATTAAATATGAAAACCCTTGTGATCTTAGCACACCCTAATATTGAGAATTCAAGAGTAAATAAAAGATGGAAACAGGAGCTGCTGCAGCATCCAGAGGAAGTTACGGTCCATGAGCTTTACAAGGAGTATCCGGACTGGAGCATTGATGTTCCGAAAGAGCAAGGTTTACTCGAAGCACATAGCCATATTATTTTTCAATTCCCTTTATATTGGTATAGCTACCCGCCTTTACTGAAAAAATGGCTGGATGACGTCCTCACTCACGGCTGGGCGTATGGTTCAAACGGGAATAAGCTGAGAGGAAAGAAGCTGGGGATAGCTATGTCCATTGGGGATAAGCAGGAAAATTACCTGCCTGCCGGTTCCGTTGCTTTTACTGTAGATGAGGTGATAGCCCCGTTTAAAGCCAGCGCAAGACATGTGGGTGCGATCGCATTACCCAATTTCGCCGTCTTCGGAGCCTCCTTTCAGGCGGGTGATGAAGCAATCAATCAGAGCGCAGCAGACTATCTTCAATATATTATTGAGAATAGATAGGGGCCCACAAACCTCCCTCTCACTTACTTTTGAGAATCCTGCACAAAATACAACTTTTCCCACTCATCTCGGCCATAATCCAGGATTGTTGTACAAAAGGCAGGATTTCTCTTCCTTCACGCGGCTTAACGGAATAATTCTTGCATTTTATACAACAATCCTATGAAATACCCTGATATCTAGACCTCAGAGTTGCAATATGTACAACATTACTGCCGGTAGGATGTGATTAACATATCTGCATTACCCAGATTGCCTTTATGATAACATCTAGCCGATAATCCAATCGATTTCCTCAATAGCAATGACTTCAATGTCATCACAATAGAAGTTAAACCGGTCCTCATTCTCAAAATCCCTGACAAGATATTTAACCGATTCCCAGCCCCTATCCGAAATATTCAAAATCTCAAACCAGCTTAATTGGATTACTGCTCCTCCAGCAGCTAGTTGAAGGCTCCCTACTTTTTTGAAATGAATAGTGACCTTATATGTTCCTTTATCCCCTTTAGACATTAAAATAAAGTTGATCAGCAGCATGGGAGTATTGTATTCATCAAACAGCTGCACCGTATCCACTTCAACCCAATATCTGAAATCCGTAATGAACTTCAGATCATTAACTGTAAAATCATTTACTTTGGCGGTGATCCAATCCAGTTTTTTAATATCCGGCATAGTTTATCAGCTCCAATATCACTTAATAAACGGCTTATATTCATTTTGAAATGAATAACCTTTGGACTATTTAAAAAGTCTTCAATTTCCTCACAGTAATTTTTATCTTCTGTTTTATCAAGTTCATGATCCAGTAGATATTTTAGGGATGTTTCCGTTGTAAGCTCAAAATAGCCCAGGAAATTTCTAAAATCTTTATCCGCATTCAAATCGCCAAGGCAGCTATTCCCGTTTCTTCCCCACTGCGCCAAGATAGATAACAAACTCCTCATCACCGTCTAACTCCAATACCCCATCAATCAGCTTCTGATCATAGATACCAATGGCGCAGGCACCTGCACCAATGGATTCGCTGGCTAAATACAGGTTCTGGCAGACATGTCCTACATCGATGAGGATTTTTTTGTGGGCGGAAATATCATATTTCCATTCGGAGCGGTAGGGTGTGGTACTCCAGGCAAACAGCACGGAAGCCTTGCGGGCAAAGTTAGGGACAAAGGGCTGATCCAAAGTGATCGCATCAATCTTCTGTTCCAGCTGATCTAATTCAAACATAAATAGGAGCTTATGCTCCACCGGGAGGTATCTGTAGATCCCTTGCGGAATGCCCTCTACCCGCATAATCATTAAATAGGTTTCAAAGGTGTGTGTCGCCCCACTGCAGGGCACGGTCCGCAGCGTAAGCCCGTTCTTGCTCATGCCGGTGATCCCTTGGGTCGCCCATAATAAATAGGATAACTCCTCCAGACTCAAAGTGTCGGCAGAATAGAAGCGTGTACTTCTTCTTTGCCCGATACAATCAAAGATATTGTCTTTACTCACTACGTCTCTGCTAACCTTCGGCAGATCAATAATTAGTGATTCCGGATCAAACGGCTTAACAATTGGCGGCTGGGCAATTCCTTTGATCTTGTCTGTTTTAATATGTTTGAATTCATGAAAATTCGATTTCAGAAAATTTCTTTGTTGTTCATATCTGGTCATAACAGATCCTCCCGGATTAACTTGATAGCTTTAATTTACCACTCCGTTAAAAATAGATTGTGATTTCATTCACTTTCCACCTTACAAAAATTCAAATACCAAAAACCCTCCCCCACCCGAAGGGTAAGGGAAGGCTTAAATGTGTCGTCTGAAGCACGGCCGCTATATTTCCAGCTCCGCAAGCTTGATCAGACAGGGGAGCCGTTTACGCACGGCTTATTACGTTTCTGCTTGGCACTGTGCTCTGGCGATATTGTGCTCTGCCGATTATATTCCAGCCTCCGCATCCAACGTCAGCCGGTATCCGTTCTTTCCTTCCCTGGCAGCAAATCCCCAGGCCTCGGCGGCTCTCCAGGCCGGATCACTCCCCAGCCGGACCTCAAAGGCCTGACAAGCTTCTGCCCGCTTACGCAATTCTTCATCGGCTCCGGGCAGAGGCGTCCCGGCAACCTTCTGCCGCAAGGCTCTCCACAGCTCTACATCCGCCAGAGCTCTTTGCAGCCAGGGCCCTGCCTCTTCCTTAAACTTGGAATTCTCCATTTCAAGTAACCGGTAGGAGACGCTCTCCAGGCGGTCGAAATACGCGTCAAGCCAGTGGATATCTTTTCTCTGCAAGGCCACTTTAAGTTCCTCATACCCGCCGCTATAGAGCTGGCTATTTAGATTCTGGCTGCAGAAGAACATCATATCCTCTGCCAGCTCTCCGGCGAATTCCCGGACCGACAGCTCCCAGGAAAGCTCCGGCATATAACGCTCACTGTTCCACATGTAGTGGGCCATTGTATTCAGCGTAATCTTGGAGCATTCCCATTGAATCATCGGATTCGCTACCACTGCCTGATGTCCGGTCTGACCAAGCTGCGAATAACGTCCGCGAACCGGGTCCAGAAACAGCCGGTCGTAGTCGGCATCATTAACGGGGATGTTGTCCCACAGCCACAGCTCATGTCCGTAATAGCTGTAATTATTCCGTGCATCCCTGCTTCCGACTTGCCGGGCAAAGACGGAAGAGCCGGTCCAGAATATCCTGATATCCGTATGCAGCTTCTCGCGGATATCCCGCTTATATTCGGTATCCCAGTTAGACCAGTATTCTGAGGGGCACATCACCAGAGTAACCTTCTGCAATTGACGGCTTAAATAGTCATAGACACGGTTTGCCACATAGGCGTGCGCCAATCCGGAGCGCTCCAGGTAATGGAGATTCTCCCCTGACAATGCGTAGTCGATGTCGTCCATCAGCAGGGCGAAATGCCGGACACCGATGGCGATCATCGCTCTCAGCTTCGCTTCCAGACTGGAAAAATCATCTTCACTGCGAAACTGCAGATCGTTCCCCGGACTAATGCAATAATAGAAGTCCACCAGCTGGGCATCACATTCCTGCTTCAGCTCACGAATCTGGTCAAACATAGCCTCAGGATAAGGCTCACGCCACAGCTCACGGTGATAGGGATCATCCTTGGGAGC
Organism: Paenibacillus phytohabitans; assembly: GCF_013141775.1. Lineage (GTDB taxonomy): Bacteria > Bacillota > Bacilli > Paenibacillales > Paenibacillaceae > Paenibacillus_AQ > Paenibacillus_AQ phytohabitans. The sequence goes on from NZ_WHOB01000061.1 coordinate 38,833, forward strand.
ATGCATGAAGGCGTTCATGCGGTGAGCCGCCATATAGCGCACAGCATCTATCCGGTCATCAAAGCTCCACGGCGTGCCATAGAAACCTTCAATAATGCCGCGGACTGGAAAAGAAGGCTCATCGTGAATTGTAGCCACAGGCAACCGGCACTTACCTTCATCTATACTCAGCAGCCGGTGCAGAGCATCCATCCCATACCTTAGTCCTCTCTTATTGGAGGCAGCTATTGTAATTTTGCCGTCCATACGGATGTCCAGCCGGTAGCCATCCGCCTTAAGCGATCCCTCATATTCAAGCTCCAGCGTGGCATTGCCCGTTGCGGGTGCCTCTCCTTCTTGCGGCGGTTCAATAATTACAATAGGGCCATCCGCAGCAAGCGGCCACTCCCACTTCTGGATCATGGAGAACTTTGAAGTCAGCCCGATTCTCAGCTGCTGCCCTTCCAGCACCAGCTCCTCACCCTGATCGTAGTAGTCCCGGAAGTAATACTGCCGTTCCCGTAGCGGCATAGTCATATTCACGCCTCCTTCAGCCTCACTATATAGCTCATATTGGTTCTCCCGGCTCTCAGGCTTAGGCTTAATCCGTAACCTTCACATTTCCAAACACGGCCTTGCCCCGCGAATCATTCCCCGGATTGCTGAGGGCTATGCCGATATACACCTTGCGTTTCATGGGGATCTGAACCGTTCCGACTGTCTGCCAGCTGCTCCCGTTTGCCGAAATCGACCCTTTGAACGTATTTCCGGTTCTGGTCAGCTTCAGCCATTTCGGAGCCGAGGCGGCCGCAGTATGGTCGGTCATATCGCCTGCGGTTTCAGCACGATACTGGAAGGTCGCCCCATTCCCGGGGGTAAGCATCATATCCGCGTGCCTGGAATTATGGCCCAGCGATTCCCGGATCATAATGCCGGCCTTGGCCCAGCCGTCCAGCCAGCTGGTGGACTGCACCTTAACAACAATCTCCGCATTGCCGCTCACGGGCTGGTATATATAATTCAGCTGATCCGCATTCCCCCAAATATCCGTCGAGCTGCTGCTGAGTGTAAATTGCTTATTGGAAGCATTGTAGGTGGCGTTCCCCGGCATGGAACCGATATTCCGCGCCTTCCACACAGCGGGCAGCTGGGCCGGATAGTCTTGCTCTACCGGAGCCGTCCAGCCTGGTGTCGGCCAGGTCTCACGTTCATGGATGTTCGCCAGCTCATCTTCCGGCCAGGCCCCGTAGGCAAAGAACGCCAGGCGCTTCACGTCCGGATAATTCTCGCGGATGCCTTTGTAGACCTCCTGATATTGATCATCGGTCCAGTCATTATCCAAGGTGGCTACGATGTCCGCAGCACTGCCGCTGATCCGGTCGCTCGTATCCTTCAGGATGCCGTAGGAAGTGCTGTATACCCAATCACTGTTGAACTCCCAGTCATCAAAGTACGCCATCGGTGCGACAAAATCGATCTCGTCCTTGAACTTGGCTACATTCTGTCCAACCTCTGTAAATTCCGGCGGCAAAATATACACACCAAGCTGCACATCCGGATTCGAGGATGCGGAAATATCCTCACGGATATCGCCTACATACTGTCCAATTTGTTCGGTTCTCCATTCGTTCCACTGCTGACGCTGCGGCGAATCCGTATCAAAGTCAATGCTGAGCGGCGAATACCCGAACTCCGCCTGATACTTTGCAACCGTATAATCACTGACGTCCATGTTGTAATTGTCGAAGCGGATCCAGTCCAGCACAACGCCGTCTACATCATAATTCTCAATCACTTCCTGAATGATGGAACGCTCATACTGCTGCACTTCATGATGAATTGGATTGACGAAATATTCATTGCCGTTAGAGCCTGTAAACGGAGTCTGAACCCCGTCCACCAGTGCCTGCATCTGCCATTCATCGTGAGCCAGGAAGGCCTGCTGGTCATGGAACTGGGGAATCCAGGCATGAACCTTGATTCCTGCGGCATGAGCTGCCGTAATGACAGCCTGCAGGGCATCGAAATTCTGGTAGCCCTGGGCAATGGGCGCGATATCACTCTGATAAAACACACTGCCGGACGGAACCTCATCATCTTCATCCTGCTTCACGTTCATGCTGATGACATCGACCCCGTAGCTGGTGGACAGACTGATGAAATTCTGGACATCCGCCATGTTCTTGAACTGGTTCACGGTCCGTACAATCACTTCGGTCTCAAATGGGGGATTGCTCCCCTCCTCGGCCTGGGCCGGCAAGGGAAGGGAACCACCCGCTACCGAAGAAACCAACACGATTCCCAACACTGCCATGAACCCTGATCTCAGTGCAAATGTCATAATCTCGCCTCCACATCATAGTCTTATTGAACTTCTATATAAGGCGCACTTAAGATTTGAACTTGAAGCATATTCGTCACTACGGTGAACATTTGGACTTTCGGCCGCTGTTGTCCCCAAATTTCCTGATTATAACCGCTTTCGCGGTAGAAATCCGGTGACAAAGGCGGTCGCTATCGCTCCTACAGTTCCAAATTTCCCCTTCGCTTCTTTTTGCTTTTCGTTAGTTTCTTTAGTGCTTCCTATATAACAAGAATTATTTCGTAGCGTTGATTTTCTTAACATTCTCCTGCCACTTTTCAGTTCTGAACTCTAGCAGCTTATCCAGCCCCGCTTTTGCGGTGTTCTTTCTTGCGGTATCCAGTGCCGCCAGCACCTCTGCGTCCGACTTGGCCTGAACCATCTGGGCGTAAGCAAGGGTATAGATATCCGCGACATTCTGTGCGATGATGCCGTTCTCCGTATCGGGAAGCGGATCGGTATTTACGAATTCCGTAATGTCCAGCGCGGTTTTCCAGGTTACTGTAGACTGAGCCACGGTCTCCCATGATTTCTGGTTCGCGGAGAGCAGCGCCTCGAGGCTCATTTTCGCCGTATCAATGAAGGTCGTATTTCCCGCCCAGTTAAAGTCCTCGAATTTTCTCATCGTATCCGTACGCTCGTTAGCAGGAGTAGTTTTGTATTTCTCGTTCGGAATGGGCGCTCCATCCGCGTCCTCTTCATCCCAGTATAAGCCCTTAGGGCCGAAGAACAGCACCTTCTGTCCCTCCGGACCCGTAATCCAGTCAAAGTAAGCGAAAATAGCCTCCGGGTCCTTGGCCTTTTTCGTAATAACACTGACGTTCCAGCCCAGCGTCTCAAAGCCGCTTACAAATACTTTGGTCCTGTCTACTCCGGCTTTATGGATCGGCCAAATAATCTCATACCCGCTGTCCGGATGGCTTGCTGTCAATGCCCGGTGTCCCTCGGCTCCATACGTAGTGATATTGGATTCAACCATGACAGCTACCCGGCCGGTATTGACCTTCTCTTTGACCGCATCCTGGGTTTGCTGCAGCGCATCCTGCGTAATCAGCCGTTCACGGTACAGCTTATTGATATACAGCACCATCTCCTCGTAAGCGGGATCATCCAGGATAGATGTCAGCTTGTCGCCTTCCGGATGCCCCATGAGTGTAACGAACTTGCTGGTGGATTTCTCCCTGAAACCGCCATACATAATTTCCAGACCTGCCCCCTTCTCCCCAACCTCCAGAGGGACTACATCCGGGTACTTGTCTTGCACCATGAGCAAATACTGATATAAGTCATCAAAGGTCTCCAGCGCCGGTCTGCCGAGTGCGTTATAAATATCCTTATTCACCATCCACCCGCCGTTGCCGAATTGCCCGGAGGTATACCAGTTCGGAATTTGATAGATTTGCCCGTCATCTGAACGGAGCAGATTCAGGGTCGATTCCTTCACATATTTCTTGAAGTTCGGATATTTCTCATAATATTCATCCAGTGCAACGAGCTGCCCTGCCTGCACCAGCCGTTCTACTGAGGACCCCCGGTCCGTAAAAATAACATCCGGCAAATCACCGCCGACGATCATCGTGTTGAGCTTTTCTCCGGCTGCTCCTCCGGATTGTATCGGTTCAACCGTAACCTTGCGGTTCTCCTGAATCCACCTCGTCGCCTCGTTCTCCCCCCAGGGTGAGGTTGTAAGCCAGTCGTAGTTTCCATAAAAGCTGAAGGTAACAGGCTTGATCCCGCTGCCGTCATCCGGGGCTGTCCCGGTATTCAGATTGTTCTGCGAAGCGTCAGAATTCCCACCTCCGCTGCAGGCAGCGAGCAGAAGCATCAGCGAAGTCAGCAACAGAGCTACCCCTTTCAGGCGTTTGCGCATTCTTTTCCCTTCTTTCTACGTAATATGGACACTGCTATTCTTTCAATGAACCGATCATTACGCCCTTCACAAAGTACTTTTGGAGAAAAGGGTACGTCAGGATAATCGGAAGGGTAGCGACCATCATCGTAGCCATAGTCAGTGACTTCGTGGTAATCGTCCGGTTCCGGTTCATATGATCCAGCGCGATCGCATTCGAGGAGCCAATCTGGGTCATAATGTTCGAGTTCATCACCTGCCGCAGCAGCGTCTGTATAGGAAGCAAGTGATCCTTGGTAATATAGATCGCTCCCGTAAACCAGTCATTCCAGTAACTTACTGCGGTGAATAAAGATATCGTGGCCAGCACCGGGCCGGAGACGGGAATCACGATCCGGAAGAAAATGCCGTAGTTGCTGCTGCCGTCGATTTTGGCTGATTCCTCCAGTCCCTCAGGTAAAGCGCTGAAGAAGGTGCGGATGACTATCATGTTCCAGACGCTGATGATGCCGGGGATAATCAGCACCCAAAAGGTGTCCAGCATGCCCAAAGAGCGAATTAGTAAGTAACTGGGGATGAGTCCTCCGCTGAAGAACATCGTAATCATGAAGAACACCATATATGGTTTGCGGAAAAGCAAAGACTTCTTGGACATGCCGTAGGCTAACAGGGCGGTGAAGAAAACGGATAATGCTGTGCCGGCGAGCGTTCTAAGAATGGTGATCAGAAAAGAATTCAGCAGGCGGTCATCCTGAAACACAATATAATAATTCTCCAGGGTAAATGCTCTTGGCAACAGGGTTACACCGCCGAGCGCCGTATCACTGCCCAGATTAAAAGAAATGACTAACGCGTTCCAAAACGGGTACAGCATGAGTAGCGCCAGCAGTGTCAAAAGGATATAAATAGTCCGCTGCATCACTTTGTCGCCCAGGCTTAGTCTCATTGTTCACCCCTCCTAAAAGGTTTATGGAGCATGACTCACAGTCGATACATCGCAATAAAACTTCACCGGAAGCATTCGCTATGAGTAGTAGTACCTACCAGAGACTAACATTTGCCCGGCGGGCGATTGTGTTGGCCGTCACCAGCAGAATGATACTGATTACCGCTTTGAACAGCCCTACAGCTGTCGCATAAGAGAATCTGGCATTTAATATCCCAACACGGTACACATAGGTGTCGATAACATCGGAGTAGGGGCGCAGGATCGGATTGGTTGCCAGCAGCAGAATGTCCTCGAAGCCCGCACTGAGCAGACTGCCGATGGCAAGAATCATAAAGATGACAATAATAGGGGTAATGCTGGGGAGTGTAATCAGGTGAATTTGCTTAAACCGGCTTGCTCCGTCTATAGAAGCAGCCTCATATAGGGTCGGATCAATACCTGCTATCGCAGCCAGATAGACAATGCTCCCAAACCCGACTTCCTTCCACACATTTACACTTACCAGAATGGACCAGAAGTACTTGGGTACCGCCAGGAAGTTAATGGGCTCCCCGGCCAGATTGAAACGCTCCAGCACATAGTTCACCGTTCCGTTATCTACGGATAGCAGCGAAAATACGAAACCGGATACAATAACCCAGGACAGGAAATAAGGCAGATAGCTGACGGTCTGGATCACGCGTTTAAAGCCCATATGACCGACTTCGTTCAGCATCAGCGCAAGCAGAATCGGGGCAGGAAAAGAGATAATCAATTTGAGCAGGCTAATCACAATCGTATTTCGCATCACATTCCAGAACTCCGGGGCCTCGAAGAACATTCTGAATTGCATAAATCCAACCCAGGGGCTCTTCATCATGCCGCTAAAAATATCGTATTGCTGGAACGCCATCACCACGCCATACATCGGAATGTAGCTAAAAATGAATACAAAGATAATGCCCGGCCAAACCATGGACTGCAAATCCAACTGACTGGTAAATCTCTTCCACCTGCTCGCTTTTCCGGCCGTGTTCATCCGCTTTACCTCCTCTGGACGATTCTAGTGAAACAACGGTAAAAACGGTTTGTTCTTCTCCAGCATTTCATCCAGCAGCTGTTCAGCTACGGTGACTGAAGGCATGAGCGGATGATGGACCATAGCCTGCAGAGCCACATCCCGATCTCCGTGCACAGCCGCCTCGATGGTGAGGCTCTCATATTGCTTGACCGCAGCCAGCAGGCCTCTGACGGACTGAGGAACTCTGCGCAGCGGAATCGGCAGCGGCCCCTGCTTGGTGACCACACAATTCACCTCAATGGAGGCATCGTCCGGCAGGAAGTCAATAATTCCGTTATTCCTTACATTCAGCGTCTGGATATCGCGGGAATCATTATGAATGGAGCGCATCAGCAGCACCGCCGCCTCCGAGTAATAGGCTCCGCCGCGCTGTTCCAGCTGCTTCGGCTTCTCCTTCAGCTCTAGGTTCCGGTACAGCCCAAACAACTCCTCCTCCACCTTCTTCACAACTTCAGCGCGTGATCCGGTCGTTACAGCTGCTTCCTTCTGTTCCGCCAGCATCTCGTCTGTCATATAGTAATAGCTCAAGTAATACGAGGGAATGGCCTGCAAACTGTTCAGGAACCGGTGATCCCAGGCATCAAACGGCACATTGCCTGCCTTGTAGCTCTCGGGGTAATCAATAAGCTCCTGCAGCTTGCTCTTCCCGTCAATCACGACATCGGATACCCAGTGCAGGTGGTTGATGCCGACAAACTCCGCATAGATCTTCTCCATGGGAAGTCCGAAGAACCCCGAGAGCCACTTTTGGAAACCGATCGGCGAGTTGCACAGGCCTACGCTTTTGACCGATGAATATTTGTGGACAGCTTCAGTCACCATTCCGGCCGGATTCGTGAAATTCAGCAGCCAGGCATCCGGGGCCAGCTCCTCGATATCCCTGCAAATATCCAGAATAACCGGGATGGTCCGCAGGCCTTTCATCATTCCTCCGGGACCGGTCGTCTCCTGACCGATGACACCGTATTGAAGCGGGATCAATTCGTCCCATTTGCGCGCCTCCAGCATGCCTACCCGGATCTGTGTGCAGACAAAGTCCGCTCCGGCAATGGCTTCCCTGCGCTCAAGCGTCTCTGCTACAGTAATCGGCAGTCCGGACTGTGCAATCATGCGCTTGCTCAGCTCCGCAATCGTATGTAGCTTCTCCCTGCCCTCCTCGATATCCACCAGCCATATTTCGCGGATAGGAAGCTCCTGGTGATGCAGGATGATCCCTTCAATTAATTCAGGTGTATACGATGACCCCGCTCCGATGACAACCAGCTTCAATGTTTCTTCCATGACAATTGCCCCTCCTTACCCTCTGATAGATGATCAAGAACCTCCTGATTCACATGCATACCGCTGCTTTCCATCGCCAGAATGACCGATCCTACAATCGGCTCACGGGTTAGAATCCTTAAAGTGCTATTCGGAGCCGCCTGCTTCACTCTTCGCTCAATGGCCCGCCGGATGATGCCGGAGCGGTCTCCCTTGGTCAGCAGGCTGCCTGCAAGCACGATATCGAAATCGTCCCCCTCCATGGACAGCCGGCGGATTGCCGAGACCGCAGCCAGACCCAGCTCATCCCCTTGCTTGACCAGCAGCCCGGTGGCAACAGGATCCCCCTCCTCTGCCGCTTGAAACAACAGCTCCGCAATTTGGGGAGGCAGGTCTCTGAAATGGTCCAGGTAATCCTCCCTTAACTCTGAAACGTTGGTATAGCCCAGCAATTGAGTTAAGCGTTTGCTTAGCACTGTCTCCATTTCTCTTCCGTCATCCGCCCTGAGGACGCTGCGGAATACCTCCATACTCAGATCATAGCCGCCGCCAAAATCTCCGAACCGGTAGCCGAAGCCGCCGCATTGGTAGGTAGCACCAGACGGATTTTTACCACTGCAGTTCACGCCCGATCCGCAAATCAGCACGATCCCATAGTTCTTCTCTGTACCTGACCGCAGCGCATTCCAGGTATCGCAGGAAATCTCCGTCCGGGGAAGGCCAAGGCTGCCGATGATCGGCCGCAAAATTCTAAAATCAGCCTCTCTGTCCGCTCCCGCCAGTCCGAACCAGGAGTAATCCAGCTGATCCCGGGTCAGCCCTGAAGCCGTAATGGCTTCCGATACGGCCTGGTGCAAGCTGTCCGCCGCCTGCTCACGGTTTAGCTGATGATTCCCGTTCCCGCTTTTGCCTGCACCTATGACCTTCCCCTGTTCGTCTGCAATCATTGCGCAGGTCTTACTTCCACCTGCATCCACTCCCAAGAAATACTTCACAGATGATTCACTCCTATAATTCAAGTTAATCTGACAGATGCGGTGGATTCACGAATGAGCAGTTGAGGAGCGAGCTTCGTTACAGCGGGCTGCGTCACCTCCCCGTTGATCAGTTTCAGCAGTAATTCAACGCCTATATTGCCCATTTGCGCCTCGGGCTGCCTGACTGTCGTGAGCCGCGGGTAGAATTCACCTACGAACTGCTGATCATCAAAGCCGACCACGGAGATATCCTGCGGTACCAGAATTCCTTCCTCACGCAGGGCTTGAACAACCCCGAGCGCAATAAAGTCGTCTCCCGAAAAAATGGCTGTCGGCAGCTTATCCTCGCGAATCCATCTCTTCGCTACCTCATAACCGCTGCTTACCGTAAATCCGCAATATTCCGTGCCGAAGGGCGTTAGCCCCGCTTCATCCAGCGCCTGGACATACCCCCGTTTGCGCTCCGTTACACTCAGAAACACCGAAGGGCCGCCGATATAGGCGATCCGGGTATGCCCAAGACCAATCAAATGCTTAGTAGCCTCATACCCTCCCTGATAGTTATCAACGAGTACACTCGGAACATCCTCATGCTGAAACTGGTTATCCAGCAGGACAACCGGAATGTTTTTTCGTTTCAGCTCCTCCACGTATTCCTTCTCCTCAAGCGGAGATAACAGGATAATTCCGTCCACGCGGTCCTTCTGAAACAGGAAGTTCACACCGTCATCCTCATTCTCAGCTATAGACAAGGCCAGGAAGTACCCTTGCTCTGCCAGCTTCCGGTTCACCACGCGAATCACGCGGTCATAGAAAGAGTCGTTAAAGTTCGTAATCGACATCCCAATAACTCCTGTCTTGCCGCGAACGAGACTTCTCGCCGCCGAGTTGGGCTGATAATTCAATTCCTCAATGGCATTCAGCACTTTCTGGCGGTTGCCTTCACGTACAGAGGGTGAATTGTTTAGAACTCTGGATACGGTCACTACAGAGAGCCCCGACTTCTTGGCTACATCATGAATGTTCATTTAAGTATCTATGCCTCCAAACTCAAAAGTTTAATCGATTTAACTTTCAGGGTAATAAAAAAGAGTAACTCCTCTCGCAAAAACTGCGTACTAACTGAAAACCGAACATTAGATGTGAGTTTTCTCTTTATCCAAAACTTCAAAACCGTTCTTAAAGTTTAAAGGTTTATACTTTACGCAGATTTTACAACCAATTTCCCCAGCCGTCAATCCATAAAATACAGAAAGCCTAATATTCGCTGATTATTGAAAAATAGACCAAATGACGCCTCCATACTTGGACTGCAGTCACTTGGTCTATTCCTGTTTATTTTTCAAAAAAATCATCCGAAACGATAATTCCATTTACTGAGAAGAGCTTGTTGAACGGATTATTTTGCTCAGAGACCTGTGTGGCAAACTCGCCTCCGAAATGCCCCATTTTGAACATATCGCGTAGTAACTTGGATTTCTGTGAGGTTGTACTTTGAGCAGCACCGTAATATTCACAGATGTCATGCACAGAAACGTAAGGCTCAAAGCTTTTATCAAACAAAAAGTTAATCGTGCCAATGGCGTGAATAATGCCTGCTGCCCAGATTTCCAGCTTTCCGCTCATAAAAGGAACAGTCCGTTTGCGTCCCAGCTTTTCTACCATTTTGCAGGACAGCTGTTCATAATCTTCATCCAGATATTCCTGGCAGAACCCCCGCACTAGCTGCAGCAGTTGTTCTTTCTTCTCTAACATCTTCGGGTCTATCATTCTCCGCCTCCCTATTCACAAATTCCGCATATTAAAAATATTATACAGCCATTAGTAAAATGCAAGGATAATCTCTTCATACCATAATAACAACAAAAAACCTCCCCTCACCCCGAAGGATAAGAGAAGGCTTAAACGCCATCACCTCTGAAGCATGGCAGCTAGATTTTCAACTCCCCAAGCTCGACAACCGCTTGCGAACGGCCTTTTACATTTAATTTCCGCATTACGTTGGATGTAGTTTGAAAGGAAGTACACAAGATAAGTCATTTCGAATGCACTACTACTCAAAATACTCCAAATAAAACTTTTTAATCTTATGCCCTAGTTCATCTTCTACAAGTGATTTTACAAATTTACTTCTTATAATCTCCTTATTATTAGAGTCACTAAGTATCTTCTTAATTTCATCTTCATTGAGATGTGGTAACCATTCCAAATTAAATTTCTGATAATCAAAATCCCCCTCTTGTACCACTAAATCATAAAATTCATCAATTCCAATGAACTCTTTGAAAGGTTCTTTATTAATTATTTCCCCATGCCGTAAAAGTACAACCACTACCCCTAGCTGGCTTCCTAAAGGATCAGGAAAACTCTTCGTTGAACTTCTTTCTTTTTCATTTTTTGTTTGTAGTACTTTTAATAATAGCTTCTCTTCATAATTTTCAGTTGAATGCAAAACACCGGCGTCACAAGCTGCACCATCCATATAATTACAATTGCTGCACTCACTTCCGTCATCCTTAAGCATCTATGCTATACTGAAAAGATGATAAACTAAGCGAGGTGAAGCCAATGAAGTGGGGAGAGATTACAGAATTACACCCAAGCCGCTTTGTACTGGTGGAAGCAATTAAAGCAAGCTCAAGTAACCGCATGCGTCAGTTAGAGGATATGGCAGTCATACAAGATTACGATAACCCGCAAGAAGCTTGGAGCGGCTATAAAAAGCTGCATAAGCTTCATCCAAACCGTGAACTGTATGTATTTCATACAAGCAGAAATGATGTTGAGGTTGTGGAAGAGTTTTTCTCAGGAGTACGGCAACAGATATGAAGTTACACCTTCTGCATGGCCTGCCTATTGTTTCTTTGACTCTAACTCACCATGGTGAATCCATTTCTCTTAAAAATCTTTTATTTGATACTGGCTGTGCTGCAACCGTTTTTGATTCCGATATACTAGCTGTAATAGGTATCGATATTGATTTTATTAACGGAAGAGCCAAGCGAATGTATGGAGTAGGGGGAACGAGCGAAATTTGTTATGAGCAGCAGATTCCCGACTTTTGCATTGAAGATATCGATTTGAGTGATTTCCCCATACAGCTTGGTTCGATTCAAGAGCCTTACGGCTTTGATGGAATTATTGGCATTGATTTTATGATGAGAACCAAATGCCAAGTGGATTTTGAAGCGATGACTGTCCAGCTTGAAAAATAGACCAAATGACGCCTCCTCACTCGGACGGCAGTCACTTGGTCTATTCCTGTTTATTTTTCAAAATAATCATCCGAAACGATAATACCATTTACTGAGAAAAGCTTGTTGAACGGATTATTTTGCTCAGAGACCTGTCACAACAAAAAACCTCCCCTCACCCCGAAGGATAAGAGAAGGCTTAAACGCGTCACCCCTGAAGCACGGCAGCTATATTTTCAGCTCCCCAAGCTTGATCAGCTCGACAACCGCTTGCGAACGGCCTTTTACGTTTAATTTTTGCATGACGTTGGAAATGTGGTTGCGGACGGTTTTTTCGCTAATGAATAACAGTCCTGCAATATCCCGTGTAGTTTTGTCCTGCACTAGAAGCTCGAATACTTCGCGCTCACGATGCGTCAACAGAAATTTGCTATGATGTTCGTTCCCTTTCAATGGTGTCACCCCTCCTTGCTCTGGGTTTGTTTGGTATAACAAGGTAAAGGGATACAGTCAAACCATACTATGTAGGGTGGCAGTTAATGGTGCTGTTGCAGCATTAATTTGGGCGGGGACAGACGCGGATCGCGGACAACCCTGGCATTTCTGACCAAAACGCATAATAAAAACGGCTTCAGCTCCTATCGTTAAGGGCGTCATCCGTTGGGGCAAAGTCTATAGAAAACACGCTGCTAAGTAATGCTTAGGCAAAAAAATGTTGCTGGAACTCCGTCCGCCCGCAGCGTGAAGCCGCAAACTTTACCGGTCCGTCACGCCCTTTCGGTCACGCCGGCTTAATCCGGTAAGGCTGCTAACAACCCCAGTGTAATTTATGAAATGGATTCCATAGCAAGCTTTTTTATATGCGAAAATGTGAAAATTTCTATGGTAAAATAAAACCATTCCAATTCTGACTCGGGGGGCAGCATACGCCATGGCTAATATTAAAGAAATCGCCCGGATTGCCGGAGTTTCCGTAACGACCGTCTCGCGGGTGCTGAATAATCATCCTTATGTCAGCAAAGACAAAAGAGCCGCCGTCCTCGATACGATTGAGCAGTTAAACTACACCCGCAATATGAACGCCGTCCACCTGATTACTGGCCGTACCGGTACAGTGGCGGTGATTCTTCCGTATATCAATGCTTTTTATTTCTCGATTATTATGAATGGTCTTGCCCATGAGGCACTGCTCGCGCAATACCGGCTGATCCTGTGCCAGAGCAATTATTTGGCGGATGAAGAGATTAAAGTGCTGGAGATGCTGCGCAATAAAGAAATCGACGGTGTGATCATTGTATCGACTGCGCTGAAGCCCGAAACGATTGAGGAGTATACCGCATACGGTCCGGTTGTAACCTGCCAGGACAGCGGGCAGCGCCGTTATTCCTCTGTATATATTGAGCATTATGCGGCTTTCCGGCAGGGGCTGCAGTATTTGAAGGGCAAAGGGTACCGCACCATCGGCTATTGCGAAGGCAGGCAGAATGGCAGCAGCGCCTCTATCCGGCAGACTGCCTTTCGCGAATTCATTGCTGAGCACAAGCTGGTTTTTCAGGAGGAATGGATGATCTATGACTGTACAACGGAAGAAGACGGTGCTGCCGTGGCACGATTGCTGCTGGAAATGCCGGAGCGGCCTGAAGCTATGATCATCACTGGTGATCATGTTGCAGCCGGACTGATGATTGAGGCGCGCAAAGCGGGTCTTAGTATCCCGGGAGACCTCGCGGTCATGGGCTTCGATAACCAGCCGATCGGCCGGTTGCTGGAGATCACCACCATAGACAATCACCTGTATGAGATGGGTGCATCCGCCTTCCGTATTATTCATGAGCAGATCAGCTCAGACAACCCAGCCCCGGTCTACCGCAAGCTGGATTACCGGATTATTGAGCGGTCCACGGTGTAGAATCAGCGATCTGCGATCACTGCTTGTTTCCTAACCAAACGGTCTATTGCCGGCAGGTACGCGGAATAATTCGTGCTGAGTTAATCCAGCGCTGTCACGAATGCTATAAACTTCAATGTGGCGGAACGTTTAAAAAACATTGCGTATACCAGTCATTCCGCCGGGGATTACGCTGTTGTCTCTGGGACACCCGGCAGCAGAGCGAGCTTAGAGTAAGATAATTAAGTTTTGCCTTCGGCCTGTAAAGGCATAATGTTGTACGTAGTGCAACTCCGGTTCATGAATACCCGGGTATCCGGGAGGAATGTTGTACGGAATACAGGAATTCCCCCGATCTTCTGCTGGAACAAGAGGAATTGCTGCCTTTTCTACAACAATTCTTGAGTTCGGCCGTTTTTAGGAGTAAATTGTTGTATTTCGTGCAGGAATCAAGTAGAAACCGTAACGCTGTCTGTTTAGGGGACGGTACCGTTTCAGGGGAACTTGAAGGATAAGTTATCATATGAAAAAGTATATATTCCTATATACTCAAAAAATTAAACTGCGTCTTCCGCCTGTCGGGAGGCGTTTTTGGTGTTTTATTTGTGTGAGTCAGCATGGATATGATAATTATCACATTTTTATTGACAGGTACTGGATGGAGATTTATGATAGGTCCATCATTGATAACGATTATCATTTACATAAACAAAAAGGGGTGTCCAACAGAATGAAGATAGGTTATGCATTACCCGCGGGTTTGCTTGCGGCTTCCCTCCTGTTTGCCGGCTGTGCAAGCAATGATAACAATAATAATGGCAACAACGGCAATAACAGCAATACCTCCGGGAATAATGCCGCAGCCCAGACGGGCAATGGGTCAACCGGTGCACCTGCCGCAACTGCAGATTCAACTGCTGCTGGCGTTACGGCGGATTTCACCACGGCCATCGACGAGTACCGGAAATATGTAATTGAACAATGCGACGAATTCGTGAAACAGACCGAAGGCTTCACCGATGCGGTGAAAGCAGGCAAGCTTGAAGACGCCAAGGCGCTATATGCTCCGGCACGCATGTATTATGAACGGATTGAGCCCATTGCTGAAGCGCTCGGAGATCTGGACCCGAATATTGATGCCCGCGAGAACGATGTTGACGCTGCGGACTGGCGCGGCTTCCACAAGATTGAACAAGCCCTCTGGCAGAACAATACCACAGATGGCATGACTGATGTCGCGGACCGTTTGCTGAAGGATGCGCAGCTGCTGCGTGCCAAGGTGGAAACCGCTGAGATTGATGCCAACCTGCTCGTTACCGGAGCTGTGGAGCTGCTGAATGAAGTATCCTCCTCCAAAGTAACCGGTGAAGAGGAACGTTACTCCCACACGGATTTGTATGATTTTGTCGCCAATGTGGAAGGTGCCCAGAAGATCTATGAGCTGCTGAAACCCGAGCTGGCCAAAAAAGACCCTGCGCTGGAGCAAACGATCGGCGAACGCTTCACGGCACTGCTGAATGAGCTGGCACCGTTTAAATCCGGTGACGGCTACGTTTCCTACGAAACGCTGAAAGAAGATGAGGTCCGGACGTTAAGCCAGAATCTGGACGCCTTAGCTGAGCCTCTATCCAACATGGGAACTATTCTGGGAGTGTGACCGGTATGAAAAAGAAAGACAGGACTTCCCGGGAAACTCCCGCGACAGAGAGCGTTCTCTCCAAGGATGCTTCTAAAGATCAGCTATTATTCGATAAAAAACTAAGCCGCCGCGATATGCTGCGGCTTACTGGCGCCTCCGGACTCGGCCTGCTGCTCGGCGGCGGCGGGGTAGGCAGCATTCTGGCGGCACGCAAAGCAGCCGGGCAGCCGGGACAGGCACTCTCTTCCCCGCAACACGCGGGAGCGGACATTATTCCATTCTACGGGAATCATCAGGCGGGAATCATTACGCCTGCGCAGAATTTCCTGTGCTTCGCCTCGTTTGATCTGACAACAACCAAGCTCAGTGAGGTCAAAAAACTGCTGGAGGCCTGGACCACCGCCGCCGCTGCCCTTACTGCCGGTACGCTGATCGGCAGCGTGAACGACAATCCCAATCTTCCGCCTGCCGACACAGGCGAGGCCGATGGTCTTACCCCCTCCAAATGTACGCTTACCTTCGGGGCGGGTCCTGCCTTCTTTGACAGCCGGTTCGGACTGGCTGCGAAACGGCCGGCCTCCTTCACCGATCTCCCGGCATTCACGGGAGACAGCCTGGAGCCGCAGTGGTGCGGCGGCGATCTCTGTGTGCAGGCCTGCGCCGACGATCTGCAGGTGGCGTTCCATGCCATCCGCAATCTGGCCCGCATCGCCCGGGGCACAGCCGTGCTGCGCTGGACGCAGGAGGGCTTCCAGCGCACCGGCAGCGCCGACCCGGCAGGCGGCACACCGCGTAATCTGCTCGGCTTCAAGGACGGCACGGGTAATCCCGACGTCACCGATGACGCCGAGATGCGAAGTGTCGTCTGGAGCGGAAGCGGCGATGGCCCCGCCTGGATTAACGGCGGCACGTATCTCGCACTGCGCCGGGTACGCTTTCGCATTGAGGTCTGGGACCGCTCTACGCTGAGCGATCAGGAAGCAACGTTCGGGCGTCACCGGCAGAGCGGCGCTCCGATTGGAGCGCGGGATGAATTCGCCGAGCTCAATCTGGAGGCGGCGGATGCCAGCGGCAAGCCTGTCATTCCGCCGGATTCCCATTCGGCCCTCGCCCATGGGGACGGCTCAGTCAAAATGCTGCGCCGCTCCTACTCCTATTCCAGTGGCATGGATCTCAAAACCGGACAGCTGGATGCAGGACTGGTCTTCATCAGCTTCCAGAAGGATCTGGTGAAGCAGTTCGTGAGCATTCAGCAGCGCCTCTCGAAGAATGACCGGCTGAATAAATATATGGTCCATACCGGCAGCGCCGTATTCGCCTGCTTCCCCGGAGTACGGGAAGGCGGTTATATTGGGGAGACGCTGCTGGGGTGACGAACATTGGAGGGACTGCCCGGATTCAGCGTGAGGAATTGACGCTGAATTTGGCGCTGGATACATCCGGGTTCGTAAGGCTGCGCAGTGTGACCAGAAACAGCGGGATGAACGATATGGGACGGATGTTAAGGGACAAATAAGTTAGAGTCAACCGGGATTTGAGAACAGGAAAGTGCGATAAGGAAATTGCGGGATGAATTAGATGTGGGACGAACGATCCAGAACAAATAATCCAGAGCAGACTGGAGATTTGAGAATAGGAAAGTGTGACGGGGAAATTGCGGAAAGAAACGGAGCAGCGGCGGGATTGAGTAAATGGAGGGGCGGCTGGCAGCTGGCACGGCGGCAAACGGAATCAGGCAAAATGTTGCACTGGGTACAACTCGAATACCTAGTTTCCTGCCTATTGGGACGGATTGTTGTATGAAATACAACAATCGCTTCGTTTACCAGCCTGGAACCGGTGGAATGCTGCATTTCATACAACAATTTTAGTTTAGGGGCAATATTTCAAAAGAAATGTTGTATTTCGTGCAGGATTGTTAGCGGAGAATCAGGTACAACAGTTACTGCCGCCCCGAGTCCCAATGTTCACTGCAGTAACAACCTCGTTTCAGGCTCAACTCTTAAGTCCGCCTTCTATAGAGGAAACATAATAGCATGCTTATTCGCGAAGGGAATGATCCCGATGATCATAACGGTTAAAATCAGTCCATGGCGGCAGATCCGGGCAGCGCTGCTGCTGATCGGCCTGCTTCTGCTGCTGCCCGGCGCGCCGGCTTCTGCGTCAGGCGCGCCGCTCGATGAGCTGCTGCCGCCTGTAGGCAGCGCGCTGGTAGAGTCCGGCCAGAGCCGCTGGGATGCGGCGGCGGCCGATGTGGAATCGTTCGCGGCGCTGTGGCGCAGCGCGAACGAAGGCACGCCGGACCCGGCACTCGCCGGTCCGGCAGCTGAAGTCGACGCCGCGCTGGCAGCCGCGGCGCAGGCCCTTGCGGCCGGCGGCGGAGCGCCCGCCAAGGCCGCCTTGTCCACGCTCGCCAGAAGCGTGGACGCGTACGTCACCGCCGCCGCGGGCGGGGGCGGCGGTGACTCAGGCGCCGCCGGCCGCGCAGCGGCGGCGAAGCTGCTGCCCGCGGCGGAGCGCACGCGGGATGCGGCGCGCAGCGCCGACTGGACGGCGGCGGCGGAAGCCTACCTCGCCGTCGTGAACGGCTGGACGCCGGCGGAGCGCGGCATCCGCGGGGACAATCCCGCCGTCTACGGCCTGCTGGAGACGAAGATGAGCCTGCTGCGCATTGCGCTGCAGGCCGAGCCCCTCCGCGAAGAAGCCGCGCTGGCGGAATCTGAGGCGCTGGTTGCGCTGCTGTCCGGCTACAGCGAGGGCAAGGCGGTCGATACCGGTACCCCGGCAGCGGAGCCCGCCTCCATTGAAGGGCTGATCAGCTACCTGAACAAAGCTTCAGCCTCTGCCGAAGCCGGAGACAGTCCGGCAGCAGCCGCGATAATGGAGCAGTTCATCATAGCTTGGCCGTCAGCAGAAGGCGCCGTACAGATTGCCTCGCCCAAGGTCTATGCCAATATCGAGAATGAGAGCACCGCCGTCACCGGCTACCTGCTCTCCGATCCTCCGAAGCTTGCCGGGGCGCTGGAGATCATGGACAATATGCTCGCCGAGCTGACTCCGCTGGCCGGAGAACAGACGTATACTGCGTGGGATGCGGCACTCATTCTGCTGCGTGAGGGGCTCGAAGCGATTCTTGTGCTCGCCGCACTCCTCGCTTATCTGCGCCGGGAAGCAGAACCCGCGGCCCGGCGCTGGGTCTGGTCCGGGGCTGCGGTGGGGCTGGCCGGAAGCATCGGCATCGCCGTGTTGCTAACCTATACCATCTCGCAGGCAGCCTCCGGAGGAGCACGTGAGCTGATCGAAGGTATTGCCGGGCTGGTCGCCGTGGTCATGATGCTCACCGTCGGCCGCTGGCTGCATGGTAAATCCAGTACGGCTGCCTGGAATAAGTATGTGGACCGCCAGATGCAGGGTGCTCTCGCCAAGGGCAACCTATGGTACCTGTTCTTCATCGCTGCGCTGGCAATCCTGCGCGAAGGAGCGGAAACAACTATCTTCTATGCAGGCATGGCTCCTGCTATCGCTACTTCCCAGTTGCTGCTCGGGATTGGCGGCGCACTTGCAGTACTGATCGTTCTCGGCTACGCAATCATTGCACTGAGCGCCAGACTGCCGATTGCCGCCTTCTTCCGCACCGCCACAGTGCTGATCTATTATCTCGTATTCCGCTTCCTTGGTGAGAGCATCCACGCGCTCCAGGTAGCCGGCAAAATACCGGCACATGCGGAGAGCAGCCTCCCATCCATCGGCTGGCTCGGCCTGTATCCGACCTGGGAGACCTTTGTGCCGCAAATACTCATTCTCGCTTTCATCCTCTGGGAGCTGCTGCGCGGCAGACAAGCTTCCCGCAGAATGCGCACACCAAACCGGTTAACCAAATAAACACACTAACCTACAGCTGTCATCTGCGTGAGTGACCTCAAACACGCAGATGGCAGCTTCTATTTTGCCAGTCCGCCATATTCATTGTCCCCCTCTACTCACTGCTCCCAACTCCACTAGCTGCTCCCTGCTCCCTACTCGCTGCTCTCCAGCTTCTACCCGCCGCCTTCTGTTCTCTGTTCTCTCTTCTCTATTTTCTGCCCTTTGCTCCCTATTATCTGTTCTGCCCTCTCCTTTAACCTTTATTTCTTACCCCAGCTTCTCCTTTCTGCCCTTTGTTGTCTGTTTTCTGTTCTCTGCTTTCTAACACCTACTCTCTGTCCTCTGCCACACTCTGCTTCTTCCTTTCTGCCCTTCCTATGATGCCATTGTTAGCTCAAATGAGCTTTCAGCCTCTCTCTGACTGTTGTACATTACCTGCAAAGGAGAATTAAGTGGAAAAACATCACCTATTAACGGAAGAAACCCTGTTTGCGGTAGCGTAGTTGGAAAAACAACACTTATTTTTACTCAAATAGCAAACAACGAAGATATGAGTAGAATTAAGTAACATAAATCCACTTAAATTCAACAACAAGCAGAATAAGACTGGTTTAAATGACGAAAATCCAACTAATTCCCCGGCGGACGGACGTATTCCCAGCAGATACATTATCGGCACATTTCCAGCTGGCCCCCCTCCGGAGGGCCGTTCCCCAACAAGCGCATCTTCGGCGGGCGCATCTTCAGCAAACGTGGTTCCATCAGACGTGCCTCCGGCAGGCAGGTCTACGACTAGGTGTGTCCCGGCAGGCGCGTCTATGGCAGGCGCATTTCCAGCTGGCGCCCCTCTGGCGGGCACGTTCCCCAACAAGCGCATCTTGGGCGGGCGCTTCTCCAGCAGACGCGGTTCCATCCGACGAGCCTCCGGCAGGCGCCACCCCATCAAGCACCCTCCCCAGCTATCACACTTCCAGCCGGCATGTCTCCCGCCACCTTAGGGCAAACTCACTATTGCATCCTGGGGCGATTTGTTTTATTCTGAGTATGAAAATAATTTTCTTTATTATTGGCGTATTTATTAAAATAATTTCAGAAAATATTTCAGCTTCACTGCTCATCTATTTCACAAAACACAGAAATCAGCGTCAGCTTTAGCGTCAACATAAATACAAACAAACTACATGATTACAAAAGAACGAAAGAAAAGAAGGTGAGTACTTGTCTCCAATCCTGCATGCCCTGGAGCATGACAAGCCCAAGCTGTCGCAAATGGAACGCAAGCTGGCGGAGCGCATACTGGCTTCTCCGGGGGAAATTGTCCATATGGGGATTACGGATCTGGCCGAAGAGTGCGGCATCAGCCCGGCAACCATTACGCGGTTCTGCAAGGTTCTGCATTTCAAAGGATTCCCTGATTTCAAAGTCAAGCTGGCGGCTGAGCTCGCCCACAGCGATGCTTCACCGCAGGACGGCGGCTCCTCTTACCAGGATATCGTGGCCGGCAATCCGCTGCCGTTCATTGTCGAGGCGATGCAGGCTAATCATCTGGCCTCCATCCGGGATACCACGTCGCTGCTCGATCTCGGACGGCTGCAGAGCGTGATCGATCTGCTCTGCCGGGCACGGCGGGTCGATCTGTACGGGATGGCAACTTCATCCATTGTCGCCCAGGATTTCTACCAGAAGCTGATCCGTATCGGCGTGAACTGCACGGCTTTTGCCGATTCGCATATGCAGATTACTTCCGCTTCCTCGCTCGCTGCCGGTGATGTCGCGTTTGCAGTCTCTTATTCGGGTGAAACCCCGGAGACGATCGATGCGTTAACCTGTGCTGCGGCAAGCGGCGCAGCCACAGTCTCATTGACCTCATACGGAAGCAGCACACTGGCGACACTGGCCGATATTCCGCTGTTCTCATCATCACTTGAGCAGGGTATGCGGCGCGGTGATATGGCTTCACGGATCGCACAGCTGCATATTATCGATATTCTGTTCACCGGCATGGTCAGCACCCGGTTCGGGGATTTCATTCCCAAGCTGGAGCAGTCATATTTGAATGTACAACACTACCGTCATAAACGGGGAGGACAATCATAATGAATATTTTGAAATTCCAGAACGAAGAAGATTTCGCAGTAACCGGGGCGAACCTGATCGCCAGCCTGGTGCAGAGCAATCCCAAGGCCGTGCTGGGTCTGGCTACCGGAAGCTCTCCGGTCGGCGTGTACGCGAAGCTGGTGGAAATGCACCGCAAGGGCATTGTGAGCTTCGCCAAAGCCTCTTCCTATAACCTTGATGAATACGTCGGTCTGCCCGTAGATCATCCGCAGAGCTACAGAAGCTTCATGAATGAGCATCTGTTCAACCATATCGATATTGACCTGGCCCGTACCCATGTCCCTAACGGAAATGCGCCAGATCTGGATGCCGAATGCCTGGCTTATGACCGGATGCTGGAAGATAACGGTCCTGTGGACCTGCAGATTCTCGGCATCGGTAGCAACGGCCATATCGGCTTCAATGAGCCGGATGCCAGCCTCAGCAGCGGCACGCATGTCGTTGATCTGCTGGAGGAAACACTGGAAGCCAACGCCCGCTTCTTCGACAGGCTGGAGGATGTGCCCCGGCAGGCTGTGACGATGGGCATCGGCGGTATTCTAAAGGCCAAGCAGATTGTGCTGCTGGTGCGCGGGGAAGAGAAAGCGGAAGCGGTAAAAAATGCGCTGGAGGGTCCAATCACTACCCAATGCCCCGCCTCGCTGCTGCAGAGCCATCCGAATGTTGTGGTCCTGCTTGATGAAGGAGCAGCAAAATGGCTGAAATAAACGTTTCATCCGGTGAACTGCTGTACGGCAAAGTCCTTACTCCTGACGGGGTCATCCAAAAGGGCGTAATCGCCGTCTCGGAAGGCCTGATCCAATATGCCGGAGAGGCGGCCTGGCTTCCGGCAGCCTATGCTAGCTGGCAGACGGGAACTTCACCTGAGCCAGAGGGACTGCTGATTCCCGGATTTGTTGATGTACATGTGCATGGCGGGGCCGGTTACGATTTCATGTACAGCGACGCTGATTCACTGGATACCATTACACGCTTCCATGCTTCGCAAGGCACAACGTCTATGCTGGCTACAACTATGACTGCCGCCAAGGATGACATTGACCGCGTGCTGTCTGAAGTAAATGCTTATCGCTCCGCTGAAGGCGGCATGCCTTATGCCCAGCTGGCAGGCGTACATCTGGAAGGGCCGTTCATCAGCCCGAAATGGCCCGGAGCACAGAATCCCGGGCATATTGTTCCGGCCAATACGTTATGGCTGGAGGAATGGGAAGCCCGGTATCCGGGGATGATCCGCCAGGTTACACTGGCTCCGGAACGCGAAGGCGCACTGGAAGCCATCCAGTGGCTGCGGAAGCATGGAATTACGGCAGCGCTCGGCCACACGGACGCCACGTTCGAAGAGGTTATTGCCGCTGCAGATGCCGGCTTAAACCAGGCTGTGCACATGTTCAATGCCATGACGCCGCTGCATCACCGTAAACCGGGAACCGCAGGAGCCGTCCTGTTCGATCCGCGCATCCGCGCGGAGGTGATTGCCGACGGCATTCATGTTCATCCGGCAGCGATCAGCATTATCGCCCGGCTCAAGAACGGGCATAACCTGCTGCTGATCACAGACGCCATGTCGGCGACCGGACTCAGCGACGGGGAATATGCCATCGGCGATTTGCCCGTTATTGTGAACGGCGGGATTGCCACGCTGAAGGAGCATCCTGAGTCGCTCGCCGGCAGTACACTGACCATGATCCGCGGCTTCCGCTACCTGGTTCAGGAGACCGGCCTCAGCCTGCAGGAAGCTTCACAGGCAGCCAGCCTTACCCCTGCGGTGTCGCTTGGCATGCAGCGGTCTATCGGGTCGCTGGAGGCAGGCAAACGCGGCGATATCCTGTTGCTGGACGATGAGCTGAATCTGCGCGGAGTCTGGATTGGCGGACGCAAGCTGGAGGCTGAAATCGGGTAAGCTGCGAGCTGTCTGCTGCTGCCCTGATCCATTCTATATATGTATAAGCAAGCCAAGCAGCCCTTCGGCCCGGATTCGGGTGCAGTGGCTGCTTGGCTGTTTGTGTCTGTGCTATGCCCTCATGCTGAATAAGCATCATATTCCTCTGGAATACTAACCTAATTGAGACAGGGCAGTTTACTTAATGCTTAACGCTTAATACCCGCTGCGCGTAGGGAAAATCCGTTCGACCATCGTGCGGAATTCATTCGCAAAGCCTTTAAGCGGATGCCCTGCACGGAATTCCTGTGCATAATAATCTGCCCGCTCAACGAAATCGGGGTTGGCTGAAACATACACATTGTTAAGGTCTGTCTTCCCCTTTTTCACTTCTGCGGCGATCTTATCCTTCATGTCCTGGGTAAGCGTGTCCTTATCCGTAATCGCGGTTCCGTTACCCGGCGTTACACTGCGGATTCCGATGGTATTGCCCAGGCTTTCATCGATGTCGCGTTTCATATGGCGTCCATCGACCATATTGCTGCGGGACATGATACCGTTGTTGCCGTTCCCCAGATAATTCTCCGGATCTGCAACGCCCGTACCGCCTACAGTACCCGTGCCCGTCATGCTTCCCGGAATTCCGGCAATAGAACCGCCTGTTCCTGTCATGCCCGGATTACCGGCTGCGGTTCCTCTACCGGTACGCATACTGTTGTCCATTCCACCCATTCCGGCACCTATCCCTGTTTCCAGTCCGCCTGCCGGTCTGCCTGTACCGCTCAGCATCCCGGATGTGCCGCTGCCGCTGGTACTGCCATAGCTGTACGACTGGATTCCCCGGGTACTCTTGGCATGGACTCCTCCGGACGCATTTTCCAGCATTACGGCTACATAGGCGCTTTTTCCTACCAGCATTACGTTGGCTGAACGGACTTCCGGCATGGCCGCCACACGGTTCGCCAGCTCCTCGCTCATCTCCATACTGTCGAAGGAATTCGCACGCATTCCGTTCTGCGCAGAGTTGACGTGAATACGTCCGTCCGTCCCCCGTACACTTTTCGTTTCCACCGTATTGCCCGTTGCCGAGTTATTCGCACCGCATCCTGTAATACTCACCGCGCCCAGCAGCAGCGCAGCAGAAACCGTTAGACCGAATTTCGACCGTAACATCCGTTCATCCCCCATCATAAGAATAGTTAAGTGCAGCGTAACAAGCTTTAGCATGGCCTCTGCCCTGCCAAGCTATCCTGAAAGGATTTGGCACATCGCTCTTTAACCGTCACGCGTAAGTGAAACTTGGCGTATCTTATAAACAGCAGACTGTGTTTCTCCGCAAGGTTAATGTCAGGAGGGGTGATCTTGAAGGTTTTATTCACGTTTTATGTACCAAGCGGCGGGGTAGAGACACTGAACAAGCTGCGGTGTGAGAGTCTTCAGAAAAGCGGCATCGAATGCCACGTGCTCTACCTCATGCCGGGGTCCGGAAGCCACAACCAGACAAACTTCCCGGTGTTTATCACTTCCGTGGATGCAGAGATCAAAGCGGTGCTGGATACGCATAATTATGATGCCATTATTGTAACTTCAGACTATTTACTGCTGGAACGTCTGCGCCGGTTGGGGTATGGCCGTATTCTGATATATGAATCTCAGGGACTTGGCAAGCGCAGTGATGCGAGGAATCTGATTATTGATTCTGTGCCTTTTCTCCGCTCCTACTGCAATGCTGTTCTGATCCCCCCGACCGATCACTTACTGGAGCTGTTTATCGAGATTTGTCCCTGGCTGCACCGTTATGTCATTCCGAACATCGTGGATGTGCAGTCCTTCCAGCATATCCCCGGTGAACCGCCCTGCGATCCGGTCATCGCCTGGGTAGGACGGCTGGAAACCAATAAGAACTGGAGTGAATATCTGAAGATTGCCCATCAGATCCGGCTCCACAAGCCTGATCTTCATCTCTGGATGTTCCATGATCCCGATCTTGCTGCAGATGACCAGAAGGAACAATTTAACAGAGAGCTGCAATCCCTGGGCCTGAAAGACCGCCTCAGTGTGTTCACCAACATTCCAAATCATATTATGCCGGTATATTACTCATCCATCGCCGGTTCCGGGGGGTTCCTGCTGTCAAGCTCTATCACAGAGGGCTTCGGGTATGCTGTAGCTGAGGCCATCTGCTGTACCTGTCCTGTACTTAGCACCGATTCTGACGGGGTCAGATCGTTTATTACCCACAACATTACGGGTAAATTTTACCCGATCGGAAATTTGGAAGCGGCTGTAAACGAAGGGCTGGAGCTAATGAACAACATTCCGCTGCGTGAAGCGATCCGCCAGCAGGGCCGCCAGCATATGGTATCGCGGTTTGGATTCGAGCAATATGCCCACTCCTTCCGTGAAATGATGAATTCCTTCTCTATCTTCTGAAAATAACGTGAAAAAGAACCCTCAACCCCGTACAGCATCCGGGTCTTGAAGGTTCTTTTGGGTTATACGCCCTGTTTGGATACAATCTCAAACAGCTCTGTCTGAAAGATCTGCATGCTTCTCTCCCAGGTGAAGCGCCCCGAGTCCAGCTCTCCTCTCGCGGCCAGACGCTGACGGAGCTCTTTATTGTACACAAGTGCAGAGACATCCTCGGCCAACCGGTTCTCGTAACGGTACGACATCAGGCAGTTATGCCCGTGTACACAGTATTCGAGATTGCCCCCGGAATATACGGTGACCAGCGCGGCACCGCAGCGCATAGCTTCCAGCCCCGGCAATGAGCCGGTGTCATAGGTGCTGGAGCTGACAAAAATGTCGCTCTCGTTATAATGATACGACAGCTCAGAATCATTACCCGGAGTACGTATTTGAAACCGTCCATCCCCAAGCAGCGCTTGCAGCGTCTCGGAGGAAGCATATTCTGACGGTGGCGTGATAATATATATCTCCACTTCAGGATGCCGCTGTTTCACTATGTCCAGCTGCTGAAGCAGATAATCCTGTTCCCGGTGGCCGGAGAACCCGCCCTCGGGACGGCGCATAATGGCCGAGACGACAATCTTATTCCCGCCTCTGCCGCGTAAATGGGTATTAGTGAAATCAGGGTTTAGACCAATCGGAACAATTCTGCCCTTAATGCCATGATTAATCCGTATGATCTCCTGCTGCCAGCGTGAGAGTACTAGCAGGTTGCGGGTGATATTATATGAGGCAAACGACAGATTGTTATCTGGTAAAAAAGTCGGCTCATAACATAAGGCCAGCCGGATATGCAGCCCCTTGCCCTGTTTACTGGCCCGCTCTGCAACCGGCACCGTTGTATAATAGTTGGAGATGATCACATCCCCGTATGGAAAATCATCTTCGGTCAGCACCGTTGCCGGTGCAGTGATAATGGGGCATTTCATTTCATATTCCACAATGCCGTGACTGGGTAAAAGAACAACCACCTCATGGCCGATTTCCGCCAGACGGTTGGCCAGCTCGGCCAGCATCCGTTGCGCACCGCCTCTGGACAACGTCAGAATCGGGAATGTCAGTCTCATTTCCCTCTCTCCTTTCTCAGCAGCTGCGTCAGAATGCCTTGATGCCTGCTCTGCACCAGAGCAATCTCCCGGTTCTGCGCTTCACTGTGTATGACAGAGCCCATCTCTTTGTGCACACGGTAATCCAGCAGCGGCTCCTCGATATAGGACCATTCATAATGCGGCAGGATACGCAGCCACAGATCATAATCCTGTGTATACAGGAACTTCTCGTTAAACCGTCCTACCTTATTGAAAATCTCCATGTCGAGCAGAACCGAGCTGCCGTTCACCGGACAGCCTGACATCATGGTCTCAATGAGATCACCCCTGTTATGAAACGGCATGCTGATGACTCCCGAGAACCGCTCTCCGAGCTCATTAATATAGTAATAGGCCGTATGGCTGAAGGAGGTTCCAGAGCTGCGGATGGCTTCCATTTGCCTTTTGATTTTATCCGGGTGGAACAGGTCGTCAGCACTTAACCAGGCAAAATAAGCTCCGCTAGCCGCCTTGATTCCCATGTTGAGCGCCGAGGCGGTGCCACCGTTTGTTTTGCGGATATACACAATATTGTCCTTGTACGCCTCAAGCTTCTCCATATAGCGTGTAGACCCGTCGTCGACAACGATCAGCTCAATGTCCGGGTAGCTCTGAGCCAGCACACTCTTCACCGCCAGATCCACATAAGGGCAATTATAGAAGGGAATCACCACCGAAACCTTGGTTTTTGGAATCATGCGCTCACCTCCTTCCCGATTCGATTTATACTGTTTTGCAGGCCAGCAAAGCATCCAGCGGCGCATGATCCTCGCCAAACGCTTCACGGAATGAAGGATTCTCCGCATGATGGTAGCCTTTCAGTACAGTTACAGCGTAGCCCAGCTTCAGGAAATCCTCAGGCTCCCAGCCGCTCCAGTGCTTCTGGTAATACTCTCCGTGCAGGTTGAAATGATCCTTTCCCTCCTGCGGGAAGAACCCCCGCGGCGTGAATACGACTACCCGGTTCGAAGCAATGATCTCCGCTTTCCGCAGCAGCTCCGTGCCTTCTCTCATCGAGAAATGCTCCAGGGAATCAATCAGCGTAACCGCAGAGAATGTTCCCGGCAGAAACAGCTTATCAATATGGCTGGCATCGGCATGAACCGGAATGATATGCGGGGATTTGTATTTGCGGTGCAGCAGATAAGGTCTGTGGATATCCAGCCCCAGCACAACAGCCGCTTCATATCGTTCCAGCAGCGTACCGGTACCGCTGCCGATATCCAGGATACTCTCGGAGAATTTCAGCTGCTCCAGCAGGACCGGCAGGAAGTCTTTCACTTCTATTTCCCGGTACATATGCTTTCCCTCCTAAAAGTTGTGATAACATCAACTTCCTGAATTCTCTTCGCAAAACTCACTGCGGAAGAGCTTGATTAGTTACAGCCGCTTCTTATTTCCACTCCTGATTAGCCGCCCATGGAAGCGATCAGGCTACTCAGCGGAGCATGATAGCGGGCATTAGTCGCTGCGGCTTCAGCCATGATGACATCATAATGTTTGATCGTCCCCATGCCGTCATGCCGGCGGTAGGCCGTTAAAGACTGATTGAGCATAATAGGAGGGTATCCGTTCAGAATCGCCCGGTACCACAAATCATAATCATGAGTGTACGGAAGAGCTTCATTGAACAGGCCGATGGCTCCGAATATCTCCCGCTTGAACATCACGGTGCAGCCGTTGATGGGATTGCCCTGCAGGAAACAGCGTAAGTAGTCCAGCTGGTTATGAAACACTGCCGCTGCGTTCAGCTGGGTCAGCTGCGAATCCCCGTTAATGAAGTTGAAATTCGTGTACGTGATCAGCAAACGGTTCTGCTCCATGAACAGAACCTGGTTGTTGATTTTGTCACGATAGAACATATCATCCGAGCTAAGCCAGACTACATAATCCCCTGTAGCATGGGCAATTCCGTGATTCAGTGCGGAGGCGGTACCGCCATTGGCTTTGCCCAGGTAGTGGATATGCGGTAAATACGGAGCAATGCGCTCTGCATGCATGAATGATCCGTCATCAACCACAATAATCTCATAAGGCTGCCAGGATTGAGCCAAGGCGCTTTGCAGCGCCTGCTCAATATAAGGGCAATTATAAAAGGGAATGATTACCGATACTCTGGGCTTCATCATATTCTTCCTTCCTTGCCGGCCCTTGTATAGCCGATGATATCCGCAAGTGACCGGTCAAGACCGATCCCCGGCTTCCAGCCAAGAATAGCGGCATTGTCCTCAGGTTCTTCCTGCAGCACTTCTCTACCAGCAGATGCAGACGAAGGCTTCGCCGGAACGGCAGATGCTGGGGAAGCAGCAGCCTGACCTTCCTCCGCATGCTGCGGTCCCCAGTCCATCTCCACCGGAACCGCTGCATGAGCCAGCAGCTTCCCGGCAATCTCTCCAAGCTCCCGCTGCGCCCCGGAGTCAATCCGGTAGATCTTGCCGGTCTCTCCGTGATTCAGAATATAGCCATACGCTCTAACGGCATCACGCACATCCAGAAAGTCGCGCAGGACATGCCGCGAGGAGAGCCTGAAGGCTGCCGGTGGAGCTTCTCCCCTGCCGGCCGCAGCTTCACTGCGCACAATATGCTGTGCCAGTAAGGAACAGAAGCCGGTGGACGGTCCGGGACCAATCAGATTGGAGGGCTCCGCCATCAGAACAGGCTGTTTGAACAGCGTCCCCCAGGCCAGCGACACCAGTTCCTCCAGCGTCTTGCTGAGACTGTAGGGATGCGGCGGACCTGCCCCGGAATCCGGTCTGTACTTAAGCCGGGAGCCGGCCACCAGGATACGGCTGGCCGGCTGGAAACGCAGCGCCTCAAGCAAATACAATGTAGCCATTACATTAGTCTCCATATAGAGCAGCGGGTCTTGCCAGGACTCCGGAACCGAGTTCTTGCCGGCCAGGTGCAGCACCTGATCCGGCATGATCTCTCCAATCATTCCGGCGACAGCCTTGCGGTCACCGAGATCACAGACATAGGGCTGAACGCCTGCCGGGAAGACGGAAGCTTCCGCTGCGCTGCGGCGTACCACAGCGGTCACTTCAGCTCCCTCAGCCGCAAAATAAGCTACGGCATGCCTGCCGGTAAAGCCGGCGGCTCCGGTTATCAGCAGCCTCCGGCCCTTCATGTCGGCATCTCTGAGCCGTGCATAAAGTCTGCAAGCTCCGCAAGCATCTCGGGATAGGACGGTAATTCGAAGTTCACGTCGCTTCTGGTGCTGATCAGCGTCCGGTCCTGCACATGGACCCGTTCGGGGATGATCTTGACATCCTCCTTATGAAACGCCGACTGCATCATCTGCAGCAGTTCATATTTGCTCACCGGCCGGGGATGGGCCAGATGGATCAGCCCGGACAGATCAGAGTCCAGCAGGGAACTGATCACTTTGGCCAGCTCCAGGGTGGTGACTCCGTTCCACATCACACGTTCATAGCCGGTTACCCGGCCCTTCTGGGCCAGGAACCATTC
Organism: Paenibacillus phytohabitans; assembly: GCF_013141775.1. GTDB lineage: Bacteria > Bacillota > Bacilli > Paenibacillales > Paenibacillaceae > Paenibacillus_AQ > Paenibacillus_AQ phytohabitans. The sequence goes on from NZ_WHOB01000061.1 coordinate 68,879, forward strand.
CATGAGCCCGATGCCGCCGGAGCGGATTTCGGGACCAATAATGGAGGTGCGGATCGTCAGGTGGCCGGGGTCACGCACTTCTCCAAGGCTTTTGGTGATGGCATAAACCGATGTGCCGTCAGTGGCATCCTCTTCCGTGTACCCGCCGCGCGTTCCTTCGAACACGCAGTCGGTACTGATGTGGATGAGCCGGGCATGGACGCTGTCCGCTGCCCGCCGCAGACGGTGGGGAAGGAATCCGTTGACATGATAAGCGCCGATTACGTCACGTTCGGCGAATTGATTCAGTACACCCATTGCATTAATCATGCAATGGGGAGAGACGATTTCGACCAGTTTCTCTACGCCGGCGATGTCATCGGCATCCACATACAGCCCGCCAAGATCGTTCTTATCCCGGGTTGTATGGAAGACGTGATGCTTGCCCTGGCGGCGAAAAAAATCCGCCAGCATGTGACCCGCCATACCGTTTCCGCCGAGGATAAGCAGCTTCACTTGAGGAACCCTCCCCGGATCAGAATGTCCTTGATCTCTGCCTGATCCATCAGATTGTTCTCCGAGCTGAAGCTGTTGAAGGACACATGCGGGTATTCGCGGTAGTGCTCCTTCAGCTCCGGCATATCCAGGGTAGGAAGAATAACCAGATACTGCTCATCGTAGACAACGGTAGTTAAGCTCTCGAAATCACTCATGAGAATCTCATGGATTTTTTCACCCGGGCGGATCCCAGCCTCGATCATGCTGACATCTCTTCTGCCCGAAGCTTCGATTAGTACCTCAGCCAAATCCACAATCCGGCAGGTTGGCATGGTCATGACGAAGATCTCGCCGCCGATGCTGACCTCCGAAGCTTTGAACAGCAGCGTGATGGCATCGCGCAGGGTGAAGAAGAAGCGGGTCATATTCATATCTGTGATCCGCACCTGTCCCTTGTCCTTGATCTGCTTCATGAACAAGTGGACGACACTGCCGTTCGTCCCCAGAACATTGCCGCCGCGCACCGTTACAAAGCGGGTGCCTGATCCGATCAGGTTGGCGTATACGAACAGCTTCTCGCCGATCGCTTTGGTCATGCCGTAGAAGTTCGACGGATTAGCTGCTTTGTCGGTGGAGATGTAGATCGCTTTTTCCACATTGTTGGCAATCGCTGCTTCGATCACATTCTGCGTGCCGACCACATTGGTCTTCAGCGCCTCGTAAGGCTGGTCTTCGCAGACCGGAACATGCTTGAGCGCCGCCAGATGGAACACATAATCCACTCCGCGGCATGCAGCCACGAGGGCATCCTTGTCACGGATATCGCCGATGACGAAGCTGAGGCGCTTATCCTCAAATTCACGGCTCATGGCTACCTGTGCAGACTCGCTGCGGGAGAATACGATGATTTCTTTGGGATGCTGCGGCAGCAGTTGCCGGATAAGCTCATGCCCCCAGGAACCGGTACCGCCTGTAACCAGAATCCGTTTATTATTGAACATGCAGGTTCCCTCCAAGCAGAAATTTAACTACTTTAACCGAGACATCGGGGGTCAGGTACCCTTCCGGCGCCTCCCAGGCAGGCTTAAGCGACGTCATCAGCCGGGTGCAGCGCAGAATGCTGTTCTGCTCTACGCCGGATACTACATTACTTCCGCAATCGACCGTCTCCGGACGTTCTGTGGTCCGGCGGATGGTCACTGTCGGCACCCCCATCAGGCAGCATTCCTCTTGAACGGTGCCGCTGTCCGTAATGGCGCACAGGGCATAACGCTCCAGATGGACAAAATCAAAAAATCCGAAGGGCTCATGGAATTCCACCAGCGGGTTCATAGTCAGCGGGAACTGCTCCGTAAGCTTGGAGCGCGTACGGGGATGGATGCTGCAGATCAGGCGGAGTCCATAATGTTCAGCCACAAGGTTAAGTCCCGACATAATCTGGAGCAGGGATTCAGGATCATCGACATTCTCGGCCCGGTGGGCAGTCACCAGCAGATACCGGCCTGCTTCAAGGCTCAGCCGGGACAGAATATCGCTGGACCCGATTTGCTCCTCATAATGCGTAATCACCTCATGGATCGGATTGCCGGTTAACACGATACGCTGGCTGGGAAATCCTTCGCTGAGCAGATGTCTTTTACTCTGCTGGGTATAAGGCATATTTATGGTCGAGACGGCATCTATGACACGGCGGTTTTTCTCCTCCGGCACTTTCAAATCGTAACAGCGGTTGCCTGCTTCCATGTGTACGACAGGAATACCCATCCGCTCGGCAAGGATTGCACACAGCGCACTGTTGGTATCGCCGAGCAGCAGAATCCGGTCCGGCTTCTCCTGAAGCAGGATGCTCTCCAGGCTCCCGAACATGGCGGCCAGCTGGCTCCCGAGTCCGGCCTGCTTATCCTGCAGCACATAGTCCGGTGCGCGGAGTCCCAGCTCGGCGAAGAATATCCCGCTGAGGCTGGCCGTGAAATTCTGTCCCGTATGCACCAGCACATGCCGCTCCGCATGCTCATCGAGCAGCGGAATGATGACGCTGAGGCGGATGATCTCGGGCCGTGTGCCCAAAATCGTCATGATCTTCATGGGTTCACTCCCCTTTGATTATGGCCTGCCCTTAAGGAGGGGCAGGCGGTTCTGTCAGAGCTGGCAGCCGGTCCGGCGCAGCGGCGGTGAAGGGCTGGCCCGCCAGTAACGTTGGAATCAGGGGTAGTTGTGCCCCTGATTCTCG
>NZ_WHOB01000062.1 GCF_013141775.1 Paenibacillus phytohabitans
GGTGCTGCCTGGAAGCAGACCATCTTCTATCCTTATCTGCATGCTTCCAAATATGGACGCGGTGTTTCGCTTCAGCCGATTGTGAATTCACCGAAATACGATGCACAGGATTACACCGATGTTCCTTATCTGGACAGCGCGATTGTACATAATGAGGAGCAGGGGGAGCTGACTATTTTTGCGGTGAACCGTCATTTGGAGGAAGGCCTGCACCTGAAGGCCGATATCCGGGGCTTCGAGGGGTATACCCTGCTTGAGCATATCGTTCTGAAGCATGATGACCTGAAAGCTGTGAATACGCCCGCAGAACAGAAGGTACAGCCGGTGCAGGCTGCCGGTACCGTATGCAAGGATGGATACGTAGACACACTTCTCTCCAAAGCTTCGTGGAACGTAATCCGGCTGAAGAAAAGCGCAGGCTTGTGAGCCGGACTGTAAAAGCAGTTCTTATATAACTGATATTTTGTACACAAATAAGGGAGGTTTAAGGATGAAGAAGAAGGGGTTTCTCGCATTAATGGTAGTGGCTATGGTAGTATTCCTGGCGGGCTGTGGAGGGTCATCGAAGGAGGAGGGCGGAGAAAGTTCGGTACTTAATGCCGGTGCCGGCGAGAGTGCGACTGAACTCTCCTACTGGACATTCGTTGAATTACACGGCCAGCATTTTGAGAAAATGCTAGAGAAATGGAATGCGGCCAATCCTGATCGTCAGATCAAGCTGAATGTTACAGTAATGCCTTATGACGATATGCACAACAAGTTATCGATCGCCGTGCAGACGGGCGTAGGCGCACCGGATATTGCCGATATTGAATTGGGTAAATTCCCTGACTTCCTGGCCGGAACACCACAGCTGGAACCGCTTAATGATGTAGCTGAGCCTTTCAAGGGTACAGTTGTGCAATCCCAGCTGGATTTGTACAGCAAAGAAGGAAATATCTACGGCCTGTCTACTCACGTAGGGGCAACCGTTGCCTTTTATAACACAGAAATTCTCGAACAGGCAGGAGTCGACTATAAGACGATTGTAACCTGGGATGACTTCAAGAAAGCCGGCATGCAAGTGTACGAAAAAACCGGCAAATACATGGGTACCGCTGACACAAGCGCTATCTGGCAAGAGTCGCTCCTTCTGGCACAGCAAGGCGCTGACCTCACTGATGAAGCCGGCAATCCAAAGGTGAATTCACCGGAGCTGGTGAAAGCCCTTACTATGCTCAAGGATCTGCAGGACAACAATGTAATCTCCACCATCGCCGGAGGGCAGCCGGATACAGAAGAAGCTTATGGTGAATACAACTCCGGTAACTATGCAGCAGCCTTCATGCCGCTATGGCAAATGTCGAGATACACCAACTACATGGCGGACTTGCAGGGCAAGATTGCCATTGCTCCGCTTCCGGTGTTTGAGAAAGGGATGCCAAGATCGTATGGCGGCGGCGGAACCGGTACTGTAGTTACCAAAACAGCCAAAGATGTACAGCTGGCTAAAGACTTCATTGCTTATGCGAAGCTTTCCCTGGATGCCAATATCGAAATCTGGAACACTCTCGGCTTTGACCCGATCAATATGAGCGTATGGGATATGAAAGACGTGACTCATAATCCTGAGAATCAGTTCGTGAAGTATTTTGTCAACAACCCGTTTGATGTATTGAATGAAATTAAAGACGAAATCCAGCTGATCAAATCCACATCGGCTTCACCGACCATCAATAATGTTCTTTGCACTGTTACCCTAAATGAAATCTTCGAGGACGGCAAGGATGTACAGAAGGCGCTCGATGATGCACAGGCACAAATTGAACAAGAGTTGAAATAACCGGATAGTTAAACTGGGAGAGCTACTCTGCGGGCAGAGTAGCTCTATTTTAAAGCACTATCCAAGTTCCACCATGAAAGGAGTAGAGCAATGTTTAAAAACTTTCTGTACTCGCAAAAGGTCGCTCCTTACGTGTTCGTGCTGCCCTTTGTGCTGGTGTTCCTCATTTTTTGGGTATATCCCCTGCTTAGCTCGTTCGGTATGAGTTTTCAAAAGGTAACACTAGGCCAGGAGGCACAGTGGGTAGGAATCGACAACTATACTAAGCTGATGAGTGACACGATCTTCTTCAAAGCCGTCCGCAACAGCGGCGTATATATGATCCTGACCCTGCTTATTCTTATTCCTTTTCCAATGCTGTTCGCGGTCCTGATCAACAATAAATTTATGTGGGGACGGGAATTCTTCAAATCCTCCTTCTTCTTTCCGGCACTTACCTCAGTGGTTGTAGCCGGTACGATCTTCAGATTAATGTTCGGTGAAATGGAGGGCTCATTGATCAACAGCCTTCTGGGCGTATTCGGTGTAGAGCCGGTTAAATTTCTGAAGGGGCAGGTCACAGGATTTATCGCCCTTGTCGCCTTGGCCAGCTGGAGATGGATGGGGGTCAATATGCTGTATTTTCTGTCCGGCCTGAAGAACATTCCGGATGATTATTATGAAGCGGCATCGATTGACGGAGCGTCAGCTTTTCAGAAATTCACAAGAATCACCATGCCTTTATTGAAGCCTACCACCATATATGTACTGACGATCAGTATTTACGCCGGTCTGGCCATGTTCATTGAGAGCATGATGTTATGGAACGGCAATAATTCCCCGAAGAATATAGGCCTTACCATTGTCGGGTATCTGTACCGCCAGGGAATTGAAAAGAACAATCTTGGATATGCGGCTGCGGTGGGTATTGTGCTGCTCTTGATTACTATGGTGATCAACCTGACACAACTGGCCTTTAGCGGCATGTTTAAGAAGGAGGATTAAGATGAAAAAAGAAACTGCAATCAAAATCGTCCTCTTTGCCTTCTTTACAGTGGTATGCCTCCTAATCCTGATCCCCTTCTATGCGGTGACGATTGCCTCCTTCAAGCCTGGTGAAGATTTGATCCGATATGGGCTGAATCTGAAGTTCGACCTTTCGGTAATGAATTTCGATAACTTCGTGTACCTCTTTACAGGCGATCATGCCTACTTTACATGGTTCTTTAATTCAGTCCTGCTTACGCTGGTGCAGGTAACGTTGACCTTGCTGGTAAGTGCCACAGTGGCTTATGGTTTCTCGGCATATGAATTTAGAGGGAAGAACTTCCTTTTTATATGTGTGCTTCTTATCATGATGGTTCCGTTTGAGATTCTGCTGCTGCCTCTGTATACCTTGACCAATAATATGGGGCTGATGAACAGCTACTCTGCAATTATTCTGCCGGGGATAGCCGGTGCAGCGACGATCTTCTTCTTCAGACAATATTTAAGCGGAATTCCGAAGGAAATCATTGCTGCCGGCAGAGTGGACGGGGCCAGTGAATACGGGATTTATCTGCGCCTGATTCTGCCTATTATGAAGCCTTCATTCGCCGCAATGGCGATCCTGAACGGTATGAACAGCTGGAACAACTTCCTATGGCCGTTCATGGTGCTTAGCAGTGAGCACAAATATACCCTGCCTATCGGACTCAAGACACTCCTAACTCCATATGGCAACAATTATGATTTACTTATTGTCGGCTCTTTTTTCTCCATTCTTCCCATTCTGGCCTTATTCCTGGCCTTCCAAAAGTATTTCATCGACGGGATGACCGCCGGAGCGGTAAAAGGGTAAAGCTTGCCTGTACTATTCCCAGATAATTTCTTAGATAAAATGCTCAGACCAAAGGAGAAACCATGATGAGTACAAATAGAGAGTACAGCAATCCGCTTGTGGAGCAGCGCGCAGATCCCTGGGTGTACAAACATACAGACGGCTATTACTATTTCACGGCTTCCGTGCCGGAGTATGACCGGATTGAAGTGCGCAGAGCTGCAACAATTGAAGGGTTGAGAGAAGCAATACCGGTCGTAGCCTGGCGCAAATATGAGAGTGGCCCGCTCAGCGCCAATATCTGGGCTCCCGAAATTCATTACATTGACGGCAAATGGTATATTTATTTCGCTGCCGCCCGGACCACCGAAACGAAGGAAGGGCTGTTCGACCACCGCATGTTCGTGCTGGAGAATGCTTCGGCGAACCCGCTGGAAGGGGAATGGGTAGAGAAAGGCCAGATGAAGACTGCCTGGGAATCCTTCGCCCTGGATGCCACTTCGTTCGAGCACAAGGGAGTGCGGTACTATGTATGGGCGCAAAAACACCCCGATATCGAGGGGAATTCCAACCTGTATATCTCGGCCATGGCGAACGGCTGGACGTTAACAGGTCCGCAGACGATGATCACCACGCCGGAGTATCCGTGGGAGATTATTGGCTTCCGGGTGAATGAGGGCGCAGCAGTGCTGAAGCGCAACGGCAAGATCTTCATGAGCTTCTCGGCCAGCGCGACCGACTACAATTACTGCATGGGTCTGCTCACGGCGGATGAGGACAGCGATCTGCTGGACGCGGCCTCCTGGACCAAACATCCTGAGCCGGTCTTCAAGACCAGTGAGGAGAACGGGCAATACGGCCCGGGGCACAACAGCTTCACGGTTGATGAGAACGGTGAGGATGTGCTGATCTATCATGCCCGCAACTATAAGGAGATTACCGGAGACCCGCTGTACGATCCGAACCGCCACACCCGGGCCCAGCGCCTGCATTGGAATGAAGACGGCACACCGGATTTCGGCGTGCCGGCGAAGGACGGCGGGAAGTAACGGACCGGTTCGCGTCCCGGAGCCGCAATGGCAGATGACTGGCCTGCAAGATGCGGAAAGCTCCTGTTCCGCAAGATACAGAATATCCCGCTCCCCTGGCAGGGGGGGCGGGATATTTTGCGTCTTCTTTTATCAGACGGGTTATAACTGTATTTGGTACAACTAAAGTCACCAGTTATTGCGCGGTAAGTATTATAGTTGTATTCTCTGCAATTATATTGACCTTTATGCCGCAAAGGAGCACTTTTCGCTACTTTTAGTTGCACAAAATACAATTAAGAGGCCGAATTTGCTTAGGGGCCGTCTTTTAAGTGTACGGAATACAACTATCGGTGAGAGAAGCTACTCTTAAGATATTCTTGATAACCTGCCGTTTGTGTGAGTGCTCTGAGTGGTCTATTGAATTCATGCGAGATCCTGCACAAAATACAACATTTTCCTCAGGATATCAGCCCTAATCCAAGATTGTTGTATGAAATACAGCATTTCTTCTCCGCCAAGCGGATTAGGCTGATAATTCTTGTATTTCGTACAACATTCCTCCCAAACATCCGGATATATAGGGGGCCAAGTTGTAAAACGTACAACATTTATACTTAGGTGAAGCTCTGTGCCGCGAATTGTGCATTGAACACAGAACATAGAACATAGAACATAGGAAGCTCACTCCACTCCTGCTGCCTGGCGCGGCACTTCGGAGACAATAGTGTGTTTTTAATGTTTCTTGCCATCTATAGGAACTGTAATGGTCTTGTTATAAGTCTTAATGTAGTGGTATCCATCCAGCAGCAGGAACTGCGGCGCATCCTCCGTATTGAACGAGTAGGTCCGTTCCCACAGGATGTTGCCGTTCTTCAAGTCCCACGGACGGGCCTGGGATATAGAAGCAACGGGAACTGTGGATTCTCCGGCTAGAACAGCTAAAGTCTCCGTGTCGAGGAAGGTGAACTGCTTCCCGGCGATCACGATATCATAGCTGGTACTGGTCCGGGTAACACTGCGGATCCAGAGCTTCTCCTCGCCAAGCAGAATGGAGCGGTCAGAGGGTGCGGACAGGGAGACAGGCTGTTCTATTTGCTCATATCCGGTGAAATTATCGAGTACCAGTTCAACACTTTGCAGCTTGTCTGTCGGGAGCACATCGTATTCGATTTCAAAATCTGTGAGTCCCGTTTTGCCGGAACGTGCCGAACGCATGGACCAGTAATTCACTTCCATCCCGTTCACATAGAGCTTGGTTACAGCCGAAAATCTCGGAGTTTCCCCATCTTCCAGTTCATAATGCCCCTTCACAAGGGTGGAGGTCGGAGAAGCTGTAATAGAATCATAGTGGACAGTTCCCTGATCCACCGGAACAGCTTGGGATATATCCGCTGTGAGCAGGCTTTTCATGGCTCGGTTCGCTTCAAATTTGAAGGAGACAGGATAGTGTGCCACTGTCCCATTCTCCAGCCACTCGCTGAATGTAACGGTCAATGTTCTGGAGAAGGGGCTGGCCGGCTCAAATTTGTATACTCCCTCGAAACGGGTACCGTCTTTGCTGCTGCCGCCGCTCCCCCCCAGGGGATCTGAATCCGTCAGGAACCCTTCCAGTTTATCTACTCCGTAACGGAGAGAATAGTTGCCGGCAGGGAAGTCGCCAGTATATACACTGCCTGAAGCCGGATCAATGCTGTAATACATCGTCAGGGCGTTGTCGTCCGCAATCACCCCGTTAATGGTAATAACCGTTCCGTCATCTAACGTTTTGCTTTTATGGACGCTTTGACCGTATCCGTGGTCCGCCAATTCAGTGAAGGCCATGGTATCCAGCTCGCTTTTACTAAACAGCTTCCCGCCGTAATAAGCAAATGCAGGATATTGATAGATGCCCACCGTCAGCATAAATGCTGCCGCTGCTGAGGCAACCCAGGTTCTTGCTCTAATCCGGGTTCTTGTCTTCACAGGAACGCGCTCAAGCGCTGTACGAAGTCTGCCCTCAAGTTCTGATGGGGTCATGATCTGCTGATGCTCCTGTAATCTCTCCTCGATCGTTCTCATAACGGTCACCTCCGATCATGGCTTTTAGTTTCTGTATGCCCTGCGAGATTCTTGACTTGATTGTACCCACCGGTGAATCGGTCATCTCGGCAATCGTCTGATAGGGAAGATCGTGAACATAGCGGAGTTCAATCGCTTCCCGCTGCCGCGGGTTCAGGTGAGCAAGCAGCGCCGACATGTCCATCTCAGACTCCGTATAGCGGTAGGGGTTATCTGCAGTCCATGCGGCAAGTGAAGGCTCCCGGTCGACTTCACCGTCCAGAGGAAGATAACGCTCCTGCTTGCGGAGGACGGTCTTGCAGCGGTTCACGAGTATCGTTTTGCTCCAGCTGTAGAAGGCCTCCCTTTTGTTCAACTGCTCCAGCTTCTCGTAAAGCGTAACAATCATATCTTCCATGACATCCATTGCGTCGTGTTCATTTCCCATATAGCTGTAGGCAAGCCTGTAATAAGCGTCCTGTTCGGCCAGGATTAGTTCTAATAAGGCTTCTTTGTTACCCCGCTGGGCTTGTCTCACAAGACGGCTTACATTCATGTTCTCACCTCTTTCATAGATAAGAGTCCGCAGAGGTTCTAAAAGTTCATTATGCACAAAAAAAATCTCCACAGCCTGTTCCGGGGGGAATGAGTAGCCCCTGGGAAGCCGCGGAGGAATTAGTATGATGAGCTTTCTTAATTCATTCGTAGAACAGCAGACGTTTGGCATAGGCATTGCGGAAGTCGGTGGGGGTGAGGCCGACGATCTTTTTGAACGATTTCATGAAATTATGGCAATCCTTATAGCCGAGCTGCAGGGAGACTTCACTGACATTGTGGTTGGTGTCTGCGAGCAGAAATTTCGCCAGCTCCATCTTCTGCTGCAGAATATATTGCTTCAGGGAGATCCCGGAGATCACGGTGAACAGATGGGAGAGATATTTCTCATTGTAGCCGAAGTAGGCGGCGATTTGCGATACCTTGATGTGTTCACTGCGGCTCCACTTGATGTAGTCCACAATATCGTTATAGAGCTGCTCCTGCTTCGTCTTTTTGAGCGGGTCAGCATCGGCATTGCAGGTCTGGTTGTACAGCTCGCATAGAATCACAGTAGCCATGTAGTTGTTGAGTGTAGTCTGATTGTAGCCCCGCACCGAATCCTGCAGCTGCTTCATCATTACGATAATTTTCTCCAGGCTCCGGAGGGTTCCGTACTGGGGCAATAGAATCCGGTTATCTTCCTTGTCATAGGTACGGGGAGCAAGATCGGCAACCTGAATTCCGCTTGTGGAATGAAAGTGCAGCCAGTAGAAACTGCATTCAGAGGGCTTGTACCCGTATTGCTTGGTGAGCGGAGGGAGGAGCAGATATTCCCCTTTGGAGACCGTGAATTGCTGGTTGTCACCGGCCAGATAGAGCACTCCTTCGGTCATAACGATAAGCTCGTAATCCTGCAAAATTCTGCTCAGGTGAATCCACTCTGCGGAGGGGGCGACAAACTTGCCGGTAATCTCCAGATTCACTGGCTTATCCACAATCAGCTCGAAGGCAGTCATTTGCATGTCCCCTTTTTTCTGACTTTAGTACACTTCTTCTAACCTTTATTATTCCTTAATCCCGGCATGAAGTAAAGCGCTTCCTAAATAAAAAGTTTAGGTAATGACTAACCTTTTTACACATATTCGAACATTAAACTATTTATCCGAATTTGAAATAAGGGTAAGCTGTAGATAAGACAAACAGACAAACTTAACCCATATTCAAACAAAGGAGATGAGGCAAAAAGCTTGTGAAATATGGCATTTGCGCTACAAATGGCGAGGGGATATTTTTTTAGAGTCTTATGTAAGCGTATACATTTTTGTGCGGGCAAAAAGCCGGAAACAAATTGGATCAGAAATGTGTGAGGAAAAATCCGGAAAAACAGAAGCGGTTTCGGTTAATTTTAACAAATGTTGAAATATATCTTGCTTGATCATAGAGGCGGACAGAAAAAGGGAGGATACAAAATGAAGAAGTTACTAACGGGTATGCTCGCGCTTATGCTCGGTGCGGCGGCGTTATCGGGATGCTCCGGCGGCAACAATACAAATACAGATACAGATGCTGCCGGTGGCGGAGATACGGGCAAGAAGGTGAAGCTTACAGCAATTATGACCAAACATCCGCTGACCCAGGAATTCTCCAAAATGCAATGGCTGCAGGAGGCCGAGGAACGCGCCGGAGTTGAAATTGAGTGGCAGGAGGTCACGGCGGATTGGGATCAGAAGAAGGGCACACTGCTTGCCAGCGGCGATATTCCTGACCTGATTGTAGGTGTGAATTCCATTACGGATGCCGATTTCTCGCAGTTCCCGGGCCTCTTCGAGGATATGACCGGACTGATCAAGGATTACGGCCCTAACGTACAGGCGATGTTCGATGCCAAACCGGAGACCAAAGTGATTGCCACACAGCTGGACGGCAAAATCTACGGCCTGCCCAAATACCAGAGATTCTGGCCGGAAACCACAACACGCCAGTTCATCAACCAGAAGTGGCTGGACAATCTCGGCTTGCAGATGCCTACGAACTGGGATGAGCTGTTCGATGTGCTGAAAGCATTCAAGGATGAGGATGCCAACGGAAACGGCGATAAGAATGACGAAATTCCGATGGATTTTGCCCCTACAGGAACGGTAGCGTTCGGTGCCTTTATGCCGACCGTGCTGATGGGCAGCGAAGGGATTACACTGACGGATAACAGCGGACTGGGTTATTTCGTCGAAGACGGCAAGGTGAAGAACTTCTTCACGGATGAGCGCTACAAAACGCTGGTCGCGTTCCTGAACAAATGCTTCAGCGCCGGACTGATCAATCCTGAAGTGTTCACCCAGGACTATACCAAATACCAGTCCGTTGCCCGCGGCAACGGTGAGACAGCAGCCGTCGGCTTCACCTGGGGCTGGGAGGTCACGGACAGAGTCGGTAATACGCTGGCTCCACAGTATGCCTCGATGTCCCCGCTCAAAGTATCGGCTGATTCAACCAGCAAGATTTCCTGGAGCTATGATTACAACTCCCTGAACTATGGGGTGAATGCAGTACAAATGTCCGCCCAATCCAAGCATAAGGAAGCGGCCATGAAGTTCATCAATGAATTGTATGATCCTACTGTAAGTATGCAGGTGCTGTTCGGCTCCCTCGGCACGAATATCGGTGACAATGGAGATGGCAGCTACAGTATTCTGCCTCCTGCGGATGCAGCGATGGACCCTGGTACCTGGAAATGGACCTCCTCCTGGGCCGATAACGGAGCTATGTATATTGCCGATTCCCTTAAGCTGACGCTGGGTACCGATATGCAGTCTGTCGGCAGCCAGACAGAGCCGCTCAAAGCAGCGCTGGACGGGATCAACAAGGATACGGATGTGCTGCCAAGCATGTTCATCAAGTACAGTGCGGCGGACAACAACACGATGAGCTTGAATAACACCGGTATGATGTCACTCGCCCTGTCGAAATGGTCGCAATGGATTACCAAGGGCGGCATTGATGCCGAGTGGGACGACTATGTGAAGAATATCGGGAAGACCGGTGTGGACAAGAATATTGAGATCATCCAGAAATATTACGATGACTATAAGAAGAATCAGTAATACAGCCTTGCAGCAGTTAACGCGCCATTAATCGAGGCACAGGTGCATAAGAGAAACCGGGACCGGAGGAAGCGTCAGCGGACAATCAGGCTGAGACTGCTTGTTCCGGCTCCTTGATGGAAGGGGCGGTTCTGATGATATCGAAGAATCTGTATGAGCATCCGGCTCAGCCAAGGGCACATAAGAAGCCCACCGTACTGAATACCTTCAAGCGGGATCATCAGCTGTGGATTATGATTTTTCCGGCTATTGTCGTGATCTTTATCTTCAACTATATCCCGATGTACGGCATCCAGCTGGCGTTCCGTGATTATGATTTCAGCAAAGGGCTGACCGGGGGCGCGTGGAGAGGGCTGTTCTATTTCCGGCAGTTTTTTGACAGCTATATGTTTGCCGATCTGATGAAAAACACGGTAGCGATCAGTCTCGCCACTGTAATTCTAAGCTTCCCCGCGCCCATCATTCTGGCGCTGCTGATCAACCAGGTGCGCTGGAAGCGCGCCAAAAAAACACTTCAGACGACCGTGTATCTGCCGCATTTTATCTCCATCGTCGTTATGGTGGGTCTGCTGAACGTACTGCTCTCCCCGAATTCGGGGGTAATCGGGCATATCCTCAGCTCGGTCGGATTGGGCGATGTCAACCTGCTGGGCTCAACGGGGACGTTCGTTCCGGTATATGTGCTCTCAGAGATCTGGCAGCATTGCGGGTGGAACAGCATCATCTATCTGGCCGCACTGTCTACTGTGGACCCGCAGCTCTATGATTCCTCCAAAATCGACGGGGCCAGCCGCTGGCAGACGATCAAGCATGTGGATATTCCGGCGCTGATTCCAACCATTATTATTCTGTTCGTGCTCAGTATGGGGAATGTGCTCAGTACGGGGTTCGAGAAGGTGTTCCTGATGCAGAATGCCCTGAACCTTCCGGTGTCCGAGGTCATCGCAACCTATGTCTACAAAATCGGGATTATCAGCAACCAGTTCAGCTATTCCGCCGCCATCGGGCTGTTTAATACCGTGATCAACTTTGTGTTCCTGTACGCGATGAATATGATTGCCCGCAAGTCCTCGGATATCAGCCTGTGGTAGCAGAGCTTACGGAAGGAGTGGAGTAACATGCAGCTAATCACTAACAGTAAAGGTAAAAATAAAACTGACATCCTCTTCGATGCTGTCGTATATCTGGTCTGCCTGCTCATCTTTTTGAGCATTGTGTACCCGCTGTATTTCGTCATTATCGCCTCTGTCAGTGACTCCACGCTGGTGTCGACAGGTCAGGTGACTATTTTCCCCAAGAATATCAGCTTCTTCGGCTATAGTGAAATTTTCAAGGATGCGCGGATCTGGACGGGGTATAGCAATACACTGCTCTATACGGTGCTTGGGACGGCCGTGAACCTGCTGTTCACCCTGCCTGCGGCGTACGTGCTGTCCAGACAGGAGTTCCGGGCCCGGCGTTTTCTGATGCTGACCTTTGTAATTACACTGTTCTTCAACGGAGGACTGATTCCGACCTACCTGCTGATGAAGGATATGCATATGACGAATACGATGTGGGTGTTTATTATCCCGTTCTGCGTGAATGTCTATAATCTGATTATCGCCCGCTCGTTCTTCGAGAATTCGATCCCGAGAGAGCTGTTTGAGGCGGCTTCGATGGATGGCTGTACGCATTTCAAATTCTTCCTCAAGGTCGCCCTGCCGCTCTCCAAAGCGGTGGTTTCAGTTATCGGACTGTATTATCTCGTTGCCCACTGGAATGACTTCTTCACCGGACTGATCTACATCCGCAGCAATAACCTGCAGCCGCTGCAGATAGTGCTGAGAGATATTCTGCTGTCCAACCAGGTGTTCTCGCAAGGTGCGGGAGCGGGCGGTTCAGCCGGAGGTTATGCCCAGCAGTATGCGGATCAGGTGAAGTATGGAGTCATCATCGTGTCTACCCTGCCTATTCTGATTGTGTACCCGTTCATCCAGAAGTACTTCGATAAAGGGGTCATGATCGGCTCGGTCAAAGGTTAAAGAGGAGGATGAGTGATGAACACAGATACGAATAATAATGCGGCAGTAAACTCAGGCATGCTGTACCAGCCGGGTACGGTGAAAATAACCCCTGTCATGCAGGCCTTCGGCTACAGCCATGTCGCGCTTAAGCCCGGCCACTGGAAACAGCAGCAGGATGAGACCATCGAGATGTATCTGGGCATTCCGGATGAGGATCTGCTGCATATTTTCCGGGTCAAGGCGGGTGTGCCCTCGGAGGCTGACGGTTTAGCCGGCTGGTACGGGGCGGGGGCAAGCACCTTCGGCCAGAAGCTGGGGGCGTATGCGAAGCTGTACCGGGTGACCGGTGATTTCAGACTGCAGGAAAAAGCAGAGCTGCTCGCAGATGAGTGGATCGCCTGCGCCGAGCAGTCCGCTGAATTATTCGACAATGACACCTATGTCTATGAGAAGCTGCTCGGCGGTTTCCTCGATCTGTATGAATATCTGGGCTATGAGCGGATTCTCCCTTATGTGCTGAAGCTGACGGAAGCCGCGATGAACCGCTTCAAGCAGGATATTGCCAGGGACGGGCTGCAGGACCACGGGCTGTGGTCCAGTCATATGATCGAATGGTACACGCTGCCGGAGAATCTGTACCGTGCGTATCAGCTGACCGGAGAAGAGAAGTACAAGGACTTCGCTAAGGTATGGGACTACGATTACTTGTGGGATAAGCTGAACAGCAGGGATTTCGCGATCGGCCCGCGTCATGCCTACAGCCAGGTGAACAGTCTATCCAGCGCAGCGCGCGCCTATGAAGTGACCGGGGATGAACGTTATCTGTCGGCGATGAAGATCGCTTACGATGAGCTTACGGCCCATCATATTTTTGCCACCGGCGGTTATGGGCCTGCGGAATGCCTGTTCACGGAGAAGGAGGGCTACCTGGGGGATTCACTGAAATCAACCTGGGACTCTACGTTGTCCAGCCTGACCTATACCAATTTCGCCGGGACGGAAGTCACCCGCAATGATACCTGGGGCAGCTGCGAGGTCTCCTGCTGTGCCTGGGCTGTGTTCAAATTCAGCAGCTACCTGCTGCAATATACCGGGGAAGCCAAGTACGGCGAATGGGTGGAGAAGCTGCTGTATAACGGAACGGGCGCGCAGCTCCCGGTGAAGCCGGACGGAAGAGTGATGTATTATGCCAACTACTTTCTGGATGGTGCAGTGAAGACGGTGGAGGACCGGAGACTGCAAGAGGGCGGGCATAATTTCGAGTGGCAATGCTGCACAGGCACCTTCCCGCAGGATGTCGCGGAGTATAGCAATATGCTCTACTATCACAGTGAGGATAGCTTGTATGTAACGCAGTATCTGCCCTCCCGGGTGAAGTGGGCCAATGACGGCATGGATATTACGGTGGAAAACTATTCGCAGTATCCGGAAGTGGAGGGTCCGGTCAAGCTGCGGATCAGCCTGGAGGGCAGCGTGGAATTCGGACTGAAGCTGCGCGTTCCGGCGTGGGCCACAGGACTGAACAGCTTGAAGATCAACGGGGAAGAGGTGGAGACGGCGGTTGTGCCCGGTGAGTGGGCTTCAGTCCGCAGGGAGTGGAACGATGGGGACATTGTGGAGATCGACTTTCCGTTCCCGCTCTATTTCAGAGCTGTGGATGCTGCGAATCCCGGCATTGCCGCCTTGAGCTACGGCCCGCTGGTGCTGGTAGCCGATAAGATGACCCAGTTCATCGGCGACACCGCCGACCCGTCCGGCTGGATACACCCGGCTGAAGGGCAGCCGTATACCTTTGAGACGGACAAAGGCCATGTGGCAGGATACAGTCACCTGACCCGCAGCTTCAAGCCTTATTACAAAATCGGAGAAATGCAGTGGTATTATATGTACAACGAAATCCAGCCGCGTTAGCGGCTGGATTGTTTGTTTGTGGTTATGAACCGTAATACGAGCGTTGCTAGATAAGCTGAACATAAAACCTTAACATGAAACCTGAAAAAACTTTAACATAAAACTTTAACATAAAACTTGAACATGAAATTTTAACATAAATCTAACCTTAACCTTGTGAATATTTGAACCTCCGGCGTAGCGTCAAGAAGTTCGTGTGAAAGAGTAGAAGTACCTCCCCTGGGTATGGGAGGAGTATGGGTAGGGGTAGGGGTATGGGTAGGGGTAGGGGTAGGAGTAGGAGTAGGAGTAGGAGTAGGAGTATGAGTATGAGTATGAGTATGAGTATGAGTATGAATATGAGTATGAATATGAGTATGAGTACGGGTTCGCCTGTTGTCGCAGGAACCCTTGATTCATCCGCTTTCTGGGTAGTGATCAGCTGACTTTTACTAACTTTTATAAAATCCTGCACATAATACAACATTTCCCTCGTCTTATCGGCCGAAATCCAAAATTGTTGTATCAAATGCAGGATTTCAGCTTTTTCCAGCGGTTTAGGAGGATTATTGTTGTATTTCATACAACAATAATCCCGGACACCTAGCTATTCATCAATCCAAGTTGCAAAATATACAACATTTATGTCTACTGTGCTTCCGAAGAAGTCTCCATTCTGCTGCAGGTCACGAATCAAGTGCAGGGCATTGACGTATTCCGCCAGCCTCGCTGTGACTGACCGGTAACCTGCAGGTGTGTTGTCTAAAGTGCAGCTTATATAGCGTACTTATTCCTTCACGATTGTAATCACATATTCCTGCTCCGTCGTATGATCCTCTGCCTTAACCGTGAGGTTCAGCGTAGTGCGGTTTTCGGTCAGCTTAACCTGGCGCGGGAGCGAGTCCTCGATCAGGATTCCGCCCGCATAGACCAGGGCATTCTTATGCTCTGGTGTGACATTCAGCTGTACACTGCCGGCCGCTTGCGGAACGGTAAGGGTATAAGCGGTTACGCCGCTGGTGAAGGGAGCAGAGAGCGTGCCTTCGCTAAAAGCAAGCTGGCGCAGCCCGGCGCTACGGCTGTAGCCGGTCATCATGCGCAGCAGATCGAATATACCATTTTCCTGCCCCGGAATGACGAATTTGACCTCCACTTCGGTCTTGCCACTGATGACTTCAGCCGGGATAAGATAACTCCGGTTGTAGAAGCTGCGCGCCTGATCGGTGTGCAGAATTTCGCTGCTGATCAGCTCACCGTCCGCATAAATAGCGATCTCCTTGCCGTTGCTGCCGGAGAAATAGGTAACCGAGAGGTAGTTGTCACTCTGCGGCGCCACCTTCAGCCGGTAGCTGAACCAGCCGCCATTCTCCGCCTTGCGGATATTGTATCCGTCCCATATAGCCACAGAGGTATTCTCCCCTTGAATTCCGTGCTCCAGCTCGTATTGGTCATTGCCGACAGGCAGACTGTCAAGGGTGGCATCCTGCACACGCTGCCGGATTTTGCCCTGCAGAATATGCTGCTGCAGCTCCGCCGAATCGGCTTCCACCAGCCGCCAATAGATGCCGTAACGCTCATTATGCTGCTTATAATGGGGCGTAAATACCAGCCGGTTGTCTTCATCCGTTCCCTGAAGCGCAAACGCCAGTTCATTCTGCTCCAGCCGGACAACGCGGTCCGCAAGCTGCTCCAGCCATGATTCCGGACTTTCATTCACCGTGGTGATGAAATCCTTCACTAGCATATTGCGGGTCGGCACACTGACATCCACACCTGTGGCAGACACAGCCAGATCAGTCCGGCCCAGGGCGGCGCTGAGCACTGCCGGCCCGTATTTGAAGGCTGCAACATGCCGGGCATCCGGGAGATTGAAGTAAGTAAGCTTCATCGGCAGCCGGAGCTGCAGAGTATCGCCGTCTTCCCATACTCTGCCCACTACAGCATATGTTCCGCTCCCGTTGAATACAGCATTGACCGGCTCCCCGTTCAATAGGAGCTCCGCTTCACCGGCCAGCCAGTCCGGCAGACGAAGCTTGAGCGCAAGGGGACTGGCCTGAGGCTGCAGGGTGTTTATTGTGAATTGTACAGCATCGCTATAAGGCAAATTGGCCGATTGTGTCAGCTTCAGCCCGTGTTCACTGGAGTGGAGGGTGGAGCTTAGGTACTGATTGACCACAATGCTTGCGGCATCATAGAAATACAGGCTGTCATTCAGCTTGGTGAAGCTCTCCATGCCGGTTCCGGTGCAGCACCAGAAATGCTCGAACGGTGAGCTGTACACTTTGAAGTAACCCGTTGCCATAGGCTGAAAATACATCGTCATCCCGGTATGCGGATGCTGTGAGGACACGATCGCATTCAGGTACGTATTCTCGTAAAACTCAGCGTACTTGGAGTCTCCGGTGATTTTGAACAGCTCGCGTGTCAGCTTCAGCATATTATAGGTGTTGCAGGTCTCCGCTGTGAAATTGGAGCGTTCCCGGTCCAGCATATCCGGATCGCCGAAATGCTCCCACTCGCTGTTGCCGCCGGTAATGTAGCTGTGATGATGCACAACCATATCCCAGAACTGCCTTGCGGCCTCCAGATAAAAGACCTCACTCTCCCCAAGGGTCCGGTAACGGTTCAGCGCCCCGAGGAACTTCGGAATGGTTGTATTGGCATGTTTGCCTTTGAGGATATCTTTGCCTTCACGGACCGGAGTGAACAAAGTCAGCTCATCAAAGCTGTGGGCGGCGCTTAAGTGGTTAGCGTTCCCGCTGATTTTGTACAGCTCATAAAGGCAGTCATTCATCCCGCCATATTCGACGGATAATACGCGCTGCTGTATTTCGTCAGACCAGGAAGCCGTACGGTTGTACACCCAATCCCCCAGCTTGTTCACTACGTTATACGCTGTTGCGCTGCCGGTAGCAGAGTAGGCGGCGGTGAGTCCGGCGATAATCTTGTGCATTGTATACCAAGGCACCCAGGCAGGCTGTTTATTCTCGACATTATCGAACAACTGCTCATCGAACGCTGACAGGTAACCGCTCTCAAGCTGGCACAGTGCAAGCTCACTGAGCAGGTATTCCAGTCTGAGCGCAAGCGCATCATCTTGGGTGGTGGCATAAGCCTGGGACAAGGCAGAGAGATAATGGCCCAGCGTATGCCCGCGGATTTCGGTATTCTCCCAGCCCGGATACTTCTCGCTCTTCTTCGGGAGTCCCCGCTTCTCACGGAAGCCGGCCAGCAGCCGGTCAGGTTCCAAGCTGGTGAGGTACGCTACTTCTTTGGCAAAGGCGTTGACGATATACGGATCGGCTATGGAAACCTGATGCATGCGGTACTCCTGATACATGGGTTTGCCCTGAGTCTGGGCCGCAGACTGCGTTTGGGGTGTAATTGTCACTTTTTATCACCATTCCTATGGATTCTATAATGTTAAAGCAAGGCTGGTATCCTATGAATAAGCTTATATTTAAAGGGCTTGTCGGTAAATAGTGATAGGTTCGAATATGTGTGAAAAGGTTAGATTTGCGAGATGGAGTGGGATAAGAGATGAGTTGCGGGGCGGAGGAACTGCTGGCCAAAAGGATGGAGAGGACGGGGAGTATGGGAGAGGGACGGGAAGTACGGAAAAGAGATGGGAGAGAACGGGAAGTACGGGAAAGGGATGCGAGAGGGATGGGAAAGGGATGGGAGAGGGACGGGAAAGGCCCCGGAAAAGAGTGGGGACGGAAGCAGATTAGAGGAGAAAGGGAGCAGGGAGAACGGTGATAGTAAGGTAAGAAGCGGGGAAAGCGGTGGGAAGGAAGGAAGGAAGGAAGGAAAGAAAGAAGGCGCGCGGAACATGGGCATCCATAACTCTATGCGGACTCCAGAGCCGTTATTTTCTCGAAACTCACCATTTTCAGCCTGAAGCGGACTACAGTTCCGTTATGCTCCAAATCATCGTCCAAATCCCTGTTTCCAGAGGAAATAAGCGATCTCCAGTCCGCGTGGAGGTGAAAACAGCGAAAATCAGCTGAATAAGGGATTCTCAGTCCGCTTCCCTGCCGATTCAACTCTTCGGAGCCGATTCGTGAATCCATGGGGTGGAAGCTTTTTGGAGGCAGGCTTTCTGTTCAGCCCTTCCGCAGAATCGTTAGGGCCGCTGATTGATCTAGCCGGCTAAAAGGCACACAAAAAAACCGCAGCTGCTGCTTAGGGCAACAGACTGCGGCTTGCGCGTGATAGACAATAAAGCTAATTGAACCCATATATCTTACTTAAGGTGTGTACTGCTGCACGATGGAGACGATCTGTCCGTTCTGGATGGTGATGTGGTAAGGAGACTGACTTAGATCGAAAACATCAGTTTTGGCAAATTCCTGAGTGAACTGCTGCAGGCTGAGCGCCTCGTTCCAGTTAATGTCCAGTTCCTCAATATTACCAGTGTGGTCGTAGATCTGCATAGTTACTTTGGCATCAGGGGCTACCGGGTAAGAAGTCAGCGAATCGCTGTCATTCACGATATAGTAACCGTCGGGTACACCGCCGATTTCGGCTGCGGCTTCAGGCTCACGTTCAGCGAAGATAGCATCGGCTGCTGCGCCTTCGTACCATGTAATTTCGTCCCCGGTAAGGGTGGTTTGCCCCTTATTGGTTTCGAGTGCGTGTATGTAAACCGTCAAGTGCTGGATATGATCGCTACTCTGGGCTTCTGCGGTCTTCATGGTCGTGCTGGCCGTAGTCACGAGGGAGAGGAACAACAGGACCAATACAGGAAACAGATAGACATTTTTGTTTTTTAACATTGTGGAATTTCCCCCTTGGCATAATATGACACGGTGTAAGTCTATATACCTAATTACCCTTCGGTATAGTTCTCAAACGTGTTCATACCCTAATAACGTTGATTTTCAAAAAATGTTGCAAATATATTTTCAGATCTCCCTGCAGGAGCCGATCCAATTATTGGGTTGCTTACCTCCAGCATCATCGCGTTGCCAGTTATCGTCGTATAAAGCCTTAATCCGGGGCATATTAAGTTATCCAACTATCGGCTGAGAGGTGACTGGGATTGAAGGAGATCTGGCAAATATACAAGAGGGATTGGCTGAGGCTGTTCAGGATACCTGTGGCCATGCTGCTGATTGCAGCGCTTGTTGTGCTGCCCTCAGTCTATGACTGGGTGAATGTGGCGGCCGTATGGGACCCGTACAGCAACACCTCCGGGATCAAAATCGCCGTAGCCAGTCTGGATGAAGGTGCGGCCGTGCAGGGTACAAGCTTCAATATCGGTGCGGAGGTACTGGAAAGCCTGCGGAGCAATAAGTCACTCGGCTGGAGGTTTACAGATGCGGAGGCTGCGGTGGACGGGGTGCGGCGGGGGGATTACTATGCGAGCATTGTGATTCCGGCGGACTTCTCTGAGCGGATGACCGGAATTCTTGAAGGTAAGATGGAGAAGCCGGAGATTGAATATACCGTTAATGAAAAAATCAATGCGATTGCTCCAAAAATTACAGCCAAGGGTGCTTCCACGATCACCACGCAGATCACCGAGCACTTCACGGAAACGATCAGCAGTACGGTTCTGACCGCCCTGCGCGGGGTAGATGAGGAATTCCAGTCCGAGCTGCCCGCTATCCGCAGAGTGGAGGCCGGGCTGTTCAAGCTGGAGGCGGAGCTGCCGGAGATTGAGCAAGCCGGCAGGCTGGTACTGAAGCTGCAGGAGGATTGGCCGGAGATCTCCTCTTCTGCGGAGCGGATTGCCGGACTGGCCTCCAGGCTCCCGGAGGTAGAGCAGGCGGGAAAAGCCGTGGAGCAGATCGACGAATATTGGCCGCAGATTACGGCTGCCGCCGGACATCTGGAGGAGCTGCAGGAGAAGCTGCCCCGGATTGAACGTGCTGCCCTGCTGGTATCCGAGCTGGATTCGAACTTCAGCAAGTTGGACGGTGTGCTGGACCGGGCAGAGGCCCGGTTGGAAGAGGCCGCAGCCGCAGTGGACACTGCGGCCAAGGTTCTGCCGCAGGCTGACCGGATCACCGCTGCCGGCAGCAGCTTCGGGCTTGCGCTGCAGCAGTTCCTGGCCGGGAACGGCACAGCCTTTGCGGCTGTCCCCGGGGTTGTGCAGCAGAACTTGTATCTGCTGCAGCAGGCCGGGGAAGCGGCCGTGCAGTTGACCGCGCAGCTGCGGCAAGATGCCGCGCAGCCAAACGAGGCGCTGCGGCAAGATGCCGCGCAGCAAAGCGAAGCGCTGCAGCAAGACGGCGCGCAGCCAAGCGAGGCGCTGCACCAGAGTGCGGTGCAGCAGGAGCCCGCGCAGCAAAGCGCTGCGCGGCAGCTGCAGCTTGCCTCGGCCCGGCTGGCCGCGGCAAGCGAAGGGCTCGCCCACACAGCGCAGCTGCTGGGCGCCCTGAACACACTTGCGCCCGGGACCGCGGGCGCAAGTGATCTCCGCGCCGTCGAAGCGGCGCGGAAGCCCTATGCCGCCGCAGCTGCGCAGGCGGCGGCACTGGCACAGGCTGCGCAGGCAGGCGCGCAGCCCACGGAGGCTGAGCTGGACCAGCTCAGCCTAGCGGCAGGGCAGGCGGGAGCTGCCCTGGAGGGGATCATCCCGCGGTACAACGCGGGAATTCTGCCCGCAGCGGAGCAGGTGCTGCAGCAGCTGACTGCGGATGCGGGGAATGCTGCTGCAGCGCTGCAGCATATTCCGCAGCGGCTGGCCGCGCTGGACACCATACTGGAGGAAGCGGGGACCGCCATCCAGTATGGACAATCCGGCCTGGCAGCCCTGCGGCAGGATTTGCCGGCCATCCGCGAAGAGGTGCATAACGCAGCGGGGGGCATGACTGAGAAGATGGCGGCATTCAGCAATCTGATCACTAACGTACTTCCGCGTATTAAGGAAGGACTGCCGGGGGCCGGCGCGCAGATACACGAAGCGGCCGAATTTGCCAGAACCGGACTGCCTGCGGCGGAGGTGAAGTTCCGCAAGGCGGCGGATTTCATTACTGCCGGATTGCCGCGGGCAGACCAGGGAGTGGAACGCGCGGCGGAGCTGGTGCGCAGCGATTTGCCTGCACTGATGGCATCGGTCCGCAAAGCGGCAGCGACGCTCCGCGATATCAAAGAAGAGGTGGATCTGGAGGAAATTGCCCAGCTGCTGGGCGGCGATATCCAGAGCCAGAGTGATTTCCTGGCGAATCCGGTTGTACTGAAGCAGCAGACGTTATATCCAATTCCCAATTATGGATCGGCGATGACGCCTTTTTATGTCGTGCTGTCCCTATGGGTAGGCGGTACCCTGCTGATCTCGCTGCTGCGCACGGCAGTGGATACCGGCGGAATCCGTTACCTTGGGTATCAGCTCTATTTCGGACGCCTGCTTACCTTTCTTACAGTCGGTGTTCTTCAGGCGCTGGTGGCGGTGCTGGGCAATATCTTCCTGCTAGGCTGTTATGTTGCTGATCCGGTCTGGTTTGTCCTGTTTGCCGTACTGATCAGCGTGGTATTCGTGACGATTGTCTTCACGCTGGTCTCGGTGTTCGGCAGTATCGGCAAAGGGATTGCCATCGTATTTATGGTGCTGCAGTTCTCCAGCTCCGGCGGCACCTTTCCTATTAGTACCACCGGACACTTTTTTCAGGTACTGAATCCGTTTATGCCCTTTACCTATGCTATCAGCCTGCTGCGTGAAGCTGTAGGCGGTCTGCTGCCGGAGGTAGCGATCCGTGATGCGCTGCTGCTGGTCTTGTTCGGCGTGCTTGCGCTGCTGCTGGGTCTTACGCTGCAGAAGCCGCTGCAGGGCTTCATCCGCAAAGCGGCCGCGCAGGCAGAAGAGTCGAAGCTGATTTCGTAGATAAAATGGGGATATATAACATTTATTCCGTCTTTGTCAACCTATTTTGAACCGTTCAAACCGGATTGACCTGTATAATTGGGAGACTTATTATATAGGAATATCTGGATTATTATTCGAATATATGGTTTTTTGAGGGGCGGTATTGGTTTGCATCACAAGACTACAATTCAAGCGGAGCTGGCCGCTTTCCTAAGAAATGAAGGAATGACGATTAATCAATTCGCAGGGGTATCCGGCGTTAACTCCGGAACACTGAGCAGTATTATTAACGGCAACCGTCCCATTGCCATGCAGCAGCTGGACCGGATTACCTCCGGGATGGGGCTGGCTGAAGGGGCGTTCTACGAACTCTATATAGATGAATGTGTCATTCATTCCACACCCGACTGGCGGCGTCTGGGCCCGTTCCTCCACCGCTGCGCGGAGCTGAACAAACTGGAGTGTATCCGGCAGGTCGTCCTTATTATAATGGACAATATTACATATGCCCCTGTGCTGTTTGATACAGCGGAGCAATTCTACGGGCAAGGCAACTATCAGGCGGCGGCTCTGCTCTATGAGGGCGTTGCCGATAGTGAGAAATACCAGCATTCGGAGCGGCTGGCCTTATGCCAGTACCGGCTGTTCACCATTAGGGTCGGCCAGGACCGGGAGGCGGACTTCCGGGCAGCCACGCGGTTCGAATATTTCGTGGAGCGGCTGGATGAGAGCGATCAATTAGGCGCTTTGCAGCAGCTGGCTGATGTCTATCTGTCATTGCAGTACTGGGATAAGGTATGGCTGCTGGCCGAAGAGCTGTACCGTAAGACAGCGATTCAATATGAGATTAAGCATCACAAAGTCAGAAAGCAGAAAGAGCTGAGGGAACCTCCGAAGCCGCTATGCTTTTATATTTTATACGCCTACTGGCTGCAGTCCGTGGTATGTGACGGGCGGGGCGAATATGAGCGTGCTTTGCATTATGTAACTTTATATTCAGAAATGGACTGGATTGTGGAAGATTCAGAGGAAGTCCGGCAAATTAAAGAGTATTTCAGCAGTCAGGCAATAGTTAATACTTATCTGTTCCGTTTAATGTGCGGAGATTTGGAAGTGCTTCATAACTATGTGGAGTATATCGGCACGGGCGGCACCGGCCTGCTCCCCGGAATGCTGAAGGCCGTTCAGGCAGCCAACCGGTTTCACTGGAATGTGGATGAGCTGATCGGGCGGTTCCTGCCGCAGGTAGAGCAGGAGTGGTCTGCCCCGGGGCATGGCAAGCCGGGAGCGGACCTGCGGGATAAATACGCGGAATTGCTCTATGAACTGGCGGGATATTACCTGCGTGCCGGAGAGCAGGAGCAGGGATTCCGCTACTTATTCCTAAGCCTGGAGGCTTCGGCGGAACTGGGCAGCGAGACCTGTGTGATCCGCTGTGTGCGATTGTTTGAACAATATCGGCCGCAGGCTTCGGCTGCGCAGCAAGAGGACTATAAGCAGCTGATCAATAAAGTACAGACTGCCCATGCCAGCAGACACCTCGCGCCGGCAGGCAAATTGTAAGAGGAATAATATCCGCTATAGGCTTGCAACTATAGTAAAGCACCGTCCCATTTGCGGACGGTGCTTTTAAGTGCAGATATTTGCTGCAAATTGAATTGCACGGCGGGCTATGCCGTATAAGAACACAATAAGACATATTTTCCTCCCGCAGTTGCTTATCTTGCAGGTGCGAAATCAGCCACTTCACGCAGAATGCCTTCAATGACTTCCAGTGTATCCGGCTGAAGAACGGCATTTACGGCTTCGCCGTTCTCTTCGATCTGCTCCGGTCTGCTGGCCCCGATCAGCGCCGAGCTTACTCCGGGCTGCCGCAGTACCCAGGCCAGTGCCAGCTGCCCAGGCCGATTTTACTGACTTTAAGTCCTGTATTGCCCAGTTTTCTGTATTTCATCTTCTTCCCATTCCTTTCATAGTTTTTTTGTGCACTTTTTTAGGTTGTCTCTGTGTTTTTTCTGTTATGATGAGGACCAGTCCAGTTGATCGTAAAATATCCTCTTAATTAAGAGTAAGAACATAGAGAGTTTCCTTTCTAACTTATCCCAATGGCTTATCATACCGGCTCTGACTGGACAATCGGGCAGTACCAGATGAACGGTGACAAATAGGAATAACGGGCAAAGTTCATACAGTGTGGGAATTAAAAATAAGTAAAATAGTTAAATATGGATTTTGGAATGGAGTTCTAGAAAGATGATGGAGAAGATGAATACCCGGAGTCCGGTCATTTGCAATTTAGAGGATGCTGCAGACCGGATGATTGAACTGCTTAGCCAGATTTTTACGTCAAATACGATTATGATTACGATTCACGGTTTAGGCTTGGTTCCCCTGCTGCGGACCTTCAACCGGGAAGCGCCTATCATGAAGGAGGAGGACAATTTCGCCCTTCTTGATCCTATTCGCAGTCTGGTTATTCTTAATGACAATAAGCCGACACTGGTCGCTGACACGCATAATCATCCCGGGTCCACTGCCCTTGAATTTATACATGCACGGGGCATACACTCGTTCATTGGCGTTCCTCTGATCACGGAGCAAGGGGAGTCTGTGGGGACGATCTGTCTGATGGACCCTGCAGCCGGCCTGCATACGAAGGAAGACCTGGATATAATAAGCGCCATGGCCTATTTTTTCACCTATATTATGAATTTGGAACGAAAAGTTGAATTCATAGAACGGCAGAGCCAATCCAAGCTGGACCTGTTTGCCATGCTCAGTCATGAAATCCGCACCCCGATGAACGGCATTATCGGCATGACCGATCTGATGATGACGACTGAAATGGACGAGCAGCAGCAGTATTACATGGAGATCATTGAGTCGAGCAATGCCAAGCTGCTGCAATTTCTGAATGATGTTCTGGATTTCAGCAAGATGGAAGCGGGCAAGCTGGTCATTGAAAAGGAACCGTTTGATATTATTACCGCACTGGAGGAGAGCGTCTATTTGTTCTCCACCAAGGCTTTTGAGAAAAATCTGGAAGTCATTCTGAATGTGGATTCGGAAATTCCCCTGTATGTTCTGGGTGATGCCCCCAAGGTACGCCAGATCATCATGAATATAGTAAGCAACGCCCTGAAATTCACCCACGCTGGGGAAATCCTTATCGAGCTGAAATCGTTGCCTGTCCGCGGTGAAGAAATAGGGATAAGGATTACGGTGCAGGATTCTGGAATAGGTATTGCGGAAGACAAGCTGAAGCTGCTGTTCAACAAATATACCCAGGTTCACCAGAGCAGTGAGCTTCATCATTACGGAGGCACCGGACTGGGACTGGCAATCTGCAGACAGCTGGTGGAGCTGATGGGGGGAGAGATCTCGGTTGAGAGCCGGGAAGGGGTAGGGACGAAGCTGGAAGTCACTCTGTATCTCGAAAAATATACAAGCCTGCCCTCGATTCCCTTCGAGAAAGATGTGCTTGACGCCATTAAAATCCTGGTTGTTGATGATAATCAGACCAGTCTGCATGTTATCTCTTCGGTACTCGAGGATTGGAGTGTTGCAGTTACTTCCGCCGAGACTGCCAAGCAGGCAATGGACTTTTTGGCAGTAAACAACGATTATGATCTGATCCTTATGGACAAGGATATTGAGGGCACAGAGGCTACAGAGATTGCCAAGCAAATGCGTCAGCTTGCTCCGGACAGGAAGCTGCCCGTAATTCTGCTTGCTCCCCTGGGAACGAATCTGGACGAGGAGACCAAAGCGCAGTTCGCCTCCATCATTATCAAGCCCATCCGCAAGGTGCATCTGCTCAATAACATATTGGCTTTACTGAAGCACAGTAAGCCGGAATCCTAATTGCGCATTCTCCTGATATAATTGAATCAAATTATAAGGCGAAAGGTGAGTATACATGTCTATATCCATTTCCGGTGCTAACAAGGTATTTCTGTTTCAAGGGGATTCGATTACAGACGGCAACCGTGACCGGGGCAATGATCTTAACCATATCCTCGGGCACGGCTATGCATACATAGTTGGCAGCAAATTAGGCAATGAGCTGGCGGAGCTGCGGCCGGTATTCCATAACCGCGGGGTGAGCGGAGACCGGATCTCCGATCTGTATGCGCGCTGGAACGAGGATGCGATCTATCTGCAGCCGGATGTACTCAGTATCCTGGTCGGGGTTAATGATATCTGGAGAACGATGATGGGCGACCCGGGCGGCATCACGGACCGCTTCGAACGCGCTTACCGCCATGTACTGGAAGAGACACGCGAAGTGCTGCCGCAGACCCGGCTTGTACTCTGCGAGCCGTTTCTCCTGAAGGTAGGGGCACCGGCAGAGAATTGGCCGGAATGGCTGAAGCTCCTGACTCATTATCAGGAGGTTGTCCGCAGCCTTGCGGAGGAATTCGAGGCTGTGCATGTACCGCTTCAGGACGTTTTTGAGGCGGCCGCAGCAAGAACGGATGACGTATACTGGGTCTGGGACGGTGTGCATCCAACGGCGGCCGGCCACGATCTGATCGCTGCAGAGTGGCTGAGAATTGTGGGACAGAGCGGGATTCTGCAAGGGTAAACCAGCCCGTTCTCAGCTCCTCTTAGGCAAATTCGGGTTACAGCGACAACAGTGACAACAGAAATAAGAGTAACACCAGTAAGGCAAGAGTAAAAGTAAGAGTAAAAGTAAGAGTAAAAGTAAGAGTGAAAGTAAGAGTAACAGTAAAAGTAAAAGTAAAGTAAAAGCAATTGTAAGGTATTTGAAGCAAAGTATACAAAAGATGCAGCGCTAGAGCCTGTTTGAAGCCGGGATGTTACCGGAATTCAAGCGGGCTTTTTTGGTTAGGTTACTGTAGGGAATCATGAGTTTCGTCTGTTGCGGATAAGTTTCATTGGGATGTGGAGCGGATCTGCCAGTCAAAGGGATAAATCCTTCTGAAGCCGCCGAAAGCGGGAGGCAGGAGGAAGTGAGGAGCATTAGTGCCTCTGAATCTGCCGAAAGCGGGCGGCAGGCGGGAATGAGGAGCATTAGTGCCCCTGAATCTGCGGAAAGCGGGCGGCAGACGGGAATGAGGGGCAAAAGTGCCCCTGAATCTGACGAAAGCGGGCGGCAGGCGGAAATGAGGGGCATTAGTGCCCCTGAATCTGCCGAAAGCGGGCGGCAGGCGGAAATGAGGGGCATTAGTGCCCCTGAATCTGCCGAAAGCGGGAACAGGCGGGAATGAGGGGCATTAGTGCCCCTGAATCTGCCGAAAGCGGGCGGCAGGCGGGAATGAGGGGCATTAGTGCCCCTGAATCTGCCGAAAGCGAGCGGCAGACGAATGAGGGGCAAAAGTGCGCTTGATTTCACCGGCGGCTGCCCGGAACTAGTCTGTCTGGAGTGGCGTGGGTGGCCTTAATCTACTTAAGCTGCACAGGCTCCATCAACTCCATCAACTCCATAAGCTCATAAGCTCCAGCCCAATTTGCCTTCCGGGTGATTTTTTTCTTTGCCGGGCAGAGGTTGGCGAAATAAGCTAGTTGCTAATTGCCTAGTTGCCTAGTTGGCTGCTGGTTATTGGCTACTGGGTGCTGGATGTTGCTTGTTGCTTGTTGCTTGCTGGTTGTTGGCTGTTGGTTGCTGATAGTTGGCTGTTGGCTGCTGATTGTTGGCCGTTGCTTGTTGCTTGCTGGTTGTTGGCTGGCTGTTGGCTGCTGATTGTTGGCCGTTGCTTGTTGCTTGTTGCTTGCTGGTTGTTGGCTACTGGTTGTTGGCTGGTGGTTGTTGGTTGCTGGAGCAGGTAAGCGTACCGTCAGCAGATGAAGCGGACTGAAAA
This sequence comes from Paenibacillus phytohabitans, assembly GCF_013141775.1. GTDB lineage: Bacteria > Bacillota > Bacilli > Paenibacillales > Paenibacillaceae > Paenibacillus_AQ > Paenibacillus_AQ phytohabitans. The sequence goes on from NZ_WHOB01000062.1 coordinate 27,858, forward strand.
GACCCTATTTTCCGGAAAACCCCTTTTCTGAGGTTTAAGCGGACTGAGAATCAGCTATTTTGTTCATTTGGGCGTGAAATGGGCTGCGGGAGAGCCATTAACGGAATCTGAGTCCGCTTAGCCAGCAAATCTTCCAGATTTGGGCAAATAGCGGATTTTCAGTCCGTTTGATTAGTTGGTTGTCCGGGCAGATGGGCTTTGATAAGCTCCGCCAAGCACTCGCAGAGGACATGCGGGAGTGCTAACATGCAAATCCGCTTCAGCCATAAAACCTCATCCATGAAGGCGGCAACTCGACTTTATTTTTCAGGAAAGAGGCTGCCTGGCGAAAGGAGAGGGAGGAATTCCTCTGAATCCGGCTGGGACGGGGAACTGGTGGAATGAGCGGGAACAATTCCCTCGAATCGGGTTGTCCCAGAGGAAATCCCCTCGAATCAGATTGGAGCGGGGAAATTGGTTCCCCTCCCCTTGTACATACGGTAAATCCATGCTCCGCATACGGTGATTTCACTGTATCTTAAGCGGCTTATTGCCCGGCCCCGGGTCCGGGTGACATAATCGAAGAGCAGGCATGTACACAGGAAGGCGTGAAGAACTTGGACTATTTCCGGAAGCAATCGTTCCGCAGTAAATTAAAAACCGCATTCCTGGCCGTGATTCTCCTCTCTGTGCTGATGACCGGAGGACTGTCCTATTCCATCTCGGCGGCGATCCTGGAGAAAAATGCGCTGAAGCTCACCCAGGATACCGTCGTCAAATCGGCACAGATCATCGACGAGAAGCTGAACAAGCTGACACTGATTATGATGACCTTTATGATCAGCCAGCCTTTTCACGATATGATGAGGGATGTCGTCTCCGGGGACACAGGCAGATATTATACCCATCTGAATGATCTTGATAACGTTTTCTCGCAGGCGCGGATTGCCGAGCCGCTGATTCAGTCCATCTATGTGTCCACGCCGATCGGGGAGTTCTACCCGTCGTCGATGAACCGCAACCGGCTGACGGAATTCAAGGATACGTTTCTATATGAGCGCATTGAACAGGAGAAGAAGAACCTGTGGGTCGAGGGCCATGAGGATATGCTGTTCTCCGGCAAGGACCGGGTGATCTCACTGATTCTGGAGCCCATATTCGATACTCCGGTCAGCGGTGTCTATATCGTAGTCAATATCCGCGAAGACGGCTTCCGCAAGCTGGTAAGCGGAGGTACCGGGGGCGGGGCGCGCAGCTTCCTGCTGAACGCTTCAGGTGAGCCTGTGTATTCTGTGAAGGACCCGCTGGTCCGCCAGGCGGTGGAGGGCAGTCACCTGACGGGTAGGATCAGCAGCAGCCGGGATCTCAGCAATACGTTTAAGCTAGGCGGTGAATCCTATCTGCTGAACTATTCTCATCTGGGCATCGCAGATTGGACGATGACCACAATCCAGTCCAAAGCCAGCGTGCTGAAGGATATGATCTATGTTAAGTGGATGCTTGTGGTGGTGGCCCTCGCCGCCTTCACGGTCACAATGATGGTATCCGGCGCATTTACCCGTTATCTGCTGAGGCCACTGCAGGGTCTGATGAAGGTGATGAAAAAGGTGGAAAGCAACGATCTGACCGCCCGGTTCGAGAGCAGCAGCGGGGATGAGCTGGCTCAGGTCGGGATCCGGTTCAACCGGATGCTGGAGCAGATTGTGGTGCTGATCGGGGAAGTCACCGAAGCAGAGACGAATAAACGCTCGGCGGAGATCAAGGCGCTGTCGGCGCAGATGGACCCCCACTTCCTGTACAACACGCTGAATACGATCTACTGGAAGCTGAATCTGAAGCAGGTGGAGCAGTCGCAGCGAATGGTAGTGTCGCTGTCCCGGCTGTTTCAGCTGGGGCTGAATAAGGGGCAGGAAATCACAACGCTGTCCAAGGAGCTGGAGCATGTCCGCCAGTATCTGGAGCTGCAGTGCAGCTGCTATGAAGGGTTGTTCCGTTATGAAATCCACGTAGAGGATGAAGCGCTGAATACACTCCCTATTCCGCGCATTCTGCTTCAGCCGCTGGTAGAGAACAGCATTCTGCACGGCTTCCGTGATCTGGAAAGCGGCGGAGTGATTGATATAGAGATACTGGACGAGGGAGAACGCTGGTGTATTACGGTCCGCGACAATGGAGCAGGCATGGAGGAGGATCAGGTCCGGTCACTCTTCTGGAGGGAATCGGATAAGGGGTATGCCGTGTCCAATCTGATCCGCAGGCTGCAGCTGTATTACGGGGACAGTGCGGCGTTCCGGGTGGACAGCGGGCCAGGCCGGGGAACGGCGGTCATCATATCTTTACCCAAGAGAGAGGAGCATCAGGATGGACGATAAGGGTGTGATCAGCTTGTGCATTATAGACGATATCAAAAGCGTAGTCGCAGGACTCACCTGCATGAACTGGGCGGAGCAGGGGATCCGGGTGGCAGGTACGGCAGCCAACGGGGAGGATGGGCTGGAGATGATCTCGGAGCTGCATCCGGATCTTGTCATAACGGATATACGGATGCCGCGAATGGACGGACTGTCGATGCTGCGGGCCGTGCTGGAACGCCACCGGGACTGTAAGGTGATTCTGATCAGCGGCTATGCCGATTTTGAATATGCGCAGCAGGCTGTCCAGCTTGGCGCTTTTGACTTTGTCGTCAAGCCGTTTACGGAAGAGGATATTATGAAGGCGGTGCTGCGGGCGAAGGCGGAGATTATGGAAGAACGGTCGAAGCTGCTTACCCTGCGGGAGATGGAAAAAAGATTGCGGGAGAGTCTGCCGGTGCTGCGGCAGGAATACTTCGCCCTGCTGGTCAGCCACCGTACAGCCTGGGAGCAGGCGGCGGCCCGCTGGGAATTCCTGAATATCGATCTGAACCCGCAGGGGTTTGTGGTGATGCTGCTTGAGATCGATCACTTTCAGGAGCGGGCAGCCGAGCTGTCCATCCGCGAGGTGGAGCTGATCCGCTTCTCGCTGCTCAATATCACGCAGGAGACGATTGCCGAATATGCGCGCTGCGTAGTCTTCCGCGCCAGACATAACCGCTATCTGGCGGTTATGAATGATTGCAGCGCGGTCAGTGCAGTGGAGATTGCGGAACGCTGCTGCCGGAATATTGAACGCTACACCAAGTTCACGGTTTCGGTCGGGGTCGGAGGCAGAGTGGAGGAGACGAGTGAGCTGCCCGATTCCTATCTGCAGGCCAACCGGGCGCTGGCCTATCATCTGTTCACGGAAGGCAATGCAGCCATCCGTTATGACGATATTCTCCCGGCCGGCAGCCAGGAGCCGCTGTCCCTGGAATACAAGGACGAGCTGCTGCTGGCGCTGCGCTCCGGGAATACCGGCAAGGCAGCGGCTATTCTGGAGGATATCTCGACAAGCCTCCAGAGTCTGGTCTCCCGGCAGAATCCGGATTATCTGCTCAGCCTGTACGATGAGCTGGCTGCCTCGGCGATCCGGAGCTTCTATGAGCTGATTCCGTATGCGGATATCCAGCCGCTGATCCAGAGATTCAGGGCTGTTCAGGGAACAGCCGGACTGCCGCTGGCTTCTCTCCAGCGGCAGCTGCTGGAGTTATGCGTGGAAGGGGCCGCACTGGTACGCAAGAACAGCCTGTCCGAGGGGCAGAAGGTTATCTATGCCTCACTCGATTATATTCAGAGCCATCTCTCTGAGGATATAACGGTAGGGGATTGCGCCGCTCACGTCCATCTCAGCGCGAGCTACTACTCCAGTCTTTTCAAGAAGGTGACCGGTATGACGGTCACCCAGTATGTGACCATGGAGAAGATCCAGAAGGCCAAAGCGCTGCTGGTAGAAGGGATGCCGGTGCAGGAGGTCGCCCTTGCAGCAGGTTACGAGGAGCGGCGGTATTTCAGCGAAATGTTCAAGAAGATCACCGGGCAGACACCTTCGGAATTCAGGGCAGGCTATCATCCTGACCGTCCGGAGGAGAAACCTTACCGATGACGAAGCCAGATCCGCATCGTTCCGGCGTCATTTATGCTAATTATTTCGCACACACGAAACCCCACTCCGTTAAGTACGAAGAGGGGCTGACCTACTATCTGTTCCGGTTTCAGGCGGAAGGTACCTGCCGGGCGCTGGTGGCGGGCAATTACGAGACCATCATCCCCGGAGACCTGCTCATTTATCCTCCCGGTCAGCCCTACGGACTAAACGTTCAGCCCCGAAGCGTAACGGCATCGGGTGAGACTCAGCCTGCTTCGGACTATTTCCTGGCCGGCAAGGGGGAGTGGCTGGACTCGTGGTGGGCTAACACAAGCCTGCCCGTAAAAACGAATATCGGTTTTGACGATACGGTGCTTACGCTATGGAAGCATATCATCAGCGAGAAGAAAAAAATGATGCAAAACCTGGACGAGATCATGGACTATCTTCTGAGAACGTTTTGCCTGACCCTGGAGCATGTGATTGGGGTCAATCCGCGCACCAAGGGAGTGGATACCGCGTACAAGCTTAAGTTATTCATAGACAACCATGCCCATGAACCGCTTAGCCTGGAGCAGATATCGGCCTCGGCCGGGTTAAGTGTGTCCCGCTGCTCCTATCTGTTCAAGGCTGCATTTGGCCAATCCATGTTCGCCTACTGTATCAGCGTAAGACTGAAGCTTGCGCAGCAGCAGGTGCTGTACAGTGGTCTGACGCTTGAACAGATTGCCGACAAAACGGGCTTCCAGAGCTATGCCCATTTCTGCCGGATGTTTCGGGGACACTTTGAACATTCTCCGGGAGAATACCGGCGCAAATTCGGGTTCCGGTTCCATCCGGATGGATGCACAGATTAGACGTCTGTATACAAAACCTGATTTTCTTGAAGCAGGATGGAATGCAGCTTCTCCACCTCTACATTCTGAACAATCCCGTCCGCATCAAGCGCCAGCGCGGCAGCCGCAGCAGCCGATTGCCCCAGGATCATGAAGACCGGCTCCATACGGATCGAGCCGTAGGCTGCATGGGTAGCAGATACACATACCGGTACGATCAGATTGGTGCATTCCGTCCGTTTCGGCACAACCGCCCGGTAGCTGATCGGGTAAGGGGCAGCCAGCCTCACATAGAATCCGCCCTCTGTGCTTACATGACCGTCTTCGTTCACATAGTATTGGGTGTGGTGCGAGTCCATGGCGAAGGAGCCCATTCCGATGGAATCCGGCACCGGGTTGTCCAGTCTGACATCATGCTCTGTAACCACATAATCGCCGATCATTCTGCGGGATTCCCTGATATATAATTGGGACGTCCAGTGGCCGCTGTCCGTGAATTCATCAAGCGGCAGCCCCCACGGCTTGTAGACCGCCCGGATGTCCTCCGGCACCCGCGGATGATTCTGCAGAGTCCAGACATAACCTTGCTGATAGATGCGGTGGGCCTCCCATATTGCTTCTCTTGCCGGATAATCCGCCTCCGCATAGCAATGGTTCATTCCATTGTAATCCGTTGAAATGCCGCTATTGTTATTGGAGTCCGTCTTCTCTGCAGTAACCCGGTTTAATTTGAAGAAACGGGAGCGCTGTCCCTGCTCAATGGCCCGGAACAGAATTTCATAATCGGGCTCGTTATACCCCTCAGGCTTTCCAATCTCCAGGCGGTTGCCGGGATTGTCCGTCAGGCACATGCGGAAGTTATATGCCTGAAGCTTGTTGTCACCGTCACCGATGCCGCCGCCGCGGGTAGCATTGACACGCGGAAGCAAGCCGCTCGCGGGTACTCCTTTAATGATATAGGGATCAATACCGGCTGGAAGCTCGTTTAGCTCGTCGCCGGGCTGAATACCGTTGAGCGTCTCTCCGTAAGCTGAATTCGGCTCCCGGCCGACAGTATAGGATACACCCGATTTGCCCATCAGATCGCCTTCATACGTAGCGTCAATAAACATCCTGCCCCTATAGATGTTCCCCGATTCCATGCGTATAGAAGTGATTGTCGTGCCTTGTCTGGTCACCCCTTCCTGAAGCTCAAGCCTATCACCGCAGACAACTTCGATTTGGTGTTCGGCTACCAGGTCCTGCAATACTTCGAGCGCCACCTTGGGTTCGAACAGCCAGCGTGCCCCGTCCTGATTATATTTCCGGGCTACCCGCCGGTAGAACTCCAGGGACAGGCCGCCGACCGCCTGCTTCATCCCGACATCCGTATCTCCCAGACCTCCGCTGGTCAAGCCCCCAATACGCTGTCCCTGCTCGATTACCACCACGGTTTTGCCCATGTTTGCGGCTTGGACAGCAGCTGTAATCCCTGCTGCGGTTCCGCCGTAAATGACAATATCATACACTTGTTCCCGGTTCATAGTATGCCTCCTAATGCCTGATTTCACCTGCAGAAATTATCATAACCGCTGGCCGGCCAAGCGGGAATGATGGATCTTCCTTTTTGATTTGACGGATCTTACTGTTTTGTTCAAGCGGCTGATTTTATGGAAAAAGCCTTTTGAAATCAGGGGTTCCGTATGATAAGGTGATTCCTGAAAAACGGGGAACGCCCTTATCCTATGATGTATAACAGGAGGAACTATGAAACTATGAAACCGAAGAAACCGAAATTCCGCTATTTGGACAAACCGGCGCTTGAGCCTGTATCAGGCTGTGACTGGGCGGATAAAATGGTGTTGAATCCGGCGATTATTAAGGACCCTGATTCTGATGAAATCCATATGCTATTCCGGGCCACCGGACCATGGACGCACAAAAGAAGAGAGGGCTGTCATGATCCGTATCCGATTTTTCTGGGTTATGCGTGCAGCAGGGATGCGGGAGAAACCTGGGAGGCAGACTTCTCTAGACCCGCTCTGGCGCCCGCACTGGGGTATGAGGAGCACGAGCTGTACATCACGGATATTTACGGAAATGAAGTGCGGAATTATGCCAACGGCTGTGTGGAGGACCCGCGTATCTTTTATGTCGAAGAGGAGTTATACGTCACGGTGGCCTGCCGGCCGTTTCCCCCTGGCCCCTATTGGCTCAGCAGCCAGCAGCCTCCGGTGCAGACGCGGTTTGAATATGTTCCCGATTGGATTTTTACTGGAGATGAGGCAGACCCGTTCATTCAATCGGCCCGGGCCAATGACACCGTGAGTGTGCTCTACAAGCTTAATCTGGATAAGCTGAAGCAGGGTGAATATGAAAGCGCTTTTCAGTATGTGGGTCCGCTCACCGAGGGACATGTCAGCGATAACCGTGATGTGTTCTTATTTCCCCGGAAAATGAGGATCGCCGGTAAAATGCAATATCTGATGCTGCACCGGCCGATGAATGTCCTTCCCTTTGAAGGGGGAGAGAAGGCGGGTAAGCCCTCGATTTATTTGGCGGCAGCGGAAGCCGTAGCGGCTTTTGCCTCGCCCAAAGCGGCCCATCGGCTGCTGGCTTATCCGGTCTTTGACTGGGAGGAGAACCGGGTGGGTGCAAGCTGGCCGCCGATAGCCTTGGGGAATAGAGAGTGGCTGGTACCCTATCACGCGAAGAAAAATGTACAGTTCGGGTACACGCAATCCTTCATGATCCTCAGGGAGCAGGATAATGATTTCCCGGCTGTTATTCACCGGTGCTCCGACCGTCTGATGTATGCCGAGCGGGATTGGGAAATGCCGGAGGATTACCCGACACCTTGCCTGTTTACGACCGGAGGCATTGTCTTGGGCGAAGAATTAATCATGTCTTATGGCGCGGCAGATCAGAAGGCGGGGATATCGTGGGTTAATTTTGCAGAATTGCTGGCGTATATCCGGAAATACGATGAGAACGGGAACCTGACCGGATAAGGAAGCTTCAGCAGCTAAGAACCATGGATTTCTGTCCCTAGAGAGTGAGACTGCCGCACTCCTTTTGCGGGGGAGGGGGCTTATAATGAGAACGAGCTCACAATACAAATGTTAATCAAAGGGGTAGAACGTATGCAGAAAAAATGGTTGGGTCTCAGCTTGAGCCTTATGCTGGCGGCAGGAATCGCAGGCTGCGGCGGCGGGAACAGCAACAAGGGTTCGGCAACTGAAGCACCTGAAGCGGGTACGGCAGTTCCCGCAGCAACGGCTGCTGCTGGCAGCAATACTGCCGCAAGCGAGCCTGTACAGCTTAAATACTGGACGGACGACCGTCATGACCAGGAATATATCAAAGAGCTGATCAACAAGTTCAATGAGACGAACGGCGAGAATATCCAGGTGGAGCTGACGGTGATGTCCGAGAACTACGCGCAGAGCGTCGATATCGCTTTTACCAGCAATCAGGCACCGGATCTGCTCCGCCTGAAGAGCGGCAATACAGCCGAATTTGTCAAAAAAGGATATCTGGCACCGATTGACGGTTATCTTACCGATGACATCAAAACGAAATTTGGCAGCGTAATCATCGATAATGTTAACCGTTTTGACGGCAAGGTGTACTCATTAGCTAATACCGGCCTTACCCTGCGCCTGATCTACAACAAGGACCTCTTTGCCAAAGCGGGGATTGCGAATCCCCCGGTATCGCTGCAGGAAATGGTCGATGATGCCAAGAAAATTACCGAGCAGGGCAAAGGAGAGGGTGTGTATGGCTTCGCGCTGAACTTCAAAAGTCCGAAGTCGGCTTTTGACCGTTCGATCCGGGAGATTCTGTCCTTGAGCGGCTATCAGGGACTCGGCTTTGACCTGAAGACAGGGCAGTTTGATTTCGCACCTTACTCGCAGACCATCGAGTACTTCAAGCAGATGTATGAAGACGGCAGCATTCTGCCAGGTGCAGAGACACTGGACATCGACCCGCTGCGCGCCCAGTTTGCGGCAGGCAAAATCGGGATGTACCTCTCCTTCTCGACAGAGCCGGGGGTGTATCAGGACCAGTTCCCGACTGAAATCAACTGGGCAGGTGCCCTGGCTCCAACACTGGAGGGACAGATTAAAGGAACCTCTGAAATCGTATCCGCCGGTACCTGGCTCGGCATCAGTGCCAAATCAGCGCATCAGGAGGCGGCCTGGAAATTCATGCAATACATGTACGGTGACGATATTCTGAAGACGTATCATGAGAAGGGCTTCGGGATTGCCGTAGTGCCAACCATTGTAGAACAGGCCAACAATCCCGAAATTAACGGCATGGAAGGGTTCCTGGTCGGCGAGCATGACTCGCTCTGGCCTGCAGTGCCAAGTGTTACTCCTGAGGGCTCTACCTATGCGGATGCTTTCTTCAAATATATCCTTGCAGGCGGAGACGCCAAGGCCATTACTGAAGATTTGAACACAAGATACAATGCCGCCTTGACCAAAGCGGTAGAGAAGGGCGAGGTTACCGTTACGCCGGACCCTGCCTTTGATCCGCTGAAACCGCAGGGAGAATAACAGGTTAGGAAGGGGCTTGTACGGGATTCCCGGCGCAGCCCCTTTGCTTTCCCCGAAGGAGGACCACATATGATTTACAAATGGAGAAGGCTTGGGGAGAACTCCCTGTTCCTTGCGCCAAGCATTATTCTGACGATTACTCTTGGCATCTATCCGCTGTTCTGGATGCTGCGCTATATGTTCTATGATTATGCCGGATATGGCGAGGCACTGTTCATCGGGCTGGACAATTTCCGCCGGCTGCTGCGGGACGGCCTGTTCTGGGAGTCAGTCCGCAATACCTTCGTCTTTGCCGGAGGCAAGCTGCTGCTGACCCTGCCTCTGTCCCTGCTGCTGGCGGTTATTTTGAATGGCAAACTGCGCGGGGTGAGTCTGCTCCGGGGCATCTATTTCATGCCGACCGTGATCAGTACGGCAGTGATCTCCGTTGTTTTTTATAACATCTTCAATTCCTATAACGGGATGGTTAACACAGTTCTGATGAAGCTACACCTGGTCTCAGCGCCGGTCGACTGGCTGGGTCCGAAGCATGCGATGCTGACGGTTATCATCGTGGCGGTCTGGGGTGCGGTCGGCAACTATATGCTGCTCTTTCTCGCCGGGCTACAGAGTATTCCGCAGGATCTGTACGAGAGCGCGGCCATTGACGGGGCGAACGCCGGAAGACGCTTCTGGAATATTACGCTTCCGATGCTGGCTCCGGTTGCCCAGATGGTCATTATGCTGGCGATTATCGCTTCCCTGAAGGGCTATGAGAGCATCATGGTCATTACAGAAGGCGGACCGATCGGCAAAACCGAGGTCATGTATCTCTATCTCTACAAGCTGTTGTTCCCTGTATCCACCGGTTCGCCGGTAGCGCAGCAGTTGGGCTACGGCAGTGCCGTGGGCTTCGCCTCCGCCGTGATTGTCGGAGCGGTTACCGGACTGTATTTCTTCTTCAGCCGCAAAATGAACAAGGTGTATTAGGAGGTTGATTCAAATGAACGAACATGTGATATCCAAGCAGCCGGCCGGGCTGAAGCAGTCCGTCCCCCGAGAGCCCGGCGGCCATGCGGGAAGAATAGCGGTCCGGACGGTGATGTGGGTGTTCCTGCTGGCAACAGCGCTCCTGACCTTGTTTCCGCTGCTGATGACGCTGGCAGGCTCGCTGAAGACAGGGGCAGAAATGATGACCGGCGGCAGCCTGCTTCCGGCGAAGCTGCAATTCGCCAACTATGCGGAAGCCTGGAAACAGGCCAACTTCGCCCGCTATACCTGGAACAGTGCTTTTATGAGTGTAATGGTTACGGTGGGGACGCTGCTGGTAGCCTCAATGGCCGCCTATGTGGTGGACCGGCGTGAGTTCCCCGGCAAACGGATATATGTCACGGTGCAGGCGTCCATGATGTTCATCTCGGTTGGTGCGATTGTGCTGCGCCCGCAGTTCGATCTGATGGTTGCGCTGCATCTGAATACGACGCTGTGGGGAGTCATTCTGATTCTGGTCAGTGCCCATTCCAGCACCTTCTTCATGCTGCAGGGCTTCTTCAAAGCGATCCCCCGTGAGCTGGATGAAGCTGCTATGGTCGATGGCTCCGGCTTCATCCGTACCTTCTTCCGCATCATTCTGCCGCTGCTGACTCCAGGACTGGGGGTTGCCGGACTATTCGCTTTCCGCCATTCGTGGAACGAATACATCCTGCCGCTGGTATTCACCATGACCAATCCGAAGCTGCAGACGCTGACTGTCGGGCTGGCGAATCTCCGCTACGGCTCCTCGGCCGCGATGCAGATCCATCTGATGATGGCCGGGGCCTGCCTGTCCATTCTGCCGATGCTGCTGGCATATATTCTGGCGAACAAGACATTCATTCAGGTTACGGCCGGTTCGGTGAAAGGGTAGCTATAATCTTGTATGTGCAAAGGAGAATCTTCCATAATGAACGATCTGACGATAGGAACACTTACCTCAAGTCCGGTGATGGTCCGGCATCCGCTTAACCCCATTCTGAAGCCTGTGGATGTCCCGTACGGGCCGGCCATGGTCTTCAACGCTGGAGTGACGAAATTCAAGGGCAGATATGTAATGGTATTCCGCAATGACTACGGGGATCAGAGCAAGGGGATCGTCGCTCCCCACCATACAACGAATCTGGGACTCGCCTTCAGCGACGACGGAGTAAGCTGGGAGGTGCAGCCGGAGCCGTGCTGGTCCTGGCATGATGAGGAAGTGGTCCGGGTGTATGATCCGCGCCTGACCGTGATTGGCGAACGCTGCTATCTGTGCTTCGCGGTCGATACGCTTCACGGCCTGCGCGGCGGGATCGCCGTGACGGACGATTTCCGCTCCTTCGAGGTGCTGAGCCTGTCGCTGCCGGATAACCGCAATATGGTACTGTTCCCGGAGAAGATCGGCGGCAAATATGTTAGGCTTGAGCGTCCGCTGCCGGTCTACAGCCGGGGAGGACTGGACCGCTTTGACATGTGGATGAGTGATTCCCCGGACCTGAAGTATTGGGGGAGTCACAAGCTGCTGCTGGCTGTCGAGAATGTGGCGTATGCCAATGACAAGGTGGGTCCCGGCGCCCCTCCCGTTAAGACGGACAAGGGCTGGCTGACGACATTCCATGCCGTGGATCTTGACCGCAGCCGGGGCAAGAACGGCTGGGAAGACAGCTGGAAGAAGCGCTATACCGCCGGGATTATGCTGCTTGATCTTGAAGATCCGGGCCGGATCATCGGCCGGGCGGCAGCGCCGATGCTGGCACCGGAGGCGCTGTATGAGACCTCGGGCGGGTTCCGCAACGATGTGATTTTTCCCGGCGGGATGATCCTGGAGGATTCCGGGGAGGTCAAAATTTATTACGGTGCTGCGGATACGGTGGAATGCCTGGCGACTGCGCATGTAGATGACCTGCTCCGGCTGTGTCTGGAGAAGGGGACTGAATAACTAAACCGGCCTTACAAGGAGGACGATTATGAATCAGGAACATATGAATTACGGAGATATGGATTACGGACAGATTACTCTACCATCTGCAGCTGTGCCGGTCTCCCGTGAGGTAGATGTGCTGGTGATCGGCGGCGGGGCGGCGGGCATTGCTGCCGCCATCTCCGCTGCCGAAGGCGGTGCAAGCACCATGATCGTGGAGCAGCGGGGTTATTTTGGCGGCATGGGGACTGTAGCGCTTGTGCCTGCCTTCTGTCCCTACACGGACAAGGTCAAGCCGATTATCCGCGGCCTCGGCCTGAAGCTGATGGAGCGGATGAAGCAGGCCTGCGATCCCGGCTATCAGGAGGAATACCGCGAAATGCTGGACTGGGTGCCGATTGATCCTGAGGTGCTTAAGCGTGTCTATGACGATGCCATTCTTGAGAGCGGTGTGACGCCGCTGTTCCATACCTTTGTCTACGATGTTGTGCTGTCCCCGGATGGACAGAGTATCGAGGGCGTGATTATTGTCAATAAATCGGGTCGGTCCTTCATCCGCTGCCGGTATATTATCGACTGTACGGGTGACGGGGACATCGCTGCCCTGTCGGGCGTTCCTTTCCAGAAAGGCGGCGGGGAAGGGGAGCTTCAGCCGGGCAGCATGTGTTATCTGCTGGCAAATGTAGACCGCAAGGAGTTCAGCCGGTTCCTGGAAGAAACGGGAGATACGGGTCAGCTGCACCGGACGGTTGAGCAGGCTATGGCTGAAGGGGCGCTGCCGGAAGGCCGCAAGTCCATTTCCGGCCTGGCCTGGGTGAGTGATTATCTGGTCGGGGTCAACTTCGGCCATGTGTTCGGGGTAGACGGAACGAAGGCCGAGGAGCTTACGCTTGGAGCCATCGAAGGCCGCCGGACCGTGCTGCGGCAACTGGAATTCTTCCGCAAGTATGTGCCGGGCTTCGGGGCGGCACATCTGGTGGCGAGCGGTGAGCAGCTTGGCATCCGGGAGACGCGGCGGATTCAGGGCGATTACATGCTGACCGTAGACGACTTCATTGCGGCGCGTTCCTTCCCGGATGATATTGCCCGCAATGCCTATTACATTGATATCCACCTGGCTACCAGCAAGAGTGATATGACCTTCAATCATCTGCCGCCGGGCGTCTCCCACGGCGTGCCTTACAGGGTCATGCTCCCCGTAGGCATCCGCAATCTGTGGGTGGCCGGGCGCTCCGTGTCCTCGGACCGGGCGGTTCAGGGCTCCCTGCGGGTGATGCCGAACTGCTTCTCGATGGGCCAGGCTTGCGGAACGGCAGCATCGCTGGCGCTCCGGGATGGCGCGGATTCCCGCAGCATCTCGATCCCTGAGCTTCAGCAGCGTCTGCTGGATCAGGATGTATGGCTCGGGGAGGGTTTCGTTCCGGGCACCGGTGCGGCGGACAGCAGGGAAGCAGGGGAAGCAGGGGAAGGGCATTGAAGAGCCTTCCTCTGACAGATGAATGGTTTCACGGCGCAGTTTCACTGGAGCACCGGGAGGAGGGGATCAAGCCCTGGCGTATTTCTTACCGGGATTATGAGTTGTATCCGCCGGACGGGATCGATGGCAAGGCGGAAATCTGCTCCGGTATCCGGCTGCGGCTGGCCACCGGCTCCAAGGCACTGGCCTTGTCGTTCAGTCCGCTTGCGGAGGCTGCCGCACTGGACTGTCTTATTGGCGGCGTGCTGTTCCAGAAGCTCCGACTTGCTGCGGGCGGCACGGAAGCCTTATTCACCGGGCTTCCGCCCGGTATGAAGGATCTGGAAGTCTATCTGCCGCAGAATACCGGCATTACACTGAGCGGCTTGCGGATCGAAGATGAGGCGGCTGCTGAACCGCTGCCGGATCACCGGCCAAGGTGGATCACCTATGGAAGCTCCATCACCCAGTGTGTGGCAGCGTCCAGCCCTTCGCGCACCTGGCCGGTCATTGCCGCCGGGGAGTGCGGCTATCATCTGACCAATCTCGGCTTCTCGGGCAACTGCCTGATGGAGCCGATGGCGGGCCGGCTGATCCGGGATTTGCCGGCTGAACTGATTACCTTGTGCGTAGGAGTCAATATATATGGTGCAGCAGCCTCCAGCCCGCGGATGTTCAAGCCGCTGCTGATCGGCATGCTGGAGACGATCCGTGAGAAGCACAAGGAGACGCCGCTGGCCGTCATCTCTCCGATCTACGGGACGGAGCGGGAGACGGAGGAGAACAAGCTCGGCTTCACCCTGCCGCTCATGCGGCGGCAGATCGTAGAGACAGTGAAGCTGCTGCAGGAGCGGGGAGACCGCCATCTGCATTACCTGGATGGCCTGGAATGGTTCGGCCCGGAAGATGGGGAGCTGCTCACGGATGGCCTGCATCCGGGAGCCGAAGGCTATGAGCTGCTGGGAAGCCGTTTCGGCAGCAGGCTGGCGGCAGCGCTTCAGGTGGGGCGGGTGTAGCCAGGGGATGGAGCGCCTGAGCGGATTCAATGGGCGAGTATAACAGCAGGTGAAAGACAACTATAAAAGGCAGCAGCCTTCCCGGTTAAGGGATGGCTGCTGCCTTTCCTGTTGTATAGGAAATTCTGATATATGTCAGTTGTGGACAAATAAGTCCCTTGGAATTAGGAGCAGATCCGTAATCCCATTGAATCTCCTGGTAAGCGGGCCAAAGGTTGGCTAATGTACGCGAAAAACCGAACACAATGAGCTTCCGTGAAGGCAAACAGACCAAATGTATGCGAAAAACCGAATACAATGTGCTACTGCGAAGGTAACCGGAGCAAATGTATGCGAAAAACCGAACACAATGTGCTATCGCGAAGGTAACCGGGTCCAATGTATGCGAAAAACCGAACACAAGCAATGTGCTATCGCGAAGGTAATCAGGCCTAATGTATGCGAAAAACCGAACACAATGAGCTACTGTGAAGGTAACCGGAGCAAATGTATGCGAAAAACCGAACACAATGTGCTATGCGAAGGTAACCGGAGCAAATGTATGCGAAAAACCGAATACAATGTGCTACGCGAAGGTAACTGGACCAAATGTATGCGAAAAACCGAACACAATGTGCTACTGCGAAGGTAACCGGAGCAAATGTATGCGAAAAATCGAATACAATGTGCTACGCGAAGGTAATTGGGCCCAATGTATGCGAAAAATCGAATAGATTTTGTCCTTGTTAAGGCAATTATACCGTTTGTTGCTTGAACAATTGCTGATCACTCACACCTGCCAATGAAGCGGACTGAGAGGACGCTATATCTCCCAAAAGCCACTTTATGAGGCTGAAGCGGACTGAGAATCGCTTATCTTGCAGATTCGGGCCATAAATGAGGTGAATTCGCCCACATAACGGAATGTGAGTCCGCTTGTTCCCCAAATCTGCCTGATCTGCCCGAATAACGGAATCTCAGTCCGCGTTGCCGGCTGGTAGGCTGATTTGATGAGCCGCCAAGCATTCTGTGAACATCGGCACTCTACAAGGCCCGCCAAGCACTCACTGCGAATATTCGCAGTCAATAAGCCCAACCAGGAATCACCCTGACGCACCATTAGGAGTGATTGTCGGTATGCAAGAGTGATAAGCGGCGTGCTAGAGTAAGAATCAGTGCGTAAGTGTGATTACCGGTACGTTGACTATCGATGCTTTAGTGGGATTACCGGTGTCAAAAGATAATAAAGTTCTAGACTGAGAAAATAAAGTATTAGACTGTCAATACTTCATTAAGCTCTAACGGGCAGGATAGTTGAATGATTACGCGAATAACTTAAGTCATGACGAATTTACGAAGTTCGCAAAAAGATGTTAGCCGAAAGAAGTTCTTAGTTTAGGAGGAGTCTATATGATATTAGAAAAAGTTATAAATAAAATTGTAATACAAAGTGAATATAAGGATTTTGTTGATAAGTATATAGATAATATACTTACCGAATTTAAAGATAAGATTCATAGCATTTATATGTGTGGCTCGATTCCAAAAGGAACTGCTAAACCTTTTAAGTCAGATGCAGACTTTACTATTGTATGTGTAAATCCCAAAGATATTGATTACGAAAGATTGTCAAATATTAAAGACAGGCTTTTGGAAGAATATCCAGTAGTAACTAAGATTGATACGATAATTTGCTCGATTGACGATGTATTAAGTAAACCAAATGAGTGGGGTTTTTGGGTAAAGATAATTTGTGTTTGCATATATGGTCATGACGTTGGTGAAAAAGTACCACCGATAATTATTTCTCCAGAGTTTATTTTAGACTTAAATACAGAGACCAAGGAGGAAGTAGCTCGTATACATAGTTCACTTTCTAATGCTAGTGATAACACAATGAAAGCTAGATATATTAAAGGTTACTCTAAGAGATTAATTCGTGCATTATACTCTTTGGTTATAGAAGATACAGGTGTATGGCAAGATGACATCATTAAGATGAAGAATGCCATATTAAACTATTGTGAGATTGACTCCGCTTTAGTTGATTATCTGTATGCTTGTTACTTGGATAGTAATGTACTTGTTGAAGAGTTTCTGGGAGTTGCAGATGAAGTATATAGCTATTTTGAGAACGCCTTAAATGCAATGGCTGCTTCCAGAACTTCCTTCGGCTAAAACCATATTGACGCTCCGGGTCACTCTGAGAAGCGAGTGACCACATCCAGCCTCCTAAGCCCGTGGGGACATCACTGCGTTAGGGGTTCAGCAAGCCTCACAACTATAAGCAGCGACTCTAATTAAAACATAAGACGATTAAGCTAACCGGAAACGTTAGTCGAACGACAACAGCGGCAGTCAAAGACTTTATTTATCAGTCTTTGACTGCCGCTGCTTTTATTAATGGATCAGTCTAAGACTTTATTTTCACCGAACAACCAGTACGTTGACTATCGATGCATTAGTGAGATTACCGGTGCGTAGAGTGATACCGGCACTGTTCCCTAGTTCGTCAACTGGTGCAGCACCATAGCGCAAGCGCCTGCTGCCACCGAGCGTTCACCCAGTCTGCTGCGGGTGAAGCGGACGTTATACTGCTCGCGGTAATAGGTCCGCTCAAGGGCGATCCGGGTCGCCTCCTGATAGAAATCATCGGCCGCGAGGAATAGCGGGCCGCCGAGGATGACTTCCTCGGGATGGAGGATATTGATCAGATTGGCCAGCCCGATGCCGCAGTAGACGGCCATCTCGTGGAACAACCGGACAACCTCGGGATCACGGGCATGGAGCGCTTCTATTAGATGGGCGAATTCCAGCTGCTCCGCACTCTCGGCCAGGCTGCGGAGCAGCCCGCTGCTGCCCAGCCGCCAGACTTCACGCGCCTGTCTCTCCAGGGTGTGGATGGACACATAGCTCTCCCACGCACCGGCGTTGCCGCCGGGAATATGCGGCGGCAGCCCGGAGCCTTCGATGATCATCTGTCCGACAGCCCCCTCGGTATCAATCATGCCATAGAGCAGCCGTCCATCATTCATGATGGCGGAGCGCAGGCCGATTCCGGCATGGAGGTAGAGCAGATGATGCTGCATCCGGTTACTGCTGGCCCAGTATTCGCCCAGCAGAGCCGTATTGGCTCCATTGTCCAGATATACCGGCACAGCCAGCCGCTGTTCCAGCAGCTCCTTAATATGTACCTGAGACCAGCCCGGCGCAGTGAACCGTGCCGGATTCAGGATAACTCCGGCCTGGCGGTCCAGCGGGCCGACTGCGCCGATGCCAAGTCCCGCGACCCGGCCAAGATCAATGGAGGCTGCAGCTAGCATCTGCAGTGCCTGACTATGTAAGGATTCCATCAGATGCTCCGGGGTAAGGGCGGTATCCATGTTCCAGGTATATTCGCCCAGCAGCTGCAGATGAAAGTCCATCAATACGAGCTTGGCATGGGTACGGGAGATCTCCAGTCCCAGCAGATAGGCATAGGAAGGATTGGTCTCATAGAGAGTGGGACGGCGGCCTCCGGTAGATTCGCCGAAGCCGACTTCAACCAGCAGCTCCAGGGACAGCAATTCATCCAGTATGCGTGTTAACGTGCTTATGGTCAGTCCGCTTTCGTCCAGCAGACTTTGTTTGGAGACGGTGCCGTGTTTTCTTACAGTGAAATAGATTTCCCTGGCTTTGGGATTGGCGATAAGTTCATGAATAAGCAGCAAAGACGGTTCTCTCCTTATGAATATACTAAACCTGATGAATAGACAAGACCTGCTTTTACAATGACACAAAAAGCAAGGTGCCGCAACTGTCCCAAGGAGAGAATAGACTTGCAGGGTTCCATCCGGTTATAGCGGTAAATCCCGCCGTCTGAACAGCTGTATGCCGATCGTGAAGCAGGCCAGCCCAATCATCAGCAGCCAGATGGAGACCTCTGCCCAGGCTGCTGTTCCCTGGACAATCTCGCCGGGACGGTAGAAGCTGAATAGGGTGAAGAAGCGCAGCACATCCAGCTTATCACTGATTTTGCCGAGAATATCGAGGGTGAAGAACCCGAAAGTGACCGCCCCGGAGATTCCGAGCGCCTTCTTCTCGTCATTGCAGGCACAGGAGACCAGGAAGCAGAATCCGCCGATGGCGAAGAACAGCAGAAAAGCCACCAGGTTAAGCTGGCTGAACCGGGCAATTCCGAACTCGTAGCCGCTGCCGAGGAACCAGGCTTTGCCTGCGAAGCCGGATAGTGTGGTCACAGCCATTATGATGAACAGGGAGGTAACCAGCACCATCGCCTGGGTGAAGGCCACCTTGCTCCGTGTTGTCGGTGTAGCCAGCAGGTAGGCCATCGAGCCGCGGTCCACAAGTTTGGCCACCAGCTGTGTGGACATCTGTACGCAGACTATAGCCAGAATCAGGACGAGAATCAGCCCGTAATATTCGCCCGAGATGAAGCCCTCCGCGCTTGAGAAGCCGTTATTCAGCCCGAAGGCCTTGCCTACGCCTTCCGGCATCGCCTGCACCAGATCGTTCAGCGCCTTCGTGTTATCTGCCAGGCCGGGGTAGAGCCAGATCATGAACAGAATATAAAAAGCCGAACCCCCGGCGTAATTCATAATCCCCCGCAGGTTGACACGCATCATTTCCTTATATAGGGCCAGATTCATTGCACCTTCGCCTCCCGGTCATAATAGTCCATGAAGATATCCTCCAGGTTCTGGGTAAAGATATCCATGCTGCGGACCGGATATTTCGCAAGCTCAGCGGTGAACGGATTATAATTGCCTTGCACGGCAATCCTCACCCGGTTGCCTGCGATAGAATCTATTATCAGGCCGGAGGCGGCGAACCGCTGTGCATCTTCCGGGGTCTCGAATAGGATTTCAAACAGCTTGCGCTGCATGGATTGCAGCTCATGAATATTCTTCACGGCCACGATGCTGCCGTCTTTGATAATCGCTGCGCGGTCGCAGGTCCGTTCAATCTCCTGAAAGCTGTGCGAGGACATCAGGAAGGTGGTTCCGGCTGCTTTTTCCTCCAGCACCAGCTGGGTGAAGATCTTCTGCATCAGCGGGTCCAGGCCGGAGCTGGGCTCATCGAGAATGATCACTTCGGGGCTGTGCATGAAGGCGGCGACAATGCCGACCTTCTGCTTCATGCCCTTGGACATTTTGCGGATCGGGGTGGCCGCATCAAACTGAAGGCGCCGGATCAGCATCTCCCGTTTGGCTGTGTCCTTCACGCCCTGCATGGAGGCCATGAACTGCAGGAAGCTTGCTCCGGTCATGCCGTCGATGAAGCTGATCTCGCCCGGCAGATAACCGGTATGGCGCTGCACCTGGCCCTGACCCTTCCAGGCATCGAGGCCATTGATCGTTACCGAGCCGCGGTCTGGGCGCATGAAGCCCATAATATGCCGGATCGTTGTCGATTTGCCGGCGCCGTTGGGGCCGAGGAACCCGAATACCTCACCTTTATTCACGGTAAATGAGACATCGCGAATCCCCTTGCCGTTTGAAAATTGTTTCGTTAAACCTTCCACTTGCAGCATGCTGCCACCCCCGACAGAAAATAATGAAATAGTATTGAATGGATATTTCAGATGTTATAATAGTCCCAGGCTACGCCTAAGTCAATATAATTATGAAATGAATTCATTCATATATTTCATTATTTTTTCGGGTAGGGAAACAGCCCGGCTACAACGTCAAGTTAGGGTGAAGGAAATGAACGGTTTTGAGAAGCGGACGGCTCTAATCAAGGACAAAATCATGAAGACAACGATCTCCATGCTAAACACCTGGGAGCCGAAGCGGCTGAGAATTGCGGACATTGCCCGGGAAGCCGGCGTGTCACAGGTAACGATTTATAATTATTTCGGGAGTAAAGAGGCGCTGATTAGCGAATCTTTCAAGGATTTTATCCAGCAGGCTATTGATGAGTTCAGGGAGGAAATGAGGCGGCAGCAATCGCTCAAGGAACTGATTGCCTATAGCCTTTTTAAGGAGAAGGAGACCTATTCCAGCCTGCCGCCGGCGTCAATCAAGGAGATTATGGTTGATGATCAGGAGATGTACGTATATATTCAGCGGCAATATGAAGAGCAAATTGTACCACTGATGGTACAGATGGTGGAAGAAGGCAAAGCCCGGGGAGAAATTTCGGATAAAGTGTCAGTGAAAGCGGTTCTGCTGACCATACAGTTATATATTAAGAGCTCGGGAGAGATGCTGGGCAGCCTGGCAGGGCATGAGGATAAGGATGCGTTTCTGGAGGAGCTTATTCACATCTTCTTCTATGGCTTATGCGGCCGGGAGCCGCAATAGACGCGGCGCCGGCAACAGTCCGGTAAGGCAGCTTGCATAGCAGAACACAGCATCTGGCTAGAGCAGCGCCTTGAAGGAATGGCGGATCACATCACCGCGGCTGATGATCCCGACCAGCACACGGTTACGCTCAACGGGGACCTTTTTGATCTGCTTTTTGCCGAGAATGGTGGCGATCTGTTCAATGTCCTCTTCGTAGTGCACAGTGACCACTTTCTTCTTGGCGATGGCCATGACGTTCAGATTGAGCAGCTTGCGCGTCCGTTCTTCGAACTCATCATTATCCCCGACGAATACATTGATCTGGAAAAAAGAATCCACAATCAGATCCTCATGCCTGCCGATATAGCGCATAATATCTCCGTCGCTCAGATAAGCGACAATCTCGTTCCGGTCATTGACTACAGGCATGCCGCTGATCCGGTGGGTGATGCATTTCTCAATAAAAGTCCGTACAGTGTCTTCCTGCTTGACCTTGTAGACCTGGCGGATCATGAACTCATGGGCTTTCATATAGGTTCCCCCTGAAAAGTATCTCATGCACAAATAAGTTGCATAATGAAAGTATATACTTGTATTATACAAGTGGAAAGAACGATGTCAATGAAGAAAGAGAAGAGGATGGAATCGCATGGAGAAACGTTCAATAGAGACGATAGAGCTGGAAATGGCGGTTCTTGTCCGCCGTCTGACCTCACTTACCACGTACAAAAAAATCGGCAATCTCGACCGGGCGGCCTACCTGCTGCTGCATCAGATTGCTTTCAATAACGGAACTGCCGGAGTGAAGATGCTCTCCGATGAATTCCAGCTGGATATCTCCACCGTCAGCAGGCAGGCGGCTGCACTGGAGAACAAGGGATATATCATCCGTGTACCGGACCCTGTAGATGGACGGGCCTATACATTGCAGATTACGGAGCTGGGCGGAGAAATTCTGGATGAGAACCGGCAGATGCGGCAGGAAATAATGGGCAAGCTGCTGGTAAACTGGTCGGATGAAGAGGGAGATTCCTTCGGGGAGCTGCTGCGGAAATTCAATGCGACTTTTCTGGAAGAGGATTAACCAGGGCGAGCCGTTTCCTGAGTGGAGGGTTTGGGCTGTTTTGGGCTATACTTAAGTTAATAAAGCTTATGGGGTGTACCGATGAACGAAGATAAATATGAACATATTGATGACTTAATAGAGGCTTTTCAGCAGTTTGCCCGGATGAATTGGCGCAAGACGACGCTCTGGGGACTGAAGCCGAGTGAAATCCGCGTGCTGGTCTCGATCAAAAAGGGTATGGAGCAGGAAGGCAACAAGGGGCGGACGGTTTCCGATATCAGCAAGCTCCTCAAAGTGACTTCTCCCACGGTCACGCAGATGGTGAACAGCCTGATTGCCCAAGGCTACGCTGTGCGCACGCCGGATAGCCAGGACCGCAGAATCAGCGACATTACACTAACGGACAAGGGTGCGCATCTTGCCGATATGGCGGTGGCGAAATCCCGGGAGACCTTCCAGGGGATGATTGACCATCTCGGCAAAGAACGAAGTGAGACCTTAAGCGAGCTGCTGAACGGGGTATACGAATATTTCGAGCAGCTGAATAGCCAGCAGAATGATTTCTGAACAGTAATATTGGGCATTGTATACAAAAAGAGATGTCCCGCAGCTGCAGCTGTTCCGGGACATCTCTTTGTTGTTTATAGGATTAACTTGTGAATCTGTTAATGCCCTGCAGGCGCAGTTTCCTTCCGCAGCTTGCTCCCCGCACCGGATTCCTCTGCGGCAGCCTCTGTCTTGGATTCGCTGGAACGCAACGGAATCTCCTTCAGGAACAGAACAAGCACGGCTGCAATAACGAGCAGCGCAGTACCGCTCAGGAACACTACCGTCAGGGAGTCGCTTAGCGCCCCGCGCAGCATCTCAATCAATTGATTGAAGAGCGGCCGGATCTGCTCCGGCAGCGTTGTATGCAGCTCTTTCAGCTTAGGCTGGTCTAGCAGTAGCTGCGGATTCATGAAGGCTGTAAGCTGCCCCGCGGCTTCCGGATCAAGCTTGGACAGGTCGGGACCTTTGCCGGAGGCCACTGCAGATTCCAGCTTATGCGTAAGAGTTGTGTTCATCACGGTACCCATAACGGCAATCCCGATAGTACCGCCAAGGTTACGGAAAAGAGTTGTGGTAGCTGTAGCTACGCCCAGCATCTGCGGAGCCACGGCGTTCTGCACGGTCAGCGTGAATACCGGCATCGCCAGTCCGAGTCCGATCCCGAACACGATCATGCTGGCCACAGCCATAATTATGCTGTTCATGAAGGCCATCATGATCATGGCGGCGACCATAAACGGCATGCCGATCATGGCGTAGCGCTTGTATTTACCAGACTTGGAGATCCAGCGTCCGGCCAGTGTGCTGAGCACAATCATCATCAGCGACATCGGCATGTTGATGAAGCCGGAATTGGTCGGGGACACGCCCTCGACCCCTTGCACGAAGAACGGCAAATAGATCATGGCGCCCATCATGCCCGCATTCATCAGGAAGCCGATAATCATCGAGATGGTGACAATCGAATTCTTGAACAGGGAGAGCGGCAGCACCGGACTCTTGGCTTTGCGCTCAATCAGAATCAGAATGACTGCACCGGCAATCGCTGCCGCGAACAGTCCGAGAATCTCCGGTGAACTCCAGGCATATTTGGTGCCTGCCCAGGAGAAGCCGAGCAGCAGGGCGACGATGCTGAGGGACAGGAAGATGGAGCCCGGATAGTCAATCGTTTCGGAAGTTGCGCGCGTTCCTTTGGGGAACATTCTCCAGATCATGATGAACGCTACAATCCCGAGCGGCAGGAAGATCCAGAAGATCCAGCGCCAATCCATATGATCGACCATGAATCCGCCGAGGGTAGGACCGATTACGCTGGAGAAGCCGAACATGGCCATCATAATTCCCGTCCACTTCGCCCTTTCCCGCGGAGCGAACAGGTCGCCTACGGCAGTGACGGTGGCCGACATCAGAATTCCGCCGCCGACGCCCTGTATCCCGCGGTAGGTGATCATCTGATAGATGTTGTCAGACAAGCCCGACAGGAAGGCCCCAATGATAAAAATAACAATCCCGGCGAGCAGGAAGGGCTTGCGGCCGTAAATGTCGGATAACTTACCGACCAGCACCGTGGCAATGGTGGAGGTCAGCATATAGATGGTGATTACCCAGGTGTAATGCTCAATTCCGCCCAGGATGGCAATAATCCGGGGCATTGCGGTGCCGACAATTGTCTGGTTGATCGCCGCGAAGAACATAGCCGCCATTAAGGCGATCATAATGGTTACTTTCTTTTTTTGCGTGAGATGCTCCATGGCAGGGTACTCTCCTTTGATCCTATACGTATTATAGTTTGGCTTTTTATGATATTCTAATTAGGTAGCCAAACTACCTTTTATGTATAATACACAACTATTTTAAACATCACAATAATTTTATTTTTTATCGGAAGATAATAGCGGTTTGTATTGATTTTCACATGTTAGGTAGGTAATCTAATGATATAGAACGGAGGTGTCTCATGAGTATCCAGGACAGTCAGGAAAGGCAGCTGCTTATCACACTGGAAAATATAAAACGCCTAACCCCCCGTCAGCAGAGCATGGACTCTATCCCGCATGGAGAATTTGTAACGATGTTTGTCATACATGCAGCCATGAAGCAACAGGAGGCGGATGAACAGGAACGCGGAGGCCCGTGCCGCGGCCTGATGGTCTCCAGATTAAGTGAGCTGATGCAGGTCAGCCGGCCGACGGCTTCACAAATGGTCAGTACGCTGGAAGAGAAGGGTTATATTGAACGCGTGATGTCCGAAACCGACCGCAGGGTCATCTATATCTGCCTGACGGCCAAAGGCCAGGCGGTATTCGGCAGCAGAATGGACCGTTATTCGGATGTGCTGGCCGAGATTATCGATAAAGTGGGCCGGGAGGAGATTGATCAGCTGATCTCGACCTGCGGCCGTCTGATGGAAGCCGTGAACGAGGTACGGCCGCGGGTAATGGGGAATGCGTCCGAATGAGCCGTAATCCGGGTAACTTATAAACCTGTAAGCGATGAAGACTTTAAACTATAAATTCCACTTTTGCTAACCGTCTGATTTCAGGCGGTTTTTCTGTTGCGTTATTATCGCAGATTGGGCCAATGTCCTCTCCACAGCAGGCAATTTCTGCTTGGTCCACACGTAAAGAAGAAGAGAAGGCAGCTAAGTGGAAAAACGACATCTAATAACGCAGAAACCTCTGTATACGGTAGATAGTTGGAGAAATAGCACTTGCTGCCACACGGATCGGAGAAAAACGAGGGAAGAGGGGAAATTAGGTGGAGAAAATCCAGCTAAAATCGGTAAGGCTACCCGTGAGGCCGTGGGAAGTGGAGGAAATCCATTTAATCTCTGGGGCGCCATTCACCATCACAAGGAGCAATAACTGCAGGAAAACTGGATGCCCGCCTGAGTTTTGTCCCCCGTGAACAGGGGAAGCTGTACGCCGAACACCGCAGATGTACCTATCCAAGGAGGGCAGAACCCCTCTATGATCAACTCGTATGGAAAGCGCTACCATTATTGGCCGTCTCATCATGAGTAAGCAGAGAGCATGCAATGAGCATGCAGTGGGCAAGTTGCGGCAGGAATAGAAAGCGCTTTATAAATTGCCGAGGGGAGCTGGGATATTTGAAGTCTTTGGGTAAGGAAATCGGCTTGTGCCTGCTGATGCTGATCATGACAGCAGCGCAAACCGGACTTGCGGGAACCAGGCAGAATGTAGCGGAGGCAGCTGACAAGGAGCTGGCACAGAAGCCTTATATGGGCTGGAGCAGCTTCAGTATGCAGGTGTATGAGCCTTCAGGGAACTGGATATCGGCGGACAGCATCAAGAAGCAGTCGGATGCCATGCATGAGAAGCTGCAGTCGCACGGCTATGAGTATATTAATATTGACGCTGGCTGGAACGGAAGTATGGATGAATACGGCAGGCCTATTCCAAGTACTGAGCGTTACCCGAACGGGTTCCAGGAGGTCATCGACTATGTCCACAACAACGGGCAGAAAATCGGAATCTACCTGATCCCCGGCTTGTCCATCGACGCCTATAATCAGAATCTTGAAATCTACGGAACTGCCGGTGAATGCCGGATGCAGGACATTGCCGTGCAGCCGCTCAAGATTGTGGATGCCTGGAATGCCTACAGCTACAAGATCGATTTCAGCAACCCCTGCGCGCAAAAGTATATTGATTCCATCGCCGATATGCTTGGCGAATGGGGGATCGACTTCGTCAAATTTGACAGTGTAACTCCAGGGTCAGGCATCAACAATCTGAGTCTTGATGCACGCGGCGATGTGGAAGCCTGGTCCAAGGCTTTGGCCCGGCATGACATCTGGTTCGAGCTCTCCTGGGCGCTCGATCATAATTATGTGGACTTCTGGAAGAAATACGCCAACGGCTGGCGAATTCAGTGGGATGTTGAAGCCTACGACAGCAATGTGGGATTAACCCAGTGGGGCAATATCGCCCGGCTATTCCCGGATGCTTCCGTATGGTGGCGGGATGCCGGTCCCGGCGGATGGAATGACTTCGATTCGCTCAATGTCGGAAACGGGGCAATGGACGGTCTGACCAAGGATGAACGGCAGACAGCCATGACCTTCTGGGCCGTATCTGCGGCGCAGCTCTATATCGGCAACGACATGACCCGGCTTGACGACTATGGCCTGCAGCTGCTGACGAATGACGAGGTCATTGCCGTCAACCAGTCCGGGCGTCCTGCTCATCCGGTGTCGATGGATACGAAGCAGCAGGTCTGGTATGCGAATAACGGCGACGGCACCTACAATGTGGCCTTGTTCAATCTCGGCAGCCGCAGTGCAGCAGTGGAGGTGAAGTGGAGCGATATCGGACTCGAAGGCCCGGCTTCTGTCCGCGATCTGTGGAGCCACACGGAGCTTGGAACCTTCGGGGACGGTTACAATGCAGGAGCGCTTGAACCGCATGCTTCGCGGATGTTCAAGGTGACAGCCAAGGAGGGCACCTCGATTGTTAATGATGATGATACCGGGCTGCGCTATACCGGCTCCTGGCAGCGTAACGGCGGGAAAGAGCAGGTTCCCGGCAGCCAGGATATGAATATCAGCATCACTGATACATCTCCGGCTCCGGGTGAGGGAGATCCGGGGGACGGCGGGCAGCAGGGCGGCGGCGGAACAGACCCGGGTGATCCGGGGACTGGCGGGGGAACTTCGGTTACCCGTTCAGTCTATGTCAACGACAGCAATCCGGCTATTTCCTACAGCGGCTCCTGGTCAGCCTCGACCGGCAGATCTGCCGGAGACCACAGGGCAGATGTGCACTATACGGAGCAGAACGGTGACTATTTCCAGTATACCTTCAGCGGTACGGGAATTGAGCTGCTGACGGAGAAGGACCCCGCACAAGGCGATATGCTGGTGTATCTGGACGATGCCGTAAGTCCGGACCGGGTGAGCACGTATACGTCCGGGGATAAGGAAGCCCAGCAGATCGTATATAGCGCTTCGGGGCTGGCGGAAGGTGAGCATACTCTGAAGGTGGTCAAGGACTCCGGCCAATATATGCTGCTTGATGCGCTGCGGATTACGGCAGGCCAGCTGATTAATCCGCAGGCAGGCAGCTTCGACAAGGCGCCCGGCAGCCAGGCGGATCTGGAGCTTGCACTGGCAGCCGGCAGCGACTCGCTGCTGGCAATCACGAATAATGGCGTTGCCCTGCTGCCGGGCGCCGATTACACTGCTGACGGCAGCACAGTCATCCTGAAAAAGGAGTATCTGTTCAACCAGCCATCCGGCCTTACGGAGCTGGCGCTTAGCTTCGACGGTGGAAGCAGTGAGCTGTGCACTGTCCAGATAACAGGCTCCTCTACAGTGCGCTACGAACAGATCAACAATGATGATCCCGGAATTACCTATAATGGCTCCTGGTCGCGCAGTACAGGAAGAAACATGGGAGACTACAAGGATGATGTGCAGTACACCGAGCTGAACGGTGATTCCTTCGAGTACGCCTTCAACGGGACAGGGATCAGTCTGTATACCGAAGTAGACAGCTCGCAGGGGGATATGGATATCTATGTCGATGGAGAATTCAAAGAAACCGTAAGCGCGTACCGCAACGGGCGGCTGGCCCAGCAGAATCTGTACAGCATTTCCGGTCTTCCGGAAGGCATTCATACTTTGCGGGCAGTGAAGAAGTCAGGCCGGTTCATGCTGCTGGATATGCTGAAGGTGGAGATTCCCGATCTCGTTAATCCTGTGGAGGCTGTCTTCGACAAGGCAGCTGCGGCTCAGGCCGATATAGACGTGACGCTGCTCCGGCAGCCGGGACTGTTCGGCGGCATCCGCCAAGGGTCTTACACGTTGGTAGAGGATACGGATTATACGCTCTCCGGCAGTACAGTTACGCTCGCGAAGTCCTATCTGGCCGCTCAGCCGGCTGGAACACTTACGCTGACCTTTGAATTCAGCGGTGATTATCAGAATGATGTGCATTACACGGAGAGTGATGGTGATTATGTCGAATATGTCTTCAAGGGTAGCGGGATTTCGCTCGTAGGGCCGACGGGCCCGGAAATGGGCGACATTGAGCTGTACGTGGACGGCGAACTGCGGCAGACAGCCAGCGCCTATAGCGCGAACCGGCAGATTCTGCAGAGTATTGCCGTGATTACAGGACTTGAGGCAGGCCCGCATGTGCTGAAGGCTGTGAAGAAGTCAGGCGGTCTTATGCTGGCCGATCAGTTAAGAATCACCTTGCCGGCTGCTGACGAGGGTCCGGGTGAAGAGCCGACGGCAACACCGGCTCCAAGTGCAACACCGGAACCTGCTGCAACGCCGGAAGCTACAGCCACACCACAGCCCGGAGCCACGGCGCAAACCGGAGGTAATCCGGCTCCGGCTGCAACCGCTTCGCCTGCAGTAACTGTAGCGCCATCGCCGACATCTGCGCCGGTTCCATCTTCTACGCCGGGCATTGCAGAGGAACATCATTCCGCATATGCCAAAGGATATCCGGACGGCTTATTTAAGCCGAATCAGAAGATTACCCGCGCCGAGATGGCATCGCTGCTGTTCGCAGCCATCACACCAGAGGCCGGCGGATCAGCGGCATCGTTCAGCGATGTAAGCGCAGATTACTGGGCAGCAGCGGCGATATCCGCTGTGGCCGAAGCCGGGATGATGACCGGTTACAGCGATGGCAGCTTCAAACCGGCGCAGCTGATTACCCGTGCAGAGATGGCGAGTCTGGCAGCCGTACTGATACCGGCAGACACGGCAGACACGGCGGCAGGCCGCGGATTCCCGGATATTGCCGGGCACTGGGCAGAGGCAGCCATCCTGAAGGCGCAGGTTGCCGGAATACTGAGCGGCTACAGCGACGGTAGCTTCAAGCCCGGCAATCCTTTAACCCGGGCAGAGGCGGTTACGGTGATTAACAGACTTATCAGCAGAGGACCATTGCGCGGGATGGCAGTTCCCCCGTGGCGGGATGTTCCGCTTACCCACTGGGCTTATGCGGACATCATGGAGGCTTCGGTGAATCATGCCTGGAAGCCTGCAGACGGAGGCGGTGAGCAGTTCAGCGGCTCCTGATTCCTGGATTTCTAACATCTGACTAATGTTAATCATCCGCTTGCACTGCCGCTCGCGCGAATCTCGCGCCGGGCGGCAGTTGTCTGCAGCGAGATCGGAATTACTAATAAAAAGCAGTGATGCCGGCCTGCATCGCTGCTTTTTATTAAATTCCCGATGGCCGCCGCGCGGAGGCGCAGGACAAAAGCTTGACTGGGCGGCAAATTGTTTTAAGCTAATACTATGATAGCGCTACCAATAGAGGGGAGAATCTTACCATGCCCAAGTACTCCAAGGTGTTCCGCAGATTTCTGATCTCCTATCTGGTCATCTTAATTATTCCCAGCATTGGGGGCTATATGTCGTACCACACCTCAATCTCTGTAACCCAGTCCATTTCGATTGAGAACAGCGTGACCCAGCTGGAGAAAAGCCAGGAGATTCTGGAGCGCCGCATGGCTGAGGTTGAAGGGCTTACCCGGCAGCTGGCCATTAATCAGGAACTGAATGTTCTGATGAATGAACAAGGCCGTGAAACGAATGTGTTCGGGATCTGGAGAGCCATGCGCAATGTCCTGACCTTCGGACAGACGAATGATTTTTTGCAGGACTATTATATTTATCTGGCCAATTATGATCTGGTGCTCACTGCCGGCTCCTCCTACCGCCCGGATCATTATTACGAGATCTATCACTACAAGGATCTCCCGCTGGAGGAGTGGAAAAAGGAGATTCTGGACCGTACGCACCGGAGTGAGATTAAGCCGCTTAGCGCTTTTGTGAGTAAAGGTACACCTACCTCGGTAATCACCTACATGCAGTCGCTGCCGCTGGATAGCTTCAATAATTCTTCGCCGGCTGTCGTGGTGGTTAATATTGACGAGAAGATTATCGCCAGTCTGCTGTCCGGGCTGACCGAGCGTGATGGCGGCTGGGTGCATATCAGCGATGCGGACGGCAATACCATAGTGCTGCAGGGGCAAAATGATGGTTACGTGGATAAGCTGGCTGCTGATCCTTTTTTTGACGCGGATAAGGTAAGCCAGTTCTACAGGGATGATCTCGTGATCACGACCCGCTCCGGCACGAACGGCTGGGTGTACCAGGCGGGGATTCCCCGCAGTGTGTTGATGGAGAATGCCAATAAAATTAAGCATATGACCTGGCTGATTACGGCCGGCGCCCTGTTCCTCGGTCTGCTGGCCGGGCTTGTGCTTGCCTACAGAAACAGTATGCCGATTAACCGTCTGCTGGCCGTGATGAAGGAGCAGTTCGGCAAGGAGGACAGTCCGGAGCGCAATGAATTCGACTTCCTGAGCGGGAATATCGCCGACATGATTACGAAGAACAAGCTGCTGGAGACTGAGCTGAACCGTCAGCTGCCGCTGGTCCGGGATGCTTTCCTCAAACGGCTGATCGCCGGGGAATTCGAATCCAGGGAGGAGATTGTCTCGGCAGCCGAGCAGGCGGATATCGGACTGGGTGAAGGAACCGGGTATGCGGGAATTCTGCAGATCAAAGGGTATTCCGGTATGGACAGTGTTGAAATCCTGAATGAGCTGAATGCGGCCCGGCTTCTGCTGAAGCAGACGTTTGCCGAGCTGGCGGGTCCGCTCCCGATGACAGATATGGGCTCTGACAAAATAGTCATTTTGTTCTTCTCCAGCCCGGCTGACGGTGGCCCGGCGGGCAAGGAAGATGGGATGGAACGCCTGATGGATCAGGGGGTTCAGCGGGTGTTTGAGGAATACCGCATTTCGGTGCAGGGCGGCTTCGGGGAGTATTTCTCGTCGGTTACTGAGGTTAGCCAGTCCTTCGAGCAGGCCAGACAGGCGCTGGAATATGCCGTATATACGAACCGTAAAGGAGTCATGCGCCATCAGGAGGTGCAGATTGAGAATACGACCTACTATTATCCTCTGGAGACGGAGCAGCGGCTGATCAGTACGATCCGCGCCGGCGAGCTGGCCGAGGCGGAGCGGATTATGGAGGCCACTTTTGCACAGAATCTGGGGCCCCGCGAGCTGTCGATGGAAATGAAGCATCAGCTGATCGGGGAGATGAAGGGCACCTTCCTCAAGCTGCTGGATCAAAAAATATTCATGGAGTCCCCCCTGGGGGAGAGCGTCAAACGGCAGATTATCGACATTGACACCTCGGCGCCGCTGGAGAGAATCCAGACGGAATTCCTTGAGCTGACCGGAGAGCTATGCGGATTCATCACCAACAAAAAGAAGGATGCGCACACCCAGATCATCAAGCAGATGTACCAGTATACCGCAGAAATGTACGCCGATACCGAGCTCACCCTGTACCGCGTCGCCGAGCATGTGGAGCGGCCCGAGAAATATATCTCGCAGCTGTTCAAGGAAGTGACGGGGGTCAATTATTCGGATCACCTGATTAAGGTGCGGATGGATGAGGCGGCAGTCCTGCTGAGAGAGAGCCGGTACACGGTGGATGAGATCGCGGCCAGAGTCGGCTACAACAGCTCACATTCTTTCCGGCGGGCGTTCAAGCGGCTGACGGGCATTTCGCCGAGCACCTACCGACAATCGCATGGCGAATAGTATTGATTTCACATGCTTAAGCGGCTGCAGCTGTCCATGGTCCGGACGCGCGGCCGTTTTTTATTGTCTGGTAAAGTACAACGTTTAGAAAAGAACACCATTAGGAAAAGAACACCATTCAGATAACTGTTGATAAAACAAATTTTCTCATTTTAAATTAGTACCAAGTTGAGTTAGCCGGAAATAGCAGCTGCCTTTAACTGCGCCGGAAGTGAGCGGGAAGGCAGGGTGAGAGGGATAAATCCCCTTAAATGTACCGGAAGTGAGCGGGAAGGCAGAAAGAGAGGGATAAATCCCCTTAAATGCGCCGGAAAGTGGGCGAGATGGGAGAAAGAGAGGGATAAATCCCTTTAAATGTGCCGGAAAGTGGGCGAGATGGGAGAAAGAGAGGGATAAATTCCTTTAAATGTGCCGGAAAGTGGGCGGGACGAGGAAATGAGGGGCAGAAGTGCCCCTGAATCCGCCAAAAGTGGGCGGGATGAGGAAATGAGGGGCAGAAGTGCCCCTGAATCCGCCAAAAGTGATCGGGATGAGGAAATGAGGGGCAGAAGTGCCCCTGAATCCGCCAAAAGTGATCGGGACGAGGAAATGAGGGGCAGAAGTGCCCCTGATTCCGCCAAAAGTGGGCGAGATGAGGAAATGAGGGGCAGAAGTGCCCCTGATTCCGCCAGAAGTGGGCGGGACGAGGAAATGAGGGGCAGAAGTGCCCCTGATTCCGCCAAAAGTGGGCGGGACGAGGAAATGAGGGGCAGAAATGCCCCTGATTTGGACAAGGTATAAGCGGGATGCGGGATGTAAGCGTATGCAATGGACCCCGGAATCCGGGTGAACTGTACGCAAAATACGGAAATGTACCTGTTCAAGACCCGGCGCAGCACCTTATGATCGAGTCGTGGAGAAAGCGCTATCACACAATTTAGCCAGTCAAACCTAAACACCTGCTTCCGCAGCAAGTTCTGCTTGAAGCAATCCAAGTGAAGCAACTTAGCACAACCAAGTACCTGCTTCCGCAGCAAGTTCTGCTTGAAGCAATCCAAGTGAAGCAACTTAGCACAACCAAACACCTGCTTCCGCAGCAAGTTTTACGCAAAATGAACTAACGAAGCAACACGGAAACCAATCGCATGCTTCCGAAAAGATTTTTGCACGAGGTACAATCATGGGCACAAACCAACGCAATAAACGCTGGCACAACTTTAGGGGGGATTAATCTGGAGAAAAATCTGATATTAAACAACAAGCCGGCGCCCCGGAGGAAAGGCCAGAGCTGGCTCTCGAACGCCGGAAAAAGCATGCTGAAGCACTGGCAGCTCCATCTGCTGGTCATTCCGCCTTTGCTGTTTTTTCTGATCTTCAAGTATTATCCGATGGCGAATGCGGTTCTGGCGTTCAAGGATTATAACGTGATCAAAGGCATATGGGGCAGTCCATGGGTAGGCTTCAGGAACTTTGAACTCTTTTTCGAGAATCCGATGTTCTGGACGCTGGTGAAGAATACCATTCTGCTGAGCGGCTTCCTGCTGCTGGCGGGGTTCCCGATTCCCATCCTGCTGGCACTGATGATCAACGAAATCCGCGGCGGACGGTTCAAACGGTTTGTCCAGCTGGTCTCCTTCGCACCTTATTTTATCTCGACGGTGGTCATGGTATCGATTATTATGCTGTTTCTCGCTCCGCGCCTCGGCTTCGCCAATATTGCCCTGAATTTCTTCGGGCTGGAGTCGGTGAATTTCCTCGGGGAGCCTGGCATGTTCCGCTCGATTTATGTCTGGTCCGATATTTGGCAGACCGCAGGCTATAGCGCCGTCATCTATCTGGCCGCCCTGGCCGGCATTGACCCTACGCTGTACGAGGCCGCCAAGGTGGACGGAGCTTCAAGGTTCCAGAAAATCCGCCACATCGACCTTCCGGGCATCGTCCCGACAATCGTGATTATCCTTATTCTAAATGTAGGCAATGTGATGGCGATCGGTTTCGAAAAGGTCTATCTGCTGCAGAATCCGCTGAATATCGTCAATTCCGAGATCATCGCTACTTATGTGTACCGGATCGGCCTGCTGAATGCCAATTACAGCTTCGCCACCGCAGTCGGTTTATTCAATTCCCTGATTAATCTGGTCCTGCTGCTTACGGTTAACGGCTTGGCCAAACGAATCACGAACAACAGCATCTGGTAGGAAAGGAGTGCTCGTATGGCCGCTTCGGCAGCAATTTCCCAAAAAATCAAAGAATCCACCGGTGACCGGATTTTCCTCACTGTGGTCTATACGGTGCTCATCCTAGTGGTGATAGCCGTACTGTATCCGCTTATCTTCATTATCAGCAGCTCCATCAGCAGTCCGGCGGCTGTAACCTCAGGGCGGGTATGGCTCTGGCCCGTCGATATTTCCTTCAAGGCGTTTAAGGTGCTGTTCAGTACACATGAGATTGTTTCAGGTTATGCCAATTCAATATTTTATACGGCGGCCGGCACACTGATCAGCGTCACCCTGACGGTTATGATTGCTTATCCGTTGTCGCGCAAAGCGTTTTTTGGACGGAATGTGTTAATGATGGTAATAACGTTCACGATGATCTTCAGCGGCGGGCTGATCCCCACCTATATGGTGGTCCGGCAAATGCACCTGATCGATACCCGCTGGGCGCTCCTGATTCCGAATGCCATCTGGGTGTGGCAGGTGATCATCGCCCGTTCCTTTTTCCAAGCCTCAATTCCCGAGGAACTGCTCGAAGCCAGCGAGATCGACGGCTGCAGTGACATGCGGTTCATCCGCAGCGTAGTGCTTCCGTTATCCAAGCCGATCCTTGCGGTGCTGGTGCTGATGTACGCCGTCGGTCAGTGGAACTCCTATTTCGACGCACTGATCTATCTGAAGACGGCGGATCTGTTCCCGCTTCAGCTGGTGCTGCGCAGTATCATTATCCAGAACAACAGCTCCGGAGCGATGGATGCGATGGCGATGGTAGAACGGCAGCAGATGGCGGAGCTTCTGAAATATGCACTGATTGTTGTAGCTACGCTGCCGGTGCTGGTGATTTATCCTTTTGTGCAGCGTTATTTTGTTCAAGGAATGCTGGTCGGGTCCGTTAAGGGTTGAGTCACGGCAGATACATCTGCAAAGGGGGTGAGTTCATCCGCCGGCAGCAAGAAATATCCACCCTGTTCAACTCAAAAAAAGGGAGTGATTGATTTTGAAGAAAAGCCTTATTAGTCTGTTAATGCTGGTAACGGTATTTACAGTTGTGATCAGCGGATGCTCGGGCAAAAATACAGACAGCCCTTCGGGCGCCCAGGCCACCAGCGGGAATGCAAGCGGAAATACACCGGCTGCGGCAGCACCTGTTGAGGTCAGCGTCTTTGCCGTCCAGGAATCGGGCATTGATATTCCGACCAATAAATTCACCACCTTCCTTCAGGACAAATTCAACATCAAGTTCGATTGGCAGATCAACCCGTCCGACGGGGCCAAAGAGAAACGCCAGATCTCGCTGGCCAGCGGCGACTATCCCGATGCGTACCTGCTCACCGCCTACATTGATGAATTCTCGCAGGGCGATGTGCTGAAATACGGCCAGCAGGGCGTTCTTGTGCCGCTGAATGATCTGATTGACAAGTATGCACCGAACATTAAGGCAGCAATGGAAAAAACGCCTGCGCTGAAGACGCTGAACACGGCGCCGGACGGCAATATTTACGGTCTGGGCGCTTACACGGAATGCTTCCACTGCTCTTATCCGAATAAAATGTGGATCAACACCGAATGGCTCAAAAAGCTGAATCTGGAAGAACCGAAAACTACCGAAGAGTTCAAGCAGATGCTGGAAGCCTTCAAGACACAGGACCCGAACGGCAACGGCAAGGCCGATGAAGTGCCACTGAGCGGTTCCACTGAAGATTTCGGTGTACGGATTATTCCTTATCTGATGAACAGCTTCGTCTATGACGATGACCGCAATTATCTCAACCTGACGCCGGACGGCAAGGTCGAATCGGCAGCCATCAAGCCGGAATGGAAAGAGGGCCTGACCTATATCAAATCCCTGTTCGATGCCGGGCTGATTGATCCGGGGGCTTTTACACAGAATGCTGAAGCTTTCAAGAAAATCGGCGAGAACGCCGATGCGGAAATTCTTGGCGCCGGTGCGGGCATGCACCCTGCCATCTTCATCAATATTGACCCGGGCAACACGCGTTCAGCTCATTACAACCCGCTTGCTCCGCTTACCGGTCCTTCCGGCGTATCGTTCGCCACCCATGATGCAGGCGGTGTATCGCCGGGAGCCAAGTTTGTCATTACCAACAAAGCGAGTGAAGAAGCGCAGATTGCTTTGATCAAAATGGTCGATTATATGTTCACGCCGGAAGGCCAGACCAACTCGGCCAGCGGGATGAAAGGCATTGACTGGACCGATCCGGGTGAAGGCGATGTGGCACTCGGCAAGGATTCGAAGCCGGTGATCAAGCAGATTCCGATGGCAGAAGGCGAAGCGCCGCGTAATGCGGGCTGGAGCGGAATGGGCCACTTCTATATGCCGAAGGAGTACCGCGATACTTTTGTCCAGGGAACAGATATCTATGCTTCCAACGGATATGAACGCAGACTCTATGATGCTACGCTGCTGTATGAGGGCCATGAACCGAAGGATCTGTTCCCGCTCTGGTCGATCTGGATTGACCCAAGTGACATCGATGAAGCCAGCATGCTGCAGACGAACCTCAGAAACTACATTGAGCAGAACGAGCTGCAGTTCATTACGGGCAACAAGGATCTGAACAAGGACTGGGATGCTTATGTAAAAGGTCTTAAAGACCTGAAGCTGGACCGCTATCTGGAGATTCTGCAGAAGGCTTATGATGTGTCAGCGAAATAAAGCCGGATAGCGCGGAAAAGCGGGCGGCCTAACCGCTGCAAAAACGGATGCCGGCCTCCTTGGCCGGCATTGCTGTTTGTGGGTATGCAAGCTGAACTAAAGGACAAATAAAAAGGCATAAGGACGTATCCATTTATGGCTTCTGGAGGTGAACTCATGGGCAACAAGAACAGCGGCGGCAATCCAGGTATTACGCCGCGCCGGGGGCTGCCAGGGATGAAAAGTAAGCTTGCGGGGAATGCCCCGCTTACAGCCGCTTTTCTGGGCGGCTCGATTACGGAGGGGGCAGGCGCTTCGGATGCGGATACCACCAGCTGGCGTGCACTGACCGGAGCGTACCTGCAACGGTTATACGCAGGCCATCCCGTGCGCTGCATCAATGCCGGGGTCGGCGGGACCACCTCCACCTTCGGTGCACACCGGTTGCAGGAGCATGTGCTGCGCCACGGGGAAATAGACCTGCTGTTTGTTGAATTCAGCGTGAATGACGGGGAAGACCGCGGGGAGTCCATCCGCGGTATGGAGGGAATTGTCCGCCAGTGCCGGCGGCTGTCACCGGAGACGGAGCTGATCTTCGTGTACACGGCAGCCGACAAGAACCTGACCGGCTACAAGCCGTTCAATATCGCCGTGCATGAGGAGGTGGCAGATCATTATGGCATTCCGTCGATTGACTGTGCGGCGAAGGTGTACACCATGATCCACACGGGTGAGCTGAGTTGGAAGAGGTTCGCTCCGGACGGATACCATCCGCTCGATGCGGGGCATGCGCTGTATGCCGGCTTGGTGCAGGAGTACTTGCAGCAGGCGATTGTGCCATGCGGCGTTCAGCCGGGATGGCTGGAGGAAGCAGGGCCGGAAGCGGGGGAGGAAGTATCGGTGCCTGGAGAGGGAGCAGAAGCGCAAGAGACGGTGGTGCTGAAAAAGGAAGCGGGGCGGGAAGCAGCCGTACCTGGAGAGGAAGCGGATGCGCAAGAGACGGCGGTGCTGAAAAAGGAAACGGGGCGTAAAGCAGGAGTACCTGGAGAGGAAGCAGAAGCGCAAGAGACGGTGCAGCTGATAAAGGAAGCGGCACTGCCCGCTCCGCTGGATAGCCGGAATTACGAGTACGGCGGATTGCTGGATTACAGTGCCGCCGCCTATTCCGCAGGCTTCCACACCCAGGAGCTGCAGCCCGGCGAGCCGCTGATGAATTGGCGGTTCTCTACGGAGCATACCCATACAGATGATCCGCAGGCAGAATTCAGCTTCACGGTGACGGGACAAGGTGCCGGAGTGGTGCTGCTGTACGGGCCGGACTCGGGTATTGTGGAATATTCGCTGAACGGCGGGCCTTACGCTGAAGTCAATCTGTTCGATGACTGGTGCCTGAATGCTTACCGTCCAATCCTGGCACTATTCCCGGTTCAAGAGAAACGCGGCATATTGCAGGTTACAATTCGCAATACAGTGCACAAGGACAGCCGGAGTACCGGGACCGGTCTGCGGGTACTTAAGCTGCTCTGCAACTGAATAACTATTCATCCGGGAGGTGTTTGATATTCATCACGAAATTCATCCCGCAGACGATGAACAACCGGCTCACCGGACTGTGCTCCGGCTGACCGACTTCGGCGCGGTTCCGGATTCGGACG
The DNA here is from genome assembly GCF_013141775.1 of Paenibacillus phytohabitans. GTDB lineage: Bacteria > Bacillota > Bacilli > Paenibacillales > Paenibacillaceae > Paenibacillus_AQ > Paenibacillus_AQ phytohabitans. The sequence continues at coordinate 66,583 of NZ_WHOB01000062.1, forward strand.
GGGATACCCAGCCTGCGATGCGGCGGGCGATAGAAGCCGCAGGCAGGCTGGAGGGTCCGGTGCTGCTGGACTGCCCGCAGGGCTGCTATCATTTCTACCCGGACGCAGCGTTCCGGGTTCCTTATTACATTACCAACACGGCCAGCGAGGAAGAGCTTCCCAATGTGACCAAAACCGCCGGGCTACTGCTGAAGGGGCAGCGTCAGCTGACACTGGACGGGAACGGCTCGCTGTTCCTCTTCCACGGGAAGCAGACGATGCTGATTCTGGACGGCTGCACGGACATGGAGATCCGCAACCTGCATCTGGATTATGTCCAGCCTACAGTAGCCGAGATGACCGTGGAGCAATGCGGTGCGGACTTCTGCGAAGTCACCGTGCACCCGGATTCACGGTATGAGCTGATAGGCGGCGGGCTGGATTGGATAGGCGAGGGCTGGCGGTTCCGTGAAGGTCCGATGCAGGTCTATGATCCCGTGCAGAACATAACCTGGCGGACGGATAACTGGCTGGCGGAAGCGCGGCTTGTCGAGGAGCTCAGCCCGCACAGGCTGCGTTTCAGTTTCTGTTTCCGGCCGGATGCTGTTCCGGGGACGGTCCTGCAGGTGCGGGACGGCATCCGGGATCAGGCCGGAGTCTTTATCACGGAGAGCTCCGGCGTGACGTTTCAGAACGCAGGCATACATTTCATGCACGGGCTGGGGATCGTGGGCCAGTTCAGCCGGGATCTTGTCTTCCGGCATCTGGATCTGTCGCCGCGTCCTGAGACCGGGCGGACCGTTGCTGGATTCGCCGATTTCATTCATCTGTCCGGCTGCCGGGGGCAGATTCTGATCGAAGACAGCCGCTTTAGCGGGGCACATGATGATGCAATCAATGTGCACGGCACCTATCTGCGGATTGCCGGGCAGTCTGCCGGAAACACGTTGAAGGTCCGCTTTATGCATCCGCAAACGTATGGGTTCATGGCCTTTCACCCGGGCGATGAGATTGAGTTCGTCCGTGCGGAATCCCTGACAGCTTATGCAGCCAGCCGGGTTGCCGGTGTCCGGCAGCTGAATCCGCGTGAACTGGAGTTAACGCTGGAAGGGCCGGTTCCGTCGGGCATCGGCGGAACTGATGTCATTGAGAATGTCACCTGGACCCCGGAGGTAGAAATCAGGGGGAATGTTTTCTCGCGGATTCCGACCAGGGGGATTCTGGCGACTACAAGGCGCAGGACTGTGATTGCGGACAATGTATTCGAGCGGATGCAGATGAGCGCCATTCTGGTTGCTGCCGATGCGGAGTCCTGGTATGAGTCTGGTGCTGTCAGAGATATGACCATTACCGGGAACACCTTCATTGCCTGCGGCAGCAGTGAAGCTCCGGTCATCCACATAGCCCCGGAGAATAAAGAAGCGGACAACAGGGCGCCTGTGCACCGGAATATCCGCATAGAGCACAATCTCTTTGAGACTGGGGATACCCCCGTTCTCAGTGCCAGAAGCACGCAGGGGTTAACGTTCAGGCATAACCGTGTGGTTGTTGCGGCGGCAGATGCGGGAGATCGAAACAGGAAAATGGGCAAAGACAAGGACAAAGACAAGGACAAAGACAAGGACAAAGACACAGACAAGGACAAGGACAAGAGCATGGACGAGGAAAGGTTCTCAAGCCTTGAGAATGCTGTCCGGCTTACAGCCTGTAGCGGGGTAGACGTGACAGCGAATTCTTTTTGCATAGAGGAACAGTGAATGTAAGCGTGCCTTGAACCTGCTGGAGGCGGGCAGATTATGACAGACAGGAGAATGCGGTATGAATGATTTCAAATTATGGTATTCTGAGCCGGCAGTGAGCTGGGCCCAGGGATTGCCTCTGGGGAACGGCAGATTAGGGGCAGTCGTGATGGCTGCTCCACACCGCGAAGTATGGAGTATGAGCGAGGTCACCTACTGGTCGGGGCAGAGCGACCCGGTACCTTCCTCCGGAGGGGGTAAGGCTGCGCTGGAAGAAATGCGCCAGCATTTCTTCAGCGGGGATTACGAAGGGGGCGACCGTCTGGCTAAGCGGCATCTGCAGCCTAAGAAGCAGAATTTCGGCACGAACCTCGGACTATGCGAGGTGGTGATTGATTTTGCAGAGCAGATGCAGAACCGGGAGCAGGAATCAGGAGATGGCGGACAATTCCGGCGGGAGCTTGATCTGACGAATGCCGTGGCCGGAGCGGTGCATCAGGGTAAGAGTTCAACGCTGCACCGTGAGGTTTTTGCCTCGCATGCGGGTGATCTGGTAGCGTCAAGGATCTGGGGCGGACTGCCGGGTACAGTGTCCTTTTCGCTCAGTCTGGTGAACGGGACGGGGCAGTTTAGAGCGACAGCCGTGGAAGGCGATATGCTGGAATTCAAGAGCCAGGCAACAGAAAATATACACAGCAACGGCACTTGCGGAGTCTATGCCAAAGGATGGGTCAAGGTGGTGATATCCGGCGGTTCGATTCATAGCGGTGACGGCCAATTGACTGTCAGCGGAGCGGATGAAGCCTGGATTTACTTCGCCGTCAGCACGAATTACCGCCGTACAGATGCGGACTGGGAATCAGAAAGCCGCAGCACCATTGAGCAGGCGGCAGGCAATGGCTATGAAATGCTGCGAGAGGAGCATGTTGCCGATTACCGCCGGGAGTATGACAAGGTGAATATTCACCTGGGGCGCTCAGATAAGGCAGATCTCCCTACCGGTCAGCGTATTCAATCCCTGGCCCGGGGCGGCGGGGATGATCCCCAGCTGTTCGCACTGTTCCTGCAGTACGGGCGTTATCTGACGATCGCCGGTTCACGGGCGGATTCGCCGCTGCCTATGCATCTGCAGGGCATCTGGAATGACGGGGAAGCCTGCCGGATGGGCTGGAGCTGTGACTATCATCTGGACGTCAACACCCAGATGAATTATTACCCTACGGAGATTACGAATCTGGGGGACAGCCATCTTCCGCTGATGCGCTATGTTGAAGAGCTGGCACAGGCGGGAAAATCAACTGCAGGCCATCTATACGGCAGTAAGGGCTGGGTTGCGCATGTATTTTCGAACGTCTGGGGATTTACGCTTCCCGGCTGGGAGACTTCATGGGGACTTAATGTTACAGGCGGACTATGGCTTGCCACACATCTGATACAGCATTATGAATATAGTCTTGACCGTGAGTTCCTGGCGCGCCAGGCCTATCCGGTGCTCAAAGAGGCGGCAATCTTCTTCCTCGATTACATGTGTATCCACCCCAAGTATGGCTGGCTGGTTACCGGCCCGGCGAATTCACCGGAGAACAGCTTCTATCCCGGTCATGCCGGGGAAAGAGCACAGCAGCTGTCCATGGGTCCGGCGATGGACCAGATTCTGGTCCGGGAACTGTTTGAGTTCTGCCTGATGGCGGCAGAGCTTCTGGACCAGGATGAAGCGTTTCGGCAGACGCTTCAGGCGGCTGCCGCTAAGCTTCCACCGCTCCAGATCGGCAGGAAGGGGCAGCTGCAGGAGTGGCTGGAGGATTATGAGGAAGCTCAGCCGGAGCACCGGCATCTGTCTCATCTGTACGCGCTGTACCCCGGCAATCAGATTACTCCCGGCCGGACACCGGAACTCAGCAGGGCAGCCAGAGTTACACTGGAGAACCGGATGCAACAGAACGAGCTGGAGGATGTGGAATTTACGGCGGCGCTGTTCGGACTCGGGTTTGCCCGGCTGCATGACGGGGAGAATGCCTATAAGCATATTTCTCACCTGATCAGCGGCCTGTGCTTCGATAATCTGTTCACCTACTCCAAATCGGGTATTGCCGGAGCGGAGAGCAATATTTTCGTCATCGACGGGAATTTCGGCGGTACAGCGCTTATAGCAGAGATGCTGCTGCAGAGCCACGCGGGAGAGATTCATCTGCTGCCTGCCCTTCCTGCGGCATGGAGCACTGGAGCGGTATCCGGCCTGCGGGCCAAGGGTAATGCGGAAGTGGATGTTGCCTGGGATAACGGCCGGCTGACTGCAGCCGAGGTCCGTACCTTTTCTCCGGGAACGGTGACGGTGCGATGGGGTGATGTACGAACAGACTTCCAGGCGGAAGCAGGCGGAAGCTACAAATTGGGCAGTCGGCTGGAGCTGTTGGCATAAGGAAGGCGGGGGCGAAATTCGCCTCCGCTTATTTGCTGCTTTTGCACGATAACCATGTGTTCTTGTTGGGAATGAAGCCTTAGGGGACTATGGCGCTATGGAACTGTCGACTGAATCGTACTACATCAGAGCTAGAGTAGTGGGTTCATTCAAACATTTCATACATGCAGCAATTTGAGTATTCAGTTCCAACGGGGAATTCCGTGATAGTTGTATAATGTACAACTAAAAAAGGCGAAAAGGGCTGCTCGCCTCTTATAACTGTAGTCTGTACAACTAAATTTGCCGAATCGGTAAAAACCATCTAAGTACGGCAGTTTAATTGTACGGAATACAACTAAACGGATAATCCGTGCTAAATCAGATAATATAGTTGTACAAAGTGCAACTAAGATTAAGCCTGCCGCATAAAACGGAATCCAGTCATTGCAAATCCTCAGCAAGCAAGCTGCCAAAGTGGCTTCACCTAGTTTGTTCTCTGGCGATTGATTTGATTTAGGAGCTATCCCCCCGCTTTAACGATGCGGATAATTTCCCCGGCAGAAGTCTGCATATCCGCGGTTATACCTGTGAAGGTCTGCATCTCCCCGGAGGAACGGGTACATTCGGCCCCTTGCTCCCAAGGAATGTAGAAGGACAGCGGAGCTCCTGCTTCACTGAACACCTCGATTTGCTGCACTTCACCTGCCCGGATGGACGCACTGACGAGGAAGCCGCCTACCGCGCGCAGGCTGCGGAATTCTGCGCTGTCATGCTCCAGCCAGTTGGGAAAAAAGCGCAGCACGCCGTTATAACTCTGAAGCAGGCATTCGTTGATAACGGCGGGCAGGGCGAAATTCTCGAACCAGATACCCATGCGCGCCATGAAGCTGAAGTCGTCCGTATCGGAGTAACGCCCGCCGCTCATCAGCACTTTATCTGTGCAGGTGCCGTTAGGCAGCAGGCAGTACCGGATCTGCCGCTTGAACCTCTCCAGATCAAGGATACCGAGCCGTGCCCCGGCCAGGGGCTGGAAAACCAGCTCATTTCCGCCTTCATTGAGATGATTGCGGTAAGTATTCACCGCCGTCTGATACTCTGCCGGAGGAGAATGCAAACCGTGTTCCTCGCCGGGGAACACGGTGGTCAGCGGAACCGGAACGTTGTAGACGGTGTCCGGGTCTTCGCCAGCTACGGATACAAATACACGGCCCGAAGCGGATTCGGCTGCCGGATACTCCGGGAAGTGATTCAGGATGTCCTGTACTTCTGTTAACAGGGCTCCTTCTGCTTCATCCTCTCCCAGAACGGCACAGGCACTGATGAATGCCCGGAAGATAAATTTGGTCAGCGTCAGATCGATCAGGCAATCGCTGTTGCGGGCAAATCCCGGTGTGATCTCATACAACTCAGGCACCACCGTCGGGAAAATATGATAACACCCGTCCTCCCAGGGCTGACCATAGGCTTCAGGACGTTTCATATAAGCCGTCATGAACAGGACGGCTTCCTTCATGGGCGTGAAGGCGCGGCTGCGCAGGAATTCCTTATCCATGGAATATAGATAATGCCACCATAAACTCTGTACAGTCCATGGGGTCTCGCATATTTCCCAGCCCCAATGCGGAACAGGGTAAGGCATCATGTTCATTGCTACCGGATAGGCAGAATGCGGGAAATTGGCGCCGGGCAGACCGTAATAGTTACGCGCCCACTTGCGGCTGACCGGCAGTACATGATCCACCATGTCTGCGTAGGGCAGATGCTTCTCCAGATGGTTGCTGGAGAACGTCACCCAGAATGGCTGCTGGGTGTTGTAGTTCATATGATAATCTCCGTGCCATTCCGCTCCGATGGAGCCGTAGCTCCAATTGGCGAACAGTCCGGGGCAGGTTATTCCCGCTTTGACGGAGCAGTTCAGGAAGTAGAGATTCCGGTACCAGATCTGCTCCAGGAATTCATCCTCCAAGGCGATGAAGGAATGCCCCCAGTATTCCTGCCATGCTTCCCGGGTCTGCGCCAGCGCGTGGTCGTAAGCGGCGCGTGTCGGCGCGTTCATCCCAGCAGATGCGCTAGGTCCAGGTTGAGCACACATTACAGTTCCGGTGTCAGCTATAGCTCCAGCATCGGCTTCAGACCCGTGTTCGGCTCCGGACCCGTTTCCGGTTCCGGTTTGTGGCACAATCCCAGATTTCGCTCCGACTCCAGGTCTGGACTTATATCCGGCTCCACACCTAACTCCGCCAGTCGCTATCTCCGCTGCCGGTCCCTCCCGCAATTCTGCGCAGGCCAGGAAGCCGCTGGATTTCCCGGAGATATCCAGCCGGGCAATGCTGCCGCTGCCGGTGAATTCTGCCCCCGGAAGCCGGAACGCCAGCCGGAACGCCTTGTCCTGCTCATGCGGAATATACGGCGAAGCGGGGAACTCCATGTGCGGCAGAATTTGTGTAAAAGCCAGCAAGCCAGCACCAGCATCGTTTTCCCAAGACGCCGGAGGGAACTCCTGCGGTGTCTTGGGATCGGGGATGAGCCTGGCCTCATGGAACAGCGGAACCTGCGAACCGGTCGCCGTATCTGTTACCGACATCCACACCCGGTCCTGCTCCGCCTCCACAAACAGCTCGAATACCGCCGGTTTGCCATTGATCAGGAAATCAACCGTGCAGCGTCCGTCGCCAATATGCACCGTGTGGCCGAGTACCTCCGCGCGGCGCCGGTCATACCGGAGCAGCAGCGAGCCGCAGGGCATCGGGCGCGGGTAGGGCTTGCTGTAGTTGTCTCCGGCCATTTCGCAGTATTCGCGGTACCACGGGTTGTCCGTAAGCTGGCGTAGATCAGCGGGAAGCGAAGCGAAGCGGTCGTACACTTCCTGGAAGTTCAGAATATCCTCTGCGTGATGCTCGGCAATGCGGATATCCCAGACATTGTTGTGTCCGAAGTGCAGTATAACCGCATCCGGCCGGGTGGTCACCACCACACCAAGCCCGCCGTTGCCCAGCAGCGCCCCTTCGAAGAAGTCCGCCGCCGGACCGCTGAAGGTAATATTATGCCGCCCCGCCTGCTCTTGGGTATGAAGCAGACTGCCTGCCGCTGTACAATCCGCCGCTGCCCCAGCCTCCGCCTTAGCTTCTAACGCAGTGACCGCCATAGAATCTACCTCCGCAGCTACTGCCTTAGCCTCTACCGAAGTGACCACCATAGAATCTGCCGCCCCAGCCTCCGCCCCAAACTCCTCCTTATCCTCTGCCGCCGCCACCGCCCCAGCCATCCCAAGCTTCACCACCTCTGCCTTCGCCGCCTCCGCACCCTCCGTCACCGATGATACCTTAGTTTTTTTCATCTTAGTTATGCCTCCTCCAAGCTGTATTGACCTGTTTTTCCAGATACACTAAATCGTCTATAGGGTTTGCCTGTATAAATCGTAGGCGAATCCCGCAGGAAAGTATTTAGCAGAGGGTCCGGTTGTTGCACGATCGGCGGGTGAATTAACGCTGGACTGTCACGCCCGCTCTGAACGGGGGAAAGGTACCCCGCTGCCGCAAGTGTACCTTTACGCTGAAACATCCCCCGGCTTATATTCAGCATAGAAAGCGCTATCAATAAGCGGTGTCAATTTGTTCTAGGGGGATAAATAGGGATGGCTAAATCAAAGGTAAAACAAACAAAGAAAAGTTACGGATTCGCAGTTCCGGTCATTATATTCATTATGCTGGTGCTGGCTGTATCCGTAGCGTTCCTTAACCGGACCAAGGCGGCGGGCGGGTTGGACGGACTGCCCAATTATACGGAAATCCGCGGAGACTTCGATGCGAATGGCCTGAAATATGAGAAGCAGCCGCATCTCGGCAGCACCACAGCCAAAGCCAAGGTGATTGAATTCGCCGATTTCAAGTGTCCTGCGTGCAAGAAGTGGAAGGAAACCTATTTTGAACAGTTCAAACAGGAATTCATAGATACCGGCAAGGCAGAGCTGTTCTTCATTAACTTCGCCTTCATCGACCGGGATTCGATTATGGCAGCCAGCGCGGGTGAAGCGGTATTTGCCCAGGACAACGATAAATTCTGGGAATTCATGAGCAAGCTGTACGACCATCAGGGGAATGAGACGAAGATTTGGGCTACCCCGCAGTTCATGCTTGATTTCGTGAAGGACAACATCAGCGGCATTGATTATGACCGCTTCGCGAAGGATCTGCAGGCGCACACGTATATGCTTCCGGTAAAAGAGGATTTCAAAACCGCAGGGAATTACGGGGTAAACGGGACTCCGAAGTTTATGGTGAACGGCCAATTGCTGCCGGGTTCATCTTACGAAGAGCTGGCAGCCGCCATTGAAGCCGCGCAGGCTTCGAACGTTACAGAGTAATCGCACCAACGAAAGGAAGGAAGGAAGGGAGGGGGGAAGAAGCGTATGAACTTTTCCGCTATGCATCCTTACGTCTATCTGGCTACCCGCTATCCCTTTGCCAAAGGGCAATCCAGCTCCCCGAGAATCTGCTATATGAGCTCGGTTTACCTGATCAGCGAAGGCTACGGGATGCTGTTAACCGGCGGACAGTCCCAACGGGTCAGTCCGGGAATGCTGATCCATCTCCCGCCCGGGCAGCTTCATGAATGGCGTGCGGACGCTGCCGAACCCATGGTTCATCTGTGCTGCTATTTCGATTGGCATCATGTGGACCGGGAGGGCGTCTTTGACTGGGCCTGTCCGATCTGCTATAAGCCGGAGCAACTGAAGGAGGAGCTGCTGGGACCTCTTTTCCCGTATCCGCTTCCGCTGTCCATGGATGTGGGGCTGCTGCGCGGGTGGACAGAGCGGTTTCAGAAGTTCTATAAGGCAGGAGAGTTCGATAATGAGCAGACCTTCATCCGCAATCTGAATATTCAGCGTCATTTCCAGGAGTTTATTGATGATCTGCTCCATCTGCTGCTGAGCGGCCAGCCCATACCGGACCGGAGGATCAGCAGTCTGCTGGAGCAGATGGAGCAGGATCTGCTGCATGATGTACCGAAGCCGCTGGAGGCATATTACAGCAGTCTTCAACTGAGCCGGGGGCATTTCTTCGAGCTGTTCCGCAAATCTACCGGGGTCTCACCTGTGGAGTATATGAACCGCTTCCGGGTCAACCGGGCCAAAGAAGACCTGCTGCATAGCCGGCTGAGTATTACCGAAATAGCCGAGAAATACCACTTCAGCTCACTCCACTACTTCTCCCGCCTCTTCCACCGCCAGACCGGCCAGACTCCGCGGGAGTTCCGCACGCGCTGAGCTAAGCTTCCGGACTGAAGCGGAATAGCGAGTCCAGAGGATATCCTGCAACTGTAATGGGGCGGGATATTTCGCTTTGAAACGATCCCGCCCTTTAAAAGGACAGCAAAGCCGAATCCACTCGTCCTGCGGGGATAAGCGCCGCTTATACCACTATAAGCAACGTCTATTTAACAAGCTCACGGGCTGCCGTCTATAATAACCACAGAGATTAATTCCTAGTTATCTCATTGGAATATCTAAATATCCCTGGACGGAGTGAGGTTATGGCAAACGGCAAAGATGGTGCTCACGGCAGCAGCAACAACAGCGACAACAATAACAGCATCAACAGCAAAGCGAAGAAGGTAATGCTGCTGGGTCTTGACGGCGCAGATCCTGCAGTCATCCGCAAATATGTGGCAGAAGGCAAGCTTCCGGGTTTCAAAAGAGCGCTCGATGCCGGTGTAACCACCAGCGATCTGGGTATGCAGAGCGTGCTTCCGGCGATAACGCCGCCGAACTGGGCATCTATTGCTACGGGCGCGTATCCGGCGACCCACGGCATTACCTGCTTCTGGAACCATACGCTCGGCAATGAGCTGGATGTGCTGGATTACGGCTTTGACTCGGGGCTGCTGAAGGCGGAGACCATCTGGCAGGCTTATGCACGGGCGGGCAAAAAGAGTATTATTTTCAACTATCCAACGTCCTGGCCGCCGCAGGTGGAGGATGCAATCTATGTGGACGGAACGAGCATCTACACCAATCTGCGCGGTTACATTGACTATGAGAAAGTATATGAAGGCCGCGCGGAATATACCGAGCTAATTGAAATCCCCCATGTCGTGGATAATACCGGGGCCAACTGCCGGTTTGAAGGAGAAGAAACGTCGCAGAAGGCCGAGATCAGCAAGGATACTTACGAAGGCTATGGCTATACCCAGCCGGGGCTGGTCACGACGACCCAGGATGGAGAGTTGTCTGCAGATGTGCCGACTGCGGATCAGATCTATACGCCGCTGAGACCGGCTGAAGGCTGGACTTCTGCTCCGGCAGGAGCGCGTGAGTTCGCGGTTCCGGTAAATAACGGCCAGGCCAGACGGTACGGTCTGCTGGTTGCCGACGAGCAAGGGCAGTACAGCAGAATTCAGATTTATGCCTCCAAAACGGCAGCAGAACCTCTCGGTGAAGCCGGACCCGGAGAATGGAGCGGCTGGATCTATGACACCTACAGCATAGAGGGCGCGGACATTCCAGTCGCCTACAAAATCCGTGTGCTGGAGCTGGACCCCGCCGGTAACAGCTTTAAGTTCTACGCCTCATACGTGCTCGATTTGAAGACGGGCAAATACTTTTATCCGCAAAATATCGGAGAGGAGCTATACAGCAAAGTCGGTCCGATGCTACAGCCCTCCAATTACAGCCGTCTGAATCCGCAGGCGGATCAGGTGCTGCTGGAGTCGATTGAGGAAATGTACAGCTGGCATGTGGATGCGATCAATCATCTGCTGGATAACAACGAGTGGGATTTGTTCTACACTCACATGCATGGTATTGATATGTTCAATCATTTCTACCTGGACCATACGCTGCCCGCTGCGTCTGCGGAGTATGAACGTTATCAGGAGATTATCTATAAAATCTATGAGATCAGCGACCGCTTCATCAGCGCTCTCTTGGACCGGCTGGATGGCGGGACGGCGGCCTTTATTGTCTCCGACCATGCGGGAGTGGCGAAGAACCCCGAGACTGATCATCCGCTGATCGGCGACATGTGGGGGATCAACGTCGGTATTCTCGGTGATCTGGGGTACACGCAGCTTAAGGAAAGCGGAGGCAGCTATGAGATCGACTGGAGCCGCACGACGGCCGTTGCCCAGCGCGCCACATTCATCTATCTGAATGTAAAAGGCCGTGATCCGCAGGGGATTGTAGATCCGGCGGAATATGACAAGACTGTAGCGAAGATCATCGATGATTTGTACAGCTACCGTGATCCCAAAACAGGCAGAAGAGTCATCAGCTTCGCGCTGAACCGTAATGACATGGAAGTCGTGGGTCTTGGCGGAGAGAACTCCGGCGATATTTTCTACATCCTTGAGCCTGACTTCACCCGCTGCCACGGCAACGGCCTCAGCAACCACACTCTGCTGGGGTACTCCATGAGAGCTTTGTTTATTGCCCTGGGAGCCGGGGTGAAGAGCGGGGAAGTCATCGGCCGCAAAGTCAAAGTCGTTGATATCGTGCCGACCATCTGCCATCTTACCGGGTCCCCGGTGCCGGAGAATGCTGAGGGCGGGATCATCTATCAGATTCTGGCCGGTTCTGCGGAGGAGGAAATTCCGGCGGCAGGACAACCCGCAGAGGCGGGAGAGCCAGTGACAGCAGGTACGGGGGGCGGAGCGTAAGCATGCGCCCGGAAATTCCGCGCAGGCCGGTCTCCCATATTACGGACAGTGAATTCGAAGCGCTCGCTTTCGGCAGTGAAGGTCCTGTACTTGTCTTCTTCGGCTCCCGGCGCTGCAAAATCTGCAGGCAGCTGTTCCCGGTAGCCGAGGCCATAGCCCATGATTTCCAGGGCCGGATGAATGTGTATGGCGTAGATGCCGGCAAATACCGGCTGCTGTTTCAGAGTCTGCGCCTGCGGGGCATCCCGCAGCTGGTGTTGTTCCTGAACGGCGAGGTCAAGCTGCGGCTTGGCGGGTTTCACCCGCATCCGGTACTGGTGGAGCAGTTAAAGCAATGGGTGCCTTGAACACTGGCGTAGCAGGACGCAGCAGGAAATGAAGCCAGACTTTTTTCCTAGTAGTCACATTGGTTTTATAGTTATATAATGAGGCTATTAAGAATCAAGAGGGAGAAGCCATGCGTCTGGAACAGCTCTATCATATAGTGGCGATAGCCCAAACGGGCTCCATATCGACGGCTGCCGAGCGCTCCTACATTTCCCAGCCTGCGCTGAGCTCATCGGTATCCAAGCTTGAGGTTGAACTCGGCATTCTGCTGTTTAAGCGGACCAACCAGGGCGTTCAGCCGACCGATATCGGCCAGGCTGTGATTCAGAAGGCGATGGAAGCTATCGACCTGCTGGAGGACATCAAGGCACTGGCTGAGGAGAATACGCAGGCCATGACCGGGAGTATCCATCTTGCGGTGGAGCCGTTCATCAGCAACACGATCATGGTCAATGCGCTAACTACGTTCAAATATAGGCATCCTGGTGTCAATGTGCTGATGAAGGTCGGGGAATCGAACAATAATCTGCGCGACATTGCGGCCGGCAAGGCGGACTTCGGTGTCGTTATGAAGACCTGCGGACAACAAGAGGAGAAGGATCTCTGCATCAAAGAGCTGTTCCGCGACCGGCTGGTGCTGCTTGTCAGCAAGGATTCAGAATTGGCAGGCCGGGGGGCAGTTCCCCTGCAGGAAGCGCTGGCCCAGCCGCTGGTGCTGTATAATACAGAGTTCGCCACCGACTGCTGGGTGTCCGAATTGCTGCAGAAGCACGGAGACTACAACGTAGCCTACCGGCTGGACAGCTTTCCGATGCTGGAGAATGTGATCGGCCAGAACCTGTGCGCAGCTTTTGCCCCGAAATTCATGAGTGATTATTTCCTGAACAAGGGCAGCATTGTGCCGCTCGATATTGCCGATACGGAGCTGGATGTGTCGATTGTCCTGGCCTGGACGAAGCGGCACCATCTCTCCTTAATGGAGAAAGAAATGATGGAAACGATCAAATCCTTCAGCTCCATGCTCCAGTTCATCGGCTAGACGGATAAGGAGAAGCACAGATATGAATGCACTGAAACAGACTTCTGCATTGCAGGACAGCAGCATGTCGGCCTGGTTCTATGTTGTTGTCGGAGGACTGGTGGATATCTTCTGGGCCACCGGGCTGAAATACAGTCAAGGCTTCCGCCTGTTCTGGCCGAGCCTGCTGGTCCTGTGCTGCATTGGAATAAGCTATACCTTATATGTAAAAGCCATGATGCGGCTGCCTGTTGGAACCGCATATACCGTATTTACCGGCATCGGGGCGGCAGGCACTGCCGCCGCCGGAATGCTGCTGCTGAGCGAACCCGCCGGGTTCTGGCGGATCTTCTTCATTCTACTGCTGCTCTGTGGCATGATCGGCCTGAAGCTGACGGCTGGGGATGAGAGTGAGCCGCAGGAAGGCGGCGGTGAAGCAGATGCAGCGCTTCGGGGCGGTGAGCCTGGCCGGGCACTGAAGAAAGGGCACTTCCTGCCATTGTCAACGACGTCCCCGGCAGACCGTGAACAAGGAGGCCTGCGCTAGTGGGCTGGCTGCTGCTGATCATTGCCGGATTGTCGGAGGTCGCCAGTGTTCCTCTATTAAAATATTCCCGGGGATTCCGTCGGCTCTGGCCCTCTGTTGCCGCAGTTGCCGCCCTTGCACTTAGCTTCTATTGCCTGTCGCGCTCGGTAATGACGATACCTGTCGGGACGGCCTATGCCGTGTGGACGGGCATCGGCTCCTGCGGAGCGGTCGTGCTGGGGGCCATGGTGTATAGAGAATCGCTTAGACCGTCCAAACTGATATGCCTGGCCATCATTATTATCGGCATGATCGGCTTAAGGCTGACATCGTAACGGGTTCAGAATAATAAATTCATAAATTCAGGTACAAGCCTACCGGACAGCCGGAGGCCTGATTAGCCGGAGCAAGGGCGGAAACTGCCCTGCTTGCCGGAGTCAGGCCTTTTTGTATGCCGGCAAGAGAGAGGAGACCCGCAACATGCAGAGCAATACACCGAAGGCAGCGCGTCCTGAGGAAGGGCAGAGTATCAGCGTTAGCGAACCAAAGGGCAACGGCCGGAATCCGGTTGAATCAACGGCATCCGCGTTACCGCCTGCAGCAGCAGGCTGGTCCAAAGAATGGCTGTACCGGGGAATTTCGGTGGCTTCCCTGCTGGCCGCACTGCTGCTGTGGTGGCTGGTCAGTGCCAGAGAGTGGGTGAATCCGCTGTTCCTGCCGGAGCCGCAGACCGTATGGGCAGCCTTCACCGATGTTCTGCATGAAGGGTACAAAGGCCAAACGCTGCTGAATCATATCGGCACCAGCATGCGCAGGCTGTTTCTCGCGCTGGCCGCAGCCTTTGTTACGGCTGTGCCGCTAGGAATATTGTGCGGACGTTACCGGGTGCTGCGCGCGGTTATTGATCCTTTTATCGAATTCTACCGGCCGCTGCCGCCGCTTGCCTACTACACTTTACTCATTCTCTGGTTTGGCATTACAGATGTGTCGAAGGTGCTGCTGCTGTTTCTCGGGGCTTTCGCTCCGCTCTTCATTACGGCCGTGTTCAGTGTGCAGCGGCTGAGTCCGGACCGGATCAACGGGGCCAGATCGCTGGGCGCACGGGGCTGGAAGCTGTATGCCTTCGTGATCTTTCCCTCGGTGCTGCCTGAGCTGTTAACCGGATTGCGGACCGCAGTCGGGGTAAGCTATTCCACACTGGTAGCTGCGGAGATGGTGGCTGCCGTATCTGGAGTCGGCTGGCTGGTGCTGGATGCGAGCAAGTTCCTGCGCAGCGATATTATGTATCTGGGCATTATCATCATGGCACTGATCGCCATCGTGATTGATCTGATTATCCGCAGCTTAATCCGGCGTGTATCGCCT
This sequence comes from Paenibacillus phytohabitans, assembly GCF_013141775.1. GTDB lineage: Bacteria > Bacillota > Bacilli > Paenibacillales > Paenibacillaceae > Paenibacillus_AQ > Paenibacillus_AQ phytohabitans. Next base: position 81,594 of record NZ_WHOB01000062.1, read on the forward strand.
TGGACGGAGCAATGAATAACTATGGTTTTCATAAAAGGAGAGTAGAAAATATATGAAACAGCTTCATTCAAAGTTTCGCTTAGGGACCCTTCTGGCAATATTCGCTTTGCTGGTGGTGGTATCCGGCTGCGGCAATTCTGCCAGCAATAGCGGGAACAGCGGTAATACAGCGAAAGCGGCGGCTGCCACAGAGAACGCCAACGCTACGGAGGCAGCTGCAGCGGTGGCTGAGGAAGCTACGCCAGCACCTGCAGCGGCGGAAGAGCTGCCGAAGGAAATCCGCATCGGCTATCAGGTCTCACCGAACGGAGAGCTGCTGGCCAAGTCCCTCGGCCTGCTGGAGAAGAAATATCCCGATATCGAAATATCCTGGCTCAAGTTCGATTCCGGCCGCGACGTGAACGTGGCGATTGCCAGCGGCGGAATCGACTTCGGCCTGCTGGGTACCCCTCCGGGAGCGTCCGGTGTGGCCCAAGGTCTGCCGGATCAAATCTATTATATTCATGATGTCATCGGCGAGAGTGAGGCACTGGTAGTCAAGAGTGCTGCCGGAATCAGCTCCCTCGCCGAGCTCAAAGGCCACAAGATCGCTACCACCTTCGGCTCCACCTCGCATTTCAGCCTGCTGTCGGCACTGAAGCAGGAGAACATTGATCCTGCATCCATTACCATACTTGATATGCAGGCTCCCGACATCGTTGCCGCCTGGCAGAGAGGCGATATCGACGGCGCTTATACCTGGCAGCCGAGCCAGTCGAAGCTGGTGGAGGATGGCGGCAAGGTCATAATTACCTCAGCCGATGTGGCGGCCAAAGGCGGCATTACCGGAGAGTTCGGCGTGGTGCACAAGGATTTCATCGGGAAGTATCCGAATGCCGTTAAGGGCTATATCGCTGTGCTGGATGAAGCGGTGAAATATTACCGGGATCACCCGCAGGAGTCGGCGGAAGCGATGTCTGCTGAGCTTGGACTTAGCGCCGAAGCCACGCTTAAGGCGATGAATGAAATTATCGTGCTGGATGCCTCGCAGCAATCAGCCCCTGAATATATGGGCACGCCGGATCAGCCGGGCGCATTCGGACAGCTGCTGAAGGACACGGGTGATTTCCTTGTAGAGCAGAAGTCGATCACCGATTCACCTGACCTCTCGGTCTACCAGCAGGCTTTGCGGAGCGATTTGTATACCGGTAATTAGACCAGCAATGACAAGGAGGCGGGTGGCGCGATGATCTTGGAAGAAAAACTGGACGGTCCCGGTGGTACAGGTGTACTGAGTGCCGGGAATTACGGGGAGAGCGGACGCAGGGGGGCGGCTTCCGGTATGGCCGGAGCTGCTGCGGTACCGGTAACCTCCAACGGCAGCGGACAGGGTATCCTGCTGGAGAGCATCGGCCTCACCTATGGCAGAGGGACCACAGCAAGGCAGGTGCTGCAGGATGTTAACCTGCAGCTGACACCGGGTGAATTCGTTGTAGTCCTTGGACCTTCGGGCTGCGGTAAAACCTCCTTGCTGAACATTATCGCCGGGTACCTGAAGCCTTCGCAGGGCAGCATCGCCATTAACGGCAAACGCCATACCCGGCCGGATTCCGAGGTCGGCGTGGTGTTCCAGCAGGCGAACCTTTTTCCCTGGCTGACGCTAGCCCGTAACATTGAGTTCGGGCTGCGGATGAAGAACCAGCCCAAGGCTGAGCGCAGGGAGCGTGTCGCTTATTTACTGGAGCTGATGGGCCTTACGGCCTCAGCCGGGCTGTATCCGCATCAGCTCTCCGGAGGCATGAAGCAGCGGGCGGCTATCGCCCGCACCCTGGCTGCCGAGCCGGAGATCGTCCTGCTCGACGAGCCGTTCAGCGCGCTGGACGCCCTGACCCGCGAGAATATGCAGATTCACCTGCGGGAGATCTGGCGCAAGACCGGGAAATGCATGTTCTTCATCACCCATGATGTGGATGAGGCCCTGCTGCTGTCCAGCCGCCTGATTGTCATGCATCCCGGACCGGGCAGAATTGTCGAGGACTTCGCCAATCCGCTCACTGAAGGCAGCGTTAGCCGCTCTTTCGCTGACATCCGCAGCGGCGGGGAGTACAGCAGTCTGCGCGAGTATCTGGTGTCGCGGATGGACGCGCCGTAGGAACAGCAGGCGCCATGGACACAACAAAGTCCATGGCGCCTGCTGTTATTTTATAGAACATGATCAGGTTCTTAGAAGTCCTATGGCCTTTTCTCAGATCATGACAAACACAACTTCATTTCCATTAGGATAGGTGTACATCATTCTTGCTCCTGTATAAATGGAGAGTAGATTATAGTGATTGACCTCAAGTCCGGTTTCTTCTTTAACTTCTCTGATCATGGTCTCTTCAATCGTTTCACCGGCCTCCATTCCCCCGCCGGGCAATCCCCAATCCCCGTAATCAGACCGTTGTTGTAACAATATCCGGCCGTGTTTATCTTTAATAATGGCTCCGCCTGTAACAATAATACTTCTGGTCATGATCTCAGTCCTTTTATTCGTAGTAGGCTGCTTCTTGCATGAATCTCACATACAGTATCGTTTAGCGGCCTTCTTTTTCACAGGGGAAAAGTCACAGTTGATTACGGCAGGAATCATTTATGATAGGGGCAAGAGATTAATCATCACGCTATTTTCAGCATCATCAGAGCCTTAAGCCATTCCAAATAAAATGGAAACGGAGATGAAACGGGACTATGCTGACGATAGCCAAAGCCGGGACAGAGCATCTGGAAGAAATGTGCCTGCTGCTGCAGGAGCTGTTTGGAATGGAGCAGGATTTCGCCAGTGCGGCGGCTAACCTGGATAAGCAGAGGGCGGGACTGCGGCTGATTCTGGCGCATCCGGAACGCGGTCAATTACTGCTGCTCAAACGGGGAGATAAGGTGGCTGGTATGGTGAATCTGGTGTTTGCGTTCAGCACGTTCGAAGGCGGGCCGGTAATCATGCTGGAGGATTTCATTGTAGCAGCTGAAGAGCGGAGGCAGGGCAGCGGCCGCTTTTTCATGGACGGTATAGTTGCTTACGCCAAAGAGCGCGGATTTCTGCGGATCACCCTGCTGGCCGATGCGGAGAACGCGCGGGCGCTGCATTTTTATGAAGCGGCGGGCTATGAGTACTCTAATATGAGATGTCTGCGGCTGGCGGTGAAGTGATGGAGAGCAGGGAGCCTGCCTGGTCATTCTTTTGAATGAGCGTTGTTGGCACCAAGACAATGAGCGTGCGAGGAAGTATATGTAATGAAGCGGATGTTAAAAAGCATATTTCGCGGTCCGGGAGCAGCGGGATGGCCTGCTGGATTCCTTGTTATTCTTATGTGCTTTTTGGCGTAACCCCTGCGCAGGCAGCGGCCCCGCTAAGTGCTTCAATTATAAGGTTGTTCCGGCAGGCAAGCCTACATGATGCGTGTGAGTTATGAAATGTAGAGTATTCCTGCCGGGACAACCTTTGCTATTAAGAGTAACCTTTCAATTCATATGCACAGTGAGAGCAGCCAGAAGCTGCGTCTAGGCTAATCTGCATATTCATAATACTCAGCTAATCCGTTCATAGACAGAACTATGATAAATTACAGCCGGAAGCTGTAATAAGTGGATTTATGACACTTAATTTTTCGCGCCATCTGCTGAATCGGAATTAGATGGATTTATGACACTTAATTGTGCCCAATATGCTCATATCAGCCAATATGCATGGAATTAAGTGTCGTTTATCCAACTAAAATCTCATATTCGAAAATTTCGAGGGAATTAAGTGTTGTTATTCCACTTATTAGTCGTATAGCCCTCGTTCCGCCAGCATACATCGCACGCAGCCGCAGTCAGTCTGCATCTCGTCCAGCTTTACACACACTCAGCCTCAGCAAATACATATCAGGCAAACAGCGGGTTCCCCTTCATTCCCACCCACAGCGGTGATTGTTCCAGACAAGCGGCCAGCTGGAGCAGCAGGTCCTCACGGCCTTTGGAGGCCATGACCTGAACCCCGATCGGCAGGCCTTCCGCCGTGAGATGCACTGGTACGCTCATCGCCGGCTGACCGGTCAGATTCGCCAGCTGGGTGAAAGGCGTATAGGCTAGGCTGGGCTCGAACATCTCATAGATCATCCGCCGCTGAGCGTCTTTGGACAGACTGCTGACTTCCAGCAGCTGCTGAATCTCCTCAGGCGTCTGGGTCAGCTCCCCGATCTTCGGTGCGGAATCCGCATTCGCAGGCGTGATGTACAGGTCGAACCGGTCCATCAGCGCCGCCATCTGCGCGGCGGCCACATCCCATTCATGCAGACTGTGTACGAATTCTGCAGCTGAGACCTGTTTACCGGCTTCGGCCAGCACCCAGGTAACAATATCCACTTCGCTTGCCGCAATCGTACGGCCCATACCGCTCTCGAGCGACAGGAACATCGCCGATACCTCACCGGCATTCATCGTATAGTAGTTATCCATCAGTCTGACCCCGTTAACCGGACTCAGCTTTTCCTCGACTGCATAGCCTTCCGATTCCAGCCACTTTACAGTGTTCATCACAGCTTGTACAGCTTCTTCCGATACCGGTGTACCCACCGGCGAAGCTGTAGTGTACGCAATCCGCAGCTTCCGCTGCGCAGGCTTCAGCAGATCATCCAGATAGACCCCCGGATACAGCGGGGTCTGAAAAGCAGCTTCCGGCTGCACCACCTGAAGCAGATCAAGCATCGCGGCACTGTCGCGCACAGTCCGCGTCAGGGCGAAGTCGATCGACGCGCCCTGCCACTGGCGGCCGATACCCGGGCCGACCGGCGTGCGCCCGCGCGTCGGCTTCAGTCCGAACAGGCCGGTGAACGAGGCCGGTATGCGGATGGAGCCGCCACCGTCACTGGCTCCGGCGGCCGGAACGATCCCTGCGGCTACGGCCGCCGCAGCACCACCGCTGGAACCGCCGGGGGAATAGGCGGGGTTCCACGGATTACGAGCCGGGCCGTGGAGCAGGGGCTCGGTAATATTTTTGAGGCCGAATTCCGGGGTATTCGTGTGTCCCAGCGGTATGAAGCCGCCGCGGCGGATACGGGCTACGTAATTAGAGTCCCGCTTGGCAATATTGTCCTTCATGAGCAGGGCACCCGAAGTCAGCGGTTCTCCGCCGATCGCCTGGGAGATATCCTTCAGCAGGTAGGGCACGCCGGCAAACGGCCGGGAAGTGTCATCATCAAGAACCGGCATCTCATCCGCTTCCTTCAGCGCTGCCTCCCGCCGGGTGCGGACTACTGCATTCAGCAGCGGATTCATTTCATCGAGCCGGGCGAAGGCGGTTTCCACGAGCTCGCGGGGTGAGACTTCACGTGCCTTAACAAGGGCGGCAAGCCCCAGAGCATCATGAGCGGAATAAGAAGACAACGACATGTGTACAACCTCTTTCTGGCAGGTGTGCAGGCTATAATCGCTATAGATGCGTCTGCGGATAGTAATAGTTGGGACCAGCTTCTCTAGTATACTTCGGGAGCGTCAGACTTCCCAATCGGCTGCTAGAACTCACCTGGGTCGATGCTTCTTCGCACAGCCCGGATATCCTTGAGCGGCGGGAGGCCGAACAGTCTGCGGTATTCGCGGCTGAACTGCGAGGCACTCTCATAGCCTACTTCCATGGCAGCAGCCGTGGCACCCATGGAACCGCTCAGCATGAGCCGTCTGGCTTCCTGGAGGCGCAGCTGCTTCTGATACTGCAACGGTCCCATTGCCGTAATGGCTTTGAACTTATGATGCAGGCCGGACACGCTTATATTATGGGCATCAGCAAGCTCATGGACGGTGAAGGAGCGGCTGTAATTCTGGTGAATCCATGCGATGGCCTGGCCGATACCTCCGGCATTCTGGTCAAAGAGCACCTCCTGCAGGAACAAATGCCCGTAATCGCCGGTCAGCAAATTGAAGATCAGCTCATGCTTGATGAGTCCGGACAGATAGACGGCTTCCCGGGGATTACCGTTGCCTGTGAGCTTCAGCAGCCGGCTGAACACCTCCAGAAGGCTGGCGTCGGCTTTGCCAATAAAGGTGGCATTATTCACCTTCTTGTCTCTGGGCTTTATGCTGATTCCGGCCTGCGTCATTACAGAGGCGATTTCCTGTGTAGTGATGTCAATGCGAAGACCGATATAAGGCATTTCCCTGGAGACCCCGGCAATTTGCGCGAAGGCAGGGAGATGGATCATGGACACCATGTAGTCTCCCGGCAGATATTCAAGACTGGTTGAGCCGTAGTGCAGCTTCTTCATGCCTTGTAGGATCAGACAAAAGGAAGGCGTTAAGACACTTGGAATCAGCGGGGTTATCCGGCTGTTGCGGGAAATCGAAAGATACGGGATCACAGTGGGATGGCGTCCGTCCGCAAGGGTGATTTTCTCAGTCTGCGCGATGATCCCGGCGATCTGCTCCTGATGATTACCGGTACTCTGTCCAGGAGCGGAGCGGGTCTCGAGCTGTTGCTCTGTCATTGTACATCCCGCCTTCCTGTTTATATAGGTTCAGTTCTCTCTAGCCTGTACTGTTAGTGTACAGTATAGCCGTAACTTGTACGGAAGCAATAGGCAGAATGGGATGGTAAAAGAGTGATTGCAGCTTTAGGCAAGTTTTAGGCAGAAACGGTCTATGATGTCTATGGAGGGCAAGCGATAATAGCCTTGAGATGTTATTCAAGGAGGTCCTGGATCATGACAGTTAACCAGCAACAACCTATCGGCTCCGGTTTTGGAGCCTCCACAACTGCCGAGGAGATTCTGCACGGCACAAACCTCAGCGGCGTCACTGCCATTATTACCGGCGGATACTCCGGGATTGGGCTCGAAACGGTGCGCGCACTGGCTTCGGCCGGTGCAGAGGTCCTTGTCCCGGCGCGGGATACCGCCAGAGCGGGAGCTGCACTTGCCGGAATAGACAATGTCAGAATTGGGCGGATGGATCTGATGGACCCGTACTCCATTGATGATTTCGCAGCACTGTTTCTTGCCACAGGCCAGCCGCTGCATATACTGATTAACAGTGCGGGTATTATGGCTGCTCCCCTGGTGCGCGATAAGAGGGGATACGAGTCTCACTTCTCTACCAATCATCTGGGACACTTTCAGCTGACGGCCCGTCTATGGCCCGCTCTGCGTCAGGCCGAGGGGGCTAGAGTCGTCTCGGTATCTTCATGGGGACACCGGCAATCCCCGGTCATATTTGAAGATCCGAACTTCGTACACCGCAGCTATGACCGCATGTCCGCCTACGGCCAGTCGAAGACGGCCAATATTTTGTTCGCGCTGGCGCTGGACAAGCGCGGCAGGGACGAAGGCGTACGTGCCTTCTCCGTTCATCCGGGCAGCATCGCCGGTACGGGCCTCGAGGAGCATCTGTCCTTCCAAGAACTTCAAGCCGCCGGTGTGATTGACGGAGCTGGCAACCCTATTCTAGATCCTTCGCGGAATCTCAAAACAGCACAGCAGGGGGCAGCGACCAGTGTATGGTGCGCGTTAAGCCCGCAGCTGGAAGGGAGGGGCGGCGTCTACTGTGAGAACTGCGATATTGCCCCGCTGGTGGAGAATGCCGAAGCTGTCACCCGTAACGAGGCTGCCCGCCGTATCGGCTCATTGGCACTTGGCGTGATGCCGCACGCAGTCGACCCTGAAGCGGCGGACCGCCTCTGGAGCCTGAGTGAGCAGCTGACGAATGTGGAATTCACAATTGGAGGGGAGGAATAATGACACTGCACACACGCAAGCTTGGCAGTCAGGGGCTGGAGGTACCCGCCATCGGCCTGGGCTGCATGGGAATGAGTCAATCCTATGGACCGGCGGATGAGGGTGAGTCCAATGCCACACTGCACCGGGCCATTGAACTCGGCTGTAATTTCTTCGACACGGCCCAGGGATATGGTCCCCTTACGAATGAAGAATTGCTCGGCCGGGCATTCAAGGGCCGCCGCAGCGAAGTCATCTTAGCAACCAAGTTCGGCTTCCGGTTCAAGGACGGCAAGCAGGTCGGTGCCGAGAGAGCCAGCCGGCCGGAGGAGATCCGCGAGGCGGTAGAAGGCTCGCTTCTGCGGATGGGCACCGACTATATTGATCTGCTCTATCAGCACCGCATTGATCCGGCTGTGCCTATCGAAGAGGTAGCCGGAACAGTAGGTGATCTGGTCAGAGAGGGCAAGGTACGTTACTTCGGCTTGTCCGAAGCGGGTGCCCGCAACATCCGCCGCGCCCATGCGGTTCATCCGGTATCTGCGCTGCAGAGTGAAAATTCGCTATGGGAGCGTAATCTGGAGGCGGATATCATTCCTGTGCTGCGCGAGCTGGGCATCGGGCTCGTACCGTTCTGCCCGCTGGGGCGGGGATTCCTGGCAGGAGGGGTGAAACGTTCGGAAGAGTATGCCGAAGGCGATACCCGCCGCGCCGATCCCCGCTACCAGGGGGCCAATTATGACGCTAACCTGAAGGCTGCGCAGATTGTGCATGAACTCGCTGCACTGAAGCAGGCGAAGCCCGCACAGATCGCGCTGGCCTGGATCCTGCATAAGAGTGCAGATTTCGTGCCGATTCCCGGCACGAAACGCCGGAAATACCTTGAAGAGAATGTGGCCGCGGGCAGCCTCGCGCTTAATCCGGCCGAGATGAAGCGGCTGGACGATGCATTGGCGCCGGGGACAATCTCCGGGCAGCGTTACCCCGACTGGATTATGGCAACGATTGACCGCTAAGACGTATCATAAGCGATATCCCCGTTAGAACCGCCCTGCATGATGGCAGCTGATGCCTTCATTATGCAGGGCGGTTTTTCATGAAATTTAAGAAATCTGACAGTTGAGCAAAAATTGCTGAGCATTTGGTGATAATCCAAGCTTTTATTTTATACGTAGTACCAACTCATCTTTTGTCCCTGAAAATAGACCCCGCATGGAGAAATTAGAGGGATAAATCCCTCTAATTTGGCCCGGAAGCGGGCTATGGGGGAAATTAGAGGGATAAATCCCTCTAAATTGGCCAGCCGCAGGCTATGGGAGAAAATTAGAGGGATAAATCCCTCTAAATTGGCCCGGAAGCGGGCTATGGGGGGGAATTAGAGGGATAAATCCCTCTGAATTGGCCCGGCAGCAGGCTATGGGAGAAAATTAGAGGGATAAATCCCTCTGAATTGGCCGGCAGCAGGCTATGGGAGGAAATTAGAGGGATAAATCCCTCTGAATTGGCCGGCAGCAGGCTATGGGAGGAAATTAGAGGGATAAATCCCTCTAATCCCTCCAGAAATGCCCAAAATGGCGCTGTCAGAGCGATTTTGCCCATTGCATTGGAGAAATTGTCACTGCAGCAGCCGGAAATCAGCATACAATCCCTGTTTTCGCCCATATCGTAAGCCCTGCCCATTCGTTAATCTGTGGAAGAGATGCATCTCACCACACCTTATTCGGAGGTCATGTAATGAAAAGACGGTTAACATCTGCACTGATTCTTATGATGCTCGCAGCATCGCTCTCCGCCTGTTCTTCTAATAATGCGGCGGCGGGCAACAACGGCAATACAGGCAACACGGCCAATGATACCGAAGCAAGTGGGCCGGTCACTTATCCGATCCAGACGGACGAGAAGCTCTCCTATTGGGGGGAAATCAATGGCAATCTGATCAGTGTTGCGGCGACGCATGATGAAATTCCTTTTTTCCAGGATTGGCAAAAGCAAACCGGCGTTCCGCTGAAGTTCACGGCCCCGCCGACCGGCCAGGTCAAAGAAGCGCTTAATGTCATGCTGGCTTCGGGCGATCTGCCGGATATGATTGAGTACAACTTTTTGGGCGACTTTCCGGGGGGGCCTGAGAAAGCGATCAATGACGGATACATTCTGAAGCTGAATGATCTGATTGACAAGCATGCGCCGAATCTGAAGAAATATCTGCAGGATCATCCGGACATTGACAAGATGGTCAAGACGGACAGCGGCAGCTATTATGCGTTCCCTTTTATCCGGGGGGATGAGTTCCTGCGCGTGTTCCAGGGGCCGATTATCCGCAAGGACTGGCTGGATGAGCTGGGCCTGCCGGTGCCGGAGACCATTGATGACTGGACCAAGACCCTGACCGCCTTTAAGGAGAAAAAAGGGGCGGCCGCACCGTTCTCCGTCGTCAGCAAGCCGCGTTTCTTCAATGAATCCGGCAACGGCGCCTTCCTGGGGGCTTTCGGCGTGACCCGCGGCTTCTATCAGGAAGACGGCGCGATCAAGTTCGGCCCTGCCGAGAGCGGCTTCAAGGAATACCTGAAGCTGTTCCGCCAGTGGTATGCGGACGGCCTGCTGGACAAGAATATCGCCACCTCAGATTCCAAAGCACTGGACGGCAACATGGCTTCAGGAGAGACCGGCGCATCCGTAGGCAACGCGGGCGGAGGGATCGGCAAATGGCAGCCGCTGGTCGAAGGCAATGATCCGAAGGCTGTGCTGGTCGCCGCACCTTATCCGGTGCTGAACAAAGGCGAAACGCCTAAGTTCGGACAGAAGAGCCAGGCCTATGCCTCCGAAGGAACGGTAGCCATCACAACCTCAGCCAAGGACCCGGTGCTCGCCGTGGAAATGCTGGATTACGGCTACAGCGAGGAAGGCCATCTGTTCTTCAACTTCGGTACGGAGGGCGTCAGCTACAATATGGAGGATGGCTATCCGAAATACACCGACCTGCTGCTGAAGAATCCGGACAAGCTGGCTCCGGCGCAGGCGATTTCGAAGTATGCCCGCGGCAGCTACAACGGTCCGTTTGTCCAGGATCAGCGTTATGCCGAGCAATTCTTCGCCCTGCAGACCCAGCGTGACGCGGTGGGCATCTGGAAGAACACGGATGCGGACAAATACAATCTGCCGCCGATTACACCGACTCCGGAGGAGAGCTCCGAGTATGCGACGATTATGAATGATATCAATACGCTGGTGGATGAAATGACGCTGAAGATTATCCTCGGCCAGGAGCCGCTGGAGAAGTATGAGAGCTACGTGGACAAGATGAAGTCGCTGAAACTGGACCGTGCGATTGAAATCCAGAAGGCAGCACTGGACCGCTATAACGCCAGATAATGGCCGGATAACAATGGGCTGAGGGCGGAAGCCCTCGCTCAACCCTGGATTTGAGGTGAAACAGCCGCATGGCAAAAATGCAAACCGGCGCAGCACAAAGAGCCCTGGCACCTGCGCGGACGACAAACCGTTTTCTCCGTGATTTCCGGATCAACAAGTACCTGTATCTGATGATGATTCCGGTCATCGCTTATTATTTTATTTTTCATTATGCCCCCATGTACGGTGCACTGATTGCCTTCAAGGAATATTCGCCGATGAAGGGCATTCTCGGGAGCGACTGGGTCGGACTGAAGCATTTTCACGATTTCTTCAACAGCTATTACTTCTGGCGGATTCTGAAAAATACGCTGGTCATCAGCTTCTACTCCCTGATCTTTGAATTTCCCGCGCCGATCATTCTGGCCCTGCTGATCAACGAGATCCGCAGCAAGTCATTCAAACGGGTGGCCCAGACGATCACCTATATGCCCTATTTCATTTCACTCGTAGTCATTTGCGGAATTATTACCGACTTCACGAACGCTGACGGTGTGATCAACGGGCTGTTTACGTTCTTCGGCTATGACGGGCAGGCCATGCTGCAGAAGCCGGAGTTATTCCGTCCCATCTACATCCTCTCGGAGATCTGGCAGCGGATCGGCTGGGAGTCAATCATCTATATTGCCGCCCTGATGAGCATTGATGTGGAGCAGTATGAGGCGGCGCGGATGGACGGAGCCAGCCGGATCAAGCAGATGTTCTATATCACACTGCCAGGCATTCTGCCGACCATCTCTATTATGCTGATTCTCCGGATGGGGAATCTGCTGAATGTCGGTTTCGAGAAGATCATCCTGCTGTACAACCCGATCACGTATGAGACAGCCGATGTGATCTCGTCCTTCGTCTACCGCAAAGGGCTGCTTGAATTCGGCTGGAGCTACAGCTCTGCCGTAGGCTTGTTTAATTCGGTAATCAACCTGTTCCTGCTGATTACCGCGAATTACGTGAGCCGTAAAGTCAACAAAAATAGCTTGTGGTGAGGTGAACCCGTGAAGGAACAAAGCTCTCTTTTCGATAAAATCTTCTATGCCGGCATCTACGTGCTGCTGGTCTTTCTGATCATCGTTACGCTCTATCCGCTGCTGTATGTGCTGTTCGCATCCTTCAGTGACGCCGGCCAGCTGATGGTGCATAAAGGCATCCTGTGGCGTCCGCTTGGCATCAGCTTCGATGCATACCGGAGCGTGCTGGCCAATTCGGGCATTCTGACCGGATACCGCAATACACTGTTTATCGTCGTGGCCGGACTTGCCGTGAATCTGGTGTTGACGGCCCTGGGCGCCTACGTGCTGTCCCGCAAAAATGTGCTCTGGAACAATACGTTTATGCTGCTGATCCTCTTTACGATGTTCTTTAACGGCGGGCTGATCCCCATGTATCTTGTGGTTAAGGGAGTGGGGCTGCTGGATTCACTGTGGTCTACGATTCTGCCCTTCTCCATCAGCACGTTCAATCTGATTATCATGCGCACGGCCTTCATGGGCATTCCCGACAGCCTAGAGGAATCGGCCAAAATCGACGGGGCTAATCATTTCACGATTCTGTTCCGCATCATTATTCCGCTCTCCATGCCGGTGATTGCCGTTATGATCCTCTATTATGCCGTCGACAAGTGGAACGGCTGGTTCTATGCCTCTGTATTCATCAGGAGCAGGGAGCTGTACCCGCTTCAGCTGGTGCTCCGGGAGATTCTGATCGCGAATTCTACGGACAGCATGTCAGCAGGAGCCAGCGCCGGCGACCGCCAGCAGATTGGCGAGACGATCAAATACGCGACGATTATGGTCGCCACGGTACCGATCCTGTGCGTGTATCCTTTTGTGCAGCGTTTCTTTGTCAAAGGGGTCATGGTCGGCTCTGTTAAGGGCTGACGGCAATCCCCAATCCACTATTGAAAAGGAGACTGGTTATGGCAGCAATCCAGCAGTTACTTGATATTCCTGTCCTCTGGGAGAAGCTGGAACATAAAACAGAGCAGATGCTGACGCTAATCGGCGGTAAATCGCCGCATGTTGCCAAGGATAACGGCAAATATGACGATCAGCGGCTGGACTGGTGGACGTCGGGCTTCTGGCCCGGCATTCTGTGGATTATGCATGACATGACCGGCAGAGCCGCTTACCGCGAAGCGGCCTGGAACTGGGATGAACGGCTCGAACGGCTAACGCTGGCCCCGAATTCCTTCGATCATGATGTCGGTTTTCAGTTTTTGCCGACGGCTGTAATCAAGCACACGCTGACTGGTGATCCGGATGCCCTGCGGCGGGGCTTGTCCGCAGCGGACTTTCTGGCGGGACGCTACAATTTGAACGGCAGGTTCATCCGGGCCTGGAACGGCGACAAAACGGGCTGCTCCATCATCGACACCTCGATGAACCTGTCCCTGCTGTTCTGGGCTTCGCGGCAGACCGGCGATCCCCGGTACGCCCAGATCGCGCAGGCGCACGCCGAGACCGTGCTTAAGCATTTCATCCGCGAAGACGGCTCGGTTAAACACATCGTCAGCTTCGATCCGCATTCCGGCGAAGTCCTGGAGGTGCTGGGCGGCCAGGGCCATGCACCGGACTCCGGCTGGAGCCGGGGAACTGCCTGGGCACTCTACGGCATGGCGAATACTTACCGCCATACGGGGGACAAGACGTTCCTGCATGCGGCCCGGCGCGTAGCCCATTTCTTCCTCGCCCACCTGCCGGAGGATCATGTGGCCCATTGGGACTTCCGGGCAGGCAGCAGCCTGGACGGTGAACCGCGGGATACTTCCGCAGCAGCTTGTGCGGCATCAGGGCTGCTGGAGCTGGCGGAGAGCTTGTCCGCTGTAGACGGAAGAGTCTACCGGGAATCCGCAGAACGGATACTGAAGTCCCTGTATGAGCACTATGGAACGTGGGAAGATGCAGAGCATGAAGCGATCCTTCTGCATGGTACGGGGCACAAGCCTGCCGGAGACAATGTGGATGTGTCGCTGATCTACGGAGACTATTTCTTTGTCGAGAGTATGGCCAGGCTGGCGGGCTGGAAGCACCGTATTTTCTAGTGCGGGCCCGCTCTGCCCATGTGTGTACCAGCCTGTCAGGCAATCTATCAGAACACCCGAAATGGCACCGGCCGTTCGGGTTGTTTCTGATTTTGTCTATCGGTTTCTACTTTTTAACCATTCCCTCTTCAGAGATGGCCGTTATAATAAGGTTACGCTGAATCCAAAACATACAGATATGAGGGGTCTTCTTGAATTTTAAATATTTGTGGGAGAAACGGAAGAGTATTATCGTGACCTGGCTTGTTTCCTACAGCGCTGTGCTGGTTGTACCAATGGCAGTCAGCCTGCTGGTGTACATGCAGTCCAGCCAGGCACTGAAGAGCGAAATTCACCGTGCCAACGACTCCATGCTAAGGCAGGTCCGGTATACGATTGATACCCAGATTGATTTAATGAAACGGCTGAATATGGAGATTACCTGGAACACCAAGCTTCAGGATCTGATGTATTCGAGCAAATCCTCCGGCGATGCCCAGTTCACCGCCTATCAGCTGGCCAAGGAATTCCGGATGTACCAGACCTCTTACGCGTCAATTGATGAGTTCTATGTAACCTGGGAGCAGGAGGCGGCTGTCATCCGGCCGGGCAATGTACGCGATTTCGCAACCGCTTTCAACACTATTCATAACACAGGAACTATGAATTATGGACAGTGGCTGGAGAATATTCATCAATCGGCCAATAACCGTTTTCTGCTGCTGCCGCATCTCGATTCCGCTGAACCCCGGACCGGAATCGCCTATCTGATCCATCTGCCCAAGGATCTGAACGGGCGGGAGACGGGGACGGTTGTGGTTATGGCGGATACCGGCAGGTTTCAACAAGCGATTGAGAGTATCTCCGGCTTCAGCGGCGGACAGGTGCTCATCCTGAATGAAGAGAATGAAGTGCTGCTCTCCAATCTGCCGGTATCGATCAATCAGGACAGCCTGCTGAAGCATTTGCCGCCGGACGGCAGCCGGATGGTCAATATGCCAGCGAGAGACGGCGATTCGGAGCTGTTCTATATTCAATCCTCCGTCTCCAAACTGAAATATGTGCTGGTGATTCCAAGCAGCATCTATTGGGAGAAGGCGGAGTATGTCCGGAGATTCACCTATATCAGCCTGTTCATCAGTCTGCTGAGTGCCGGAGTCTTAACCTGGTTCTTCATGCGCCGCAATTATTCGCCGATCCAGAAGCTCGTCCAGCTGCTGACGGACAAGAATTCCCATGAAGAACGGACCGACTGGAATGAGCTGAGCTTTATTCAACGGGCCATCTCGAATACGAGGAGAGAGAAGGAGACCATCGCGCTGCAAATGCAGATCCATCAGCATGTGCTGCGCTCCAATATGCTCAACCGGCTGCTGAAAGGGAAGATGGATACCCTCCTTCCTTACGAAGAAGCCCTGAAGTCCTTCGATATTCAGCTGCGCTCGGATGATTTCGCGGTGATCCTGTTCGTGGTGGAGAATAGCGAGAGCCTGTCGGCCCAGCTGCCGGGCATTGACCTGAATGAGAAGAACAAGCTGGTCCAGTTCATCATCAGCAATGTGGTGGAGGAGCTTGCAGGCCATTATCATCACGCCGGTTACATGGTCGAAGTGGATGAGATGATGGTATGCCTAGTGAATTGCGGAGAGCCGGAATCCGCCCTCTTCAGAGAGGATCTGGCCACCATTGCCGCTGAAGCACAGCGGTTCCTGAGCAGCTATCAGATGGATCTTACCGTATCCATCGGAGGCATCCATTCCTCTCTGCCCGGGATTGCCGAAGCCTATCGTGAAGCCGTCGATGCCATGGCGTATAAGATGGTGCTCGGCAAGCAGGAGATCATAACCTATGACGAGATCCGCAGTGAACAGGCGGATCATCCGCAGACCGGATACTACTACCCGCTTCAGGTCGAGCAGCAGATTATTAATATGATCAAGGTTGGCGACTTTGAGCAGGCGACCCGGCTGATCAGCGAGGTGACGGACCGCAATTTCAATCAGCCTATCACCTCGCTTACCCTCGCCAGATGCCTGATCTTCAATCTGGCCGGAACCATGGTCAAGGCGGTCAATGAGCTAGGCGGCGGGGACAACAGCCTGCTCGGGGACAATCCGCTGTGGCTGGACAAGATTATTGCCTGTGACACCATTCTGGAGATGAAGGCAGAGCTTCAGACGCTGCTCGCCGAGGTATGCGCCTACGCTGCGGCCCGGCTGGAGCAGAACGTATCCCATGAACGGGCCGAATCGCTGCGTGATCTGGTGGTGAAGGTAACGGAGCATATTGAAGAGCATTACAGCGACTCGAATCTGAGTGTTAATCTGATCGGCGAGCACTTCAATCTGAAGGGCAGCTATCTGTCCAAGCTGTTCAAGAATCAGACGGGGGAAGGCGTTCTGGATTACATCAACAAGTACCGGATCGGACAGGCCAAGGCCATGATCCGGGCCAGACAGGGATCAATTGCCGACATTGCCAAGCTGGCAGGCTATAATGAGGCAGCGACCTTTATCCGGGTATTCAAGAAATATGAAGGGATTACTCCGGGCAAATACAAAGAGATCAATGGATAAATTAACGAAGCGGACGGGGGATTAACCAATGCGGATCAAGAGAAGTAGCAAGTCTGTCCTACTGTTGCTTCTGAGTCTGATGCTGTTGACATCCTGCAGGGAATGGAGTCCACAGGCAGATCAGACGCAGCAGGTACCACCGCCGTCAGCAGCGGAGGTCCTTCCCGGAGCAGACGGTTATCCGTTACAGACGGACAAGACGCTGACCTATTGGGCGGAGCTGAACGGCAACGCCGGGAACATTAAGCCTACCTTCCAGGAGGTGCCCTTCTTCCAGGAATGGCAGCGCCGCACCGGGGTGAAGCTGGACTTCATCCAGCCTCCGGCGAATCAGGCCAAGGAGGCGATCAATGTCCTGCTGGCTTCAGGTGAACTGCCGGATATGCTGGAATATGAATGGGCCAGCTTCCCGGGCGGCCCCGAGAAGGCGATCAGCGACGGATATATTCTGCGGCTGAATGATGCAATCGAGAAGTATGCGCCTAACCTGCGGCGGTATTTGAGCCAGCATCCGGAGATCGACAAGCAGGTGAAGACGGACAATGGCAGCTATTATGTCTTCCCGTTCATCCAGGGAGATGATCCGCTGCTTACCTACCAGGGGCCGATTATCCGCCAGGACTGGCTGGATGAACTGAATCTCCCGGTCCCGGCTACCATTGATGACTGGCATACGGTGCTGAGGGCGTTCAAGGACAAGAAGGGGGTTGCCGCCCCGCTTACATTCCTGGGAGTGCCGAATCCGTTATTCGGAATTGAGAGCGGTGCTTTCGTTGGCGCCTACGGGATTAAGAAGGGATTCTATCTTGACCAGGGAGAAGTGAAGTATGGACCCGTCGAGCCCGGCTATAAATCTTTTTTGGCCTTATTCCGGAACTGGTATGCAGAGGGCCTGATTGATAAAAATATCGCGACCGTGGATACGAAGACGCTCGATGCCAATATGATCTCCGGCAGAAGCGGGGCCAGTATATGGAATGCCGGAGCCGGAATAGGCATGTGGCAGCCTGCAATCAAGGACCTGTGGCCGGAGGCGAAGTTTGTTCCGGCACCTTATCCGGTTCTGCATAAGGGAGAGAAGCCGAAGTTTGGTCAAAGGGCTAACGCTTATATGGGCAGCGGAGGCGTAGCGATCTCAAGCGGCAGCAGGAATGTGGAGGAAGCCGTCCGGATGCTGGATTACGGCTACAGCCCTGAGGGACATCTGCTCTTCAACTTCGGAATGGAAGGCACAAGCTATGCCATGAAGGACGGTTACCCGAAATATACGGATCTGATTATGCATAACCCGGATAAGCTGGCTCCGTCGCAAGCCCTTGCCATGTATACCCGTGCCAGCTACTTCGGGCCATTCGTCCAGGATGTCCGGTATCTGGAGCAATACTATTTCCTGCCGGAACAGAAGGAGGCGGTGCAGATCTGGTCGGACACTGATGCCAGGAACACCATGCTTCCGCAAATCTCCAAGACGGAGAAGGAGAGCACCGAGTTCTCCGCCATCATGCTGGATGTGACGACGCTTGTGGATGAGATGTCCCTGAAAATTATTTTTGGCATTGAGCCGCTGGACAGCTTCGATGATTATGTAGCCCAGATTAAGGCGCTGGGTATTGACAGGGCGCTTGAGATTCAGACAGCGGCGCTTACCCGGTATATGAAACGGTAGAACAAACCCCCTGCAGAGAGGCTCTCGCAGGGGGTTTACTATGCTCAATCACAATATGTGTCAATCAAGTCCGCTCATCCGTAAGATATTTCTTCACCGGAGGCGGACTATAATCAGCCAATTGCTGCAGAATTCCCTCCGCAGTCGTATCGTTCAGCATGATGGAATGCTGTTTCTCCTGCATGAACTTCTCCTGGACCATGTTGCCAAACAGGGCAATCAGCGGATCGTAATAACCGTTGACGTTCAGCAGCCCGCAGGGCTTCTGGTGCAGACCGAGCTGCGCCCACGTGAAAATCTCGAAATACTCCTCCATCGTGCCCGGCCCGCCCGGCATGGCAATGAATCCGTCGGCAAGCTCAGACATCTTCAGCTTCCGTTCGTGCATGGAGTCCACCATAATCAGTTCGGTCAGACGGGTGTGCTCGATTTCTCTTTTTTTGAGAAAATGGGGCAGAACCCCGATCACACGTCCCCCCGCCTGCATTACGGCATCAGCAATCGCGCCCATCAGGCCGACAGTGGCTCCGCCATAGACCAGTGTGATGCCCCGTGCAGCCAGCTCTTTGCCCAGAGCAACAGCATACTCCTTGTATACGGGCGAAGCTCCATCATTCGAACCGCAAAAAACAGCGATACTCTTCATATAATGCTGACTCTCCTTTGCCTAAGTATCTGAAAATAGCTTCATGTATGATGTTGCAACTGTATCTACTTCAAAGATACCACACGATGTCGTGCGGTAGAAGGATATGCTCAATGTTTAACTCTGTATTACATTCATTTTACATAAGAGTCCTATGTACAACAGGAGCCAACCAATGTTGTTGGCTCCTTTGCGGATGAGCTTAATGGACAGGCGTTAATTCGCCGACTAATTGAACGGCTTTAGCAGCATCAATGCGTCCAAAGCCATAACGGTCATGCCAGCTGCCCGACATAGGTCTTGCGGATTTGCGGAGAATCTCGTGGATTTCTTCACTGGATAAAGAAATGCCGTGGGCCAACGCTTCTGCGAGCATCAGGGCAATAATACCGGTTACTGCCGGGGCCGCCATGCTGGTGCCCATCATAGGAGTAACACCATCTATTGATCCCGATTTAGCGGCCATAACTTTGAATTTCACAGGTTCATCTTGGGTTTCATTTCCTCCAGGTGCGCTGATCTCGGGCTTTTGTCTTCCGTCCCGTGTCGGGCCGGCGCTGGAGAAGAAGGAAAGTGGTGTGCCTGCTTCTTTGGCGCTGTATGAACCGACAACGACCGTTTTTTTGCCGCAGCAGATTGAACCGAGGGTATGGGTATTATCCAGCGGTTCCTCGAAATGGGATTGGCCAAAATCATCCCGTTCAATCCAGGCATGATATTTCCCTGACCGGATCTTCTCTCCGCGCAGTCTAAGTGTCCATGCACCGGCCGGTAAACCTCTCTCCATGAAGATATTGATGACATTGTCACCGTTGTTCGGATCTTGTTTCCGGTGGGAGATGAAGATCAGGATTTCATTCCGGTTCCCGACCGCCTGGTGAGTCGTACCGAGCTTAACCTCACCGAGGTTCTGCCCATCCGGGGTGATTAACTGGCAGGAGAATTCATCTTCTGCATCGTACCAAAGCTCGATTTCATTAGAAGTACGGTCTGATTTTTCCACGATCCAGCTGAGATCCTTCACCTCATTCTGGCGGATTGTGCCACTGGCGTGTATGCCGTCAGTATAAGAGTTGCTGGCAGCCAATACGATGGCCCGATTGTTAGCAGCACTTAGGAGTGTATCGAATCCGACCTCAACCAGAGAAGTGCCGTCATGCGGGCCGCCATTGGTGCCCAGGCTTATATTGGTGACACACGGCCGGTCTCCGGCGAGCTTATAGATGTATTGCAGAGCCTCCAGCAGATGCACTGAACTCCCGAAATCCCCTTTTACCGCGTCAGGTCCCGACCATGGAACATCCTCGGCATTCAATTGCACAAATACGATATCTGCCTGAGGAGCAGGACCGGGTGTGTTGGTTCCGTTACCGTTGCCCGCAGCAGTATCCATAACGTGGGTTCCGTGCCAATCTTCAATATCATCTTTAGGATCAGGAAGGTGTAACGCCGCGAACGGAGCATCTGTTTGCAGAGCACGGCTTAACTGCTCTTGCGAGTACACCTTGCCATATCCAAACTCAGTGTCACTAGAGGCAATGGCCGTCTGATCCCAGTAGCTGAGAATCCGGCTTGTCCCGTCTGAATGGATGAAGTTCTTATGGGTAAAGTCACATCCATCATCTACAATCCCGATGACGACGCCTTTCCCGCCGTTGCTTTTAGTATTTTGATTCAGCAAATCCGCCCGGGCTTTAGTTTCTTCAATGGTCTTAAAGAGCTGGGGCTTTAACAATTGTGATGCCTTCAAGCTCATTACGGCCGGTGATTTGCGGATCTGCTCAATTTGGTCTGCGGCAATCCGGGCGGTGACGAGCCGTACATTCTTCTGCTCCTCAGGCACGCTGCCCAGGTCGGCAATTTGCCGGACTCCGGACAGGTTTTTCCACGCCTCAATATCCTTTACCTTAGCGATAACCGCGATTTCACGGGCATCTGCTGTCTCCGCTGATTCTGCGTTGAACAAATGCGGATGAGCCTCTTTGTGTTCACTTTGATTGAAAGCAATGACCCGCTGCAGTCTTGGATCAAGGTTAGCGGGGATCTCATTCGTGGTTTCTTTGAGTTTCATGTCATGTCTCCTTTAGCTGGCTAGTGTGCCGGAAAATACAACGTCCATATACTTTCACTAATTTGAATTTTTATAAAATCCATTATATTCAAGCAGAGACGTCATAAGGGGTGTGAAGAGTACAGCATGAAAATTATGGTCTTTTATACACGGTCATTCTGATTAAATACATAAATAGATAATGATAAAAAACAAATATGTAAATAAAAGTAAGTATCATCGAGTGAACGTTTTCACATAATAGCTCCGTTCCTTTTGGAGGTACCAGAGAAAATATAAACAGTTAGGGGTGAGCAACGCTTCAGGTGATACAGGCTTGAGCGTGGAGGGGTCAAGGGGCAGGGCTGGGCTATGAGGTCGTCGATGCATTTGATTTCTAAACTACAAGGAGATGTTAACTATGGGGACTTCAATTCGTTCAAATGATCAGTCAAGTACAGCAAGCAAGCTGCAAACGCTGGATGCCAATCTGGAGAGATTCAGTGCCGATGCCAATGCGTATTATGACGCTGTCAGGGATAAGGCCAAAGTGGAACAGTATTATGCCCGTTTGAACCGGAATGAACCGGATGGAAAGGTATTGTTCAAAGCATTAACCCAGTTGCTGGAGGAGACACATACTGAGAAGGTCCGTTACAACAAAAGTGACGATTATCTGAAAACCTCAGTAGACCTGCACGACGACGGACTTCTGCGAAGCATTTATTCCGGCAAAGAAGCCGAACCACATAAGGTTATTGAGGAAGATGCAGCTATGGTTGTTGCTGCGGGTGGCGTAAGTTCTACCGGACATATACTAAACGTTGAGCATGTGGTTCCGCAATCCTGGTTTAATGAAGTTGAGCCGATGCGTGGTGACTTACATCATTTGTTCTATTGTGAAGAAAAATGCAACTCATTCAGAGGAAATAAAAGATATGTCGATTTTGCCGACTACAATCCCGATGAGTTCAGAACAGATACAGTGCGGGGAGAATGCGGCAAAGGTGTCGGTGGTGACGGGGCGCTTGACGGCGAATTCGAACCTGAGTACGCCAAAGGCGTGGTAGCGAGAGCAATGCTCTATTTCATTCTCCGCTATCCGAAAGGTATTGAATCAAAGCACGTCAAAAAGCAAGACATAAATGTACTCCTGAAATGGCATAAGGACTTCCCGCCCAACCTGAAATACGAAAAGCACAGAAATCAGGAGATCTTTGCAATCCAGGGCAACCGGAATCCCTTTATTGATCTCCCTGAATTGGCTGACCGGATCGATTTCAGTGTGTATAAGCCGTCTTATAATAATTAAAACAGAGTGGGGGTTACACAATGTCTGCAATAAGTACGCTCACAAGCGATGCCGTAGAGCTTCAGCCTTTTCAAGCCGATGACGTAACGCGCCATATCAAAGAAATCCCCAAGGGGGTGCAGATGATCCAGGCTCCGGCTTTTTGGGAGAAAGGTAAATATGGCAAAGGTGTAAAAATTGCTGTTCTGGATACCGGCTGCGACAAAGACCACCCGGATCTGAAGGACAGGATTACCGGGGGCTGGAACTTCACCGATGATGACGGGGGCACCAAAGAAAGCTACAAGGACTACAATGGGCACGGCACCCATGTGGCCGGAACCATTGCTGCTACCAAGAACGACAAGGGCGTCGTCGGAGTCGCACCGGAAGCGGATCTGCTGATTCTGAAGGTACTGAACCGCAAAGGGAGCGGCCGTCCGGAATGGATCGCAGAAGCGATTGATTACGCCATTAAGCAGCAGGTCCAAATCATCAATATGTCCTTCTCTGCCGGAGCTGGTCATGATGGCATGCATGAAGCTATTAAACGGGCAGTAGGTGAAGGCATCATCGTAGTCTGCGCAGCTGGAAACAGTGACCGGAATGAGAAACGCTACCCGGCAGCATACAATGAATGCACTTCTGTAGGCGCGGTTGATTTTAGCGGAGAGCACGCCGAGCTCCTGACGAAGAATAATGAGGTAGACCTGACTGCCCCCGGTGTTAATGTGCTGTCCTGTTATCCCCTTGATCTGGTCCCTGACCGTAATGAACCCTATAAAGTAATTTCAGGTACCTCGATGTCTTCTCCGCATGTCGCTGGGGCATTAGCCCTTGTGCTCAACTATTATCAAAGTGAATCCCAATTCAACCGCAAGTTAACTGAAGATGAGTTATATGCGCAGATTGTCAGATGTACTTTGCCGCTGGGCAGTTCCAAAGCAGCTGAAGGTAACGGCTTGCTCTTTCTGACCGCACCGGAGCTGCTGGCCGAGTATTGGAGAAACAATAAACCGGATTTGAACTCATATTCATAATCCGCACCCTGACAAGGAGGTCCAATCATGCCCGAAGGAATGTCCTTTGAATTCAAGCTTTTCCTTGACCCTAAGCAGGTGCTGGCGGGAGATGGACAGTTGCTTCCCAAGATAGCGGGGCTATCCTTTGAACTCAAGGACAAAATGCAAATTCACCTGCTCGATACGCCTGAGTTGAAGCTTTATGAGACAGGGTAGATTGTCCGTAGCCGTTTCAAGGAAGAGAAATGGGAGCTTACCTACAAGAGACGGATCAGGGATTATCCGGATATGCGTAGCGCTATGGAACAAGCGGTGCAGGAAGGATTTACACTTGCAGAATACGAACTTGAAGTCGAGTGGGGGTACAAGAAGCAAGCGTTATCTCTGGCAAAAGACTTTGACATTGCTCTGGAAGACAAGCCTGAGGGACAATGGAGGCAGCTAATCCTGGACAAGGCCCCGCAGCCTTTTAAAGATAGCAGTGTCTTCAAGTCTATAGCAGATACCCGGGTGATGGGTCCTATCCGGTCCGAGAAATATAAAAGTTAGTGGGAACAGGAGAAAGTTCACCTGGAAGTCTGGACCCTCGGGGCAGAGCGCATGGCTGAAGCAACAATGAAAATAAAGAACGCCACCGAAGCCGAAGCAGCGGACAAGCATCAACAATTCATTACTCTGTTTAAAGAGGCTAAGCTGCTGCTCGAGCAGGATATGTCCAAAACCAAATGGGCACTTGAGCGGTTGAAGCAAGCACATACAACACAAACTACACACTAAAAAGGAGCGATTATTATGCCGCTGAATCCATACGGAGTGTTAAAAGGAAAGATCATCAGAGGAATACCTGCACCACCCACAGGTGACAGCACCCCGCATTATCATGCAGTAGTCAAGGCTGACGGCAGAGAATACAAATTAGCCATCAACGTTCAATCCAGAGAGACTCCTTCGGAGCTGTTATATCTGGTCGGTGATCAGTTCCATTCGGAGCAAATCACCCATTTGCAGGGGCTGAACGATGGCTTTACAAAAATCGGTAAATCCAACCGTGAAATTGCTTTGGATTACATCCGTGGCGGACTGTTTGACCCCTCCAAGATGGTTGCACTTCCATATAATGAAAACGGTCCTGACAATGATCTGAATGAGAAGCTGGATGCTTATCTGCAACGTGCCATCAAGGATGAAACAGCTGAAATTTATGTATACGGTGAGCCTTTCCCGGGCGGTATTCACAACATTCATATGAATCAAGGGAACGTTGAGCAATACAGAAAAGACGACGGCATCTGGCAGGATGGCGGAATTGTGATTCATTTCGAGCAGGAGGACAAATGGCTCGGCCTGTTCCTCGCCTTCCAGTCGCAGTCGTGGTGCACAGACGACCAGGGCCATATGGAACGGCCGGTTAGCAAGTGCAGTCATAAAACCGTTAAGATTGCCGAAGTGTCGAGATAACTGTATGAAGGACCAGCAATCATGCTGGTCCTTCACCTCATTATTGAACCCGAAGCAGAAGAAAGGGTGATAAAAGTGAAAGTAGTACAAGCGGTTATTCATGCTTCATCGCTGGAAAAATTGCATGAGCTGGAGAATTACAATCTGGATCTGGCAAGAAGCAGTGCCAAGCAAATCACAGAGGCA
Source organism: Paenibacillus phytohabitans (assembly GCF_013141775.1). Classification (GTDB taxonomy): domain Bacteria; phylum Bacillota; class Bacilli; order Paenibacillales; family Paenibacillaceae; genus Paenibacillus_AQ; species Paenibacillus_AQ phytohabitans. Next base: position 106,619 of record NZ_WHOB01000062.1, read on the forward strand.
GAGTATTCCGTCTCCGGGATTCTGTCTGCAGAACAGGCGGAGCTCTTGAAGAAAGAGGGCTACACTCTGGAGATCGAGCTGGATGCTACAGATATTCCTGCTCAGCGACTACAGGAGGTTTACCATGGAAACCGGTTAGAGTCCGAATCCCAAGCCGCGAATTTCACAGCTGAGTCGGTGCGGGGCGGTTATATGACTGTGGACGAAATCGATAATACATTGCTGCAGCTTAGCCGGCAAAACCCGGGGCTGGTCTCGCTGATCACTCTCCCTAACCGGACGTGGGAGGGGCGGACATGCCGTGCGGTTAAGCTCAGTGCTGCCCGACAACAAGCCAGAGTAAAACCGGCCATTCTGATTACTGGTAATGTGCATGCGCGCGAGTGGGGTGGTTCTGACATTTGCATTAACTTGTTAACCAAGCTCACCCAGGCCTATACAAGCAGGCAGCCCATCCAGTATGGGAACAAAAGCTTTACTTATGAACAAATTAAGCAGGCGCTGGAATCTGTAGACCTGATTATCTTTCCGGAGGTTAATCCGGATGGCAAGGTGTATTGTCAGGAAAACCATGGTCAAGATTCATTGAATGATCAGCTGGCGGGTAATGGCTTCTGGTGGCGGAAGAACCGCCGGCCTGATGAGAACGGGAGACCGATGGGCGTTGATTTGAACCGGAATTTTGATTTCTTGTGGGGCAGTACAATCGGTACCTCAGCAGATAAAAACAGTCTGGTTTACCTTGGACCAGCCCCATTCTCCGAGCCGGAATCGCAGAATATCAAGTATCTTCTGGATACGTATCCGCAAATCCGCTTCTATGTAGATATTCACAGCTTTGGAGAGAAAATTATGTACAACTGGGGGGATGACAATAACCAAACCACTGACCCCGGCCAGAATTTCTTGAATCATCAGTATGACGGAATGCGTGGAACTACTGAGTTTATGAGGGACAGCTACAAAGAATACATTACGCCGCAGGATGAGAAACTGGAACGGGAACTTGGGAACCGGATGAACTCAGCGTTACAAGCTGTTCGAGGCAAGTCCTATAAGGTTGAAGAGTCGGCCCAATTGTATTATACCAGCGGGACGACGCAGGATTATGCCTACAGCCGTCATTTAAGCGACCCATCCAAGCCTAAGATTTACAGCTATACTTTTGAATTTGGTATCACCTTTGTCCCTCCTTATGAAGAGATGCAGCTCATCATTGCTGATGTGAGTTCTGCGTTAACGGAGCTGACTTACGCGGTATCCCAGATAAATGCACTAGAGCCTGTTCGCCCGGGTAATTAGAACCCATTAAGCAAGACCCTGCAGCTTCAGTCCGCAAACAGGGTCTTGCTTTTTTTACAGTTAAAACGTCAATAATGTATCACGGATTTCCGGTTATGTACTTTCTTTCTCCGCAGCAGGAGAAGAATTCCGATAGCAAAGCCCATACAGGTAAGCGATGCAGTGGTAGCGTAGCTGTTAGACCAGATCACCAGATTCACATTCAGCAGCGAGTGGACGCCCACTACGATGAACAGATTCCGGGTCAGGACATAGAGGAGTGCAAACAGCATCCCGAGAATGACCAGCTGGATAAAATCATACACAAACTCCATTCCGTGAAGACCGCCGTAAATCCGGTTCGGGATATGCATGAGGGCAAAGACCGTTTGCGAGATGAGCATCGCCTTAACTATGCGGGAAGAAGGCTTACCCGTTCCAGACAACCAATGATGAATCTGCACAAAAAGGAAGCCGCGGAAGATAATCTCCTCCAGCAAGGCATTGCCGAACAATTGTCCGAGTAAAGCGCCCAGAAACAGATTCGGAAAGTTGGCAAGGTCCTGATTCCATGTAAGTGCTGTACCGGCAATGAGATTAATGCAGGCACTCATTACATTGACAGCCAGCCAGAACACAAATGTCCATAGGCATCCGGCCAGCAGCTTCTCCCGTCTCAGTCCCAGATCCCGCAGCGGAATCCGGACCATTACCCATAAATAAATAATGACAATTACCATGAGACCGAGCAGTCCTGCGCATAACGTGGCATTTATCCACCCGTGGGTCAGCCGGTTAATGCCATCGAAGGTCCCCTTTTCAAAGAAAAGGAGGTTCACTGTCATCGCGAAAATAATCTCCAGAATAATAAGGCCAAAGATAAACCAGGCTGAAATACGTTTTCCGGTAAAAATCCCTGCATGTTCCCCTGTCTTAAGCTGCACCTAAGTAACACTCCTTTGAATGAAGAAAAATTTACCAGTTAATCCCTCCCCATTACTATATTGGCTATGCAATGGTTTCACTGTCACAGAAGTCACAACAGTCACAGAAGTCATTGAGGTCACACCGCTGCACTGCTACAATCCTGCCACTCATAAAAAGAGCACTGCTATGGGCATAATTAGCAAAGCAGATTTCTGATAATTACGGTTGACACCGTTTTCAGCATATGTTAAATTGTTTCCGAGGCTTGTTACCGGTAATGCGGGCAAAACCACAATGGGAATGATTGATTCGTTTCCGTTGTTGTTTTGCCCTTTTTTATTCCTCAAAAGCAGGTGGGTCGAAAGTGATAATCAAACAGATTTTTAACAATAATATCGTCAGCACCGTGGATGATAAGGATCAGGAGCTGCTTATCCTCGGCCGGGGTATCGGTTTCCAGTTCCGGGCGGGCGACCCGATTGACGAGGCGCGGATTGAGAAAGTCTTCCGGCTTCAGGATTCCTCCATCTATGAGCGCTTCAAGGCGATTGTTACAGAAATGCCGGTTGAAATCCTGCAAGTGACAGATGATATTGTAAGTCTGGCGCGCATGCAGCTGAATAAGCAGATCAGTGACGGGATTTATGTATCGCTGTCGGATCATATCCATTTCGCTGTGCAGCGGATGGAGCGGGAGCAGATTGTCCGCAACCCGTTATCCTGGGAGGTACAGCATTTCTACAAAGCCGAGTACGATGTGGCGAAGGAAGCACTGACGATTCTGCGGGAGCGGCTGGGGATTGATTTTCCCAAGGATGAGATCTGCAATATCGCGCTGCATTTCATCAATGCCGAAGTCAATGATTCGATGAACGATGTGACGCATCTGATGCAGCTGCTGCAGGAGATTATGAACATTATCAAATATCATTTTGGCATGGATTTGGACGAGGACAGCGTCAACTATTTCAGATTCATTACGCATCTCAAATATTTCTGCCAGCGGGTCATCACCCATACCAGCCATGACGATACCGAGGAGTATTTGTACAAGGTGGTTAAGAAGAATTATCCGGACACCTTCAAATGCATCCGCAAGATTGAATCTTTTATCCTGAAGAACTACGAGTACGTCATGACCCATTCCGAGCAGCTCTATCTGACCCTGCATCTGGAGAGGCTGATGAAAACCAAATAACAAGGGGCTTGTTACTGTTCAATCAGGCAAAACCCGAATGAAAACCGGCATGCGTATCTTTCGCGTATGCACGTGTTCATTCGGGTTTTTTTATTACCTACAATTTAGGGGGAAAGACGAATGAAACACCAGGAAACAGCACAGCAAATCGTCAAGTCGGTGGGCGGAGTATCCAATGTGAAGTCGGTGTACCACTGTGTAACGCGTCTGCGCTTCGAGCTGAAGGACAACAATAAAGCGGATCAGGCCGCGCTCAAAAAGCTGGATATGGTGATGGGCACCAATATCTCGGGTGAGCAATTCCAGGTCATTATCGGCAATGATGTGCCTAAGGTATTCGACGAAATGGTTAAAGAGTACCCGGCGCTCAAGCAGACAGCGGAAGGAAATAAGCAGGAGGACGGGAAGAAGCAGAATGTGATTCTGAAGATTTTTGAGACAATCGCCGGTGTATTCGCACCGATGCTGCCCGCAATCACGGCTGCCGGTATCCTGAAGGGACTGCTCGCTCTATTCGTGACCCTGGAATGGCTGTCAGCGGGAACAGACACGTACCGTATCCTGTCTGCGATTGGCGATGGCGTATTCTACTTCCTGCCGATGCTGATCTCCTTCAGTGCAGCGCGTAAATTCGGCAGTAACCCGTATATAGCAGTTGGTGTCGGCGCGGCGCTGATGTATCCGGATATGGGCGCACTATTGTCCAGCGGTAACCCCGTATCCTTCCTCAGTATTCCGGTAACAGCGGTCTCCTACGGATCTTCCGTAATTCCAATTCTGCTCGCGATCTGGATCCTTTCTTACGTGGAAAAAACAGTAGACCGCTTCATCATACCGTCTCTCAAGCTGCTGCTCGTTCCGCTGATCTCCCTCCTGGTGATGGTTCCGGTCACGCTGATCGCAATTGGACCTCTGGGAACCTTCGTCGGAGACGGATTGTCCGGCGGCATTAACTGGCTGCTGAATGAAGGCGGCCTGATCTCCGGGATCGTGCTTGGCGGGGCGATGTCCCTGATTGTTATGACGGGTATGCACTACGCACTGGTTCCGGTTATTATCAGCAACCTGGCTACACTCGGCTTCGATAAGTTCCTGCCGCTGACCTTCATCTCCAATATGGGTCAGGCGGGCGCTACTCTGGGCGTATTCTTCCGGGCCAAAGACAAGAAACTGAAATCCGTCGCCCTGTCCACCAGCTTCACCGCACTTATGGGTGTTACTGAGCCGGCCATGTATGGCGTCAATATGAAATACAAAAAGCCGTTCATCGCGGCAATGATCGGTAGTGCGGCAGGCGGCGGCTTCGCGCTGGCGTTCGGTGCCAAGGCATATGCGCTGGCTGGTAACGGCGGTATCCCGGGTCTGCCGGGATTGGTTGGACAGACCTTCTGGTACGCCTTTGGCGGGATGGTCATTGCCTTTGTAGTTGCAGCGGTTGTTACAGTGTTGCTTGGTTTCCAGGAAGAGGCTGATGATGCGGAGCAGATTTCCGGCAGTATCGCCGCTAAACCGGCAGATGTGACCCCGGCAGCTCCGGCACAGGTAGAGGTTGAGGTAGAACCGGCATCCGCTACCGCAGAAAGCACAGCTTATGCACCAATGACGGGTAAGGCGATTCCCTTAAAAGAAGTCAATGACCCTACCTTCGGCGATGAGCTGATGGGTAAAGGCATTGCGTTTGTGCCTACGGTCGGCGAGCTCGTATCTCCAGTCAGCGGTACTGTAATGAATGTCTTCAAAACCAAGCATGCTATGGTTATCCGCAACGCTGACGGCATGGAACTCCTGATCCACGTCGGGATCAACACCGTGAAGCTTCGCGGCCAATTCTTCGAAGCGCATGTGCAGGCCGGTGATCCGATTCAGGCCGGCGACAAGCTGCTTACCTTCGATCTGGCGCAAATTGCCCAGAATTATGATATTACGACCGCTATGGTCGTTACTAATACGGCCGATTACAAGCAGATTCTGCCGCTTAAGCTGGGCGAAGTTGCTTTCGGTGAGCCGGTGTTGAAGGCGGAGCTGTAAGGTTCGGTTGCCGGTTTAGGTTTGGTCGTATCTTCGATCTTTTATGGGGATTAGCTTGGATCTTCGATTTGGACTTTCGATTTTGGTTTTTGGGTTTAGTTTTTGGTCTATAATTTGGATTTTAGTTTTGGATCTTAGTTTTTGGTCTTCAATGTTGAGCTTAGCCTGAGTTATTTCCAGGCGCCAGCTCCGGTCTTAGCCTGAGTTTGAGCTTAGTGATTTCGGAACGAAGCGATCGGGTTGGCTTAGAATTTTGTCACCTTCGAATCCGCTTCATCCTAGCAAAAGGCTATTAGTAACGGAGGGAAGTTTGGAACTGTAGGAGCGATAGCGTCCGCCTTTGTCTCCGGATGTTATCCGCTAATAGCGGTATAATTCAGAACATCTGGAGACAACAGCGGCCGGAAGTCCAAACATCACGCAGTTACGGCCTGCCTTTTTATAACGAACAATGGGAGATGACAAAATGACCACTTTTCCACATGGATTCCTATGGGGCGGAGCAATCGCCGCCAACCAGGCAGAGGGCGCTTTTGACGCAGACGGTAAAGGATTATCCACGGCAGATATGGTGCCATACTATAAGAAAAAAGATTACACCAACCTCAAAGAGCTGATGCATGTCACCAGTGAAACGATCGAGCGCGGAATGCAGCATGCCTCAGCGGAGGGCTACCCGAAACGGTACGGGATTGATTTCTATCACCGGTTCAAAGAGGACATCGCCTTGTTCGGCGAGCTGGGCTTCAAAGTGTTCAGGATGTCGATCAACTGGTCACGGATCTTCCCGAATGGGGATGATGCCGAGCCTAACGAGAAGGGCCTGCAGTTCTATGACGACATGTTCGATGAGATGCACAAATATGATATTGAACCGCTGGTTACGCTCTCCCACTATGAGATGCCGATGTCGCTGGTGCTGAATTACGGGGGCTGGAGGAACCGTGCGGTGATTGCTTTTTATGAGAAATATGCCGAGACTGTGATGACAAGATACAAGGACAAAGTGAAATATTGGCTGACGTTCAATGAGATCAATACTACCGTCATCGAGCCGTTCACCGGAGGCGGGGTAGTAGAGGATACGGTGGATAACATCCGGGAGGCGTCCTATCAGGCGCTGCATCATCAATTCGTGGCCAGCAGTCTGGCGACCCGCAAAGGGCGGGAGATTAATCCGGAATTCCGCATCGGCTGCATGCTCGCGCGCATGATCCATTATCCGGCGACCAGCGATCCGGAGGATGTGCTGCAGGCCCAGATTGATAATCAGCTCAATCTGATGCATACCGATGTGCAGGCGCGGGGAAGCTATCCTCCGTTCATGAAGCGTTATTTTGCCGACAATCATATTCAGCTTGTGACTGAGCCTGGCGATGAGCTGCTGCTGCGTGAGAACACGGTGGACTTCATCTCCTTCAGCTACTATACATCGCTTATTTCCACAGTTACTCCTGAGAAATATGGTGTGACCGGCGGCAATCTGTTCAGCACCGTGAAGAATCCGAACCTGAAGATTACCGAGTGGGGCTGGCAGCTTGATCCGGTTGGCCTGCGGATTGTATTGAAAGAGCTGTACGACCGTTACCAGCTGCCGCTGTTTGTGGTGGAGAACGGGCTGGGTGCGAAGGATAAGGTCGAAGAGGATGGTTCCATCCAGGATGATTACCGGATCGATTATTTGCGCAAGCATATCACTCAGGTCAAGGAAGCGGTTCTGGACGGAGTCGAAGTCATGGGCTACACCGCCTGGGGGGCGATTGATATTATCAGCGCATCGACTTCGGAGATGTCCAAGCGTTACGGCGTGATCTATGTGGACCAGGACGATGACGGAAACGGAACGCTTGACCGGAAGAAGAAGAAGAGCTTCTACTGGTACCAGAAGGCAATTGCCAGCAACGGAGCAGATTTGGAGTAGGCAGCTCCTGGCTGGCGCTGCCAGCGCATTGACAACGATTTTAGAAGCGGCTATACTTTCTGTAATCTTATAGTTGGTATACGTTGAACGAGCCAGTAGCAGACTTGTCCCTGTTCCCAGAAAGCCGGGGGTTGATGGAACCCGGTATATACAATGGACTGCGAATTACACCTCGGGAGTATCTTGGGTAATGCCAAGCGGAGCTAAGCGAACGATAACTCGCGGAAGAGTGGTACGGACATACTGTAACATAGTGTCTGTGCAATTTGGGTGGTAACACGGTTAATGATAATCGTCCCTGTGTCTGAATAGACAAGGGGCGATTTTTTGTTGCCCAAATTCGGGAATTGCAGAGTTACCCGGTAAGCTGGCTGTTTTTCAATGCATACCAATTACACAACAAACAAACCAAAGGGGCTGTACATGTTGAACATTATCGACGAGTTGCTGTGGCGCGACGCCATTAACCAGCAGACAGATGCGGACGGACTGCGTGAATTAACGAATAGTAAGGCTGTTTCACTGTATTGCGGCGTGGACCCGACAGGGAACAGCATGCATATTGGTCACCTAATTCCTTTTATGATGCTTAGACGCTTCCAGCTGGCCGGGCACCGTCCGGTCATTCTGATCGGCGGGGCTACCGGAACGATCGGCGATCCGAGCGGACGCCAGAGCGAGCGCTCCCTGCAGACGCTGGAGCAGGTACAGGAGAATGTGGATGCGCTGACGGCCCAGATGAAGAAGCTGTTCATTACCGAAGGCGACAATCAGGTGCGGATGGTGAACAACTACGACTGGACCAAGGATATGAACGTCATCGAATTCCTGCGCGACATCGGCAAGAACTTCAGCATCAACACGATGCTGGCTAAGGACGTAGTATCCAGCCGTCTGGACAGCGGAATCTCGTTCACCGAGTTCTCCTACCAGATTCTGCAGTCCATGGATTACCTGCATCTGTACCAGCATGAGGATGTGCAGCTGCAGATCGGCGGCTCGGACCAGTGGGGCAATATTACGAGCGGCCTCGATCTGATCCGTAAAAAAGAAGGCAACGAAGCCAAGGCCTTCGGCCTGACGATCCCTCTGATGCTGAAGGCAGACGGCACCAAGTTCGGCAAATCGGCCGGCGGCGCGGTATGGCTGGATCCGAAGCAGACCACACCTTACGAGTTCTACCAGTTCTGGGCGAATACCGATGACCGCGATGTGGTGAAATACCTGAAATACTTCACCTTCCTGAGTAAAGAAGAAATCGAGGCGCTGGAGGAGAAGGTTGCGACGGAGCCGCACAAACGCGAGGCGCAAAAAACACTTGCCGAAGAGATGACCCGCTTCGTCCACAGCGAAGAGTTGCTGGAGCAGGCCAAACGCATCAGCGCAGCGCTCTTCAGCGGTGATATCAGCTCCCTGACTGCCGATGAAATCGAAGAAGGCTTCAAGGAAATGCCGACCTTCACCGCCGCTAAGGAATCGAAGAACATTGTCGACTGGCTGGTCGACCTGGGCATCGAGCCATCCAAACGCCAGGCGCGTGAGGATATTACCAAAGGTGCAATCTCCATTAACGGCGAGCGCGTCAACGAGCTGGAAACTGAGATTACGGCTGAGCTTGCCATCGGCGGCAAATTCATCATCGTCCGCAAAGGCAAGAAAAACTACAGCCTGGTGAAATTGGGCTAAGCCCTGCTGCTGGCTGAGAAGTCCATAGGTAAACAGGTAAACGGGCAAACAAGTAAAGAAGTAAACAGGCAAACAGGTAAATAGTAAACAAGGAAACAGGTAAATAGTAAATCGGCAAATAGGTAAACCATAAGAGGCTATCCCGCTGTGTCAGCAATGACGGGGATAGCCTCTTTTTTATAAGGTGATTAATTTGTTTTAGGGTGCCTGCAGAGTACGTGAGTAGTCAGCGTGGTTGTGAGTGAGGTGATCAGTAGTCAGCGTGGTAGGGAGTGAGGTAATGAGGAGGTGATCAGTAGTGAGTGTGGTAGTGAGCGAAGTAACCAGTAGTCAGCGTGGCAGGGAGGAGGTAACTAGTAGTCAGTGCGGTAGTGAGCAAGTAATAATGGTCAGCGAGGTAGGGATGAGGTAACCAGCAGTGTAGTAGTGAGTGAGTTGATGTGTGGTCAGCGTGGTAGATGTGGTAACCAGTGGTTAGTGTGGTAGGGATGAGGTAACCAGTAGTCAGCGTGGTGCGAAGTAAACAGTAGTCAGCGTGGCAGGGGGAGGTAACTAGTAGTCAGTGTGGTAAAGTAATCAGTGTTCAGCGTGGTAAGGAGGAGGTAACCAGTAGTGAGTGAGGTAATCAGTTGTCAGCGTGGCAGGGAGGAGGTAACTAGTAGTCAGTGCGGTAGTGGGCAAGTAATTAGTGGTCAGCGTGGTGCGAAGTAAACAGTAGTTAGTGTGGTAGTGATTGAGGTAATCAATAGTTAGCGTGGTGAGAAGTAATCAGTGTTCAGCAAGGTAGTGAGCGAGGTAATCAGTGTTCAGCGTGGTAGTCAACGAGCATAAGCCCCGCTCTTTTGGGGCTATTTCGTTGGACTCGCCGGGCGGACAGTGCCTGCTGGACGAGAATCCTGCACAAAATACAACATTTTCTTCCTATATCCGCCTCAAATTGAGAATTGTTGTATGAAATGCAACATTTCCTTTCTTTCCGGCGGCTTAGCCTGACAATTGTTGTATTTCATACAACAATCCCCTCAAACTCCTTGGAAACTAGGGGGCAGAGTTGTAATACGTACAACATTTCTGCCTGGACAAGGCTGTAAAGTGTAATCTTTGCTCAAAAACTCAATCGATGCCGGGCAGAACGCTCGGAATAACGCTCAGCACGCACCCAGCACTCAGCACACACACAACGCCCAGCACACACAATGCTCAGCACCTACCCAGCACCTACCCAGCACCTACCCAGCACTCACCCAGCATACCCAGCATCCACTCAGCACACTCCAGCACTCACCCGGCATACCCAGCACCCACCCAGCATACTCCAGCACTCACCCGGCATACCCAGCACCCACCCAGCATATTCCAGCACACTCAGAACAACCCCACATTCCCCGCACCGCAGCAGCCCGAAGCCCGGCCCTACACCGAATGACTATCGGTTTGCTTGAGAAAACAGGTGCCTCTTGCGTCGCTGCTGGAATCTGCATCTTTTTTGTCATTGATAATCATTATCACATGATCTATTGTTAGAGATAGAATCGAATCGAGAAGTGACGGTACTACAATAATCGGCTTAGTCAGGCTTAGTCAGATGTAATCAGGTGTAATCGGCGTAATCAGATGTAATCAGGTTTAATCCTCAAGTTGCGCCAGCTCATCTTCGAGTTTGGCAATTTTCTCGCGGATGGCCTCTGCCCGGGCTTCGTCTTGCGCCTTTACTGCCACCGCCAATTCTTCTGCAGCTAATTCGATCTGGTATTCCAGATAGGTGTAGTCCGATGCGGCGGCAGGGTGACTGGAACGCTGTGAATAAGTCATGGTCTCACACTTCCTTTCTATTATTAATGTGATGCCCGGCTCTGGGCATCGTATCCAACGTATCCATCGTATCTACAGTATGTTCATGATACAGCCTTTCTGTGAGCGGCTCAACCTTAGTCACCCGTGACAGCCGTATTTTTGCGCCGGAAATAAGGCTTTGGCGAGGGAATTGCGACATTATTCACAGACAGTAGGCCCGGTTCTGGTTTTACCATAAGAAGTATTGAAAATTAAAGCTTAATTTTTCAGTAACGTTTTCAGGGAGAGATCCCGCGAAGGAAGGTTGATATACATAATGAAAGCTTTATCTTTTAACACACCGGGCGAAGCCAGGCGGCATCTGGAACAACTGGATAGCAACAGAGGCTTGGTGCTGTTTGCTTCCGCTGCGGCAGTCAGCGAATTGTCCCGGCATGCACCCTCCCGGGCGGTATTGTGCTCGACCAAAGGCGAATATACCCCGCAGGGCTACCGCAGCGGCGTAGTCACAGGGTTCGAATACGAATCAGGGATAGCCGATATTGTGGAGATCCTGCATCCGCCCGTGCTTAGCGGCAATATACTAAGTGCCTCATATCACAAAGTCCAAGGCAACGCTAATGCCTTTCTGCTGCTGCTATGTGACGGTACAGGCGCGATGGAGGAGACGCTCCTCTCCTCGCTGTTTTTCATTGCCCCGGAATTCAAGATCGTCGGGGGAAGTGCAGCGGATGATGAGCATGGAGAGACTTATATTTACATAGGAAGCCGACGGGTGCGGAACCTGGGGATTTTCTTCAATATGCCGGGCCGTACCGCACTGGTTAAAGAGAATATTTATGTTCCCACCGGGACAACGCTGCTGGTGACAGAAGCCGATGTGTTCGGCAGAACGGTGTATTCCTTCAACGGACGTCCTGCTGCGGAAGAATACGCGCGCGTGCTTGGTGTCCCGGAGGCGGACCTGGCAGAGCATTTCCTGAGCAGCCCGCTGGGCAAAAGATACGAAGACGATCTGATCATCGCCTCACCGATGACAATTAACCCGGATGGCTCTGTCACATTTTACAGCCAGGTTATGTCTAGTACTTATGTGGAGGTGCTGAGTGCAGCAGATCCGCTTGCTGTGCTGGAGGAGACGCTGGGCGGGAGCCCGTACAAGCCATCCTTTGTGCTCAACATTAACTGTACGCTGCGGGATCAGCTCTTCATCCGGGACGGTCTGTGGGCGGATTTTGACAGGACGATGCTCGGATTCTGCGGCAACACTACAGGTTTCATCAGCTACGGAGAGCAATACTATAAAAAGCATGCCAACCAGACCATGATTCTGCTGCTGGTTGAATAAGGGAGAGTAGATTGATTATGCAGTGGATAACCAGATTACGCACTTCATGGGGCAAAAGCACCTCTGCCGGAGGTGTTCAAAGTCATAATACACTAGCCGTTCTTGAAAAAACGGACAGCTCCGGACAATCAGCCGGGACGGTAAATATAGCTGGAACAGCGGCAAATGCTCCTGAGCCTCCAGAGAATACTGGCGGGACAGCTGCCGTTAACGCCGCTTCAGCCACTGAATCCTATGGGATGCACGCCTATACCCTGGCCGGACAGATCCGCCGCGAAACTGATGAGATTCTCAAGGAAGAGGCACAGCTGGTAGAGGAGTTTGCGGCTTTACGGGCGGGCAGCGGTGAGCTGATCAGCCAGATCGGCGGCACCCAGCAGCTGCTGGAGCATCTGAAGACCAACAGCGGGCAGACCGAAGATCTCATCAATGAAATGTATGGCAGCCTCTCTTTTTCCTCCAATAAAATTGAATTCGCCAAAGAGTCCAATATCCAGATCTCGGCTGAAATGCAGAAGGCTTCGGCGGTATTTACTGAATTTGTCACCTTGAATGAGGACCTGCGGGGGCATTTCCGGAGCATCGAGCAGCTGGCGAAGATCATTACGGATATTGCTGAGCAGACGAATCTGTTGTCGCTGAATGCAGCAATCGAGGCGGCGCGGGCCGGAGAGCACGGACGGGGCTTCTCGGTGGTTGCCACAGAAATCCGCAAGCTGGCCGACAGCACGCGCAGTCATGTGAAGGAGATCATGGGCTCCCTTTCGGGGATGACCCAGGTAATGGAGCAGCTACACAGCAAGTCCGGTGACGGGACAACAGCGATGACAGAGACGAATGCGAAGATCAGCCAGTCCACGGTATATATGAACGAGATCGTGGAGGCGGAGGAAGAGGTGTTCCAGCATCTGGAGAAGATTCAGGAGTCGCAGGAGAGCAGCATGGAGGATGTGGAGCAGATCAATGGCGATCTGCTGCGTATTCTGGAGAAATCGGGACAGGATGCAGGTCAGTTCCAGAAGATGGTGCTTACCGTCCAGAAAAAAGCCGATCACTATCAGCAGCTGCTTAATCATCTGCACCAGATAGAGCAGTTGCAGCAGCTTGATGCAGTACAGAAGACTGGCGTATAAGCAGACGCAGGTATCGATAAAAAAAGACTACACCCGGCAGAGGGAATGCTGTGGTGTAGTCTTTCGTATGATTAGGTCAGCCAGAAACTTCTGGCTGGCCTTTTTGGTTACCGGGCAGAGGTTCGCGAAGATAAGGTACAGCGTGCTGGAGCAAGGGATGTCAGCAGAGTGAAGTGGACTGAAAAGCGCTTATTTCCCGGAAAACCCTAATATTGAGGCCGAAGCGGACTGAGAATCACCTATCCTGTTCATTCGTGCCCAAAATGGTGGCCAGCCGGCCCATTAACGGAATCTGAGTCCGCTTATCCCGCAATTCAGCCTGATTGGCCCGATTAGCGGATTGTCAGTCCTCCAGAGCAGCTGATGTGCAATTATAGCCTGGGCCTGAGGAGGCTGAGCAGTGGCGGTAAACTCCGCTGCGTTACTGCCGGATTCAGATTGCAGCAGCTCCAGCCCGGATGAATTCTCCCCCGCCCGCTTGGCGCCCCTTGCCTACAACGCAATAAGTCTGTAGCCGTAAGCACCGACCGTCAGCGGACCGGCTGGCACGTGCTCACCGCTCAGCACATCCTGTCCGCCCCGCGGCAGGGTTACACTGCCTCCGAGTCCGTCCATATTCACGATCGTCCATAGTTCACCGGACGCTCCGTGTCTTGGACAGACGACCGTGCCCTGGGTGACATCGCTCCGCAGAGTCACACCGGCCCGGGCTGCATAATGATCGATCAGCGCGCACAGCAGCTTGTCCCCCGCTTCTCCGGAGGGCAGGGAGCCGAGCATTACGATGGCTCCGCGGCCATAGGGCTGCTCGGTCAGGAAGGCCAGGCCCGGCGTCCGGCCTGCCGTGATCCTGCCGGTCACGGTTGCACCGCCCGGCAGCGGCTCGAACACCGCGCTCCACAGGGACAACGGTGCGGAGAGGCCGAAGGCCTCGCCAATGCTGCCCGTTCCCTCCATCGGGTAGACATATCTGGTGATTACCCCGGCGATGCGCTCCAACCCGCCCAGTGCAGCATCGGTATGCAGGGTATGGTCGGCCGTGCGGCCTCCGCTCAGCGGACCGGCGATCCAGATGCCGCCAGCCTCAGCAAAGCTGAGAGCCTTCTGGATATATTCCGGCGACAGATAATGCACAAAAGGGGTGAACAGCAGCTTGTAGCCGCTAAGCTCTCCGCCTTCGGGCAGCAGGTCACGGTGTATGCCCATATCGAGTATCCGCTTGTAGAAGTCCCCCAGCAGGGAGCGGTAGCTCAGCTTCCGGTGCGGCTCCGTCGCCAGGTACGCCTTGGTCCGGTCTGAATAGGTGATGGCGACCTCAGCCTGCGCCGGCCGGGTAGCCAGCAGGTGCGGCTCGATCAGCAGGCGCGCTGCGGAGGCTTCCCGCACATTGTCATAGCCGAGCGCAGGCTTGCCCCAGGCGCTGATGATGGAGCTGTGCGTCTGCTCGCTGCCGGTGCGCTGCTGCCGCCACAGCCAATAGCAGAAGGCTCCTGCCCCCAACGCATAGGCAGACACAGCTTCAGCGGTGAGATAGCCGTCCGGATGGGGTTCGCCGTAGCTCATGAGCGAACCGGCATAGGCCGGACTGGTCTCCAGCAGCCAGAAGTCCCGCTCTGGCTTGATATTACGCCACAGATCACAGTTCAGCAGATAGGCATGCTTATTGGCCTGTGAGGCGTAAGTGTCGTACGAGGCGAAATCGAGCTCCCGGAACAGCTGTTCATTGTCCACATGGAAAGCGACGCTGCTGTTATGGGTTATGGGAGCTGGCGAATAGCGGCGGAGAATCGCTGCCTGTTCAGCTGCGAATCCGGCGGTTGTCTCCATCTGGAACAGGCGGTACAGGGTTACAAGAGATGAGTTATGCAGGAAGGGAGTAGCCACCGGCTGCGGCACCTGAACGAATTGCTGATAGGTCTGGCTCCAGACTCCCGTTCCCCAGGCTTCGTTCAGCTTCCCGATATTGCCGTAGCGGCTCTCCAGCCACTCATGCCATAGGGACTTGCAGGTCCCGCACATGCATTCTGAGACATGTGCCTTGAGTTCATTATCGAGCTGCCAGGCGACTAGACCCGGCAGCTGCCCCAGCTCTTTTGCCAGCTGTTCAGTGATTATCGCAGCCCGCTGCCGGAAATAAGGGTGATTCGTGCAGACATGCTGCCTGGACCCGTGGCCCATAACCGCCCCGTCCGCCCTGATGATCAGGCGTTCCGGGTGCCCGTGTGTCAGCCAGACCGGCGGAGTGGCCGTCGGGGTGCACATTATGGTGTCGATGCCGTAGGCATGCAGCTGCCGGATCTGCTCAGCGAATGGCCGGATATCAATGGAGCCTTCCTCCGGCTCCAGCTCCGACCAGATGAACTCACCCATCCGGACGAGATTGATGCCGGTTTCCTTCATAAGCTGAAGGTCATGCTTCCGTTCAGCTTCCCCCCAGAGCTCGGGGTACCATGCAGCGCCGTAATATAGCTTATGATTCACTTGCTTTACCTCCCGGGGAGCCCATTATGAGCGTTTTGGTCTCCCGGCATCATAGTTGCCCACTGTGCAGCAGGCAATAGTAAAGTTTTGCCGGCTTTGCACTTTATTGTAGCGGGGCGGATCAGGGCAGGACAGGCCCCTGTCCAAAAAGTCCGATTGCCGGAAAAATCCGCTGAAACCATAATAGGAAGCGCAGCCAAGGCACGGCAGTGCAAGGCTGCTTATCTATATGGAGGTGAATGTAATGAAGCAAGGAGCGGCAATAGGGACAGCAGATATACATGCTGCTGCAACCTACCGCAGCAGGCGGGAGCTGCGCTTCAGACGTCTGAAGCGGGACAAATGGCTCTACATCCTGCTGACCCCGGGACTCCTGTATTTTCTCGTATTTAAATATGTACCCATGTGGGGAGTGCTGCTCGCGTTTAAAGATTATCAGCCCTTTCTGGGCTTCTGGAAAAGCGATTGGGCCGGTCTTGAGCATTTCCGCACGTTCTTCCAGAATCCTGACTTCTTCATGCTGCTGCGCAATACACTCGTGTTGTCGCTGTATAATCTGGTGTTCTTTTTTCCGGCCCCGATCATACTTGCCCTGCTGCTGAATGAAGTCCGGCTGTCCTTCTATAAAAGGACGATTCAGACGATGATTTATGTACCGCATTTCATATCCATGGTCATCGTCGCCAGTATATCGTATGTGTTCCTGACTACACAGGGCGGCGCTGTCAACGAATTCCTGTACTCCGTGACCGGGAGCAAGATCGATTTCCTGGCCAGCCCCGACTGGTTCCGCCCGCTGATCATCCTGCAGACCATCTGGAAGGAATGCGGCTGGGGGACGATTATCTTCCTGGCGGCGCTGGCCGGTGTTGATGTTGAGCAATATGAAGCAGCCGTAGTGGACGGGGCCAGCCGCTGGCGCCAGACCTGGCATATTACGCTGCCGGCGATCCGCAGCACCATTGTCATTCTGCTGATTCTGCGGATGGGAACCATTCTGGATAATGGGTTTGAGCAGATTTATCTGATGATGAATGCGCTGAACCGTGAGGTGGCCGAGGTGTTTGATACCTACGTATATGCACTTGGGATCACACAGGGGGCGTTCAGCTACAGCACCGCAGTCGGACTGTTCAAATCGGTGATCGGGGTTGTACTGGTGCTCGGCACCAACTGGCTCGCCAAGAAATCGGGCGAATCGGGACTTTATTGAGAGGGAGGCTGTGTGCGTGGCTAAACATTATAAGAGCCCCGGAGAGATTACGTTTGACGTATTTAATTATTTTGTATTGGGAGTTATCGGAATCGCCGCAATCCTGCCATTTCTGTTTGTGGTCTCCGGTTCGTTCGCAACCGAGGCGGAAATTACGAAACGCGCTGTCTTTCTGATTCCAACTACCATCTCGTTTGATGCCTACCGGTTCATTTTCTCCACGGATACCATTGTAAGAAGTATCGGGGTATCGCTGTATGTGACGGTGATCGGTACGGCGGTCAATCTGTTTTTCACAGTAAGCATGGCGTATCCGATGGCCAAACGTTATCTGATGGGCCGGAATGTAATCCTCAATCTGGTTATTTTCACCATGCTGTTCGGGGGCGGGATGATTCCCACCTATCTGGTGATCCGCGAGCTGCAGCTGCTGGATACGCTGAATGCGTTAATTCTTCCGGGTGCGATCAGCGCCTTCAATCTGATTATCGTCAAAAACTTCTTCCAGGAGCTTCCGGTCGAGATTGAGGAGGCGGCCCGCATCGACGGCTGTACCGAGCTGGGGCTGCTGTGGAAAATCGTACTGCCGCTCTCCAAGCCAGTGCTGGCGACGTTCACTCTCTTTTATGCGGTCGGGCACTGGAATAACTTCTTCTCGGCGCTGCTCTACATTAATGATCCGTCCAAGTGGCCGCTGCAGGTGATGCTGCGCCAGATCGTTATGCTGTCCCAGTCGGCAGCTGGTGATCTCAGCTCGATGGACCCGAATTTCGTACAGCCGCCTGAGCAGTCGATCAAAATGGCAGTTATCGTGGTCGGCACACTGCCGATTATGTGCGTCTATCCGTTTCTGCAAAAACACTTTGCCAAAGGGGTGATGCTCGGTTCGGTTAAAGGGTAACAGGGTATGCCAACATACAAAGGGAGGCTAAGTAATGAAGATTGCGCGTAAAGAAGGTTCCATACATTTGAAACGATGGTTGTTTATGTTACTAGCTGCTATTATGATTTTAAGTGTGTTCACCGGCTGTGCCGGCAATAAGGAGAATAATGCTGCAGGGCAGAAGGAGTCTGCCTCAAGTGAAGGGAATGCGCCTGGCGGAACTGAAGCTGCAGAACCGCTGGATCTGACGCTGATGCTGCCGATTTTCAAAACAAATTATCCGAAGGACGGCAGTCCGGTTGCTGCCAAGCTGGAGGAGCTGACGAACACCAAGATCCATTTCGAATGGGTGCCGAACGCTTCCTATGCCGACAAATTCAATATCACGCTGGCTTCCGGCAAGCTGCCTGACATTATCTATGTAGGCGATGTCAAAGCCTCGAGTTTCGTGAATGCGGCAAGATCGGGCGCTTTCTGGGAGGTAGGTCCGTACCTGAAGGATTATCCGAATCTGAGCGGAGCGAAGGAAGTCATTCTGAGCAACTCAGCCATCGACGGCAAGAACTATGGAATCTACAGAGGACGGGCGCTGGGCCGCAACGGCGTGGTTTACCGCAAGGACTGGCTGGAGAAGCTGGGGCTTGAAGCTCCGCAGACCGTGGATGATTTCTACAATATGCTAAAAGCGTTCAAAGAACAGGACCCTGACGGCAACGGTCAGGCGGATACCTACGGCATGGTGCTGGTGAAGTGGACCGGCGGATGGGCCAGCGGCTTCGATACAATCAAGCTGTGGTTCGGTTCCCCGAACAAATGGGGCGTACAGGATGGCAAGCTGGTTCCTGAGCATGAATATCCGCAGTACTTGGAAGCGCTTAAGTTCATGAAAAAGCTGTATGATGAGCAGCTGATCAACTCCGACTTCGCGGTGATGGACAGCTCCAAGTGGAATGATCCGGTGGTCAACAACAAGGCCGGTGTCATTGTCGATGTGGTGGACAACGGGGCACGGCTCGATGACAAGATTCATGCTGCACTCCAGAAGGAAGGCAAGGATGAGCCTGACCGTCATTATATGGATGTCATCGGCGGGGTGACAGGAACGGACGGAGCACTGCATACCCTTCCGACTTCCGGTTTCTCCGGCATGCTGGCTATACCGAAGTCGTCGGTCAAGACTGAAGCAGAGCTTAAGCAGGTGCTGACCTTCCTGGACCGGCTCAACGAAGAGGATCTGCAGACGATGCTGAACTACGGAATTGAAGGTGTCCATTATAATCTGGTGGACGGATATATTGAACGCTCAGGGGATACGGTTCTGCTGGAATCGGAAGTGGAAGGTCTCAACCAGATGCTGCCGTTCATTCCGGAGGACAAGGCGAAGCTGGTGAAGCAGACTGCCCTGCGGTTGAAGCAGACAGAGGTACAGAAGGCTAATGAAGCGACGATTGTGACCAATCCTGCCGAAGCGCTGATCTCTGCAGTATATACGCAAAAAGGCTCGCAGCTGGATAATGTAATCAATGATGCGCGCATCAAGTTCATTGTCGGCCAGATTGACGAAGCAGGCTTGAAGTCAGCTTTTGAGGTATGGCGGAAGACAGGCGGGGACGAGCTTGTGAATGAAATGAACGAACTGTATTCGAAGACGGGCAAGTAAGTCCGGCACTGCTCCAGGCACCAGCCGGTTTATACCCGTTATAGCCGTAAGGCTGCAACTCTAAACTATGGATTCGGCTGGTGATTGATATGGAGAATGGAACGGCAGGGGAACGAAAGGGATATACAGGGGGGCGTACCGGCCGGAAGGGCCGGTATTACCGCAATAATCTCATTATTGTGCTGATCGTTTCGTCTATCCCCGGCCTGATCATCGGGTCCCTGGTGTACTTTATGGCAGGGGGCAATCTGGAGAAGGAGCTGCTGGGTATGCATAACCGGCAGATCGAGCAGCGTGCGGACAACATTAATGACCAGCTGTCCAATCTGGAGCTGATGCTGGCCCACTGGGCGTTCGAGCCGAAGTTCGACTACAGCCTGAGCAACATGGATTTCACCCTGAATCATGAACGGGCCTGGGATATTACCAAAACCCTGGTGGTCATGCAGGGCTCGAATTCGATGGCGCGGCAGGTGGAGCTGTACCTGGCGGGCGATCAGCCGGTGCTGTTCGGCACGGAATACGGGACACTGGCGCCCGAAGAAGATGCAGTGTACGGCAAGCTGCTGGAGCAGGAGCGCAGTACCTATTGGACGGAATGGGCGTTTGATCCGGCCAAGCCGGAGCAGAAGGAGCTGACGCTGGTGCATCATATTCCCGGCGGAAGCCTGGAGCCCTTCGGGGCACTGCTGCTGCGGATGGACACAGAGAAGGTATCCGCCATGCTGCGGACCATGACCCCGTACAACACGGGGGAAGTATTCATGCAGCAAAAGTCCGGGGGCCTGTTCATCTCCGGCAACGGGATCGATGCAGCCACACCGTTTGTGACTGCGCTGCAGAAGGCGATAGCAGACAGAGGCAGTAAAGACAGCACATCGTTCCTGTATGACTGGGACGGAGTTACTTTCGCGGTGACCTACGGCGATTTCTCCCGGATTGCGAATGAATGGATGTATGTGTCGGCTTCTCCGATATCCAGTGTGACTTCACCGGTGGTGGGGTTATCCCGGATGATCATCCTGGTCAGCTTGTGCGCGCTGCTGCTTGCGGCAGTCCTCTCCTGGATTGCTTCCCGCAAAATCTACTCGCCTGTCCGCCGCCTGCTTCAGACGCTGCTTCCCGAGCATGCGGCCTCCGGGGGCCGGGTGGACGAGATGACGCTGATTGAGCGGCACTGGCAGAATCTTCACGGGCAGCGGCATGCCCTCCAATACACGCTTTCGGAGCAGCTTCCGCATGTGCAGCAGAGCTTTCTGCATCAATTGTTCCAGGGTTATCTGTATGCCTATTCCGAACAGGATCTGCTTAGCCGGATGAAGCAATACAAGTGGGAAGTGGACAATTGCGTTTTTGTAGTGCTGTATATTCAGCTTACAGGAATCTCCAGCCTGGAGGCCAAGTTCCGCAGCGGTGACGAGAGCCTGGTGTCCTTCGCGGCGGTGAACATCATCAGTGAACTGGCTGCTGAGCATTTCGGGCGTGCCGAGACCGTTAATCTGCATGATCTTACGTCGGGCATTCTGCTGATTGAGCAGGGAAGCGGCCCGGAGCCGGAGCGGGTTCAGGCTTTCGGTGAAGAACTGGCAGCCACGATCAACCGGATGCTTAAGCTGCAGGCAACTGTAGCGTACAGTGCAGAGGTGAACAGCATCTCCGGCATTCCGCGCTCGTTCGAAGCGGCGAAGCAGGCAGCCAGTCACCGCAGATATGGAGGCGGGAACCAGGTGATCAGCCTGGAGCAGCTGGAACGGGAAGGGCAAGGCACCCAGCTGCCGCAGTATTCGTTCGCGCTGGAGCGCGGCCTGATTCAGGCGCTGCGTACCGGCGAAGCGGAAGAGGCAGACCGGCTGCTGGAGGAGTTCCTGATGACGCTGTCCGAGGGCGGCGCGAAGGTCATTGATGTGCAGCAGGGAATGCTGCATCTGCTCGGCGCGATCCTGCATGCGGTGCTTGAGGCAGGGATTGCCCCGAATCAGCTGTTCAAGGGCAAGAACCTGTATGCAAGCCTGTCACAGATTCATGAGCCGGGCCTGATCCTCTCGTGGTTCCGCGGGCATGTGGTGGCCCCCTTCCTGAAGGAGCTGTGCGAACGTTCGGACGCCGGCATCCGGCGGACGGTTGAACAGGCCATGCTGTACATTCAGCAGCATTATATGGACAATATTTCGCTGGACAGCTGTGCAGATTATACGGGAACCAGCCCTTTTCTGCTCAGCAAGTCCTTTAAACGGGTTACCGGAATTAATTTTATTGATTATTTAACAGAGCTGCGGCTGGACAAAGCCAAGGAGCTGCTGCGCGATACGGATCTGAAAATGAACGATGTCGCCCAGCAGGTCGGCTATCAGCAGAGCTATTTTAACCGGATATTCAAAAAACAGGAGGACATCACTCCGACACGCTACCGTGAACTGAGCCGGCATGAAGGGGAGAAGGAGAACGGGATCAGGTGAGGCGGGTACCAAAGGGGTTCTCATTTACCGTGCACGAATAAGCAGCTTTCTCCGGCTCGGATCATTAGTCTCTGTGATCGGTGATGTCACATAAGGAGATGACCGTTTTGTCCTCAGCCATGCCAATACAATTAAGGTGGTTGAATCAGCCAACAGCTGCTGCGGGGGTTACCTGGGGTGTACCCTGGTCCAAGGGAGAACTGAGGCGCGGGGACCTGTCCGCCCTATGTCTTAACGGGACGGGTGAGGGTTGCAGTCTGCCGCTGCAGAGCCGCCCTGCCGCTTATTGGCCGGACGGCAGCATCAAGTGGTCGTTTCATTCGGCCGTATGCCCTGACGGGAGTACTGAGGGTTATACACTGGAACGGTCTGCAGTGCCGGGGGATATGCCGGCAGCCCTGCAGGTGTCCGTTCAAGAAACAGAAGAAGCCTATATTGTCGATACCGGCACCATCCTGTGTACCGTGGGCAAGCGGGGGGCGGGACCAATCTCCCGGATTATCCGCCGGGCTCCGGAGGAATCCGGAGGTGCCGGCAGTGATCATGGATATTCCGGAGCTGCGGAGGCTGCTGAAAGTGCGGCGTTGTCTGCGGGTGCAGGTGCAGATGTGGGCGCGGATGCAGGTGCGATTGCAGGTGCAGGTGTGGGCGCGGATGCAGGTGTGGGTGCAGGTGCAGATGTTGGCGCGGATGCAGGTGCGGGTGCAGGTGCAGATGTTGGCGCAGATACAGGTGCGATTGCAGGTGCAGGCATGGGCGCGGATGCTGGCGTGGAGCAGCAGGGTTGCCGCGCAGAGCAGCTCCTGTGCAGCGGAAGTGAGCTGGTCTGCCTCCGCGAGCAGCGCGATACGCTCAGCGGTGAGCTGACACTGCGGCAGGAACGCTTTACGGGCGTGACCCGCAGGGCAAGTCTGGAAGAAGCCGGACCGCTGCGTGCTGTAGTTCGGCTGGAAGGCAGGCATAGAAGTGTGAGGGGAGCCAGAGAATGGCTTCCTTATACTTTGCGGCTATACTTCTATGCCGGGCTGGATTCCATCCGGCTGGTGCATACCTTTCATTATGACGGCAATCCGCAGCAGGATTTCATTAAGGGGCTGGGCATCGTGCTCAAGGTGCCGCTAAGCGGTCCGCTGTACAACCGTCATGTCCGGCTGGGGGGCAGTGAAGGGATCTTCAGCGAGTCGCCCAAGACGCTTCATACCCGCAGGACCAAAGGCAAATACGCCGGCATGTTCGCCGGGCAGCTGGAAGGAAAGCTCCAGCAGTTTGACCCGGGGGAGGACGCGTATTTCACGGGACTGCTTCAGGATTCTGCAGTATGGGACAGCTTCAAGCTCGTTCAGGATTCGTCCGAGCATTATGTAATCCATAAGCGGACAGGGGCGGGCTGCACCTGGATTAAGGGGGCAGAAGGCCGGCGGGCAGGAGGGCTAAGCTATGTCGGATCGGAAGGCGGCGGTCTGGCTGCCGGAGTGAAGAACTTCTGGCGGAAGCACCCGTCCGGGCTGGAGATTACCGGCACCTCCGGCAGTGAAGCAGCGTTAACGGTCTGGTTCTGGTCGCCGGAGGTTCCGGCCATGGACCTGCGCCACTACGATACGAAGACGCATGTGGAGTCCTCCTACGAAGGCGCAGATGAACTGCGTGCTACACCGTACGGTATTGCGGGCACCAACGAGCTGACCTTGTGGTGCACCGCGGAAACGCCGGGAACTGCACAGCTGCTGCAGATGCAGCAGGAAGCGGATGAACCGGCGCTGCTGGTCTGCGCTCCGGAGTATTATCACCGCAGCCGGGCGTTCGGCCTGTGGAGCCTGCCGGACCGGAGCACACCGGCCAAGGCCTGCCTGGAGGACCGGCTGGACGGCATCCTCTCCTTTTACCAGTCGGAGATCGGGCAGCGGAAATGGTACGGCTTCTGGGATTATGGCGACTTCATGCACAGCTATGATCCGGTCCGCCATGTCTGGAATTACGATCTGGGCGGCTGCGCCTGGCAGAATGCCGAGCTGGTGCCGAATATGTGGCTGTGGCTCAGCTTCCTGCGGACCGGGCGCGCAGATCTATTCCGCATGGCGGAAGCGATGACCCGGCATACCAGCGAGGTGGATGTTTATCATTTCGGGGAATATGCGGGCCTTGGCTCACGGCATAATGTCGTGCACTGGGGCTGCGGCTGCAAGGAAGCACGGATAGCTATGGCCGGACTGCACCGCTACTACTATTATCTGACCGGCGATGAGCGGACCGGCGACATCATGGACAGTGTGAAGGATGCGGATTATTCCACGGTGACGCTGGACCCGATGCGGGCTTATTTTCCGAAGGATGAATTTCCGACCCATGTGCGGGTAGGCCCGGATTGGGCGGCGTTCAGCTCCAACTGGATGACCCGCTGGGAACGGTATGAAGATACGGCGTACCGCGACAAAATCATAACGGGAATCAACTGCATCAAAGCGGCCAATCTGCGGCTGATCTCCGGTCCAACCTATGGCTATGACCCTAAGACGGGAATTCTGAGCGCTATGGGTGATGACAACTGGGGACGGCATCTGGCGATCAGCATGGGCGGGCCGCAGGTATGGTTCGAGCTGGCGATGATGCTGGAGGACCCGGAGTGGGAGGATATGCTCGCGGAATTCGGCGTGTTCTACAACCTGCCTCAGGAAGAGAAGGATGTCATTACCGGAGGAGCGATTACAGGCAGGCTGCGGTTTGAGCATCCGGTGCTGAGTGTGGCTATTGCTGCCTATGGCGCATGGTACAAGGATGACCGGGCTACTGCTGAACGCTGCTGGAACATCCTGCTGGAGAATCCGTTCGGAGCCGTTGACCTTCAGGCAGAGCAGACGCAGGTTACTTATCTGGAACCGATCAATGAGATCGGCTGGATGAATACGAATGAAGCTTCGCAGTGGTCGCTGAACACGATCATTGCCCTGGAGCTGATTGCTGAAGCTCTTCCGGAGCGGGGAGCAGGAGCAGAGGCGGATGCCGGAAAGGCGGTGGCGGCTGAGTGACTGCGCAGCAGGACTTGACGCTGATTCCGGAAGGCTGGCGGGAGATCTACCGCAATACACTGGAAGGACCCGGGCATGTGGAAGGTTTCCGGATGGAAGGCGACGGCATAGCCACCTTTCCGCAGGGACGTTTAAGGCTGGAGAGTAAACGGGATGCAAAAGAAGGGCAGCAGGCGAATGTGGTCTTCTGGTGCCCGGAGGTTTGTCCGGCGGAGCTTGCGGTATCGTGGAAGTTCCGCCCGCTGCGGGAACCCGGATTGGCTATTCTGTTCTTCGCTGCTGCCGGCGCCGGGGGCAAGGATCTGTTTGATCCGTCCCTGCCGGTCCGCACGGGGGAGTATGACCAGTACCATCACGGGGAGATGAATGCTTTCCATATCTCCTATTTCCGCCGGATGTGGGAAGAGGAGCGGTCCTTTCACACCTGTAATCTGCGCAAAAGCTACGGCTTCCACCTTGTCGCGCAAGGCGCTGATCCGTTGCCGGATGTTGCCGATATGACCGGAGCCTACCGCATGCTGGCCGTGAAGCAAGGGCCTGCGGTGACCTTTGCCGTGGACGGATTGCCGCTGCTGCACTGGGTGGATGACGGTTCGTCCTCCGGCCCGCTGCTGGCAGGCGGCAGAATAGGCTTCCGGCAAATGGCACCGCTGATTGCAGAGTATAGTGATCTGGTTGTCTATGCTCCTTGATTGCCCGGCGGAACGAAAAGAAAAAAAGAGGCGATAGGGGAAATTTCGCACTGCAGGAGGATTGAACCGGTAATCTTTCGTATTAGCACCGGGTTCCTTGCTTGAAATGCTGGCTTTCTGTGACGCTCCCTTAGGGCCTAAGCTTTAACTGTATTTTGTGCAACTAAAGCGATCGATTATTGCACTGCGAGAGCTTTAATTGTATTTCATGCAGTTAAAAGTACACATATTTGGAAAAGAAGACGTTTCTCCATTTTTAATTGTACAGAATACAGTTAACCCGGCAAAACCCGTGTTTTGCCGTCTTTTAAGTGCAGGAAATACAACTATATAGAGTGAGCTTAAGAATCTGACTTGCTGCATGGACGAAATCCTTGCTCCGCAAGGGGGGGGCGTCCATCAACTGGCCATCATTCTATAATTGCTATCTGCTCCTCATTATTACACTCAACAGACCTGCTAGCGCAAGGTTCTGCAGAGGAAGTCTTTTACAAGTTCAAGCCATATAGTTCAGATCCTAAGTGTGTCTTATATAGATCATTCATTCTCATATGCAAAGGAGGCTTAACCGTAATGTCCGGAGTGTATTACTGCTATCCGCAAGGCCGGCATAAGGCGCTGACGATGAGCTATGACGACGGCAGACGGGCAGATGAACGGCTGGTCGGCCTGTTCAACATGCACGGAATCAAGGGTAGCTTTCACCTGAATTCGGGACTGCTTGGAGAAGGCGACCGCATTCGGGCAGAGGAAGTCGCCGCCTTGTACCGCGGTCATGAAGTCAGCGCGCATACGCGGAGCCATCCGACCCTGGCACGCTGCCCGCAGGAGTATATCGTTGAGGAGATTATGGAGGACCGCAAAGTATTGGAAGGGCTAATCCGCCAGCCGGTCCGCGGAATGTCTTATCCGAACGGGTCCTATACGGCAGAGATCAAGGGGCTGCTGCCCCATCTGGGCATCGAATATGCCCGTACTGTCCAGAGCAGCGGCGGTTTCGCCCTCCCGGAGGACTGGCTGGAGTGGCAGGCCACCTGTCACCATAACCGGGATTTGCTTGCCCACGGGGAGACTTTTATAGGACTGCATAAGCGCCAGTATCTCTATCTGATGTATGTGTGGGGCCATAGCTACGAATTCGACAATGATAACAACTGGGAGCTGATGGAGCGCTTCTGTGCCATGGCCGGCGGCCGGGACGACATCTGGTATGTGACCAACCTCGAGCTGGTTCATTATATGAAGGCCTGTCGGGGGCTGGTTTTTTCTGCCGCACGGGATTTTGTATACAATCCGGGAGCTGCTGCCGTCTGGCTGGAGGTTGCCGGAACTGTGGTCGGGGTGCCTGGAGGACAGACTGTGGAGTTAGGCTGATTACAGGACTGGGATAGAGATAAGGAGGAATTACTGTGAAAAAAGCGAATCAATCGCTGCACCGGCTGGCCGCAATAGATATTTCAGCCGCCGGTCCAAGATGTAAAATGCTGCTCGGTGATCTGGACGGGGACGGCAGGGCAGAGCTGCTGCTGGTTCAGCCGGATAACCGCCAGGATGTCCGTTATATTCCGCATCAGGTGCAGTGCCTGACTGCCTATGACTTGGAGGGCCGTCTGTTGTGGCAGACCGGGAGGCCGGATAAGGGTGCAGGCAGCTCAGGGTCGGATTATCCGGCCCAAATCTTCGATATTGACGGAGACGGCGCGCTTGAGGTGCTGTGTGTGATGGATGACCGGCTGCAGATTCTGGAGGGGGCGACGGGCAAGGTCAAGTCGGTCCATCCGCTGCCGGCCAAGGAAGCCCATGACTGCATCATTATTGCCAACCTGAAGGGCAGCGGACATCCTTCCGACATTATCCTCAAAGACCGCTATCATCAGCTGTGGGCACTGAACTCCAGCTTCGAATTGCTCTGGACCCATCAGGGCAATGTGGGGCATTATCCGTGGGTGTTCGATCTTGACGGAGACGGGCGTGATGAGGTCATGGCCGGATATGATCTGCTGGATGCGGACGGTAAGCGGCTGTGGAGCTGCCATGATCTGGAGGATCATGCGGATTGCCTGTGGGTCGGCGATGTGAATGGAGACGGAGTGCCGGAGCTGGTGATCGGCGGCAGTGTGACGGTGATGTATGACCGTGACGGGCATGAGCTGTGGCGGTATGAAGGCTCCATTGAATCGCAGCATCTGGCGCTCGGACGGTTCCGTCCCGACCTGCCTGGTCTGCAGATTGCCGGTCTCGACCGTATGGTCCGTGAAGATGACGGCAAGGGCCTGTGCGGTAAAGATGCGATGTTTCTGCTGGACCAGTCCGGTCAGGAGCTGTGGAAGGAAGAGCGCACCACGGACGGCTGGCTGACGATCGTTGAAGCCGTAAGTCATTTCTGGAAGGATGCGCCGGATTATATCCTGGCTTACCGCCGGGGCGAAGCTGTGCTTCCCGCGCTCTATGACGGCTATATGAATATCGTTGCCCGGTTTGCCGAGCAGGGATACGCCGTGCATGGGGACCTGCTGGGCAGCGGGACCGAGCAGGTCATTATTTATACGGATGAGCTTGCGGCCGTCTATGCCGGCGAACCGCTCCCGCTGCAGGCGCTGCATCCCGGGCGGCAGCTGCCGCAGCCCAAGCGGCTGTACAGCTCCACCCTCTATCCCGGCGGTGAGGTGGCGTTGTGATAGGCGGTGAGGCAGGCGATGGAAGGGTGACGGTGAAGAGCGGTGAGGCAGCGAAGAGCGGGAATACTGTGGAGGCTGGCGGAACTGTGAAGAACAGCAAGACTGTGGAGGCTGGCGTTCCGGCATATTTTGATCCGCAGAATTCTATCGTCCGTACGGCTGGAGAGCATACCGAATCCGTGCTTGCAATCGTAGCCAATCGCTATATCGGTGCCCATCCGCCGCAGCCTCCGGTGTACCGGGTGCATCTGGAGGACAGCTTTCCGCGGCTATCCGACTGCCGGTATGAGATGAATCTGAAGGAACGGCTGCCGGAGCTGCAGGACGGGGAATTTGTCTATGTCTGGGGCAAGCTGTGGAGCGAAGCAGAGAGCGATATCCCGCTGGCTGTCAGCTGCTTCGGTCCGGTAACGGTCTATGTCAATGGCTCCGCCGTGTTCCAGTCCAATCTGAACGACGATGTATTTCCGGACCGCAGGGCCTACTTCCGTACCGGGCTAAGCCAGGGCTGGAACCATGTGCTGCTGGAATTCACCGCAGTCGGCACGGGCTGCGGCGGCATCTTCGGCACGGGCAGCGTGAAAGGCGCACCGCTGCATTTCCTGGCCCCGACAGCCGGGCGCAGCGGCTGTGAGGGCTGGATTTACAGCGCGCCGCAGCAGAGCAGATGGATGCTGCAGCCGGAGTGCGAGCGCGCCGGCGTTCCTCAGGGAGGAACAGCAGCACTCCGGGCGGAGCCGCTGCAAAGCGCATTCCGCAGCGGCGCGGCCGAAGCGGCGCTCGCGTCCCGCTGTGCCTGGTATCCGCAGGCCGGATGGCCGGATACCGTGGCCTGCGCCGGGAATCTCGCGCGTATCTTCGGCGAGGTTCCCGGCGCGAAGGCGCTGGCCTGGAGCCGGCTGGCGGTGACAGCGCCGGGCTTCACTGACACCCGGCTGAGCCTCCGCAGCCGGGACGTGGCGGCACTCCGGGTCTATGTGGATGGCAGGCTTGCCGCCATCCAGCCCGGGGGGAGTGCCGGGCTTGAATGTGTGCTGCCGCTGGGCTTCGGCAGCCATGATCTGCTGGTTGAGGCCGTCTGCGGCGGCCCGGACTGGGGCTTCCGGCTGGAAGCGGCGGACGCAGGGGGAGAAGCGGAAGCGGACACCGTGAACCTGGTCTTGCCGCATCCTGTGGAAGGGCAGGCAGGACCCTGGCTGTATCTGGGGACCTTCCTTGCATCGGCTGCACCGGAGGCTGCGGCGGCTGCTGTGATGGATACTCCCTTTGGGGAAGGGGCGGAGAGCTGCTTTTGGCGGGTAGACCGCCCCGGCGGAGCGGTCAGGCCGTATCTGGAGAGCACGCTGTACGGACGCTGGAATTATCCGCTGGGCGTGACGTTATACGGGCTGCTGTGCACAGGGATTGTGCTGGATGATTCCCATTACACCGCTTATTCCAGAGGCCATATTGAGCAGTGCACACGGCTTCATGAATATGCACTCTGGGACACGGGCCGTTACGGCGCTCCGGGAATTAATCAGCAGCTGGCGCTAATCGACTCCCTGGATGATTGCGGCTCATTCGGTGCGGCGATGCTGGCAGCGCACAGCGTGCAGCCGCTGCCTGGAGCAGCCGGGGCGGCAGAATATATTGCCCGTTACATTCACGGGACACAGTCCCGTGACGAGGCGGGTGCGCTTTACCGCACCCGGGGCACGACCGACTTCATGCAGGGAACGATGTGGTGTGATGATTTGTATATGAGCACCCCTTTTCTGGTCCGGTACTATCAGCTAACCGGCAATGCTGAATATCTGGATGACGCCGTGGCCCAGTTTCTGCATTACCGCGCGCGGCTGTTCCAGCCGGAGCTTGGCATTATGCACCATGTCTATGACTATAAATTCGGCAAGCCGAACGGTGTGCCTTGGGGCAGAGGCAACGGCTGGGTACTGTTCTCACTGACCGAGCTGCTGGAGATTCTGCCGGAGCAGCACCCGCAGCGGCCGGAGCTGCTCGATTATTTCCTGGAGCTGTGTGAAGGGTATCTGCAGCTACAGGATGCCGCAGGGTTATGGCATCAAGTTCTGACGGATGCTGAATCCTATGCGGAGGCATCCTGCTCTTCAATGTTCGTGTATGCCTTCGCTAGAGGGGTGCGCAGAGGCTGGCTGCTCAAGCCGCACTCCTACGCCGCTGCGGCAATACGCGGCTGGCACGCCCTTGCCGAATACTGCATCGACAAGCAGGGGAATGTCTACGGCGTCTGCCGGGGATCAGGCTACTCGTTCAATAAGCTCTATTACAAGGAGCAACTCACCTGGCAGCTCAACGATACTCACGGAATTGGCATAGTACTGCTGGCCGGTATTGAAGCGCTTGAGCTTACGCGGGAGCTGGAAGCACAGAAACAATAAAGAAATTATACTGTATTTACAATATTTGCCGGCCGGGGCTGTCTAGCAAGCGGATTCACTGCTTACTAGACAGCCTCTTTGCTATGTAACAGCACTGCTCCAGAGAATCGGAGCAAGAAGGAGTAAATCATCGGCCGCTTAAGAGCGAAAGCAAAGAATGCGCCTTCATTCATGCAGGGACGGCATTTTTGGCTTCTTTTGTCAACTGCAGCGTTTTACATTAAATGGCTGCAGGCGTAAGATTCAAATCAACAACCGAATGAAATTTAACTGTTCTCATATGGCTGAATTCCAGTAATGGGAACGGGGGAACCAACGGTGATTACGGCTTTTGCTCAGATAGCGGCCGCACGCCTGGGGTGAATCCTTGCTTGCATGCTGTAACGGTGCTCCGGCAAGGTAGGGCAATCTCGCTGCCCGAATCCGTCAGCTAACCCCGTAAGCCTCGAAGAGAGAGGATGAGCGCCATGATCGATTAACCGACCACGGAGAGCCCTGCTGCTGCTGTGGTCTTTTTGCTGTGCAGGCAGCAGGGGAAGACGGTCTGAACTAAGAATAACAATTCTTATAACAACGAGAAAAGTCTATTCATAATGTGATCTGAACTGCCTAAGGAGGTGATCGTTATCTTAACTATATTTATCGTGTGCTTCTGGGTCGGACTGCTCCTGCTCCTCAGCGGCGGACTTCACGGACATGGCCTGGGGGGTCATCTGCATGCGGGGGGCGGTGACGCCGGGGGTCCGGGCTTTGTGCCTATACTCCCGCTGATGGTGTTTGTCACAGTCTGGGGCGGCTCCGGTTATGTGCTTATCCGCTTCAGCGGAATGAGCGTGCTTGCAGTAGTGCTGATCTGCACCATGATTGCCTTGCTGACAGGTTGTCTAATGTATGCCGTGCTGGCCCGGGTGATGAACCGGTATGACAGCAGCATGAATGAATTGGATTATGAGCAGGCAGGGCAGCTTGGATACATCAGTGTACCTGCAGCGGATGGGGCAGCCGGGGAAATGAAATATGTGCTGCACGGAACGATGCGCTCCATTGGAGTGAGGGCAGCAAGCGGCCAGCAGCTCATGAGGGGCGACAGGGTGATTATTTTGAAGGTGGATAAGGGAATGGCGGAGGTAACCCTCTTCGAGAGGGAATTCGGAGAATTATAAATGACGGGGAGTGTCGGACCAAATGGTTATTCTTTATTTAATCTCGGGCATTGTTGTTGTTATTCTGCTGGCTTTGTTCAGTATTGTGACCGCTTATAAAAAAGTCCCGCCCAATCAGGCGATGATTGTATACGGTCTCGGCGGTAAAAGAGTGGTGCAGGGCGGCGGGACGTTCGTCATCCCCGGCTTCCAGAACAATAAGACCATCTCGATGATGCTGATGAGCTTCGATGTCATTCCGGCGCAGGCGATGTTCTCCCGGCAGGGCATCAAGCTCAACCTGGAGGCGGTCGCCCAGATAAAAATCAAAAGCGATCCCACCGCTATTCTGACGGCCAGTGAGCAGTTCATCGACCGGCCGGAAGAAGACCGCGAGACGATTATCCTGCATTCGGTGGAGGGACACCTGCGGGGCTTGATCGGGCAATTGACGGTGGAATCCATCCTCAAGACGCCTGATGAAATCAACAGCAAGATGAGGGAGACCTGCTCGGAGGACCTCGACAAGATGGGGCTTGAGGTCGTCAGCTTCACCATCAAGAAAATTACGGATGACAAAGGGTACATCGACAATATGGGGGTTCCGGAAATTGAGCGCATCCGCCGCGATGCCAGCATTGCCAAGGCGGAAGCGGAACGCGACATTCAGATCAAGCAGGCCGAGGCGGAGAAGGAATCCTCCATTGCCAAAGCCAATGCGCATCAGGCCACCATTGAAGCGGGAACTGCCGCCCGTGCGAAGGAATCCCTGTTCGAGAAGGAACTGAACATTAAGCAGGCGGATTTCAAGCTGGAGACAGAAGTGAAGAAGGCACAGGCGGATCTTGCGTATGAATTGCAGCAGAACAAAATTAAGCAATCGCTCGTTACCGAACAGGTCAAGATTACGCAGATGGAAGCGGAGGCCAACCGCACAGTCCGGGAAATTGAAGTCGAGCTGAGACAGCGGGAGCTGGAGGCAACGGTGATCAAGCCTGCCCAGGCGGAGAACCAGGCTACGGTCATGAGAGCAGAAGCCACTAAGCAGCGGCAGATTCTTGAGGCGGAAGCCGAGGCAGCGACAACGACCAAGCGCGGACTGGCCACGGCGGAAGCTGAGCTGGCGAAAGGAAGAGCGAATGCGGAGATTGTCCAGCTGGCCGGAGCGGCAGAAGCGGGAGCCCTGGAGAAGAAAGCCGAAGCGTACAAACAGTTCACACAAGCTGCGCTTACCGTGGAATTCCTGAAAATTCTGCCGGAGCTGGCTGAGAAAATTGCTTCCCCGCTCGCCAAGGTGGATAAGATTACAGTGATTTCCCAGGATGGAGCTACCTCAGGCGTGAACAAAATTACCGGTGATATCGCCAAAATAATGGCCCAGGTTCCTGAGTTGACCCAGACGCTTACCGGTATGAATGTCACCGAAGCGCTCAGCGGGCTGCTTGGCCGGGATAAAGAGCAGTAATTCATATACAGCAGCAATAAAGCCGCCGTTCTTTCGTTAATGGAGAATTGCGGATTTATTGCTTTTTTGTGTGCCGGTTTTTCTCACTGGTCACAGACGTGAAGTTAGATTTGTAGTAAACTGGAAGGAATGTAAAGTCTGCTCGCAATTATTCTACAGAAAAGAATGTGATATGTTTATGCAGCTTCAGGCTCGACTGCCGGCCAAGAAATGGCTGGAGAAGTACCTTTCCGGGGAAGGGATGGATTACCGGCAAATTATAGCTTTATTTATTCCGATCCTGATTGACCAGGCTTTCATCATCGGGCTTAATCTGGTAAACACTGCGATGATCAGCTCATCCGGCATGGCGGCGGTCAGTGCGGTGAATATGGTAGATTCACTGAATATATTCCTGATCAACGTGTTCGTTGCCATTGCTACCGGCGGAACAGTGGTCGTTGCGCAGTACAAAGGCAGCGGCAACGACCGGTTGGTATCCCAGGCTACGGCGGGTTCGGTTACCTCGGTATCGCTGATCGCCGTGGGAATCGGACTTCTGCTCATGGGCTTCCACACGCCGATACTGAACCTGCTGTTCGGAACAGCTTCCGCCGATGTGCTGGATAATGCCCGGATCTACATGATCGGCAGCAGTATTTCTTATCTGGGGATCGCCGTGGTTCAGGCTGTGTGCGGTGCGCTGCGCGGCGTCGGCAGGACGCGGGCTTCGCTGATGCTGTCGCTGATCATGAATCTGTTATACGTACTACTGAACGTAGTCTTCATTAACCTGCTGCACATGGGTGTGCTGGGGATGACGCTGGCGGTCAATATCGCGCGGTATGCGGGAATGATCTTTGCCCTGGTGTACCTGTTCAAGATTGACACGGTACTGCGTGTGCGGGTCCGCGACCTGTTCCATGTTCCGGTCTCCATGCTGCGCAGAATTATGTTCATCGGCGTTCCATTTGCAGCTGAGCAGATGTTCTTCAATGGCGGCAAGCTGCTGACCCAGATTTTTATTGTTAGTATGGGCACCTATGCGATTGCGACCAATGCTATTGCCGGCTCGCTGGCGATGGTGTTTCAGATTCCGGCCAGTGCATTGTCGCTGACGATCGTAACGGTGGTCGGCCAATGCATCGGGCGGGGGGATGTGGCGGATGCCAGAAAATTCATCAAGTCCTTCCTCTGGATCGGTTCAGCCTCGTATGCCTTGGTCGCCCTGCTCCTGATGCCGCTGTTCCATCCGCTGGTGTCAATCTTCTCTCCGCCTCCTGAGATCATTGACGACTTGTTTGTAGTCCTGCTGGTGAATGCTATTGCCCAGATTCCGCTGTGGGCGGTCAGCTTCATTCTGCCGTCCGCGCTGCGGGCAGCGGGGGATTCCCGCTTCACCTCTATCACCTCCATGCTGTCGATGTGGCTGTTCCGGGTCGTATTCGGCTACATTCTCGGGATCGTCCTCGGCTACGGTGTGCTGGGGGTCTGGCTGGCGATGAACTGCGAGTGGGCCGTCCGGGGATTTGTGTTTCTATGGCGCTTCAGAGGCGAGAAATGGTTTGCGCACAAGCTGATCTAAACGCTGTCCCGTAAGTGGGTTTCCCATAATGAAATAGTCCTATTTAAGAGAAAAAGATAACAGAGCAGCACTTCTCGCGTTATGAGAAGTGCTGTTCTGCGTTTTTGGCATTGCGTGCAGATTCCCTGCACGTGGTGTAATGAAGTGAAGGCTGGCGCGATATGATGTCGAGCCGCGTCGGGCTGTCCAAGTGTTCTCCGGTAGGAGTGGCTTCTTCAGGCAAGCAAGTGGATAAACGTATCTTAATTCGTCAACTTCTGAGCAATGTGCGGAAGCAAGTGGAAAAACAGCATCTAACATGGCTGGTTTTCACTACTTTGAATGATATGGGATGATTTAAGTGCTGTTTATCCAACTGCTGATTAAGCAGGAGGACATTCCCCTATCAGCAAGTGTAGTAAATCCAACTGCTATTAATCCGGCCTCTGCAGCATCCGGCTTATAAAGTGGCAGACAGGTGCTTCTTAGTTGTGACACTCCTAGTGAAATGAACTATAAAAAGCACGGTACAATCTTTAGTTTCGGGTAAGACGCTTTTTTTGCATTATGCTACGATTTGGGTTGAGAAGGGGGGCAGCTTTCACATAACTGTAAGCGCTTAACTCAAAAGAAACCCAAATTCATACAGAGGAGTGCAATGCATGAAGCGAATAATCAAGCAAGTCTCTCTCGTATTACTGGCGGCCGTCCTGCTTCTTCCGGCAGGCGGGTATATTCCGGCTGCTCAGGCAGCAGAGGCCCCGGCCACGGTATATCACGAAAGCTTTGCGGGCGGCACAGGCAAGGCAGTCCAATCCGGAGGCGCCAGCCTCAGTGCAGTCACGGGAGTTCCTTTTGACGGAAATGCCGATGGGGCAGCGTTATACGTAAACAACCGGGTAAATAACTGGGATGCGGTTGATTTTAATTTCTCGGATGTCGGCCTCAAGAACGGGCACACGTACACCGTCACTGCTGTCGTCTACGTTGATGCTAATGTAGCGGTCCCGGACGATGCGGCGGCGGCGCTCCAGACGGTGAAAAGCTATGGGAATTATACGGCAGTACCCTATGTGGCAGGCCAATCAGTCACACTAAAGAAAACATTCACTGTGGATACCAGTGCCGTGGACCCCGACAAGAAGGATTATGCCTTGCGCATCAACTCCAACGAGGCCGGGGCCGCAGTGCCATTTTACCTTGGAGATATTCTGTTCACTGAAGAGGGCACTCCAGGCGGCGGGGAAGAACCTGTCCGGGACCCGGCTTTACCATTCAATACGATCACCTTTGAAGACCAGGCGGCAGGCGGCTTCACCGGCAGAGCGGGAACTGAGCTGCTTACGGTGACCAATGAAGCGAATCATACGGCAGGTGGTTCCTACGCGCTGAAGGTGGAAGGCAGAACCTCTACCTGGCACGGGCCTTCCCTGCGTGTGGAGAAATACGTGGATAAGGGCAGCGAATACAACATCTCTGCCTGGGTCAAGCTGATCGATCCTGCCAGCTCGCAGCTCCAGCTGTCTACGCAGGTAGGCAATGACAGTGGTGCGAGTTATGTGGCTCTGTCCCCCAAGACGATCAGCACTGCTGACGGCTGGGTGAAATTTGAGGGCAGCTACCGTTATAACAGTGTGGGCGGCGAATATCTGACCCTTTATATTGAAAGCTCCAACAACACAGCAGCCTCCTTTTATATCGACGATATCACTTTTGAGCATACAGGCACCGGCCCGGTGGATATTCAAAGGGATCTCGTTCCTCTAAAAGCAGCCTATCAGAATGACTTCCTGATCGGTAATGCGATTTCAGCCGAGGATCTGGAAGGTGTCCGGCTGGATCTGCTGAAGCTGCATCACAACGTTGCTACCGCAGGCAATGCCATGAAGCCGGATGCACTGCAGCCGACTAAGGGGAATTTCACTTTTACAGCGGCAGATGCGATGGTGAACAAGGTGCTGGCTGAAGGGATGAAGATGCACGGGCATGTGCTGGTATGGTACCAGCAGTCGCCTGACTGGATGAACCTGACCACGGATGCGGCAGGCAATACCGTTCCTTTGGGGCGTGCCGAAGCACTCACCAATCTTAGAACTCATATCCGGGAGGTTATGGAGCATTTTGAGGGCAGGGTGATCTCCTGGGATGTAGTCAACGAAGCAATGAATGATAACCCATCCAACCCGTCCAACTGGCAAGGGGCTCTGCGTCAATCCCACTGGTATGATGCTATCGGAGCGGACTATGTGGAGCAGGCTTTCCTGGCGGCCAGAGAGGTGCTGGACGATCATCCAGAGTGGGATATCAAGCTGTATTACAATGATTACAACGATGATAACCAGAACAAAGCCCAGGCCATCTACAGTATGGTCAAGGAAATCAACGACAGGTACGCGCTTGACCACCCCGGGAAGCTGCTGGTTGACGGTGTGGGGATGCAGGCACATTACAATATCAACACGAATCCCGATAACGTCAAGCTGTCGCTGGAGAAATTCATCTCGCTTGGAGTAGAGGTCAGCATTACCGAGCTCGATATTCAAGCCGGAAGCGACAATAAGCAAACGGAGAAGGAATTGGTGGACCAGGGCTATTTGTATGCGAAATTGATGGATCTCTACAAGACACATGCCGCCAATATCGCGCGCGTTACCTTCTGGGGAATGGATGACCGTACCAGCTGGAGAGCTGTCTCAAGTCCGCTGCTGTTCGACAGGGATTTGCAGGCCAAACCGGCATATTACGGCGTCATTGATCCGGCAAAATATATGTCAGAGCATCAACCGAACACGACAGAGGCTAATGTGTCTGAGGCCGTTTACGGCACACCGGTCATTGACGGAACAGCGGATGCAATCTGGTCCTCAGCGCCTGAGATGGCAGTGAACCGGTATCAGCTGGCCTGGCAGGGTGCAAGCGGAACCGCGCGTACTCTGTGGGATGAACAGAATCTATATGTACTGGTTGAGGTCAGCGATGCCCAACTGGACAAGAGTAACGCGAATGCGTGGGAGCAAGACTCGGTTGAGGTTTTCCTGGATGAGAATCTGGGCCGTACCACCTTCTATCAGGACGATGACGGACAGTTCCGGGTCAATTATGACAATGAAGCCTCCTTCAGTCCGGCAGCCATCGGTGCAGGCTTCGAGTCGGCAACCAAGGTAGCCGGAACAAGCTATACCCTTGAAATGAAGATTCCGTTCAAAAAAATCACCCCGGCCGGCGGCACCAAGGTCGGCTTCGACACTCAGATTAACGATGCCAAGAGCGGCGTCCGGCAAAGTGTTGCCGCCTGGAATGATACCACCGGGAACGGTTATCAGGACACGTCTGTATACGGCATATTGACTCTCAAGAGCAGGGATGAAGAACCGGAACCGACAACGGCACCAACGCCGACACCGGCAGCAACGGCACAACCAACAGCAGAACCAACACCAACAGCTACACCAACCCCGGCACCGGTATCAGGCGGAACAAACTATGTCAATAGCACACCTACACCGAAGCCTGTGAATCTTGAGAGTAAGGACGGCGTGGTTACGATCAGACCTGAAATCAAGAATCAGGGAGGAGAGGCAAAGGCCACGGTTAAGGGCGATATTCTGCGCAAAGCGCTGGAGCAGGCAGTCCCGGCAGCAGACGGCATGAAACAAATCGTGATCGACCTGCCGAAGCAGACGGGTGCAGCCTCATACGAAGTTGAACTGCCGCTGCAAAGCCTGAAGGGGCAGGCGAACTTCGTGCTTGTGATCAAGACAGGCCCTGCAACGCTCGCAGTCCCAGGCGGGCAGCTGGCAGGCATTACAGCAAACAGTGAATACATCTCCATTCATGTAAAAGAGTCCCCGGCGGCCAGTCCGGATGCGGCAGCCCGCAGTCTGACCGGCAGTCGTCCGGCAGTGGAGCTGAAGTTGTCGGCCGGAGGCCGGGAGATGGCCTGGAGCAACCCGGATATGCCTATAACTGTTTCAATTCCTTACAAGCCGGCAATGGAAGAGCTGGGTTACCCCGATTCACTGCTGGTAAGGCATCTCAGTGAGGATGGCCAGATGACTGCTGTCGTGAACAGCCGTTATAATGCGGCGAACGGATCACTTGTGTTCCAGACATCAGAGTTCGGCACTTTTGCAGCGGCGTATGCTCCATTGACATTCACGGATCTGGGGAATCTGTCTTGGGCTAAGCAGGCTGTCGCTGCTATGGCGGCGCGTGATCTTGTCCTGGGAACCTCCAGCGGCAATTTCTCACCGGCTGTTCCAGTGAGCAGAGCAGATTTCACCGCATCCCTTCTGAAGGTGCTTGAACTCAAAGCTGCTGCTGAAGCAGGTGCTGGATTCGGCGATGTCGGGAATAATGCGGAGCATTTCAAGGAGCTTGCCGCCGCGAAGCAGCTCGGCATCGTCACCGGCTATGCAGATAACACCTTTAAGCCGGACAGCACGATTTCACGTCAGGAGATGATGGTGATCGCCGCCCGCGCGCTGAAGTCAGCAGGGATAGCGGCACAAGGCAGCGGAACTCTGGATGCTTACGCGGATGCAGAGCGGATCTCCGCTTACGCCAAGGGCAGTCTGGAAGCTCTGCTGAAATATGGAGTTGTGAACGGTAAGAACGGCAGGCTTGCCCCGGACGATACTCTTACCCGGGCGGAAGCAGCGGTCATTCTGTACCGGATCTGGAAGCTGTAATTAGGACTTAGAGTTTTCTTTCTGATTGAGCGCAGCAACAGCCAGCCGCCGGGCGGATTCCCGGAGGCTGGCTGTTTATGCTGCAGGTTTATTTTTGTTTTTAGTATGCCGGCAATCAGCGTCCATTGTAATTCCGTACAAGTTCATCCATCACGCGGCTGGTACGGATAGCGGTATCGCCGGTGCTGAGAGCGGTGCCGCATCCCAGAAGCTCATCTACAATGGACTGGATCAGCGGCTGCTGGATATGGGGCGGGTGGGCAATGAATTCAGGGTACTCCCCATCTTCGGTCCTGAGAATAACCGGCTGCTCCGCAAAGGTGGAGAAGGTGATACTGCCATGGCTGCCGATAATTTCAGTAACGTCTTCGTTAGTAAAGGCATTAAAGCACCAGATGCCCGTCCCATGCACGCCTGTCTCAAAGCGGTATCTGCCGGATACGGTATCCTCAGGTTTGTAGGGGCTTCCAAAGTTGGACGCATGTCCGTTGACATCTTCAATCGGGCCAAGCAGGAAATCGAGTAGATCCAGCGTATGGCTGCCCACATCCAGTAATAACCCGCCGCCGGAAATTTCCGGGTCCACCCGCCAATTCTCCTCACTTACCGCTGCGAGCGGCTTAGTCATATGCAGAGTGCGCACAAACCTGGGTTCGCCGATCGCTCCCGTGTCCAGCCACTCCTTAACCTTGCGGAAGCGCGGAAGCCCTCTGCGGTAATAAGCGACGTACAGCGGAACCCCCGCCTGCCCGCAGGCAGCAATCATGGCTTCGCATTCCGCCGTATTAAGACCCATGGGCTTCTCCACATAGACTGGCTTTCCGGCCTGCGCTGCCGCTAAGGTGTACTCCATATGGGTGGACGGCGGTGTAGCGATATACACGGCGTCCACGCCGGTGTCGGCTATCAGACCGGCTGCCCCGTCGTACCAGCGGGGTACCCCATGCCGCCGCGCATAGTCCGCTGCAAGCTCTCCGCTGCGCCTCATGACGGCCGCGAGCTGTGATCCTCCGGCCTTTTGCAAGGCCGGACCGCTCTTAACTTCAGTTACATCCCCGCAGCCGATAATGCCCCAGCGAATGTTTTTGCTCAACTCAGTATCCTCCTCCGGATCTTGTCCTGCTTACAACATTCTCTTCATTATATCAACCATATTCCTGAAATGTTGTACGAAAGACAGCATTTTTGCGCCTCCGAGCGGCTTGGCAGGAGAAATCTTGCAGTTTCTGCAACAATTCTCCCGGACACCCCGGTATCTATGAATCAGAGTTGCAGAGCTATACGAAATAATGGCCTGCTTCCAGATCGGCGATCAGTCCGGGCTGTACCGGCTGCCAGCCCAGAAGCTCCCGCGTTGCCAGGCTTGCCTGCGCAGTGTTGTATAAGCTTGTAATGTCGAAGGCCGCGATGGCACCAAGGAAGCCGAAGTGGCCTGCGGCTTCTTCAGCTGTTATGCTGGCCGCCGGCACACTCAATTGCTGCCCGATGACTGCGGCGATCTCACGCAGCGGAATGCCTTCATCGCCGGCGCCCAGCAGCCGCGAGCCCGCCGGGGCGGCTTCCAGCGCCAGGCGGTACAGCACCGCTGCATCCAGGCGGTGGACTGCCGGCCAGCGGTTACTTCCGTCGCCGATGTAGGCGGCGAAGCCCTTCTCCCTGGCGATGCTGATCATCATCGGCACAAAACCCCGGTCGCCTTCGCCGTGCACAGACGGTGCAAGCGAGACGATGGATGCCCGGATGCCCCGCTCTGCCATTGCGAGCACTGCAGCATCGACGGCATGTCCATTTGCGTGAGCCGTGGTAATGAATGGCTTCCCGGAGCCTTCCAGCGCCGCTCCCATAGCTTCAACGGCCCCCAAATCCAGAGCCAGCGCACCTTCAAAGTCGGAGAAATCATTGGTGAATGCCAAATGAATCACGCCGTCCGCAGCAGCCGCGCCGCTGCGCAGAACCTCAAGATTATCCAGTGTGCCGTACAACGCTTCAGCCCCCGCCGCCGTTAGTCCCGCGGCTTTCTCTTCTGAACGGCAAAGACCCGTCACAGTATGTCCCGCACTGATCAGTTCCTTGACGACCGCAGAACCGATATACCCCGTTGCTCCTGTAACAAAAACATGCATAATGATATCCTCCTTCATAAGTTGACTGCCTGATCATGTTAAGCATAAACTATGAAGTGAACTCTAGGGCAAGCGGTCCAAAGGAGAAATAATAATGAAAATTCAGGAACTGGCAGACAAGATGGGACTCACGATCCATACGATCCGTTTTTATGAAAAGGAAGGCCTGCTGGATGAGCGGCATGTCCGGCGGGAAAGCAACAATTACCGCAACTATTCGGAAGAGGCTGTCCAGCGGCTCAAGCTCGTCAAGAAGTTCCAGTCCATCGGCTGTTCACTGGCGGAACTGAAGGAAGCTCTGCAGGACCACGAATCCAATGCGCATACGAACCAGCAGATCATAGATTGGATTCGCAGCAAGAAGAGGGAGATCGAACGCAAGAAGGAAGAATACGACCAAATGCTGAATACCCTGAACTGGATGCTGGAGTACCGCACTCTGCTCATGACAAATCCGCAGCAGGCGCAGGAGATGATGAAGAGCTGGCAGGCGGGCTCATCAGTGTGATCGTATGACAGTTCCCACACGCTTCAAGCGCCTGTATCATATTTCAGGCGCCTTAATGAAACAGGATAACCCGAAGGCAACAAGTAAAAGTGCAGCCAGTGCTTCAAACGCCGACAGACTGCTGCCTGCCTTTAACAGATTCAGTGCAACCTGCGGACCGGCTGAGGCCCCGATGAACAGCATAAGCGAATATACGGTAATTGCCGGGCCGCGTCTGTCTCCTGCGAGCAAGCCTATCAGTGATATCAGCACCGGGATCATGATGGAGATACCGGCAATATAAACAATGCTCATTACAACAAGTACGGGCAGGCTGGAGCTTAATCCGACTGCGCTAAGGCCCAGGGCGGCGAGCAGAAGTCCGGCTTGGAGCGTTCGCTTGAAGCCGAATTTGGCTGCCAGACGTCCCGCAAACGGCGCCAGGATCATCCCCGCGAGTCCAGCGGCTCTTACCTGCATAAGCTGAGGGGCAGTAAGCGCAAAGGGAAGCTTCGTTAAATAGTCCTGAAATATCGTGTACATGCCGACAAACGAGAGAAGAATCGTCAGGCAGATCAGATAGCACAGCACAAGCCGTTTCTGGAGGAATAATGCGGGCAGCTGTTTGTAGAGTGCGGCCAGCCCTGCCTTTGTCCGGATCTCTTCACCCCTCGGAATGAAGATGCTGAATAACACTGCGGCTACGAGACATAAGACCCCATGAATATAAAATACATAACTCCAGCCCCAATTTTCACTGACCGCACTGCTGAACAGCTGCCCGGCGATGGCCGAAACCAGAAATCCGGTGCTTACAAACCCCATGGCAGCAACTCTGCGTTCTTGCGGGAAGCTCTCGGCGACATAGATCATAACCGTCGGTGCAAAGGTTGCTGCTGCCAGTCCTTGTACTGCGCGGAGCGCAATCAGGGCAGATAGGCCCGGGGCCAGCCCTAACATAGGGGTGATGACGCCTAGCGCCAGCAATCCTGAGAGCATCAGAGGCCAGCGGCCGAAACGCTCAGACAGTGGAGCAAACAGCAGGAATCCCAAGGCGTAAGCGAACGTAAAAGCACTGCTTGCCCATGCCACCCTGGCCTGCGATGCCTGAAAGGCATCAGCCAATAAGGGGCCTAACGGCAGCGTAACATAGATGCCGGATACGACAACAAGTGAACAAAGGACCAGAACGGCAGTTATCATAGAATACCGTGCAGGCGAAGCAATCTGTTTCTGAATAGGTTCTGCCAAAAGTATCATCCATTCTTATGTGTATTCGTTGTAGAGTATTGCTCTGCACTCATTATAATCTGCGCTTCATCGTGACCTTTGCCCGTTTCCTTTGACTTGTTGCCAGATCCTACACAAATTCCAGCCTGGCCTTTGAACGCAAATAAGCCCGCAAACCATCCGGCTGCGGGTATTCATGGAACGTCAACTTATAGACTGTCTCTTTGGATTATTAAATATGGTCGAGACGACAGGATTCGAACCTGCGGCCTCTTACTCCCGAAGCAAGCGCTCTACCAAGCTGAGCTACGTCTCGACGTGTGGAACAATTCGAATTATACGCCTGTATGTAAGCGCTGTAAATATTCTTTTTAGCACAGCTTACCGGCCCCGATCAGGCAATTTTCCTGCCCGAGATTGACAGATATCAGGCCGCTGGCTATACTTGAAATGTTAAAATGCAAATCGGACAAAACGTTGATGAAAACAAGTACGCCGGAGAATGGCTCCATCAGAGAACAGGTTCCTTTGCGGATTCCCCGCAATTGGCTGTGAGAACCTTGAAGACAGGCCGGCAGAAAGCTAGTTTCGGAGTGCGGGGACAATCCCGCCGGGGGGCACCCGTTAACAGCCGCACAAGGCGATCGTCTGCAATAGTCCGTGTTCTCACGGAACAAGGCGATAACCAGGGTGGTACCGCGATAATCATCGTCCCTGAATTTAATTC
Organism: Paenibacillus phytohabitans; assembly: GCF_013141775.1. Classification (GTDB taxonomy): domain Bacteria; phylum Bacillota; class Bacilli; order Paenibacillales; family Paenibacillaceae; genus Paenibacillus_AQ; species Paenibacillus_AQ phytohabitans. Next base: position 150,828 of record NZ_WHOB01000062.1, read on the forward strand.
AGGGGCGTTTTTTGTTTTTGATTTTTCGGGTAACTTTTGGGGCAACAATGAGATTTTCGGCCAAAGTGCCGCATTAAATGATGAGACGGGAGCTGTACATGATGAAAGCAAGTGAAATCCGTTCCAAATGGCTGCAGTTTTTTGAGAGTAAAGGTCACCGCATTGAGCCGAGCGCCTCGCTCGTGCCCCACAACGATCCATCGCTGCTATGGATTAACGCAGGCATGGCGCCGCTGAAGGCTTACTTCGACGGCCGGGAGATTCCTGAGAATCCCCGCCTGACCAACTCGCAGAAATGTATCCGTACCAATGATATTGAGAACGTGGGCAAGACGCGCCGTCATCACACGTTCTTTGAGATGCTGGGGAACTTCTCCATCGGCGATTACTTCAAGGAAGAAGCGATTACCTGGGCTTGGGAATTCCTGACCGGCAAGGAATGGATCGGCTTCGACGGCGACCGGATTTCCGTTACGGTATATGCCGAGGACGAAGAAGCGTTCAAGCTGTGGAATGAAAAGGTCGGTCTGCCTGCAGAACGCATCATCAAGCTGGGTGACGAGAACTTCTGGGATATCGGCGAAGGTCCTTGCGGCCCTTGCTCGGAGATCTTCTATGACCGCGGCGAAGCTTACGGCAGTGATATGAGTGATCCTGAGATGTATCCGGGCGGTGAGAATGAACGCTGGCTGGAAGTGTGGAACCTCGTGTTCTCGCAGTTCAACCATAACAAGGACGGCAGCTACACACCGCTTCCTAACAAGAATATTGATACCGGCGCAGGTCTGGAACGCTTCGCTTCCATTCTGCAGGATGTGGACTCCAACTTCGATACCGACCTGTTCCAGCCGATTATCCAGAAGACTGCCGGTCTTGCCGGTGTAACCTACAAGGATAATGTTGATCAAGATATCGCGCTAAAAGTCATTGCCGACCATGTGCGTACCGTTACTTTTGCAGTAGGTGACGGAGTGCTTCCTTCTAATGAAGGACGCGGCTACATTATCCGCCGTCTGCTCCGCCGTGCCGTACGCTACGGCAAGACCCTGGGACTGGACCGCCCGTTCCTGCATGAGCTGACAGAGACAGTGGGCGACATCATGGGAGTGTATTATCCTTCCGTAGTGGAGAACCGTGAATATATTGCCAAAATCATCCGTCTGGAAGAGGAACGCTTCCACGAGACACTGTCCGACGGTCTGGCTATCCTGGGCGAGATCAGCGCCAAAGCCAAAGCTGAAGGCCTGAGTGCTATTGCAGGCGCTGAAGCGTTCAAGCTCTATGATACTTATGGATTCCCGTTTGACCTGACGGAGGACTTCGCTTCCGAGCAGGGGCTTACGGTTGACCGTGAAGGCTTCGATGCTGCGATGCAGGAGCAGCGGGACCGTGCCAGGGCTGCCCGCCAGGACAGCGCCAGCATGAAGATTCAGGGCGGAGCACTTGCCGAGCTGACGGTTAAAAGTGAATTTGTTGGATATAATGACACGGTAACCGAGTCAAAAGTGCTGGCGATTGTAGTTGACGGCGCACTTGCTGATGTCGTCAGTGAAGGCGCCCAGTGCCAGGTTATCCTTGAAACGACTCCGTTCTATGCGGAAAGCGGCGGCCAGGTCAGCGACACCGGACTTTTGACCGGCGGCTCTGTGACTGCCAAGGTTACCGGACTCTTCAAAGCTCCGCATGGCCAGCATGTGCATCTGGTTACTGTCGAAGCTGGAGACTTGAAGGTTGGAGATACAGTCCGTGCGGAAGTGAACCGTGCCGAGCGTGAGGATATCGTGAAGAACCATACGGCAACCCACCTGCTGCACAAAGCGCTGAAGGAAGTGCTTGGCGGCCATGTTAATCAGGCAGGCTCTTTAGTAGAAGGCTCACGCCTGCGCTTTGACTTCTCGCATTTCGGAGCCATCACTGCGGAGGAGCTCAGCGATATCGAACAACGCGTGAACGCCCAGATCTGGCGCGGCCTCGATGTTGTCATTGAGAACAAGCCGATTGATGAAGCCAAAGCTATGGGAGCGATGGCCCTCTTCGGAGAGAAATACGGCAATATCGTCCGTGTCGTGCAGGTCGGCGACTACAGCCTGGAGCTGTGCGGCGGATGCCATGTAGCCAATACATCGCAGATCGGAATCTTCAAGCTGCTCAGCGAGAGCGGCATCGGTTCCGGTGTGCGCCGGATCGAAGCGGTGACCGGCCGCTACGCCTACCAGTTCACGGAGAGCCAGCTGGATCTGCTGAAGCAATCGGCAGCACTGCTGAAGTCCTCGCTGGGCGATGTGCCGAAGCGGATCGAAGCCCTGCACGCCCAGGTTCGTGAGCTGGGCCGCGAGAACGAATCGCTGCAGTCCAAGCTGAGCGCAACCTTTGCAGCTGAGCTGACCAGCAGTGTAATTACAGTTGGCGGCGGCACGCAGCTGTTGGCAGTATCCGTGCAAGCCGGCAATATTGATGCTCTGCGCTCGACTGCCGATGAACTGAAATCCAAGCTTCCGGATGCCGTACTGGTGCTCGGTGCAGTAATGGATGACAAGGTGAACTTTGTGGTTGCTGTGCCGCAGGACCTGGTGAAGAAAGGCTTCCACGCCGGCAAGCTGGTCAAAGAAATCGCTGCGGTCTGCGGCGGCGGCGGCGGCGGACGTCCGGACATGGCACAGGCTGGCGGCAAGGATGCCTCCAAACTGGGCGAAGCCCTGAAGAAGGCCGAAGAGCTTGTAGCTGCATTGGCTTAACGGATTGCCTGAAATAGCTGAGAAATTCCCCGGATAAAGATACAGCGGTACTGAGGGCAACATATCAGTACCGCTGCTTTATTCACAAAATGTATAATTTTTGGGGTTATTCATTATTGACCCGGGGCTTGCAATAGCTTAAAACCCAAAAAAACATCTATTTTTGTAGATAAAATGCCAAAAAAAGCGCTTTTACAGTGGCAGGATTTCCTCGTTGGGCCATGAATATGTTATGATGAAGGCAGCAAGTAAGCTGTACAGCAGCAACTTTGCGAAGCCGCCCGAATCGGGGTGATTTTGCAGAAGGAAGGTGTCACAAATGGACTCCATGGACAAAACGGTCAAATTCAATGTGAAGGGCGACGAAAAGGAAGCTTCTCCCCAGGAAATTTTACTCGCCGTGTATGACGCGCTGGTGGAGAAGGAATATCATCCGATCAACCAGATCGTAGGGTATCTACTTTCCGGAGATCCGGCTTACATTCCGCGCCACAACAATGCGAGAAGTTTGGTCCGGAGAAAAGAACGTGATGAGCTGATTGAGGAACTGGTCCGGTTCTATCTGGCCAATCATCGGGTGGACCAGCCGAAATGATGAAGAAGCTGGGACTGGATTACGGCGACCGCAGAATCGGTGTCGCCACAAGCGATATTTTCGGGTGGACAGCGCAGGCTTTGGAGACTATTGAGCGGCGCGGAAACGGCAACGAATTCGACCGTATCCGTGAACTGGTCAAGGAGTACGAAATCGGTGAGATTGTCGTTGGGCTGCCGAAGAATATGAACGGCTCAGTAGGACCCCGTGGTGAAATTTGCATCGAATTCGCAGACCAGCTGCGGGAGCAACTTGATTTACCCGTACACCTTTGGGATGAGCGTCTGACGACGGTATCTGCTGAGCGGGTGCTGATTGAAGGGGACGTCAGTCGGAAGAAACGCAAGGGGATTGTGGACAAAATGGCCGCAGCCCTAATATTGCAAAATTTTTTGGATGCTAACAGTAAAAGGTGAGGGGTGTGCGGATATGACAAACGAGCAGATCGGCCAAGAAGAAGAACCGGAAATTATCTATATTCCTGATGAGGAAGGTAATGAAGAGGAATTTGAGGTCATTATGAAGTTTGAAGTCGACGGATCGGACGCGAAGTATATGATGGTGGTTCCACTGGATTCTGAGGATGAAGAGACTGATGAAGTCTATGCGTTCCGTTACGAAGAAGACGGCGACGACTTGCAGCTGTTCATGATTGAGAATGACGAGGAATGGGCTATTGTAGAAGAAACCTTCAATACTTTGGTAGACGAGCTGGATGGAGGAGCGGAGAATGACTGATTTTTCCGCTGATCAAGCGGTATGGACTTCGAAGCTTAAAGAAGTATACGGAGAAACAGTAGAACTGGAAGATGAGCAGGGCAAGTCTTCCGTTTACGATATTATTGCTGAATTTGCTGTCGGTGACCGTGCTTATGCTGTTTTGGCCGGTTCAGGAAGAGCTGCGGAGCAGGAAATTCTGCGGATCGTGGTTTCCCCTGACGGGCTTCCTGAGCTGGAGAGCATTATGGACGATGAAGAGTGGGAGGATGTTTCCGAGCTGTACGATGAGCTTACCTTCCCGGCTGAAGACACCGAATAAAGTCATAGCATTAGCACGGAAGAGGGCGGATTTTTTTCCGCGCTCTTTTTGCTTGGGATGCAGGAAATAAAAAAAGTGTTGAATTTAAGACAATACAATTTTATACTTTATAGTCGGAAAGTGAGGCGTAATATTTGAAAGCCGTGATCCGCACTGTGCTTATTATAATCCTTGTCCTGGCAGCTGCTGCAGGGGGAGGAGCATGGTATATCTGGAATGGAATGCAGCCGGTGGAGCCCGCAGGGCCGGCCGTGACGGTTACGATAGAGAAGGGTATGGGAAGCTCGCAAATTGCCGACCTGCTCGAAGAGAAGGGAATCATCAAGAACGGATTATTTTTTAAAGGGTATTTAAAATGGGTCCAGGAAGGCTCCAGCTTCAAGGCAGGAACCTATAACGTGAGCCCGGGCGACTCTTATGATACCTTGATCAGCCGGATGAATGCAGGGGATGTCGTGAAGGAAGATACCATTGTATTCACGATCCCCGAAGGGTATACGGCGGTTCAGGTTGCAGATAAGCTGGCTGAAGCGTGGAACCAGAAGGCAGAGGTTTTCCTGCAGTTGATTGACTCAGGTGCGGGCCTTGAGGCAGTAGGGACTTTAGGAATCCCGGAGAATAAGGAGCTGCGGCACCGTCTTGAGGGGTATCTGTTCCCGGAAACCTATGAGCTGGCCAAGGACAGTACTCCACAGGAGGTCATTGAAGCCATGCTGGAGCAGCTGGTGAAGAAGCTGGACACGATCCCTGAGTGGAAGGCGAAGCTGGCGAACCGTGGACTTACCTTGCATGAGCTGATGACGGTTGCTTCGCTCGTAGAGCGTGAGGTGGTAGTGAACGAGGAACGTCCGCTGGTCGCCGGTATTATTTATAACAGACTGGACAAGGGTCAGAAGCTGGAGATTGATGCTACGGTCCAGTATTTGCTGGATAAGCAGAAGGAACGGCTCTACGAGAAGGACCTGAAGGTGGACAGCCCTTATAATACGTACAAGCAGGAAGGATTGCCGCCTGGACCGATCAGCAGCCCGGGGCTTGCTTCTATTGAAGCCGCATTGACTCCGGAGGTATCGGAATATTTCTTCTATGTCACCAAGAAGGATGGTTCCCAGGCGCATTTATTCGCCAAGACCTACAAGGAACATTTAGCCAATATCGAAAAAAGCAAACAAAATCAGTAGGAAAAGAGCTACAATAGTATTGATGCGATAGGCACAGGAGGTAACACAATGAATAACAAACCGGAGCTGCTGGTGACAGCAGCCTCGCTGGAAGAAGCGGCGGCTTTGCTTGCGGCAGGTGCAACTGCGCTGCTGATCGGAGATGACCGTTTCGGCATGCGGCTCGCCGGGCATTTCTCGCTGGAAGATACTGCAGCAGCTGTAAAGCTTGCACATGATACAGGTGGTAAGGTGTACGTAAGCATAAACGGGCTGATCTCCAATAAAATGCTGGAAGAGCTGCCGGCTTACATCAAAGCAATCGGCGAATTGGGTGTAGACGGGGTCGAATTCGGAGACCCTGCTGTCCTGGCAGCCGTAAAGGCAGAAGCACCGGAACTTAAGCTGCACTGGAATGCGGAAATGACCTCCACCAACTACGCCACAGCCAACTATTGGGGCAGTAAGGGAGCTTCGCGGGTTGTCTTGGCACGTGAGCTGAATATGGATGAAATGACCGAAATGGTACCTCATCTGCAAGTCGAGGCTCAGGTCCAGGTGCATGGCATGACGAATATTTATCATTCCAAGCGTAAGCTGGTAGCCAGCTATATGTCTCATCAGGGGCGTCCGGGTGATGGCGGCAGTCTTGGCAAGGAGCGCGGACTTTTCCTGATTGAAGCGGAACGGCCGAATGAGAAGTTCCCGATATATGAGGATGAGAACGGAACGCATATTATGAGCTCGGACGATATTTGTATTCTTGAGGATCTGCATTTCCTGCTGAAGGCTGGTGTGCACAGCCTGAAGATTGAAGGGCTGCTGAAGCCGGTGGCTTATAATGTAGCTGTGGTTAAGGCTTACCGCCATGCCATTGACTTGTATTCCGCTGATCCGGCTGAATATGCTTACGATGAGGCCTGGATGGATGAGATCCGGGCGCTGCAGGACCCTGAGCGTGAACTGTCGTTCGGCTTCTTCTACAAAGAACAGGTATATTAAAATATATAAATATTTAATTTGCTGTTTTAAAATTGGACTTAAAGCTTAACCTTAAAGATGAAGTAACGGAGGGGATTTTTGAAACTGGAGGAGCGGCAGCGTCCGCCTTTGTCTCCGGATGTTATCCGCAAAGCGGTATAATCAAAAACATCTGGAGACAACAGCGGCCGGAAGTTCAAACAATTCCCGCAGTTACGTTCCATCTGAAGGGGAAGTTTTTAGGTCGGTTTTGACAGCAAAGATAGGAGGGAGAACAGGAATGGGAACCATGACCAAGCCCCAATTCAAGGGCAAACGTTACCGTCTGGACAAACCGGAGCTCCTGGCTCCGGCAGGAAACTTAGAGAAATTGAAATTCGCCGTGCATTATGGTGCGGATGCAGTATATATCGGAGGACAGAAATACGGCCTGCGCTCGGGAGCGGATAATTTCACTTTTGAGGAAATGCGCGAGGGCGTTGAATTTGCCAAGAAATATGGTGCCAAAGTATTCGTAGCGACGAATATCTATGCTCACAATGAAGACATCGCCGGGATTGAAGAATACCTGCGTAACTTATATGAAGCCGGCATTGCTGCCATTATTGTAGCCGATCCGGTGATTGTGGATACCGCGCTTCGCCTGGTACCGGGTCTTGAGGTGCATCTGAGCACCCAGCAGTCCACGCTCAACTGGCAGGCAGTATCTTTCTGGAAGCAGGAAGGACTGCCGCGGGTCGTGCTTGGCCGGGAGACCAGCCTGGAGGAGATTGCCGAGATCAAGCAGCATGTGGACATTGAGATCGAGAGCTTCATCCACGGTGCGATGTGCTCCTCGTACTCCGGACGTTGTGTATTGTCCAATCACTTTACAGACCGCGATTCCAACCGCGGGGGCTGCTGCCAGTCCTGCCGCTGGAAATACGACCTGTTCGAAGATGGCCGTCCGGAAGGAACCTGGGTATCGGAAGAGGACCAGGCAGTGGCGCCTCAGGCATTGCAGCCTGGCGTAACCCAGCTGCCGCTGCATCAGCCGGAGGATAATCCGTTCTCGATGGGTTCGAAGGATTTGTGCATGCTGGAGAGTATTCCTGAGCTGATCGAAGCCGGGATTGACAGCTTCAAGATCGAAGGCCGGATGAAGTCGATCCATTACGTGGCAACGGTGGTCAATGCGTACCGCAAAGCGATCGATGCCTATATGGCGGACCCGGAAGGTTATGTGCTGAAGCCGGAATGGCTGGAAGAGCTGCAGAAGGCCGCTAACCGTCCGCTCAATACAGGCTTCTTCTACGATACGCCGGATCATGAGGATCATATTTATGAGCCGGAGGAAAAAGCGGCACCTTATGATTTCGCCGGCCTGGTGCTGGAATATGATGCGGAGAGCGGCATGGCACTCGTTCAGCAGCGCAATAACTTCAAGCCGGGCCAGGAAGTGGAATTCTTCGGACCGGATGACACCTTCTTCAAGCAGACTGTCGGCGAGCTGTGGGACGAGGCGGGGAATCCGCTGGACGTTGCCCGTCATCCGCTGCAGCGGGTGCGCATGAAGGTGGATCAGCCTGTAGCTTACTTTGACATGATGCGTAAAAGAAAATAAAGTCATAAGAATGATTTAAAGGGATGTCCTTCTTCTGGAAGGGCGTCCTTTTTTGCGTATATTCCTTGGAATCCGCCGGATAGCAGGCTGGTGCTGAATAAGGATGAATGCGGAATGAACTTTTCCGGCAGCTCTCCCCGGAGTGAGGTACCTCTTACTGGATCGGACTGAGAAGCCGCTATTTTGCCAAAAGCCTGCCTAATCTGGATGAAGCGGACTGAGAATCCTTTATCTTGTTCTTCTAAGCTTCAAATGAGCTGATTCAGAGCAATTAACGGAATCTCAGTCCGATTGTCGCGAGATTTCGCCAGATTTGGCCGAATAGCGGAATTTCAGTCCTCCTCACAAGCCGATGTGACCCTGGAGCGTCTGCCAGGTTCCGGATGGAAAATAAGGAAACCGGAGAGCTTCATACGCTCCGGTTTGATTCACCCGTAGGGGGATTTTAGTTCTAGACCAAAATACTTATGCAGTTCGACAAAAACATAAAAATTCTGAAGCAATTTCTATAAAATACTAAGAAAAATGAGCCTTTGTGCCGATATATATCACAGGTAACGCTTACATACGTCTTCTAATCTAATTGGCAGGTGATTGTAATGGGGGCTCCAAATCCGGAGAGCGACAGAGACAAACCGAAAGAGAGAAGGATTAAAGTGGGAAAGAACAGTAAAAAGCCTAAGGTTATACAAAAGGCTGAGACAGGCCAAGCAGGTGATACCCAGTCAACAAGTAAAGCGGCAGTTCAAAAACTAACTTTAAAGAACGTACTGAATGGTTCAGTGCGCCAGGTTAAGAGAGTTAACCCGCTGAGATCAGTTGGTGTTAAGCTTTTCCTGATATTCTTATCTTCTATTGTGATTGTTGTACTGTTCCTGGGGATTCTGTCTTACAACAAAGCCAAGAATACCATTAAGGATAATGTTTCCGAAGCCAACCGGCAGACGATTATCCAGACTTCCGAGAAGCTTGATATTACCTTGAAGCAGTATGAAAATTTGGCACTCCAGCTGTATTTCGATACGCAAATGCAATCGAATCTGACTGAGCTTGCCGCTGCTGCGAGCAGTTATGATAAATTTGTGGCTACAGATGCCATCAGCAAAAAGCTCTCCAGCCAGACTACTACAGATTCCAATATCGTAGCGATCTCACTGATTCCAGAGGATCCTGCGATGACGATCATATCGAGCGGGAGCTCCGGTCTTACCGTCGATGGCTTAAGAGATCAGGAATGGTACAAGACTGCTGTCAAAAATTCAACCTCATATGAGCCATACTATACCTCGGAAGCGAAGTCCGCACAGAACTACTGGTTCCCGACTTCCGTTGAAGGCGATGGCGGCAAGAATATCGCTATGGTCAGATCACTCAAGAACCTGGGCTCTAATGCAGGGTATGTTGTTTTGCTTGAGCTTAAGAGCACTCTGCTTGAAGAAGCCTTCGAGAGCGTGAAGCTTGGGGAAGGTTCGCGGATTCAGCTGGTATCACCGGAAGGAATGGTAGTTGCTTCTTCCGTACCGGCAGAGGACGGCAAGGTCTCAGAGCTTAACTTTATTATGGAGAGCAAGAAGAACAGCGAGAGTCAGGAAGCTAAGGATGCGAATGGCAAAGATGTCCTGGCTGTCTACAACCCGATGGAGAAGGCGGACTGGAAGCTCGCCGGAGTTGTTCCTACCGGCCAGCTGGTTGAGGCTGCCACTCCGATTCTGTTTACAACATTCATAGCGGCTGGAGCTGCAGCCCTGCTTGCCATTCTGGTCGGCTTCTGGATGGTACAGATGATCGCCAAGCCGCTGGCACGTCTGAAGGATCTTATGGTTCAGGGGGCTCAGGGTGACCTTAGCGTCCGTACAGAGTATGTCTCGAAGGATGAGATTGGAGATCTGTCCGCCTCCTTCAATCTGATGATGGGGCGGATCACCGAGCTGGTTGCCCAGACAACGGAAACTGCGCGTGAGGTGCTTGAAACAGCCAATGATCTGGGCGACGCTTCCCGCAAGACGGCGATTTCTGCCAAGGAGATTGCTGCTGCTACGGAAGAGATTGCCGGCGGTGCCGGAAGCCTGGCGCAGGAAGCGGAACGCGGCAATGAGCTGACGGATCTGATTGCTACGCAGATGCAGAGTGTTATTGCTGCTAATGCCGAGATGGACCAGGCCGCCCGCGGAGTAGGGGAAGCCAGCGGACACGGTGCCAGCCAGCTCGAAGAGCTGCTGGAACAGACGGGCCGCACCGGTGAGATGACCAGCGCACTGGTGGACCGGGTCAACAACCTGAAGGACACGGTATATTCGGTGATTAAGGTACTGGATGTCATGAAGAATATTACCCAGCAGACGAATATCCTGTCTCTAAATGCAACGATTGAAGCGGCAAGAGCGGGTGAAGCAGGCAGAGGCTTCATGGTCGTAGCTGGCGAAGTCCGGCAGCTCGCTGACCAATCCAAGCAGTCTATCGCCCTGGTTGCCGGCATTACAGACAAGATTATGGCTGAAATGGATGAGACAGTAGCCGTACTGTCAGAAGTGGCCCCGCTGTTCAAGGAACAGATGAGTTCAGTCAAGAGTACCAGTGACATCTTCGTATCGGTGAAGGGTCAAATGGAAGACTTCATTACCAGCCTGGAATCGGTCACCGGTGCAATTGACAGCCTGAATCATTCCCAAGGCGTATTGTCCGATGCCATGAGCAATGTAAGTGCGGTTGCACAGCAGTCTTCTGCTACTTCTGAAGAAGTTGCTTCCCTCAGCAATGAGCAGCAGAATGTTAGTGATCAGCTCGTATCGCTGTCCGGTAAGCTGCAAAGTGCATCGACACAGCTGGAGAGCAAGCTGTCACTGTTTAAGATATAGTCAGCTGGCAACGTACAATAACAAATTGAATAGTTTCAGGTATATAAATGTTGCATTCCGCCGCTTCTTTCCATCCGGGAAGGAGCGGTTTCTTTATGCTTGTGCATCGGTTCGCGACCCCGTATAATTATTTTGTTAGCTAAATGTTATGATTTCCGAAAAAGTTAGCAACAATGAATAAAGACTCGTTATGTGAAACCGTGAATAGTATCTGGAGGTCTTATATATGGCTAAGAAAGTCACTATGCAAAAAATCGCCGACCATCTCGGCGTTTCCAAGTTTGTCGTGTCCAAATCCCTGTCCGGCAAAGGCGGCGTCAACGAAACTACCCGGGAGCGGGTCATTCAGGCGGCTTCGCAATTAGGCTATTTCACTCAAAAGAATGCCTATGTTCAAAGCATCAAACGTCCTCCGCAGTCTGCGGACAGTGACCGGAACAAACAATCTGTGCTGGTGCTGATGCCTAATATCCGTTCGCAAACCCAGGATTCCCTGTATTGGGGGAAGATTGTAGACGGCATTGCATTGGCGCTGGACCAGGAAGGTCTGGGCATGGTCATAGTCTCTGAGCACCGGACGGATAACTTCGTCAATATTCTCAACCCTAACGGACTGCTCGGGCTGATTGGCGTGGGCCAGATCTCGACCTCACTGCTGCTGGAGGTGCACCGCATCGGCCTGCCGATGGTGCTGATTGACCATGAAGATCCGCTTATTCCAAGCGATACCGTATTCGCCAATAATACGGATTCCATGACCCGGCTCAGCAATCACCTGATGGGCACGGGACATACAGAGCTGCATTTTATCGGAAATATCCGCTATTCCCGCAGCTTTCGTGACCGCTGGATCGGCTTCCGCAGCGCCCTGGAAGAGAATGGAATGAAGACGCCTGCCGGGGATGATGAAATGCTGCAGCTGGAGGGAATGGATGATGGAACTTTTGATGAGAGCTTTAAGCAATGGCTGCAGAGACGCAAGAAAACCAAAAGTCTGCCAACCGCACTAGTGTGTGCCAATGATTTCATTGCGCTCACCATTAGTGATGTGCTCAAAGCAGAAGGCTTTGCCATCCCGGGTGAAGTTTCGGTAACCGGCTTTGACAATATTGAGGACGCCACACGGGGGGTTCCCCCGCTCACTACTGTTCATGTTCCGAAAGAGGCAATGGGCCGGGCGGCTGTAGAGAAGCTGCTGAACCGTATCCATAACCCTGCCGCACCGCTGGAGAAGATCCTGATTGCTGCCGACATTGTCCACCGGGATTCGGTGACTGGACCAAGAGCATAGTTGGAATTATATTGTATTTCGTGCAGGATAATCGAAGGTAAAATAGGAAATGTCCCGGTTATAGTTTCTCTTTTTGGCCTGAGCACACGCCTATATAATTTGGACATCAGTTAAGAGAAGGGTGTGACCTTACACATGGCCGCGATTCCGCAGAACGAGCAGGCTCTGCACCGGTTCATTTCAATAATCTGTTCACCGCTGTCCATCGTTCAATATGTCCTTACGAAGCGTGATGCTCTAACCTACAAGCCTCCTGGAGAAATGGTTCCTGTGCAGGATGCCTGCCTTCATGCCCATGTTATGGGGAAGGGAGACCACACCGTAATTCTGGAAGCGGGTATGGGCGGATCATCCCTGGACTGGTCAATGGTGCAGCCGGAGCTGTCGCTGTATGCCAAGGTGGTCTCGTATGACCGGGCAGGCCTGGGCTGGAGCGGGAGCGGCAGCCAGCCGGAAAGTGCAACCTGCAGGAAATACGTCCGGGAGCTCAGGGAACTGCTGAAGGCAATGGACTGCAAGCCTCCCTATATTCTGGTAGGCCATTCCTATGGAGGCATGATTGTGAGATGTTTTGCAGGGGAATATCCGGATGAAGTGGAGGGGCTGCTGCTGGTTGATGCTGTACATGAGAGCCGTTATCTTACGGATGAAATGAGCAACCGCCGGAAACAGCAGCGGGAGGCGAACAGACGGCAATATAAGCTGGGTTATCTGTTGGCGCCTGCGGGGATTCCCCGCTTGCTTAGAAGGCCTGTAGGAGGGCGGAGGCTCCCTTCAGCTATCCAAAAAAACGCCTCAAGTCTGGGATACCGCAAGAGTGCTTACCGGGCCGCATATGCAGAACTGCTCTGCGCGGAAGAGAGTGCCCTGCAGCTGAAGGCGGCAAAGCCGCTAAGCAGCAAGCTGCCCATTACAGTGCTTAGCGCAGGCAGTCCGGATGAAGAATGGAAGCAGGGCCAGCAGCGCTTAGCCAGGCTGACCCCAAATGTACAGCATATTACCGAAGAAGATCCCCGGCATTCCATTCCCATTCACAGACCGGAGACGGTCGTTAAATACGTCACCGAATTATTGAATACCTTATAGCCAGCGGCTCAAACGAATAAAAGGCAGTACCGGCAGATCATTCTGCAGGTACTGCCTTTTTACTGGTATAAGTGCTTCGTGCAATCTGCCCTCATACGGATATTACAGCTGCAATTACAGCTGGAGATTCCGGTCAATCAGGGCAATGCGCTGCTGGACACAGGCATAAGAGCGGAGCGGATCTTCAGGAGTATTCAGCACATAATCAAGCATTTGATCTACCGTAGTGGTAGCTACATGAATCCGGGTGTCGGAGGAAGCGTAGTAGATGTAGATGTCCCCGTTGTCCCGGGCGATTACGCCGTTGCAGAATACAACATTGGATACATCGCCGACGCGTTCTTCACCATCCGGAGCGATGAAATGTCCGCCGGGAGCATGGGTAACCTTGTTCGGCTCATCCAGATCGGACAGGAATGCGTACAGTACATAACGCAGTCCCGCAGCAGTGTTGCGGACACCGTGGGCGATGTGCAGCCAGCCTTGAGGGGTTTTGACCGGCGCCGGGCCCTGGCCGTTTTTCACTTCCTTGATCGTATGATAATAACGCTGATCCATAATGGATTCGCTGGTAATTACAGCATTCTCAATGGTATCGGACAGTCCCCAGCCGATGCCGCCGCCGGAGCCTGCATCAATGAACCCATCCTGCGGGCGGGTGTAGAAGGCATATTTGCCCTCTACGAATTCAGGATGCAGCACCACATTACGCTGCTGGGCAGAGCCGGTCTTGAGGTCAGCCAGACGTTCCCAGGTCTTCAGGTCCTTGGTGCGGGTGATCCCGCACTGGGCAACTGCGCTGGACAGATCGCCGTGCGGGGCAGCGGGATCTTTGCGCTCAGTGCAGAACAGGCCGTAGATCCAGCCGTCGGCATGCTTCACCAGACGCATATCGTAGACGTTGATATCCGGATCTTCAGTTTCCGGCAGGACAACCGGATGATCCCAGAAGCGGAAGCCGTCTACACCGCTGTCGCTCTCGGCTACAGCGAAGAAGGATTTGCGGTCATTCCCCTCGACACGGGCCACAATGTAGAACTTGCCGTCCAGCTCAATGGCCCCCGGGTTGAAGATGCCGTTCACGCCGATCCGTTCAGCGAAATAAGGATTGGTTGCCGGGTTAAAGTCATAACGCCAGATCAGTGGCGCATGTTCCGCTGTGAGCAGCGGGTATTGATAACGGTCATAGGTACCGTTGCCAAAGGGAACCTTCTCATTTTTGCGGCCAATCAGTGATTCGTATCGTTCTGTTAACTGCGCCTTGCGTTCTGTGAATAATGTGCTCATTATTTAGTCTCCTTTGAGGTTGTTGTCAGTCTTCCGATCATTTCAAAGCAGGCTCTGCTGTTATGATAAGGGCATTTCCAGGCACTGACCTTGGAGGCATGCGCCAGCGGCTGCAGGGATTCATCAACGGCCCAGAACCACTCGCCTAATGTATGATCGACCATGTAGCTGTTAGTGAACGTCCAGGCTGCCTCAGCAGCATCGCGGAACCTCGGATCTCCGGATAGCTGGTAGGCATTATAGAAGCCGACGATCGCTTCGGCCTGCGGCCACCAGTCTTTATTCTTATCCAGCAGCCCGTTCGAATCCGCCTCATTCCAGATTCCGCCGTCAGCGTCAATGCCTTCAGCCAATGTTGCTTCGGCCATGGACAAAGCCACACTGCGCACCCGGTGCAGCAGCTCCTCATCCCCAAGCACTTCAGCCGCTTCGACCAGGAGCCAGCTGCCTTCGATATCATGACCGTAGGAGATATGGTCGGACTTGATATTCCACTCCTCATCCAGGAACAGATGGAAATGCTTGCCCTCCTTATCAATGATGTGGAGGAGCATGACCTCAATCAGCTCAGCCAGCCGGGTCCGCAGCTCTTCGGATTTCCACACACGGTACAGGCCGGTGTAGCCTTCCAGCACATGCAGATGGGTGTTCATCGATTTCTTCTCATTCATGTCCTTGCTGCTGAGACTCAAATTCTCTGTCATCTGCCACTGCTCAGAGAGGGCTTCGATATAACCTTTATTAAGCGGATCATAGCCGTATTGCTCGACCAGACGGAACAGTGCCACAGCCTGATCGAGTGCATCCTGGCGTCCGGTAGCATGATGGAACTCAGCCAGGGCGTAGATGGCGAAGGCCTGGCCGTAAATTTGTTTTTTGCGTTCGGAAGGGGCGCCCAGCGCATCTACCATCCAGTAATAGCCGCCGTATTCGGCGTCGGTGAAATATTGAAGCAAATAGGCGTGGGCCCGTTCAGCCATAGTCAGGTATTCAGCGTTGCCATACATGCGGTAAGCGCTCGCAAAGGTCCACAGAATCCGCGCGTTCAGCACCAGGCTTTTTCCGGCCTCCGGATTGATATTCATCTGGTTATCTATTTCACCTACGAATCCGCCATGCTTGTCATCCAGGGTATGCTTCATCCAAAAGCTGAGGATATTGTCTTTCAGCTCTGCTTCCATTTCATTCCGCCAAATCTGTGGCGATTTCGTCATATGGTTGTTCACTCCTAAACAGTAATGGTAGATATTGAAATTAAGGCTATAAGGTATGCGGGGATTTCGTCTTGGAACTGTAATACTCTTCAATAATGCCTGCCGCCGGCTTGCCGTACATGCAGTAATCATCGTTGCCTGCTGCTTCGTCCAGCGGATAGAGCTGTGCCGGCCAATCCCACAGCATGAAGCCCTGTACCCAGTCCCGCTTCCCGCAAGCGCCGAACATGGCAAGGTAGAACCGGCTCTGCTCTTCAAGATCCGGGCCGCCCTCGAGACTCCAGTCATTCGGGATGGCGGCACTGCCGGTCCGGCTGGGGCATCCCGCTTCCATGAAGAAGAAGGGCTTGCCGTGTTTCGTGACCACCGCCTCAATCCGGTCAAGCTGTACTTCCCAGTCCTGCTCGGGATAATAGCCGCTCGAAGAGATTACATCAAGCGCATCCCACCAGCTCACGTTATCCTCCTGATACTTATCACAGTTGTAGGTGATTACACCGCTGTACACCTTGCGGACTTCGGCAATCAGGGCACGCCATTCTGCGGCCCGCCGGTCCGTCTGGACCAGCTCACAGCCGACACAGAACATCTCGCAGCCGCTCTCTTCGGCAAGCACAGCATAATGAAGGATAAAGGCTGTATAGGAACGGAACCACTCTGACCATTTCGGCTCGCAGGGAACATCCTTGTCGAAGAAGTTGATATGAGCCCGCCATGTGCCGTCTGCACAATTCACAATGGGCTTCAGGCAGACCTTCAGTTCAAGTGACTTAGCCTCGCGGATGGCCCAGCGTACCTCTTCATCACTGACCGTGGGTTCTGACCAATAGGGGATCTCTGTAGATTGCGGGGTAGCTTGAAGTGCGCTGAATGCGATGGCGGTCCAGTTCGCACCGGTAGACCTTTTCATCAGCTCCATGGAAGACTCCGCTGCATCATTGGCCCAGGTTCCCCGTCTGCCCATGAACCCCCAGGTTACGCCTCCGATATACTCGCTAAGCAGTGACATGTGGTAACCTCGCTTTGCTGTAGAATGAACAAAAAAATATAGTGTATAAAACAAAAATAATAATTTATTTGTATTTTGTTATTATGTTATTGTTATTTAACGATAACAAGAATACAATTAAGTTATAACGCTTTTTATGAATGTTTTCAAGGGGGAATTGTGCGGGAAGCCTGAAACCGGCCTCTATGTATGTCCATTCTGCGGAGTGGATGGAATCATCAGTCAACTGCAGCCGCGGCTGCGCCAATCTGAAAGGAGACTATTGCTATGAGAGAAGTTCAACTGATCGGAAGTAACATTCCGAATATGCCTTGGCAGGACAGACCGGAAGGAAATGAGAATCCGGTATGGAGACACAATGACAACCCGGTCATCAAACGCAATCCGGCCAAAGGGGTTGCACGTATTTTCAATAGTGCGGTAATTGCCTATGAAGGAAGCTTCCTCGGCGTATTCCGGGTAGAGGATAATACAACCCGCCCTCATCTGCGTATGGGCCATAGCCATGACGGACTGGACTGGAAAATTGAAGACGCTCCCATTTCGTTCATTGATGAACAAGGCAACCCCTACATGCCGAGATATGCCTACGATCCGCGTCTGGTTAAGGTTGAAGATACGTACTATATTATCTGGTGTACGGATTTCTACGGCGCCGCCATCGGTGTAGCCAGAACGCAGGACTTCAAGACCTTCATCAGCCTGGAAAATCCATTCCTGCCGTTCAACCGCAACGGCGTGCTGTTCCCTAAGAAACTTAACGGCAACTTCGTGATGCTCTCCCGTCCAAGCGACAGCGGTCATACCCCGTTTGGCGATGTCTTCCTGAGTGAGAGTCCTGACTTCGTCTACTGGGGCAAACACCGTCATGTGATGAGCAGAGGCGGACAGGGCTGGTGGCAGAGCACCAAGATTGGCGGCGGTCCCGCCCCGATTGAAACCTCCGAAGGCTGGCTCATGTTCTACCATGGTGTAACTGGGACCTGCAACGGGCTGGTGTATAGCATGGGTGCGGTTATTCTGGATAAAGACGAGCCGTCGAGAGTCAAATACCGCTCCAGGAACTTCGTGCTTACACCGGAAGAATGGTATGAGGAGAGAGGCTTCGTGAACAATGTGCTCTTCCCGTGCGCGACCTTGAATGATGCCGAAACGGGCCGCATTGCCATCTACTACGGGGCGGCTGACACTTATGTAGGTGTTGCATATACGACAGTGCAGGAAATCGTCAACTACGTGATCGACACCCATGAAGAGGTTGGCGATGATGCGGATTTAGGCAAAATCTAGGCGAAATCTAGATCGGATAAGGCTGCAGAGTCCTTTTCACCTGACACCGTTGGTCCGCATTCTATGGTACTCATCTCATACAACAAAATCACAGCGTTACAAGATCTGATGGTATATTATTAATACTGGCCTTGTGCGGAATCATTCCCTACAAGAATACAGCAGATCCGGCGGTGATTTTTTGAGCAAGTCAACAGTTCGCGGTAAAAGTATTCTTACTCGGCTGCATCCCTCCAAGTCGCTGGGGGTGCGGCTCTTTCTCGTGTTTTTCGTTGCGACGATGGGAATCGTCCTGTCTTTGGGCTATACATCCTACTCTGTTGCCAAACAAACAATCGAGAACAATGCACTGTCCGCTAATCAGCAGACAGTCGAGCAAACGGCAGAGAAGCTTGATGTAACTCTGCTGCGCTTTGAAGATAATCTGGGCCAGCTGTTCTACAATAAGGATATCCGGCAGGCAGTCTCGGAAGAAAGTGCTGCTGACGCAGGCGGGGGGACGGAACAGGCCGCTGTGATCAGCGGCGAATTGAACCATTGGCTCTCTGCAGTTACTAATGTGCAAGCGGTTTATCTGATTCCTCTTAATGAAGCACTGCCTGCCGCATCGGCGGGGGCTGTGGACAATGAATTCCTGGCGGGTGCCCGCGAAGCTTCGTGGTACAAGCAACTTCAGGATAAGCCGCAGGGCTTGTGGATTACCGAGGCCCTGAAGCAAGGGGAAGCAGAAGGCGTGGTCCATTTCGCCAAGTCCGTAGCGGGGGAAGCCGGAAGCTTAGGATACATAGCGGTCTGTGACATCAAGACTACGGAGCTGGCCAGCCACCTCAGCAAAGTCGATCTGGGGATGGACTCTTATATCCAGCTGCTGACTACCAAAGATGAGATGATTGCCTCTTCCCAGCATCAGGAGACAGACACTTACTTGCGTCTGGGAGGCACCCTGTTCAAGGGACTCAGCGAGAGCTCAGGCTCCCTGCCGACCAAGGATGAGAAGGGCAAATCCATTCTTGCCGTGTATGGTACGCTGGAGAGCTCGGGCTGGAGACTGCTTGGCGTTGTCCCTTCCGAGAATCTGATTAAAGATGCGGGACGTATCCTTAACACCACTTACATAGCAGTGGCTGCCGCTGCCGTCATCGCCATTCTTATTGGCCTCTGGATGGTACGGATGGTCTCACGGCCGCTGTCGCGCCTGCGGGACCTCATGTTCCAAGGGGCAGAAGGTGACCTGCGCGTGCGTACAAAGGTAGTCTCGCATGATGAAATCGGCCAGCTGTCAGGCTCCTTCAATATGATGATGGAACGGATCACAGAGCTGGTCGTGCACACCAATGAGACCGCACGTGAAGTACTGGAGACCGCAGATGCCCTGGGCAATGCATCCCGTGAGACCGCAGTGGCCGCACAGGATATTGCCGCAGCAACTGAACAGATTGCCGGCGGTGCAGGAAACCTGGCGCTGGAAGCAGACCGCGGAAATGAGATGACCGCCCAGATCTCCGAGCGGATGGATGCGGTGATTGCTGCGGCCCAGGAGATTGGCGGGACTGCACATAACGTACAGGCGTCCAGCAGGGAAGGTGTCGTCAAGCTGCAGGAGCTGCTGGGCAGAACGCATGAGACCGGCGATAGGACAGGGAAGCTCGTCATTAAGGTCAATGAACTGAAGGATACCACCTCGTCAGTCATCCGGGTGCTTGAGGTCATGCAGAACATTACCCAGCAGACTAATATTTTGTCGCTTAATGCTACAATTGAAGCAGCCCGGGCAGGCGAAGCAGGCAAAGGCTTCACCGTGGTCGCTGATGAAATCCGCCAGCTGGCTGAACAGTCCAAGCGTTCCATTGCAGTAGTGGCTGAGATTACCGACAGAATCATGAATGACATGCATGAGACTGTAGCCGCATTATCCGAGGTGGCACCTTTGTTTGGAGAACAGATGACCTATGTTCAGAACACCAGCGAGATCTTCGTCAGTGTACAGGGGCAAATGAATCATCTGATCACCCGGCTGGATTCCGTGTCAACATCCATTGACGGACTAAACCACTCGCAGAGAGTACTGTCCGAGACGATTGGCAATGTCAGCTCGTTTGCGGAAGAATCCTCTGCCGCCTCTGAAGAGGTTGCATCCCTCACCGGCGAGCAGGAGAGCGTGAGCGAGTATCTGGTCAATCTCTCCGCCAAACTGGAGAATGCCTCGTCCAAGCTTAATGAAAGATTGTCTAAATTTAGCGTGTAAGCTGCAAGTACATTAACCGCTTTTCCTTCGGGGGAAGCGGTTTTTTGCGGTTTGGGGTGGGCATAATAGAACTCATAGTTCCGCAGCCCACTTGATGGAGGAATAACACTTGCAGAAGCTGATTCATAAACGTATATTTTGGAGTCTGCTGATTCTGTCTGTGCTCGTTGCAGGCTTGATCATCAGACTGGCCTGGGTTCAGCTGCTGCTGAAGAATCAGGCGGTAAGCGGAACAAGGTATACAATGGCACAAATGGCCGAAATTCAGAGCGAGCGGGAGACAGTACTGGACAGCGGGCGCGGCCGGCTGTATGACAAGAACGGAGAACCGCTGGCCGGAGAGACTGTATGGACAGCGGCACTGTTTCCGCAGGAAGAGTCACTTCCGCTGCATACGGTTACCGGGGAGCCTGCCGGGGATAACCATTTGCACCGCCTGGCAGAAATTCTTGGAGTCAGCTACAGCCAGCTGCAAGCCAGACGCACAGGACTTAAGGAGCCGCTGCTATGGCCCTCCGGCAAAGGGGACACTCCGCTGGCATTGTCGTTGTCACAGGCCCGGGAAGTGGAAGCGCTGGGGATTGAAGGGGTTAAGGCGCTGCCCTTTGCCCGCAGATATGAGGGCACCGCTTCAGGACGGCAATGGCTCGGCTATTTGTCTGAAGCTTCAGGTGAAGCCCTCCTCCAGTCGCCTACAGGCCTGAGAATTCCGCGGACAGGCACAGACGGGCTGGAAAAAACACTGGAACCACTGCTGCAGGGAGTGGGGCACACGGAGGCGGTTGCCCAGGTGGATGCCCGGGGCAACCGTGTTCCAGGCAGTCCGATTGTAGTCAAAGCACCGGGGAATCCTTATTACCCGCTGTCTTTATATACCACGATTGATAAGAAACTACAGGAGAGTATTGAGCAGCTGGCCGCAGAAGCGGGCGTGAAGGAGGGAGCCGTTGTAGTCCTGGATAGCCAGAACGGCGATATTGCGGCGATGGTCTCCTTGCCGTTCTATAACCCGGAGCAGATCTCGCCGCAAGGGGGCGAATGGAACAACCGGGCGCTGCAGGCAGCGGTACCCGGGTCCATCTTCAAGATAGTCACTGCTGCTGCTGCCCTGGAGGCCGGATTAACTTCACCGGAGGAACCGTTCTATTGTAAGGGGGAATACGGGAAATACGGATTGACCTGCCTGAACGGCAAAGGACACGGCGCCCTTACGATGGCGCAAGGGTTCGCCGTGTCCTGTAATACCGTGTTCGCCACGCTTGCCGAGCGGCTTAGTGGAGCACAGCTTAATGCTGCTGCTCTGGCACTGGGCCTTGGCCGGGACATCGGCTGGCAGGCGGAGAATACGCTGGGCCTGCCGCTGCTCCGGCCGCTCTCCGGGGAGCAGGCGGGGACGATCTTCACCACGCTGCTGCCGGATGACGGCGGGGCCAGGGTGCAGACTGCAATCGGCCAGCGCGATGTGCGGATTACGCCGCTGCAGGCAGCGAATCTCGTAGTCACGCTGCTGCATGGAGGGGCGGTTAGAGCACCGCGTATACTGCAGCGGGTTGCGTTTGCCAACGGCCAGACGCTGAAGGAGCTTCCGGGGCATCTGGCCCCTGCGCCGCAGGGCAGAATATCCGGGGCAACCGCCCGCGTGCTGCTGTCCATGATGCGTAAAGTGGTGACAGAAGGAACAGGCAGGACGCTGCAGGGCCTTGAATGGCCGGTCGCCGGCAAATCAGGCACAGCGCAGACTCTGGTCAAAGGCGTGGCCCGCAATAATCAATGGTTCATCGGCTATGGCCCGGTAGACCATCCGAGATATGCTGTATCCGTTGCTGTTGAGAACGTGGCTCCAAGCAGTCCGCAGGCAGCTGCCAAATTATTCGGTCAAGTATTTGAGCTGCTGTCCGGGTCAACGGGGGCCTGAGTACCGACTGTGCCTGCTGTACCAGCCGAAGCTGTACCTGCCGTATTACCCGATACGGGGCCGCCGGCTGTGGAGGGTTCAGAAGCGGCAAACGGAGACACGATGAATTCCTCCTGCGGCAGATAGATCCAGCGCTGCAGATACCCCTGCTGAATCAGCTCCTTGAGCAGGATCAGCAGGATCGGCGACAGAATAAGGCCGGCGATGCCAAATACAGAGGAAGACAGAATTACGAAGGATAACATCAGGAACGCCGAGGAGACGCCGATCGAATTTCCGGTGATTTTGGGCTCCAGCAGCTGCCGTATAACCATCACCACTGCCAGCAGAATGATCAGACCAATGGCAAGTGAGGTATTGCCGACAATAAACAAATATATAATCCAGGGGATCAGTATCGCCGGTACTCCAAGTAGCGGCAGCAGGTCGAACAAGGCGCAGATTAGAGCCAGAGTAAGAACATTTCCAGTCTGCAGAATCAGCAGTCCGGCGAGAACGATCACGAAGGTGATGCTGATCAGAATCAGCTGGGCTTTTAGATAAGAACCGATAGCCTTGAACACATTCCCCTGCAGGAAAGCGTAAGCCGTCTTAAAGGTCTTGGGCAGCTTGTCATGGGCGATCCGGCGCCAGTCCTTAATCTCCATACTGAGGAAAAAGGCCAGGATAATCGCAATGCCGAAATTAGCCATAAAGGAAGAGAAGGAGCCAAGCACACCGATCATATATTTAAAGAAGGTGACCATCCACGTCGAGAGAACATTGGTCGCATCAGTGAAATAACCGTTCAGTTTATCTGTGAGATCGGGCGGGAGCGCATCGATTTTTTGCTGGAGATAAGTGGTAGCCTCAGTAAAATGCTGCTGGACTATGTATGTATATCTGGGCAGATTGTCCTGGAATTGAATGACCTGAGTCGTAATCAGCAGTCCGGCAGCAAATAATGCGCCAAGCAGGATCACTAAGAAGAGTACCACGGAGATAGCGGAGGCGAAAGGCTTAGCCATTCCCTTGCGGTTCAGGAACCGGGCCAGCGGCTCAATCAGCAGGAAGACAAAAAAGGACAGGAACACAGGAGCGGCCAGCTGATACAGCTTACTGAAGCCCAGCATCACGAGATATAGCGTCAGAATAACCAATCCGATGTCGAAAAAAGTGCGCCAATATTTTTTGTACAGCGGCAGCATAGAGATAAACGACTCCTTTTTTAGATAAATTTACAATAATCACTTCAATTCATTGTACACGATTTTAATAAAAAAGCGTCTATTTCTTTGGCAGCTGTGTTAAAATAGGGGGTAACGTTTTTTTGAATGTACTACTTGTCGCCACAACGGTATTGTCCTCTTGCAGGACAGCAGACGCTTCTACTTACTCTACTTGGCCGTATCACACGTAAGACGAGCCAAAGTCAACTCTGGAAAAGCGGGGAATTTACATGCAGACTTTGCTGCTCTGGCTATTTTACATTTCTACCTTTTATGCTTTCATTCCTGGAATGATCAGCCGTATATTTGGTTATCGTGTCTTTCGCAAGGGAATCGGGCGCACGGATTATGGCCTGACCTTTGATGACGGACCTGACCCGCATTATACACCGTTATTGCTGGATTTGCTTAAGCGCTATGGAGCTAAGGCGACTTTCTTCGTGGTTGGTGCTCATGCTGAAGCGCATCCGGAGATTATTAAGCGTATGCATGACGAAGGGCATCTCATCGGGATTCACAATTATGTGCACAAGACGAACTGGCTGATGCGTCCGGCAACGGTGAGGAAGCAAATTCAGCGGACCGATGATATTATCTTCAAAATAACCGGCGAGCGCAGCACCTATTACCGTCCGCCGTGGGGAATTGTGAACCTGTTTGACTTCTCCAAGCGCCGTCAGGTGCAGATTGTACTCTGGTCGGCCATGTTCGGCGACTGGAAGGAGAAGCTGGGGGCGGAACGGCTGACCGAGAAGCTGATCTCCAAGCTGGGTCCGGGTGAGGTCATGCTGCTTCATGACTGCGGTACTACACTCGGTGCCGATCCGCATGCACCGGAGCATATGCTTATTGCCCTGGAGCGGATGCTTCAGGAAGCGGATAGGCGGGGGCTGCGAAGTATCCGGATTGACAAGATGATCAAGGCGGTGCAGGAATCACCTATCACAAGGCTGTCTTTCGGCAAGCGGCTGGTTGTCGGCTTATGGCTGGCCTGGGAACAGGTATTCCAGCTGTTGTTCCAGATCAAGACGATCTCACCGGCAGATCCGTTCCTGCATTACCGGCTGCGTAAGTATCAGGGGAATCCCGTGCAGATGGATAACGGCGAGACCTTAAGCAAAGGCGACAAGGTAATAGAGCTGCATATCGACAACAGGCAGCTGTTCGAGCTGGGGGTTCATTCGCGTTCCTCGGCACAGCTTGCCATCCGCATGATCCGCCGCATGGAGAAGGATC
Source organism: Paenibacillus phytohabitans (assembly GCF_013141775.1). GTDB lineage: Bacteria > Bacillota > Bacilli > Paenibacillales > Paenibacillaceae > Paenibacillus_AQ > Paenibacillus_AQ phytohabitans. The sequence continues at coordinate 175,577 of NZ_WHOB01000062.1, forward strand.
TCCCGGTGCTTGCGGAGCGGATTGCCGGTGATGTGGATCTGGCGGAAGCCAAGGCGCTCTACGGTGTGAGCATGCTGAACCGCGGGCCGGAGAAATTCGGATTCATGGTTCTGGATCTGCCAAGCGGCCTGTTCGCAAGTTCCACCAAATTCTATCTCAGTATTCTGCTCAGCGTCATTCACCCGTCAGGCGGAGCAAGACTTAAAGTCCGCAGTGAGCTGCTGGTACCCAAAATGATGCTGATGCCCGTGTCGCAGCTGCTCGACCAGATGAACCAGCATCGGCCGCAGAAGCCGGTGAAGCAGCGGGAGCGGGTGCGGGAAGAGGAGCATTCCCTTGAAGCTGAACTTGAACTGCCCGGAGCAACGGTTGTTCATTGAATGCAGCAGGCAAACAGCACTTATAAATTTTGATATTTATCTATATCGCAACTGAAGCTGCTTCTTATGCTCCGCTGGCCTGAATGGGCTGGCGGGGCTTTTTATATATCTGGAGCTATTGCCGATATGTTCGCTGCCTGTGTCGGACGGAGATCCTGAGACCTCCATCCTAAGTCGAAATCCTGCACGAAATACAACATTTCCCGAGGTAAATCGGAGATAACCGGAAAATGTTGTATGAAATGCAGGATTTCACCTCCTCCAGGCGGCTTAGCGGGAAGATTATTGTATTTCATACAACAATCTTCCGGAACAACCCGTTATCGATGAATCAAAGTTGCAGAGTGTACAACATTTCCCTAGCGAACAGCGATAGGGACCCTTCGGGTGATTCCTGCTAAGTGCGCCACGTGTATTAAAGGACCCTTACATGTCAAAAAAGAGCAGTCCCGCCGCATTAACGGAGGAGACTGCCCTTTCAGTTCGTTCTTTCTATCTCAGGCTGCGGCCGATTAGATCTTCAGCACGCCGCCTTTGCTTGCATTGGTAACCAGCTTGGAGTAACGGGCCAGGTAACCGGTCTTCACCTTCGGTTCGAAGCCTTTCCAGCCGCTGCGGCGGACAGCCAGCACTTCTTCTTCAACCAGCAGCTCAATCTTGCGGCCCTTCAGGTCCAGCTCGATGATGTCACCATCCTCGACAAAAGCAATCGGTCCGCCCTCAGCCGCTTCCGGCGAGATGTGGCCGATACTGATGCCGCGGGACGCTCCGGAGAACCGGCCGTCGGTGATCAGGCCGACCTTGGCGCCAAGACCCATACCGACGATCTGCGAAGTCGGTGCCAGCATTTCCGGCATACCCGGTCCGCCCTTCGGACCTTCATACCGGATAACAACGACATGGCCTTCTTTGACCTTGCCGTTCGCGATCCCTTCCAGCGCCTGCTCCTGGGAGTCGAAGCAGATGGCAGGGCCCTTGTGGTAGCCGCCAACGGAAGCATCTACGGCACCAACCTTGATGATGGAGCCTTCCGGAGCCAGGTTGCCGTAGAGTACAGCCAATCCGCCTACCGGGGAATAAGGGTTGTCTATTGTATGAATAACCGACGTATCCTGAATCTCATGACCCGTGACATTCTCGGCCAGAGTCTTGCCGGTTACGGTCATGCAGTCGCCGAAGATGGCGCCCGGCTTCTTCAGCAGCTCGTTCAGCACAGCGCTGACGCCGCCCGCCCGGTCCACATCCTCGATGAAGATATCGGATGCCGGAGCCAGCTTGGCCAGGTAAGGCACGCGGTTGGCTACTTCATTGATGCGCTCCAGCGGATAGTCAATTTCAGCTTCCTGAGCCAGTGCCAGGGTATGCAGCACAGTGTTGGTGGAACCACCCATAGCCATATCCAGCGCAAAGGCATTGTCCAATGATTCATGGGTTACGATATCACGCGGCTTCAGATCCAGCTTGATCAGCTCCATTAGCTGGGTAGCTGATTTGCGGACGAAATCTCTGCGTTCTTCGGCAACAGCCAGAATGGTGCCGTTGCCCGGGAGAGCAAGGCCCATAGCTTCTGCCAGACAGTTCATGGAATTGGCTGTGAACATACCCGAACATGATCCGCAGGTTGGACAGCCGAATTGTTCCAGTTCAAGCAGTTCAGCGTCATTGATCTTGCCGACCTGATGGGCGCCAACGCCTTCGAACACGGATGTCAGGGATAGCTTCTTGCCTTTGCTGTCTACGCCGGCCTTCATCGGTCCGCCGCTGACGAAGATCGTCGGGATGTTGACGCGCAGTGCGCCCATCATCATGCCCGGGGTGATTTTATCACAGTTGGGAATGCACACCATTCCATCGAACCAGTGAGCGGAAACCATCGTTTCCACAGAATCGGCAATAATCTCGCGGCTTGGGAGCGAATAGCGCATTCCGATATGTCCCATGGCAATACCGTCATCTACGCCGATGGTATTGAATTCGAACGGAACCCCCCCGGCTTCACGGATAGCTTCCTTAACGATTTTGCCGAATTCCTGCAGATGCACATGACCCGGTACAATGTCGAGATAGGAATTGCAGACTGCGATGAACGGCTTGCCGAAATCCTCTTCCTTAACACCTGCAGCACGCAGAAGACTGCGGTGCGGAGCGCGGTCAAAGCCCTTTTTGATCATGTCTGAACGCATTTTCTTGTTTGCCATGATGAAATTTCCCCCTAAAAGTATTGTGAGCCTAACCTCTTGGAACGGTGAGAACAAATATAGTGCCGCATTAACGCATTGCAATCCCAAAAGCTGCGTGTCTGCGGTTTATAGAAGGATCAAGGTCCAGCTTCCTGCAGTAAACAGAAGTAGGGCGGAGCCGTTTCTATAAAACAAGCGGATTGGATACGAACGTTAATAGAGAGTCTATCACAAAAAACCTCATTTTTCTACCGGGCAATGTGAAGTTTGTCGCAGTCATCTCCCGGCATACCAATGGAAACGGCTACACTGTCCTCCACAGGAATTCATACACAAAAAGCCTATCCGCGGCGGGACAGGCTTCTACATATTAATAAGGGAAGAGGTTTCTGTGAATAATTACTAAAGTGAGCGCCGGATGGCGGCGCGCTGGAGCGAGATCATCCAGTCTACAGACGGCTCAACCAACGGGTTCAGCATACGTCTGACAGCGGGCTGGGCCAGCAGCACCGTGCAGGATACTGCGCCTGCAATCAGAAGAGCGGCACCCGCAGCATTTCCGATATAGGCATAGAGGCCGGAAACGGCAGCCGCCCGGACAATGAATCCGTGAAGCAGGAAGACGTAGAGGGTGCGGCGTCCCAAGTCTGTCATGCGGCTTAACCCGTAAGGGACCAGGCCCAGAAATGCCAGCGAAGCGGCAAATTGCAGACCATACACAGCGAGCCGGAACACACCCGCATACCATTCATGGGCACCGAGCTGCATGTAGGTCATACTGCCGAACAGCCAGCCCATCGGGAGATCGCGTCCCGCTACGCCCATCACTATAAGCAGCAGGAGGGAAGCGGCAGCGGCAGCGGTTTTGACATATTGCTGATACAGCTTAACGAAAGCTCCGAATGAGAAATGATATCCGATGACGAAAAAGGGCAGATAGACAAAGGTGCGGCTGATGCTGAACCAGATTCCATCCAGCTGCAGATAACCTACAGCCACACCTGCGGCGATGGCGAACGCAAACTGGGCGCTCTTGCTCCAGCGGCTCATCCCCAGCATGAGCAGACGCCAGAAGGCGTGGCTGGCCAGGAACCACAGCAGCAGGTAAGGAGCGAAGAAGGAATGCTGTATGTTATTTACATGGAATAAGGAAATGTCGAGTGCGGAGTAGAGGCTCTGAAAAATAATATATTGCAGTCCGATCTGCAGCAGCACCTTACGGCCGGCCGCGCCATTTAAGCTTTTACGGGCAAAGTAACCGGTCACAAGCACAAACAGCGGCATGTGAAAGCTGAAGATCCATTGGTACAGGGTGTGGAGTCCGCTCATTTCAAGAATCAGGGGTTCGATCGCATTGGCCACAAAGACAGTTACAATAAGCATGAAGCGTAAATTAAGAAAAAACGTTTCTCCACGCGTGTCGAGCGAGCTTTCCCGGGTCATGACGTTACCTCCAATAAATGCGGTTTGCGCGATGCTTAATACTTTAATTTTAAAATACATGATTTCCGGTAAATAAATTGTGAAATACATCACAATGGTAAGCGCTCTCATGGCCGCCATATGTGGCGAAGTGTTGAAGGTTGTTTGATTTCATTGATTACACTATAATTTTCTGTATGCAGTATCCGGGAGTGAATTCTATTGAGAAAAAGCAGTACCAAACGCAATGTGCTTATAGGAATTGTATTGATTCTGCTGGTGGCAGGGGTGTTTATATGGAAGTACCTGACTCCGTATCAGCCTGCTGAAAGAGCCGAATCCGCACTTGTCTCTGCCGGGGGAGTTACAGTAGAGCAGAATGACAACTGGATCTCGTTCGAGCCATCGGTTGCACTCGGCACCGCCGTGATCTTTTATCCCGGCGCACTGGTCGAGGCGGAAGCATATGCTCCGCTTGCCAGGAAAGTCGCAGCAGCCGGCCACCCGTTCTATATCGCGAGAATGCCGCTCAATCTGGCCGTGATCAAGGGGAATGCTGCCGAAGAGATTATCCGCGTGCATCCGAAGCAGTCCTTTGTGCTTGGCGGACACTCGCTTGGCGGGGTAATGGCCTCGCGCTTCGCCGCAGATCATGCCGACCAGCTGGAAGGCGTTTTTTTTCTGGCTTCCTACCCGGATGAGAAGGGCAGTCTGAAGGATACTACGCTGTCCGTATTGTCGGTGCTGGGTACGGAGGACAAGGTGGTTGATCAGGAGAGCTATAACGAAGGCCGGGCTTATCTTCCGGGCAACACTGTATACACGCCAGTCAACGGTGGCAATCATGCCCAGTTCGGCAGCTACGGCCCCCAGAAGGGTGACGGGACAGCCACCATCACAGAGGAAGAGCAGCAGACACGCACTGCGCGGGCCTTGCTGGATTGGATAGGGAATCTGCGTCAGAGCAAGTGAGCACCGAATGACGGAAGTAACTCCGCCTGGGAGAGGAGTGTCAGTCTGAATGCCTGAATTGCATATTAATGAGATATCCGTTCCGTGCAGGGGCATCCTGTTCGACAAGGATGGAACGCTGCTGGATCTGCTTGCCACCTGGGGAAGCTGGGCTGATCTGATTCTGGAAGGGCTGGGCAGCCAGCTGGCATTCATCGGCGGCCTGCCGCGAGCCGGGCCGGATATTGCTTCTGTGCTGGGTACGGTTCATGATGCCAACGGCAAGGTGACCGGCTATGATCCCGCCGGACCGCTCTCCATGGCGACCGCCGAAGAAACGACCGGGCTTCTGGCCTGGCAGCTGTATGCTGCCGGCGTTCCCTGGAATGAAGCGGTAACGCGTGTGAATGCGATCTCCAAGGAAGCTATGAACGAGCTGCGCCGGCGGAGGGCGGCGGTAGCAATGCCGGGGCTGCATGCTTTTCTGGAGCAGTGTGCGGCCGCTTCCCTGAAGCTCGGTGTAGTGACCTCCGACCATATGGCCACTACCCGCGAGCAGCTGGAGTGGCTTGGGATATCCGGTTATTTTGATTCCGTCGTCACCAGAGACAGAGTGAAGCACGGCAAGCCTGCACCGGAGATGGCCGAGACGGCCTGCCGGGAGCTGGGCCTGCTGCCCGGGGAGACGGTCATTATCGGTGACAGTAATGCGGATATGCAGCTTGGTAAGGGAGCCGGACTGCGTCTTGCTGTGGGTCTGTCTCCAGACGGGGCCGCAGCCCACCTGCTGGATGCGGATATTGTTGTTTCCGGCTATCCGCAGCTCCGGTTAACATTCTGATTTCATTTCAGTACAGAGAGGAAACGTGTGGACTCTATGGATCAATTGCAGCTACTGGCTTCCTGGATCAAAGACAGCGGGAATATTGTTTTTTTCGGCGGCGCCGGAACATCAACGGAGAGCGGCATACCGGATTTCCGTTCGGCGGCCGGTCTATACCAGACTCAGCACAACTCTCCTTATCCGCCTGAAGTGATGCTGAGCCGCAGCTTTTTCATGTCCTCGCCGGACATTTTTTTTGATTTCTACCGCAGCAAGATGATTCATCCGGAGGCGAAGCCGAACGGAGCCCACCGGCTGCTGGCTGAACTTGAAGCCAAAGGCAAGCTGAAGGCAGTCATTACACAGAATATCGACGGTCTGCACCAGCTGGCGGGAAGCCGCCGGGTGCTGGAGCTGCACGGCTCGATTCACCGCAATCACTGCATGGACTGCAATACCTATTACGGTCTGGAGCAGATTCTGGAGCAGACGGCTGCTGTACCGCTGTGCCCGGAATGCGGCGGCATTATTAAGCCGGATGTGGTGCTCTATGAGGAAGCGCTTGATCACGATGTACTGGTCGACGCAGTGGCGGCGATTGCGGCAGCGGATCTGCTGATTATTGGCGGAACTTCACTTACCGTCCAACCGGCGGCGAGTCTGATCACCTATTTCCGCGGAAGGCATACGGTACTGCTTAACGGCGATCCGACCCCGTATGACCACCAGGCAGATCTGATTATTACCGACCGGATCGGCGATGTGATGGGCAGAATACAGGGGCTGCTCGGGTGAGGATTCATGCTTTTCCCCTTGAGAAGATTATAAAGTCTGTCGGGAGTTTAAATTAGGGTAATGAATCAACTGAGGAAACGAGAGGCAGGGATAAGCAATGGTATATGTGGCTAACGATGAACGGTATGAAGTCATGCGTTACAACCGCACTGGCAGGTCAGGCCTCAAGCTTCCGGCTATTTCACTGGGCCTCTGGCATAATTTCGGCGGTATCGATACCTATGAGAATGGCCGTGAGATGATCACCCGCTCTTTCGATCTCGGAATTACCCATTTCGATCTGGCTAACAACTATGGTCCTCCGGCAGGCTCGGCAGAGGAAATGTTCGGCAAAGTTCTCGCCCGGGATCTGGCTCCGTACCGTGACGAGCTGGTAATCTCCACCAAGGCGGGATATTATATGTGGCCCGGCCCTTACGGCGACTGGGGTTCACGCAAATATATACTGTCCAGCCTGGACCAGAGCCTGAAACGGCTGGGACTGGACTATGTGGATATTTTCTATTCCCACCGTCCGGACCCGGAAACACCAATGGAAGAAACGGTGGGAGCACTGGATCATGCCGTGCGTTCAGGCAAAGCGCTCTACATCGGCTTGTCCAACTACACGGCCGAGCAGACGGAGCAGGCAATTGGCATCCTGAAGGAGCTCGGAACACCGCTTCTGATTCATCAGCCGCGGTATTCCATGCTCGACCGCTGGATCGAAGGCGGGCTGCAGGATGTGCTGGAGGAGCATGGCGTCGGCAGTATCGCCTTTACACCGCTGGCGCAGGGCCTGCTGACCAGCAAATACCTGAACGGCATTCCGGGCGATTCCCGGGCCGCCGGGCCATCCGCCTTCCTGAACGAGAGCCGGATTACGCCGGAGGTGCTGCGCAAGATTCACGCGCTCAACCAGATGGCGGTAGCGCGCGGCCAGAGCCTGGCCCAGTTCGCGCTCCTCTGGACGCTGCGCGGCGGCAAGGTGACCTCGGCGCTGATCGGCGCCAGCCGGGTAAGCCAGATCGAGGAGAATATTGCCGCTCTGGCGCATGGCGATTTCTCGCAGGAAGAGCTGGAACGGATTGAGACGATCCTTGGAACAGAGGATGAAGCCTGAGTAATCTATAGAATTGACAAGAAACAGCCCGCTTCCGGAACAGGAAACGGGCTGTTGGCTTAATTGGAGTTCTGGTAGAACGGCGGATGCTCTCCTGAGCCTATTTCTCCCCGGGATTGGCAGTTGCCTGCCGGTAAGTGCTGGGAGACTGGGCACAAAAGCGTTTGAACTGCCGGGAGAAGTACAGGGCATCGGTCAGGCCGACGGAGGCTGCGACCTGCTCTACCGACAGCTCAGGGCGTTCGCGCAGCAGCTGGCGGGACTTCTCAATGCGCAGCTTCAGCAGATAGGTCACCGGCGAGAGGCCGGTCTCCTGCTTGAAGATGCGCGACAGATAAGCGCGGTTATAGCCCAGGCTGCCGCACATCTGTTCAATGGAGACCGGATGGGCATATTGGGAAGCCATATAGTTGATCATTTGCTTCACCGTGCGTTTGACCTGCGATTCTGCCCCGGGCAACCGTGACGAGGAGATCAGCAGACCGGATGCTTCGCCGATGATCAGGTAAAGATAGCCGAGCGAGGTCAGATGCGCGCTCTCCTTGCCCGCATAGAAGGCGGACATCATCCCGGCGAGTGCGCCCGGGATCACACTGCCTTCAGCCGAGGTCAGGACCGGCTTCTCCGGGGAGAAGCCGGCCTGCAAGGCGAGCTGCTCCGCGTCCGCTCCGGTGAAGGCGGCCCAGCGGTACCGCCAGGGCTGCTGCTGATCCGAGATGTAGCTCACCAGCTGGGCCGGATGGATCAGGAAGCAGTCTCCCGCTCCCAGTTCATATTTGCGCTGCTCGGTCCGGAAGACACCGGAGCCGGACTCAATGTAGTGAAGCAGATAATAATCGTAGATCTTGGGGCCGGCCTGATGAAGCGGAAGCGTCTGGCTCTCCCCGGCGAACAGCACATGCAGAGGCTGCTGATCGAAATACACGGGATTTGATCCTACGGAATAGGTATGTTCCAACGGCCATCCGCCTTTCTTGAATATAACGCTATCATAGCTTAGCATGAGGGGAAGCGCAGAAATGAATCTTTATCTCCAGTATATCCTCCCGGCGGCTGGAAGTCACATTTGTCCATGTATTGCACACATGATTGCATTATCAGGGCAAGTCTGATTTTATTATAATGTAAGCATGAAGGAAGCAAGTTGCAAGCCCAAGCACAAGCAGCGAAAGGATGGAGTGGCAATAATGAGTGTACAGGAACTTAACAGTAAATTTATCGAGAAATACGGGGAGAGCAGCGAAGAGGCGCGGGTATTCTACGCACCGGGCCGTGTGAATCTCATCGGAGAGCATCTGGACTACAACGGCGGGTACGTGTTCCCGGCAGCACTGGACTTCGGAACTACCCTTATCGTACGTCCGCGTTCGGACGGTAAGGTTCAATTCGCATCAACGAATTTCCCTTATGAAGCCTCTATCGACTACAGCGAAATCGGCAAAGCCAAAACCGGCGAGTGGGTTGACTATCCGGTGGGTGTGATGGTCGAGCTGGCCAAGAAGGATCTTCCGGTATCCGGAGGGTATGACCTCTTGTTCCACGGAGAGATTCCGAACGGCTCGGGCTTGTCCTCTTCCGCTTCCATCGAGGTAGTAACAGGTTATGCCTTCCTGACGCTGCTTGGCGGAGACACGGATACTGTAGAGATCGCCCTGCTGTCCCAGCGTGCGGAGAACCAGTATGTCGGCGTAAACTCCGGCATCATGGACCAGTTCGCTGTCGCCAACGGCAAACGCGATCAGGCCATCCTGCTGATGTGCGACACCCTGGAATACAGCCTGGTTCCTTTTGTGACAGGCAGCTACAAGCTGGTTATCGGCAATACGAACAAGAAGCGCGGCCTTGTGGATTCCAAGTACAATGAGCGCCGCAGCCAATGCGAGGAGGCTCTGGCTATTTTGAAGCAAGAGGTGCCAACCCTGTCCTACCTAGCCGAGCTTAAACCTGAACAATTCGAGCTTCATCAGCATAAAATCACCGACGAAACCGTCAGACGCCGCGCCCGCCATGTGGTGGAAGAGAACCAGCGTGTGCTCGATTCGGTTGAAGTGCTCAAGAACAATGACCTGAAGCAATTCGGACTCTATATGAACGACTCCCATGTCTCCCTGCGTGACCTGTATGAAGTCAGCTGCGAAGAGCTGGACATCATGGTTGAAGAGGCACAGCGTATTCCGGGAACACTCGGCTCGCGTATGACAGGTGCAGGATTCGGCGGATGTACAGTATCTCTGGTGCATGAGGATGATGTGCAGCGGTTCATTGCCGAAGTCGGCGAAGCTTACAAGAAGAGATCCGGTCTGACCGGCGAGTTCTATGTATGCACGATCGGTAACGGCGTCGAAGAACTGAAAGGAGTGAAATAAGATGGCGATTCTGGTAACGGGTGGAGCAGGATATATCGGTTCCCACACAGTGGCGGAGCTGCTGGACCGGGGCGAAGAGGTTGTAGTTATCGACAATTTGCTGACAGGGCACCGCGAGGCGCTGCTGGGCGGCAAGCTGTATGAGGGAGACCTGCGTGACAAGGCACTGCTGGCCAAGCTTTTCTCCGAGAACAAGATTGAAGCGGTCATCCATTTCGCAGCGAGTTCCCTGGTGGGCGAGAGCATGAAGGATCCGGTAAAATATTACGACAACAACGTGTATGGTACACAATGTCTTCTCGAAGCGATGCAGCATGCCGGAGTGGATAAAATCGTCTTCTCCTCCACCGCCGCAACCTACGGCGAACCGGAAAAGGTGCCGATTGAAGAAACGGACCGCACTGAACCTGCGAATGTGTACGGGGAGACCAAGCTGACCATGGAACGCATGATGGCCTGGTTCGACAAGGTGCTCGGCATCAAATACGTAGCGTTGCGCTACTTCAATGCTGCAGGTGCACATGCCAGCGGCAAAATCGGCGAAGACCACCGTCCGGAGAGCCACCTGATTCCGCTGGTGCTCCAGGCTGCACTTAAGCAGCGGGAGAACATCGCGGTCTTCGGCGAAGACTACCCGACAGAAGACGGAACCTGCGTACGCGACTATATCCATGTCAGCGATCTGGCGGATGCGCATGTCCGTGCGGTAACCTACCTGCGCAGCGGCAGTGCAAGCAATATCTTCAACCTGGGCAACGGCCTGGGCTTCTCCGTCAAGCAGGTGATTGAAACTGCGAAGAAGGTCACCGGCCTGGACATTCCGGTTGTAATCCAGGAGCGCCGCGCCGGTGATCCGGCGGTACTGGTCGCTTCTTCGGCCAAAGCCCGGACGATCCTGGGCTGGGACCCGCAGCATGACGATCTGGAAGGCATCATCCAAAGCGCCTGGAACTGGCATTCCGCGAATCCGGAAGGGTACGGCGGCTAAGCCTGCCACTGTACTTGTTGTGAACAGTACGGAAGCCTTGCTTGAAGAATAAGCAATCCTAAGATGAACAAAAGAAAAATAAAAAGCCAGAAGGATCGAAGGGGGATTTTGGAACTGTAGGAGCGTTAGCGACCGCCTGAAAGCTTTCCGCAGGAAAGCTCGCTTCGGAAGCATCAGCAGTCACCGGATTTCAGCCGCAATCAGCGGGTCAATCAAGAAATCTGGGGACAACAACGGCCGGAAGTCCAAATATTCACCGTAGTGACGTCTATGGCTTAAGTTAATATCTTAAGTTCAGCTATACAGGTTGCAGCAAATAAGGAGAATTGAAATGCAGAACGATAATATTACGGCTGCAGCCTCTGAGAAGGCATTGTATGCGATTGAACAGCTGGTCCTGTTCGCGCAGCACAAGGAGCTGATTCAGCCGGCTGACGTTGATTACAGCCGCAATGAACTGCTGGACCAGTTCGGCTTCAGTGAGCCGTATGCCGGTGAATTCACTGAAGGTCCGCTTGAGAGTCCGCAGGCCCCGCTGGATCAATTGATCGACTACGGGTTTGAGACCGGGCTGATTCCGGAGAATACAGACACATACCGCGATCTGCTGGACGCCAAGATCATGGGCCTTCTGATGGCCCGGCCGTCCGAGGTGAATGCAGAATTTGCAGCGATCCAGGCGGAGCAGGGCATTCAGGCGGCCACTGACCGCTTTTATAAGCTGAGCATTGATTCCAACTATATCCGTATGGACCGGGTGGCCAAGAATGTATATTGGCTTCAGGATTCGCCTTACGGGGATATCGAGATGACGATCAATCTCTCCAAACCGGAGAAAAGCCCGAAGGAAATCGCCATGGCCCGGCTGCTCCCGCCGCCGGTCTATCCGAAATGCCAGCTCTGCCGCGAGAATGTCGGCTATGCCGGACGGGTCAATCACCCGCCGCGCCAGAATCTGCGCGTGATTCCGCTCGCGATGAACAATGAGAAATGGTTCTTCCAATACTCGCCGTATGTGTACTATAACGAGCATTGTATCGTGTTCCACCATGATCATGTGCCGATGAAGCTGACGAAGGATACGCTGAAGCGTCTGCTTAGCTTTGTTGAATCCTTCCCGCATTATTTCATCGGCTCGAATGCCGATCTGCCGATTGTCGGCGGCTCCATTCTGACCCATGATCACTTCCAGGGCGGACGCCACACCTTCCCCATCCAGAAGGCACCCAAAGAGGATAGCTTCACCCATGCTGCATATCCAGGCGTTAGCCTAAGCATTGTGAAATGGCCGATGTCTGTGCTGCGGATGCACGGGGCAGATCCTGCCGTGCTGCTGGAAGCCGGCAACAGTATCTATGAGGCCTGGAAGACTTACAGCGATCCGTCAGCTGATGTCCTGGCCTTCAGTGAAGAGACCGGGGAGAGCGTGCCGCATAACACGGTTACACCTATCGTCCGCCGGGCAGAAGACGGCGGCTATGAGATGGATCTGGTGCTGCGTAACAACCGGACCAGCGAAGAATATCCCGAAGGGATTTTCCACCCGCACCGGGAAATGCACCACATCAAGAAGGAGAACATCGGCCTGATCGAGGTTATGGGCCTGGCGATTCTGCCGGGGCGCCTCAAGGAAGAGCTCGATGCTGTCGCTGGCGTTCTGGCCGGAGACACCGCGCTGCTTGAAGCCGTCCAGAGCCAAGGTGCTGATCATCCGCTTGCGCTGCATGCCTCCTGGATCGCGGAGCTGGCCGGCCGTTTCGGCACCTCCCTGAGCCGCGAGGAAGCGGTGAAGACGGTGCAGAACGAGGTAGGCACCAAGTTCACGCATATTCTGGAGCATGCGGGAGTCTACAAACGCACACCGGAAGGCCAGGCGGCATTCCGCCGATTCGTGAACAGCAGCGGGTTTAACTAAGACCCCTGTGTCTTGTAAATGAGATGTCCCTGCCGGAGTGTCGGCGGGGGCATTTTTTGTTGCGCGGGAAACTACGATGCAATGATGTGTCCGCCGAAAGCGGGCGACAAGCGGAAAAGAGGGGCAGAAGTGCCCCTGAATCTGCGGAAAGCGGGCGGCAAGCGGAAAAGAGGGGCAGAAGTGCCCCTGAATCCGCCGAAAGCGGGCAGCAAGCGGAAATGAGGGGCAGAAGTGTCCCTGAATCCGCCGAAAGCGGGCGGCAAGCGGAAATGAGGGGCAGAAGTGCCCCTGAATCCGCGGAAAGCGGGCGGCAAGAGGAAATGAGGGGCAGAAGTGCCCCTGAATTCGCCGAAAGCGGGCGACAAGCGGAAATGAGGGGCAGAAGTGCCCCTGAATTCGCCGAAAGTGGGCGGCAAGCGGAAATTAAAGGGATAAATCCCTCTGATTCCGCCGAAATTGGGCGGTAAGCGGAAATTAAAGGGATAAATCCCTCTGATTCCGCCGAAAGTGGGCGGCATGAGGAAATTAAAGGGATAAATCCCTTTGAATTCGCCGAAAGCGGGCGGCAAGCGGAAATTAAAGGGATAAATCCCTCTGATTCCGCCGAAAGTGGGCGGCATGAGGAAATTAGAGGGAAAAATCCCTTTAATCCCGCCGAAAGTGGGCGGCATGAGGAAATTAAAGGGAAAAATCCCTTTGAATTTGTGCTAGGCAGGCGTTAAGGGAACGCCGTGTCTTTTAAACACGATACCGGCCTTTTGCCGCTGCTTCGCTGTCATTTGAATGCGGCAAGCCGGAGGTCTATAATATACAAGTGCGTCACATTCATATACTCATGGAGGTTTACCCATATGCGTAAGTTTGAGTTCTATAACCCTACCAAGCTGATTTTTGGACAAGGGACATTGCAGGCACTCCGCACCGAAGTGCCGAAATACGGCAAGAATGTACTGCTGATGTACGGCGGAGGCAGCATCAAGCGCAGCGGCCTGTACGACAATGTAATTGCTGAGCTGAATTCCATCGGCGCTGTAGTTACTGAACTGGCCGGAGTGGAGCCTAACCCGCGCCTGTCCACCGTACATAAAGGCGTGGATTTATGCCGCGAGAACGGGATCGAACTGATCCTCGCCGTCGGCGGCGGCAGTGTGCTGGATTGTGCCAAGGCTGTAGCTGTCGGTGCGAAGTACGATGGGGATATGTGGGACTTCGTGGAGCGCAAAGCGGCGCCTCAGGGAGCTCTTCCGCTGGGCACTGTGCTGACTATGGCGGCTACCGGTTCGGAAATGAACAACGGCTCGGTAATTACGAATGAAGTGACCAAGGAGAAAATGGGCTGGGGCAGCGTGCATGCCTATCCGGCCTTCTCGATTCTTGATCCTGAGAACACCTTCTCCTTGCCGCGTGACCAGACGGTCTACGGTATGGTGGACATCATGTCCCATACACTGGAGCATTATTTCCACACAGACGGCAACACGCCGGTACAGGACGGCTTCTGTGAAACCCTGCTTCGTACAGTGATCGAGACTGCACCGAAGCTGATCGAAGATCTGAACAACTATGAACTGCGTGAGACCATCATGTACTCCGGCACCATGGCACTGAACGGGATGGTCAGCATGGGCTTTGCCGGAGACTGGGCTACGCACAATATTGAGCATGCCGTATCCGCCGTTTACGATATTCCGCATGGCGGAGGATTGGCGATTCTGTTCCCGCAATGGATGAAATACAACCTCAGTACGAATCCTGCCCGTTTCCGCCAATTGGCAGTGAACGTATTCGGGATTGATCCGGCGGGCAGAAGCGATGAGGAAGTCGGCCTTGAAGGCATCGAGGCGCTTCGCAGCTTCTGGGATTCCATTGGAGCTCCCAAGACGCTTGGCGATTATGACATCGATGACAGCGAAATCGGCAATATGGCTGACAAGGCTGTCCGTTTCGGCCCGTTCGGCAACTTCCGTAAGCTGCAGCGTGAGGATGTTGTAGAGATTTACAAGCTGGCTCTGTAAGCTGCATTTACAAGCAGTTAACCTTGTAAGCCGGCCTTGCAAGGCAGCTGGATAGACATACCGGCAATGGTTAACCCTATATGCTGCTCCCAAAGATCAGCCGCTCCCGTTCACCGGGAGCGGCTTTTTAACATGGAAATCCCTTAATGTTCTCTCTCCAGAGATACAATAATGAGATTAATACCCAACTTTGTGAAACCAAGGACATGGTTTCTGCGTTTAAACTAGTATGACAGTCCGGAAGTAAAGACGGGAGGAGACCAATATGCAAACGCTGTATTTGGGCTGTTTGGCGCTGGGCATTATTTTTGCCGTAGTCAGTGTACTTGTAGGCGACCTGATCGGAGGCGCTCTGCACGGGGTTTTTGACTTCGTATCTTTTGATTTCGTCAATCCTGCCATCTTGGCAGGCGGAGTAACGGTGTTCGGCGGAGCGGGGGTGCTGCTTAGCCGCTACAGCGGACTGGAAGATGGCGCAATTCTTGCCTTGTCCCTGCTGATTGCGGCTTTTATGGGAGTGGTGCTGCATCTTGTTGTAGTGAAGCCAATGAGGAACAGCGAAATGTCGAACGGATTCTCCATGAACGATCTGCCGGGAAGAATCGGTGAGGTTATGGTTCCGGTTCCTGCATCAGGCTATGGTGAGATTATGGTGAAATTCGGAGCAGGCAACAGTCTGCATACTGCAGCCAGCTTCGAACAGCATCCGCTGCCGGCCGGCATTAAAGTTGTGGTGGTAGAGGTCCGGGAGGGCGTAGCCCTTGTGTCAGAATTCGAAGACAGAAGAGGAGTGGATTCTTAATGTTCGGTATTCCTGATTTTTTGTTTATTCCCGCAGTCGTTGTGGCTGTATTATTTGTACTAGGGATTGCATTCTGGGCCCGTTACAAAACGGTAGGGCCTGATGAAGGTATGATCGTTACAGGTTCCTTCCTGGGCAGCAATCATATCTCAGATGACGGCTCCGGCCGTAAAATCAAAATCGTCCGCGGCGGCGGTGCATTCATCCTGCCGGTCTTCCAGAAGGCAGAATTCATGTCACTGCTCTCCCACAAGCTAGACGTGACGACCCCTGAGGTCTACACGGAGCAGGGCGTTCCGGTCATTGCCGATGGAGTGGCGATCATCAAGGTGGGCAGTTCCACCGAGGATGTGGCGACGGCAGCCGAGCAGTTCATGGGCAAGCCGATTGAGGCGCTGAAGAGCGAAGCCCAGGAAGTGCTCGAAGGCCATCTGCGGGCGATTCTCGGCTCGATGACCGTTGAAGAGGTCTACCGCAACCGGGACCGTTTCGCCCAGGAGGTTCAAGGCGTTGCGGCCCGTGATTTGAAGAAAATGGGGCTGCAGATCGTCTCGTTCACCATTAAGGATGTGCGTGACAAGCACGGCTATCTGGAAGCGCTGGGTAAACCGCGGATTGCCGCAGTGAAGCGGGATGCGGAGATTGCCGAAGCCGAGGCTGTGCGTGACGCGCGGATTCAGAAGGCCAATGCTGAAGAGCAGGGGCAGAAGGCAGAACTGCTGCGTGATACCAACATCGCCGAAGCCTCGAAGGAGAACCAGCTGAAGGTAGCGGCGTTCAAACGTGATCAGGATACCGCCAAAGCGGAAGCGGACCAGGCGTACCATATTCAGGAGGCGCGGGCTAAGCAGACGGTGGTTGAAGAGCAGATGAAGGTCGAGCTGGTCCGCAAGGAACGCGAAATTGATCTGCAGACCAAGGAAATCCAGGTTCGCGAGAAGCAGTATGATGCGGAAGTGAAGAAGAAAGCGGAAGCGGACCGTTACGCGGTGGAGCAGGCGGCGGAAGCCGACAAGGCCAAGCGGATGCGTGAAGCCGATGCGCTGCAGTACAGTATTGAGACTCAGGCTAAAGCAACCTCCGAGCAGAAACGTCTGGAAGGGCAAGCGGTCGCCGATGCCGAGCTGGCCAAAGGTAAAGCGGAAGCGGAAGTTATCCGCCTGCGCGGTCTGGCCGAGGCGGAAGCCAAGGAGAAGCTGGCGGAAGCCTTCCAGAAATTCGGCGAAGCGGCGGTACTCGATATTATCGTCAAAATGCTGCCGGAGCTGGCCGGGAAGATTGCCGAGCCGCTGGCTTCCATTGACAAGCTGACGGTTGTGGATACCGGCAACGGGGAAGGTGCGGCCCGGGTCAGCAATTATGTGACCCAGCTGATGGCGACAGCCCCCGAGATGCTGAAAAGCGTGTCCGGCATTGATGTCGAAGCGCTGATCAAAGGGCTGACCAAAACCAAAGGCAAGCCGGAGCTGGCAGCAGCTGCCGAGTATACCGGAGCGCCAGTAACCGCCCTCCCAAGCAAACCGAAACCGGCCGTAATACCACCGGCCGCCCCGGTTGAACAACCAGAGGAATAATAGCGTATCACCGAGGTATGGCCGGCAGGTTTAACCGCCTGTCATACCTTTTTTATAGAATTACGGCGATAGGAAACGGAGGTGCAGGCATGGAGCTCATTTTGGATAATATACGCAAGAGCTTTGACGGTAAGGAAGTGCTGAAGGGAATTGACTTCACCTTCGAGCAAGGCAAGATTTACGGGCTCCTGGGACGCAACGGTGCCGGCAAAACCTCACTGTTCAACTGCCTCAGCGGTGAGATACGCATGGACAGCGGCGGGGCTTTCCTGCGGCGGGAGGAAGTGAGTCTTCCGCTTCGCGAAGAGGAGATCGGCTACGTCTTTTCCCTGCCGATTCTGCCGGATTTCTTAACGGGTTATGAGTTCGTGAAGTTCTACATGGATATCAACAAGGATAAAATTGAACCGGGCAGAAGTATCGAAGAGTATTTTGATATCATCCGTTTTGAGGAGGAGGACCGCCACCGCCTGATCAAAGGCTACTCCCACGGGATGAAGAACAAAATCCAGATGCTCTGCTTCATCATTTCCCGGCCGCCGCTAATTCTGCTGGATGAGCCGCTGACCTCCTTTGATGTAGTGGTGGCGCTGGAGATCAAGAAGCTGCTGCGTGAGATGAAGCAGAAGCATATTATTATTTTCTCCACCCATATTCTGCAGCTGGCTGCCGATCTCTGTGATGAGCTGGTGATTCTGAATAATGGCTCACTCCGTGAGATTCCCGCGGAAACGCTGCGCAGTCCGGAATTCGAGGAGCAGATTATCGCGCTGCTGAAGGATGGAGACCATGATTAGCACGCTGAAGGCGATCATGGAGATTCGCGGGATGTCCGGCGCTAACCGGCTGATGTTCTATTTCAGAAAAATCCCCGTTATCGGCGAGCTGTTACCGGCCTCGGCCTATGCCGAGACGTCGCTTAAGCGGACTTTATCGGTAATTGTCTATATCCTCAAAGCCATCTGGGCTTTCTTGTCCAAGTTTGCCTATTTGGGGCTTATGGTCTATTTGCCCGTCAAGCTTGCAGGCAGTGAATTAACATTAACGCTTTCAGCACAATATCAGCTGTACCTTCAGGTCCTGCTCTGTTTAAGCTTTCTGGTCGCTGCAGTTTCCAGCGCGGTTATTCTGGAGCCCAAACGGGACAAGTATATCTTCGTTAAGCTGATGAGGCTCCCCGCGGAGAGATATATGCGTGTTACGCTAACGCTGCGCGGGATCAGCTTTGCGGTTACGTTTATCCCGGCGATGATGGTCTTCGGGAATCTTCTGGGGGCTCCGCTGTGGCAGGGAGGTGTTCTTGCTCTGCTGCTGACCTTCTGGCGTATTGCCTGCGAGGCCCTGCATTTGTGGATTTTTGATAAATACGGCATTGTGGTTGTCAAAAAAACAAGCTGGGTCTGGACCGCCATTGGTGCAGGTTACCTGCTGGCTTATGTACCTCTGCTCCCGGGTTTTGCGGTGGTGGACAGTTCTATGTTGTTCAGTCTGCCTCTGGTGCTTGGTGTGACTGTGCTGGGAGCCTTATGTACGGTCTACATCGCCCGTTATCCGGATTACCGCAATGCAGTGGATGCCGTTACCAAAATTGATGATCCGCTGCTGGATATGGGACGCATGATGAAGGAGGCACGGGTGAAGGATGTCGCAACCCGGGAGCAGCAGTACACGGCGGAGCAGCTGAACCCCGGACAATTCGCAGGCAAAAGCGGGTATGCTTATCTGAATGCGATTTTTTTCTCGCGCCACCGGCGGTTACTCATTCATCCAGTGCAGCGGCGTCTGGTAATTATTGGCGCACTCTTCGCAGCTGCTTTGCTGACGCTGCTGTTCTCGCAAGCAGCTTTTAACAGAATGGCTCATTATCTGATCAGCGCTTTGCCGACCTTTCTGATCCTTATGAATTACACCTCCATCGGTGAACGTGTCTGCAAGGCTATGTTCTACAACTGTGATCTCAGTCTGCTGCGTTACGGGTTCTACCGTGAACAGTCGGCGATCCTGAGCAACTTCCGGATCCGGCTGCTGCGCATCAGCCTGCTTAATCTGATTCCGGCGGCAGCCATCTGCCTGGGGGTGAATCTGCTGATCCTGCTGTCGGGTGAGAGCTGGGGCGCGGCGGATGCGGTTATCTTTTGCGTGACGATTGTGGCACTGTCCCTGTTCTTCTCGGTGCATCATCTGTTCATGTATTACATCTTCCAGCCGTACAGTACCGAGCTGAATGTGAAGAATCCGTTTTTTACAATTGTGAACAGTATCGTGCTGGCAGCCGGTTTTATAGCCATACAGTTCAAGAGCGAGCCAGGGATTTTTGCTTTTATCGTAGTACTCTCTGCTGTTGTCTATATGCTGGCGGCCCTGATATTGGTCTACAAATTCTCAGGCCGGACGTTTCGGGTGAAATGAGCCTCCCGGCTCTTTGCCGCACACTTCTAATTTGAGATTCTTGATGTTATGATAGTAGCTCAAGGTTAATTTTCACATGCTGATACGTGTATCGTGCTGCCTTAATAGATCGGGTATTCAGAATTAAAAGAGGTGTCGCATTTGAGCAGCAGCATAACAGTGGCCAAGGTACTCAATAACAACGTTATCATTGCCGAGCATCCCCAGTATGCCGAGGTAGTGGTCATTGGCAAGGGTATCGGCTTCAACCGTAAGACACGGGACCGGATCAACCTCTCTTCTGTGGAAAAAATGTTCATCCTGCGGAGCCAGGAGGAGCAGGAGCAGTATAAGCAGCTTGTGCCCCAGGTGGACGAGAAGCTGATTGAGGTGGTCCAGGAGATTGTACTGCATATTATGCAGAGCAGCCGGCAGGCGCTTAACGAGCATATCCATATCGCGCTCACAGACCATATTTCCTTTGCCATCCGCAGAAGCGAGCAGCATATAGCCATACATAACCCTTTTCTGTACGAGACCCGGGAGATCTATCCGGAGGAATACAGGCTGGCCGAATATGCAGTGGACCGGATTAACGAAGCCATGAAGGTTTCACTGCCGCCGGATGAGATCGGATTTGTGGCGCTTCACATTGTCAGTGCACTCAGCAACCGGCATATCTCGGAGGTTAAGCAGCATTCGCAGCTGATCGGGGACATGGTGGGACTGGTGGAGGATAACCTCGAATACCGCATTCCGCGTGATTCCCTGGACTATTCACGTCTGGTGACTCATTTGCGTTTTGTGCTGGAGAGGCTGCGCCGGGGGGAGACTGTACGCGAGACTTCGTCCCTTGACGGGCTGATGAAACGTGAATATCCCGAGATGTACATGCTTGCCTGGAAGCTGACCAAGGTTATCGAACAGCGCGTGCATATCCCGGTATATCCTGCCGAGGTGAGTTATCTGACGATTCATCTGCAGCGTCTTGCCCAGAAGAAGGAAGATGAATCCGGTATGGAACAGCAGGACAGCATTTAGCCTGTTAATTAATGCTTGCAACTTCAAATTATCGGTGCTACAATGATCCCTGTTATTAACAAAACAGAATACAAACGTGTAACTGATACGATCAGGCATGAGTGATTTACAGTATTATGGTTGTCTTGCCCCAACTCGGGGTACTCTAACGTTAGCGTTAGACGACAATCTGTTCTGTATTGCTCATGCCTTTTTTGGCTTCTGTTTTGAATGAAATTTAGGATTAGGAAGTGACCTCAATGTTCAAAAAGTTATTCGGCGTTTTGCAGAGAGTCGGTAAAGCGCTAATGCTGCCAGTTGCCATTCTGCCTGCAGCGGGACTGCTGCTCGGAATCGGGAACATGCTAGTTAATCCGGATTTCCTGCAGTATGTGCCGGCACTGGAAAATCATGTAGTTCAAGCTATTGCTACCGTATTGATGAACTCGGGGCAAATTGTATTTGATAATCTCTCCTTGCTGTTCGCAGTCGGCGTAGCCATCGGGCTGGCCGGAGGTGAAGGTGTAGCGGGTCTGGCAGCTATCATCGGATTCCTGGTTATGAACGTAACCATGGGTACGGTTGTTGGCGTCAACGCCTACGTCCTGACCTGGAAAGATTTCGCCTACTCCAGCGTGCTGGGGATTCCTACGTTGCAGACAGGGGTGTTCGGTGGTATCCTGGTGGGGATATTGGCCGCATCCATGTACAAAAGGTTCTTCCGTATAGAGCTGCCGTCCTATCTCGGCTTCTTCGCGGGTAAACGTTTCGTACCGATTATGACTGCGGTAACTTCCCTGATTCTCGGTCTTGCGCTCACACTGGTATGGCCGCCGATCCAGCACGGCCTGAACTATGTATCGCAGAGTATGATCAACACCAACCTGACGCTGTCGGCCTTTATCTTCGGGGTCATCGAGCGTTCCCTTATTCCTTTCGGCCTGCACCATATCTTCTATTCGCCGTTCTGGTATGAATTCGGAAGTTATGTGGACAAGGCAGGAGATCTGGTCCGTGGTGACCAGCGGATCTTCATGCAGCAGCTTCGTGACGGTGTGGATTTCACAGCCGGTACATTTACCACTGGTAAATATCCGTTCATGATGTTCGGACTTCCGGCAGCCGCCCTGGCGATCTATCATGAGTCCAAACCTGAGAACAGACGGGTTGTCGGAAGCTTGATGATTTCCGCAGCGCTGACTTCGTTCCTGACAGGTATTACCGAGCCGCTGGAATTCTCATTCCTGTTCGTGGCTCCGCTGCTGTTCGCTGTACATGCGGTATTTGCAGGTCTTTCCTTCATGACCATGCACATCCTTAATGTCAAAATCGGTATGACCTTCTCCGGCGGTTTCATCGACTATGTGCTGTTCGGCGTCATTCCGAACCGTACAGCCTGGTGGCTGGTTATTCCGGTAGGTCTGGTGCTCGCGGTGATTTACTACTTCGGATTCCGCTTCGTGATCCGCAAGTTCAACCTCAAGACTCCGGGCCGCGAAGATGCATCTGACGACGAGGAAGAAATGAGCACAGAGAGTGTATCGAAGTCGGGCGACGATCTGCCGCGCAACATTCTGTCCGCCCTGGGCGGCAAAGAGAATATCACGCATCTGGATGCCTGCATCACCCGTCTTCGTGTTGAAGTCAAGGATAAAGCGGGCGTTGATAAGAACCGGCTGAAGAAGCTGGGTGCTTCTGGAGTTCTGGAAGTGGGTAACAACGTACAGGCGATCTTCGGAACCCGTTCGGACACCATCAAATCGCAGATTCAGGATGTCATGAACGGAAGAACACCGGCTGCTGCTCCTGTAGCGCCGAAGCCGGAGCTTGAGAAGCAGGCCGGCGAGCAGGGTGAGGCTATTATCGCTGAGGATATCGTATCCCCTGTAAACGGCGAGCTGATGGATATTACACTGGTTCCTGATGCGGTCTTCTCGCAAAAAATGACCGGTGACGGCTTCGCCTTCCTGTCTGATGACGGCAAGATTGCTTCGCCGGTATACGGCAAGGTGTTCAATGTCTTCCCGAGCAAGCATGCAATCGGCATTATGTCCGACGGCGGCAAGGAAGTGCTCGTGCATATCGGTGTCAATACCGTTAAGCTTAAGGGCCAGGGCTTCACGGTTCTTGTAGAAGAAGGCGATCTCGTAGCTGCCGGACAGCCGATTATGGAAGTGGATCTGGAGTATGTGAAGGCCAATGCACCTTCGGTCATTTCTCCGGTCATCTTCTCCAACCTGCCTGAAGGCTCTTCTGTCACCCTGAAGAAACCGGGCAAAGTATCCATCGGTGATAAGGATATCATCACCATTCAGTAAAATGTGCAAAGGCGAAGCGCTTCCATTATAATTAAAGGGAGCGCGGCCTTCACCATAAGCAACTATCCTAATTAATAGAAAGCGAGTTGGATATTATTATGCAAACAACTTTCAGAATCATTGACGAAGATGGAATTCACGCACGCCCGGCAACAGCGCTGGTAAATACAGCTACAAAATTCAAAGGCACTGAGGCTTTTGCGGAAGCCAAAGGCAAAAAAGTAACCCTTAAATCCATCTTGGGCGTTCTATCCCTGGGCCTTGAAGCAGGAGATACCCTGACCCTTATTACTGAAGGCAGTGAAGAAGCTGAAGCCCTCAGCGCACTGCAGGAAATCATGGTTAAAGAAGGGCTGGGAGAAGTTCATGAGTAAAATTTCAGGAATCGCGGCTTCCGCAGGTATTGCAGTAGCCCGTGCCTTTATCCTGGAACATCCGGACTATACCATTACCAAAACAGCGGTCACTGATGTGGACGCTGAGCTTGCGAAGCTGACTGACGCCCTGGACAAATCCAGAGGCGAACTGCAGAGCATCAAAGAGCGGACACTGGCAGAGCTTGGCGAGAAGAAAGCTGAGATCTTCGAATCCCATCTGCTGATTCTTGATGATCCTGAGCTGATCACGCCTGTAATGGATAAAATCCGCGAGGAATCGGTTAATGCGGACTATGCCTTGAATGAAGTAGCTAATCAATTCGTGGAAATGTTCCAGAACATGAAGAGCGCGTACCTGCAGGAGCGCGCAGCCGATATGCGTGATGTAACGAAGCGCGTACTGAACCATCTGCTTGGCATTCACTATGTGAGCCCGGCTGAAATCAGTGAAGAGGTTATCGTTATCGCACTCGATCTGACGCCTTCGGATACAGCGCAGCTTAACCGTAATTTCGTAAAGGGCTTCACGACCAATATCGGCGGACGTACTTCCCACTCCGCGATTATGGCCCGCTCCCTGGAAATTCCGGCTGTAGTAGGAACTAAGAACGTATTGTCTCTCGTCAAAGCTGGCGATCTGATCATTGTTGACGGTCTGAACGGCGATGTGCTGATTAACCCTACTGAAGCTGAAGTAGCTGAATACACCGCGAAGCAGGAAGCTTATGATCTGCAGATTGCCGAGTGGAAGAAGCTCCGCGATGAGCCTACCGTATCAGCTGACGGCAAGCATGTAGAGCTGGCTGCCAATATCGGTACACCGAATGATGTAACGGGTGTAATTGAGAATGGCGGCGAGGGCGTAGGCTTGTACCGTACAGAGTTCCTGTATATGGGCCGCGACAAGCTGCCTTCTGAAGAGATTCAATACAATGCCTACCGCAGCGTGCTTGAGAACATGCAAGGCAAGCCGGTAGTTGTGCGCACGCTGGATATCGGCGGCGACAAGGAGCTGCCTTATCTGGATCTGCCGAAGGAAATGAATCCGTTCCTCGGCTTCCGTGCCATCCGTCTGTGTCTGGACCGTCAGGATATCTTCCGCACCCAGCTGCGGGCCCTGCTCAGAGCCAGTGCCCACGGTGACCTGCGGATTATGTTCCCGATGATCGCGACTCTTGGCGAATTCCGTGCAGCCCGTGATCTGCTGCTGGAAGAGAAGGTCAAGCTGCGTGAAGAAGGCAAGGAAGTATCCGATAACATCCAGCTGGGTATCATGGTTGAGATTCCTTCGACAGCTGTACTGGCTGACCAGTTCGCCAAAGAAGTGGATTTCTTCAGTATCGGTACCAATGACCTTATCCAATATACAATGGCTGCGGACCGTATGAATGAACGGGTATCCTACTTGTATCAGCCATACAACCCGGCAATTCTCCGTCTGGTCAAAATCGTCATTGATGCAGCACACGCCGAAGGCAAATGGACCGGCATGTGCGGTGAAATGGCCGGCGACGCTACAGCGATTCCGCTGCTGCTCGGCCTTGGCCTGGATGAATTCAGTATGAGTGCAACCTCCATTCTGCCGGCTCGCAGCCAGATTGCCAAGCTGTCTGCTGCTGACATGAAGGAAATGGCTGCCCAGGCGCTGCAGCTCGGCACTGCCGAGGAAGTAGCCGCACTTGTGCAAAGCCGTGTGAATTAATTCGTTTTTGGTTTTCTGTTTGAGGCAATTCCACTTTTCCAACTACTTTAGCCGGTCTCCGTTACAGGAGGCCGGTTTTTTTTGAATTGTGAGCATGCATCCACTTCAGCAAGAACGGAACCGCCCATTCCGGCAGCATTATATATAATGAGTCCATTACTTCCGAAGGGTGGAACCATTTTTGCAGAAATTCAATGCCTCGCAGCTGTATATGTTCATGGTTTTTATGATGTCATTAGCGGGCAGCACCATATTTACAACCTACAGCATTTATTACGTCACTGAGCTAGGGTTAAATCCATTTCAGCTGGTGCTGGTTGGAACGGTTCTGGAGATAACAGTGTTAGTGTTCGAAGGCATTACAGGTGTTGTAGCAGATACATACAGCCGTAAGCTGTCGGTTATTATCGGAATGTTCGTGCTGGGAAGTGCTTTTGTACTGGAAGGCTGTATTGTCTGGATGATGCATCCGGCCTCCATGCTGCCTGCATTTGCCTGGCTGCTTATGTCCCAGATGCTGTATGGCATCGGCTGGACGTTTGTCAGCGGGGCAGACACGGCCTGGATTGTAGACGAGCTGGATGAGGAGCAGACAGGGGCGATTTTTATGCGTTCCAAAGTATTTGCGCTAAATGCATCTCTGCTGGGCATTGCTGTCAGTGTAGGATTATCACTCCTTGCGCCTAATATGCCGTTTCTGGCAGGAGGCGCGGTCTATTTCATACTTGGGCTGGTATTGATCCGTTATATGAAGGAAACGGGCTTTATCCGGCGGGAGCGTGAGCCGCACACCTCACCAATCCGTGAACTGGGCAAGACCTGGGTAAGCGGCGTATCCGTACTCAGACATCACCCGCTGCTTCTGCTGCTGACCGTTGTAACATTATTTAACGGGGCTGCGTCTGAAGGGTATGACCGTCTGTGGCAAATCCACCTGATCGATGAAATCGGCTTCCCGGATGCCCCCGTGTCAATGGCGGTATGGTTCGGCCTGATCAGTGCAGCGGCTACAATGTTGGGGATGCTGGCCGTGCGTTTTGCCGGGAAAAGGATGGACCTGCTCCTGGAACGAAAGGTCTCTGCCGCATTGTTCATACTTACCTGTATCCGCATGGGCTGCATCCTGCTGCTTGCGCTTGCGCCGAATTTCACGGCCGCAATCTTTGCGGTGCTTCTCCTGGGGGTGGCCGGCTCCGTGAGCGATCCTATCTACACTACCTGGCTGAACTCGAAGCTTCCAAGCCGGAACCGGGCCACGGTCCTGTCGATGATTAGCCAATCGGATGCACTCGGCCAGTCCGCAGGCGGTCCGGTTGTTGGTTATATTGGCAGCCGTTTCTCGATCAGGGCCTCCATTCTGGCTGCCGGCTTCCTGCTGCTTCCAATTCTGGCGCTGTTCGGAAAGGTCATGCGTAAGCGCTAAAGGAAGCAAAACAACATTTAACGGTTGTTATTTGGCTGCAGGACAAGTATACTTCCGGGTAGATTCGCAGCTGTCACCTCATGAGCTTAAATACCCGGGACTTCATGCCGATATAGGATATAGCAAGCAGATGCAATTCTACCCCGTAACCCAAACCTGTGAACATAATGTTACATATTATAAGATGAACCGTGAGTAAGAATTCTCAGCAATACCCGCTTGCAGAGCTGTGCAAGTATTAGATTGGTGATATGTGGAAATAGCTTGGTTGTAATAGAGTGATCAGTTTTCGGCCGGATGGCAGAGAGCATTAGGATGGTGAATATGAATGAGCAGCAATTATATAAATGCAGAATCAGTAATGGAGACCTATGAAGGCAAAGACCTTGGCTTAACGTATTCTACGGAGTACAGTATGTTTAAAGTCTGGGCGCCGACCGCGTTTGCAGTATCGCTGGTGCTGTATGCTACCGGCGGGAATGGCATCTCAGCCGGTCATACCGGAGATTACAAGGACAGCGGACGGATTATCAATATGCAGCGCTCAGACGGCGGAATCTGGGAAGTCAGGGTTTCCGGTGATCTTAAGGGCAGGTATTATATGTACCGGGCTGTATTTGCGGACGGAAGCATCAACGAAGCTGCAGACCCTTATGCAACGGCTGTATCGGCTAATGGTGTGCGGACGGCGGTCATCGATTTGCAGGATACGAATCCGGCTGGTTGGGATCAGGATACTTCTCCTGCTCTGCCGCATCCGGCTGATGCTGTAATCTATGAGCTGCATGTACGTGATTTCTCGGCTCATGAGAGCTCGGGTCTTACCCATAAAGGGAAATTCAAGGCGTTCACTGAGATAGGGCTGCGGGATGCTGCGGGTCATGCACTGGGCATAGACCATCTGGCTGAGCTGGGGATTACGCATGTGCATCTGCTGCCGGTATTCGACTTCCAGACGGTGGATGAGCTGAAGGTTCCCGGTGAAGCACCGCGGTCTCCTCTATTCACAGACTACAATTGGGGCTATGACCCCCAGCACTATAATGTGCCTGAAGGCTCATACAGCACAGACCCGGCCAGTCCGCCTACCCGTATCCATGAGTTCAAGGAGATGGTGCAGGCCCTGCACAGCCGTGGTATCTCTGTCATTATGGATGTGGTCTACAACCATACGTATTCTATAGAAAAAGGACCCTTCCAGCCGCTTGTGCCGGATTATTACTACCGCCATGACTATAGCGGCCGGCTCTCCAACGGCTCGGGTGTCGGCAATGAGCTGGCTACCGAGCAGCCGATGGTCCGCAAATATATTAAAGACTCCTTGTCCTACTGGGCATCAGAGTATCATATCGACGGTTTCCGCTTCGATCTGATGGGATTGATGGACAGTGTGACGATGCGTGAGATCACGGAAGAGCTGCGGCTGGAGATTAATCCGAATCTGCTGCTCTACGGTGAGCCCTGGACAGGCGGAGACTCTCCGCTGGCCACCAAGACCCTGAAGGGTGTGCAGCGCGGCAAAGGTTATGCCGTCTTCAATGATAACTTCCGCTCTGCCATCAAGGGAGACAGTGACGGCTGGGGCAAGGGCTTCGCTACCGGAGAATACGGTAAAGAAGGTGCGGTTGCTTCCGGGATCAAGGGGGCCATACATGAGTTCACCGATTCGCCTGTAGAGACAGTTAACTATGTAACAGCACATGATAATCTCAATCTGTGGGACAAAATTCTCGCTACCCAGGGATTACGCCAGGAAGCGCGTTTACTGGAGCTTGAGAATGGCAGGCTGCGGAGCGGCGGGGATCTGGAAACCGCTGTGGAGCAGGCTGACCCGTATTTCGCGATTGATACCCTTGATGTGCTGGAGAATGAGACTGTACGGCGTTCTCTGCTGGCTAACGGAATCATTCTGACCTCGCAGGGAATACCATTCCTGCACGCCGGGGATGAGCTTCTGCGCAGCAAATACGGGGACCATAACAGCTACCGCAGTCCTGACTGCATCAATGCCATCCGCTGGGAGAACAAGAAGAAGTTCATTCCCGTCTTTCAATATTACAAAGGACTGATTGAGCTGCGGCGGGGACATCCGGCTTTCCGTCTGCATGGACGTCAGGAGATAGAGCGCAGCCTTGAGTTCCTGCGCTGTGACAGCGGAGTCATTGCCTATGTGCTGAAGAATCATGCCGGCGGCGATGGTTGGAATAATATTGTCGTGATTTACAATGCAAATATGGGACCGGTAACCCAGTGTCTGCCTGAATCCTCCGGCTGCTGGAATATCGTTGTCGACCATACCCATGCAGGAGCGGAGGCATTCCGGCAGACGGAGAACGGCAGTATTGAAGTTGCCGGGCTGTCGATGATGGTGCTCTACGATAAATACGGCGAGCCTGAACCGAGATCCAAGGTAGTCGAAGTTCATTATGAACGGCCGGACGGCGATTACCGGGGCTGGAATCTCTGGGTATGGGGTACAGGCATTCAGGATGGACAACGGGATTTCCAGCACATGGAGGACGGTCACGCAGTAGCGCGGATCGAGGTGCTGCCAGGCACAGCGTCTATCGGGTACATCCTCCGGCTGAATGACTGGGAGGAGAAGGACGGTACCGGAGACCGCTTCATCAACTGCTCCGGCAGCGAGGAGCAGGTGTTGAAAGTAACCATACGGGAACGTAAGCTGGAGCACGACGGTGAGGCGGCTGATCCGCTGCAGCGAACCAGTTAAATAGAATAAGAGCTGATCTGTATCGTCCCGCGGGGGACGGCAGATCAGCTTTTTTTATAAGGCACACCATGAAAATTCACTTATCAGGGAAGTCTGTCAAACTTGTTTTCTTGGGCATCGATTAAAGCGAGCTTGTAATTGATCTTTTCCAGCATTTTTATCATCCGTGTTAATTGTTCCTCCACTTTGCTCTTTTGGGTGAACAGCATCGTTTTTCTCAGGTCCAGTGTACGGTCTCCGCGCTTGTACAGCTCAACGTATTGTTTTATTTCTGACAGCGGCAGCCCTGTCGAACGAAGAGCCTGAACCGTCTCAACGCACTCAATGTAGTGATCGTTGAATTGGCGGACCCCGTTTGTATCCCGGTCAACAGCCGGCAATACGCCTTCCTTCTCATAATAACGCAATGTATATGCGGTAATGCCCGTTCTCTCAACGATATCCCTAATCGTATACGCCATAAGATGTTTCACCGCCTATTGAATGTTAGAGTGACTCTAGTATATTCTACAATCCGGACTTGCCTCCAGTCCATATTATCCCTATATAAAAGGCTTGAATTGATAGATTTGACTTAGAGCCGCTTCAATCCGCTAAGCTGAGAGAGCAGCAACAAACTAATGAGGAGGATGTTCAATGCCCAAAACAGTGTTGATCACCGGGAGTTCGACCGGACTGGGAAATACAACAGCAAAGAAGTTTGCGAAGGAAGGATGGAATGTGATTGCGACGATGCGCAAACCGGACCAACGCTTGACTGAGGAGAATCCCGAACGGATTTTCGTCACCGGGCTTGATGTTACTAAGCCCGCTTCCATCGAGGCGGCCATTGCGGCAGGGATCAACAGGTTCGGCCGGATCGACGCCGTCGTGAACAACGCCGGAGTCAGTATCCTCTCGATATTTGAGGCAACCCCCATGGACATTACCCGCGGGATTTTCGAGACGAATGTCTTCGGTGTCATGAATGTCATTCAGGCAATTACCCCTTATTTCCGCGAAGAAGGCGGCGGCACAATCATCAATATCACTTCAAACGTAGGCTTTGCCTCCAACCCGCTCCTGGCCGTATATGTCTCAACCAAACATGCTATTGAGGGGCTGTCCGAATCACTCTCGTACGAGCTGGAATCACAAAATATCTCCGTTAAGCTCGTGGAACCCGGAGCCATGATTACTACGAATTTCTCATCGAACACCATGGCCGCAACTCAAAACCTGTCCGTTCCGCAAGCGTACCAGCCTTATTACGAACATATGATGAACTGTATGCTGGACTATCCGTTTGAGAGTTCAGATGAGAATCAGGCTGCAGATCAGGTGTATGCCGCTGCATGCGATCCGTCTGACCGGCTGCGCTATCTGGCAGGTCCGGACGCAGAAGAAACAGCAAGGCTAAGATGGTCCCAATCGGAAGAGAAGTACATGAAGACCATGCGGGAGCTGTTGGGGCAAACGGCGTGGCGAAATGGACAAGCCGGCATTCAATAAAGAATACTAATTCTGCTTCACAAAGGATGGTTGGACAATGGAGGATAAAGTGCATCCGGAACTTCAAAATATGTTTGCTGCTCTACCAAAAGTTGTATATACGCGAGAGAATTTGGCAGCCCAGAGGAAAGAGATGCAGGAGTTTACTGCCGGAATGGCGGCATCTCTGCCCTTTAATGATGAAGTGCTGATCTCAGAAAGAAAGGTTCCGGGTGCAGAAGGGGAGCCGGAGGTCCGTATTAAAATATACGAGCCCAGAGTGAAAAATCAAACTCTCCCGGGTGCCTTATATATTCACGGTGGAGGATATATTCTGGGATCCGCCGATATGATGGACTTTACCCTGCAGCAGCTGGTATCGGAGCTCGACTGTGTCATCGTTTCTGTGGATTACCGGCTGGCTCCGGGGCATCCGTTCCCGGCTCCTCTTGAAGATTGCTATGCTGCACTCACCTGGTTCTCCGAAAACGCAGAATCACTGGGAAGCGATTCATCCAGAATCGCAGTATTCGGTCCAAGCGCCGGCGGCGGATTAACGGCTGCTCTCTCCCTGCTGGCAAGAGATAGAAACGGCCCTCCGATTATGTTTCAAATGCCCCTCTATCCGATGCTTGACGATCAGCTCCTTACAAGGTCCAGTAACGAAATAACGGATGACAGAGTATGGAACAGGGCCAAAAGCCAATTGGCTTGGGAAATGTACTTAGGAGAACAAGGCCAAGAATCCCCGTATGCCGCTCCGGCACGGGCAGACGATTTGTCAGGACTTCCGCCCACATACACCTGCGTCGGTGACTTAGATCCGTTTCGCGATGAAACCATTCAGTATGTGTTAAGGCTCACGCAGGCGGGTGTGCCGACTGAATTTCATTTGTATCCCGGATGTTTTCATGGGTTCGAAGAATACTTTCCTTCTGCGGAGATCAGCCAGAGAGTTGTGCAAGAATATTACACGGCTCTGAAGCATGCCTTA
This sequence comes from Paenibacillus phytohabitans, assembly GCF_013141775.1. Lineage (GTDB taxonomy): Bacteria > Bacillota > Bacilli > Paenibacillales > Paenibacillaceae > Paenibacillus_AQ > Paenibacillus_AQ phytohabitans. The sequence continues at coordinate 207,313 of NZ_WHOB01000062.1, forward strand.
TACAAATAAACAGCTGATTTCTTCAGCATAACAGATAGAGGGGGCGCATTCGCTAAGGAATGCGCCCCCTCTATCTAAGGGCTTAAGCTATTTCGGCTGTCGGGTGTATTTTTCATCCACATTCTCGCTGTACAGATTGGCCTCATTGCCGCCATGATTCTTGGAGCGGTACATGGCCAGATCGGCGGCGCGGAGCAGATCATTGATGCTGCTGCCATGCTGCGGATAGAGGGCTACACCAATGCTGGCAGAGGTATGGAAGCTGGAGCCCTTGTTGACCGACCAGGATTTATTGAACAGCTGGAGCAGACGCGCCAGCATTTCATCTAGCATTTCCGGACTTGTGAACCGGTGCAGTACCACCGCGAATTCATCACCGCCGATGCGGAACGCCTGGCCTGAGCCCTTAACGGTCTGCTGCAGCTCCCGTGAGAGCAACTGCAGGAATTCATCGCCTGCCAGATGGCCCAGCGTATCATTCAGCTGCTTGAACCGGTCGCAATCCAGCAGGGCTACGGCAATCTCCTGCCGGCGCTCCTCCGGCTGGTTAATCAGGTTCTCCATGTACATTTTGAAATGGGCACGGTTGGGAATGGCAGTCAAATGATCATAGAAGGCCAGCTTGTGCAGCCGTTCCTCATATTGTTTGCGCTGGGTAATCTCACGCGATACCAGCATGAATTGTGCAGGGAAAGCCCGGCTTCCCGGAATAGGTGTGACTTTGGTCTCCAGCCATACCCAGTGCCCTTCTGCCGAACGCATACGCAGCTCGGAAATCCGCGGTGAAGCCTGAACGACACTCTTCAGCTTGGCCCAGGAGATTTCGGCTTCGCGGATATAATTGGAGAGAGGGGCGCCCTTGCTTGGAACATACCCAAGTACACTTGAATGTGATGGGGATGCGTACAGGATCAGGCCATTGTGATCGGTCAAAATAATGAAATCGGACATGGTTTCGCCGATCAGCTGGTATAGTGATTTCTCTTCCAGCATTTCATTCTGCAATGAGATGAGTCTGCGGCAGAGATAAATAATAACCAGGACCAGCAGGAACAGGAATACTGAATAGACGGCAAACAGCGAGCTTTTCAGATTCTTGAACTCGAGAATAACCTGCCGGGCATAGCTGTCAATCAGACCCTCGGCGGTATCCAGCGTCCCCCTTACCTGGGTGAGCTGGGTATGAACGGCCAGCGGGGAGTAGGCCGCGGGGTTCCAATCACTCTGGACCCGCTGCGAGATCAGTTCCCTTCCACTATCCTTCCAGAGATCTAGTGAGGTCTCGAACTGCTCCAGCTCGCTTCTCAGCTCAGCCAGCAGCAGCTCACTCTGCTTCATTCCATTGTATGGACTCTCTACAGAATCCAGATTATAACGGGCAGTACTGACCCGCTGCTGCGCCTGGGCATTATTGTCCTCGAACTCCTGCGAGAGCGCGCTGCGCTGCGCATCGGTTATACTGCCGCTGAGCGAAGTCTGGAGCGCGATGGCAGACTGATGCAGATCACGGTCAGCATTCAACACGAGCTCGGAGTTCTGGTATACATCACTGTATAAGGAATCCGATAGTTTATTCATCGTATAATTCAGATATAACAGGGAGGCAACGCTGACGCCAACCAGAAGAACGGAGATGGATGTGAATAATAGGATTAATCTGCGTGTACTTGTGATTTCGGAAAAAACTGCCACTGTCATCCTCTCCCCGCATAGAACTTTGCGAATCTCATTGGTGTACCTTGGGTGCATGCGGAACTTATCCTTATGCGGCAAATGGCTGTTTGCTGGCATGATAAAGAGAGTTTATGTTAGCGAGTCCTAAAAGCAGGGGAAGAAGGAGGGAAATGAGAGAAAAAATCCCGGTTTAACCGCGTTTTCTTTTCACCAGTATATAGGACTACCTTCATGCAGAGCAATTGCTGAAAAAAATAATAAGCCTCATCATCTCCTGCTGCCGGATTTACGGGTCGTCAAGCGAACCGGGAAACCGGGAAGGAAATTGCTTGAGACATATCACGTGCTACTTATACGAAGATTTATGTATAACTGACTACTATAAGTATTCTACCCTTGAGACCTATTACCCACATTTATTGCAAACGATACCCTCCCGGGATCAATTAAAAGTTAATTTTGCTGAAACGGCTGCAGTTTACCCGGAAGGGTTGGATGGAACAGGAAAATCCGCCAGCCTCAACCAAAGATGAGACGGACGGATGGAGTAAATAAGATATAAGGCTCGTTAATACAGGAATGCTAATCGTTTCGCAGCGCGTAGATAGGCCGCATTCTGGCTGCCTTGTTAGCCGGGATCATACCGAAGACAACCCCGATGATCAGGGAGAATGTGAAGGAGATCAGGACCATGTTCCAGGATGTCGCCACATTCATGGTTGTATATTTCCCCACGGCCCAGCTGGCACCAAGCCCCAGCCCGACTCCGATCAGGCCCCCTGTTCCGCTTAAGACTACAGACTCAATCATGAACTGCATCATGATGTTGATTTTTTTGGCCCCGATCGCTTTGCGGATTCCGATCTCCCGCGTCCGCTCGTTAACGGAGACAATCATGATATTCATGATTCCTATGCCGCCGACGAACAGGGAAATGCCGGCAATGCCGCCAAGTGCCATAGAGAGCGTATCACTGGTCTCGTTTACCGTTTCCAGCATTTCCTGAGAATCGAAGACAGAGTAGGAGTTCTCCGCACCGCTGAATTTGGCATCGAGCGTAGACTCCAGCTCGGTCTTTACATCCTCCACATTATCGTTGGAAGTAGTTGTGATGGTAATCGAGCGGACCCCCTTACTCTGCAGGAACCGTTCAGCGGTTGAAATAGGAATCAGAATCTTCTCGTCGCTGGAGCCGCCGCTGGTTGAGCCTTTGCTCTCCAGCAGACCGACGATCTTGAAGCTGCTTCCGTTGAGCTGTACCTTTTGGCCCACAGGATCATCCGTGCCGAACAGATCCTCAGCCGTATCTGTTCCGATCAAGGCTACCTTTTGACGGTAATCTGTATCAATCTCCAGCAGAAACCGTCCGGATTGCACATGGAAATCCTGGACTTCCTCATAGGCAGGTGTTATCCCTTCTACGGATACAGAAACGTTCTCGGTCCCATTCTTGGCGGTAACATTCCCCGTGATTACGGGAGATACATTCTCCACCCCTTCAATCTCTCCAAGTGCCAGAGCTTCCTCGTAGGTTAAGGAAGTCGTCGCCCCGCGTCCCATAATGTTAACCGTCAGCTGGTTGGTTCCAAGAGAGCTTAAGGATTCCGTAATCTGCGAAGTCGTTCCCTGTCCTACCGAGACGAGGGCGATTACAGAGGATACACCGATAATGATGCCCAGCATCGTGAGGAAGGCTCTGATTTTACTGCTGAGAATACTTTTAAAAGCCATTTTCATGCTCTGATACAGCATCATGAGTGGGACACCTTCCGATCCTCAACGAGATCCCCGTCCTGAATCCGGATAATCCGTTTGGCCTGCTCGGCGATTTCGAGGTCATGCGTGATTAGAATAATAGTATGTCCCTGTTCATTAAGCGCCTTGATCATCTCCAGAACTTCCTTGCCCGTCTTGGAATCAAGCGCACCAGTCGGTTCATCGGCAAGCAGGATAGGAGGAGTGCCGGCAAGGGCGCGGGCGATTGCCACACGCTGCTGCTGGCCTCCCGACAGCTCGGACGGACGATGATCAATTCTGCTCTCCAGGCCTACCCTGACCAGAGCATTGCGGGCAACCTCTCGGCGTTCCCGGTGAGACATTCCCCGGTAGATAAGGGGCAGCTCCACATTCTCTACTGCCGATAATTTCGGCAGCAGATTGAAGTTTTGAAAGATAAAGCCGATTTTCTCATTGCGGATCTGGGCCAGCTTGTTGTCTGACAGCTTGCGGATTTCCTGGCCATCCAGGAAATAATCACCTTCATTCGCAACATCCAGGCACCCCAGCATGTTCATCAGGGTCGACTTGCCCGAGCCTGAGGGTCCGATGATCGCAACAAACTCACCGTAATCGATGTTGAAGGTCAGGCCCTTGAGGATCGCCATTGATTCTCCGGCCATGGTATAGCTGTGCTGCATGTTCTGAACCCGGATTAACGGTTCGGAGGTGCTCATCGTCCGCCACCGCCTCCGGAGAAGCCGCCTCCGCCGCCCGTCATTCCGCCGCCAGCACCGCCGCCAGTGAAGCCGCCGGTCATTCCGCCGCCGCCGAAGCTGCCGCCCATACCGCCTTGCATCTGTGTCTGCTGGGTGGATGTGTTGCCTGTTGAGATCACAGTTGGAATGATCACTTCATCACCTTCATTCAAGCCGCTCACAATTTCGATATTGCTCTCATTATGAATACCAACCTCAACGGCAACCCGTTTCTGGCCGGATGCTGAGCTTGCTGCGGTTCTGCCGCCGGATGCGCCGCCCGGGAACTCGCCTCCGCCGTAGCCGCCACCACCACCGCCGCCGTAACCGCCGCTGCGCATGCCCCGGCCGCCGGTCTGGCCTTCTCCGCCTTGCCATTCACCGCTCGGAGGGCCGCCCGCTGTGTCACCGCCCGGAGCTTGTCCGCCCGCCGCGTCACCGCCCGGAGCCTGGCCGCCAGCCGCATCACCGCCCGGAGCCTGGCCGCCAGCCGCATCGCCGCCCGGAGCCTGGCCGCCAGCCGCACCGCTGTCCGTTGCCGCAGATTCCCCGCCTTCGGTCACAGGTACATTCACGTAATATTTGCCGTTCACTTCGGATACCGCCTCGATCGGCACGGTCAGAATATCATTTTTCTCTTCAATGGTAATCGCCACTTCTGCGGACATGCCGACCAGTACTCCCTCAGAGTCATTCAAGCCTACAGTGACATTGAACAGGGAGACGCCGTTTGAGGAGGTTCCTTCCTTGGCGATATCAATAACCTTGCCGGCAAACTCTTTATCCTCAAGCGCATCCAGCGTAATCGTTGATACCTGATCCAGCTTGATCTGAGGAATATCCAGTTCATCCACCTGTACAGTTACGCTCAAATTAACGTAGTCAGTCATGGTGAACAGCTCTGTACCATTTTGAGCCTGTTCGCCGTCCGTAATATTTACAGCTGTAATCGTTCCGTCGATAGGAGCCGTTAACGGATCTGGCGGAACCATATCCTCATAGATGGCAGCAATGGAATCCTGCTGATCGGCAATATCGCTTTTGGCTTTATCAATGGCTGTTTTTGCCGATTCCAGCTCTTCATCTGTAGCATTATTCATCGCGATCGTTTTGTAATTTTCCTGCTTGTTCGTAAGCTCTGTTTTGAGATTCTCCAGCGATTTGTTGGCTTCCTTCAGCTTGTCGTCGAAATCGCCCGCCACAAAGGTAATCAGCACATCGCCTTTTTTGACGACATCGCCTTTTTTAACCATGACTGTATCCACTTCACCGGCTTCTTTGGTGCGGATGCTCTCACTGTTGATTGCCGAAACGGAACCGGAGCCGGAGACACCAACGAGGATATTTCCCTTGGTCACCATAGAGGTGTTCATGGGAGCGGCTTTGACCTGCGGGTTCTGATCCGGCCATAATACATAGCCCAGAATACCTGCAATAGCAATAACAACAACGGCTGAGGCGATAATCATTTTCTTCTTCTTTTTCATTCCGATCCTCCATCTTACTCAAATAATATAAGGGGCCAGTTGTACCTGAGAATCTTAAGAACCGCTTGCTTCGGTGCTGCCATTGCCTGCGGCCGCTGTAGTGCCGGTATCCGTAGTTGAAGCTGCTTTGGTCACAACATCGACGGAGTAGACCTGTCCGCCAAGCTCTGTCCGCTGGCCTTGGAATTCGTCGTACAGAGTGAGCTTGTAAGTGCCTCCGCTTAAGTTCTTGAACAGTGAGTTGGTAATGGTCGTTGTGTAGGAGCCATAAGTTCCTACTGCCAAATCCGTTCCAAGGGACAGCGTTTTCTCGAAATATTGTCCATACGGGTCAGTAATGTGCAGAATCAGCTTATGGTCGAATGCTCCCATCTGGTAAGTTGTATCCCGCGAGAGATTGTAGTTAAATGCCAATGCAAGACTGGTGGTGCCTGATGTAATGGTGCCTGTGGAATTTGATATGGCCAGCGTGTAAGGATACAGGGACACAGAAGTCAGGTTACCGGCAGGCGTAGGCACCACAGGAGCCAGAGTCAGTGCTGATGTATTCACATAAGCTGTAGCCGCGGTTCCGGCTGAAGTCAGCTTACCGTCTGCAATCTCCTGGCTGACATACAGCTGGAGGCCGTTTGTGTCCACGGCAGCTGGTATATTAGCCCAGAAGGTAACCAGAGTCTTGCCTGCAGGACTTGTGGAACTCTCCGACTGGATCGCAGTTGCCTCGAAATACTGTCCGTCTGCGGTTTTGAATTGTCCATACAGCCGGGAGAGGTCAGTCTGCCGGGTTTCTTCACTGTTCATTTCTACTTCACTGTATATGAGGTTATTGCTGGTTCCGCTGTATACAAGGGTTGAACGTTCCTTCACGCTGGCTTTTTTACCGGTCGATGTAATCTTGAACGATTCACCCACAGCCAGAGGCGTAATACCGCTGCTAAGCCCGTCCGTAGTGCCAAGAGAGAGGAACTGGGTAGTGCTGGTGCCGGAAGTCTCTTGAAGAATAATCTGGGCCAGGCTGAAATCAAGCGTATAAGGCACATGAGCAAGAACCGAGACCTGCGTGCTGGCTCCAGGCGCAAGAACCGTGCTGGTACTCTCCGTATATAGCTGTGAGGACGAGCTCAAATCCGTCTGGTCCACTTTCAGAACACCGGTAAGTGCAGGCAGAGTAATTGTTTTGGAGGAATGATTGCTGATGGTGACCTTAGCCTGTACGATATCTTCGCTGCCCCATGGCAGACGCTGCAGGGAATTCAGTGTGACGCCGAAGGTGCCGTAGCTGTTGGTAATGCTGTTCTCTGTAGTGATATGAGTGTTGCCCGCCAGGGAATAAGGGATTTTGAAATAGGCTACAGGCAGTATTACTTTACTTGAACTGGTGCTGGTCTCACTGCTGCCATTGCTGCCATTGCTGCCGTTGCTACTGGTGCTACTGGTGCTGCTGGTGCTGGTGCTGCTGCCCGCAGGGGCAACCATTTGCAGTTCGAGCGTATCCTGAGCCAGCTCAAGCGGAACGCTGGCGGTTAGTTCAATCAGCTTTTCTTCCAGCGGCTTTAAGGTAAGGGAGCTGAACGCAGTCGTTGTTACCGGGAAGGTATAACCTTCAGAGGATTTGACAGCAAGCTCATACGCAGGCAAAGTCACTGCTTTGGTGCCGGCATTTTTAAGGGTGAGCTGATAACTCCATACGGCATTGCCATTGTCTGCATGCACACTTGCGTCCGCGAGCTTCATGTCTACAATATTGCTGTCGATGGAGATCTTCTTGGTATAGCCGGCCGCTACGGTGAAATCAGCTGTACCCGCAGCAGGAAGGGAATAGGAGGAGACCGGAAGATAGAGCTTCAGCCCTTCATCCAGCTTGGCGATCTGCAGCGTCATCTTGGTGACGTTCATGTAGGATGGAATCTCAGTCATATAGTAGAGCGTCTTCTTCTCCTGAGGCTGAATCTTGTATTCAGAGCTGCTGTCATCCAGCGTGAGCGTGAAGGTAGAGCCGCCCGAGGATTTCAGGTATAGGCTGTAGCCCGGGTCGGTGAGCACTTTGGTGCCCAGATTCGTGATACTGAGTCCAACCTTGGCATAGACCTTGCCGTTATATTTGTAGATTTGTGCAGACTCAGCCTTGGTGTTGACCGGAATGCTGCCGAGTTCAACTTTACGGGTCTCACCGGTAAGGGAGGACAGCGAATAATTAGAAGGAATGGTGAACGTGCCGATGCGCTGTTCATAATTGGCGGCACTGAAATTCCAGCCGTACATGTTGATTTTGAGCCCTTTGGCCGAGGCGGCTGTTCCGATATTCGCATAATATGTAATGCTGGTGCTCTGCTTAGCAGCGATCTTTTTGACAGCACTGTCTGCGCTGACCGGGATTCCCTTAATGATGCTGCCGCCGGCAGTCACGATTTTGGAGAAATAATTGACCATATTGACGCTGCTGCTTGCATTGTTAGTATAGGTGAGTGTATAAGTAAGAATATTTCCGCCGGTTTGGCTCTGAATGCCTACATTGCCCAGCTTCACACTAAGCGTGGTGCCGAGCTTGATTGCGCTGAGGCCTGTAAGACTGGAGACTTCCGTTACTGTGGCAGCTGTTTTGGCAGTGGTTGTACTGGCCGAGGCAGCAAACGCCGTGGTTCCCGCGATCCCCGCGAGTTGACTTGCAGCAAATGTACTGAGTAACAGCAGAACAAATGCCTTTCTTCGTTTAAGCATGAAATTCCCTCCCTGTATAAAAGCCGATACTATCCAAAAGCCGCCCTGTTCTAATGAGGACAGCCAGGCTTATCTCAAAAGGGAAAATATCAAAATTGGCTGAACGTTCGCTGAAAAAAAGCCCCCAAAACCGCGCTGAAGCTTAAAGGAAGCTTAAAGGAAGATAAAAATTAACCTAAAATTGTGCAACTTGTCAAAAGCGCCGTTATTGCATATAATAAATAGACATATCTTCCGAACTGGAAGATCGAGTATATTTGACACAATCCGCATAAATGCATTGATGGAGAAGAGTACGCAGTGCCTGACTTACAGGGAGGAAGCGCCGCAGATTGAGAGCGTTTCTAAGAGAGCAGAGCTGCCGAAGTTCACTCCGGAGCAGTTCCCTGAATTCCATTCAAGGCTTCCTTGAGGGACACAGTAGGGGATACCGGCCGCAGACCGTTATTTCTGTTAAAGTGAGACAGGTCTCCGCCGGTCCGAAAGAGGGAATATTGCTCTTAAGGGAAGCGTCGCAGCCGTCTAACAAGGGTGGTACCACGGTCTTTTCGTCCCTTTACCGGGAGGAAAGGCCTTTTTTTGTTGACAATACGAGATTTAAGGGGGCAGTACAAGGCATGAAAGAGAAATTGGAAGCATTGAAGGCCGAGGCATTGGCTAAGCTGCAGGAGGTAACCGATCCGCAGATTCTGAATGATTTGCGCGTCAAATACCTTGGCAAAAAAGGTGAGCTTACGGAGGTTCTGCGCGGTATGGGCGGACTCAGTGCGGAAGAACGCCCGGTGATCGGCCAGGTGGCCAATCTGGTGCGCAGTGCCATTGAAGAGGTAATCGGCACGAAGCAGGAAATCTTCCAGCAGCAGGAGACACAGAACCGCCTGAATGCGGAGAAGGTCGATGTGTCGCTGCCGGGCCGCGGCCTGCCGCAAGGTGGTATTCATCCGCTGAACCGCGTAATTCAGGAGATTGAGGATATTTTCATCGGCATGGGCTACCGGATTGAAGAAGGTCCGGAAGTAGAGACAGACTACTATAACTTCGAGGCTCTGAATCTGCCGAAGAACCATCCGGCCCGCGATATGCAGGATTCCTTCTATTTAACAGAAGATCTTCTGATGCGCACACAGACTTCTCCGGTGCAGGTCCGCACCATGCAGGCTATGAAGGGCGAAACGCCGGTCAAAATCATCTGTCCGGGCAAAGTATTCCGCCGTGATGACGACGATGCGACCCACTCCTTCCAGTTCCATCAGATTGAAGGCCTGGTTATCGGCCGCAATATCCGCATGAGCGACCTGAAGGGCACCCTGCTGCAGTTCATGAAGGAAATGTTCGGTCCTACAGCAGGCATCCGCCTGCGTCCGAGCTTCTTCCCGTTCACCGAGCCGAGTGTTGAGGTAGACGTGAGCTGCTTCAAATGCGGCGGAGAAGGCTGCCGTCTCTGCAAGCAGAGCGGCTGGCTGGAAATCCTCGGTGCCGGCATGGTACATCCGAATGTGCTGCGGATGGGCGGCTACGACCCTGAGATCTACAGCGGCTTCGCTTTCGGCGTAGGTGCGGAACGGATCGCGATGCTGAAGTACGGCATCGATGACATCCGCTACTTCTACACGAATGATATGGGCTTTGTGAAGCAGTTCAAGGGGATTTAGAGATTTGGCGGGTGTGCGGGGTGTGTGGGATTGGATATTGGCAAGCCGGATGGATGACGGCTGTTCTATAGAATTGACTGTAATAGAAGGACCGGAGGGGAATTTTGGAACTGTAGGAGCGGTAGCGTCCGCCTTTGTCACCGGATTTCAACCGCGAAAAGCGGTATAAATGAAGAAATCTGGGGACAACAGCGGCCGGAAGTCCAAATATTCTCTGTAGGAACACTGCTATACAGGAATTTTAATAGAACGAAGTTGGCATCGTGGCTTGTTCCTTATCCGTTTCCGCAAGCCAAGCATAGGGCGGCATGGAGATAAATACATCTGAAACAAAAGGAAGTGTGCGAAAATGAAAGTATCAACCGCCTGGCTGGCTGATTATATATCGCTGGACGGGGTGACCGCTGATGAACTTGCGGACAAAATCACTACCGCCGGCATTGAGATTGACGGAGTTGAACGCCGTAACAAAGGGATTTCCGGAATCGTAACCGGCTATGTGAAATCCAAAGAGAAGCATCCGGACGCCGACAAGCTAAATATTTGCATCGTGGATGCCGGACAGGGCGAGGATCTGCAGATTGTCTGCGGTGCCAAGAATGTCGCAGCGGGACAGAAGGTTCCGGTCGCACTGGTTGGCGCTAAGCTGCCCGGACTGGAAATCAAGAAAGCCAAGCTGCGCGGCGTGCTGTCGCAGGGGATGATCTGCTCGGCCAAAGAGTTGGGGCTGAACGACAAGCTGCTGCCCAAAGAGCTGCAGGAAGGCATTCTCGTATTGCCTGAGAATACGGAAGTCGGCCAGGATATTCTGAAGGTGCTTGGCCTGAACGATGAGATCCTGGATTTCGACCTGACGCCTAACCGCTCCGACTGTCTGAGCATGATCGGTGCTGCTTATGAAGTGAGCGCAATTCTGGGCCGTGACCTGCAGCTGGCAGATCCGGCGGCAGAGCTTGTGGAAGCAGGCGGACGGGCAGCGGATTCCATCACTGTCAATATTGAAAAGGAAGAATACTGCAGCCATTATGCAGTGCGTTATATTGCCGGAGTGAAGACAGCTCCATCCCCGCTGTGGATTCAGAACCGCCTGATGGCGGCCGGGGTACGCCCTATCAACAACATCGTCGATATTACCAACTATGTGATGCTGGAATACGGACAGCCGCTGCATGCGTTTGACGGCGATCAGCTGGCAGGCGGAACAATTGGTGTGCGGTTCGCCCGTGAAGGCGAGCTGCTGACAACACTTGACGGCCAGGAGCGCAAGCTGGAGCCGCAGATGCTTGTCATCGCTGACGGGTCAGGAGCTATCGGCCTGGCTGGCGTTATGGGCGGATTATCGACTGAGGTTACAGCAAATACCGTCAATATCGTATTGGAATCCGCCAAATTCGACGGCGGGACTGTACGCAAGACCTCGCGTCAGCTGGGTCTGCGTTCTGAAGCTTCCCAGCGCTTCGAGAAGGAAGTCGATCCGAATGCTGTCATTCCTGCACTTAACCGTGCAGCTGCTCTAATCGCCCGCTATGCTAGCGGCTCTGTGCATGAAGGTATTGTTCAGGCAGGCAGTGCCTCTGCTGAGGAGAAAGTACTGACCCTGTCACTGGAGAAGCTGAATCAATATCTGGGTACCGAGCTGTCTTTGCTGGAAGTGAAGACCCTGTTCGGCCGTCTGCACTTCAAGTGCGGTGATGCTGCCCAGGGAATCGTTGAAGTTCAGGTTCCCACGCGGCGCGGCGATATCAGCTATGATGTGGATCTCATAGAAGAGATTGCCCGCCTGTACGGATATGACAACATCCCGACAACCCTAATTGAAGGGACTACTACACCGGGGGCACTCACCAGAGAGCAGTTCCTGCGCCGTGAGCTCCGCCGCCTGCTGGCTCTTGGCGGGTATCAGGAGGTTATGGGGTATTCCTTCATCCAGCCGGAACAGAGCAAGCTCTTCCCGGCACTTGCGGACGGCAAGCTCTCCGTGAAGCTGGCGATGCCGATGAGTGAGGAACGCAGCGTGCTGCGTACCAGCCTTCTGCCGCAGCTGCTGGACATTGCCCTCTATAACACCAACCGCCGTCAAGGCGATCTGGCGCTGTTCGAAATCGGCAATGTTTTCTTCACTGATGAAGAAGTGCTTACCCGCCAGCCCGGTGAACTGCCGGTACTTGGACTGCTGCTGAGCGGTACACGTGCTGCCAAGCAGTGGAATGTAGCGGCCGAGCCTGTAGATTTCTTCGATCTTAAGGGGGCGCTTGAAACTGTATTTGCCCACCTTGGCCTTACGGACCGCATAATCTATGAAGGGGATGCTCCTGAAGGCTACCATCCGGGACGCTCTGCTTCGGTCTACCTGCTGCAGGCTGAAGGCCGCGATAAGATCGGTACCATCGGACAGCTGCATCCGGAACTTCAGCGCCAGATGGATCTGGAGGATACTTATGTAGCTGAAGTGCTGCTACAGCCGCTATATGATGCGGCGCGTGCCCAACTACAGTACAGTGAGCTTCACCGCTTCCCTGGTATGGAGCGGGATATAGCGGTAGTTGTAGACGCAGAAGTTCCTGCAGGGCACCTGATAGCTTCCATCCGTGAACATGGCGGAACACTGCTGCAGAATGTGCAAGTGTTCGATGTCTACACCGGCGGCAAAATGGAAGCAGGAAAGAAGAGCGTAGCCCTCTCGCTGCTGTACCGTCATACGGACCGTACACTTACCGATGAAGAGGTTGTGGAAGTGCATGACAGAGTCGTTTCTGCCCTGGAGCAAACTTTTGGCGCAGAATTAAGAAAATAGCAGGAATTGTGCAAAGCCGCAGCGAATCCATTTAGAAACCGATTCGCTGCGGCTTTGCTGTACCCTTGTGAAGTACGGAGTCCGGTTTAAATCTATGAAATGAACACGTTTTTTTGCCAAAGGTTAAGGAATAACGCTACAATAGCAGTAAGGAAATCAGCTTAGAATCCGCACACATACAAAGGAGGGCACAACTGTGGCTATGGACCGGACTCGTGTCGCCGTGGAGATATACGGAACTTCCTATAAACTTGTCGGAAGCAGCACTGAATATATGAAGCAGGTTGCCCGTTATGTCGATGAGCATATGCGTGCAATATCCAAATCACATTCCAGACTGGATACCCCGCGGATCGCGGTGCTTGCAGCTGTACATATGGCAGAGCAGGCTATCCAGGTTCAGGATTTCAAGAATGAATTGAATATGCTGACCGGTGAACGTACCGAGTTGCGCGTCGAGGTATCACGCCTTCAAGAGGCGCAGCGCGAACGGCAGGAAGAATACGAGAAGCTTGAAGCGGCTGCCAAGGAAGAAGCGGCGCGGCTGATTGCCGCCGTGGAAGAAGAACGCGCAAGGCATCTGGAGCTGCAGGAGCAGGAGCGCCAGATGCACGTACAGCTGCTGGAGGAAGAGAAGCAGGCTGCTGCTTCCAGCCGCGGGCAGCTGACAGATGAACTGCAGGCGCGCGAAGCAGAGCTGAAAGCGCTGCGGGAGACTTATGAAGCAGAGCAGGCTGCAAGCCGCGAAGCTGCAAGACAGGAGCTGGAAGCGGCTGAAGCGTTACGGCTGCAGCAGCTTGAAGAGCTGAAGGCTGCTCATCTGCAGGAGCTGGAGCAGCTCCAGGAGACACTAACCCGTGAGAAAGCGGAGACGTTGGCAGGTCTGGAGCAGGAGCTGATTCAGACCCGGGAGTCTATGGGCAGTGAGATTGTTGAGATCCGTACTACCTTGAGCAAGGAGCTCGCCGATACCAAGGCAGCGCTCACCAGTGAGCTCAGCGGAGAGCGGGAAGCGTTTGAGAAGGAGCTGGCCAAGAATAAGGAGCTGCGGCAATCCCAGGGGACGCAGGAGCACAGGCACAAGCAGCAGCTTCAGGAGCTGGAGAAGCAGCTTGGTGAGTTGCGCGGCGGAACCGGGCAGCTACAGTCCCGGCTGCGCGCGGCGGAAGCCGGGCTCAAGGGCGAGCGCGATGCGCGCCTGACGCTGCTCGCGCAGTACGAAGCTGTGCTGAAGCGGGAAGAGCAGCTTGGCGAAGAGCTGCGCCTTGCGGCAGAGCAGGGGCAGCAGCATAGCGCAGAGCTGGAAGAAGTGCGCCAGCATTACGTCCAGGCGCAGGATGAAGCAGCTGGGCTTAACCGTGCACTGCAGGAAACAGCGGACAAGCTAAGTGCGGCGCTGGAAGAACTGCAGACTGCCAATGAGCTCAGCGGTCTGCTGAATGATGAGCTGGAGGGGCTGCGTCAGCGTTATGAGCTGACGCAGGAAGAAGCTGCGTCTCTCCGCAAAACTCTGCGGGAGACGACGGATAATCTGAGCCGGACACAGGCGGAATTTGACCGTACCGCGCTCGAAGCCAGCTCCTGGCAGGAGCTGGCGAACAAGCATATGGAGGATATCGGCGAGCTGGAGATGAATCTTCTGGAAGCCGGCGAGAAATCGGCAGCGCTGCAGCGTGAAGTCGAGACCCTCCGCGGACAGGCGGATGGAATGGTGCAGCAGCTTGACCTGGAGGCCCAGCTTCGTGCTGAGGCGGAGCAGGAAGCTGCCCTTCAGCAGGAAGCGGCAGAGGCAGCCCGTAAGGAACTGGCGGCGCTGCGCGGCCGCTACGAAGAGCTGATCGCCCAGTATGATGAAATTCTGCAGGATGGCGAACAGCTGAAGGAACGTTATGAGCTGCTGGAAGCTGAAGGCGAGGAAGCTGCGCGGCGTCTGGAAGAGCTCTACGAGGCGGGCCGCGAAGCTGCCGCAGCGGCGGCGGAGCAGCAGGAAGCGCTCCGCGAGACCAGGGAGTACGAAGCTTCATGGAAGCAGAAGTACGAAGAGCTGCAGCAGCGCGAGCAGCAGTGGAGCGAGCAGGAGGCGAAGCTGCGTGAGGAGATTGAGATCTGGCAGCAGGAAGCCGGGGACGCTGAAGCCCAGGCGGAATCCGTGAGCCGCTCGCGCAGCGAGACTGCGCAGCAGCTTGGGGAGATCGGCGAGAGCTACGAGCTCGTCCAGGGCCAGTTGCGCCTGGTTCAGGCCCAGTTCGAGCTGCAGCAGGGTGAGCTGGACAAGCTCTCCCAGGAGCACCGCAGCCTGCAGGCGGAATATGCCAAGCTGCAGAGTGAATATAATGAATGGATTCAACTGATCGAACAGGACAGTTGAATGGCGGATGCATTAACGAAAGAGCTGTTTTAAGCAGGAGACTGCTTGGAACGGCTCTTTTGCTGTTTAGGGGGGAGTCCCACCGAGTCCACCTGAAGTGAATGGTAAGGAGAATCAAAGCAACCTTGATTTCTTCAGAAGCGGACCAAAGGGCGGGAATGAAGAGCCAAAGTGCACCTGAATCCGCAAGTAGTGGGCGGCAGGCAGAGTAGATGAGCCGAATGTATTCGAAAAACCGAATACAATGCGCCTCCGAGCGAGTAGATGAGCCGAGTGTATGCGAAAAACCGAGTTCAATGTGCGTCCGAGAAAGCAGATGAGCCGAATGTATGCGAAAAACCGAATACAATGTGCGTCCGAGAGCGTAGACGAGCCGAATGTATGGGAAAAACCGAGTACAATTAAAGGGATAAATCCCTCTGAATCCGCCGAAAGTGGGCGACATGAGGAAATTAAAGGGAAAAATCCCTCTAACTCCGCCAAAAGTGGGCGACATGGTGAAATTAAAGGGATAAATCCCTTTGAATCCGCCGAAAGTGAGCGGCATGGGGAAATTAAAGGGAAAAATCCCTCTGAACCCGCCCAAAGTGGGCAGTAGGAGTAAATGAGGGGCACTAGTGCCCCTGAACCCGCCCAAAGTGGGCAGTAGGAGTAAATGAGGAGCACTAGTGCCCCTGAATCCGCCGAAAGCGGGCATCAGGCGGGAATGAAGAGCAGAAGTGCCCCTGAATCCGCCGAAAGCGGTCGACAGGAGGAAATGAGGAGCAGAAGTGCCCCTGAATCCGCCGAAAGCGCGCGGCCGGAGGAAATGAGGAGCAGAAGTGCCCCTGAATCCGCCGGAGGTGGACGGTGGAGGGGACTGAGGAAATCACAAATCCCTTTTGACTCTCGTAATGGGCAAATGGAGATAAGCCAAACACTGGTG
Organism: Paenibacillus phytohabitans; assembly: GCF_013141775.1. GTDB lineage: Bacteria > Bacillota > Bacilli > Paenibacillales > Paenibacillaceae > Paenibacillus_AQ > Paenibacillus_AQ phytohabitans. Next base: position 223,405 of record NZ_WHOB01000062.1, read on the forward strand.
TGCCGCTTAATTCGCCATCGGGCGGATTTGGCTGCGAATAGGCAACCTCCACAATTAATGATTCTGAATTTCTAGGTTTCACATAACAAGTTATTCATAAATTAAATATTGCAACCGTTTACAACTCGGGGTAGGATGTTGATTGAGGTGAGCATGATGGATAAAAAATGGGTCAGCGGCGCGGGGGTTATTGTGCTATTTCTGCTGCTGGCATATCTGTTTATAGACTTTGCCAATCATTCAGGCCGGATGGGCAATATTGTCAATGAATTAAGCGGGCATCCCGGCGGAGATAATACCGGCTATCATATTGTGCTGATCGAGCAGGAGCGGTACCATCCGTACTGGGAAATGGTCGAGAAGGGTGCCAAAGAGGCTGCTGCGAAATACGGAATTGATATCGAGTTCACCGGCCCGGTGCGCAATAACATGGAGGAGCAGATCAGCCTGCTGGAAAAAGCGATTGCCGCACAGGCGGATGCGATCATCGTGCAGGGGCTGAACGACGAGAAGTTTACCCCCGTAATTGATAAAGCCGTGAACCGGGGGATTCCGGTGATCACCATTGATACCGACGCTCCGGCGAGCAGGCGGCTGGCTTATGTAGGGACCGACAATGTTGCAGCCGGCGAGGCGCTGGGTCGTATGGTGGTGCAGACGACCGGCGGTAAAGGGAAGATCGGCGTGATCATCGGCAGCGAGCTGGCCAAGAATCAGGTTCAGCGTCTGAACGGCCTCAGCAATATTGTGAAAAATTACAGCGGCCTTGCAATTGTGGATGTCCGCAGCTCCAACATCTCGCATATGGAGGCAATCCAGCAGGCAGCTGATATGCTGCGGCTTCATCCGGAGATTGATGTGATGGTCGGCACCAGCTCAACCGATGCGCTGGGAGTACTGCAGGCCTCCAAGAGCCTGAAGCGTGTTCCGATGACGATTATTGGCTTCGATAACCAGGCAGAGACCCTTGCTGCCATCAGCCGCGGGGATATCACGGCCACAGTGGCACAGCAGCCTTATCTTATGGGGGCTACGGCTGTGCGGCTGCTCCATGAGCATTTTCAGGGAATGCAGCTGGAGTCCAAATACTTCACCGGCGTGAAGGTGCTGGACAAGTCTAATGTGCAGGAGGGAGAGAGCCTATGAGTATCCGCCATAAGCTGCTCATCTGCATTCCGCTGCTTGTGCTGCTGATGAGCTCGGTCTCTTTTGTGCTTTTTGAGAGCGGAAAGAATGTGCAGGAGAGCTACCATCTGATGATGAACCGGATCATGCTGTACAAGGAAGTATCCTATGAGGTAGGAGAGAATATGCGCTCCCTGAACCGTTTCATTATGCAGGTGGACGCGGACAGCTTCCCGGAGGTGCAGAAGCATCTGAGCGCTGTGCAGGAGCTGCGGGCGAAGCTGGACGGAATGGCGACCATCGGGGGAAGCGGCCTTCCGCTGATGAACTACAGCCATATCATTGATACGTTTCTGGAGCAGGCCGGGCAGATGATTACAGAGATCGACGGGCAGGACTCCAACACGCTGGCCGGTGCCTATATCGAGGCGGAGCAGACGCAGCGGTTCATCCGCGAGGAGGCACAGGAGCTGGTTGACCTGGAACTGGACCAGTACAAGCCGATCTATGCGGAGATCATGTCCACGACGGCCAAGCTGAACCGGCTGGGGAGCCTGCTGGTAATTACCGCTGCGCTGCTTAGTATCTGTATGGCGATCTGGCTGTCCGGGAGCATCACAGGACCTATCCGCCGCCTCGTAGCCACCGCCAAGCAGATCTCCAAGGGGAGGATGGATACGAAAGCGCCGGAGAGTGTTAACAACGATGAGATCAGCATCCTGTGCCGGGCTTTTAACGGAATGATCGATAATATCCAGGAGCTGATGAAGGAGAATATCAAGAGCGTGGAGAAGGACCGGCTGGTCAAGGAGCTGGAGCTGAAAATGCTGCAGAGCCAGATCAATCCGCATTTTCTGTTCAACACACTGAACTCCATCGCCAAGCTGGCGTATCTGGAAGGAGCGGCAAGGACCAGTGATCTGACTGTATCGGTATCCCGCCTGCTCCGGTATAACCTGCAGAAGCTTGACCAGGCTGTACCGCTGCGCGAGGAAGTAGAGCATGTGAACGAGTATATTAACATTCAGCGGGCCCGCTTCCGTGACCGGATCGCTTTTGAGATGGATATTGATGAGCAGGCGCTCGGCGGAATGATTCCCTGCCTGACCCTTCAGCCGATCTTCGAGAATGCTTTTGTCCACGGGCTGGAGCAAATGGAGGAGGGGGCGGTGCTGTCACTGTCGATCCGCTACCGCAGCGGACTTGTAGAGATTGAGATCAGCGATAACGGAGTGGGCATGAACCGGGAGACCGTAGCCAGGCTAATGGGATCGATTCAGCAGGAAGCTCCGTATTTCAGCGGCAAAGGCCAGTCTACCGGACTGGGGACACATAATGTATTCAAACGGCTGCATCTGTTCTTTGACGGACAGCAGCTGATCGAGATTGACAGCAGTGAAGGGCAGGGGACGGCGGTGCTGTTCAAAGTACCCTTCCGCCCGTCTGCCTGAGCCGCAGCTGAGAAAGGAGATGGATTACGATGTACAGACTGCTGATCGCCGATGATGAGGCGCTGGAACGGGAAGGGCTGGAGCTGATGATCCGCCATATTTTCCCGGATGGTTTTGAATTTCTGCATGCCGAGAACGGACGGAAGGCCATTCAGCTCGCGGAGGAGCACCGGCCTGATATTATCTTCATGGACATTAAGATGCCGGGCATTCAGGGACTGGAGGCCGTACGGCAGATTCTCACCAAGCTCCCTTCCGCGCAGATCGTGATGATTACCGCTCATGATTACTTCTCCTATGCCAAGGAGGGGCTGCTGCTGGGCGTGCGGGATTATCTGCTGAAGCCGGCCAGACGGGACGAAGTGGCGGATGTGCTGAAGCAGCTGATGGCGGTGATCCAGGAGGAGAAGCGGCGCAGGAATGAGCAACTGGAGCTGCAGGAGAAGCTGGCCCATCTGCTTCCGCTGGCCGAGAACGAGCTGACAATGATGCTCATGCTGGAGCATGTGCAGGACCTGGAGCTGGAACAAGTGGCTGGTCTGCTGGAGCTGCAGTGGGCCAAAGGCTACGCGATGGTGCTGTCATTCCCGAGGCATTCTAGCTCAGCTTGGGAAGAATTCCAGCAGGGCAAGCGGGAGATCTATGAGGCGGTCAAGCAGTTTGCCAGAGCAGGGCTCGGCTGCCTGTCCGGGCCGCTGATCGGGCATCAGCTGGCGTTGTTTATCCCCTTGCCGCCGGGGCGGACCGGTTACTCACAGCGCGTCAGCTCCATGGATTGGGGGGAGCGGCTCCGCAGTCTGATGGAGCAGCGGTTCGGTCTGCCGGTCAGCATAGGCATCGGCTCGATCCGTGAAGGCTGGGACGGGCTTAGCCGATCCTACCGGGAAGCGGTCCGTGTCTGTGCGGATCACCATGATTCCTTCAGCGTGCACCACTATGATGATATCATCCAAAGCTCCGGGCAGACGGCCGTATCCCTGGATGAGGAGAAGCGGCTGCTGGATGCCCTGCTGCAGCGCAGCAAGCAGGAAGCCGTAGAACGCTTCGGAATTCTGTATGCCGCTTTCGAGCAAGGCGGCGGGCGGCCGCTGCCCGAAGTGCGGGGAGAGGTGACCGGGCTCCTGCTGTTCCTCGCCAGAGGCGTTCACTCCGCAGCCGGAGCGGAGATCCTGGCCTCCTTGCATACAGCGGAGGATCCCATATCGCTAAGGCTGAGTGCTGAATCCTGGCTGGAGCGGCTGATCCACAATCTGGAGCAGGAACAGGAGCATAACCGTTCCCATGTCCATCAGCGGGCGCTGCTCTACATCAGCCAGAAATATAAAGAAGACATATCAATGGAGCAGACGGCTGAATATGTGAATTTAAGCCCGCATTATTTCAGCAAATTGTTCCGGCAGCATGCGGGCGAAACCTTCATTGATTACGTCACACGGCTAAGAATCAACGAAGCGAAGCGCCTGATCACCGGAGATCAGCTGAACCTCAAGGAGATTTGTTACGAGGTAGGCTATAAGGACCCGAATTACTTCAGCAGGGTCTTCAAAAAAGCGGCCGGCATGACGCCAAGCGAATTCCGGCAGCAGCATGAGAAGCAGGGTCCTTGCTGACAGAGCAAGGACTTTTTTGTGCTCCGGCCCCGGATAATCCTATGAAAGCGGCCGGGAAGAATTACATTACAGGAGAGGAGGACGGAATGCAGGCGGAGAGCAAGAAAGTGCTGGGAATAGCGGCTCCTGCGGCGGATGATCCATGCTACACTTTTTTTGTAAGCGCAATCAAATATGCGGCTAATGAAAAGGGGCGAAGGGCAGAGTGAGAAAATACGGAAGAGCAATTTCACTGGGGATGGCAGCGTTAGTGCTGGCAGCGTCAATGGCGGGCTGTGGGGTGGTCTCAAACGGTGATAATCAGAAGAAGGAGACATCAGGCGCAGCGAAGGACGGGGACAAAATTGTCATCGGCATGTCGATGGATACCTTGAAGGAGGAGCGCTGGCAGAAGGACCGGGATATCTTTACGGCAAAAGTGGAGGAGCTTGGCGGTGAAGTGAAGGTGCTGGCTGCAAACGGCGATGATGCTACCCAGTTAAGCCAGGCGGAACAGCTGATCTCCCAGGGTGTGGATGTGCTTGTGGTTATTGCCCATAACGCGGAAGCAACGGCTCCGATCGTAGAGAAGGCTCACAAGGAAGGCATCAAGGTCATTGCCTATGACCGCCTGATCAATAATGCCGAGGTAGACTATTATATTTCGTTTGATAACGTGCGTGTCGGAGAGTTCCAGGCTCAGGCGGTCATTGATAAGGCTCCTAAAGGCAATATCGTCTATATCGGCGGTGCCGATACGGATAACAACGCCCATATGTTCAAAGAAGGGGCGATGAATATTCTGAAGCCTCTTGAAGAGAAAGGCGACATTAAGATTGTCTACGACCAGTTCTCCAAGGACTGGAAGCCGGAAGAGGCGCTGAAAAATATGGAGAATGCGCTGACCGCGAACAATAATGATGTTCAAGGTGTGGTAGCAGCCAATGACGGGACTGCAGGCGGTTCGATCCAGGCGCTCACGGCTCAGGGTATGGCCGGTAAAATACCGGTATCCGGCCAGGATGCTGACCTTGCTGCGGTACAGCGCATCGCCGAAGGCACGCAGCTGATGACAGTCTATAAACCGATCAACGCGATTGCAACGAAAGCTGCGGAAATGGCAATAGCAGCTGCCAAAGGCGAAAGTATTTCGACGGAAAAATCAGTTAACAACGGTAAAATTGATGTTCCTTCTGTGCTGCTCGATCCGCTAGCGGTCAATAAGGATAACCTGGACGTACTGATCAAGGACGGCTTCCACAAGCTTGAGGATGTCTACAAGAACGTTCCGAAGGACCAGTGGCCGAAACAATAAGGGCGGCCTGTCGTCAAGCAGATGCGGCGCCTGTGGCGTTACCGCATCTGCTTGCAGGTTTAAGGGCCGGAAGGAGGAGCGGAAGGCATGAATGTACTTGAAATGGTAGAGATCAGCAAGACATTCCCCGGTGTTAAGGCGCTGGACCATGTGAACTTCAAGGTCAGGCAAGGGGAGATTCACGCCTTATGCGGCGAGAACGGCGCTGGTAAATCCACGCTGATGAAGGTATTGAGCGGACTATACCCTGCAGGGACATACGGCGGGGAAATCCTGATCAATGGGGAGAAAAAGTCTTTTCATAGAATAACGGATGCGGAGAAGGCCGGTATCGCGATTATTCACCAGGAGCTGGCACTCGTGAAGGAAATGACAGTCGGAGAGAATATTTTCCTGGGAGCTGAACCGGTCAGACGTGGGGCCATCCAGTGGAATGAGCTCTATCATCAGGCTTCGCTATGGCTGAAGAAGGTCGGGCTGAATCTGTCTCCGGACACGAAGATCGGCAATCTCGGCATCGGCCAGCAGCAGCTGGTCGAGATCGCCAAGGCACTCTCCAAGCATACCAAGATTCTCATTCTGGATGAACCGACGGCAGCTCTGACCGAGAGCGAGGTGTCTATCCTGATGGGCATTCTGAACCAGCTGCGGCGCGAAGGGGTAACCTGTGTCTATATTTCACACAAAATGCCTGAAGTGTTCGCACTGGCTGATTCGATCACCGTGCTGCGGGACGGGCGGACGGTAGCTACACTTGACCGCAGTGAGACAGATGACGACCAGATTGTATCCCTAATGGTTGGCCGTGAACTCACGGAGCGGTATCCGCGCGTGGAGCATTCGCCTGGGGAGAAGGTGCTTGAGGTCAGAGATTATAATGTATGGCACCCGGAGAAGCGCCAGCAGAAGGTGCTCCGCGATATTGAATTCAGCCTTCGTCAAGGTGAGATACTGGGTATTGCCGGTCTGATGGGCGCCGGACGTACGGAGCTTGTAAGCAGCCTCTTCGGTGCCTATGGGGGCCGGGCCGAAGGAACGGTGCTGATTGAAGGCAAGGCCATTAAGATCCGTTCCATAGCCGAGGCGATCAAGGCGGGCATTGCCCTGGTCACGGAAGACCGTAAGCGCCAGGGGCTGGTCATGGGGATGGATGTCAAGCGTAACACCACTTTAGCCACACTGGGCAAAGTCGCAAGGCTGGGGGTCATCAATGAGAATGAGGAAATTAAGTGGGCAGACCGGTACGTGCAGGATCTGAAGACGAAAACAGCTTCGCTGGAGACGCTGGTAGGTACACTGTCCGGGGGGAACCAGCAGAAGGTGGTTATCGGCAAGTGGCTGATGTCAGATCCCAAAATCCTGATTATGGACGAACCTACCCGGGGCATCGACGTCGGGGCGAAGTACGAAATATATAATTTGATGAATCAGCTGGTAGAGCAGGGCGTTGCCATTATTATGATTTCCTCGGAGCTTCCGGAGGTACTGGGCATGAGCGACCGGATTCTGGTGATGTGTGAAGGGCAGTTCGTACGGGAATATGATTGGCGGGAAGCGACGCAGGAGAATATTATGCTGGCCGCTACGGGAGGTAGATAGAGATGCAGCTGCAAAAAGAGCTTAGGGAACCTGAAGCGGTTCCGGATGCCGGGGGATCGCGCTTACGCGGCTTGTTCGGTAAAATGGATATGCGTGCCTATACGATGGTGGGTGCATTAATACTGATCTGGGTGCTGTTCGGAGTACTGAATCCGACCTTCTTGACTTCGCGGAATCTGTCCAATCTGTTCACGCAGATGTCGGTGACCTCCATTCTGGCCATCGGCATGGTGCTGGTCATTGTGGCAGGGCACATCGATCTGTCTGTCGGCTCCATCGTCGGACTGACCGGCGGCATGGCAGCTATTCTCAGCAACTGGCTGGAGCTGCCGGCTATTGTAGTCATTCTTGGCACACTGGCCGCAGGTGCGGTACTGGGTCTGATTCAGGGCTGGCTGGTGGCGTATAAAATGATCCCCGCCTTCATTGTCACCCTCGGGGGAATGATGGTGTTCCGCGGGGTGCTGATGGGCGTGACCGAGTCGATGACCATTCCGGTATCCGACCCGGTGCTGGCCTTGCTCGGCAATGCTTATTTTGCCCCGGGCTTCGGGATCATCCTTGGTGTGATCGCAGTAGGACTGCTGCTCTGGAGTGCGTTCAATAAACGCCGTTCCCGCAGGAAATACGGCTTCGAAATCGCCCCGCTGGGCCTGGACGTCGCCAAGGTGGCCGGACTTGCCCTGCTGGTGGTGGCTTTTGTAGCCGTGATGAACAATTACAAGGGCATTCCGTTCCCGATTATTTTCGTAATTGTCCTGGCGGTCATCTTCTATTTCCTGTCAACCAAGACGACCTTCGGCCGTCATATCTATGCAATAGGGGGCAACATTGAGGCGGCACGCCTCTCCGGTATTAACATCAAGCGCAAATCCATGCTGATCTTCGTGCTGAGCGGACTGCTGGGCTCGATCGCCGCCATCGTGCTGACCTCACGCCTGGCCTCGGCTACCATCACCGCCGGTAATATGGCTGAGATGGATGCTATCGCCGCTTGCGTCATTGGCGGCACTTCACTGATGGGCGGAGCCGGCACAGTTATCGGTGCCATTATCGGAGCGCTGGTGATGACTTCGCTTGATAACGGAATGTCGCTGATGGGACTGGAATCCTTCTGGCAGTATGTCGTCAAAGGCTCCATTCTGGTCATTGCCGTCTGGCTGGATATTTCCAATCGCAGCAAGGGTGTGAGATAACCGCAGCTCCAGCAGGGTAAACAATTTCAGCAGAACAGCTAAACAGCCGGTTAAGGACAAGGGGACTGAGTCCCATGTTGACCTTGACCGGCTGTTTGCTGTGCCTATAGAGCCGCTTATTCGACGATAATCTTGGCGCTCATTCCGCTGTGGCCGGAGCCGCACATGATCGCGCAGGTGACCTCGAAGGTTCCTGCCTCCTCGGGGAGAATCACCTTGGAGGAATCTTTGGCGTCCAGCCGCAGCTTCATCTCAGGCACAAGAATGCCGTGGTTGCCGCTCTCGTTTTTGAAGATGATTTTGACAGGTACGCCCTTCTTCAAGTGGTATTCTTTCTGGTCAAAGCTGTAGTTGGTTGCTGTAATGACGATTTCTTCTTCCGCCGTAAGATTGGTGTCAGCAGCCTGGCTGTTAGCGCTGTCAGAATTGCTGCTGCCCCCGCCGGCTCCGCAAGCCGTAAGCAGTAGTGCAAATACAATAGAACAAAGAATAGCCGCCTTCCTGATCATAAGCATCCTCCTAAAAGGTTCGTGATGAATTGTGATAACAGATGACATTAGCATAGCTCAAATCCTGAAAGTTGTCTTGGATAATCTGTGAGGATTTGTTTGACCGGAAGCTGACTCCAAACTTTGTCGAAAATTGCAAAAATATGATGCAAAAACAATTAAAATTTATTATAATTAAAGCTATTATAATTTTAACTTTTATATTATTTGGTTAGAAGTAGGGGATCCACATTATTTTAGCCCACGAATCGCAAAGTTCGGAGAAATGGCACCGCAGAATATTAACCGGATACTGGATTATTGTGCTCTGTATGCTGGCAGCCCAATTTATTTTTATGCTGTCCTCCCATTCCACTGAGACTAAGACCATCCTCATCCCCAGTAAGGGCCACTTGTTCATCGCCTGTAATCTGATGATCATTATAGCTATGGCTTCCGCCGAGATTTGGCTGCGTATGATGCAGCATTATCATAAGCAGGCCGTTGTGATCTGCGGGTTCATCGTTTCTTATCTGATGTATTTTGTGCTGGAGCCTTTTGTAGATGGTGCCCAGATGACACTTATGATGCCGATTATGATTGCCCTGATCTATTTCGACCAGCGGCTGCTATACTATCTCGGGGTATTCAGCACGCTATTCTATAGCGGGATTTATTTCGGGCTGGAGCGGCCGCTGCTGGACAAACCGCTGCTGGAGTTTCTGATGGTGGAATGTGTGTTTATTGTGTTCGCCGTGATGGCGCAGGCTGTCATTGTCAGGGCCCGTGAGACCCGCGAATATCTGGAGCAGTTGACCAAGTCGGAGCAGGGGCTGATGGTGGAACGGGCGATTTCCGACAAGCTGCTGAAGATCGATGCGCTTACGGGCCTGTACAATCACAAAACCTTTCATGAATATCTGGATTCGCTGCTGGAGCAGTGCGAGAGCAACGGGCTGAGGCTGCAGCTGGCGCTGTTTGATATCGACAACTTCAAGCGTGTTAATGATACGTACGGACACTGGGTTGGCGATCTCGTGCTTAAGGAGGTGGCAGCGAAGGTGAATGGTCTGATCGGGCTGAATGATTTCGCGGCGAGATACGGCGGGGAAGAGTTCGCGGTGATTTTTACGGATAAAAGCTTTCCGGAAGCCTATGCTGCCGTCGAGGAGATGCGGGTAGGTATAGCCGCTATGGAGCATCCGTATGCCGGAGGCAAGCCGATTACGGTCAGTATCGGATTCTGCGATTATCAGCTGGGGGACGGCAAGGAAATGCTGTTCCGCAAGACGGACGAAGCGCTGTACAGCGCCAAGCGGGGCGGTAAAAATGCTGTCGTTACGGCTGCTGTCACCCAAGGCGATGATCCGGTTGTGTCCTATGCGTAATTTTTAGTTATAAAAATTTTTTAATTACAAAAAACCCCCAGTATCCGGTATAATCCGGGGATTGGGGGTTTCGTTGTACGCTGAAACGGATACCGTCCCCTAAGGATGGTTCAGCCGTTTCTACTTGGCCGCTTCAAACGGAGTGGATACCGGCAGGAAGAGGTCGATAATACCAATGACCAGGGCTGCGAGCAGCGCTCCGAGAATGGTGACACTGACTCCGCTCACAATGAACTGGGCAATCCAGATCACCAGGGCACTGACCAGGAAGCCGACGATACCGCGGCCGAAGGGTGTTGTTTTTTTGCCGAAAATGCCTTCAACCACCCAGCCGAGCAGAGCGATAACCAGCGCAAGCACAAGCGCGCTCCAGAACCCCCCGACCGTGAATTGCGGGACAATCCAGCCGACCACCATCAGAACGATTGCCGCGACCACGAAACGTACCACATGACCTAAGAATCTCACCTAACTAACCTCCTTTGGCGTTCGCGTAAGGATATGTGCGTTGTTATTGTGGCCCACAGCCGCTTTTCTATGCCCAGAAATCATACCCAAATAGCGAAAATGGGCTAAATTAGGTATAATGTAACCATCTATGAAGGGAGCTGTGACAGTAATTGGACGACAAAATTTTGCATACGCTTGAATATCGCAAGATTTTAAATAAATTGATGCAGTATACGCAGACACCGATGGGACGGCTGACCGCCGAATCGCTGAAGCCCTCCGGGGATTTCGAAGGAGTGAAGCTGCTTCTGCAGGCTACGGATGAGGCTGCTAATGTTGACCGGCTGAAGGGAATACCTTCCTTCCGCGGTGTGACTGACATCAAGCCCGCCCTGAAACGCGCTTCGATCGGCGGAATGCTGGGTACCACTGAACTGCTCTCTGTCGGCAACACGATCGGCGGAGCCCGCAGAGTGAAGCGGTTCCTCGGGGCGATGCACGAGGATGAGAAGATCCCTACCCTCTTCGCCCATAGCGATCTGCTCTCGGAGCAGAAGCATGTGGAGGACGCCATCCGCCTGTGTATCGACGAGAATGCGGATGTCATGGATTCGGCCAGTACAGAGCTGGCCTCCATCCGCCGGGAGCTGCGCGGCGGCGAGACCCGCATCCGCGAGAAGCTGGATTCCATGATCCGCTCGTCTTCGGTATCGAAGATGCTGCAGGATCAGCTTGTGACGATCCGTGGTGACCGGTTTGTCATTCCGGTCAAAGCGGAGTACCGTGCCCATTTCGGCGGCATTGTTCATGATCAGTCCGGCTCCGGGGCGACGCTATTCATTGAGCCGGAATCGATTGTGGCGATGAACAATAAGCTGCGCGAGACACGGCTGCGCGAGGAGCGGGAGATCGAGATCATCCTGCACCGCCTGACGGCACTTGTCGGCGATATTGCCGAAGAGATGGCTTATGATATCGATATTCTCGGCGAACTCGATTTCATCTTCGCCAAAGCGCGCCTGGCACGCGACATGAAGGCTACCCAGCCGCGTATGAATGACCGCGGCTACCTGCGCCTGCGTAAAGGGCGCCATCCGCTCATTCCCGCAGAGCAGGTCGTGCCGCTGGATGTGGAGCTGGGCAACCAGTACAGCTCGATTATCGTGACCGGCCCGAACACCGGCGGTAAGACGGTTACCCTGAAGACCATCGGCCTCCTCAGCCTGATGTCGATGTCGGGATTGTTCATTCCGGCAGAGGAAGGCAGCCAGATGTGCGTCTTCGATGCGATCTATGCCGACATTGGCGATGAGCAGAGTATTGAGCAGAGCCTGAGTACATTCTCCAGCCATATGACCAATATCATCTCCATTCTGAAGAGAATGACGCCGAAGAGTCTGATTCTGCTCGATGAGGTTGGAGCAGGAACGGATCCGGCGGAGGGATCGGCCCTGGCGATTGCCATTCTGGAGAATATCCACCGTACAGAATGCCGGATGGTGGCAACTACGCATTACAGTGAGCTGAAGGCTTATGCGTATGAGCGCAAAGGTGTCATCAATGCCAGTATGGAGTTTGATGTGGCCAGTCTGAGTCCTACCTACCGGCTGCTGATCGGTGTGCCGGGACGAAGCAATGCGTTCGCCATTGCCGAGCGCCTCGGCCTGCCGAATGCCATTCTTGAGCATGCGCGCGGCGAAGTCAAGGAAGAAGACATGCGCGTCGAGCACATGATCGCTTCCCTGGAAGAGAACCGCCTCACCGCAGAGAATGAGCGTGAACGGGCCGAGGGCCTGCGCCGCGAAGCGGAAGAATTCCGCAAGCGGCAGCAGCTAGAGCTGGAGAAGCTGGAAGGCCAGCGCGACAAACGCCTGGAGAAGGCGGAGAAGGATGCCAGCGATATCCTCGCCAAGGCGCGTAAGGAAGCCGAGGAGATCATCAGTGACCTCCGCCGCCTGGCAATGGAGGAAGGGGCATCCGTCAAGGAGCACAAGCTGATCGAAGCGCGCCGGAGACTGGATGAAGCGGAGCCTGCACCGCGCAAGAAGGTTATTGCCCGCAGCAGCACCAAGGCGCCGCGGAAGATTCAGCCCGGGGATGAAGTCAAGGTGGCTAATGTGAATCAGAAGGGCCTTGTTGTAGAGCTGAGCGGTGCCAAGGAAGCCGTGGTACAGTTCGGCATTATGAAGATGAAGGTCAACCTTGCTGATCTGGAGTTCCTGGCCTCTGCGCCGGATGCGCCTCCGCCGGCTCTGCGCCGGGCTACGACAGTCAAGCGTACGCGGGATGAGAATGTCCGCACCGAGCTCGATCTGCGCGGGGCCAATCTGGAAGAAGCCATCATGGAGACCGACCGCTTCATCGACGAAGCGTTCCTCGGCAATCTTGGGCAGATTTCGATTATCCACGGCAAAGGCACGGGGGTATTGCGGACGGGGATACAGGAATATCTGCGTAAGCATAAGAATATCAAAAGCTACCGGCTCGGGAATTACAACGAAGGCGGCGCGGGCGTAACCGTGGCTGAACTGCAGTAGCGTCCGGCAGAAAGAGGGAGAAGTATGCAAGATAATATTGATCTTTTGCTGGATCATCCGCTGGGAGCGCTGCTCGGCTACTTCACTGTGGCCATATTGGGTCTGGTGGTATTCCTGTCCTTCTTTGAAATGGTGACTAAATACAACTGCTGGGAAGAAATCCGCAAGGGGAATGTGGCCGTAGCGATGGCAACCGGAGGCAAGATCTTCGGCATCTGCAATATTCTGCGCTTCAGCATTGAAGCGGGAGCCTCGATCTATGAGACGATGAAATGGTCGGTTGTGGGTTTCCTCCTGCTGCTGCTGGCGTACTTCCTGTTTGAATTTCTAACCCCCGTCTTTTCGATTGATGACGAGATTGCTGCGGATAACCGGGCCGTGGGACTGACAGCACTGCTGATCTCCGTTTCATTGTCCTATGTCATCGGCGCCGCTATATTTTGATTTAGGGAGCAGGGAAATATGAAGATTCTGGTTCGGGTTCTGTTCTTTTCCGCTCTGGCGTTTATAGCGGCCGGAATTATCTATTTAATGTTGCATTGAAATTGAACCTAATGTGAGGAACGAAGGAGATTATACAGATGGAAACGACAGTATGTCCTTGGTGCCATACCGAGATTGTATGGGATGAGGAGTTTGGCCCGGAGGACACTTGTCCTCATTGCAATAATGAGCTTAGCGGTTACCGCACGATTACAATAGGCGCTGACGATCTCGAAGATGAAGAGCTGGACACAGAGGACGCTTCCGATCAGGAAGAGGTCAGTGACGAGGATCTGTGGGATGACGACGGTGACAAGGATAGTGTGGTTCCCATATTTAATACCCTGGTCCAGTTCGGTGATGATTATGATCTGACGCGTTATGAGCAGAGTGTCGCCAGCTTGCTGGCCGCGCAGCTGGAAGCGCCGGAATGTCCGCAATGCCATGAGCTGATGCTTCACTCCGGCACACAGCAGGTAAGCGGATTTACCCCGGCAACGCCGGAAGCGCTGGGCGGCGGAGCCGTGCTGAAGCCGCCGTTCTCGCTGAATCTGTTCGTATGTCCTTCCTGCTTCCATGTGCAGCACAGTCTGGCACAGGAAGACCGCATTCAGCTTGTGCGCAATCTCAGCACTACACCTCAGTAAGCTTCGGATTCATGCTTTCCCTGTGATTTGGACATGTTAGTTATACATGAGGTGTCCAGAATAGCAGGGAGGTATAGCATGAGGAGGTTATTACGGAACCAGGCAGCGCTGCTGCTTGCCGTGGGCGGGCTCTACCTGCTGGCTACGGTGCTGGCAGGTACTTTTTTGAACGTGTATTTGTGGAAAAGCCGGCAGAACTTCGCCATGATCGGCTGGTTTACGGTTGCCCAGCAGCTCGCAGTCGGACTAAGCTTCTGGCTGGGCGGCAAATGGGTGAAGGAGCATAACAAAATGAATGCCCTGCGGCTGGGAATTGCCGTTTCGGGCTTTTTTTATTTGCTGGTGCTCTGGCTGCGCGGAGAAGCGGTGTATTATATCTGGCCGCTGGGACTCATTCTCGGTCTTTCCATCGGGTTCTACTGGCTGGCTTTTAATATTGTTTTCTTTGAGATTACCGAGGCGGGCAACCGCGATTTCTTCAACGGCTGGATGGGACTGCTGGGTTCGCTGACGGGCATTGTCGGTCCGTGGGTATCCGGTAGTCTAATCTCCTTGTGGCACGGGGACAAGGGCTACCGTATTGTGTTTATCCTGTCACTGTGCATCTATGGAGTGGCTGCTGTACTCAGCTTTGGGCTGGAGAAGCGGCCGCGCGGCGGAATCTACCTGTGGTTGGAGCCTTGGCGCGAGCTTAGCCGCAAGGAGAGTCCCTGGCGGCCCGCTGCGGCGGCGCTGCTGTTCCAGGGAGTACGGGAGGGCGTATTCTCGTTCCTGATCGGACTGCTGGTCTATATTGCAGCCCGTGAGGAGAGTAAGCTTGGGCAGTTCGCGCTGATTACCTCGGCAGTTTCTTTGATCAGCTACTATGCGGCCGGTAAATGGTTCAAGCCCGGAGCCCGCTTCAGGGGGATGCTGGCCGGCAGTCTGCTGCTGGCCGCTTTCATTCTGCCGCTTCTGTGGAAGGTGAATTACGCCACGCTGTTAATTATGGGGATTGGAACCTCGCTGTGCATCCCGCTCTACATGCTGCCGATGACGTCTACCAGCTTCGATCTGATGGGTGTCTCTGAAGAGAGTGCCGGCAAACGGGTGGAGCTGGTTGTGCTTAGAGAGCTGAGTCTGATGACCGGGCGGCTGATAGGCCTGCTTATATTCATTGCTGTGCTGTCGGTCAATCAGTCCCCGCAGGCTGTCACTTGGCTTATGCTGCTGCTGGGAACGGCTCCGCTGTGGGGCTGGCTGGTGCTGCGACGGTTGCTGAAGCAAGGAGCCGGGCTTAAGCATACCAAGATAACTTGAGCTCAACAGATCCGGGTGCAGGTGCTGAACCGGCTCGAATCTAGCCGGGATAACCTGTACAAATGTTATTTATGAGGAGGCATGGGCATCCTTGGCCAAGAAAAAAAGCTACAGCCTAAGGACAACGGTAGCGGTAATGGTATCTGCTGTTGTAGTCTTGGTGCTGCTGGTCTTATATATTATATTCCGCAATCAGATTATTCCCCAGACCCGGCATGCGCTGGAGGATAAGGCCATTACGATTGCCCGCACGATTGCCCTGATGCCGCTGCTCTCAGAGGGCTTAAGCGAAGGGAACAGCAAGGGGATTCAAGCCTACACCTCCAAGATTACACGCCGTAATGATATATTGTTTGTAGTGGTGATGGATATGAATAGCATCCGGTATTCGCATCCGGATACCTCCAAGGTTGGGCTGCCCTTCGTGGGAGGCGGGCAGGAGGCTGCGCTGCGCGGACAAGAGAGCATGTCCGAAGGAACAGGGACGCTCGGGAATTCGTTGCGGGCATTCGTGCCGGTCTATGACGGCAGAGGGCATCAGCTCGGGGTTGTAGTAGCTGGACTGTCGATGGACAGGGTGCAGCGTCTGGTCAGGCAGAATGAATGGACGATTATTGCCATTCTGGTCTCAGGCGCGCTGTTTGGGGCCGGAGGCGCTTTTGTTCTGGCGAGGAGGATCAAGCAAATGATGTTCGGCATGGAGCCTGCCGATATTTCCAGACTCCTGCAGGAACGCAGCGCCATGCTGGAATCCATTCGCGAGGGGATTATTGCGATTGACCAGGAAGCGCGCATTACGCTTATCAATATGGAGGCGCACCGGCTTCTCAAGGCGGCAGGGATCAACGGCGCTGTTGTAAACCGGCAGATTGCCGATTATTGGCCAGAGCTGCGTCTGGAGCATGTGCTGGCCAGCGGGGAAGGCAGGCAGGACCAGGAGCTGGAGCTGGGCGGTATCTCCCTGCTCGTAAGCAGCCTGCCGGTCCGCGTAGGCGGCGAGATTGCCGGAGCCATCGCTACATTTCGTGACAAGACTGAGCTGGCAGTTCTGGCCGAACGGCTGTCGGGTATTTCTGTCTATGCAGACGCCCTGCGGGCAGGTGCCCATGAATTCATGAACAAGCTGCATGTGATTATGGGCATGACGCATATGGGCTTATATGACGAGCTGCAGCAGTATATTTTGGGAACGGCAAATAACTACCAGCAGGAGATCGGGGCCATCACGAGACAGATTAAGGACCCGGCTATGGCGGGTTTTCTGCTGGGTAAGCTGAGCCGGGCGCGCGAGACGGGAATTGAACTGCTGCTGACTGCGGACAGTTATCTGCCGGAATCGGCAGATTCGCAGGTTATTCATGAGCTGATTACCATTGCCGGGAATTTGCTGGACAATGCGATGGAAGCGCTGGGCGGGCCGGGGTCTGATGAACACAGCGGCGATGTACACAGCAGAGATGTACACGGCAGAGATGTACACAGTAATAAGCGGATCGGGCTTGCTTTTCACTATGAAGAGGGAAGGCTGCTGTGTGAGGTTAGCGACAACGGCCCGGGGATTCCGGAGGCACTCCGGGAGCAGATCTTCGTCCAGGGCTTCTCCTCCAAGGGGGAACACCGGGGAATCGGACTGTATTTAGTCAGGAAGAGTGTAGACAAACTGCAGGGACATCTTCAGATTGCCGCCTGCGGCGGCGGGCAGGGAACCACGTTCATCGTTGATGTGCCATATGCTGCAAAGGGTGAGGAGAGCCAATGAACATTAAAGTGCTGATTGTAGAAGATGACCCGATGGTAGCGAAATTCAACCGCCATTATCTCGAACAGGTCCAGGGCTTCGAATTCGCGGGCTGGGCGGCTTCAGGAGATGAGGCCTTGAAGATGCTGGCGGAACAGGAGATCGATCTCCTGCTGCTGGATATCTATATGCCCCGTACCAGCGGGCTTCAGCTGTTGTCCACGCTACGGGAGCAGGGAAGCAAGGCGGATATCATTGTGATCTCCGCCGCCAGCGATAATGCAAGCATCCGCAAGGCGCTGCAGAACGGGGCTGTGGATTACCTGATCAAGCCATTTGAGTTTGCCCGATTTCAGGCGGCTTTGTCGGCATACCGCGAAGACTTTCGGTTAATGCACAAGGAGCATCTGAGCCAGGAACAGCTGGATAAGCTGCTGCGCCACTCCGCTCCGGAGGCTGAAGAAGACAAGAGTGGAGCGCAGAGCCTGCCCAAAGGTCTTACCGAAGGCACACTGGAGAGTATCTGGGATACGATTAAGCAGCTGCCGAACCCGGTATTCTCCACTGAAGATATCAGCAGCCAGGCGCCGATTTCGCGGATTTCCGTCCGCAAATATCTGGCTTTTCTGACCGAGGCAGGCATTCTGGAGATGGAGCTCAGCTACGGCGCGGTAGGCAGACCGGTATATATGTACAAAGTGAAGCCGGAGGGGCATGAACTTATAAGTAAATATAGGTGAGCGGCTGGTAAATTGGACAGCGGATGGTTAGTAGTTAATGGAGGGCCTTCGGGTCCTTTTTTTGTTGCCTGGGAGATTGTGTGATCGGGGAAATTGTTGATATTTCAAGCCTGTAAGTGAAGCGGACTGAGAAGTCGCTATATTTGCAAATAACCTTTTTATGAGGATGAAACGGACTGAGAATCCCTTATCCTGTTCATTCGGGCCGGAAATGAGCTATGTCTGGTCAAATAAGCGATTCTGAGTCCGATTAGTCAACGAATCCGCCTAATCTGCCCAAATAACGGAATTTCAGTCCTCTACATCAAGGAATTAATGAATAAGATTACAACTTCTACTAATTCTACTAATATGGAGTCATGGCCGCCCCAACACTGCCAGCTATGACTCCAAGTTTAATTCTGATTCTATACGTTAGCAAAGGTGATTTATGCAGCCCTGCGATCAGGCAAAAGCCAGTTTCAATGCCTGCGGATGGAAGGAACCCATGATTTTATAGGCTTTTAAATGCGGATTGTTCATATCATTATCGTAAATAATCATATGCTGCCTGCCCTTGAGAATGATATCAAACCGCTGCTTCCGGTCAGCCTGTACGATGGTAATATAATAGCTGTATTTGTTGTCTGTGCTTACATTCCGCGCTGATTTCATTAACCGGACGTCGGCGAAATCATCACATATTTGTTTGATGGCCTCCGGCTCCGTAACCACAATATCCTTCTGTTCACCGGGAACAGAGGACAGACGGGTGATTTCAAGGGAGGCGATATCCTCCAGCCGGATGGTTCTGGCCACCACTTTTTTGAAGGAAGTGTAACGGTTTGCTGTATAGGTCATTAGAGAAACACCAGCTGCGGTCAGGATGGCGCCGGCAAGCATATATTTTTTGCTTTTGTCCATGGTTCAGTTCCTCCTAGTCATACGATTGTGTAAGTCCCAATTATAAAACTATAAACATCCGCACGCAAATTCACTTACTTTAACGGGGTGCTTCCGTATAACATTGGCTGCGGGTTGGCGAATGAAAGAAGAATTAAATATGGTGAACATAAATGAAATCCCTACTGGAGGGAAATGCCTTGCCCCCTTAAAGAAGCGTTATGACATTTTTTTGAGGAGGGTTTATGTACATCAACAATTTGACTCCAGCTGCCCATGAGCATAAAATAATAATAAATGATAGATAAATATATCATTATATTCATAAAAATATCAATTAATCCACAGCAAAGGCAGGACTATGTTCATGAAACCCAGTGTTAAGGACAATAAACGGAAAGCTATTCTGGACGCAGCAACGGAGCTGCTGGCGTTGAAGCCCACGGCTACGCTGCAGGAGATCGCGGATCATGCACAAATCGGCATTGCGACGCTGCATCGCTATTTCTCTACAAGGGAGCTTCTGCTGGATGCGCTGGCGCTGAATGCCATCGGGCTGGTGGATGAAGCGCTCGAAGGAATCATGAATGATGACAGCGATATGCTCCGCTTCCTGACGGAGGTGTTCGAGGCGCTGATTCCTTTGGGCAGCAAGATGTCTTTTCTAAGCTTCGCGGCATCGGTTGACGAGAATCCTAATATTCTTGCCGAGGAAGCCCGAATCAAGCAACCGCTGCGGGAAGCTGTGGAAGGGTGGCAGACACGCGGTCTGCTGAATGCCGCGATGCCCGCCCACTGGATGATAACCGTCATGTATAATCTGCTGTTCGTTGCCTGGCAGGAGATCCAGAATGGCAATCTTGCGAAGAATGATGCTCCGCAATTGTTGGTATCCACCGTCATTCAAGGCTTCGGCGCCTCGGGACGAAGCGGCAGCTGAAGCAACATAAAGGAGGAAGCTTTATGTCAACGTTAGACGTAGAAGTTGTCGACCGCCTGGACGAAGTGCAGAAAGGCGAGGTTGCCAGACTGTTTTATCAGGCTTTTGCCTTGAAATTCAATGCCCTGTGGATATTTACCCGCAATGAGAAGCAAGTCGTGGAGGTGTTGTGCCGGAGTCTGCGTTATGACAACGGTCTGTATGCGGTACGCGAGGGAAGGGTGGTTGGATTCGTCGGTCTGGAAAAAGGAGACGGCTTCTTCGCAACGCTGGGTTACGGGGCTCTCAGACATTCGTTCGGCATAGCGGGCGGCGCGTGGCGTTATGCAGCCTACGGTATATATCGTATGTTTCACGGCGGCGTTCCGAAGGACTCCATTCATATTGATCCGCTCGTCGTCTCCAGTGAGGTAAGAGGGTTGGGGATCGGAACCCGGCTGCTGGAAGCGTCCTTTGCCTTAACACGGTCGGCGAACCGCAACAAGATGTTGCTGGAGGTTGTTGACACCAATCCGCAAGCCAAAAAGCTCTATGAGCGGCTCGGCTTCAAGACCTTCAAGGTGCAGAATACCGGGCTGTTCACGGCAAAAGCCGGCTTTGCCAAAGTGCTGCATATGGAGAAGCTGCTGGACTAGCGCGTGCCCCCTTCCCGATCCGCGAGAGGATCGGGAAGTTTTGTTTCTTTTCGGAAATGATGACAGCAACCCGGGAGGTTAGGAGCGGAGAGAGTTAAGACAATAGCAGTTGGATTTTCAACACTTGCTGATGAATGATGGGATCGTGTTGGAGCAGCAGTTGGACAAACAGCATATAAATGCTCACCATTCCTGCAAAGTGGCTAAATCAACAACAGTAGATGCTGTTTGCCCACTTACTTTAGTTACTTAATAATTTCTTTAATTACGTAAGCTTCCAAGGACAGCCCTTTTGCGGATATGATAATTGTGAAAATATGCACAAGGGGGCAAGCGTTACTATGAAAAAGAGATATGCAGCGACTCTTATACTCGTTCTTTCCGTTATGCTGGTTATCGCAGGCTGCGGTAACAACAATACTAACGGCAGTGTCAATGAGAGCAAGGGTAAGAACAGCGCAACCACAGAGCCTGCAGCAACCACTGCACCTAAAGAGACAGCCGAAGCCGTATCGGGAGCATCCGAAGCGAGCTATACACCGTACGATCAGTTAAAAGATAAATATGATATCATCATTGTCGGCGCAGGCGGTGCCGGAATGTCGGCGGCGCTGGAAGCCAAGGCTAACGGCATGAACCCGGTTATTTTGGAGAAAATGCCGGTTGCCGGCGGTAACACCACCAAATCCTCCTCGGGTATGAACGCTTCGCAGACGAAGTTCCAGAAGGAGCAGGGCATCGAGGACACCAATGATCTGTTCTATGAAGAGACACTGGCAGGCGGCCATGATACGAACAACAAGGAGCTGCTCCGCTTTTTCGTGGACAATTCCGCAAGTGCCATTGACTGGCTGGATTCGATCGGAATCCGTTTGAACAATAT
Source organism: Paenibacillus phytohabitans (assembly GCF_013141775.1). Lineage (GTDB taxonomy): Bacteria > Bacillota > Bacilli > Paenibacillales > Paenibacillaceae > Paenibacillus_AQ > Paenibacillus_AQ phytohabitans. The sequence continues at coordinate 244,790 of NZ_WHOB01000062.1, forward strand.
TACGATTACCGGGGGAATGAAAGAGAAGCGCACCCACCGTCCGGAAGACGGCTCAGCAGTCGGACAATATCTGGTTGCCGGACTCGTAAGAAATGTACAAGAGCAAGGGATTCCCTTGTTCGTTAATGCGGATGTGAAGGAACTTACAGTACAGGATGGCAAGGTGAACGGCGTCAAGGTGCTGTTCAACCAGGCCGATGAGAAAACAATTACCGGATCAGCAGTGATCGTAACAACCGGCGGCTTCGGCGCTAATATGGAGATGATTACCGAAGTCAGACCTGACCTCGAGGGTTATGTGACCACGAACCAGATCGGCAGCACCGGCGACGGCATCCGGATGATTGAACAGGCTGGCGGCACAACGGTAGATCTGGATCAGATTCAGGTACACCCGACTGTACAACAGGAGAAATCCTACCTGATCGGTGAAGCGGTCCGGGGCGAAGGTGCAATTCTGGTGTCCAGCGAGGGCAAACGTTTCGGCAACGAAATGGATACCCGGGATAAAGTGACAGCTTCCATCAATACACTTCCGGAGAAATCAGCGTATCTGGTGTTTGATTCCGGCGTGAAATCCCGCGTCAAAGCGGTGGACCAGTACATCAAGATGGGTGTAGTCAAAACAGCGGATACCACCCGGGCGCTGGCTGAACAAATGAACGTTCCGGCAGATCAGCTGAAGAAGACCGTAGATACCTGGAACAGCGCAGTGAAGAATAAGTCGGATGCGGAATTCGGCAGAACAACAGGCATGGATAATGATCTGTCCGGCGCACCGTATTATGCAATCCAAATCGGCCCGGGAATTCACTACACCATGGGCGGTGTGGTGATTAATACAAATACAGAGGTCTTGAACAAAGACGGCAAAGCGATCACAGGACTTTTTGCAGCAGGCGAAGTAGTCGGCGGATTGCATGGCCAGAACCGTATCGGCGGTAACTCTGTAGCCGAGATTATTATCTTTGGACGCCAGGCAGGGATCAAATCTGCTGAATTTGTAAAAGCACAATAAGCTATTATTCCATATTGTCAGGTTTATTATAAAAAGGGATGCTCCGCAGCCATCAGGCTTGCGGAGCATCCCTTTCCTGCGAGTACTTACTGCTGCTCCCGCCGGATGCAGCAAGGCTCCTGCAGGCTCTGCCGCTTACGCCTGAATTGCCGGAGACGGCGCAGGCTTCGCTGTACGGGTCAGCGAGAACAGCTCCAGCTCGGGGCGCACCTTGCCGGCAAGGGTATCTGCGAGCAGCTCGGCCGCGATCATGCTGTAGACGGTTCCGTTGCCCCCGTAGCCTTCAATGAAATAGCAGTGCGGGTACTCCGGATGCGGCCCCATATAAGGCAAGCCGTCACGGGTAGAGCCGAAGACCGCTCCCCAGGAGTATTCAGCCTCTATTCCCTGAAGCTCCGGGAACAGGGCCACAAGCTCCTCCAGCAGCCGCTGGCACTGGGAGAGCACACGGACATCGCGGCGCTCGGGACTGGTGAGCTGTTCATCCTTGCCTCCGGCAATGATCCGTCCGTCCGGTGTGGTCCGGAAGTACAGATAAGGCCGCGCTGTTTCCCAGAGCAGACTTTGCTCATGCCATTTGGGGAAGTCCGCAAGAGGCCTGGTCATGATGGCATATGTATTGATCAGCTCCGCGCCCCGGTCCTTTTTCATATCCTGCGTTTCATACCCCATGGCAAACACAACATTTTTCGCAAAAATCCGGCCATTCGCTGTGTGGCAGACTACGCCGTCAGCACTATATTCGTAATTAAGGGCTTCGGTATGCTCATAGACCCGGACTCCGCCGGAGTGGGCTTTATCGATCAGGCTGTGCACGGTCCGGAATGGATTGGTCTCGGCATCGCCCCGGGAGAAGAGTGCGGCAGGTTTGGAGAAGGAATAATGCGAGCGTACTTTATCCTCATCCCAGAATTCTGAATCAAATCCATGCCGGATCAGGTTTTCATTTTCCAGCTTCAGGGCGGGTACATCTTCAGGGACGCTGGCATACAGCAGACTGCTGCGTTCTATGATCTGCGGATCAATATCCAGCTTGCCCGGCAGGTCGAGAATCGCGCGGACGCCCTGCTGGCACAGCTTATAGAACAGCACGCCGTTCTCTTCCCCGAAGGTATTCATACAGGCGGTCAGCGACTTGTCGTTCGCAATCTGCAGCAGTCCCGTATTGGCGTGGGAGCTTCCGCTGCCCACTGCTCTTTTATCGATGAGAACGGTATCCGCTCCGCTAAGGGACATACGGTAGGACATCGTCGCCCCGCCCATGCCGCCGCCTACAATAAGACAGTCACAGGTAATATCTTCATTTAGTACCGGATACACCGGCGGTTGAAGCAGTGTATTCTCCCAGGGCAGCTGCCCGCTGATGAGTTTCATGGTATGGTCGCTCCTTTATATAATCCAGGTAAGGTATTGTTTGCAGTTTGGCAGCCGCTCATGCGCGGTTTATAAGGTGTTAATCCGATTTTTTCAGAAGCAGCTTTGCGCTTTTTGGCACATAAAGTGTTCTGCTCTGCGGCATACTAAGGAACGCTTGAACATCCAGAAGGAGGGAATACTGAACATGCAATCTAACCAAATGCAGGCGCTTAGCGGAAAAGAACTGGAATATATCGCAGATTCCATTTCCAACGAAGATTTGCTGATTAAGCAGCTGGCCGCTACAGCCGGAACCACTCAAAACTCCACGGTGCAGGGAATCTGTGTACAGCAAATTCAAAGTCATACCCACCATATGGATATGCTTGTACAGCTGCTGCATCAGCATCAGCAATATGCACCAACCCAGCCACAATAATTATTACTGGCCGCACACAAATTTGATGCCGGGAAGCATATCCCACAAACTTTAAGGAGGTTTTACTGTGTACGCACAAAACGGAACGCCATTCATGGCAGATGAGGATTTACTGAACACGGTTTTGGCTGATTTGAAGCGGACAGTCCGTGAATATACAACAGCAGCTACAGAATCGAATTGTCCTACGGTACGACGGGTATTCAACGATCTGACGATGGATACGCTCAGACTTCAGGGAGAGCTGTATAACCAAATGTCACAAATGAACATGTATACTGCCCCGGGGAAAGCGCTGCGTCAGGATGTAGACAAGCAGATTCAGGCTGCACAGCAGACCCAGCAGAAATGCCAGCAGTTCGTGCGTGAGAAGACAGGCGGAGCCGGTGCCTACAATCAGGCCTCCAATGTTCCGCTGCATCAGGCCAATGTCCAGCACAATAACGGTTCTTACTATATGTAACCCTCACGCGGGGCGGATGAAGCATAGGACTGCCCGTCCGCTGGTGTGGAGAAACACAAATAAAAAGATCCATTGTAACCCCGCCCAGGCGGGGTTATTTTGTTTGCAGAACTGTCATTTTCGTGTCATATTAATACTAAACTCTTTTCGCAGGCGCTCTGCCCTGAAGCAGGGGTACCGGACTGGCGAACTATCCGGAGGGAAGGCATGAAGGAAATGAATGATTTGAAGAGGAAAGTGCTGGAACTGCTCAAGGAGGACGCGCGAAGCTCAACAGCTTTAATGGCAACCCTGCTTGGTGCGGAAGAAGAAGATGTCAAAACCGTGATTGCACAAATGGAACAGGATCATGTCATTGTGAAATATGCTACTGTGGTCAATTGGGATAAGGTGGACGATGAACGGGTGACTGCGCTGATCGAAGTCCAGATTACCCCGGAACGCGGCCGCGGCTTCGAAGGCATTGCCGAGCGGATCTATCTGTATCCGCAGGTCAAATCGGTCTATCTGATGTCCGGCGCATACGACTTGCTGGTCGAAGTGGAAGGCCGCAATCTGCGGGAGGTCGCCAATTTCGTCTCCGAGAAGCTGTCGCCGATTGATGCGGTACTCTCTACCAAAACTAACTTTACGCTCAAAAAATACAAACAGGACGGTATCATCTTTGAAGAGCATGAAGAAGACAACCGTCTGATGATATCTCCGTGAAGGATGTAATGCCATGATTACGAAGTCGATGAATTCCTATTTGGCCCCGCTGGTCCAGCAGATACAGCCCTCGGGCATCCGCAAGTTTTTTGATCTGGCGGCAGGCAGCAAGGATATTATTTCACTGGGTGTCGGGGAACCGGATTTCAAGACTCCCTGGCATGTCAGGGAAGCCTGCGTCTACTCGCTGGAGCGCGGCTTCACCGGTTATACCTCCAATGCCGGAATGCCGGAGCTTCGAGAAGGCATTGCCGAATATCTGCAGACCCGCTTCGCGGTGCAATATGATCCTGCGAACCAGATTATTGCCACCGTCGGCGGCAGTGAAGCGATAGATCTGGCGCTCCGGGCCTTGATCTCACCGGGAGACGAGATTCTGATTCCCGAGCCTTGCTATATCTCTTATTCACCGATAACAGCAATCGGCGGCGGGATTCCGGTCGGCATTGAGACCTTCGGAGAGAATAACTTCAAGCTTACGGCGGCTGATCTGGAAGCCAAGATCACTCCGCGCTCCAAGATTCTCATTCTCTGCTATCCGAGCAATCCGACGGGTGCGATTATGAGCCGTGAGGATTGGGAACCGATTGCCAAAGTGGTAGAGAAACATGATCTCATAGTAATTTCCGATGAAATTTATGCTGAATTGACCTATGGAAGCAATCATGTAAGCTTTGCCTCCCTGCCGGGCATGATTGACCGGACCATTCTGGTCAGCGGCTTCTCCAAAGCCTTCGCCATGACCGGCTGGCGGATGGGATATGCCTGCGGTCACCCGGACCTGATCTCCGCGATGCTGAAGATTCACCAGTACACAGTCATGTGCGCGCCTTCGATGGGCCAGGTGGCTGCGCTGGAGGCATTGACCAACGGAATGGAAGAGAAGGACCGGATGGCGGATTCCTATAATCAGCGGCGCCGGCTGATCGTCAAAGGGCTGCGCGATGCCGGGCTGGACTGTCATGAGCCGCAAGGCGCGTTCTATGCTTTTCCGAGTATTCAGCGCACCGGACTGACCTCCGATCAATTCGCCCAGCGTCTGCTTCTGGAATATAAGGTGGCTGCAGTTCCGGGCAGTGTATTCGGACTTGGCGGTGAAGGTTACCTGCGCTGCTCCTATGCAACCTCGGTATCCCAGCTGAACGAAGCGGTTGAACGGATTGGGGCATTTGTCTCACAGCTGGCCCGCGAGCGGGCAGAGTAATGCAAACAGAATGAAGTAAATTGAACTATAGCCGATCACTCTTCTATATGGTATTATTTTACTCTAAGGACAAGAAACACCTGTAATACACTTACATGGAGGTCTTATTCTAGAAGAGGGCGCAGAGTCCGGATAGGAAGAATTCAGTATCAGGTATCCGGATATCACGCAATAATACATTAGGAGGGATGATTGTGCTGAGCGCAGATTATTACTTACCTTCCTATGGCGGGGAATGTAGTTCCGGAAGCGGGATACATCCTCCCAGGGGTGATGCAAATGCACGCAGGCTCTCGCTGGAAAATGAAATACAGGTCCTCCGCAGCAGAATGGAACAGCTCTTTGTACAGGAGAATTCCTTTACCTCAGATAATGTGATTGCCATCAGCAGCTTGCTGGACCTGAAGATCAATGAGTATATGAGAGGCCGCCACCGTAAGAACGATTAACCGGCTGATTTATATTGAAGCGGACATTTCCCTTTGCGGGAGGTGTCCGTTTTTTATTGCGCGTCACAGTCGCACCATGTAGGTGATTATGATCTTTGTAATTGGAAGCTATCTATCCGAAGGACGGAGCTATTCTTGTATCAGGAATCCCGCTGAATCCGCTGAAAGTGGGCGGGATGGGGGGAATTAAAGGGATAAATCCCTTTGAATCCGCCGAAAGTGGGCGGGATGCGGGAAAGAGGAGCAAAAGTGCCCCTGAATCCGCCAGAAGCGGGCGGCATGCGTAAATGAGGAGCAAAAGTGCCCCTGAATCCGCCGAAAGCAGGCGGTATGGGGAAATTAAAGGGATAAATCCCTTTGATTCCGCCGAAAGCGGGCGGTATGAGGGAATGAGGAGCAAAAGTGCCCCTGAATCCGCCAGAAGCGGGTGGGATGCGTAAATGAGGAGCAAAAGTGCCCCTGAATCCGCCAGAAGCGGGCGGCATGCGTAAATGAGGAGCAAAAGTGCCCCTGAATCCGCCGGAAGCGGGCGGCAGGGGGAAATGAGGGGCAGAAGTGCCCCTGAATCCGCCGAAAGTGGGCGGGATGCGTAAATGAGGAGCAAAAGTGCCCCTGAATCCGCCGAAAGTGGGCGGTATGAGGGAATGAGAAGCAAAAGTGCCCCTGAACCCGCCGAACGCGGACGGCATGCGTAAATGAGGAGCACTTCACAGTACGCAAAAGGAGGAAATGAGAAGCTCTGGCGTGTGATTTCGCCGAAGACTGTCCTGGAACTAGTCTGAGGGAAGCATAGGAGGTAGCCTACTATCTACATAAGCTGCACAGACCGCATAAGTCTCATATGCTTCGGATTGATTCACCCGTTAGGGTGAGTTTGTACTGAATATATGAATGAACTTATTTGCTGAATGCTATAACTTTTCTGCGACAACACAGGCCCCTCTTTTAATTTACATAAATATCCTTTCACAGTATAATGAATGAACAGTCATTCATTTTGAGGGAGATGGGAATCTTGAGTGATAACAGCAAGAGTGATAACAGCAAAAGCGACAACGGCAAATTGCTGGAACGTAAATTCATTGAGGGTTTTGAGCTATTGGCTCCGGACAAGACGATCCGGCAGATCATTTATCATGCAGTCGAGGTCTTCTCCAGGAAAGGCTATGCCGGGACCAAAATCAAGGATATCGCCGCCAGTGCAGGCTTCAGCCAGGGGTATGTCTATATGTATTTCAAATCCAAAGACGATATCTTCACCAGGATCGTTGAGCTGGCTTCGGATGGAGCAGGAATGTCGGTGCAATATGCAGCAGAGCTGGACGGAACCCCGATGGAACGGATTACCTGGCTGACCGAGGCCTTCCTGTCGCAAGGCAGTATTGCCTTGCAGCACTTCCGGCTCATTCTGCTGCAGACGGCAACCTCGGAAGCTATTCCGGAGGCGGCCAAGCTTGTTGCGCAGGAGAAGATTATGAAACCATTCGAGCATCTCGTTCCCCTGATCATTGCCGGGCAGGAGGCAGGGGAGATTATCCCGGGTGATCCGGTGGAAATCGCCGTCGCCTATTTCTCATTCATCCAGGGGCTTGGTATAGCGAGGGTACAGACCACAGCCGCCGCTACTTTTCCCTCAACAGAACTGGTTCTGCGCTTCATGAAAAGAGATCATTAGCCCATCCATATCCGAAAAGGTGGAATTAGCCATGGTCAAGGTATTTAAAAGTGATGCCGGCAAAGAACAGATTCTCCGTTCCTATAATGAGCTGCTCGGGGACTGGGGGACGGAGGTTCGGGAGCTGGATATCGAGACTCCGTACGGGACAACACATTGTATAACGGCGGGAGAGGCCGGTTTTCCGCCCCTGCTCCTGTTCCATGGGGTAGGCGATAATTCGGCGGTGATGTGGCTGCTGAATATACGGGAGCTGTCCCGGCATTTCTGCTGCATTGCGGTGGATACGCTGGGAGGGCCTGGGAAGAGCCTGCCGGGTGCCAGGTTCAATAAGCAGGATTTTAATCAGGTAGATTGGATTAACGGTGTAGCTGCAGGATTGAAACTGGAACAATTCTATGTGGCAGGTGTGTCGAATGGAGCCTACATGGCCTTCAATTATGCGATTAACGAGCCAGGAAGGGTGTTGAAGGCAGTTTGTATGGAAGGCGGGATGGTCACGGCTCCGTTAAAAAGCATGATCCAGACGCTGCTGATGATGTTCCCGGAAATCATGGTACCTACGCGCAAAAATCTGCTTAAAGTAGCCCGGAAGCTTAGTTCGCCTGCCTCCGGACTGTTTGACAAACATCCCGAAGTCGGTGAGCATCTGGTGCTATTGATGAAAAATCATAATCAGCAGGCTATGTTTGCCCATAAGCTCCAGCGATATGACAAAGACAAAGCTGTTGCTGTCAGGGATAAATTATATTTTCTGCTGGGAGATTATAAGCTCGAGCATAAGAAAGAATTCGCAGGAATTCTGAAGGATGACGGGTTTCATTATAAGGTCATACCGGATGCCGGGCATGGCATTAATCATGAACAGCCGGAGCGGGTCAACTGGGAGCTGATAGAGTTTTTGCAGGGACAGGGGGGAGTGCGATGATTCCAGAGAGTATCCGGCAGCGGGTGTTCATAGAGCTCGGCTGTCCTCCTGAAGCGGTCAAGCTGCTTGGAGGGTACAATGACAATGTATTTGAGCTTGAACGGGCAGGAGCCGAGAATATCGTCGTCAAAATACTGGATCACAGCGTGGTCCCCAAGGAACAAATTTTGCCGGAAATGGAATGGCTGAACTACCTGCAGGAGAGTGAAGTGAGTGCGATCCGCCCGCTATGCCTGGAGTCCGGGAAGTATATTTACCCGGTGTCAGAGCCTTTTTATTATATTCTGTTCCATAAGGTTAAAGGTACACATGTGAATCGGGAAGATAAGACGGTTTGGAATCCGCTGTTATTCGAGCACTGGGGAGAGGCGATGGGAAGGCTGCATTCCTGTGCCCGGAGCTACCAGGCAGTCCATCCGTATTCACATATGCAGGAGAATATAATTCTGCTGGCGGAGAGGATAGAAACAGACCCTCTTTTGTCGCAAAAGTGGAAGGTATACCAGGAAGAATTCAGCCGCCTTGGCACCTCCGGGAATGAATTCGGCCTGATTCATGGCGACCTTCATCCGCATAACTTCCTGGTGCATGACGGCTCGCTGACAGTGATAGATTTCGGGGATGCGGAATATCACTGGTTTGCGTATGATATTGCCATTGCCGTCTATCATATGGCCCAGACTGTGCCGGAAGGTGCCGGCAAGAAGGACGCTGTGCTGGCATTTTATCACGCCTTTATGAAAGGCTACCGCAGGGGTAACACAGATACCGGGTTCATGGCTCAGATCGGCTACTTTATAGATTACCGGCATCTTTATTCGTATACATATCATATGGTGCACACAGATCCGGGCGCGCTTAGGGAAGGCCAGAAGGCATATCTTGCCCGAATGAGGCGGACGATCGAAGCCGGGGAACCTTGCCTGGGGTTCAGGCTGCTGTAATGCTTGTACGTCCCGGGGCGGAGGAGGAGGTGGACCCGGGGCCCGATGGCGGACTCCTGCTGCAGGCATATAATGAATACTCACGACGATTCTAAAGGTACGGGCTCTTCTGCAGCGTACCGGAAAAAGAGGATGATATTCATGTTACAAGCCGATATACTGCGGGATCCCTATACGTATGATGAGCTGAAGCTGGAAGGAACAGGAGCAGGTAATACGAAGAGCGGGCGTAAGTATCCGTTGAAGCAGGGTTTTCTCGCCTTTTTGGGAGAAGCAGATGCCGAGGGCAGCAACAAAAAGTACCTTGAGCTATATAACCGGATAGCCCGTTTCTACCGGCTGTCCAACAAAGCTTATTTCGCTCTCAAATTCGGCGGGGAACGCAGCTACAGAGGGCAGTTCCTGTCTTCGCTTGAACTGCGGGAAGGTGACCGTGTGCTGGAGACCTCGGTGGGCAGCGGCGATAATTTCCCCTATCTGGGTGTACAGGCAGAGCTGTACGGACTGGATATCTCCAGCGGAATGCTGAAGCAGGCGGTGCGTAATCTGCGGCGCTGGAAGCTTCAGGGACATCTGTTCCAGGGACAGGCGGAGAAGCTGCCTTTTAAGGACAACGTCTTCGATTGTGTCTATCATGTCGGCGGTATCAATTATTTCAGTGATCCGGGAGCTGCGGTACTGGAGATGATCCGGGTGGCGAAGCCGGGCACGAGGCTGATGATTGCCGATGAGACAGAGAAGCTGGTTAAGGGAACGTACGGGAAGGTGCCGGTGGTTAAGGGGTATTTTCAGCAGGGGGAGGAGTTGCCGGGGGTGCTTGGACTCATTCCGCAGGATATGCTGGAGATCGAGTATAAGGAAGTATGTAAAGGCCTGATGTACTGTATTACTTTCCGGAAGCCGTAGGCGGGGTGGGGATACTAGCTCATTAGGGAGTTATTTACATGTCAGAAATGCTGATCTTTGTTTGCCTACATACATAAGAACGATTACACTATTACTATGTGATTTGCAACTTAGGAGGGAAATACTATGGCGATCTATACGCGTACGGGGGATAAAGGGGAAACCTCAGTCATCGGCGGCCGTGTGGGCAAGGACGATGTCCGCGTCGAGGCTTATGGCACCATAGACGAGCTGAACTGTTTCGTCGGCCAGGCACGGAGCCTGATGGAGGATGAACGGTTCGCGGATGTTAGGGAGCAGCTGCTGGAGATTCAGCATGAGCTGTTTGACTGCGGTTCGGATCTGGCGTTCGTGAAGCTGAGCGAGAACAAATATAAGGTGAAAAGCGAGATGGCCGTGCGACTGGAAGGCTGGATCGATGTGCTGCAGGCGGAGAATCCGGTACTGGAGCGCTTCATTCTGCCCGGCGGAAGCCAGCTGTCCTCGGTCCTGCATGTCTGCCGGACGGTCTGCCGCCGCGCGGAGCGCCGGGCTGTGACCCTGGGACGCAGTGCGGATATTAACCCGGAGGCTGTTGTCTATCTGAATAGACTCTCTGATTATTTCTTCGCGCTGGCCCGTGCCGCCAATACACGGCTGGAGGTTGCTGAGGTGGAATATTTACGCAGCAAAAAGGTGTTCCGGAACAAATGACCAGCTACTATCCGCCGATTACTTATAGAGTGCCGCCGGATGAAGACGGCTGGCTGCTCAAAACCATCCTGCAGAAGCGGATGGATGTCTCCCGTAAGCTGTTGTCCCGTCTGAAGATGACAGACCTCGGGATTACGCTGAACGGAGAGCGTGTCTATATCAGCGTCAAGGTAAGCAGTGGTGACCGGGTAGAGATCCGGATGGAGGAAGAAACGTCAGAGGATATCCTGCCGCAGCCGATTCCTTTTGAGATTCTATATGAAGACGGCCATCTGCTAGTCGTGAACAAAGCCGCGGGGATCATTGTCCATCCGACCCATGGCCATTACACGGAGACCCTCGCGAACGGAGTGGTGCATTACTGGGCGGAGAAGGGGGAACGGGTCCGCTTCCGCCCTGTCCACCGGCTGGACCAGGAGACCTCCGGTGTACTGGTCATTGCCAAGAACCCGTACAGCCATCAGCATATCTCCGAGCAGATGATCGCCGGGACGGTGGACAAGCGGTATGCTGCTTTTGTGCACGGGGTTCCCGCTGTGCAGAGCGGCGACATCGACGGTCCGATCGACCGCGACCCGCTGGAGCCACACCGGCGGATTGTGACGCCGGATGGTTATCCTTCCTTGACCCGGTACGAGGTCAAGGAGGTCTATCCGCGCGCGGCTTCGCGCGTGGAGCTGAAGCTGGAGAGCGGGCGCACCCATCAAATCCGGGTGCATATGAGCTCGATCGGCTGCCCGCTGATCGGTGACGGCATGTACCGTCACCCTTTGTATGCCGGGGCAACGGCAGGCGGACTCGTTCCGTCGGGCGGCGGAGAGCGGGAGGCCGGGCTGGTACTGTCCGGCGGCGAGACGCAAGAAGCCAGGCTGACGCTGCCGGGCGGAGAGAGCAAAGAGGCGGAGCTGTCGCCCGTGGAAGCGGCGCAGCTGGCAGAGATCGCGGAGCTGGACGCGTCCATTCCGCGCCAGGCGCTGCATGCGGTGCGCCTGTCCTTCCGGCATCCGGTCACGCATGCCGATCTGGTCTTCGAGGCTCCGCTGCCGCCGGATATGGCGAAGCTGCAGGCGAAGCTGCGTGAGACTGCGGCCGAGGAATAACGGTCTCAGCTGCCAGCCGTTAGATGGAGGGGCCGCTTAGGATTCCGCAGGTTGTTACAGCCAGGCGCCGGCGTGAGATTGTGAAATAAGTGCGAGGCTGCACTTATTCTTGGCTGTTTCTCCACTCTAAGACCAACAAGTGGAAAAAGTACAACTAATTTCAGAGGTTGGCCGAAAAGTATCGAATGCGCTCAAATTAAGTGTTGAAAATCCAACTAATTCCTATTAAGCTGCTAATTCACGCTAAATAAATGTACAATTTCCATCTATTTAGATTGAACCGGGAAAATTCCACTGTGGGGATTAGCCGTGGCTGCAGAGAATGTTTGACTTCCGGCCCATCCGGCCCGCGAACGCGGCTGCGCCGGCAGCCCTAATAATCAGCGCACTGCAACACTGCTGCTGCGCTTATAATAAAAGGAGAACCACATGAGTCAATTGAAGGTGTATCAATATCCGAAATGCAGCACCTGCCGCGCCGCAGTGAAATGGCTGAAGGAGCAGGGGCATGAGCTGGACTTGCAGCATATTGCCGAGCAGCCGCCCACAGTGGAGGAGCTGCGCGTCCTGCTGAAGAACAGCGGACTGCCGCTGAAGAAGTTTTTTAATACGAGCGGTGAGGTCTACAAGGAACTTAATCTGAAGGACAAGCTGGCCGGTCTCAGTGAAGATAAGCAGCTTGAGCTGCTCGCCAGCCACGGGATGCTGATCAAGCGTCCGGTTGTCACTGACGGCAAGAAGGTTACAGTCGGCTACAAAGATGAGCAGTACGCTGAAGCCTGGAGCAATACCTAAATTACGGAATACAAGGAGAGGTTACACATGAGCACAGTAACAGAAACTAAGGGCCGGGTAATGATCGTGGATGGAATGGCTCTGCTGTTCCGGGCTTTTTATGCTACCTCTTATGGAGGATATATCCGCAAGACCAGCGCCGGGCTTCCGACGAATGCGGTGTATGGATTTTTGCAGTATTTTTTCGACGCGGTGAGTACGTTTGAGCCTTCACATGTGGTCTGCTGCTGGGATATGGGCAAGGGTACCTTCCGTTCGGAGAAGTATGACGGCTACAAATCGAACCGTATTGACGCGCCGCTGGAGCTGATCCCGCAGTTTGACCTCGTGAAAGAGGTAGTGGCCGAGCTGGGCGTGCCGAATATCGGTCTGGTTGGTTATGAGGCAGATGACTGCATCGGTACACTGGCTTCGTGCTACAGCGGGGAGTCGGAGGTCTATATTCTCACAGGTGACCACGATATGCTGCAGCTGGTGAATGACAGCGTCAAGGTCGTGATTATGAAAAAAGGCCGCTCCAACTATAAAGTGTATGATCCGGCGGAGCTCCTTGCTGAGCGTGGCCTCACCCCTGCACAGGTGATAGACCTGAAGGGCTTCATGGGCGACACCAGCGATAATTATCCCGGCGTTAAGGGCATCGGTGAGAAAACAGCCACCAAGCTGCTGACCGAATACGGCACCGTGGAAGGTGTCATTGAGAATCTGCATCTGCTGCCCAAAGGCGTGCGGGCCAAAATCGAGGCTGACCTCGATATGCTGCATCTGTCGCGGGAGCTGGCGGAAATCCGCTGCGATGTGCCGGTGGTCTGCGAACTGGCGGACTGTCTGTGGGCACTGCAGCGGGATACTGCGGCACGCAAGTTCAATGAGCTGGAGTTCGGCAGCCTGATGCATCTGATCGGCGGGATCGCCGAGGTCCGGGATGACCGGGGAATCGTACAGATTGAACTCGGAGATTTGGGCTGAGAAGAGCCTTAGTTATAGGCTTAGGCAGGCCAGAGCCTCCTGAACAAGCAGAAGACCCCTTGCGAAAATCTCGCGTAGGGGTCTTTTTGTGTTGTCCCTAACAAATGAATACCATATACCGGGCTCAGATTACAATTCCGTCGCAGTGATCGATCTCATGCTGAATGATCTGCGCTGCAAAGCCGGTGAAGGTCTGCTTCTGCGGCTTGAAATTATAGTCGAAGTACTCTACCTCAATGGATTCATATCTAGTAGTTTTGCGTACGCCTTCGTGGGACAGGCAGCCTTCCTCTGTTTCATATGGATGGCTACGTTTAGTAATGAACGGATTGATCATTGGAATATTCATCTGTCCGATGCTGAAGGCGATGATGCGCTTGTTGACACCGATCATGTCAGCCGCCATGCCGACACACCGGTCTGCATTCGCCCGCAAGGTATCCAGAAGGTCATCTAACACTGGCAGATCCTCTTTAGTTGCCGGAGTAGACTTCTGGCTAAGAATCGTCATATCTTTACATATGGGTCTGATCATTGTACTCTCCATGTATTTTATTTGGGTGCCACTGCCATAATATCATCTTTTGTATGGACAATGAAATGAATCTGGCTAGAACAATAATGTCAAGCCGTCAGACACCACCGGGTGTGTATGGTGGTTTTTTGCAGTGCCGGTATATCGTGTATGGTACGGAATTACAGATTTACTTTGCTTATTCGACAAGACTACTGTAGAATTAACAAGTGTATAATGGTAAAAATTGGCAACAATAAGGGAGCATGCGTATGAAACTGAAATATCTAGGACTCACCGCAATTGTGCTGGTTTTCACGCTGTCTTTTTCAAGGATTTTGCTGCCCGCTTCAGCTGCGGTAATAGACATGAATTTGGGTTCAGCGGCCACTTTCGGACTACTTGCAAAGACGATGACAACGGTTGAGACTTCCGTTTCCGGAAATACGGGAGCTATTACTCAGACCGTAATTCCACATATAACGAATGGGAATAATTATTTAGATGATAGTGTTTATCATGCTGCTGACATTGATTTGGGTAATGCCATTGTGTATGCGAATTCACAGGTGCCTACTGTTAATGGAACGGCTGGAGCGGATCTGGGGGGCGAAATCCTGCTGCCCGGTATATATAATTATCCGGGTGCAGTTAATATCAGTGCTGATGTAACGCTTAGCGGTGATGATATTTTTATCTTCCAAATTGCTGGGACATTGGATACAACGGCCGGCACGAAGATTCTCTTAACAGACGGGGCACAAGCCTGTAATATCTATTGGGTGGTAAACGGGGCGGCGACACTCGCGGCAAATACGGAGTTCAATGGCAGTCTATTGAGTCAATCTTCAGCAACAACGGTTGGTATTAATACTATTATAAATGGCAGAATTCTGTCACAAGATGCAGTTACATTCACTGGCCCGGGCCCGTCTAACATTACTGTTCCGGCTTGTGTACAGGAGCCGCCTGTGGAACCACCGGTACAACCGCCAGTACCAGCTACGGCAACGCCAGTACCGGCTACAGCAACGCAAGTACCGGCTACGGCAACGCCAGTACCGGCTACGGCAACGCCAGTACTAGCTACGGCAACGCCAGTACCAGCTACGGCAACGCCAGTACCAGCTACGGTAATGCCAGTACCAGCTCCGGCAACGCCAGTACCAGCTCCGGTAACGCCAGTACCGGCCACAGCAACACCAGTACCGGCCACGGCAACGCCAGTACCAGCTCCGGTAACGCCAGTACCGGCCACGGCAACACTAGTACCAGCTACGGCAACACCAATACCGGCTACAGTAATGCCAATACCGGCTACAGCAATGCCAGGTCCCGCTGCTTCACCTGTCAATACTCCTGCTACGGTATCTCCTGCGGAGCCGGCAGTGCCTGAATGGATGGTTGAAACGGAATGGATTAAAGTAGGCTTGCTTCCGGACGGGGATATGGTTATTGATGCAAAGCTCCCTGATCATCAAGAAGACACAGGATTGTGGAATTTCGATCTGGGGGGGAAGTTATACAATATAGAAGGAACTGAAAGTGTTAAGTATAGGATCGCTAAAGCACCAGTAGGGACTTATAATATTCTGGTGAGATTCACTTCCCATAACGGAACTGTGTTCAAGTTTGAGGCGGTTCCCGTATCAGTACCTACAGTCACCGGAGGCCAGCTTCCGGCTACTGCAACGCCGTGGTACAACTTGCTTCTCTCCGGAGCTCTATTAACCATAATGGGAGGAGTAATCTTATGGAGGAGAAAGCTTCGTGAATAAGCGGCACACTGAGCACAAAGTAAAAGCCGGAAAACAGATATACATTATCTCCCTGGGAACAATGATTATGGGGATCTTGTCTATCTCTTGGGCTCTGATTCATATCCAGGCGCAAGCCGTACCCGCTGCTTATAGCGAGAATACTGATCTTTTCCCAATTCAAGCTGATCTGCGCAATATTGTAAAGAGCAGCATCGCCGTTCCGGCAGAAGCAGGCGATTCCAGCAGCATACCGCCGCAGGATGATATCCTCTATCCCATAAGGCCGCTGGAAGGCGATGTTATCGGACAGCTGATAATTCCGGCATTACAGCAAATTCTTCCAATTATACACGGGACAGACGAGGATGAGCTGGAGGAGGGAATTGGACATTTCCCGGAAAGCGTACTGCCGGGTGAGAATAACAATTCGGTTCTATCCGGACACCGGGATACAGTCTTTTCCAAATTAGGCCAGCTGGAAATAGGAAACAAGCTTATCGTTGATACATCAGCCGGTTCTTTCACCTATAAGATAAGTGCTATACGGATTGTTGATAAAGACGATAAAACGATTATTGTACCTACAGACCACGCTGTCCTAACCGTAAGTACCTGCTACCCCTTTCACTTTATCGGTTCGGCTCCCGACCGTTATATTCTCATCGCAGACCTGATTGCTGAGGTTCGTTCCCCCACAACATGAAGAGCTTTCGGCTTACCTTTATCCTTTGACATCTTGGTGTCAAGGGATTTTTTTGGAGGGAAAACGGGCCTGACCACCCAAAGAAGTACTTTATTCTATGCGCCAACGCGGCGAAGGATGGAAAGATTCTTAAGAAACGGTAGCACGAGTCACTTAATTTAAAGATTGACGAACCGGCGGAAGCCTGACTATAATATTAATATAAGTGTTAAATGATTAATAAATATATTAACTTAAAGAGGAGCGTTAACTGAAATGGCAGAACGCATCGTACTGAACACTGATATCCGCAAAGGCACAATTAACCGTAACATCTATGGACATTTCGCTGAGCATCTGGGACGCTGTATCTATGAAGGCATCTGGGTAGGGGAAGATTCGCCGATTCCGAACACGAAGGGGATCCGCAACGATGTAGTGGAAGCGCTTAAGGAAATGAAGATTCCCGTATTGCGCTGGCCGGGCGGCTGCTTCGCCGATGAATACCACTGGAAGGACGGCATTGGCCCGAGTGAAGAACGCAAGCGGATGATCAATACCCATTGGGGCGGTGCGGTTGAGAACAATCATTTTGGTACACATGAATTCATGCGGCTCTGCGCCATGCTGGAATGTGAGCCGTACATCAACGGCAATGTAGGGAGCGGAACGGTACAGGAGATGTCCGAGTGGGTTGAGTATTTGACCTTTAACGGTGTATCGCCGATGGCTGAGCTGCGTCAGAAGAACGGCCAGGAAGAGGCCTGGA
This sequence comes from Paenibacillus phytohabitans, assembly GCF_013141775.1. GTDB lineage: Bacteria > Bacillota > Bacilli > Paenibacillales > Paenibacillaceae > Paenibacillus_AQ > Paenibacillus_AQ phytohabitans. The sequence continues at coordinate 262,162 of NZ_WHOB01000062.1, forward strand.
GTGTAGCTTACTTCGGCGTGGGCAATGAGAACTGGGGCTGCGGCGGCAATATGCGTCCTGAATATTATGCTGACCTGTACCGCCAATATCAGACTTATGTGCGCAACTATGGGGATAACAAGATTCACCGGATCGCCTGCGGCGCGAACTCGGATGACTATAACTGGACCGAAGTGCTGATGCGCGAAGCCACCCGCTTCATGGATTCGCTTACCCTGCACTACTACACCCTGCCGACTTCGGATTGGACTAATAAAGGTGCGGCTACCGGCTATGGAACGGATGAATATTTCAACACATTGAAGAAGGCGCTGTTCATGGATGAGCTGGTTACCCGCCACAGTGTCATTATGGACAAATACGATCCGGACAAAAGAGTGGGCCTGATCGTTGATGAATGGGGCACCTGGTATGATGTGGAACCCGGTACGAACCCTGGATTCCTCTACCAGCAGAACACGATCCGCGATGCGCTGGTTGCCGGTCTGACCCTGAATATCTTCCACAAGCACAGCGACCGTGTGCGGATGGCGAACATTGCCCAGACCGTTAACGTGCTGCAGGCTGTAATCCTGACCGAAGGCGAGAAAATGCTGCTGACTCCAACCTATCATGTATTCAATATGTATAAAATACATCAGGATGCGGAGCTGCTGGATCTGACAGTGGATAGCCCGTTATACAGCTATGAGGGCGTGGAGATTCCTGAAGTATCTGCTTCAGCTTCCGTAACAGCAGAGGGTGTCATTCATGTCAGCCTGTGCAACCTGAATCACGCTGCACCGGCAGTATTGCCGCTGGAGCTGCGCGGACTGGCTGGACAGTCAGCAGCCGTAAGCGGTACTACACTTGCCGGGTCTTCCATCGATGCCCACAATACCTTCGGGCAGCCGGAAGCGGTAGTACCGCAGCCGTTCACCGCCTTCCAGCTTGAAGGCGACACCCTTACGGTTGAACTGCCGCCAATGTCGGTGACAGTACTGGCAATTACTCCGGGAGCTTAACGGGAAGGAGCGCAGCATGACTACAACCTCAGCATGCAAGGGATGCCGGGAAGAGTACAAGGTGACGGAAGCGCAGATTGCCCGGATTCTCGCCTCCTCCATGTTCAATCCGGAGAATACAGCCCCGGACGAAGTCTATGCCGAGCGGGTTGCCCTATGCGGAGCATGTCCCAAGCTGCAGGATGGCGTAACCTGCATTGTCTGCGGCTGCATTATACCGGTCGTGGCCCGGCTGAAGGCACGCGGCTGTCCGCTGCCGGGCGGCGGCCTGTGGCAGCCGGTGACTGATTAAACTCCAAAGCTGCTGCAATACACCGTAACCACAACAGCGGCAGCGGGGGACCTGAGCTTAAGGTCTCCCGCTGCCGCTGTTTGCTGCCCCATCCTGTCCTGGTCATTCCGTCCGGCTGGCACTTGCCGAAGCTTCAACAGCATCTGTATAAAAGAGCTCAAAGACCAGATCCTCGTTGTAGTTGCCAAACCCCTTGCCGAATAAGGTAAGGCCGCCGATATGCTCCGCATCCTCTTCCACTGAGACCTTGAACGTCCACTGCTTATCACGGATACCGACCTGCTCCAGCGTAACCTCTGACAGCTTCTGACCATCCATGAACGTGCCCGCCGGAGTAATCCGCAGCTGCTTAAGCAGTCCATATTGGTTGGTGAGCGCAGGCCACCAGGCAGGAGTGTATTTGCCCGGACTGTCCCCGTAGTCGCCGGGGCTGGTCCAGAAGCCGAGCCGCTGTCCGTTCAGTGTGAAGGTGATGTCGGAAGGCCAGTTATTATTGATGGACGGGGCTTCGGAGGCAATCTCCATCGTGATGACCAGCTCCTCAGGCTTCTGGCTGGACAGCAGGAAGTTCGGGATTTTATATTCTACGAATCCTTTGCCGAACCACAGAATGCCTGCATTCACCCGCTCCTGATCCCAGAAATACCGCGGATCGTCAAAGTTGCCAATCACCCGCTCGGTTGTAGATAAGCCGCAGGTCGGTTCAATCTGGAAATCAGAGTAGTGGCCCACGGGAATTTCCTTACGGTAGCCTCTGCGCTGTGTTCTGGCTTGTCCGGGGAAAATAATCTCAGCACTCTCGGCGGCCAGTGTACAAATCTTCTGCAGTCCGCTGCGTCCGGGAGCCATGTGGCTGCGGATCAGCCCGGCAGCTTCCAGCTTGCGCACATGCATCGTCATAATGGCACTGCTGAGCTTCAGCGCCCCGGCCAGTTCCTTGACGTTCATAGGCTGTTCGGACAGGAGCCGCAGCATCTGCAGGCGCACAGCGCTGGATAACGCTTCGTACACGGGTAAAGATTGTTCGGTTAGATCAAGTTTCATGTGCTGCCTCCACGTTCAGGTTATATAGTTAATAATTATATTACTCAAATGATGTTCTTACAAGCAAATGAACGCTGCCCTGCAAGCAAATGAATACTGCGCCTCGCAGCCGCTCCAATTTTATCACAGACATGCAGAGCCTGTTCCGCTATGATGTAGGATGGATTAGCGATGTAACAAGGTGCTCTTGCCGGATCAGGCAAGGGATAACAGGGAATCGGGTGCAAGTCCCGAGCGGTCCCGCCACTGTAAGGAAGAGCTGAACTTCAAGATGTCACTTGGGGAGAACCCCGGGGAAGACGAAGGATAAAGCGCCCGTATTCCAAGCCAGGAGACCTACCTTGATTACGCACACCACGACTCTACGCGGATAGGAGCGGTGTACGGATAGGTTAATGAGAAGAGGCGTCTCTGCAGCGTTCTCTATCGAATCATACCTGCGTACATACACTCCCACCCTGAAGGGCGGGAGTTTTTTTTGGTTTGCTAAATTAAAGAAACTTGGAGGCTGACAAATGAAGAAACGCGGATTTTGGAGTTTTGCGGCGCTGATTGCCGGATTTACAGTGTACTTTATGCTGAACGAACCGGGAACGGCCCAGGCTATGCACATTATGGAAGGGTTTCTGCCGGTAGGCTGGGCTGTGTTCTGGTGGGTGGCGTTCTTACCGTTCTTCGTACTCGGGATTATTAGGCTTAGATCGATGACCAGGGAGAATCCGGAGCTGAAGCTGCTGCTGGGTCTGGCAGGGGCATTCACCTTCGTCTTATCGGCGCTCAAAATGCCGTCCGTTACCGGAAGCAGCTCGCATCCTACAGGTACCGGACTTGGCGCAGTTATGCTGGGGCCGCTGCCGATGGGCGTGATCGGCTCGATCGTCCTGTTGTTTCAGGCGCTGCTTCTGGCGCACGGGGGAATCACTACGCTGGGGGCGAATGCGTTCTCGATGGCGGTCGCGGGGCCTTTTGCCGGATATGCAGTCTATAAGCTGATGATGAAGCTGCCGGACCGCGAGAAGCTGGCCTTATTCTGTGCGGCGGCGGTTGCCGATCTAATGACATATGTAGTGACTTCCTTCCAGCTTGCGGTGGCTTTTCCGGCTGCGGATGGCGGAGTCCTGGCGTCTTTTCTCAAATTCGGGGGGATCTTTGCCGTGACGCAGATTCCACTGGCCATCAGTGAAGGGCTGCTGACCGTATTATTGTGGAACTGGCTGAAATCTTATAGTCCGAATGAAATGTCGCTCCTGAAACGCAAGGTCAAAGGGGGAAATGCATGATGAGCAATAAATGGAAAAATGGATTGATGCTGCTGGCCGTTGTCCTGTTGTGTGTCTTGCCGCTGCTGTTCGTGAGTGGTGATTTCGGCGGGGCCGATGATGCTGCCGAGGGTGTAATCACAGAGATTAACCCTGAATATGAACCCTGGTTCAAGCCGCTGACCGAGCTTCCGGGTGAGACGGAGAGTATGCTGTTCGCATTGCAGGCGGCGATTGGTGCCGGGGTGATCGGCTTTTCACTGGGGCTGCTGAAGGGGAAACAGGGCCAGGCGAAGCAGAACAGCATCAGCAAGTGATCAGACGAATTGATGTCCTTTCTTATAATAATGCCTTGAGGCAGCTGTCTCCCATGTGGAAAAGCTCGTTCGCGGCACTGATGTTCCTGCTCTCCTATACCGTACATCCGGTGCTGCAGATTGTGATTACGCTGTGGATGATGTCCTGGTGCATCCTGCATGCCAAAATTCCCTATCGCGCCTATGGGCTGCTGTTTGGTACGGCGCTGCTGTTCTATTGCCTTAGTGTCCCGGCGCTGCTCGTGGAATTCGGCCACCCGGCTGCGGGGGAAGCTGGCGTATTCCGGATTTCCGGGCAGCCTCTTCCGATGTATATCACGGCAGCTGGGCTGGAGCGGGCCGGTGAACTGCTGGCCAGAATCTCGGCCTGCATGAGCTGCTTCTTCTTCCTGATGTTCACCACCCCGTTCAGCGAGCTTCTGCAGGTGCTGCGCAGGCTGCGTATGCCGCAGATTGTGCTGGAGCTGATGCTGATCATGTACCGCTTCCTGTTCCTGCTGAATGATGCAGCGCACGGGCTGATGCTGGCCCGGAGGCTGCGCGGCGGCCGCAGAGGGTACAAGGCCAGGCTGCGGGAGACTGCGGCCATGGCCGGGGCCCTCTTCGGCAATACGATGCACCGTTATTACGGATTGTCGCAGGGGCTGCTGACCCGCGGGTTCACGGGGGAGATCATTCTGCCGCCGTACACTGCGCGTCCTGTGCCGCGGCGTTATGCGGTCCGGGCGTATGCCGGGATCGCTGTGCTGGTGCTGGCGCAGCTTTGGCTGTGGCTGCGGGGTTGAATTTAAGATTTTAGTGCAGGAAATCTGCTGGCTTTGTTGAAATCATGCCCAAAGTACAACAATTTCCCCGGAATATCGGATGTATTCCAAGATTGTTGTACAAAAGGCAGTATTTCACTTCATTTAGTTGGCTTTGAGGGAAGAATGTTGTATTCCATACAACAATCCCCCAGAAGGCCGGAGTATCCAGGATTCAAAGCTGTAAAACGTACAACATTTATCCGATACCGCTTTGCCAAATCACATTAGAGGGGTACGTCATGGACATGGAATATAGTCTGGCTTTTGACGGGGTGGTGTTTCATTACCCGGATACGAAGGAAGCCGCGCTGCGTGAACTAACCGTCTCCATTCCCAAAGGCCGCAAAACGGCGGTGCTCGGCCACAATGGTTCGGGCAAATCGACCCTGTTCCTGCATGCTGTCGGCATTCTGCGTCCACAGAAGGGTACGGTTCAGCAGGGAGGCAGGACATTGTCCTATGCCAAAAAAGAGCTGGCCGCGCTGCGGCGCAGTGTGGGCCTTGTTTTTCAGGACCCGGAGCAGCAGCTCATATTGAGCACACCTCTGGAGGATGTGTCCTTCGGGCTGCGGGGAACGGGGATGGACGAAGCCGCAATAGCTGAGCGCTGCCGCAGTGTCATGGAACTGCTGAACCTGACGGAGCTGAGTGACAAACCGGTTCACCAGCTTAGCCTGGGGCAGAAAAAACGCACCGCACTCGCCGGAGTAATGGCGATGGAGCCGGAGCTGATCCTGCTGGATGAGCCGACCTCGTATCTGGATCCGTTATCCGAGACACAGATGCTGCAGGGTCTTGATCTTATACATGAAAAAGGCACAACCGTAGTTATGGCTACGCATGATATGAACTTGGCGTACCGCTGGGCCGACTGGATTATCGTACTGGATCAGGGGAGGTGCCGGGCTGAGGGGACGCCGGAGGAGATTTTTGCCGGGGCGGAAGAATTGCAGGCCATCGGCCTCGGTCTGCCGCTGCTGGCTGACTTGTGGTACAGCCTGCCTGCACGGCACACCGCCGGCCAGCCGCCCCCCCGCACGGCGGAAGATTTCAAAGCCGTACTAACCAGGCTACTGAATAGTTAATACAGGCATTCACGAATGGGGGAAGAAGGATGAAGAAACAAGGAAAGCTGCTCATTATCGGCTTCGGTCCCGGAGCGCTGGAGCATATTACCGGCCGGGCGCTGGCCGCTCTCGAGGAGAGTGACGCTGTAATCGGCTATAACACTTATGTGGAGCTGATCCAACCGCTGCTGCGGCATCAGGAGATTGTCGGCACCGGCATGACCGAAGAGGTCAGCCGGGCGCAGGAGGCCGTCCGCCGAGCCGAGGACGGCCAGACCATTGCCGTAATATCCAGCGGCGATGCCGGTGTATACGGCATGGCGGGTCTGGTCTACGAGGTGCTGATTGAACGGGGCTGGAACCGGGCTGACGGAGTAGAGGTCGAGGTGATCCCCGGAATATCGGCGATCCAGTCCTGTTCTTCCCTGCTGGGAGCGCCGATTATGCATGATTCCTGCACAATCAGCCTCAGCGATCATCTTACCCCGTGGGAGAGCATTGCTGCGCGTGTGGAAGCGGCGGGTGCTGCGGATTTCGTGATCGCCTTCTATAACCCGCGCAGCGGCAAGCGTACGCGCCAGATTGAAGAAGCACGCAATATCCTGCTGCGTTACCGTGATCCTTCCACGCCGGTCGGCATTGTCAAAAGCGCCTACCGTGACCGTCAGCAGACGATCGTAACTACGCTGCAGGAGATGCTGGAGCATGAGATCGGCATGCTCTCTACGGTTGTCGTCGGCAACTCGGCGACGGTGGTCTACGAGGGTCTAATGGTTACGCCGCGCGGATACAAGCGCAAGTACAATCTTGGCGCGCAGACGCAAGCGCTGAAGCCGCATGAGCGGCTGCGCACTGCGGCCGAACCTTGGTCGCTGGCTGCGGCTGAGAGTGTGGCGGCTGAGGCGGGATGGTCTGAAGGGGCAGCGATAGAGAGTGTGGCTGCTGAGGCGGAGCGGACGGAAGAGATAGCGGTGGAGAGTGTGGCAGCAGCTGAGGCGGGACGGATAGATGGAGCAGTGGCACCGGGTGCAGCTGCCGGTGAAACCGGACGGGTAGAGCGATTGGGGTCAGAGAGTATGGCTCCAACTGACGGGGGACGGAAGGAGGAGGCTGCGGCGCTAAGCCTGGCAGCATCTGCGCGTGTGGAGCAGCTACGCCGTCCTGCCGTTCAGCTGGCGGAACACGCTGATGAAACCTTCGAGCTGGAGGTTTCTCCTGTCATCGGCAGCCGCAGATTCAGCGGTATCCAGATGAAGCTGCTGGCGGAGCTGGCAGGCGATGAGGGGCAGCTGATCTATACGAAGGACGGACATTTTCTGCTGCGCAGCCATCCGGGCGACCGTGCTGAGGTGGCGGCGAAGCTTACAGAGGCAGGACTGAGCGTTAGTATACCCGGTGATTATGTGAAAGTAAAAACCTGCGGGTTCTGTGAATTGCGGAGAAGCGGCGCTTTAAGCGCGGCGGTCCGCCTTCATACCCTGCTGCACGGACTTGCTGTACCCAAAGAGCTGCATATAAGCGTGGCAGGCTGCGGCATGGCCTGCAGCTCGGCTGTTCTGGATGACATCGGGCTGGTCCTTTCGCGGGGCAGCTATGAGCTCTATCTGGGCGGCAAGAAGTCGGGCCGGGGAGCGCATGCCGGCACTCTGGTCCGGGAAGGTATGGATGAAGATGAAGCCGTGGCTGCTGTAGCAGCGGCAGTGGAGCATTATACTGCGCAAGGCCGGGAGAAGGAGCGGTTTCATGCTTTTTATGAACGGATGGGCAGTATTGAAGAACAGATGAACAGCACTGCAGGAAGTATAGATAATAATGACAGCATAGAGGGAGTACGCATGATGAGAACCGTATTACTGGTTGGACACGGCAGCCGGATTCAAGCGGGAAATGATGAGCTGCTGCAATTCACCAGCCAGCTAGCCGCCCGCAAGCCGGAGCTTAAGTTTGAGACCTGCTTCATAGAGCTAGCCTCACCTTCAATCGCGGGCGGAATTGCCAAATGTGTGGAGGACGGCGCGACGCAAATTTATATTGTGCCGATTATATTGTTCGCGGCGGGCCATTCCAAGCTGGATATTCCGCTCGCGATCGATGAAGCCAAGCTGAAATATCCGGGTGTGGAGTTTGTATACGGGCGTCCGCTGGGTGTTCAGGAGCGGGCTGTCGATATTGTGCTGGACCGGATACGGGAAGCTGAATCGCTTTCTGCTTCTGTGAAACACAGTAATGAAGCTGACTCTCTTGCCGTTTCTGTGGATCACAGTAATGAAGCCGGAGCTGCAGACTTGAGTTTGCAGGAAGCCGAAGCCCGTACAACATCTGCAGCAGAGGATAAGGATACCATCGTGCTGCTTATGGGGCGCGGGGGCAGTGATCCGGATGCCAACAGTGATTTCTATAAGCTGGGCCGGCTGCTATGGGAAAGAACGTCTTACCAAAGCGTTGAAAGCTGCTTCATCGCCATCACGAAGCCGTCGCTTCCGGGTGGGCTTGAACGCTGCCTGGCACTGGGTGCGCGTAAGATTATAGTTGTGCCGTACCTGCTGTTCACCGGAGTGCTGATGAAGCAGTTCGCAGAAATGGTTTCTCGTTTCGCCGCAGAGCATCCGGAAATTGAAGTGCAGCTCGGCCGCCAGCTCGGCACACATCCGCTGCTAGTCGATATGCTGACAGAGCGCATTGAGGAGACAATGGAGGGGCAGTCTTTCAGCAATTGCGATAACTGCAAGTACCGTGATGAAGCGGCATTGCACCACCATCACCACCATGGTGAGGAGGGGCATGGGCACGAGCATCACGGGCATGGGAATCATGGGCACGGGCATCACGGGCACGAAGAACACGAGCATGGACACCACGATCATCAGGAACACGGTCATGGGGAACTCGAGCACGGGAAACACGAGCATGGACACCACGATCATCAGGAACACGGTCATGGGGAACTCGAGCACGAAGAACACGAGCATGGACACCACGATCATAAGGAACATGGTCACAGGGAACACACGCACGGAGGACATGGGCATGAGCATCACGGGCACGGGCATCACGGTCATGGGCATAAGCATGGGCATCACGGTCGCGGGGATCATGGGCATGGGCATCAAGAGCAGCATGATGTAACCGGAACAGCGGCTCCGGCAGACAACCGGGATCTGCGCCAGCCGCGATGATCTTCATGCTGTGCGGCACCAGCGATGCCCGGGAGCTGGCGCTGAATCTGTCGCGACAAGGCCTGCCGCTGCAGGCCTCTGTCGTAACGCCCAGTGCGGCTGAACGGCTGGAAGCCGCAGCAATCCGCACCCGGGTCGGCCGTCTGGATAAGCCGGCCATGATCTCGCTGCTGCAGGAGGGCAGCTATCGTGCAGTAGTGGACGGCAGCCATCCTTTTGCGCTGGAGGCACACGTCAATGCTATGGGCGCGGCTGCAGCGCTGGGCCTGCCCTATTTTCGCTACGAGCGGCAAAGTCTTATCTATGACAGCCACCCCCGGCTGATCGTTGTGCATTCCTATGAAGAGGCTGCGCGCAAGGCCAGGGAACTTAAGGGTTCCATTATGCTTACAACCGGCGGCAAGACACTTGAGCTGTTTGCGGAGGCGCTGCTGGGAGATCCGGATATCCGGCTGACGGTCAGACTGCTGCCCTGCCTGGAGAATATGGAGAAATGCCTGTCCCTTGGCATTGAGCAGCGGAATATTATTGCGCTTCAGGGCCCTTTTAGCAGAGAGATGAACGAGGCACTTTACCGGCAATATGGCACACAGGTGATGATTACCAAAGAGAGCGGAGCGGAAGGCTCGGTGGATGAGAAGCTGCATGCCGCGCTGGATATGGGGCTTTACGTCATTTTAATTATGCGGCCGGAGCTGACCTTTGGAGAGAGCGGGAAGGTGTTTGACTCTTTTGACGAGATTACGGAGGCCGTGAGAACTGCGCTGCAAATGAACAAGGAGGGATAACTGTGGATTTTGGTACGGATTTCAAGCCGGTGACGGTACAGCCGCAGGAAATAGAGGGTCTGAGTTTTCAGATGATTACAGAAGAGATGGGTGAACATTCCTTTAGCGAGCTGGAGTACAAAATAGTGCAGCGGATCATTCATGCTTCTGCCGATTTCGAGCTGGGGCGCAGTCTTGTTTTTCACCCGCGGGCGATTGAGGCCGGCATCAGCGCCATTCTGCAGGGCAAGCCGATAATTGCCGATGTGCGGATGGTGGAGGCGGGCATTGCCAAGGAGCGGATTCAGCGGTACGGCGGGGAAGTCAGGGTTCATATTTCCGATTCGGATGTGATGGAAGAAGCGAAGGCGCTCGGGACTACACGGGCCATTATGGCTACGCGCAAAGCTTGTGCACAGGCTCCGGGAGGGATCTATGTGATCGGCAACGCGCCGACTGCCCTGCTGGAACTGATTCGTCTGGTAAAAGAAGGCGCAGCGCAGCCGGGTCTTGTCATAGGTATGCCGGTCGGGTTCGTCTCTGCAGCGGAATCCAAGGATGAGCTGCGCAAGCTCGATATTCCTTACATCACGAATATCGGCCGCAAAGGCGGAAGCACGATCGTGGTCGCTGCGGTCAATGCACTGAGTCTGCTGGCGGACCGCCGGGCTGCGGGCGAATTGAATTAGGTCTGCGTCAGGTATAAGCGGGAACTTTGTTAGCGCTGGGCAAAACTCTATAAGGGTTGGGTCAGAGCGGGTTTTGAACAGGATATGAACAAGTTCTAATCTATATGCCAGGCTTATGAGGTATGTTTACTTAACTGCACTTTGTACAACTAAAACGTCTGATTTACAACCAATTATCCGTTTAGCTGTATTTTGTACAACTAAACTACTGTTTTTTGCTTGTTCTCACCCATTTGGGCAGATTTAGTTGTACAGAGTACAGTTATAAGATGCTAGCCTACCTTTTCGCTGATTTTAATTGCACAGTATACAACTATTATGAAATTTTCACTTGGAACTGAATACATCAATGACTGCATTGTTGATTGAACTCACTTATTTAATTGTTAGCGTGTCTAAATATATCTACGATGCTCCATATAGGTTGCATATCATCACAAAGAGGGATTGCCATGAGCGAGGAAACACCAGACAACCGGGCAGATCAGAATAGGAGGAAACGGAGGTGAAGCATGATAATGAGTCCGCGGCAGAGTACACTGCAAAGCGGTTGTCTGAGAAGAATGCAGAGTACGCAGCGAATCGCGAGCATGAGCATGATGCAGAGTATGCAAAATATGCAGCAAAACGAGAATCTGAGCATGTTGTTGAATCCGCAGCCAACCCAGGCGGTCTGTCAGCGTCACCTACCGCTGCTCCTGCCTCCTCAACTCCTGCCGCCCCGCTGCGCAGGGGCTACACCACAGGTGCTTGTGCCGCCGCCGCTGCCAAAGGTGCGGCATTGCTGCTGATTACAGGCGACAGGCTTGCCGCTGTGGATATTGATCTCCCGGCGGGCTTCCGGCACTCCTTTGAACTTACAGGCTGGCAGCGCGAAGGAGCGGACTCGGCAATCTGTGCCACGGTCAAGGATGCCGGAGATGATCCGGATGCCACGCATCAGGCCTGGATTGAAGCAGCGGTGAGCTGGCTGGATCACCCCGGTGTGGAGATCGACGGCGGCCGTGGCGTCGGCCGGGTGACGAAGCCAGGGCTGCCGGTGCCCGTCGGAGCAGCGGCGATTAATCCGGTGCCGCGGCGGATGATACTGGAGGCGGTGTCCGGTGTGCTGGAGGAGCATGGCGCGGCGCGGGGGCTGCGGGTGGTCATCAGCGTGCCGGAAGGCGAAGCGATTGCCTTAAGAACGCTGAATCCGCGGCTCGGCATCATCGGCGGCATTTCTATCCTCGGCACGCGGGGCGTGGTTACCCCGTTCTCCACTGAAGCCTACAAGGCGAGTGTGGTTCAGGCGATCTCGGTTGCGGCCGCGACGGGGAACGGGCAGATTATTCTGACCACCGGCGGCAGCAGTGAGAAATATGCGATGGCGATGTTCGGCGGGCTTCCGGAGGAAGCTTTTATCCAGATGGGGGAATATGTAGGCTTCTCACTGGAGCATGCCAAGGCCTACGGAATCCGGAAGGTTACCTTTGTGGGCATGGCCGGTAAGTTCTCCAAAGTCGCTCAAGGCGCTATGCTGATCCACTCGAAGAATGCACCTGTTGACTTCGGATTTCTGGCAGCCGTGGCGGCGGAGGCCGGGGCAGATGACAAGCAGGTGAGGGAGATTGCTGCCGCCAATACAGCCTCGCAGGTGGTGGATATGATGACCGAGGCGGGGAATTCCGCTTTTTTTGAGAGCCTGTGCCGGCATGCCTGTGAACAAAGTCTGAAGCATATGAACGGGGGCATGGTTGTGGAAATGGTATTGATGACGATGAAGGGCCGAGTGCTGGGAAGGGCGGAGATCCGTGGGTAACCTGATCTATGTTATCGGTATCGGTGAGGATGGCGCCGGCGGTCTGACACCGGATAGCTTAAGTAAAGTGAATAACAGTGAGATACTGCTCGGCGGAGAACGGCAATTGAATTTTTTTGGCGGATATACCGGTGAGAAAATCGTTCTGCAAGGCGGGCTGAAGCCCTTTACAGATAAGCTGGAGGGGTTGTGGAGGGAGCGGCGGACCGTGGTTCTAGCCTCGGGGGACCCGCTCTTTTTTGGCATCGCGGGGTATCTTGTCCGCAAGTTCGGGCCGGAGCATGTTGAGGTTATTCCGCACTATAGCAGTGTGCAGCTCGCATTTGCCCGGCTGGGGGACAGCTGGCAGGATGCCGAGCTGATCAGTCTGCACGGGCGCCCCATCCAGGGACTGGCCCAGCGCATAGACGGCAAGCACAAGGTGGCTCTGCTAACGGACGAGAGTAATACGCCTGCGGTGATTGCCGCTTATTTGCGTGAGTTCGGGATGATAGAATATGAAGCGTTTGTGTGCGAACGGTTGGGGGGAGTGGAAGAAATCTGCCGCTTCTGGACGCTGGATGAGATGGAGACTAGTGAATTTGCGGCGCTGAATGTAGTTATCCTGCGCAGAAGGCCGGGAACCGGCTCATCATTGCGGCGCGGCTTCGCTTATCCGGACGAGGAGTTCCAGCAGCGGAAGCCGGAGAAAGGCCTCATTACGAAACGTGAGGTCCGGGCTCTGGTCCTGTCCGAGCTGAATCTGTCCGAGGATGCGGTGGTGTGGGATATCGGCTCCGGCTCCGGTGCGGTTGCGGCGGAATGTGCGCGGATCGCCAGGCTCGGCAAGGTCTATGCCCTGGAAAAGGGAGCGGAGAATCTGCCGAACATGGAAGCGAACCGCCGGAAGTTCCGCGCCGATTTCCAGATCATACATCAAAAAGCGCCGCAGGGGCTGGAGAGTCTCCCGGATCCGGATGGAGTGTTCATCGGCGGCAGCGGCGGGGAGCTGGCGGATATTATCGCGCTCTGCGCCGCGAGACTCCGGCCGGAAGGGCGGATTGTTGTTGGAGCGATCACCATTGAGACGTTATATGGAAGCATGGAAGCGTTGAAGCAGGCAGGCCTGGATTGCAGGGTAACGATGCTTCAGGCATCACGCGGCAAGCCGATTCTCGGCATGACCCGGTTCGAAGGCATGAATCCGGTCTATGTGGTAAGTGGACGGAAGAGCTGAGGCAGACCAGATCAGATATTCAGATATAAGGAAGCAAGAAGCATCAGAAACAAAGGAGGAACATGCGATGAATACCCATGTAACGGCGGCGAGTCAGCAGGCAGTGCAGGCTGTGGACGGGCAGGAAGCATCTGAGGGAGAAGGAATTGCTGCTGAAACGCAGCTGGCAGAAGCGGCGATGCAGGCCGCAAGTGCGCTCTATGATGCTATGGATGAGGAAGAGCTGAAGCTGGAGGAAAGGCTGACTCCCCGGGCGATCGGGACGTTGTACGGTGTCGGTGTCGGCCCCGGTGATCCGGAGCTGATTACGCTCAAGGCCTGCCGGCTGCTGCGGGAATGTCCGGTGATTGCCTACCCGGCAACCAAAAAAGGCGGCAAATCCTACGCCCACGAAATCATCGAGATGCATGTGAAGCCGGATGAGAAAATCATGCTCGGACTGATCTTCCCGATGACGAAGGATCCGGTGCTGCTGGCCGGCGGCTGGAACCGCACTGTGGAGCTGTGCTGGAGTGAGCTGAAGCAGGGCCGGGATGTGGCTTTTGTGACGGAGGGTGACCCTAATCTGTTCAGCACCTTTATTCACCTGGCCCGGTTAATGCAGGAGCTGCATCCCGGTGTACCGATCGTCTCCATTCCGGGGATTTCCTCGGTGCTAGGCGCGGCTGCTGCCCTGGAGCAGCCCTTGGCGGACGGAGATCAGCGGGTGGGAATCATCCCGGCGACAGATGACCGTGAGGCACTGAAGGAAGCGCTGCTGCATCACGAGACGGTGGTATTCCTCAAGGTGGCCAAGGTGCTGGATCTGGTGCTGGATGTGCTGGATGAACTGGGGCTGTCCGGCAAAGCATCCGTCGTTACCAAGGTAACCTCGCCTTACGAAACGGTATGGCGCGATGCGCGGGATCTGCGGGGCAAGGAGCTGGAGTACTTAAGTCTGATGGTGGTGAGCAAATGACAGATATCGTGCTCGAACCTAAAGTATACATTGTGGGTGCCGGACCCGGCGATCCGGAGCTGATTACAGTAAAAGGCAGCCGGATCCTGCGCTCAGCGGACGTGGTGCTCTATGCCGACTCTCTGGTCAGTGAGGAGCTGATCCACAGTGCGAAGCCCGGTGCAGAGGTACTGCGAAGCTCGAGGCTGGATCTGGAGCAGCAGGTAGAGCTGATGGCGGCAGCAGTACAATCTGGTAAAAGCGTAGCCCGCGTCCACACGGGCGACCCGTCCATGTACGGCGCGATTCTGGAGCAGATGTCGCTGCTGAAGCTATGCGGCGTCTGCTATGAAATCGTGCCGGGTGTAAGCTCGGTCTTTGCATCCGCTGCGGCGCTTGGTGCAGAGCTGACCGTGCCTGATCTGACACAGACGGTAATTCTGACCCGTGCGGAAGGACGCACACCGGTGCCGGAGCGCGAGCAGCTGCGCAAGCTGGCCGAGCATCACTGTACAGTGGCGCTGTTTCTTAGTGCCTCCCTGGCAGGGCATGCGGCCGGGGAATTCCTGGCTGCCGGCTGGAGCCCGGATACACCGGTAGCTGTAGTGAAGCGGGCGACTTGGCCGGATCAGCAGATTCTGCGGACAACGGTGCAGAATTTGGAGCCGGATCTGCGGGAGGCGGGTATCACCATGCATGCCATGATCCTGGCCGGCTGGGCGCTGGACCCCGGGCTGACGGACCGCGATCAGCACCGCTCCAAGCTCTATGACAAGGCATTTACCCATGGCTGCCGGGAAGGAATTGGCTCTGGTGAGTAAGCGGCGGTATGCAGCGGTCGCGATCACGCGAAACGGCATCGGGCTGGCGCTGAAGCTGGGAGCGGGGCTCGGGGAGACGGAAGTCTTTTGTTATGCCAAGTATAGCGGCGGGGTGGAGATGCGGGCCGGGGAGATTTCGCTTTTTGAGGGGCCGGTAAAAGATTTGCTCCCCCGGCTCTTCCGGGATTACGAAGGCGTCATTCTGTTCTTCTCACTGGGCGCCGCGGTCCGGCTGATTGCTCCGCTGCTGCAGGACAAAAGAACCGATCCTGCCGTCATCGTCATTGATGAGCGCGGGGAGCATGTTATCAGCATGCTGTCCGGCCACCTCGGGGGGGCCAACAGACTGACGCTGCAGATCGCCGGGCTGCTCGGCAGTCATCCGGTAATTACAACGGCTTCCGATGTGCAGGGCACCTTCGCTGTGGATCTGCTTGGCCGGGAATACGGCTGGCGCGCAGACAGCTTTACCGGTATGAAAAGTGTCAGTGCTGCGCTTGTCAACGGGGAAGCGGTAGCTTTTGTCCAGGAGAGCGGAGAGCCGGGCTGGCTGCCGCCGGGGGCAGTGCTGCCGGAGCATGTACGCGTATTTGCCAGCAGGGATGAGCTGCGAGGCAGCGGCTTCCGCTTCAGCGCAGCGATCGTGGTGAGTGACCGGCTGCCGGATCAAAATTTGCCGGAGGAGGCCGTGCTTGCTGAATGCGCTGTAGTCTATCGTCCGCGCAGTCTGGTGCTCGGTTTGGGCTGTAACCGCGGAACCTCTGCGGAGGAGCTTGAAGCTGTAGTGCTGCATTCGCTGGCAGAGCTCAGGCTATCGCTCTACAGTGTGCGGAATGTGGCGACAGCCGGAATAAAGGGAGATGAGGCTGGACTGCTGGCTCTGTGTGCCAAATACGGCTGGGAGCTGGCGTTGTATTCACCGGACCAGCTGAACACCGTCACTCTGGACAATCCTTCGGAGGTAGTGTTCAGAGCGACCGGAGCGTACGGAGTCTGTGAGCCTGCCGCATTGTTATCTTCAGGTGCGCAGGCGCTCCTGCAGCGCAAACATAAAAGCGGAAATGTGACAATCGCCGTAGCGCGGGTTGTCTATGCCGGTTAGAGCGGGGGAGAAGCGGTGAGAGAGAAATGGAATGAAATGAAGGACCGGGAGCCGTTCTTGCAGACACGCCCGCGCTTTGTAGTAGCAGGCACGGGCAGCGGCTCCGGCAAAACAACGGTCACGCTGGGACTGATGCGGGCGTTTGCCCGGCGCGGCCTGAAGGTTCAGGGCTTCAAATGCGGGCCTGACTATATCGATCCTGCGTATCATACTGCAGTCACTGGCCGTTCTTCCCGCAACCTGGACTCCTGGATGACTTCAAGCAGCTATCTGCAGGAATATTTCCTGCGCGTATCGGAGGATGTGGATCTGTCAGTCATCGAGGGTGTGATGGGGCTCTTTGACGGCAAAGAGGACACTGCACTCACCGGATCAACGGCAGAAATCGCCATCCTGACAGACAGTCCGGTGCTGCTTGTAGTCGATGTCCGCAGTATGGGACGCAGTGCTGCGGCCATTGTCCTGGGCTTTCAGCAGCTGGAGCCACAGGTGCGGATTGCTGCGGTCATAGTGAACCGCTGCGGCAGTGATGGCCACTACCGGATGGTCCGGGCAGCGATTGAAGCGGCCTGCGGCATTCCGGTCATCGGCTGGTTGCCGCGCGACGGTGGTCTCGATATCCCGGAGCGGCATCTGGGCCTGCTTCCCGCTGTGGAGCGCGGAGAGCTGGAGCCTTTGTTCGAGCATGCCGCCGACCTGCTGGCGGAAGGCACCGATCTGGAGCGGCTGCTGGAGCTTGCCGCTGCTGCGCCTGCATTGCAGTATCCGCCGGAACCGGATGCGGTGCTGCAGGCGCAAGGGCCCTCGCAGGGCTGCCCGGGTATACTGGAGCCAGGAATGCCGGGGTTTACGGCGACTGAGACTCCGGGTTTGGGCAGCCCGCCGGCAATGGAGCCTGCATCACAGGAGCGGCCTGTGTCAGCAGGGCCAACCTTGTCTTCACCGGCAGTACGGATAATGCCGGCGGATACGAACAGGCCGGCACACCGTCCTGTCCAGCCGGTTATTGCCATAGCCCGGGATGCGGCATTCAATTTCTATTATGCCGACAATCTGGAGCTGCTCGAGCGCGCAGGTGCGCGGCTGGTTCTGTTCAGCCCGCTGAGCGGAGAGGGAATCCCGCCGGAGGCCGACGGAATCTATATCGGCGGCGGGTTTCCGGAAGAATTCGCTGCTGTAATTGCAGCGAATTCGCTCTTCCTGGACGGCGTAAGAGCTGCAGCTGCAGACGGAATGCCGCTGTATGCGGAATGCGGCGGCTACATGGTGCTGGCCCGCAGCCTGACTGACCGCTCCGGCGCTGTACATGAGATGGCCGGGATCATTCCGGCGCACACCGTAATGCAGGAACGCCGCGCTGCTCTCGGGTACCGTGAGGTGACAGCCCTTCACGATTGCCTGCTGCTGAAGCAGGGCGGGCGACTGCGCGGCCATGAATTCCATTATTCCAGCATGAGCTACTCTCCTGGTGAAGCTCGGACTTATGCCTATGATAGCAAAGGCAGAGGAGGCAGTCAGCCGGAGGGCTACATCAGCGGCAACATTATGGCTGCTTATGCGCATATTCATTTGGCGTCCCATTTCCCGGCCGCCGGGCGGGTGGTGGAAGCCTGCCGTACTTATCGGGAACAGAAGAAGCAAGCGAAGCAGCGGCTCTGATTATTCCAGACCGGAGGAGAAGGCAGAAACTGGACTCCGTATAAATCCTGCACCTAATCCTGCTTGAAATCCTGCACGAAATACAACATTCCCCTCAAGCTATCGATGATAATCGGACATTGTTGTATGAAAGGCAGGATTTCTACTCCATCAGGTCGGTTAGCGGATTGAATTCTTGTATTTTCTGCAACAATCTTCATGAACACACTAATATCAGTGAACCCAAGTTGTAATACTTACAACTTTTGAGCCTGTCCATACTGAGGGAGCCTAACAATCACTTCGCTGCCGGGTGAGACTCTAGGCTCATAGCTTAACCCTTAGCCGGATTGCCTAATATATAGTCTATACAGGTGGTCCATACAAGTGGTCTATACCATGAGAGCTTAAGTCTCTTACTTTTCGGATGAACAAATTGGATGGCCTAAATTTATGGTTTGCAGGGATTTCGGCCATCAGTAAGACAGCCTTCTAAAGCCCTTATCTTGTATATTCAGGCTGTTTGCCTGCTGATCATAATCGTTCGGGTAATTCCTGCATCAGCCAGCTCGTAATACTAACACCTTGCCCGAACCGCCATTGACTGGTTTTTCACTCCCCGCTGGAGAGTGGAATTCCAGAATATTTTTTAGCCGTACCATCTATGTCAACCGCTTGTCATACATCTGTAAGCCTCGTATAATAGGATCAAGAGAGCGCTTTATTACCCTGCTGGCAGGTTACCGGCTTATTTTTTATCAGGGGATAGATTGGATTATATGCTGCTGAATTTCAAAGTCTGGAAGCAATCACTTAATGATGGTAATGGAGAAGGGAGCACGCTGCAGTGAAATTGTTGGGAGCGATTGAAGCAGGAGGAACAAAGTTTGTATGCGGAATCGGGAATGAGGTCGGGACGATTATCGACCGGGTGAGCTTTCCGACCACAACCCCTCAAGAAACGATGGGGCTGGTATTAGATTACTTCTCCGGTAAAGATGTGGAGTCCATTGGCATCGGTTCATTCGGACCGATTGACCCGGTGATCGGCAGCCCTACTTACGGATATATTACAACCACACCGAAACCCCACTGGGGCGGATATAATCTCGTTGGAGCCGTGACGGAGCAGCTTGATGTTCTGGTCGGTTTCGATACAGATGTGAACGGAGCCGCCCTGGGCGAGTACACTTGGGGTGCCGCGCAAGGGCTGGATAGCTGCCTCTATATCACCGTAGGCACCGGCATCGGCGCCGGTGCAGTAGTCGGCGGGAAGCTGATCCATGGGCTGTCCCACCCTGAGATGGGACATATTCTGGTGCGCCGCCATCCGGAGGATCACTATGAAGGCTTCTGCCCTTATCATGGCGATTGCCTGGAAGGTCTGGCGGCAGGTCCGGCTATCGGCAAGCGCTGGGGCAAGCCTGCGGGCGAGCTGCCATCGGATCATCCGGCCTGGGCGATGGAGGCCCACTATCTGGCCCACGCCCTGATGAACTATGTGCTGATCCTATCGCCGCAGAGAATCGTGATGGGCGGCGGCGTGATGAAGCAGAGCCAGCTCTTCCCGCTGATTCATACCAAGCTGCAGGAATTGCTTGGCGGATATGTGCAGCATCCGGCGCTCAATGAAGCGATCGGCGGTTATATCGTCCCTCCTCAGCTCGGGGATAATGCGGGACTCTCCGGTGCGCTTGGCCTTGCGAAGCTGGCGCTTGACGGACAGTAGAATATCCTACAAAAAGGCATTGACTGTTTCGCAATATGTGGTATCCTAGGTTTTAACAGTATAGCATTTAAGAGGAAGCACCTCTTTCACGGATTTTCGTGGGAGAGGTGCTTTTTTTTGTGCAAAGATAAGAATTTATAGGCTCCGCGCAATAAATGTTCCTTATCTTTCCCGCTGAAACGGTATCGGCGGGGGCAGGTAATCCGGTCCGCACAAAGCTCATGCATACTGTAAGACGATGAAGGTAGGGATTCATATGCAGATCGTATTTATGAACCGTTTGTCCAGAATGTCAGGAGTAGACCAGGAGGTATTTGCCCAGTTGTGGATTGGAGAGGAGGAGGGACTATGGCGCCTGGGCTGGCGCGACTTCTCAGGAGAACAGGAAATGGGTGACAGCTTATGGTATGAAGGCGGTTCATGGAATGAGATGCTGTGTGTGTACCGGCATGAGCTTGCAATGAAGATGGGAGACGGTTACCGCCCCCTGATTGACGGTGTATTTCATGAAGATGAGCATCTTAACAGCCGCGGCCAGGAGCAGCTTAAGCTGCAGTATTACAGTGAGCAGTACGCCAATGAAACGGTCTATGAGGAGCTTTGCTCCTGGCGCAGGGGGAAGGCCTCAAGCGAACGCAAGGCACCTTACATCTTGGCCAGCAACCGTCTGCTGCGGATGATCAGTGCATTTCTGCCCCATACGGCGGAAGAGCTGCTGCAGATTCCCGGCGTAGGTGAAGGTAAAGCCTCGCAATATGGCGCCGACTGGCTCAGTATTACCTCCGGTGTGCAGCATGAGCATCAATATCCGCTGGGCTGGGTAAGTGATTCGATCGACGAAGAGAGCTTTGTTTCCTGGCTGTACAAACAGAAGGAGCTGAAATACAAGAAGCAGCTGGAGCGGCTGAGACTGCGGCGTGTGCTGCTTCAGGGGATTGAAGAAGGGCAGGGAATGGAGCAGCTCAAGGCGCTCAGCGGGGTCTCCCGCCGTGAAGTTCTTGAAGCTGTAGAGGAACTGGAGAAGGACGGTTATTCCGTCGAGAAGCTCATTGCTCTTGAACTCAGTGAAGTTACTTCCCAGGAACAGAACAATATATGGACAGCCTATGAGCTGATCGGTGATACCTTCCTGAAGCCCGTTCTCTATAAGGCCTATGGCGAGGATTTCTCCCCCGCAGAAGGCCTCGATATGTACTATGAGCGCCTGCGGCTGATCCGTATCCGCTTCCGCCGGGAGCAGCCGGCCTCGTTAGGACTGGCTACGAATCTGTAAGAAGCAGCCTTCTTCCCCGGATTAACCCTGCACAGCTTGCTTTTCCTTTCGCGAGAGAGGAAGCGCGCTGCAGGGTTTTATCTGCGGCCGGCAGTGTTGTCCAGGTTATTAGGAGAAAGGGGCGATTAGCGGTACTATACCTGTATGCAGTTAAAAAGGAGTGGGACATATGATAGTAACGTTGACGGTTAATCCTAGCGTCGATGCCAGTACGGGTATAAGTAAAGTTGTTCCCGATCATAAGCTGCGCTGCCGTGAAGCCTCGTACAAACCGGGAGGCGGCGGTGTGAATGTGTCACGGGCGATTCACAGACTGGGCGGGGATTCCCTTGCACTCTATGCCTCAGGCGGACTTCATGGTCAGCTGCTGCACCATATGCTGGAACAGGAGGGCGTAAGGCATCAGGAGATTCCGATCAGCGGGCAGACCCGGGAGAATCTGATTGTCGTGGAGGAATCCACCGGGCAGCAGTTCCGGTTCGACATGCCGGGCCCGCGGTTCATCGAAGGCGACTGGAAGGAGTGTCTTGAGCAATTAACGGCGCTGCAGGATAAACCTGCTTATCTTGTAGCCAGCGGCAGTCTGCCCCCGGGCTGTCCCGCTGATTTCTATGCGCGTGTCATTGAAGCTGCGAAGCCCTGGAAGGCCAGGGTTATTATCGATACTTCCGGCGAAGCGCTGCAGCTTGCGGCTGATGCCGGTGTATATCTGCTGAAGCCGAACGCGCGTGAGCTGGAAGAATTGGTAGGGCATGCAATAACCGGTGATGAGGAAGTGAAGGCAGCCGCACTTCAGCTGATTGAAGAAGGCCGGACGGAAGTAGTGGTAGTCTCACTGGGCGGGGACGGGGCGCTGCTGATTACCAGAGAGGGCAGCGAGCATCTGCACGCACCTGAAGTTCCTGTACTCAGTGTAGTAGGTGCTGGCGACAGTCTGGTTGCGGGGCTCGTGTACAGTCTGGAACGGGGCTGGCCGCTGCGCAGAGCCGTTCAGTTCGGCATCGCCTCCGGAGCTGCGGCGGTCATGAATCCGGAGCGTCAGCTCTGCAAGCGCGAGGATACGGAGCGGTTGTTTGCCGGCATGGATACCGGCGCAGCCGGACACATGTAGTTTTGTGGCCGCCATATACCAAAAAGACGAAGGCTTCCCTATACCCTGAGGTATCCGGTGCCTTCGTCCTGCGTATTCGTCCGTTTAGTTTCATAGCCAATCCTTCTTGCGGAAGATCACCAGCATTCCGCAGCCGAGCGTCACCATGACGGCGATGACTCCATAATAGCCGTACTGGGAATGGGTCTCGGGAATATTGTCAAAGTTCATACCGTAGATACCGGTAATAACGGTCAGCGGCATGAATATCGTAGTAATTGCCGTAAATACTCTCATGATTTCATTGGCGCGGTTAGCAATACTGGACTGATAAGCTTCACGTAAGTTGCCCATGAGATCGCGGTACGTTTCAAAGGTTTCAGAGATCTTGACCGCATTTTCATAAATATCGCTGAAATACTTCTGCAGCTGATCGTCGATCAGGCGGAGGTCTTTTTTGTTGAGCGTGTTGATAACTTCCTTCTGCGGGCCCAGCATCTTCTTCAGCCAGAGAATTTCACTGCGCAGACCGATAATCTCGCTGAGATGCGATTTCTTGGTGTGCATGAGGATATCCTCCTCCAGCTTCTCAATCCGCGCTTCAATCCGGTCACCGACCGAGAAGAAGTTGTCGACCACAAGGTCGATTAACAGGTACAGGAAGCGGTCCGGCTCACTGACCTCCTGCTCCCACAGAATGGGCTTCAGGACGCGCAGCTCATGGATCTTCTGCTTCGTAACGGTGATGATGAAATGTCTGCCCAGGAATACGTTGAGCGCGCGGAGGAAGATTTCCTCGTCATCAAACCGGATGCTGTTGACTACGATAAAATAATGGCTCTCATAGATCTCCAGCTTCGGGCGCTGATCCTCTTCACTGAGACAGTCCTCGACAGCCAGATCATGCAGATTGTACAAAGGCTGAAGCTCAACAAGATCCTCAACATCCGCATCAATCCAGTAGAAACCCTCAGCGGGTGCGGTAAGTGTATCCTCAATATTGTCAATAGTCGTAAAAACCCCTGCGTTCACCAGCCGGATTTTCATCTGATTCACTCCTTCTGTCCCTGGTCTTCTCCAGGGATATGCTAATTAAAGCACAGAGAAAAAATCAGCTTGGCCGGTGGTACAATCATGGATGAAGGCCAAAAGACGGTCCGAGAGCATGAAGAAGAACTGCCCCCGCCGCCGGCAAGCTGATGTTAATCCTGTGTGGTTGTTCTTTCTGCACGCTTATTCGCGAGCCCGGGTCGCCTTCCATTCTTCTCTCACCTCTTCTTTTCGCCGTTTATGGTTGAAACACTTGTCTAGTATAACGCCGGGGTATGGCTCTTTCAAGAGAAATTCTTTTCATTCTCCAGGCCCCTTAAGCATTGTATGGACTTGACGAAAAGGAGGTTCATGATTTAAAGTGAATTTTAAGAAAAGTATCCGCGGATGCTTTGGAATAACCCAACTGAATACAGCTAAATCTTATCAAGAGCAGGTGGAGGGACTAGCCCGATGAAACCCGGCAACCGGCGTGTGAACGCACGGTGCTAATTCTTGCGGAAGCTTTGCAGGACGTTATTCGTCCGGCGGAAGTTCTCTGGCAGATGAGAGAGGCGCATATGACTGCAGATATATGACCTTTCTCGCCCGAGAAAGGTCTTTTTTCGTTGTTTTACATCAGATTTAACCGCCAAGCGGAACCTAATTTCAGTTAAGGAGTGGAAACAGCAATGCCTATTAAAATTCCCGACAGTCTTCCGGCCAAAGAAGTATTATCCGGTGAGAATATTTTTGTAATGGATGAAAGCCATGCCTTTCATCAGGATATCCGTCCTTTGCGGATCGCCATCCTGAATCTGATGCCGACCAAAGAAACCACGGAAACGCAGCTGCTGCGCCTTATCGGGAACTCACCGCTTCAGGTGGACGTTGTTCTGCTGCATCCCAGCTCCCATACCTCGAAGAATACTTCGGCAGAGCACTTAAAGAGCTTTTACAAAACCTTTGATGAAATCAGTGACCGCCGCTTTGACGGCTTGATCATCACCGGGGCTCCGGTGGAACAAATGGAGTTCGAGGATGTCAACTACTGGGAAGAGCTGAAAGTGATTTTTGAGTGGAGCAAGCAGAACGTAACCTCGACCATGCATATCTGTTGGGCCGCGCAGGCAGGACTATACCACCACTTCGGCGTGCGTAAGGTAAGTCTGCCGGATAAATGCTTTGGAGTGTTTCCGCATACGCTGAGCCATAATAATGTGAAACTGCTGCGGGGCTTCGACGAAGTATTCCATGTGCCGCATTCCCGTCACACCGATGTCTCCCGTGAAGATATAGAGAATAATCCGGATCTGCAGATTCTGGCGGAATCAGAGGAAGCCGGTGTGTACCTGGTTTCTGCGCATGACGGCAAGCAGATTTTTGTAACCGGACATTCAGAATATGATCCGTTCTCCCTGAAATGGGAGTATGACCGCGATATCGCCAAGGGCATGGATATTGAGATTCCGAAGCACTATTATCCAAAAGATGATCCCACCCGTACACCGCCGGCCGTTTGGCGCGCCCATGCCAACTTATTATTCGCTAATTGGCTCAATTACTATGTATACCAGGAGACACCCTACGATATCGGAGCGTTTATTTAAAAAAATTATTTATATATAGAAGCAATGGTTACACGCACAAAACTTTTAGGAGGCAATGGAAATGGACGAGAAACTGAAAATTGAGAGCAGACTGGCACAGATTGGTTCGATGGAGGACCCCGCGACAGGGGCGATTAATTATCCGGTGTACAACGCGACGGCATTCCGTCACCCGAGACTCGGACAGAGCACGGGCTTTGATTACATCCGCACCAAAAATCCTACCCGCTCTGTGCTCGAAGATGCGGCAGCGGCGCTGGAATCCGGCGATGCCGGCTTCGCCTGCGCCTCAGGTATGGCTGCACTGACTACTGTGTTTGCTTTGTTTGGACAAGGTGATCATCTCGTTGTCTCGCTCGACCTGTATGGCGGAACGTACCGTCTGCTGGAACGGATTCTGTCCAAATACGGCATCAGCGCCTCCTATGTTGATACGAATGATCTGGATGCTCTGGAAGCTGCGCGCCAGCCGGGCACCAAGGGTGTATTCATTGAGACACCAACCAATCCGCTGATGATGATTACGGATATCGAAGCGGTATGTACATGGGCCCGCCACCACGGGCTGCTTACGATTGTCGACAATACGCTGCTTACCCCGTTCTTCCAGCGCCCTATTGAGCTTGGAGCAGATATCATCGTTCACAGCGCGACCAAATATCTGGGCGGACATAACGATGTCCTTGCCGGACTTATTGTGACCAAAGGTGCTGAATTGTCCGCAGAAATGGCGATTCTGCATAATTCACTGGGCGCTGTCCTTGCACCAAACGACAGCTACCAGCTGATGAAGGGGATGAAGACACTTGCCCTGCGCATGGAGCGGCATGAGAGTAATGCGCTGGCTCTCGCCCGTTATCTGCTGGAGCATCCGGCCATTGCCGAAGTCTTCCATCCGGGTCTGCCGGATCATCCGGGATACGAAATCCAGAAGCGCCAGTCCTCCGGCAACACCGGGATTTTCTCCTTCAAGGTGAAGGATGCCAGATACGTGGAGCCGCTGCTCCGCCATATCCGCCTGATTGCTTTTGCTGAGAGTCTTGGCGGTGTGGAATCGCTTATGACCTATCCGGCTGTACAGACTCACGCCGATATTCCGGCGGAAATCCGGGATGCGGTTGGCGTAGATGACCGGCTGCTGCGTTTCTCGGTCGGCATCGAGCATGTGGACGATCTGATCGCTGATCTTACCCAGGCACTGGAGGCTGCGCGCACCGAGCTGGAATAGGCATCTTGGAACCTTGGCAGCCAGATAGAATCACTGTATACATTGAACAGCAGCGCCAACAGGGTGCTGCTGTTTTATTTGGCGAAAGATTTTTCAAGCTCATCCGATTGTGATACGATGGGGGAACGAGTTTGTTTATTTTTTAAATTAAATTCATCTACTATACTTCATAGGATTAAGAGGAGGCTGCGAACGTTGAGTGCAATTGATCTTATTCTGGATAAGACACTTAAAGGTGAACGTCTTCAATTAGAAGACACAATCACACTGTTCGAAAGCAATGAAATTGAGAAAATGGGCGCGGCTGCGGATATTATTATGAAGCGCTGGCACCCGGACCCGCTGGCTACATTCGTAATCGGCCGTAATATTAACTACACCAATGTATGTGATGTCTATTGCCGCTTCTGCGCCTTCTACCGCAGACCGGGTTCGGAGGAAGGTTATGTGCTTCCCGATGAAACGATCTATCAAAAGATAGCCGAGACGATCAGCGTGAACGGGACTGAAATTCTGATGCAGGGCGGAACGAACCCGAATCTGCCGTTCAGCTATTACACGGATATCCTGCGCGGAATTAAGCAGCGGTTCCCGGAGATCACCATGCATTCCTTCTCACCGGCAGAGATCATGAAGATGGTCGAGGTCTCCGGACTGCCGCTGGAGCAGGTCATGCGTGAGATTCATGCCGCAGGCCTGGATTCCCTGCCCGGCGGGGGAGCGGAGATTCTCGATGACCGCACGCGCCGCAAGATCAGCCGGCTCAAAGGCTCCTGGCGCGAGTGGATGGATGTCATGCAGACTGCGCACCGGATCGGCATGAACACGACAGCCACGATGGTGATCGGTCTGGGCGAGAGTATGGAAGAGCGGGCGCTGCATCTGCTGCGTGTCCGTGAAGCCCAGGACGAGTGCATAGCGAACAAATATGACTCCGAAGGATTCCTGGCCTTCATCTCGTGGACCTTCCAGCCGGATAATACGAACCTCAAGCTGGACCGGCAGACACCGGAGGAATACCTCAAGACCGTGGCAATCAGCCGTCTGGTGCTGGATAATATCAAGAACTTCCAGTCCTCCTGGGTCACGATGGGCCCTGAGGTCGGCAAGCTTTCCCTGCAATACGGCTGTAATGACTTCGGCAGCACGATGATCGAGGAGAACGTAGTTTCCTCGGCGGGCGCAACCTACAAGGTTAACATTGAGTCGATTACCCAGCTGATCCGCGAAGCAGGCAAGATCCCGGCGCAGCGCAACACGCGCTACGACATCCTGCGGACGTTCGAGGATGCGAACGCCAAGATCGACAATGACTTTATCATGCAGAACTAGAGGGTAGCTATAGTGTGTTTTTGGCATAATAGGGTATATACTTCAAGGGTAAAATAGCGGGTATGTGCTACAGATAATGTAGTGTTTACCCCGTTATTTTCATAATTTCAACTACAACGCTTGTTCAATATTAATCCATTTGGAGGGATTAGTTATGGACAAGCGTTCTTTGTCGTCTGGAAGAGACATCCGGGAGAAAGAGGTGCTATTATCCATATAATCCATTATGCGTTAATTTTTAATTGTGAAATCACTTAAATAAGCATGTGGGAGGCTGAAGATGAAACCAATACATTTTGAACGCCCAACAGAGCATTATGATGAACGAATTACCGATATAAATACGTTGTCTCCCCGCCATTACCTGACGATGCTTCAGGATTGCAAATGAGGTTCACACAATACATCAACCCGTTCAAGAAGAGTGAGACAGGCGACGAGATAGTATTTGAGATTTAGTAAAAGCAAAAGATAGCCCTTCAGCACATATTAGATGTGTAAGAGGGCTGTTTATCAATGTCTTTTTTCCATCTATTCCACCGGCACCGTTAGCATCAGCTACGGGCGAGTCAATTGTATTCGAATTTTCGCATACACTATGCTCATTGAGCTACGTGGAAGCCCATTGTATTCGAATTTTCGCATACATTATACTTTTACCTACGCACTTGCCTTCGCTCAGCTTTTCCATTAGTGGCACCAGCCCCCATCAACTCACCCAAACCTTAAATATCGTTTGACCATCCCGCTCCTCTTCATCAGCATAGATATCATTAAAGGAAGCGTCGCCCAGAGTCTTCAGGCGTGTCAGGTTATAGACCAGCGCAAACGCCAGCTTAGGATCACCAGTCCAATAGCCGTCAAACTGGTCTCCGCCAATTTTATTATAGGCATCACTCATAACCCATTCTTCCGCTTCCCGTAAAGTATCAAAGGTGAGCATTTCCTCAAACCAGCGGATATCTTTCCGGTTTGTGTTCCGGTTCTCGTCTTTGATCCAGAATAATTCTTCATGTGTGTTCTTTCCCTCGTCCATAGTCAACCCTCTCCTTATAAAAATATGAATGCAACATATCCTTTTTTACATTTTACACAATTCGCAATTCTAGTTAACCCAGTTTGATAGATAGGAATAAGTTGATATGTTACGCTTTGACGGTCAATTTAAAGAGATTAACTGGGAGGGTATAAGATTCTATGGTACAAAAACGTTGGAATAAGCCTATTGCTTCAATATTGGCTACCGCTGTGATTACAGCACAGGTGCTGGGCGGAGTCGTTGCCGGTTCAGTACTGGGAGCCGGGAAGGCAGCAGCTGAACCTGCGTCAGGCGCGATCAACCTGCGGCTGATGAGTACTACAGATGTGCATACCAATGTGATGGGCTGGGATTACTTTAAGAACCAACCGTCTCTGACGGTAGGACTGGACCGGACGGCTACGCTGGTGAAGCAGGCCAGAGCCGAGGATAAGGGTGTTAACAACCTTTTGCTCGACAACGGAGATTTGATTCAGGGTACACCGCTGGGAACGTACGCTTCCAAGCAAGTTGATGGAGACGGCAAGACTAAGCAGATCAATCCGATGATTGCAGCTTTGAATACCATGAACTATGATGCTGCGACACTCGGCAACCACGAATTCAACTATGGGCTTCCTTATCTGGAGAGCATTACTTCTGCCACTTCAGCCACATATGAGTATACAGACATTCCTTTTATTAATGCGAATGTGTATGCCGTAGACGGGGACGAGGATGATTCCAATAACCCGAACTATTTCACTCCTTATAAAATAATCGACAAGGCAGTTACCGACAGCAACGGAGCTACCCAACATGTTAAGGTCGGCCTGATTGGTCTCGTTACTCCGCAGATTATGGATTGGGACAAGGTCAACCTGGAAGGTAAGGTCATTACTAAGGACATCGCTGAAACGGCCGCTAAATTCATTCCTCAGATGAAGGAAGACGGTGCGGATATTATCGTTGCGATGGCACATACCGGATATGATAATAATGCAGTACCCGGAACCAAATCTGAAAATGACATCAAATCACTAAGCCTCGTGCCGGGGATCGATGCCATTACGTTCTCGCATACCCATAAGGTATTCCCGGCTGCGACTGTGGAAGCGCTGGACGCATCCTTCAAGGATTCTACGGGTAAAGCTGTACTGCCCGGCATCGATAATGCCAAAGGCCAGATCAACAATGTTCCAGCCGTTCAGGCGGGATTCGGCGGCGCCAATCTGGGTCTCATCGATCTGGCAATCGTTCCGGACCCACAGCGGAGCGGACACTTTATGGTGGACAAGAGCGCTTCGGTTTCATCCACCCGTTCAATCTACAGAACGGAGAACAAGGTTAATATTGCAAACGTAGAGCCGGATGCTGAGCTGGATGCAGTGGTTGCCGCTGATCACCAGGCTACGATTGCTTATGTCAATCAACCCCTTGGACGTACGGATGTACCGATGAACAGCTTTTTCGCTATGGTGCAGGATGATCCGACGGTTCAAATCGTAACCTATGCCCAGAAAAACTATGTTGAGAAGCTGATCAACAGTGATCCTAACCTGGCTGCTTACCAGGGAATGCCCATCCTGAGCGTTGGTGCACCCTTCAAGGCCGGACGCAATAACCCGGATGAGTATACAGAAATCGAAGCGGGAGATCTGACCATCCGCAGCGCAAGCGACCTGTATCTCTATGACAACACGCTTAAGGCTATTAAGGTCAAGGGTGAGACTGTAAAAGAATGGGTTGAAATGAGCGCGGGTGCCTATAACCGTATTGACCCAGCGGTGACAACGGAGCAGCCGCTGCTGAACTCCGCATTCTCCGTATTTAATTTCGATGTTATCGACGGAATTAAATACACGATTGATGTCACCAAAAATGCAAGATACAAGCCTGACGGCACGGTGAATGACCTCACTTCTGAGCGGGTTACCTCCATTACCTACGATGACAAGCCGCTGGATATGAATCAGGACTTCATCGTAGTGACTAACAATTACCGGGCAAGCGGCGGCGGGAATTTCCCGGGTGTCAAAACAGGCGCTGCCGGTCTTACGATGGTGCTGGATACCCTGGAAGAGAATCGTCAGATTCTGATGGATTACATCAAGGAAGCAGGAAACGTTAACCAGCCGGCCGATAATAACTGGTCGATCGCTCCGATCAAGGGCGATGTCAAGGTTACCTTTACTTCTTCACCTAAGGCTAAGAATGCACTTCCTAAACATGATAATATTACCGACACCGGAACCCAGAATCTCCGGGGTGACGAGATTTACAATCTCGACCTCAGCGGAAGCGTCAAAGTCCATCTCCTCGGCATCAATGACCTTCACGGACAATTGGATACGACATCTTTTGTAACTGTGGGTACGGAGAGCAAGCCTGTAGGAACTGCGGCGATTCTGGCAACCTACCTGAAGAATGCCCGTGCCAAATACGATAACACCCTGCTAGTCCACAACGGGGACTCTGTCGGTGCCTCTGCTCCGGTATCCTCCATGGAGCGTGACAAGCCGACCCTGGAATGGATGAACATGATGAAGTTCGATGTGGGAACCTTGGGTAATCATGAATTCGACCAGGGTGTTGAAGCGTTGAAGGCACAAATTTTTGGCGGTGCGGACCCGGTTAACCCGAGCATTGTCCATGCACCTGTGAATTTCGATTACATTAATGCCAATGCGATTGACATGAAGACTGGAGAGCCGCTGATCAAGCCTTACACGATTAAAGAAATCGGCGGTGTAAAAATCGGGTTTATCGGCGTAGTAACCAAGGCAACACCAAGTAAGGTATCCCCTGCCGGTACAGCCGGTGTGAAATTCCTGAGCGCTGAAGAAGAAGTGGCTGCCATTGAAAAGTATGCTGCAGAGCTCAAAGGTAAAGGGGTCAACACGATTATCGTGCTTGCCCATGATCCGGCAACCACGAAGGTTGATGCTGCAACGAAGAAAAATGTATCCACAGGCGAAGCAGTAGATTTGGCGAACGCACTCCCGGCCAATTCTCCGGTGGATGTTATTGTGGCTGGTGATAATCATGCCTACGCTAACGATATGGTGAACGGCAAACTGGTTGTTCAGGCCTACTCTTACGGTACTGCCTATGAAGACATCCGCCTGGCTATTGATCCGGAGACCGGAGAGGTTAAGAGCAAATCTGCTGAAGTAATTACTACCTTCCAGGAGAATGTGACGCCCGATGCTGAAACCAAAGCACTGGTAGATCATTATCTGGCTCTGCATCCTGAGCTGGCTAAGCCTGTAGGGACTACAGATGGAACCGTTACCCGTACAGATGTATATCTGAAGGAAGCCCCCCTGGGCAACCTGATTGCGGATGCTATGCGTCAGGCTGATTTCAAAGACGGCGCTGCTGGTCCTGCTGACTTTGCATTTATGAATCCGGGCGGTATCCGTGCCGATCTTCCTAAGGGGAATGTTCTCTTCGGTGATCTGGCCAAAATCCAGCCTTTCGGCAATACGCTGGTGAAGCTGACGCTTACCGGCGAACAGATCAAAACCTTGCTGCAGCAGCAATGGGCAGTTAAGGCTGACGGAACAGCAGACATCAAGACGCTGCAAATTTCCGGCCTGAAATATACGGCCAATATGTATCTGCCGGTTGCCAGCCGTGTGGCCAACCTGACCAAAAGTGATGGAACACCGATTGAAATGTCCAAGAGCTATACGGCTGTAGTCAATAACTTCATGGCTGCAGGCGGAGACAACTATAAGGTATTGACCCAGGCAAGTAAATCGCTGGCCGGACCGATCGATCTGGATGTATTCTATGATTACATTGTGAAGAAATTCAATGGCGGAGCTATTACTGCTGCAATTGAAGGACGGATTACCAACAATGCTGCTCCAGAAACAGATCCAGGCACTAACCCGGGCACTAATCCTGGTACTGGCACAGGGCCTGTAGCAACGGCGACACCTAAACCGACTGCTTCACCATCAGCTTCTCCTAGTCCAGCCGCATCAGCTACTCCGGCTCCGGCTGCAACCACCGCTCCAACACAGAGCCCGGCCGTTCCTAGTACTGCATTCAAGGATTTGGGTAAGGTAGCGTGGGCTGCAGAAGCTATTAATGCACTGGCGGCTAAAGGTATTGTAAAAGGCATCGACGGCACGAACTTCGCACCCGTGAAGAGTGTAACCCGTGCTGAATTCGTAACTATGCTCGTTCGTTCGCTTAACTTGAGCAATACTGCATCAGCAACTACTTTCACTGATGTGAAACAAGGTGTCTGGTATACAGATACGATCGCTGCTGCCGTAAACGCCGGTTTGGTGAGAGGTTCAGGCAACGGTAAATTCGAGCCGGGCCGTGAGATCACCCGTGAGGAAATGGCGATTATGATCGCTAATGCCCTCAAGGATCAGCTGCAGCCGGTTGAGCCTGCTGCTCTGAATAAGTTTGCTGACAAGGCCAAGATTGCAGCTTACGCACAGCAGCCTGTGGCACAGCTGACCCAGCTGGGGATCGTCAACGGTGTAGACGCGCAGAAATTCGCGCCTAAGAGTATCGCGAACCGCGCCCAGGCAGCGGTCATTATCTACCGGATGCTGGAGAACAAAGCTTCCTGATTTCTATATGAATACAATTGAATAAGGCAAAAGGCCCGTGCACATTGTGCGCGGGCCTTTCCGTTTGCGAGGATGCTCAGGCTTGTCCAGCCCAGACCATAATACGTCCCGTTATTTCACTGCAGCTTCCCATTTGCAGCGGATGGGGGAGACAATCGCATTTTCTTTTTTGAGTTCGGTGAAGGCCTTGTCGACCGCTTTGCGTTCCAGTCCCGACAGCTTTTCGACTTCTCCAGCCGTTACAGGAGCCGGTGAAGCTTTAATGATTTCCAGTACTTGATCCTTAACACTCATGAATTACACATCCTTTGGAGTAATGGATTGGTCTATCCTGATGCTT
This sequence comes from Paenibacillus phytohabitans, assembly GCF_013141775.1. GTDB lineage: Bacteria > Bacillota > Bacilli > Paenibacillales > Paenibacillaceae > Paenibacillus_AQ > Paenibacillus_AQ phytohabitans. The sequence continues at coordinate 295,345 of NZ_WHOB01000062.1, forward strand.
CGTAACATCCGTAATGTCAGACAAATTATAAAAGAAAAACGGCAAAGAGGCAGTGATTTTTTTACAATAGTAGTTTACAGTTGTATCCAAAAGTGATATCATAATTATATCAAATACATATCTAATGGAGGCATCTTTATGAAAGAGAAAACATTGCATCCTGTCAGCGGATTCTGGGTTGTGGCTCTAATTGCCATTTGTATCGGGGGCGGAATTTACGGTGCCGTTCAGGAATACGTGGCATTGCCTGTCATCCTGTTTGTTGCAGCCGGTATTCTATGTACGAGTATTACCGTCGTTCAGCCGAACAAGTCAGTGGTCGTGACCTTCTTTGGCCAATATGTCGGTACGATTGCAACCAGCGGGTTGTTCGCTGTCATTCCGTTCAGCATCCGCAAGACCGTATCACTGCGGGTCCGCAACTTCAACAGCGTGAAGCTGAAGGTCAATGATGTGGAAGGTAATCCGATTGAGATTGCTGCGGTGATTGTATTCAAGGTCATTAATTCGGCCAAAGCGCTGTTTGATGTAGATAAGTATATGGCGTTTGTGGAAATTCAGAGTGAAACGGCGCTGCGTCATGTGGCAAGCAAATACCCCTACGATAACTTCAATGAGACTGGCATGTCCCTGCGGGCCAATGCCGATGAGATTGCCAAAGAACTGGCGGTGGAGCTGCAGGAGCGTCTGTCCTTATCCGGCGTAGAAGTGATCGAAGCCCGCCTGACCCATCTGGCCTACTCCACAGAGATTGCCAGTACGATGCTGCAGCGCCAGCAGGCTTCGGCCATTCTGTCTGCACGCCAGATCATCGTGGAAGGTGCAGTCGGCATGGTGGATCTGGCGATCCGCCAGCTCAAAGAGAGCGGTGTAGTTGAACTGGACGAAGAACGCAAAGCGGCGATGATCAACAATCTGATGGTGGCGATTGTGTCGGAGCGCGGAGCGAGCCCGGTTATTAACGCCGGCTCGTTGTACTAAGGCGGTAATATTATGGCGGCCAAAAAAAGCTTTCCGCTGCGGATCGATCCCGAACTGCACGAAGCGCTGGAACGTTGGGCGGGAGAAGAATTTCGCAGCGTAAACGGACATATCGAATACTTGCTGCGTGAGTCTTTGAAGCGCGCAGGCCGCTTGCCGGGTAAGAAACGCCGGGAAGAAGAATGAACAGCCTGGGGCGGCGGCGCTTCAGACTTGTATGACATGCCGGTTCCACTTGACGGAAGATAAGCTGAGATTTATAATTACCGTAATTCACGTTATCAGCTTCGACAAAGATATGAATCGATGTTCAGGACCGCTTCAGAGAGAGGAAACCTCAGGCTGCAATTTCCTCCGGTACCGGCTTTTGATTTACCCCTTTGTAGCTGCGGTTATGAATTCCTGGGATGTCCGTTTACGGACATCATTACGCAGGATAGTAAGAACCGCCGGTTCATGGCCGTTATCTCCATGCTGACGAAGGATTCTATTCTGCAATGCCGCTGCTCTGCAGCAGCTTTTGCATAATGGCATCGAATTTGGGTGGAACCACGGGTGCAATCACTCGTCCCTTTGCGGGACGGGTGTTTTTTGTGTGCAGAAGCTAACTTTTAGGAGGAAGAAAAATGTCAGTAAATATCAAACTTCCGGACGGTTCGGTCCGGGAATATGCCGATGGCAGTAGCATTGATGATGTAGCAGCCTCGATCAGCAGCGGACTGCGCAAGAATGCCGCAGCAGGTAAGATCAACGGAATCGTCGTGGATCTGTCCACTCAGCTGCAGGAAGGCGATCTTGTAGAGATCGTTACCCTGGATTCCCCGGAAGGCCTGGAAGTGATGCGTCACAGTACAGCTCACCTTATGGCCCAGGCGGTAAGACGCCTGTTCGGGACTATGGAAGTTAAGCTCGGAGTAGGTCCGGTCATTGAAGACGGCTTCTATTATGATATGGATCTGGAGCATCCGCTTAATCCGGAGGATCTGCTGAAGATTGAGAAGGAAATGGAGCGTATCGTTTCAGAGAACCTGCCGATTGTCCGCCATGAGGTGAGCCGCCAGGAAGCACTGGACAGATTCGGCGAGCTGGCTGATCCTTACAAGCTGGAGCTGATCCAGGCGCTGCCGGAAGACAGTGTGATTACAATCTATGAACAGGGCGAATTCTTCGACCTCTGCCGTGGTCCGCATTTGCCGTCCACTGCGAAGATCAAAGTGTTCAAGCTGATGAACGTAGCCGGTGCCTACTGGCGCGGAGACAGCAAGAACAAGATGCTGCAGCGCGTATACGGAACAGCCTGGATCAAGAAGGCCCAGCTTGACGAGCATCTGCGCCTGCTGGAGGAAGCGAAGAAACGCGATCACCGTAAGCTGGGCAAGGAACTGGAAATCTTCACCTTCAACCAGCTGGTTGGACAAGGCCTGCCGATCTGGCTGCCTAAGGGCGCCAAGCTGCGCAGCATTCTGGAGCGCTATATTGTAGATCTGGAAGCCAGCCTTGGTTACCAGCATGTCTACACTCCTGTACTGGGTAATGTAGAGCTGTACAAGACTTCTGGACATTGGGAACACTACCAGGAAGACATGTTCCCTAAGATGACTATCGATAATGAGGAGTTCGTGCTCCGTCCAATGAACTGCCCGCATCACATGATGATCTATAAGAGCTCGATGCACAGCTACCGCGATCTGCCGATCCGTATTGCCGAGCTGGGTATCCAGCACCGTTATGAAATGTCGGGAGCCCTGACAGGCCTGCACCGTGTCCGTTCGATGACACTGAATGATTCGCATATCTTCTGCCGTCTGGACCAGATCAAAGGCGAGTTCATCCGCGTGCTGGAGCTGATCAAGCAGGTATACAGCGACTTTGGGATTGAAGATTACCGTTTCCGCCTCTCTTACCGGGACCCTAAGGATACAGAGAAGTATTATGCCAATGATGAGATGTGGGAGACTGCACAGCGCATGCTGCGTGAGGTTGTCGAAGAGGCCGGCCTGCCGTTCTACGAAGCCGAAGGCGAAGCAGCCTTCTATGGGCCGAAGCTGGATGTTCAGATCAAAACAGTATTGGGCAAGGAAGAAACACTGTCGACTGTACAGATCGACTTCCTGCTGCCTGAACGCTTTGAGCTGGAATATGTCGGTGATGACGGGCAAAAGCATCGTCCGGTTGTCCTGCACCGCGGGATTCTAGGAACAATGGAACGTTTCGTAGCGTTCCTGCTGGAGAACTTTGCCGGATCACTGCCGCTGTGGCTGTCTCCGCAGCAGGTGAAGATTATTCCGGTATCCTCGGCCTTTGATGAATATGCGAAGGAAGTGGCTGCCAAGCTGCTGCGCAGCGGCATCCGCGCCGAAGTCGATTTGCGCAATGAGAAAATGGGTTACAAAATCCGTGAAGCACAGCTGGAGAAACTTCCATATATGTTCGTTGTAGGCGAGAATGAAATGAATGCCGGCAGCGTGTCGATCCGCAAACGCGGAGAAGGCGACATTGGCGCCAAACCGCTGCAGGAAGTCATCGATTCGCTTGGACAGGAAATTGCGGAACGTATAATCTAAAGCATACACAAGCTGTTAATAGTACGTATAATTACCAATAAATAGCCTCTGTTATAAGCCGCGTGGGACCGCTATTATCCGGTTTCAGGTATAAAATTTTGTGAAACGGGAAACCTTCGCTATATGGGGAGGTTTAACTAATGAACAAAATGGGCTTATACCAGAGGTTTTGGTGTCTTTTCGTCACCATCGTGCTTCTGCTGACAGCAGCCGGGATCTACCCGGATTATTCGCGCAAATCGGCACAGGCAAGAGGGACGGAAGACACTGCAGGACAACTGAGTGCAGTCACCACGAATTCTCAGGTTCAGCGTCAAGAGGCAGGTTCGGCATCCCGTCTGGGAGGCTCTTCGCGGTTAAGACAGCCGGTTACCGTTCAGGCTCCTAAGCCAGCACAGGTGCCGGAAAGTAAGCCGAAGGCGAAGGCAGCCGCCAAGCAGCCGGATTCGGTACCGGTAGCTGCACCTGCGCCGGAGCAGATCATCACTTCAATGAAAGTAACAGCGACCGGCTATACGGCCGGATACGAATCCACAGGCAAGACCGCGAAGCATCCACAGTACGGAATTACGTATTCGGGTGTCAAGGTACGCCGGGACAAGAATGCCGTATCCACCATTGCTGCGGACCCGAAAGTTCTGCCTTTGGGAAGTATTTTATATATACCGGGTTACGGATATGCTATAGTGGCCGACACCGGTTCGGCGATTAAAGGGCGGAAGATTGACCTGTACTTCAGCACCACCAAGCAGGTGTATAAGGAATGGGGCAAGAAGACTGTTGTCGTCCAGCTCATCAAACGAGGCAACGGAAAATGTACGGAGAGTATGCTGAAAAGTCTTGGACATGCAATCCAGACCTATAACGCAGTGCCGCAATATTTGCTGGAAGAGGTTATTTAAGGGTTGGACCGGCCTCACTGAGTTTGAATTATTTTTCACGTAAGCATGCATAATACGGCTTCACATTTCCCATAATATCGACTGGGGCAAGCGACTTGCCTCTTCCGAGATGAGGGAGGTGAACAATTCCGTGGCTAATTCCAAGAAACCAAAGGTACAAGAGAACTACAAAACACCGAATGAAAAATACAATGCTGAGTTTGCCGTTGAGAACGACGGTGCAACTACTAAGAGCAACACGTTCTCCAAACCGGTACAAAAACCGCAGCAGTAATGCTGGGGTTGCCGGTATGAGCATTTGAAGCGTCAAGGCTGTCCTCTCAAGTCCGGATTATGGGCTGGAAGGGCAGCTTTTTTATGGGCATCATACAATTTACGGAATATTCCAGCCGCCTCGGTCTGGAGACTGAGGCCTGTTTCCTTCTCACGCCGCTGTTCCCCGCCGCTTTCTTCCTGTAGACTAGGACTATAAGCGTGAAGAAGCAAAAGTTACACTAACTACTGGGGGGAATGACATATGAAACGACGGTTCACCAGCCAGGTGCTCGGCGGACTGATCCTTATCGGTCTGGGAGGCCTGTTCCTGCTAAGACAGATGGGCTACACTGATTTCAGCCTGGGTTCAATGATATCTACGTATTGGCCGGTTATTCTGATTATATTAGGGGTTAAACGCTTTCTGTCCCCGGACGATGAGCATTCGAGATTCTCTGCGACACTTGGCGGATTTTTCTTTCTGGCCATCGGTGTGTTTTTCCTGGGACGGAATTTAGAATGGTTTGACTTCTCGGCAGGCGATTTCTTCAAAATGCTGATCCCGGTTATGCTGATCGGCGGCGGTTTAGCTGTTATTTTCAAGCCGCGGGGCACAACGCCGCCGGTTCCGCCGGCACCACCGAATTTCTATCCGCCCGGACCGGGCAAAAGCCCGCTGGATGCGAAGCCTCCTGCACCGCTGGAATCGACGCTCGATGAGCAGTTTGAGCAGAAGTTCGGCAAATCTGCCGGTGCCGGCGGGCGGGACTGGAATGATTATCTGCACAAAGACATTGAGGATGAAGACGGAGAACAGGGAGTGTCCTCCTCTTCGGCGGATAACCGGTGGCAGGAGAAGCAGGAACGCCATGAACGCAGACGCCAGGAGCGTCAGGAACGCCATGCCCGCCGGCACGGCGAATGGCATGAGGAGTTTCAGGATTCCGGGCAGGACAAAGAAACGACGAACCGCTCGGCTTTTATCGGCGATGTCCATATGGGCCGTGAGCATTTCCAGCTAAAGCAAACCAACATTTCGCAGTTTATCGGGGATACAGTGCTGGATCTGACCAATGCGCAAATTCCTTACGGTGAGACTAAGATCAACATTTCCGCTTTTGTCGGTGATATTAAGGTTTATATTCCGGATGATATGAATCTAGGTGTATCGGTTATCGGCAGCTCGTTCATTGGTGATATGCAGGTGCTTGAGCAGTCGCGCAGCGGGTTCATGAGCAATGTGCAGTGCAAGACGCCTTATTATAAGGAAGCTGGTAAAAAAGTCCGCATTAACGTCAGCTGCTTCATCGGTGACATTAAAGTCAAAACGGTGGGCTAAATGGGGACGATCTTCAGCAATACCAAGTGGATGCTGCTGGTGTATTTCCTGCTTAGCGGCGGAGTAACTGCCGGACTGATGTATGCCGGGACATGCCTGGGCTATATCCGGGTGGTGGATACCAGCATGTGGCTGTACCTGTGTCTGGGCATTGTGCTCTTCACCGTGACTATCGGCTATATTGCCGGACAGCGGATTCAGCGGCGGATCGACCATCTGGACCTGAATATGCTGCAGGTGGCCAAAGGCAATCTGTCCGTACGGATGCCGGAGAGCGAAGACCAGTCTTTTGCCCGGGTATATCACGAATTCAATATTATGATGGATACTGTGGAGAAGAAGATGAAGCTCCTGCAGCAGCTTGGCGAACAGGAAGTCATTGAGAAGGAAAAGGCGGCGGAGAGCGCGGTACTGGAAGAGCGGAGGCGTATGGCCCGGGATCTGCATGATACGGTGAGCCAGCAGCTTTTTGCGATTCACATGTCCGCTTCTTCGCTGCCTAAAGTGCTTGAACGGAGCGCAGAGCATGGGCAGACGGTCATGGACCAGCTGATCAGCATGTCCCAGATGGCGCAGAAGCAAATGAGGGCATTGATCGCGCAGCTGCGTCCGGTGGAGCTGGAGGGGCGCAATCTGTTCGAGGCGCTGGAGAAATGGTTCCCGGATTACTGCCGCCAGAACGGGCTCAAGGGGGTAAAGGAGCTTGAACTGCAGGGTGAGCTATCCGAGGCGATTGAGCATCAGCTGTTCCTGATTATTCAGGAGTCGATGGCGAACATCGTGAAGCATGCCGGAGCACGGGTTGTCAGCCTGTCGCTGCGCGAGGTGCCGCGCCAGGTTGTGCTGAGCATCAGCGATGACGGGCAGGGCTTCGAGCAGGTGCAGCATAAACAGGGCTCCTACGGGCTAACCACCATGCGCGAGCGTGCCGAGAAGCTCGGCGGCCAGGTAGAGATTATCAGCCGCAAGGGGGCGGGAACGACGATCCGCGTACATATACCAAAGTTTGTGCAGGGCATCCCGGAGCCGGTTGATGCCGAATCTGAGCCTGATAGGGGGAGTACAGAATGAGTCTCATTAAAGTGCTGCTGGTGGATGATCATGATATGGTGCGGATGGGTCTCAAAACATATCTGATGCTTGATCCGATGTTTGAAGTTATAGGTGAGGCAGAGAACGGGCATAAGGCGCTTTGCATGCTGCGTGAACTGGGGCATGAGGCCCTGCCGGATCTGGTGCTGATGGATTTGATGATGCCGGTCATGAACGGGGCGGAGACAACGCGCGCAGTGCTGGCCGAATTCCCGGGCCTCAAAATTGTCATCCTCACCAGCTTCCTGGAGGATGATCTTGTTGTAGACGCGATCGAGGCAGGGGCGGTCAGCTATGTCCTCAAAACCGTCTCGGCAGAAGAGCTGATCTACGCGCTGCAAGGTGCGTACCGCGGTATGCCGGTGATGACCGGCGATGTCTCGCAGGCACTGACCCGAGGCATCCGCCAGCGTACCGTACAGGGTGACTCTTCCGGCTTGACCGAGCGGGAGAAGGAAGTGCTGCTGCTGATCGCTGAGGGCAAAACCAATAAAGATATCGGCGAGGAGCTGCATATCAGCATCAAGACGGTGAAGACGCATGTCAGCAACCTGCTGATGAAGTGTGAGCTGGATGACCGCACCCAGCTGGCAATCTACGCCCACCGTAAGGGCTGGGCGCAGAGTTAGCTCCTTCAGTTCAGTGAATCCTGCACAGAATACAACATTTTCCTCTACATATCATCTATAATCGAAAATTGTTGTACGAAAGGCAGCATTCCACCTCTTTCGAGCGGCTAAACGGGGCAATTCTTGTATTTCGTACAACAATTCTCCCTAACACCCCTGTTATCTGGTAGCGAAGTTGCAATTTGTACAACATTCATGCCTATTGTACGTATGCGTGAAGCGGTAACCTGCAATACCCCGGCGCTATAGCGCCGGGGTATTTACTTGTCCTCTACGTTCACCAATTGCCTCAACAACTGTATTTCCTGCGGTTCTCCCTCATATTCTCTTTTAATTGTTCATATCTTTTATCTCCGCTTAAATTGTTTTTAATGTGACCTTAAGGTTTAAAGTACAAAATAAGAACAAGAAAACAAATAACACTTTGCCGGATGCGGCAAAGCGCGGGAGGAAAGAAAACATGGACGATAACAAAAACAATTACAATCGTGAGAACAACTTCAATCGTGATAATGAACCGGGACCGCAGCGGGAATGGGACAGTAATGATAGCAGTAACTTTAACAACAATGGCAATAACAACAGTAACAGTAATTCATCAACCGAAGCAGGCTCCTCCTACTACTATTCTTATGGGCCGTTCAAATCCTTGAACAATGATGAGATGAATGGTGAAGATCCGCAGCATTACAACCGCCGGGAGCCGGAACGTGTAGAGATTTCACCTCCGCAGCCGGTCAAGTCTTTACCTTACAGCACTTCGCTCCGCACAACCGGATATGACGGAAATGGCGGAAATGGCGGACGCGGCGGTAACCCTCCTGAGGGAAGTAATGGCTGGCAGTATAACCGTAAGCCGAAGAAGCCGGTCAAGGCGGTACTTATCTCTTTTCTTGCCGGAATGATTGTATTATCGGGTTCGATGTTCATGGCGGACCGGGGCAACTGGTTCACAGGCGATCAGGCAGTTACAGCAGCCGTTACGAATACAGCAGCTAAGACAGCGAACGGAAGTGCTACCATTACGCCTTCCACTTCCACAGCAGCACTGGTTACCGGATCGGGTGATGTATCCAGCGTAGTGGATGGGGTGGGGCCGGCAGTTGTCAAAATTGAGACGCTGGTTAAATCAAGCAGCAGAAGCAGCAGTAATCCGAATATGAGCGATCCGTTCTCCCAGTTCTTCTTCGGTGATCAGTTCGGCGGCAGCGGATCTTCCGGCTCCAATTCAGAATCCCAGCCGGAATCCAACAATTCGGATTCATCCCAGCTTACTCCTTATGGAATCGGCACAGGCTTCATTTATAATTCAGACGGTTATATTCTGACCAACCAGCATGTGGTGGATAATGCAGATGTCATTCAGGTTACGGTTGACGGCAATACCAAACCTTATGAAGCGAAATTGCTTGGCTCCAGCAAAGATCTGGACTTGGCCGTGCTCAAAATTGAAGGGACGGACTTCCCTACAGTGGCGCTCGGTGATTCCGACAGCATTAAGGTAGGTTCAGAAGTCGTAGCGATTGGTAACCCGCAGGGCTTTGACCACACGGTTACAGCAGGTGTACTGAGTGCCAAGGGCCGCAGTATTGATATTAATGAAGAAGACGGAAGCGGCACACGCAATTACAAGAACCTGCTGCAGACGGATGCTTCGATTAATCCCGGGAACTCGGGCGGACCGCTGCTTAACATGAACGGTCAGGTCATTGGGATGAATGTGGCGGTTAGCACAGACTCCCAGGGTATCGGTTTTGCTATCGCGGTCAATACCATTAAAGAAGTTGTAGAGAAACTGGAAGCCAATCAGGAAATTCCGAAAGAACCGGTACCATTCATCGGCGCTTCGCTGATGACCATTACCGATGAAGTCGCTAAGCAAATGGGCACTGACCTTAAAGAAGGCTCCGTAGTCGCCGAGATTGTCTTCAAATCTCCAGCGTATACCGCCGACCTCCGCCCTTACGATATCATCACAGGTGTGAACGGTACGAACTATGCCACCAGCCAGGATCTGATTACTTACATCCAGACGCTCAAAGTTGGCGATCAGGTGACACTGAATGTGGTTCGTGACGGTAAGAAGCTGGATCTTCCGGTAACAATCGGCAACAAAAATGATTTTGACACGACTCAAACTCAGAAGCAATAAACACACCGGACGGTGAGCAGCACAGCGGAAGGGGAGACCCTTCCGTTTTTGCTGCATAGGCTGCGGATAAACGGATTCATGATACAATATAGATATATGAACTGAACAATGGGGGCTGCTTGATGCGACCGAATATTTTAATTATTGATGACGATGAGAAAATTATATCCATGCTGCGCCGCGGGCTTGCCTTTGAAGGGTATGATGTCAAAACAGCCGCTAACGGGGCAGATGGGCTGCGTGCTGTTCTGAACAGTGATCCGGATGTGGTTATCCTGGATGTAATGATGCCGCAAGTGGACGGGTTCGAGGTCTGCCGCCGTCTGCGTGAGGGCGGAAGCAGTGTTCCGGTACTTATGCTGACGGCCAAGGACGAGATTGAACACCGGGTCAAAGGGCTCGATCTGGGTGCAGACGATTACCTGGTGAAGCCGTTTGCTCTGGAGGAGCTGCTTGCCCGGGTACGGGCACTGCTCCGGCGCAAAAGTGAGCAGGGCGGAGGCTCGGACCAGGCGGTTTCCTATGAGGATATCACACTGGATGTAGATTCGCGTGAGGTGACGCGTGCAGGCAAACGTCTGGAGCTGACGGCGAAGGAATTCGAACTGCTGCATCTGTTCATGCAGAACCCGAAGCGGGTGCTGTCCCGTGATCTGATCATGGACAAGATCTGGGGTTACGATTACAGCGGTGAATCCAACGTGCTGGAGGTATACATCGCAATGCTGCGCCAGAAGACGGAAGAGCATGGCGGCAAAAGGCTGATTCAAACGATCCGGGGAGCCGGCTACATCCTAAGAGGTGACTAATATGTCTATACGTTTGCGGCTGACTGCCTGGTATTCAGGGATTCTGGCCATTATGCTGCTGGCTTTGTCCGCGTTAATCTACGGGTTTGTCTATATTAATACGTACGGTGACTTGAAGGACCGGCTTAAAGAGCAGTCCAATCAGGTCCAGCTGAAAACGGGTTTGAATTATGACGGCACCTTGCAGCCCATTCTTGGAGGTCCTGCTGGTCAAAGCCTGTTTGCCCAAATGTACATTTATGATCTGAACAAGCTGATTCCCAGTCCTAATATGACGGAGATCAATCTGGAATTTAAAATCCCTGCGAAGGAAAGCCTCAATAGCCAGCAAGGATTCCAGCAGGCCTCTTACGGCGGCAACCCTTTTCTGATCTATCAGAAAGCAGTTCCGGTTAACGTTAATAACAGCAGCATGCCTGCTGTTCTCCAGGTTGCTGTTTATACAGGAGAACAAGTTACCTTGCTCAACAGGCTGAAGAATATTCTGCTTGCCGGTTCCTTCGCCACCTTACTAGCAGCCTTCACCTTCGGGCTCTTCCTCGCCCGCAAAGCAATGAGTCCGATCGGCAAGGTTATTGAGGCGGCAAACGGGATACAGACCGGGACGGATTTGAGCTCGCGCATTGAATACGACGGGCCGCAGGATGAGATCGGCCGGCTGATCGATACGGTCAACAACATGCTTGGGCGGATGGAGGGCTTCTATACAGGGCTGGAGGAGGCTTATGCCACTCAGCGCCGCTTTGTATCCGATGCTTCGCATGAACTCCGGACACCGCTTACAACGATACGGGGCAACATAGATCTGCTGCAGAAGATCTGGGAGATGGAGCCGGATGACAGCCGGATGACCGAGGCGGAAATCCGCCAGCTCTCCATTGAATCGGTGAAGGATATTGCTGATGAATCCAAGCGTATGAGCCGGCTGGTGGCGGATATGCTCTCTCTGGCCAGAGCGGATACAGGCCGGACCTTTGATATAGAGCCGGTAGCGCTGGAGCCGATGATGACCGAAGTAGCACGCCGTGCTTCCTTCCTGCCGCGTCAGGCCGAGTGGTCTGTGGGCGAAATGGGCCAGTTGAACGGCAAATATATTCTTGGCAACAAGGATTATCTGCAGCAGATGCTGTTCATCTTCATTGATAATGCCTTTAAATACACACCTGCGGGTGAGGTTACGCTGGATGCCGTCTTTTATCAGAACCAGGTGGGAATCCGTATCTCGGATACCGGAATCGGGATGGACAAGGACGAAGTGCCGCATATCTTTGACCGTTTCTACCGTGCGGATGAATCCAGAGGGATTACCGAAGGGATCGGTCTGGGGCTGTCCATCGCCAAATGGATAATTGATGAGCACGGCGGTTCTGTAGAGGTGGTCACACGGCAGGGGGAAGGGACGACTTTTGTGATCTGGATGCCGCTTCTCTTTGCCCCGCCGCTGGAATAGGGTATAATTAAACGGTTCCTATTACAGCAGTCATTGACAGCAGAAAGCGGTGAATCATGGAAGTCATCAAAATTTCTCCCCGGGGCTATTGCTACGGCGTCGTCGATGCTATGGTAATGGCACGGCAGGCCGCACAAAATCTTGATTTGCCACGGCCGATTTATATATTGGGCATGATTGTGCATAACAGCCATGTCACGAACTCCTTTGAGGATGACGGAATCATTACGCTGGACGGGCATAACCGTCTGGATATTTTGGATAAAATAGAAAGCGGGACGGTTATTTTCACTGCTCATGGTGTGTCGCCCGAGGTACGCAAGATAGCACGGGCCAAAGGGTTAACCACAGTCGATGCCACTTGTCCCGATGTAACAAAGACTCATGACCTCATCAAGGAAAAGGTTGAAGAGGGCTACGAGGTTATCTACATCGGCAAGAAAGGCCATCCTGAGCCGGAAGGTGCGGTGGGGATTGCCCCTGAACATGTCCATCTGATTGAGAAGGAAGATGAAATTGCCGGTCTCTCGGTCCCTTCCTCGCGTATTGTAATTACGAATCAGACCACCATGAGCCAGTGGGATATTAAGCATATTATGAAAAAGCTGCTGGAGACCTTCCCGGGAGCCGAGGTCCATAATGAGATCTGTATGGCGACCCAGGTCCGCCAGGAAGCGGTAGCGGAGCAGGCAGGCCAGTGTGAGCTGGTCATTGTTGTCGGTGATCCGCGCAGTAATAACTCTAACCGACTGGCACAGGTGTCGGAGGAAATTGCCGGCGTACCGGCTCACCGGATCTCAGATGTATCTGAACTGAATAGGGATTGGCTGAAGGGGATTACCAAGGTAGGGGTAACCTCAGGTGCGTCTACGCCAACACCGATTACCAAGGAAGTTATCAATTATCTGGAGCAGTATGACGAAGCGAACCCTGATACGTGGGAGATCAAGCGTACGGTGAATATGGCGAAGCTTCTGCCGCCTGTGAAGAACAAGAGTGCGAGTGCTACCTGACTTGATAGCAAAGATGAACTTATAGAATAGGTATAGCGGCAGTGCGGCCTGTATTCAGGTGTGCTGCCGTTTTTTCGTCCCCCGGCGGTTTTGTTATATATACTATTGGGGTTGACTGGAACAGAAACTTGCGGTAAAATCACTTTAGTGCTTAAAAGCGTACACGCGTCGTAGCGAGATAGTATCAAATTTGATTGATTATACCCGTTTATAAGAATAAGTGTCCAAAAAGGGGAGCTATAATATGATCGTTATTACATCCAACCAAACACCGCAGGATCAGGTAAATGATATTATTGCCGTAATTGAAAAAGAAGGCTTGCAGGTACATCTCTCAAGGGGAGCAGATCATACTGTAATCGGTCTTGTCGGCGGCGTGACGCCGAAGCTGGCCGAGCATCTGCGCCAGATGAAGGGCGTCGAGAATGTCGTGAAGATTACCAAGTCTTATAAGCTGGCAAGCCGTGATTTCCATCCGGAGGATACGGTTATCGATATCCGCGGGGTGAAGATCGGCGGAGAGAATCTCGTTATTATGGGCGGTCCTTGTGCCGTGGAATCCCCGGAGCAGATTGATGAAATCGCACGGCTGGTTAAAGCTTCCGGCGGCCAGGTGCTGCGCGGCGGTGCTTTCAAGCCGCGTACCGGACCTTACAGCTTCCAGGGTGTAGGCGTGGAAGGTCTTACGATGATGGCTGAAGCCGGCAAGCGCCACGGCCTGCTGACCATCACGGAAGTGATGACGCCGGAGTATGTGGATATCTGTGCGGAGCATGCGGATATTCTGCAGGTAGGCACACGTAACATGCAGAACTTTGACCTGCTGCGCAAGCTGGGAACCTGCGGGCGTCCTGTCCTGCTGAAACGCGGTTTCAGTGCGACTTACGATGAGCTGCTGAACGCAGCGGAATACATTCTCGCCGGGGGCAACCGTGATGTTATGTTATGTGAGCGCGGAATCCGGACTTTTGAAACCTATACACGCAATACGCTGGATCTATCAGCTATTCCTGTGCTGCAGAACCTCAGCCATCTGCCGGTGATTTCCGATCCAAGCCATGGCACTGGACGCCGTGAGCTGGTTGCGCCTATGGCCAAGGCTTCGGTTGCTGCGGGAGCCAATGGTCTGATCATCGAGATGCATACCGACCCTGATAATTCCATGACAGGTGACGGAGTACAGTCTCTGTTCCCGGAACAGTTCGACAGCCTGCTTAGAGATCTTGAGAAGCTGGCGCCGCTTGTCGGACGCAAGTTCTCTCCTTCACTGGAAGCAGCCCCGGTAATTTAAACTTCTGAGTGCGAATTAGCTTCTTACAGGCTCTCTTCTCCCGCTTTGGGCGGAGGAAGGGGGCTATTTTTATTGAATATGGGACAAAGGTGACATGGGAATCGGATGAACTGAGTTTTTTCACCAAAGCGTCAGAATATCTTACATTGTCGTAAGAAATACCTGACATAAGCATTGACGATGTTAGGTTTGAGATTTATAATGACGACAGCCAAAAAATAAAAACAAGAACATTTGATACTGTGAGCGGCCTAATGTTCGGAACTTGGGGAGGAATAAAGCATGTCGGTTGAAAAAGTATTGCAGACGATCAAGGAGAACAATATCGAATGGGTGGATTTCCGGTTTGTAGATTTGGGTGGACGTGCTCACCACATCTCGCTGCCAGCATCCGCAGTTGAAGAAGAAACATTTGAGAATGGTGTAGCATTTGATGGTTCTTCCATTACAGGGTTCCGGGGTATTGAAGAGTCGGACATGGTAATGATGCCTGATCCAAGCACTACATACATCGATCCTTTTACAGCTCACCCAACGCTTAACATCATGTGTGACATTTTCACACCGGATGGCGAACGTTACGAGCGTGACCCGCGCGGTATCGCTGTGAAGGCTGAAGAGTTCCTGCAATCCAGCGGTGTAGGTACAGCGGCATTCTTCGCACCTGAGTCTGAATTCTTCATCTTCGACGATGTTCGTTATGAGAGCGGAATGAACAGCTCTTCCTACTTCGTTGATTCCGAAGAAGCAGCTTGGAACACTGGCCGTAAAGACGAAGGCGGCAACCTCGCATTCAAAGTAGGCGTTAAAGGCGGATACGTGCCTGTAGCTCCAGTGGATTCCCAACAGGATATCCGCAGTGAAATGTGCCGTTTGCTTGCTGAAGCAGGCCTTGAAATCGAACGCCATCACCATGAAGTGGCGACTGCAGGCCAGGCGGAAATCAACTTCCGTTTTGACACCCTGAAGAAAACAGCTGACAATCTCCTGACTTACAAATACATTGTGCAGAACACTGCACGTCAATACGGCAAGGTAGCAACCTTCATGCCAAAACCGCTGTTCGGTGATAACGGTAGCGGTATGCACGTTCACCAGTCGATCTTCAACGGCAGCGAGCCATTGTTCTACGAAAAAGGCTCTTATGCTAACCTGAGTGAATTGGCTCTGCACTACATCGGCGGTATCCTGTATCATGCTCCTGCATTGATCGCGCTGACTAACCCAAGCACCAACTCGTTCAAACGTCTGGTTCCTGGTTATGAAGCACCAGTTAACCTTGTTTACTCCAAGGGTAACCGTTCCGCTGCTGTCCGTATCCCGGTAGCTGCTGTAACACCTAAGGGCTGTCGTATCGAATTCCGTACACCTGACTCCACGGCTAACCCTTACCTGGCATTCTCCGCAATGCTGATGGCGGGACTGGACGGAATCAAGAAGAAGATCAACCCTGAAGAAATGGGTTACGGTCCACTGGACAAGAACATCTACGAATTGTCTGATGCAGACAAAGAGAAGATCCGCAGCGTTCCAGGTACACTGGACGAAGCACTTGACGCTCTGGAAGCTGACTACGAGTTCCTTACAGAAGGCGGCGTGTTCACTAAGGACTTCATCGATAACTACATCGCTCTGAAACGTTCTGAAGCTCAAGCCGTTGCGATTCGTGTTCATCCGCATGAATACTCCCTGTACTTTGATGTATAAGATAAGTTAACTTGAATAGAGCTTGATGAAGAAGCCCCCGAAATCTATTGATTCCGGGGGCTTTTTTTGTTGTGCTCTGGACACCAAAGCTGTACCTGTCCCGCCTATCAGTTGTGCCGAGCTATTCTGTATCTGTACGGGGAAGTAACTGGTATGGCCACAAATGATTGTAGGATAGCGGTATTGGCGGAACGGGGCGGTTGCAAAGGCCGGGTAGCTAATCGTGCCGGGACGGAGGAACATCAGTAACTTCACGCGGACTGAGAGGGCGCTATTTCGTCAAAAAAAACCATAACGGGGTCTAAACGGACTGAGATTCCGTTATGTTGTTCATTCGAGCCCGAAATGAGGGGGAGATGCTCATTTAAAGGAATCTGAGTCCGCTTGGCTAAAAAATAAGCCGAATTGGATCAAATAACGGATTCTCAGTCCGACTCTCTAACTTAGGGAGCGTGGAGAGTCCAGTCCGGCATGCTTATGAGTAGTCGTGATTTCGTGATTTTTCGTGTTATTTAATAGAATATATTCTATTAAATCTCAACTTGATCATATATAACGTTTACATTTCATGTGTATTTCAGATGTGTGAAATTTCACGCTTGTTTGTACTATGTTTAAGTCAGATTTATATAGAATATAAGACTGATAACGAAAGTGGTTTCGTCACGGATGAAATACACATAAAGGCCGTAATGTCAGCTTTTATAGTAACAATTTTGCACATTATAGAACATGAAAAAAACCTTTACAAAGATTTATAACGATGCAATAATGAAAAACGAAACCGATTTCGGAAAGTTCAAAATGCAATCTATCTTTGTAGTAGAGAGAGGATGAATACAGTGAATCACGATCACAAGATAAAATCAGGCTGGAGCTTCACCGGCAATAATGGGGATTTCAGACTGGAGCAGCCGGACCGGAGCAGTTTTTTATATTTTCCGCTGGTGAATGAGGGGGGCATGATGTCCTCGGTCAGCCCGAAGCTGCATGGTCAGGTGACTTCAGGTCATAATACATTCCTTACTCCGCCGCTCTCTGTGGAGGATCTGCACAATTCCCGCGCTTCCCGCAATTTCTGGGTATATATCGAAGGACAAGGCGCATGGTCAGCTACGGGAGACTCCGCCCGGCAGAATTCCGCGGTATATGGCGAGGGTGCTGATGAATCTCTGCTGGAAGCCGGACTGTTATGGCATAAAGTGACCCGGGGCAATAAGGAGCTGGGGGTAGGAGCACAGATCACGAGCTTCGTACCTTGCGGTAATGACAAAGTAGAGCTGATGAAGGTTGTGCTGACAAACAGCGGCACGAAGGAGCTCACGCTGACTCCGACGGCTGCCATTCCGCTGTATGCGCGCTCTGCAGATGATCTGCGGGATCACCGTCATGTTACTTCGCTGCTGAACCGGACTTATACATCCGCTTACGGAGTGGAGGTACAGCCGGCACTTTCCTTCGACGAACGCGGGCACCGGGTAAATCATACCTCTTACGGGGTATTTGGTGCTGCGGAAGGTGGAGCACAGCCGGTTGGCTTCTTCCCGGTGCAGGAGGAGTTCATCGGTGAAGGCGGAAGCCTGGACTGGCCGGAAGCGGTGGTACGCAATCTGGCTCCGGAGATTGGTGAAGGGGGCGGAATACACAAGGAAGGGTATGAAGCGCTTGGCGGACTGCGTTTTGCCGAGATTACACTAGCTCCAGGACAGAGCCATTCCTATGTAGTTGTACTTGCGATAGAGAATGACAGAATCGGCGTGCCGGCATTGATGGCCAAGTATGGCTCAACCGCTGCTTTTGATGCGTTATTGGAGGAGAATAAGACCTTCTGGGCAGAAAAAGTGAATACAGTAGAGTTCCATACGGGAGATCATGCCGCTGATGAATGGATGAAATGGGTAACTCTGCAGCCCGTGCTGCGCAGACTGTACGGCAACTCCTTCCTGCCTTATCATGACTATGGAAGAGGCGGCCGCGGCTGGCGTGATCTCTGGCAGGACTGTCTCGCTCTGCTGATCATGGAGCCTGCTGATGTGCGCAGCCTGCTGCTGAACAATTATGCCGGTGTCAGAATCGACGGCAGTAATGCAACGATCATCGGGCAGCAGCCTGGTGAATTCATAGCGGACCGTAATAATATTCCCCGCGTCTGGATGGATCACGGTGCATGGCCGTTCCTAACCACGATGCTGTATCTTGATCAGAGTGGTGATCTCGACTTCCTGCTGCAGGAGCAGACCTATTTCCGGGATTCCTTCATGAGCCGCTGCAAGGAACGCGATACGTCCTGGGAGCCCGGAGCCGGCAGCAGCCTGCGGACTGCAGCAGGTGAAGTATATACAGGCACCATTCTGGAGCATATCCTGCTGCAGAACCTGGTTCCATTCTTCAATGTGGGTGAGCATAACAATATTCTGCTTGAAGGTGCTGACTGGAATGACGGCCTGGATATGGCCGCCCAGCGGGGTGAAAGTGTAACCTTCACCGCTTTCTACGCCAGCAATCTGCTGGATCTCTCCCGGCTGCTGATCACGCTTAAGGAACGTACCGGTGGAGACACCCTGGAGCTCGCGGAAGAAATGAAGCTGCTGCTGGATTCGCTTGGCGAATCTATTGATTATGAATCTATCCCTGCCAAACACGGGCTGCTGGACCGCTACTATGCCGCAGCACCGAATAAGGTTAGCGGAATCCGTACCCAGCTGAAGCTGGAGCAGGTTGCAGCAGATCTGGCCCGCAAAGCGGAATGGATCTTCGATCACCTGCGCCGCAATGAATGGGTAACAAGCGGGCATGGCGACGGCTGGTTCAACGGCTATTACAATAATGACGGGGAACGTGTGGAGGGTGAGTTCGCTGAAGGTACCCGCATGACGTTGACCGGGCAGGTCTTCCCGCTGCTGGGTCATGCTGCTGCACCGGAGCAGATTGCAAGCATTGTCTCGGCGGTGGAGCGCAATCTGTTCGATGACAAAATCGGCTACCGGCTGAACAGCAACTTCGGCGGTATTCAGCAGAATCTGGGCCGTGCGTTCGGCTTCGCCTTTGGCCACAAAGAGAATGGAGCCATGTTCAGCCACATGACTGTAATGTACGGCAACGCGCTGTATAAACGCGGATTTGTTAAAGAAGGCCGTAAAGTACTCGATTCGCTGTACAGCCTGAGCGCGGACTTTGAAGTCAGCAGGATGTACCCGGGTATCCCGGAATATATCAACGAGCAGGGCAGAGGGATGTATACGTATCTGACCGGTTCGGCAAGCTGGATGCTGCTGACGATGGTCACGGAAGTATTCGGTGTCAAAGGCAAGCTTGGTGATCTGCTGCTGCAGCCAAAACTGGTTAAAGAACAGTTTGATGCTGAAGCCCGTGCATCTATCAAAACTATCTTTGCCGGACGCGAGCTGAAAGTCGTCTATACGGCTTCAGGAAGCGCTGAATACGGAGAGTACCAAATACATGCTGCGAAGCTGGACGGGGCTGAAGTAACGCTTCAGCGCGTCTCAGAAGGGGCTGTGATCTCGCGTAGCCTGCTGAGCGCCCTGCCTGAAGGCCAAGTCCATCTGCTGGAGGTTGAACTGGCGTAACGCCGGACGATAGGAATTTAAGACGCCTGCTCTGCCGGTCCGCCGGGAGTGGGCGTTTTCATATGAGATGCCCTATAAACAGTGCAGTAGCTGCGGACAAGAGCGTAACTTCAGGAAACCTGCAGGAAATTGCAGCCGGAAGCTTGTGTATTCCCCGTAATAACGGGTAAGCTTAGAATCCATAGGTTAAGCATAGGTCGATCATAGGCCAAACATAGAAAGTAGAAAGGAAGGGCATTAAGTGGCACATATTCTATCAAACGGAATACTTACAGTGGAGATAGCAGAGCCGGGAGCATATAGCGGCACCCGGTTTGATTGGAGCGGTTTTATTACAGGAGTGACTCTGGAGCAGGGGGGGCATACCTTTTGTGTGCCGGAGAGTCTGGTTCCGGGACAGGGCAGCGGAGGCATAGGCTTGTGCAATGAGTTCGCCATTTCCCGGGCAATCGGCTATGAGGATGCCGCTGCCGGTGAGTGGTTCCCGAAGCCCGGGGTCGGGCTGCTGCAGAAGCAGAGCGATGAAGCATACGATTTTTTCGGGAAGTATCCGCTTATTCCCTTCACCATAAATCAAGAGCTCAGCAGGCATTCGGTCACTTACACCGTCCAGCCGATGGAGTGCCAGGGCTACAGTATGCGGCTGACTAAGACGATTACGCTGAATGAGGACCGGCTGGATATTGCCTACGGGATCGAGAATGTAGGGGACAAGCCGCTGCGCATAGAGGAATATATTCATAACTTTGTCGGAATCAACGGCGCGGCTGTCGGCGGGGAATATGAGCTGAGGCTGCCGGGCACACTCCGTATTGCAGCGCCGGAATCCTCATATACGGACAATTTGCTAAGCGTGTCCGGTAACAGTCTTACATGGAAGGAGGAGCCGGACCGTCCCTTCTATTGCAGGCTGGAGGGCTGGGAGAACGCGGCGGCTGATCATTATTGGGAGCTCGTCCATAAGCCAAGCGGCGCCGGAATCCGGGAGAGCGGGGATTTCACGGCGGAACGGATCATTCTATGGGGGGAGAAACATGTAATTTCTCCCGAGGTTTTTATTGACATCACCATTTTACCGCGTCACAGCAAGGGTTGGAAGCGCAGCTATCAATTTTTTGCCTCCTGAAGCCTGCCCTAGCTTACCTCCTATGTGAATAATTATACTTGCTGCTGTTTAATGTTATCTGCTATCATAGCGATATCCATATTCATAGGAGAGAAAGGGTGGGAGTAATTTTGAGCAAGAGAGCATACAATTTTAATGCCGGACCGGCGGCACTGCCGCTTACAGTATTGGAACGTGCACAAGCGGAGTTTGTTGAATTCCGGGAGAGCGGAATGTCTATTATGGAGATGTCACACCGCGGAGCTATATACGAATCCGTGCATAATGAAGCTCAGGAACGCCTGCTTTCACTCCTCGGCAATCCGCAAGGCTACAAGGTATTGTTCATTCAAGGCGGAGCAAGCACACAATTCGCTATGGTTCCGATGAACTTCATCTCTGCAGGCCAGGTCGGCAGCTATGTCATGACAGGAAGCTGGGCGGATAAGGCCCTGAAGGAAGCCAAGCTGGCAGGCGGCGGGCATGTTGCCGCATCCTCAGAGGATAAGAAGTTCCTGGCGATTCCGGAGCTTGGCAGCATCAAGGCTGCTGACAATGCCGCATATCTGCATGTTACCTCGAATGAAACGATTGAAGGGACACAATACGCAGAGTACCCGGATGCCGGTTCTATTCCGCTGATCGCAGATATGTCCAGTGACATTCTGAGCCGTTCCTTCGACATCAACAAATTCGGTCTGATCTATGCAGGTGCGCAAAAGAATCTGGGACCTTCGGGCGTCACTGTAGTGATCGCCAAGGAAGAGCTGATTTCCAGTTCTCCTGCGAATATTCCGACGATTCTGCGGTATGATACACATTATAAGAACAACTCTCTCTACAATACGCCGCCATCCTTCTCTGTATATATGGTTAATGAAGTGTTAAAATGGATTGAGGAACAGGGCGGGCTTGCCGGTACCGAAGCCAAGAACCGTGATAAAGCAGGTCTCCTCTATGACTATATCGACGGCAGTGACGGCTTCTACCGCGGAGTTGCGGAAGAAGGCAGCCGTTCCATTATGAATGTAACGTTCCGGATGCAATCGGAGGAGCTGGAGAAGCAGTTCATCAAGGCTTCCGAAGCGGAAGGATTCGTTGGCCTCAAAGGCCACCGCAGCGTTGGCGGCTTGCGTGCCTCCATCTATAATGCGGTTCCTCATGAGAGTGTTAAGGCACTTGCCGATTTCATGAAGCATTTCCAGCAAACTCAAGGTTAATGAAAGAACGCTCCTGACCTTCCGCCTGGCGGTGGAGGGTCTTCTTCTTGCCCGCAGCTCAGGATTTCCGGGGTCCGCCTGTACCTGGAGTCATCATCAAGAATTCATTACAGGGCCAAGTAAGTCTTTAGGACCCTACAGAGAGGAAGCATCCGAATTATGGCATTACACATTGTGCTCGTAGAACCGGAAATTCCGGCGAACACAGGCAATATTGCCCGCACCTGTGCGGCTACGGGAACCCATCTCCATCTCGTGCGTCCCCTCGGTTTCCGTACAGATGATGCAACACTGAAACGTGCCGGACTCGATTATTGGCATGCGGTAACTATTGAGTATCATGATTCCTTCAGTGAAGTACTTGAGAAGTATAAGGAGGGCCGCTTCTTCTACGCCACCACTAAGGCGGAGAAGCGTTATACGGATTTCACCTTTCAGGATGGTGATTTCTTTGTGTTCGGCAAGGAAACCAAGGGACTGCCCGCAGATATTCTGGAAGCCGGCAAGGAAACCAGAATGCGCATGCCGATGAGCGAAGCAGTAAGATCGCTTAATTTATCTAATTCTGCAGCGATTATTGTTTATGAAGCACTCCGGCAGATGGATTTCCCGCAACTTTTCTAAAAGTTGACATCAATTTTTATTTTTTTCAGCAGGATTCGACATTTTAGTAACGAAATAGTTAATTAGTGCCGAAATAAGTAGTATAGAACGTGAGCTTAAGAATGAGAGTTCTCATTCTTAAGTTTATCTTATGTAGCTACTAATTATCAGTTGAACAGGAGAGTGTAAGTTAGATATGAAACCTGCTGGCGTTGTACGTAAAGTAGATCAGCTGGGTAGAATTGTTCTGCCTAAGTCCCTGCGTAAAAGGTATTCAATGAATGAAGGCGACCCTGTAGAAATTCTGGTTCAGGGCGACCATATCATTCTGGAGCGTTACCGTCCGAAATGTGTCTTTTGCGGAGGTATGGAAGGCGTAAGCGAATATAAAGACCGTTATATTTGTGCAAGCTGCCTTTCGGAAATGACTCAATTGCCAAGACACGCGTAAGTACAAACAGTATTACTATCTACATAGGAGAAGCGCTGAACGGCGTCCTTTAACAGGCTGCTGATTGGAAAAGGCTTTTCTTCACACCAAAAAGAGCGCCGCACATCAGTGCGGTGCTCCTTTTTTTGTAAACGCTCAGCGGACTCTTATAAGCCCTTGGTCTTGTCGTCGTTGTAGGAAGAAGTAAGGATGCCGGCCAGAAACAGCAGAAAAACCAGGGTCACGATCCAAAAAGTCAGGGAGAACGACATGCTGTGCACCTCCGTTAGTGACTGTTATTCGTTAATCTGATTATACGCTTTCATTCCGCAAAAATAAATGAAAATGTGATTTATGGCATTGACGAACTCCAGTCACTTACTTGAAGAACAGGAAGTTCGTCGGTACACGCCGCAAATTGCCGTCAGAAGGGTTATTGATGACCTTCCCCCGGAAGATCAGCGAGGAAGATCCGCCTCCATCGAGATTGTAGGCATCAATGACGCCAAGGTTATACAGCTTGTCCTGAAGCTCTGCCAGAGTAGCCCCGGAATTGCCGTTCTCGTCATAACCGTCGGCCACCAGGATGAGCAGCTGATCATCCTTGAAGTTGCCGATCACGGTGCGCGGTGCGCGCTTCGGAGTGAGCTGCCATTTCTGCGGGATCACAGTCTTGGTGTGATTCTTCAGCAGAACCGGCACGAAGGTGGCGCCAAAAACGGGCTCCAGCTGATCCAGCTGTGCCCGGCTGCTGAACTTGCCGCCGATCAGCTGCCCGGACTTGTTCAGGCCGACAAAGCTGAGATCCTTGTAGCTGGGTTCGAAGCCGTACAGATACTGGCCGCCGACAATGGTTGTAGACAGCGGATATCGCTTGCCGTTCTGATCGGCGAACCCGCCGGCGTTGATGCCTGCGGATGCACCATAGCGGTTCACGGCCTGCATGGTGGTCTCGGATGCGCCAGTGCCGTCACCGGCCAGACTCATCTTCATGGCAGCAGGATCCTTCAGCCTGATCTTTAACGCGTATGCTTTATAGTTTCCGGGGTTCAGCCGGTACAATTCAATGGTAATCCGGTCACTGGTAATTACATCGGCAGGTATGCCCAGCCGGGAGGTAATCCTGTTATTGTAGATCCGCTCCGGGCGGGAGGTCTGGGCTGCCGCCGTACTGACCAGCGCATTCATGGCATTCGTGGTCTGCTTGTACAGCAGGGCACTGGCGCTGATCGAATCGATGGTGTAAGACGCATAGCTCTTGGCTACGGCCAGATCCTGCTTAAGCTTAGCGGTCTCACTAACAGGGCCGGAGACAGCAGTAAAGGGTCCGGTATCCAGCTTGAGGTCGAGCGGCGGCTGATACAGCCACAGGCAGAGCAGCAGTCCGAAGAGCGGCGCGGTCAGGAGCATGAAGAAACGGTTTACTCTTTTGACAGGAGTCATCATTTGAGCAGATCCATCTCTTTCTTAAGCGCATCCAGCTGTTTCTTGACCTCGCTTAATTGTGTATACAGTTTGTTGCTGTTGTCTGTCTTGTTGCTGGCGTTATCTTTGGTGAAGGTCAATAATTCATTAAAGGTCTGCACCGTGCTCTGCAGTTCCTTCACCTGTTCGGTCAGGACGGCGATCTTGGATTCGTAATCGGTCTTCAAAACGGTAAGCTGCTGCTGGCTTTGTGATCCAAGCTCGCTCAGCACCTGATCTTTCAGATGGTTTGTGTAGCTGTACACGGCATAAACGCCGAGTGCAATCATCAAAATCCAGAACAGTAGAAACCATTTTACGGAAGGTCCGCTTCTCTCTGCGCTCCGGCGCGAGTGTACCCGGGTCGATTCCGCTAGCGGTTGCATTTTATCACCTCAAGCCATTTTTTTTCAAGTCCCCATTCTATCAGACTTTTACTATTTTCGCAAAAGTGAAAGAGCTTGTGAAAACAAGAAAAAGTAATTGCATCCTGTTAAACTACTGCGATACAATTTCTATAGATTGGAATATCTGAGGGGCGTATTCAAGGTAAAAGTAGGAAGAACAGACAAGACATCATAGTTCCTTGCTTGCGTGTTAACCGGAAACGCTTATCGCGCTTTCCATTCTGGTAAATTATATAGATAGCAGGAGGTCTGGGCATTGATGAAAGTCTGGCGGGTGGTCATCGTGGGATGTCATCCCACAAGTATGTTGGGAACAAAATTGATTCTGGAAGAAGGGGGAGAGCTGGAGGTTGCAGGTATGTATTCCACCTGGAGCGAATGCGTTTCCATGGTGCGCGATACCGGGCCGGACCTGGTACTCAGCGATTATCAAATGCCGGAAGGAACGGTAGAGGATGTTCTGCCAGAGATGAAGAAGAGCTCACAGAGCTCCCATTTTATAATTATGACCGAAGAGAATGATAAAGAAATGTTTCAGCCGCTGATTGAGCTTGGGGCCAGCGGAGTGCTGTCCAAGGGGGCGACTCCGAATCAGCTGCTGCAGATGATTAGCGGAATCCGTGAAGGCTTCCTCTCCATTCCGCTCGAATGGATTGAGAAGGGGTTGCGTCCGGTGACCTCTTCCAGAGGGCTGGATGCTGTAATGCAGCTGACACAGACAGAGATGTTTATTATGGAACGCATTGTGCAAGGAATTACATACGATAAGATCGCCCTGGAGATTGAAGTCAGCCGCCGCTCGATCGATAACTATCTGCGCAAGATTTATGTTAAGCTGGAAGTATCTACGAGGGCACAGGCGATCGAGAAATTCGCCCTATTCTCAAGACAGAACAAGCAAATCTACGCCTGATCCCCGTATAACGACATAATGCCGTCCGGGCTGGAATATTCTTAAACCAGAGTAAAGGGGGGAGCGTATGAAGTATGAATTTTCTGCGCGCGCACATACGTTGTTGTCATCACCACTGCTGAGCATCCGCAAACAGACGCGGCGCGGCACGCTGATCTCGCTGGCGGAAGAGCTGCCGGCGGAGGAATTATTCCCGTTGCCGCTATTGTCTGAAGCGGCATCGACGGTGATATCAGCAGATGCCGGAGCTCTGCAGTACGGCGATCCCGAGGGCTATGGCCCGCTGCGGGAGTGGCTTACCGGAGATTGGCTGGGAGGCAAGGGGGTTAATGTGGGCGAAGGCGGAGTTCTTCTGACAACGGGAAGCCAACAAGCCATCGATTTGCTGGCCAGAGTCTATATTGATCCAGGTGACCGGGTGCTGGTCGAGAATCCGACCTCTCCGGGCATTCTGCAGGCGCTGCGGATGCAGGGTGCCGTGATCATTCCGGTGCAGGGGGATAAGGACGGCCTGCTGCCCGATCATCTGCGCAGCGGAATCCGCCAGCACCGGCCCAAAATGCTGTTTGCCACGCCGAGCTTTACCAATCCGAGCGGTGTGCTGTGGAGCCTTGCGCGGCGTAAGGAAATCCTTGAGCTGTGTACCTCGCATAACGTGCTGATTATAGAGGATGATTCTTACGGTGATCTGCATTTCCAGCGTTATGATGAGCATCCTTCCCTGAGATACCCTTCCCTCTACGCGCTGGAGAATGTCAGCGAGGGCGGGCATGTGCTGTATATCGGTTCATTCAGCAAAACGGTTGCGCCGGCGCTGCGGACGGGCTGGGCGGCGGGAAGCCGCGAGCTGATCGGGATGATGACCGCTGCGAAGCAGATGGCGGACTGGCAGTCCAGCTCGCTGAACCAGCGGCTGCTGCATCATCTGCTTAGTGTAAGCGCCTTTGATCTGCGGGAGCATATCACCCTGCTGAACCGGGAATACAATACCCGCCTGAAGCTGATGGCCGAGCTTCTGAAACGCCCGGCCTGGAAGAGCAGCGTGTATGATATGCCGGTTGGCGGGATGTTCCTCTGGGTGTCGCTGCCGGAGGGGCTGGATGCCATGGCACTGCTGCGTGCCTCATTGGCTAAAGGCGTAGCCTTTCTGCCCGGACCACTCTGCAGTGTAAGCGGAGGCTCGGACCGGATCCGGCTTAACTTCAGCCACCCCGGCCGGGATGAGCTGCTGCTGGGCATGAATCTGATGAGTGAAGCGGTATCGGAGTTTACGGCGCGGAGCTGAGAGGAGCGCAGCAGATTTTAATTTGAAATTTCACGGGTGCTGTGTTAGGCTGAAATCAATTAAATACTCCATAAACACATCGTTTACTGGATTGTTACTGGCCGGGCCAGGCAAAACCTAAACTGATGGTGACTGATTTGAACCCTTTAACCGGGGCTTCAATGACATTGCCATAGGTTTAGGTTTTTCTGTTTTCCAGGCCTGCTGATCTGAACAACAACTTGGAAAAGGGGTAATGACAATGGCTGCAGTACAAAACGGATTTCCTGAGAATTTCTTATGGGGCGGCGCAACCGCTGCCAATCAGCTGGAGGGGGCTTTTGACCAGGGGGGTAAAGGGTTGTCGACCGCAGATATGATCGCCTTCGTGCCCAAGGATAAACGCCAGGGAGATCATTCGATGGAAATCTCCACCGAGCGGATCGCCCGGATTCTTGCCGGAGAGACGGACGACTGGTTCCCGAAACGTGAAGGCGTTGATTTCTATCACCGGTACAAAGAGGATATCGCCTTATTCGCCGAGATGGGCTTCAAGGTCTTCCGGATGTCGATTAACTGGGCACGTATTTTCCCGAATGGCGATGATGCCATGCCGAACGAGCAGGGCCTGCAATTCTACGATGATGTATTCGATGAACTGCTTAAATACGGCATTGAGCCGCTCGTGACCCTGTCTCATTATGAGACGCCGCTGGGACTTACGCAGAAGTATAACGGCTGGGCCAGCCGTGAAGTGGTCGGCTTCTATGTGAAATATGCCGAAACTGTATTTACCCGCTACAGAAGCAAGGTGAAATACTGGCTGACCTTCAACGAAATTAATGTGATGCTGTTCAGTCCATACACCGGAGGCGGCATCCTTACCGATCAGGTGGAGAACAAGCTTCAGACCGTGTTCCAGGGACTGCACCACCAGTTTGTGGCAAGTGCTCTGGCAACCAAGCTGGGTCACGAGATTATTCCCGGCTCCCGGATCGGCTGTATGCTGGCTAGAATGGAGAGCTATGCGAATACCTGCAATCCGGCAGATGTGCGCAAGAGACAGCAAGAGGACCAGATGAATCTGTTCTTCACTGACGTGCATGCGCGCGGCAAGTATCCCCGTTACATGGACCGTTATTTTGCCGAAAATAACATTGTGATCACCCGCGAGCCGGGAGATGATGAGATTCTGGCTGCGAATACAGTGGACTTCATCTCGTTCAGCTATTATATGACGCTTACGGTATCTGCCGGTCCGGAAGGCGAAGCTACCGCAGGGAACCTGCTTGGAGGAATCAAGAACCCTTATCTGAAAGCCTCCGATTGGGGCTGGCAGATTGACCCGGTGGGTCTGCGTATCACTCTGAACAACCTGTACGACCGGTACCAGAAGCCATTGTTCATTGTGGAGAATGGACTGGGTGCTTTTGACAAGGTAGAAGCAGACGGGGCGGTTCATGACCATTACCGGATCGATTATTTGCGTGAGCATATCAAGGAGATGAAGGAAGCGGTGAAGGATGGCGTGGAGCTGATGGGCTACACAGCCTGGGGGCCGATTGATCTGGTCAGTATGTCTACCTCGGAAATGTCCAAACGCTACGGATTCATTTATGTAGACCTGGATGATACCGGAAGCGGCACGCTGAACCGCAGCAAAAAAGATTCTTTTGAATGGTACAAGCAGGTTATTTCATCGAATGGTGAAATTTTATAACATCGTTGGGGCAAGCTTAAGAAGCCCAAGATCTTAAGTAAACCGTTTTCATAAAAGTATTGTCAATTTCATAATGATATGCTAAGATGCTGCTACAGGTGAAATAACTGGATTGTTACTGTTCATTCAGGCAAAACCAGAAACGGGCATTGTTGATGCCGTTTTGGTTTTGCCTTTTTTTATCCTATTAGGAAGTATATATTTGGAGGTCCCTGCAAAGTACCTGAGTTCGTATCCATGTTATATCCCCACTTTGTGGGGTGATTTTATTACTCTGACGGTGTAAGGTGATGGAATGAAAATTGCTAAGGTGCTCAACAACAATGTTGTAACTGTAATCGATGCCAGCGGGAAGGAACTGGTCGTAATGGGCCGGGGGCTTGCCTTCAAGAAGCAGGCTGGTGATGACATTGAAGAGGACAAGGTTGAGAAAGTATTCTCTCTGGAGAATAAGGAAGTATCACAGAAGCTGATGTCGCTGCTCTCCGATATTCCGATGGAGTATGTGGAATGTACCGATGAAGTGATCCGTTATGCCGAAACGGTCCTGGGAGAGAAGCTGCATGACAGCATCTATATCTCGCTCACGGACCATATCCATTTCGCCATCGACCGCCACCGTCAGGGGCTTCAAATCAAGAATGCACTGCTATGGGAAATCAAGCGGATGTACCGTAAAGAGTTCTCCATTGGACGGAAGGCGCTGCAAATCATTGAGGAACGGCTTGGCGTGCTGCTGCCGGAGGACGAGTGCGCTTTCATTGCAATGCATCTGGTCAATGCGCAGATGAATGGTGAAATGCGTGAGACGGTGAGCATTACGAATATTGTGAAGGACATCCTAAACATTGTCCGGCGGACTTTTCTGATTGAGCTGGATGAAGAATCGCTCGGCTATTACCGTTTTTTGACCCATCTGAAATTCTTCGCGCAGCGGGTCGTTCAGGGTACCGCCGCTGAGGACCGGGATAAGGATCATGCGCTGCATGATCTGGTTATGCAGCAGTACCCGGCAGCATATGCCTGTACGATGAAAATTGCCGACTACACACGCAAGATTTACAAGCGGGTCTTGTCTAAGGAAGAAATCCTCTACCTGACTATCCATATTGAACGGATTAACCGCAATGAAAATGATGTAACTGAATAATGTGGGGCAGGATTGCTACTCTACCCGGAGGCAAAACCTAAACCCGGACAGTGATGAGCGTAAGTATGCATCACGGACCGGTGTTTAGGTTTTTATTTTGCCAAAAATACACAATAAACAACATAATAGACTAAAGGAGTTAGCCCATATGAATAAAAATGAGCTGTCTAAAGAAATATTGCGGCTGGTCGGCGGAGAAGAAAATATCGATCAGGTCACCCATTGCATGACCCGGCTGCGCTTCAATCTGAATGACAATAACCGTGCCGACAAAGCGGCGCTGCAGAAGACGGACGGGGTAATGGGAGTTATGATTAACGGCGGGCAATTCCAGGTCATCATCGGTAATGATGTGCCGGTAGTCTACAATGAGCTGGTCGGCAATATGGCGGGTTCTCCCGAGAAGAAGACCTCCGCTGAAAAGGTAGACAAGAAGAAGCAGAATCCGCTCAGCAAGCTGTTCGATTTCATCTCGGGGATCTTCACACCGATCCTTCCGGCCATCACCGGCGCGGGGATGATCAAGGGGATTGTAGCCCTGCTCGTGGCGCTGGGCTGGATGGGTACGGATAACTCTACTTATGTCATTCTCTCGGCCATCGGCGATGGTGCCTTCTACTTCCTGCCGATCGTCCTGGCGGTCAGTGCTGCCCGCAAGCTGGGCAGTAATATGTACATTGCTGCAGCAATAGGGGCTGCGATCCTGCATCCAACGGTTACTACGCTGCTGGGGTCCGGGGAGACTGTCACGTTTGCTTCGCTGCCGGTGGTAGCCGCAACCTATTCCTCATCCGTGATTCCGATTGTCATTGCGGTATGGCTGGCTTCCTATGTGGAAAAAGCAGTAGATAAAATCACCCACGCCTCCCTGAAGCTGATTATTGTTCCAACGGTAACACTGCTTGTCATTGTGCCGCTTACCCTGATTGCTGTCGGCCCGCTGGGCGTAATTATCGGGGACGGCCTTACCGGAGGAATCAGCTGGCTGTTCGAAAATACCGGCCTGTTCGCAGGACTGCTGCTCGGCGGAACGATGTCATTGCTGATCATCACAGGGATGCACTATGCACTTATTCCGATCATGATCGCTTCTATTGCCCAGCTTGGTTATGACTATATGATTCCAATTATGATGGTTGCTAACTTTGCCCAGGCGGGCAGTGCGCTTGGTGTCTCGCTGAGAACCAAGAACAGCAAGCTGAAATCTCTATCGATGTCCACTAGTATTACTGCCTTTATGGGGATTACAGAGCCTGCTATGTATGGCGTGAATATGCGCCTTAAGAAGCCGTTCATCTCAGCCCTGATCGGCGGAGCTGTCGGCGGTGCGTTCCTCAGCTTGTTCAAAGTCAAGGCTTATGTCATCGGCGGACTTGCCGGGCTCTCCGGGATTCCGATGGTTATTGGAGCGACCTTCGTCTATTCGGTCATCGGCTTTGCGATTGGTGCTGCGGTTGCGGCTGTCGTCACTTATATTCTGGGCTTTGAAGATGAGCCTGAGGCTGCTGCAGCGCCGGTTGTGGAAGCAGCACCTCCGGTAGCAAGCGTGACGGCTGCGTCTGCTGTAACGCGGGTTGAACCGACGATGGTTAATGAAGAAGTGTTCAGTCCGATTGCAGGTGAAGTGAAGCCGCTGAGTGAAGTGAATGATCCGGCGTTCTCCGAAGAAATTATGGGTCAGGGTTTTGCCATTCAGCCCTCCGAAGGCCGCGTAGTATCGCCGGTTAACGGAACGGTGTTCTCGCTGTCGAAGAGCGGCCATGCGATTGGTCTGGTCAGTGACAACGGAGCGGAAATGCTGATCCACATCGGGATCGACACCGTGAAGCTGAAGGGACTGCATTTCTCGCCTAAGGTTACCGCTGGAACCAAGGTGTCTGTCGGCGATCTGCTGATGGAGTTCGATCATGTTGAGATCGAGAAGGCAGGCTACAGCACCATTACGCCGGTCATCATCACAAACATCCAGCAGTATAAGTCAATCCTGCCTTCCGGCCGTTCCTCTGTTAAGGAGAAGGAGCTGCTGTATACGGTGCTTGCTTAGGCACGGTAGCTGGAAGCTGAAAAGTTAGATAGCCGAAAAGCCAAAAGCATAAGGCGTGTGTGACTGCAAGGTGTGGGAGGATGTAGGGCTGAGACTTGTAAGTCTGGCGCGAAAGTAATGGAAGAACGACTGGAACAACGATTACAAGAACAAGTGAAAGAACTAGGGTGAAAAAAAGGAGTTGTCTCGCCACGCAGGGGGTCTGCGTACGGGATGACTCCTTTTGTATCTGTATGCGTATGCGTGTCTTTTTGCTCTGCCCAATTCTGCTCTACCCTTCTTCACGGAATAGGTGGAAAAAGAGCATTTAATTCTTCTGAAACTGGAGATTTCAGGAATTTAAATGGAAATAATACATCTATTGATTCGGAATTCGCCATTCGATTCGAAATCAGATCAATTAGATGCCTTTTATCCAACTAAACCGTTCTGACGGGATAAAGTCATGAAGTTAAGTGCTATTATTCCACTTGTTGGGTGGCTACAGCTTGCCCGCACTGATCTCCGCGATCGCCGCGTATTCGATCAGCGCTGCAGTGCCGGCGGCCGTGAGCGTGTAGCGGCCGCGTTCGACCCGGAAGAACCACGCATAGTAGTTCTTCTGCAGGTAGGCGGCGGCGCCGGGCACGCCGCTTCTCTTGCGCAGCGCGGCGGGGGTCACGCCGCGCGGGGCCTCGGGCGCGCCGCCCAGCGGGGCGCGCCCGTCTGTGAGGCCGGCCGCGCCAGCAGCGGCTTCGGCCTCGAGGGCCTGCAGCGCGGCGGCCACGCGCAGCGCCTTCTCGCGGTAGGCCGTCACGAGCTTGACGCGCGTGCTGCCGCCGGTGTTGTAGTCCCCGCTGCGCTCGCGGAACTCGTAGAGCAGGCGCTCGCGGCGGCGTACGGCGCTGCGGGCCTGAGGCGGCGCCTCGCCCGGCTCCGCGAGCACCTCGACGAGCGGGGCCTTCGTCTTGTAGAAGACGACGGTGATCAGCCCGAGTCCGAGCCGGCGGCACAGCCCGCTGAGCTCGCCCCAGCGCTGGTTCACCGCGCCCTTCTTATCCCGCACGCGTTCCACGGCGAGATAGACGTTCGGGCTGAGGCGCAGCCGTTCCACCCCCTGCAGCAGCAGGGCGAGGTTGAACGATTTTTTCATCTCCACGATCAGCGGCTGATCCTCGTCCTCCCGGATGCCCACCAGGTCGCAGGTCCGCACCTCACCCTTGATGTCATAGCCCTGCCGCTCAAAAAAACTCTTCAAAGGAGCATACAGCTCCGTTTCCTGTTTGATCGCCATTGTACTCACTCCTGCGCTCTTAATGCAGCATAATTATTTAAGGGAAATCATGATTCTCTATTATAGCACAGCAAAAAAGAGGTCAACTATTCCGGGCTCGCCGCATAGGTATGTAATACACTTTCTAAGCTTGGTGGAGCAAGTAGGAGCGCAAGAGGAGGCAGCGAGCCATGGATATTTTTGAGCGTATAGCTTCGTATCGGGCTGAGAACGACCGTTTGGCGTGGAGCGGCACTTTCAAGGACTATATAGAACTGCTGAGACTAGATCCCTCTCCCGCAAAAACGGCTCATTCCCGCGTATACGACATGATCAAGTCACACGGCGTCGAGGACATCAACGGACGTAAACGGTATAAGTTTTTTGAACAGGAGATCTTTGGGCTGGACCGTGCGGTAGAGAAGCTGGTGGAGGAATATTTCCATTCCGCCGCCCGGAGGCTGGATGTGCGCAAACGGATTCTGCTGCTGATGGGACCGGTCAGTGGAGGCAAGTCAACACTCGTCACTCTGCTCAAACGCGGACTGGAGCAATATTCGCGTACGGATGCAGGTGCGGTATATGCCATCGCGGGCTGCCCGATGCACGAGGATCCATTGCATCTGATTCCGCTGGAGCTGCGGCCGGAGATCGAGCGGGAGCTGGGTGTACGCATCGAAGGCAATCTCTGCCCGTCCTGCCAGATGCGGCTGAAGAATGAATACCAGAGTGATATCGAACAGGTTGGAGTTGTCCGGGTGCTGTTGTCGGAGGAAGAACGGGTAGGTATCGGGACCTTCAGTCCGTCCGATCCGAAGTCGCAGGATATTGCTGACCTGACGGGCAGTATCGACTTCTCGACCATCACGGAATTCGGCTCGGAATCCGATCCGCGCGCCTACCGCTTCGACGGGGAGCTGAACAAGGCTAACCGTGGGGTAATGGAGTTCCAGGAAATGCTGAAATGCGATGAGAAATTCCTGTGGAATCTGCTGTCGCTGACCCAGGAGGGCAACTTCAAGGCCGGGCGCTTCGCGTTAATCTCGGCGGATGAGATGATCATTGCCCATACCAATGAGACCGAGTATAAATCCTTCATTTCCAATAAAAAGAATGAGGCTCTCCAGTCGCGCATGATCGTCATGCCGGTGCCTTATAATCTGCGGGTATCGGAAGAGGAGAAAATCTACGCTAAGCTCATCGGCCAAAGTGATATGAAGCATGTGCATATTGCCCCGCATGCGCTGCGGGCGGCGGCGATCTTCTCGATTCTGACCCGGCTTAAGGAGAGCAAGAAGCAGGGCATGGACCTGATCAAGAAGCTGCGCATGTACGACGGCGAAGAGGTAGAGGGCTACAAGGAAGCCGATCTCAAGGAAATGCAGACCGAGTACCTGGACGAAGGCATGTCCGGCATCGACCCGCGTTATGTCATCAACCGTATCTCCAGCGCCTTGATCAAAGGGGACCTGCAGTGCATGAACGCACTGGATGTGCTGCGGGCGATCAAGGACGGCCTGGACCAGCATCCTTCGATTACGAAGGAGGAACGCGAGCGTTACCTGAACTTCATTTCCATTGCCCGCAAGGAATACGATATTCTCGCCAAAAGCGAAGTGCAGAAGGCGTTTGTGTACTCTTTTGAAGAATCCGCCAAAACCCTGTTCGAGAACTATCTCGACAATATTGAAGCCTTCTGCAACTGGTCCAAAATCCGTGACCCGCTCACGGACGAGGAGATGGAGCCGGATGAGCGGCTGATGCGCTCCATTGAGGAGCAGATCGGCATTTCCGAGAATGCCAAGAAGGCCTTCCGCGAGGAGATCCTGATCCGCATTTCCGCCTACTCCCGCAAGGGCAAGAAGTTCGAGTACAACAACCACGACCGGTTGCGCGAAGCCATCGAGAAGAAGCTGTTCACCGACCTGAAGGATATCGTCAAAATCACCACCTCCTCCAAAACGCCGGATGAGAGCCAGCTGAAACGCATCAACGAAGTCAGCCGCCGCCTGATCGATGAGCACAACTACTGCCCGATCTGCGCCAATGAGCTGCTGAAATATGTCGGAAGCCTGCTGAACCGCTGAAGCTATCAGAGAATAGGGTATGGACTGCCTGCTGGCGGTCCTTTTTTTTAGATATAAGATTCGCTATAAGTTATTCTTCTATTTCTCGCTGAAACGGATACCCTCCTCTTAAGGACGGTATCCGTTTCCACTTGAATATGCGCCAGTATTAAAATATAGCAGTTGGATTTTCTCCACTTGCTGATGAACAACAGAGCCTTGCTAAAACAGCAGTTGGAAAAAGAGCACTTAAATAGTTTCATATCACTCAAAGTCGCTGAAACCCTGAGCAATAGATGTCATTTTTCCAATTAATAGACTATAAACCTCCGAAATCGAATAATTAAGACACCTTTTTCCACTTGCTTGTGGGAACAGCTGGTTTCCAGACCTACAGCCAGCTCAGTGATCCTTCTGAAAGTCGCCGGCGGTTCGCTAAAACTCAGCGGAACTTTCATATACAGATACTGTTACTGAACAGATGTTGAGCGGACGAGGTATAGTCTTGAAAAAGGGCGGTAAAGCCGTTTCCAATTGAAATATAATTTATATGCTTCACGCTTGTCCGTATGTATACCGGCGCACGGAGAATAGGGGCTGACCGCCCCCTCCTGCACTAAAAGTCAGGGGCGGATCAAACCTCCGGCCCGGTTACTCCTTGGACTCCTTATCCTTGCCGCCAATGGTAAAGCCTAATTGTCCGTTATATTTGCCTACCTGTCCGGTAACGTCTATGCCTGCGCCCTGACCTCCGCCGAGCTGCGCCTTGGCCTGTGCACCGAGCCCATTGTCACCGCCGAGCTGCAATTGGGTCTGGAGCCCTGCACCTTGACTTAAGCCCAGATGGCCGCCGGCCTCTGCACTCAGACCGTGTTCACCTCCGGCTTGTGCCCCCGTATGAAAATTGGCTCCCTGGCCGCCGCCGAGCTGGGTAGCTGCCTGGGCCGCCAGCCCGTACTTGCCGAAGGCCTGGGCTTCTGCATTAAGCCCAAGACCCTGGCCGCTGTCCAGATGGGTGTTACCTTGTGCCTGGATTCCATAGGAAGTGTTCCCGATATGGCCGCCTGCATGCATACCAGCGCCGGTGTATTTTACATTCCCGCCGGCATTTACACCGATGCCGTGTTTACCGCCCACTTCGCCTCCGGCATCGACATGAATTCCCTGCCCGCTGCCCACATCTGCGTTCATATGCCCTTTTACGAAATCGTTTTTGACACTTTGGTTTTCTGTTGCCGGAAGGATTTGACCGGGTTCTGAGCGGACAAGATGGTAGTAATGCGAGTAAGGGAAGGAAGTGTTACGCGGAGAATAAGGATATGCGGATGGATAAGCCTGACTGCTAGGATATTCGTTATCAAAGGTCATAAGGGTACCTCCATTATTCAATTAATTACAACAGCCTATTCATCGCAGCATTGAAGTGATACGATTCAGAGTAGTTAAAAGTGTGTTGTAATGACAGCAGCGCTGTGCTACATTATGAATGAATTAAATATTATTCACTCAGGCACGGAGGGCTTACGGATGGAAGATAAGAAGGCTGAGATTTTCAGATGCGGCAAAGAGCTGTTCAGCTCTAAAGGCTTCAAGGACACCAATATTTCCGACATCACCAAAATGTGCGGGTTCGCTGTAGGCACGTTCTATAATTATTACGCCTCGAAGGAGAAGCTGTTCATCGATATTTATCTGCAGGAGAACGAGAAGCTGAAGCGGAGCATCCTGCAGTCTTCGGTCAACCTGGACGACGAGCCTGCCAAAGTGCTCAAAGAAATCATGGCGCTTAATTACAGCGGGATCAATACGAATCCAATCCTGAAGGAATGGTACAACAAAGCTCTTTTCAGCAAGCTGGAGAAGGAATTCTATGAGCATGGCGGTATAGAGGGCATTCATGAAATGATGAACAGCGGCACGCTGGAATTAATCCGGCACTGGAAGACCAAGGGGAAGATCAGAGAGGATCTGGAGGACGGCATGATTCTTGCCTTATTCAACTCCGTGCCGTATATCGACATTCACAAGGAAGAGATCGGGGTGAGCTATTTTCCGCAAATCCTGGACTATTTAGTCGAGTTTATCATGAAAGGCTTGACGGATACACAGCATTGACAAAGGTCTCCGGCTTCGTTTGGCCGGTGGCAGAATACACTATTAAATGTTCAGTGGATGTACTGGGCATTTTATTCCGGTTTGAAATGAATGAATTTAATTATGTTCATTCATATTTTAAATATAACGAATTGAGGCGCCATTATGAAGACTATCATTATTTACAGATCAGGCCGCAGCATGAACACACAGAAGATTGCAGCCGCTATGGCTGAAGTGCTGGGTGCAGATTTGGCCAAAGTGGAGGACGTTAAGCCTGAGATGCTGTCCGGATATGACCTGATTGGCTTGGGTTCAGGCATTTACGCCTCCAAAATCCACCGCAGGATGTTCAAATTCATCAAGAGGATGCCGCTCCGGGACAAGAATGTCTTTATTTTTTGCACATCCGGGTCGGGAGAATTCAAGAATAAAGCGCTGGTTGAGGCCAAGCTGGCGGCTAAAGGCTGTAACGTCATCGGTGATTTCAACTGCCCCGGGGAATTCAGCCCGCTGGGCTTCAATCTGGATAAAAAGGGGCATCCCAATGAGCAGGATTTCGCGGATGCCCGCAAGTTTTCAGCTGGATTATTAGATAAAGCTTCCTTAATCAGCTAGAGTAATGCAGCAAATCTGGAACAGACCGGCTGGCTGCCGGTTGTTATAATGGAATCAGCTTTGTGTTATGGAAAGGCTGGTGGATCACCTGAATTACAGCAGAGAGATCGAGCGGAGTATTGATTATATTGAGGAGCATCTGCGGGAGAATCTGACGGCAGAGGAGATTGCCGCACAGGTGGGGTATTCGCTGTATCATTTTTGCCGGATGTTCAGCCAGTGCCGGGAGATTCCGGTCATGGAATATGTGCGCAGCCGGAGGCTGTCCCTGGCAGCAGTAGAGCTGTTTGGCGGGCGGCGGATTACGGATATTGCGCTGGAGTATGGTTTTGAGACCCCCGGCGGCTTCGCCAAAGCCTTCCGCAAGGCCTTCGGCTACAGTCCCTCGCAGTATGCGGCACGGATGGACGGGTATCTCCGGGACAGATCGGTGTACCAAATCGGAGATTATATCTGGGAGCCCGTGATGGTGAGCAAACCGGCGTTTAAGGTGGCTGGTTATGGCATCGAAACGAACGTGGAGGCCGGAAGCTATACGCAGGACGTCGCTTCCTTCTGGTATTACTATGACGGAGACAATCTGGAGGATAAAATGTACGCCAAGCTGAACCCGCCGAAGCACGGGGAGGTTGGCTTATGTATTCCGGCAGACGATGGCGGCAACGCCGTCTACCTGCTGGGGGTTATAGTGGAGGACTTCAGCCTTGTGGCTGAGGATATGGTTACCGCTGTTGTGCCTGCTGCGCAGTATGCGGTATTCACGACACCGCCGGTGGATAATAGCGATGAGGAGAACCCGGATACTTTTGCCCAAGTGGTGAAGTCTACGTGGCAATATATCTTCGAGGAATGGTTCCCGGAAAGCGGTTATGTA
The DNA here is from genome assembly GCF_013141775.1 of Paenibacillus phytohabitans. Taxonomy (GTDB): domain Bacteria; phylum Bacillota; class Bacilli; order Paenibacillales; family Paenibacillaceae; genus Paenibacillus_AQ; species Paenibacillus_AQ phytohabitans. Next base: position 334,340 of record NZ_WHOB01000062.1, read on the forward strand.
CATGACGAGGGCAAGCTGAACTTTGAGTACTACGACGAGCGGTGCCATGCGCGGGTAGATACGGTGATGGAGATCTATGTTCCGGTGGTGGAGCGGCGGGGAAAATAGTAGCTAAATACGGCGGAGGCAAAGGCTGTGCGGTGAAGGGCGTAACTGCGGGGATTTTGGACTTCCGGTCGCTGTTAAGATTGGATTTCTTCATTTAAACCGCTGGGCAGCGGTGGAAATCCAATCTTAGCTTATGCTTCCGAAGCGAGCTTTCCTATGGAAAGCTTTCAGGCGAACGCTATCGCTCCTACAGTTCCCAAATCCCCTCCGTTACTCCCACCGCCCAGCCTTTGCCTGGTTATTAGTCCTATTGTTCCGGCCGCTTGGTGGTGGCGGCCGCAAGGAAGGCCCGCAGCGCACATTCCAATGTGCTGGCGGGCCTGGATTTTGTAAACCGGTAAACCGCTGCTACACCCGCTGACACTTCGTACAGGGCCGGGTGTAGCAAAAACCACCAACCACGTTTACCATGGATTATTAGCCGGAACTGACTGAATGCCAGCAGTTATGTGTTAGCACAGGTCATCACGCGAGCAAATTCCCCGCTGGGATTCCACTTTTACAAGCTGGTTGTACTTTGTACAATAGAAACCCCTATATTTGTTACTGAATCGAATTCTGTTGTATTTCGTGCATTAGATTTCTGCGTGTAGAGTAAAAAACAGCCTATTCTCTAAATTCAATTGTACAAAGTACAATTGCTAGTATTGTAATCCATCATAGAGTGCTCTCCGGGCTCAGGTTGAGCTGTACTAAGAGGACACGCTACATAAACTTCCGCTGCACCTTTTTGCCGTCATAGGTAAAAAGGGCTTTTTTGTCTTCCACAACAGTCTGCAGATGCACGGTGCGGCCCCACAATGAGTAGATATGCGGGAGGGTGCGTTCCAGGTACTTGAGATCCAGCTCGATGCTCTCGTAGCGGTGGGCGATCAGCAATTCGCCGTTGCGCTCATAGTCGGCATCCTGGACAACGAGGTACGGTGAGCCGCCGTTAACCCGGGCCAGCACAAGCTGGTCACGCACATTTTCCCAGGCTTTGTCGGTGATCTTCCATTCCGGGCCTTTTTTCTCGAAGACATAGAGGTCAAGGTCGTTAACCAATTGCTTCGACAGGTAGCTGCGGATAAAAGAAATGTCGGAATCCAGCTCGCGCACCTCGAACATTTTGTCCCGGTCCCAGCGGCGTTCGATATCCTCGAAGATTTTCAGCCCCAGGTAATAAGGGTTCAGGCTCTGGCGCGAAGGCTGGACTACAGATGAGTTGAGCTTGGCGTATTCCACTGTTTCCTCGGCCGTCAGATCCAGCTCGCGCATGATCCGCTGATGCCAGTACGAAGCCCAGCCTTCGTTCATGATCTTGGTCTCCATCTGCGGCCAGAAATAGAGCATTTCGTCATGCAGCATGGTCATGATGTCGCGCTGCCAATCCTCCAGGGCGGTGGAATATTGCTGGATGAACCAGACGATGTCCTTTTCCGGCTCCGGAGGGAAGGTTCGTTTGCCTGCAGTTTCCGGCGTTGGCGGGGCGACATCGCTCTTCTCCAGATCCCACAGCTCACTGTAGGCATTCGCAGGACCGGGACCGCCGGGAGGGGAGTCCTTGCGCTCTTTCATTTTGGCTTCGAGCAGGTGGGTCTTGCCCAGCTTGCGCGGCTGGATCAGGCTGGGATCAATATGCTCCTGAATCGCCAGCACAGAATCGATGAAGTTCTCCACCGTATCCGTTCCATAGGTGACCGAATAATCGGCGATCCGGTCAGCGGTAGCCGACATGCTCTCGACCATATCCCGGTTGGACATCGAGAAGCGCATATTGTTCTTGAAGAAGTCGCAGTGCGCCAGCACGTGGGCAACAATCAGCTTGTTCTGGACCAGCGTGTTGCCGTCGAGCAGGAAGGCGTAGCAGGGGTTAGAGTTAATGACGAGCTCGTAAATTTTGCTGAGGCCGAAGTCGTATTGCGACTTCATTTTATGAAAAGTCTTACCAAAGCTCCAGTGTCCGAACCGGGTGGGCATCCCGTAGGCACCGAAGGTATAAATGATATCCGCAGGACATATCTCATAACGCATCGGATAAAAATCGAGGCCGAAGCCGGTAGCAATCTCCGTAATCTCGGCAATCGCCCGTTCCAGCGCTTTAATCTCATCACCGGGCATGCATCCATCTCTCCTTCCAGCTTGTGAACCGTTCTTCTTATGTATATGGGCGGAGGGGAGGGAGTATGATGGGCATGCGCGCTGCATGAAGGGGATAGAAGAGTTATTGTACAAAAAATAGCCTAACCACAGCGAATACGCTAAGAGGTCAGGCTATTTATTCGTTCTGGATATTGTTCAGTAACTGGGCAAACTCCTCTTCGCTGTCACTGTAAATGGAAATTCCATCTCTGCGATCCTTTTGAGCTTGTTGAAGTTGGGTGAGAACACCTTCATCTTTGAAGATAATCGAAGTCATTTGCTTCTTTTGTTCATCTGTAAGTATTCTGGTCATTCGAGCCACTCTCGGTCTACTAAAAACGCGAATTTCAACCTTCAATTCTTCATTTGCGGTATGTGACACAATCACGCCATCCTTAGATTGTAGCAGCTCCTTAGTCGCTTCTTGGGGGTCTTGAATAGCGCGGATCAGTGCGACTTCATCAACAAACTTAATGTTGCCTTCGGTATGTGATGCAAGGATTTGCAGCTTGACGTATTGATTGGGATAAATCCTCCGAACCTCTTCCCATTGCATGGCTGGCACCTCCAATTTGGTTTGTCCTTATATTGTATCAGAATATTTTCCATAAAAAAGCTCTCCAAAACGATCTATATCGTTCATGGAGAGCCTTTTTGCGTAAGCCTTGCCCAGCCTAAATATTCATTATTCTGCTTCGGTGTAGAATATTTTAAGCAGAATATTCTGCGAATAATTTCCAAAGTGCTCCCCGAATATGGTAAGTCCGCCTTTGTTTGTAGAATTCTCATCAATACCAATCTTCAACTTGATGAAGGGGGAATCTTCGATCTTTAAATGGGCCAGTGTAACCGATGATATTTTCTGACCGTCTATTCCCGTATCTTTCTTGGTGACTCTTAAATGCTTCAAAAGGCCGTACTGGCTTAGTTCATTATCCCACCAGGCTGGTGTTAATTTCCCGCGCACATCTGAAAAATTACCTGGAGCCGTCCAGGTGCCTAAAAAAACATCGTTGATATAAAAAGCGATATCACTGGGCCAATTATTGTTGGAACCAGGAAACTCTGAAGAAAGCTCTAAGGATAACTCTAATAATTCTGCAGTGAAATTTTGGTTGAAATCATTCGGAATCATATATTCAACGAAGCCCTCCGCAAACCAAAGTAATGAAGCATCGATCCGGTTATTGGATACGAAAGCCCGTTGATCATCTAACTTTCCGATTACTTTAGTTTGGCTGGCTAATCCACATGTAGGGGTAACTGAAAAGTTAGAATAGTATCCCAGCTTAATTTCATTAGTGATTACATTAAAAGGAAGGTGGAGTTTCTTCGGTAAGTTGATGGCAATATGATCAACAGCAAGAATGAAATTCTTCTTTCTGTTATCGGTAATCCCTAAGTTGTCCTGGAGCTTGATGATCTTGGCGTCCTCCAGTAACCGGATATGGCGTGAAACGATAGCTTTGCTTAAATTTAGCTTTTTGGCGAGCTCACTGACCGTAAGCGGTGTATGTAACAATAGTTTGAGAATGGAAGCTCTTGTGTCAGATGCCAGTGCTTTCAAAACAGAAATACCATTCTCATCGAGTTCTAAGAACATAAGTACCTCCTTACCCGGATCAATCTAGCTTCTAGCCGCTGCCTAACATTATAACATATTGTTAACTTTTTAGTTTACAATAATAGGTCCGGTTGGGCGGTAATTTATTATTGTATACCACAAAGTTGAAAATCACGAATAACGTTGATACAAGCTTGAAAGAACGCTTTCATCATGATAGTATTTGCTTGCTTGTGAGGAAGAGTTACTGTTGAACTCGCAAAAAAAAGTTAACTATTATTGTTGCGGGACTAATAGGATAGGAGATGAAGTTAGATGTCACATCGGATGGAATATCCGCGTCCACAGTTAGTTAGAGACGCATGGCTTAACTTAAATGGAGCATGGCAATTTGAATTTGATGACAAGAATGTTGGAGCTGCACAGCGCTGGTTTGATCCAAGTGAAAATTTCAGTCAGACCATTCAAGTTCCCTTTGCTTTTCAAACCCCTGCGAGTGGAATACACGACACCTCTTTTCATGACTATGTCTGGTATAAGCGTAATTTTACACTTGAGCCAGGTTGGTATAAGAAGCGTGTTGTCTTACATTTTGGAGCGGTAGATTATAGAGTCTGGGTGTATGTGAATGGTCATTATATCGGCATGCACGAGGGAGGACACACCCCATTTTCTTTTGATATTACACATGCATTAACCGGGCAGGAGGAACAGGTGACTGTTCACGTTGAGGACCCTTCGCAGGATGAGACAATACCCCGGGGCAAACAGTTCTGGTTAGAGAAGCCGGACAGCATCTGGTATACCCGCACGACAGGGATTTGGCAGACCGTGTGGCTGGAGGCGGTAAACCCTGTTCATATTCATCAGGTGAAATTCCAGCCCGATGTAGATCAAGGGAGCATTGGAATAGAAGTTAAATCTGAGGGATATGGATCAGAAGAATTAGATTTAGATATTCGTATTTCTTTTCGGGGAGTACCTGTTATTCAGGATCGAGTACGATTGCTGCAGCCAATAACACGTAGAACGGTAGAGCTATTCGGTTTGAAAATATTCCGAACAAACTTTCATCATGCCGGCTGGACTTGGACTCCGGAAAATCCTAATCTGTTCGATGTTGAAATGAAGCTGTACGATCATGGGGTTGAGGTGGATTGTATACAATCGTATTTTGGCATGCGGAAAGTTCATACAGAGAATGGTATGGTCTATCTGAATAACAAACCTTATTATCAAAAGCTTGTACTCGACCAAGGTTATTGGCAGGAAGGATTGCTTACTGCGCCAACGGATGAACACCTGAAGAAAGATATTGAATTAGCTAAAGAATTAGGGTTCAACGGTTGCCGTAAGCATCAAAAGGTAGAGGATCCGCGGTTTTTATACTGGGCAGATCGAATAGGGTTCCTTGTATGGGGAGAATGCGCGGCCAGCCCCTCTTACAATAATGATGCTGTAGCCCGGTTAACCAAAGAATGGATTGAAATTATTGACCGTGATTTCAATCATCCATCTATTGTTGCCTGGGTTCCGCTTAACGAGAGCTGGGGAATTCCGATGGTGAAATCGAATAAGCAGCAGCAGTACCACAGCTTAGCCATGTATAGTCTTATTCATTCATTGGATGATACCCGATTAGTGATATCGAATGATGGATGGGAAATGACACGAACTGACATTTGTGCGGTACACAATTATCAGCATGGCAGAGCAGATGAGACCGATAAGTATGAAGAATTCAAGCGGATTCTGTCCACGAAGGAAACGATGCTTGCTTCCAAGCCATCCGCCCGCAGTGTATATGCAGATGGTTATGAGCATCGGGGAGAGCCAATCTTGTTAACTGAATTTGGTGGTATAAGCTATAAGGCTGGCGCTGACGATGGTTGGGGATATACCAGTGCACAATCTTCAGAGGATCTTGTTCTAGAATATGAAAGAATTATGAAGGCTGTATACGCTTCTAAGATTATTTATGGTTATTGTTATACGCAGTTGACCGATGTGGAGCAAGAAATTAACGGTCTATTGGCCTATGATCGGACACCCAAATGCGATACGAAGTTAATTAAAGAAATCAATAATCAATGGCATCTGCGGACCATTTAACCGGAACATATTGAATGACAAGGAGCTTAGGAATCCATGACAAATGAAAACCTGCTTCAAAAAATTGGGCTGGTAGTAGATAAGCTGATGAATCTGGGCGGCAGCGACTATGAAAAGGATAAAACCGTGGTTCAGGCCGATACAAGAGTAGGGATTGTGCAACGGGATTTCGGAATTGAAGAATGGGACTGGCCGCAGGGCGTCGGTCTGTATGGTCTGTACAAGCTGCAGAAGGTTTACGGCGATCAACGCTATAAGGAATTTTTTCAGAATTGGGTTTCCCGTAATCTGGAGGTTGGACTGCCTTCAAAAAACATTAATACAACAGCTCCTTATCTGGCTCTGGTTCTGCTCCTGGATCAACTTGAGCCTTCCAGCCAACTGGAACAGCTATGCCGGGAACATGCGGATTGGCTCCTTCATGAGTTGCCCAAAACCAAAGAAGGAGGCTTTCAGCATACGGTCACTGCCATTGGCAACCGGGATGGAATTCACTTGCACAATGGACAGTTATGGATTGATACGCTTTTTATGGCGGTTCTGTTTCTGAACCAGGCCGGGCGCAAGTTCAACCAGCCGGAGTGGCAGCATGAAGCTGAACACCAGATTCTGCTCCATATCAAGTATCTGTTCGACAAACATACCGGCCTGTTCTTCCATGGCTGGAGCTTTGAACGTAATGATAATTTCGGCAGTATCTTCTGGTGCCGCGGCAATTCCTGGTTCACCTATGGCATCGTCGATTACCTGGAAACTTGCCAGGATACGATTAGCCCGGGCATCCGGAAATTTCTGGTGGATACGTATAAAGCTCAGGTCAATGCCTTGGTTTCACTTCAGGCAGCTTCCGGTCTTTGGCATACAGTCCTGCAGGACCGGGCCAGCTATGAAGAGGTATCCGGGTCGGCCGCAATTGCCGCAGGTATCCTAAAAGGCATTAAAGCCGGTATTCTGGATTCCTCATATCAGACTGCGGCAGACAAGGCCATTCAGTCGGTATGTCAAAATATTAGCGGAGATGGAACCGTACTGAATGTGTCGGCCGGAACCGGGATGGGAATGGATAAGGATCATTACAAGAACATTACCCTCATGCCGATGGCATACGGACAGTCCCTGGTGCTTATTGCCTTGTATGAAGCTGTAAAATAAACCCTGCGTAAGCTCATTTATTCATCTTTTCTTGGATACAAATAGCCTAATCCTTGAGCATTTACGCCAAAGGATTAGGCTATTTATCTTCTTTACTCAGTTACTCGTAAACCCGCACCTCAATAATCTCCGCATACTGGCTTCCGTTAGTCGCCCCGATCACAACGCGCAGGCGATCAGTTGTTACAGCTTCGGCAAGTGTGTGCACATGCTTGCGCTTATGATTGTCACTTCCTGCGGCGACTGCCGTCCAGTTGCCGTCCATGTAAGCTTCAATACGATAATCCTTGACGAGCGTTGGCAGGATTTCGTAAGGCGTGATGTGATGATGCAGGTTGATCAGGTCCTCATTCACATCGTCATTGAAGGTGACTTGCACCTGGCGGAGGGTAACCGGGGCGGTCCAGGCCAGCTCCAGCCATTCCTCGCGGCCGGATTCCAGCTGCTCAGAGGACCATAGATGTGGGCCTCCGTAAGGACGGAGGTATCCGTCCACCGCTTTGTCAGTGGCAAAGGCTTGGGTTGGCCCAGACAGGCGGATACACGGTGCGGTGTGGTCGAATTTCTTTTTGTCCCACAGCACTACTGGCTGTGCGGGCTGATTCTGGAAATCCAAGGATACTACAGGTGTGTTGCTATGCCCATAGGCAAGCATTCCTGAAGTTGGCTGATCTGCCATATGCAGCGCTATTGCTGCATTAGCCTTGATGATCAGAAAAGCATTACGCGGCGTCTCCGGCTGCCAGCGCAGGTCAAGCTTCACCCATTGCTGCGCCCCGGAGTTGACAGAAGCCGATGCGGATTGCAGGTGCGCATACGGAACATAATTCTCGGGCCGGCCGGTCTCCCATAGCTGAACGGTCAGCTCTGCTGCTTCGCTCGCATCAATCAGCAGCTCAATTCCGTCAAGCAGAGGATCGACCGGAAGGGTGATGCCGATGTCAGTCGTAAGAGGGACACTGAATGCCGGATGCTCTACTGCGAACCGGCTCCGTTCGCTGGAGGCACTGACGGCTGCCTGGAGCGCCAGATCGGATTCGTCTTCATTGCGCAGGCCGAGAACGGATGCATCCTGGCGCAGCATGGTCTGCTGCAGGTCTTGCAGGTGGTTCGCATGCAGTTCACGCGGCGTAATTCCCCTGGCTGCGCAGAGTGCAGCGCCGGTGCCGGCAGCTTCGCCGATGACCGCGCAGGTAGCCATAACCCGTGTCGTCCCGAACGCGACATGCGATGCGCTGATGTCGCGGCCGGCCATCAGCAGATTGTTCACATTCACTGAATACAGTGAACGGAACGGAATGTGGTAGCTGCCGTCGGAATACATATGCTTCGAGCCTGATTCGGTAGCATAGACACCCTGCGGCGGGTGCAGATCGATCGACCAGCCGCCGAAGCCAATGCGGTCTGCGAATTCACGCTGCGCAAGGATATCGTTCTGGTTCAAGATATAATCGCCTACGAAGCGGCGGTATTCCCGTTTGCCCGGAAGGGAGCCGACCCATTCCAGCGTCATATTCCCGGCATCGAATTTACCGGAATTCTTAATATAGTCCCAAATCCCGTAAATGATGGACCATAGCTCGTCGCGGATGGCCTCGTTATCATGAACGGTATCCTGTTCGCCGCCGAACTCAATCCACCAGTATGCGCAGCCATTGTCGCCGCTGCGGATGATGCGGTTCTCGGTGATTGACGTTTGTGTAATATCGATGGCCATAGCCGGAGCTATATATTTGACCGGATGACCGGCATCCTTGGTATAGAAGAGCAGGGTGCTGCCAAGAGTGATATCATCTGCAACCAGCGGTGCCCATTCTTCGCCCAATTCATCGCGCGCTTCGCGGCCCATCCGGAATTCTGCACCAGCCAGGAAGCCGACCAGCCCGTCTCCGGTGCAGTCCAGATAGACCGGGCTCTCAAAACGGATGCTCCGCTCTGATCCCATCATCCAACCGGTAACCGAACGGATCTGCCGCCCGCCGTCCGCTTCCTCATCCGCCTCGGCTTCATGCACATCCGTGTTCAGAAACAGCTGGATATTCGGTTCAGCCTGCACAGCCTCAAGCACAACCATATCCCATAAATATGGATTACCGTCCTTGTTGCGGTACTGGTTCTCTACAAACAGCTCCCCCATTATCCCCGTTTCCCGGGCATACCGGTGAATGCCGTGTGAGGTGGCGCCGCACACCCATACCCGCACCTCACTGCTGGAGTTGCCGCCAAGCACTGGACGGTTGTTGACCAGTGCGACCGTCTGCCCCAGACGTGCCGCTGCAATTGCCGCACATACTCCTGCCAGACCGCCGCCTACAACGGTTACATCCGTTTTGACCGTTTCTTTCCGCATGGTTGAATCTCTCCCCTGAGTTATGATAATATATCCGTAATTTCATAATAAATCACCTGTATATCAAATAACATGCATATAATTTCTTTTGATATATACTTTATTTCATTTCATTTACTGGTTGGAGGGAGAGCAGTGCATGCGAATTAATTGGTCAGTTCATCCAGTAGCCTATACGTATTGGGAGAAGAAGGAACAGTTCCTGCTGGAGTATGACACGTATCCTGTGTGGACGATATTTGCGGTGGAACAAGGGCAATTCGCCTACCGGTTCGGAGATCATGAGGGAGAAGCCGGATGGGGGGATATCATCGTATGTCCGCCGGGTACGGCCTTTTACCGGAGAACGGTGACAACTTTAACCTTTCATTTCATCCAGTTCGAATGGGAGGAGAAGCCGGGGCTTGAAGAAGCAGCTGCAACGCTAGGCGGAAGGTGGACGGTCAGGGATGTGGAGCGTCTGCTGTCGACTTACCGTTATATGAGGAACATCGGAAGAAGCATTCAGGAGGAGCCGGGCTTTGGACGAATGAAGCATATGCTGGAGGATTTGTGGAGACTCCTTGATATCGAGCGCAGCTTTGCGGCGGAGGAAATGCAATCCGAAGGGGAGAGTTCCGATCAGGACATGCAGAAGGCCAGGCAATGGTTGCTTGAGCATGCATGCACCCCTATGACGATGCAGGAGCTGGCGGCCGCGCTTAGTATCACACCGGTGCAGTTAACACGGCGGTTCCGGGCAGCTTATCAGGCGACACCTTCAGAATTTGTGACCGGAATCAGGCTCCAAAAAGCCTGCCTGCTGCTTGAAGATTCCACACAGTCCATTGAAATCATCGCCCAGCAGTGCGGTTATGAGAATGGCTTCTACCTGAGCCGCGTGTTCAGTGCGAAGCTTGGTTTAACCCCCTCGAAGTACCGCAAGCTGCACCGGCTATAAGAATTTACCAAACAAACGCGACAAACGCGCCTCTCCGAATAAGGAGGGCGCGCTGCCGATAGTTCATATTAAGGTTGTCCTAATCAGACAGCAGTAGAGCACAACTATACAACTCGAGCCGTATTCTATTGCTGCTTCGCATACCATTCAGAGAACTGCTTCTGGTATTCGGCGATGTACTTGTCGATACCGGCTGCTTTTAACCGCTCAAGTGCCTTAGGGAAAGCAGAATCATAATCACTGAAGCCGCTGCCGATCGGGGCCAGGTATTCGGTGAATACGCCGTTCAGCTTGGTTTCTTCATTCTTGACCGGGGTATTGTCGAAGTTGAAGCCCGCACCCTTGGAGATAATTGCTCCGTCATCCCATGCTTTGTAATCGGCAATGAAATCATCCGGTACGGTGTTGTCAAAGCGCATGAAGTTTTTGTTCATCAGCAGCCAATCGGGAATTAGTGAATCGGTATTGATTTTGGTCAGACGGCCGTTAGCGTCCAGCGTATAATCGGTTCCTTCAATACCATAGGCGAACAGGTCGTACAGCTCCTGGTTTTTTTGCAGCAGGTTGAAGAACATGACATAACGCTCAGGGTCCTTGGCCGCGGCAGAGACGAAGAAGGCGGTGCTGTAGGTGCCTCTGCTGATTTTTGGACGGCCGGTGCCCAGGAAATAATTGACCAGCTTGGCTTCAGGCACTGCCTGCGAGATGGTAGCTGCGCCTTCGAACGGACGTGCTGCGGTTCCTGCCCAGAACATTGCTTTGCCGGAGTTCCAGTCAGACTGCAGCTGAGGCACATTCGTTGCGGCGTATTTCGGAATGATTCCTTTCTCGTACCAGCCGTGCATCAGACCGGCATAGGTCTTGAATTCTGGGGATTCGAACCAGCTGATAATCTGATCATCCTTGGCCGACTCATCGAGGGCGATGAAATCATTTTGCCAGTACAGATTTTTGTCGGTGAAGTCATATTGCAGCATTCTGCGGGCGTCCGTGTTGGCATATCCGATCAGCTCGGGGTGAAGCGCATGGACTTTATCATAAAATTGCTCAAGCTCCGCAAGGGAGGAGACCTGTGTCATTCCTGCTTCCTCCAGCAGATCCTGCCGGACAAGCACACTGTAAAATTCAGCGGAATTCGGTTTGTTGCCTACAGGTACCGCATATTGTTTCCCCTCTAGCTGGAAGGCCCGGAAGGATGCCTCGTCCACCGCCGCACTCAAATCCGCTGCTGCTGCAGAGATATAGGGAGTGAGGTCCGTGTAGAGCCCTTTGGCGACAGATTTCACCATATAGTTGGCATCCGTATAGGTCGCGAAATCTTCGCCGGTCGACAGCATCAGGTCCGTTTTGCCGCCGCCGTATTCCGTCCAGGGCAGGAACTGAAATTCAACCTCGGCATTGATTTCTTTTTTGATCACATCATAGAACTCCGTCTTAGCCAGCTCCTTCATCCGGTTCGACTCGTCCCCGTACAGCACGATCTTCAGCTTGGCCGGCGCCAGAGCCGTGCCTTCAGTCCCGCTGCCCGCCGCCGTTGCCGGTGTTGTGCCTCCATTGCTGTTGTCCGTATTACCAGGGTTAGCGCTTTCATTATTGCCCTGCGAACAACCGCTTACCAGGAATACAGTTGCCAGGAGCAAACTTAACCAGCCTTTTTTCTTTGTCATGATGAACACCCTCCTGAATTAGAATTAATCTGTGAGGCTTATATTGCCAAGGCGGTGCTCCCGTAAGCTTATTGTACAACATGTCGGAGCATGGGAGCACACACCTGATGCAACCAATATTAGGTCAATGTGTCCGGAGGATCAGCCTTTCACCGACCCCACGATAATCCCTTTAACGAAGAATCCCTGGAGAAAAGGATACAAAATAGCGATCGGCAAAACGGTCAGACAGGTCATCGCCATCTTCGCGGTCTCCAGCGGCGGGGCAATAATTGCGCCGCCCACCTGTGCGGCATTGCCGGAGGCCAGGAACTGAATGTTCGCCATCATGTTGTACATCAGGTATTGGATCGTATAGAGATCCTGATTGTTAACCAGCATCAGCGGCAGGTAGAAGTCATTCCAGAACTGGAGCGCGTAGAACAGCGAGATGGTCACCAGTCCGACCCGGCCGAGCGGAATCATAATACTGAAGAAAATCCGCAGATGACCGGCACCGTCAATTTGCGCCGACTCGACAATCTCATGCGGGATACTGCGGAAGTAATTGGCCATCAGGAACATAAGGAACACACTCAGCACATAGGGAATGAACAGGCCGAGCAGCGTATCGCCAAGGTGATAGTATTTGGTGCTCAGCAGATACCAGGGCAGTGTGCCGCCGCTGAACAGCATCGTGAAGTAGGCAAAGAAGGCAAAAAAGTTCTTCAGCCGGAAATTCCGGACGGAGATGACATAGGCATAAGCGGTAGTCACCAGTACAGCGGTCAGCGTGCCGAGTACTGTTACGACCAGCGACATGGAGTAGGCCCGCAGAATCTGCTCTGCTTTGGAGCCAAACAGGAATTGATAGGTTTCGAACGTGAACCCCCGGGGCCAGAAGGAATAGCCCTCCGCAGCAATTCTCGACTCTGTAGATAGAGAACCGGATACCGCCAGCACGAACGGCACCAGGCAAATGACCGAGAATACCGCAATACAGACATAGAAGAAAATAACCAGCCCTTTGTTTTCAGTAGTTTGCATCGTATCGGTCTCCTAGAATAGTTTGCTGTCTTTGTCATACCAGCCGGCCAGCTTGTTGGCTACCAGCACCAGAATGAATCCAAAGACGGATTGATAGAGCGTAATGGCGGAAGCGAAGCCGAACTCACCGGAACGGATGGCCGTGCGGTACACATAGACATCGATAATATCGGTAGTGGGCAGCAGCAGCGGATTGAGGAACGTTACGCCCATGATCATACTCAGATCGCCCTTCAGCATGCCTCCGATTCCGAGCAGCGTCATCAGGATGATTGAAGGAATCAGCATGGGTATCGTGATTTTGGTGATAATCTGCCAGCGGGAGGCACCGTCGATCCGTGCCGCTTCATAATAGGAGGTGTCCACTCCCTGCAGCACCGCATAGTAGATGATCGCGCCGTAGCCGGCACTTTTCCAGATATTCGCGAGCACCAGGATCACTACGAACAGCCACGGGCTCGAATACCAGTCCATTTGCGACAGGCCAAGCGATTGCAGCAGCTGGTTGAGAATCCCTTTGTCATAGTCGAGCAGGGAGAACAGGATGGCTCCGATAATGATCCAGGAGATGAAATACGGGAAGAACATGACACTCTGGGTGATTTTGATAAACCACTTGCTGCGCAGCTCATTCAATATAATGGCGATAGCCACCGAGAAAAAAGTGCCGGTCAGCATGTACAGCGCATTCAGCATAACTGTGTTGCGGGTCGCCCTCAGGGCATCCTCCATACTGGAAAAGAAAAACTCGAAGTTGGAGAAGCCCGCCCACGGGCTGCCGAAAATTCCGTCGTTAAAGTTGTAGTTCTTGAAGACGAGAATCAGTCCGCTCATCGGCAGGTACGCAAATAAAATCAGAATGATGATGCCCGGCAGGGCCAGCAGATACAGCGAGCTGTCCTTCCTTAGGGATTTGCGGAAGCGCCTGGCGCTGGCAGTCCGTGTTCCCGGAATAAGCGGCTCCATCGTGCCGGGTGTTGCCTCTTGCGTCATATACAGTCCACTCCTTTATGCTAGCGTTATCATTTCATCCCGTGATTCAGGAGAACGCTTTACAAGGCAAATCATAATCCGGCGCAGAATGTAAACGCTATCATAATAAACGGGAAAAAGTTAAAAAATGCGGAATAAGCGGGCTTAAAAAAACAGGAAAAGCAGAAGTTTTCTGAATTGGGATGGTTAAATGCCTGATAAAAGCGGGGGAATGGCGTTGTGAATGGGAAGGGAGTTTTGGATTTGGGGGACCAGTACAACATTAGAGCAAAAGAAGTGAGTTCGTTCAATGCAGCAATTTATGTATTCAGCATTCCAACTGAAAATTCGGAGATAGTTGTATTCTGTACAATTAAAACCAGCGAAAAGGTAGGCTTGCATCGTATAACTGTATTCTGTACAACTAAATCTGCCCGAACGGGTGAAAACTATCGACAAGCACCAGTTTAATTGTACGAAATACAACTAAACGAAGAATTGGCGGGAAATCAGATGATTTAGTTGTACAAAGTGCAATTAAGTATATCGCATACCGGTAGCGGGTTACTTTAAACCGCAAACGGCAAACGGCAAACCACAAACCGCAAACCGCAAACCGCAAACCGCAAACCGCAAACCGCAAACCGCAAACCGCAAACCGCAAACCGCAAACCGCAAACCGCAAACCCTCACTAGGCAATTTGCCAATGTGGTTTTCATTAATTTATATCTGACGTTATAGTAGAGGCGAAGCTGTGGAGAATGAAATGGTGGATTGAAAAGTTAAGTGATAGACTTGAGGAAGAAAGCATGAGGCGGACGCGAAAATCCTGCATAAAATACAACATTTTCCTCAAAATCTCGGCTGTAAACCAAAATTGTTGTATAAAAGGCAGCATTTCTCCTCCTCCGGGCGGTTTAGCAGGACAATTCTTGTATTTTATACAACAATCTGCCCAAACACCCGGGTATATAGGTCGCCAAGTTGTAATATGTACAACATTTAAGTCTTTACAGACCTGTACCGTGTAAAAGGTAAGAGAGTTAGTTAGGATAAGCCAACAGATTTGGGCAAAATCCACAACTGTTCATAGGGAAATAATCCTTTTCCGCATAGAAAAAGATAAATAATTTCAATTGTTTTAATTTGAAGGGAGATAAAATAATGAGAGGTCGTGTGCATACAGAGTATCGGCGTTTAGGAGTTTTTGCTGTAGAAACTGAAGATTATGATTTCTCCATAATAGAGGTTCGGAGCGGGCTCCCATCCTTAGGTGACGAACTGGTTGGCGAGCTTAATTCACTTGGTGAAAAGCAGCTGTACAATGATACAACTCTAGAAAAATTGGATGTGTCTATTAAATCTATACATTTAATCCGTGATAATGTGAAGAGAGCTATTATAGATGCTGTAAGAGGGAAGTAGGAAGAAGACTCACATAACTGAAGTGTTAGTAATAGAAAATTTGATCAAGAACGCAGCTTTGGATCTGGCTAAGAATGATTTGGAATTTGGACTCACGGGGAGGCGGGTGGATTACTTGTTACCTGATATTGAAGCTAAAATAACAATATTAAAAGGTGATGGGATAAGAAATGGCCGAAGTATACCAGCGTACTCTGGCTATCGTCCTGCACATTTAGTTAAAGATGATTACTTAACAACGGGAATACATCAATACTACGGAGCGGTTGTAGTTCAACCTGGTGAAACTGTAATGGGAACAATTACTTTCATTACCCCTGAATTTTATCCTCGAACTTTGTGGATAGGTAAATTAATAAGAATACAGGAGGGCACTAGGATCGTCGGACATGCAGAGGTAACACAAATTTTCAATGAACTGTTGATAAAATCAGATTGATTCGGTGAGCAATTATCATAAAGAGGTGAGGATGATTAAAAAATCGGAAATTGAATTTAAAATGCGTCTAAGGGATGGTTACCCGGGACCCATACGTTTTGCGGATTTTATAGTTGACGGACAATCCTTATATGATAGTTATGCTAAGCATTATGACTTTGTATCATGTTTAGGGTGGGGTAGCGAGGATTTTCAGCAAAAACACATTTCAAGGTTGATATTATTGAGTCAGCCAGATTTCCCTAATGGAAAGAATTCAATATATATATGCCCTGCATGTGCTGATCTGGGGTGTGGAGCGGTATATTCATTTATCGAAATGAGTAACGACATTGTAACTTGGACTTTCATTGACGGCAGAGAACAGTTAATGAATAACTCAAAAACGTTTCACTTTGATAAGGAAGATTATATTAAACAAATTAATAGTACATATGGATTAGGCGGGTTTAAATTCCCTTGGGAGAAGTAAACCTTATTCATAAGGAGTGAAAAACTTCTTTCAATCAACCAGCGGCAGCCCAGGACCTCATCCGTCCTTGGCTGCCGCTGGTTGCATTTCCCCCTATCCGTCCCTGTCCGTTCCCCTCCAGCCCCCACTACTCCTGCGACTGCAGAATGTGATTCATTCTCCATTTGGACGGTGTGACGCCATAACGCTTTTTGAACTGGGTTGTAAAATACGTGCTGCTGTTATATCCGACCCGTCCGGCAATCTCGCGGATATCGAGCGTAAGATCCGTGACCAGCAGCAGCTCTGCCTGCTCCAGCCGCAGCTGATTGACGAAATCCGGGAAGCTGCTGTCCACCTCTTCGGCAATCAGCCTGCTGAGGTAGGCAGGGCTGACCGACAGCTTCTCGGCCAGCGCATTAAGCGACAGGGCGGGGTCGTTATAATGCTCCCTAATATAAGCGGCAGCCTCAGCGGCAATGCTTCGGGTCTGTACCGCACTCATGCTGGCAATCCGGCCCACGGCTGCGCTGCAGCTGTGTTCAATCCACTCGCGGAGCTTGTCATAGCTCTGAATCTGCCACACCTGCTGATAATCATCCAGAAAGCCGGAATGGCGGTTGCCCCCGCTGCTGAGATCTGCCGTACGGTTCAGCTCAAAGGCAAGCCTTGATACAGCAACGGTAGCAGACTCTGCACGGTAGCTGCAGGCTACCGCCAGCAGTCTTTCCACAGCCTGAGGGATGTGGCTGGCCAGCTCCGGCTGTTTTACCGCCTGCAGTACCGGCTCCAGCGCACTGTCTGGTACCGGGCTGCTGTTCAGATGGACGGTATCGTCGGCGAATATGATATTCTGCTGCGCATGGAATTTAAGATATTGCATGCAGTCTGCGGCTTCAGCGTATTTGGACTTCAGCAGGCCCAGATCACTTTCCAGCCCGCTGATGCCGAACGCGCAGCGGCCGCCGGACTTAAGGCATATTGCAGCGAGCTCCTCCCATTTACTGCGGTAATGGGCATAATCCCCGAAGCTTCCGCTATAGAGCTCACTCAGAATAAGGACGGCCGACCCTTGATGGGGGCGGAAGATTTGAACCTCGGCCAGCTCCGAGAATGCAGTTTGAATCCGGTGAATGACTTCCTGGACAGGTTCCGGAGCATCCCCGGTCTGTCCCGGTTCCAGCACGGCCAGTACACAGACACAATAAGCACCTTCCGTTGCGCCGATGCCCATCATCGGGAGGCCGCCGGAAGGGTCCGCCGCACCGCGCGGGGAGAGCAGCCAGCGCATCAGGGCACTGCCGTCGCTCTCCTTCTTGAGCTGTGCCAGCTTCACACCTATAGATTCCAGCTCCAGATTCACGGTATCCAGGTCACTGCCTGCCTTCAAGGCTTCTTCATTGCCGGAGATATTAGAGATACTGCCAAACAGCCTGCCAATCGGCTTATAGATCCGCCGGGAGATCAGGTTGGCGGTTACCGCAGCAGCCAGTATCAGAGCCAGGCAGAGACCCATCATCAGGTTACGTGCATTCGCAAGCTCACGGATGCTGTCTGTATAGTACATCTCGGATACAAACCACAGCTTATCCTGCGCGGAATATACATAAGTAATCAGCTGCTTGTCTCCGCTGCCCTTATAGACGAAGGAGCCTCTCTCAGAGGTGGAGGCAGCGACCTGCTTCAGCATCTCCGGGTGTAAGGTGCTGCCGGAGAGTGTGCTGTGCATGAGAATTTCGCCATTCCGGTCAATGACGGCGTAACGTGTAGTTCCGCCTTCTTTTTGAGTGAACAGATTGTTCTGGAGCTTGGCGAGATTGACGGTCAGCGCAACTGCGCCGTAATATTCACTGTCTGCAAAGGCCCGGTCGTTATAGAAGACAGTCAGCAGGGTGACCGGTGTACCGTTGTTCTGGGTGGTCTTCCACACAAAGGGAGATTCAATAATACGGCTGCTCCGCATCCTCCGGGCCAGCTCCAGCTTGGCTTCCGGGCTTAGCGGCATGTTCTCATAGATGACAGAAGGTTCCTTCTCCCCGAAGATATAGGCGTTCTCCAGATACTGGTTAACGACCAGCGCACCGCGAATCTGGCTTAAGACACTGTAGAGCTGGTCACTCCAGTCCGTCTCTCCGCTCCGCATCAGGGCACTGATGTTCGGGTTGGCATAGAAGTCCATCGTATAGTTCTGAACAATTTCCTTATAGTTCGTGAATACGGTTTCAGTATTTAGCAGCACATTCTGGTTAGCCTTGTCGACATTATCAATCGATATGTTCCGGTACCAGTAGAAGATCACCATAGCCAGTACCAGAATGCAGCAGACAGAGATCAGGGTCAGGCTCATAAAAAAGCGGGTATACAGTTTCTTTCTCTTTCCCAAGATGATCGCCCCTTTATGTAAATCCTACTACACCTATTCTAGTGGGACAAGCTATTCATTGACAAGAAGGGAGATAGACCCAAATAGCATGAAAGTATAAAAAACGGGAAAAAGAGCATAGAAAGAGCAAGAAAGTTAAACTTATACGAACTATAATTGGTTATGCTTACATTTTGCTCGTTTGAAGGAGGATTTCTGTATTGAGAACTTTCCGCAATCCGGTGCTGCCGGGCTTTTACCCTGACCCTTCCGCTATCCGCGTAGGTGAGGACTATTATCTTGTCACGTCCAGTTTTGAATTTTTCCCCGGTGTTCCTATCTTCCACAGCAAGGACCTGGTGAACTGGCGCCAGCTTGGCCATGTGCTCGACCGTCCGTCCCAGCTTAATCTGGACCACACGATTCCGTCGATGGGCATTTGGGCCCCTACCATCCGTTATCATCAAGGTCTCTTCTATATGATTACAACCTACGTGGACAATAATAAGGATCAGCATAATTTCTATGTGACTGCCGCCGATCCGGCCGGAGACTGGTCAGATCCGGTCTGGCTGGAGGATGCACCGGGTATCGATTCCTCCCTGTTCTTCGATGAAGACGGCAAGGTCTATTACACCGGCAACCGTGTTCCTCCCGAAGGCCAGGATTATCCGAAGCATATGGACATCTGGCTGCAGGAGATTGACCTGGAGCAAGGCAAGCTGATAGGTCCGAAGCTCAGCATCTGGCAAGGTGCCCTTAAGGTGGGGCATGCGCAGGAGGGACCCCATGTCTACAAAATCGGCGGCTGGTATTATGTGCTGATTGCCGAAGGCGGCACCGGCCATACCCACGCTATCACGATTGCCAGAAGCCGGAACGTGACCGGCCCTTATGAAGGCCATAAAGCGAATCCTATTCTGACCCACCGCCATCTTGGCAGAGAATATCCAATCGTGAATGTCGGCCATGGCGAACTGGTGGAGACGCAGCATGGAGACTGGTGGATGTTCTGTCTTGCTTCCCGGACCTGCGGCGGCTATTACCGCAACCTCGGGCGTGAAACGTTCCTGACCCCGGTGAAATGGGAGAATGAATGGCCTGTAGTGAATCCGGGCAAAGGCGTGCTGGAGCTGGAAGCGGCAGCGCCTGATCTGCCGGAAACGAAGTGGCTGCAGCTGCCTGCGCGTGATGATTTCGACGCAGCCGGACTCAGCCTGATCTGGAACTTCCTGCGGACACCGCGCGGGGAATTCTGGAGCCTCACCGAACGCCCGGGACATCTGCGGCTGCGGCTCAAGCCGGAGCAGCTGACAGAGATCAGCAATCCGTCTTTCATTGGAAGACGCCAGCAGCACTTAAGCTTCAGAGCGGCAGCTGAAATGGTCTTCAAGCCGGGGGCACCAGGCGAAACCGCCGGACTTGTCCTGATCCAGAATGCGGACAACCACTTCCGCTATGAATTGAAGCTGGAGGACGGGAAGCAGGTGCTGCAGCTGATTGTGCGCAGCAGAGGGGACGAGCGGCTGCTGGCATCCTCGCCTTATCCGCAGGACAAGGTGCAGCTTAAGGCAGAGGCCAGAGGACAGGACTACAGCTTCTATTATAGAGCTGACGAATTCGGCTCATGGACGGCATTACATGAACGGGCTGACGGAAGAGTACTCAGCACGGACTTGGCCGGCGGATTCACAGGGGCGTACATTGGCATGTATGCCAGTTCTCAGGGGGCGCCAAGCACCAATTATGCCGATTTCGACTGGTTCAGCTATGAAGAAATTGAATAGACGGGAAGGAAGAAGCCTATGAACAGCCTGCAGGATTCCAATCATTATCCTGTACCTGAACTGCCGCGAATTCCGGAGCGGACGTTCAGGATTACAGATTATGGGGCAGCAGGCGGAGAGCTGCTGCGCACTGCTGCCATACAGGATACGCTTGATGCCTGCGCTGCTGCAGGAGGCGGAACGGTCATCATCCCGCCGGGAATATGGCGTACGGGACCGCTGACGCTGCACAGCCGGATTAATCTGCATGCCGAGCGCGGGGCACTCGTATGTTTCGAGCCGGACTTCGCGCTGTATCCGCTGCTCTTCTCCCATTATGAGGGGAATGCCGGCTGGCGCTGTCAGGCTCCGCTGGATGGGGAAGGTCTGAGTGATGTAGCCATTACCGGCGAAGGGATATTCGATGGAAGCGGCGAGGCCTGGCGCCCGGTGAAACGCTTCAAGATGACGGAACTCCAGTGGCAGAGCCTGATTGCCTCCGGGGGAGTACTGGATGAGCAGAATGAGATGTGGTGGCCTTCTGGAGAAGCATTGGTGGGAGAGGCCTACTACCGGCGGCGGCTGGAGGAAGGGCAGACTGAAATGGAAGCTTATCTGCCTGCCCGGGCCTATCTGCGTCCTGCACTGCTAAGCCTGCGGAACTGCAAGCGGGTGCTGCTGGAGGGAGCCACCTTCCAGAATTCACCTGCCTGGTGCCTTCATCCTATGGGCTGTGAGCAGGTTACCGTCAGGCACATCCAGGTGCGTAATCCATGGTACTCACAGAATGGGGACGGCCTGGATCTGGAGTCCTGCACACATGCCCTTGTGGAGCACTGCCGGTTCGATGTAGGGGATGATGCCATCTGCCTGAAGTCGGGCAAAGACGAGGAAGGACGCAGGGCAGGGATGCCCTGCCAGTATATTACGATCCGGCATTGTACGGTATATCACGGACATGGCGGAGTAGTGATCGGCAGTGAAATGTCGGGCGGAGTGCATGCGGTCAGAGTCAGCGATTGCCTGTTCATCGGCACGGACATCGGGCTGCGCTTCAAAAGCGCCAGGGGAAGAGGCGGCGTAGTAGAGGATATCCGGATGGAGAATATCCGGATGTCAGGCATTATCCATGAGGCGGTTTCCTTCCATATGTTCTATGCGGGAGTTGAGGGCTCTGAAGGCCATGATGAGCAGTCCTTCCCCGTTACGGAGGAGACTCCGCAGTTCCGGAATATCACACTCCGGAATATCACCTGCCATGGTGCGGCAACTGCGCTGCTGGTGAACGGATTGCCGGAGATGCCGCTTGCAGAGCTGACGGTGGAGAATTTCAGCGCCGTAAGCAAGCGGGGAATGGTTCTGCGGTACGCCAGCAATCTGAAGCTGGACCTGATCCGGCTGAGGACAGAGGAAGCACAGCCCGTGAAGATGCATAAATGCAGCCATGTAGAGCTCATCCGGTCCGGAGAGCTCCTGATCACAGAGAGCTCAGGCTGATGTCCGGGAGAGGCGCGCTATTCTTCAATTATTCCTTCAGACTTGGACGACGCCCGCGACCTGGATGCCTTGCGGTATTGGAGCGGAGTCAGCCCGGTTGATCTTTTGAAAGTCTTATTGAAGTGGGACAGATGCTCGAAGCCGACAGTGGAGGCGATCTCCTGAATCTTGGCGGAGGTTCCGGCCAGCAGGCGCTGGGCTTCACGGACTCTGACATGGACAATGTATTCACGGAAATGAAACCCGGTCAGGCGGTGAAACACGCGGCTAAGGTAAGACGGACTGATGAAGAAGTGTCCGGCAGTCTCTTCCAGCGTAAGCGCTTCGCGGTGATGGCCCCGGATGTACGTGGCGACATCGGTTACCAGATGATGCAGCGGGTGCTTCGTTCCCCCGGCCTGTGTCGTACTCTCCGAGCGCTGGAGCAGAATCATCAGCTCGGTGAACATCGCCACGATGGAGGCTTCATACAAAGGCCGCTGGATACGTGCTTCCTCCAGGATACGGCTTAGCAGCGTCTCCGCCTCATTCTGTTCACGCAGGGTCAGCCTGAACAGACGGTAGCGGTGATTCTGAAACCACAAGGCCTCACCTTGCAGCACTAGGGGCAGCAGCTCAGGATCGTAATTGATCAGAATCCGTTCGAACTCGGCCATTTCAGAGCTTGCGGTAGCATGCAGCTCCCGGCCGGGAATCAGAATCAGCTCGCCCTTGTGAACCGTAACGACCCGGTCATCGACAAAGTATACGCGCTCACCTTCTGTCAGATAGTACAGCTCGGTGAGTTCATGGCTGTGGGGGCGCGGCATCGCCGTGATGCCTTTGCGCTTCATATGCTGAATGCTGAACCGTCCTTCTTCTATATGATATTTCGGATTAGGGCTAGTCACGCTGGTCATAAATCTCCTCTTCTCATCTGAACCGTTACGGTTATTATAGAATAAATAGAGGTCGCCATGAAAGGAGCCGCACATGTTAATTACAGTATCGAAGAGTCCCGGGGAAGGATACAGCAGTCTGCAGGAGGCGCTGGATTCCATTCCGCCGCAGCAGAAGCAGGCCGTAACCATCCGGATTAAGCCCGGCATTTATGAGGAAAAGATTACAATCGTCCGCGAAGCCCCGCCCATTCTGCTGCTGGGGGAGGACCCGCATTCCACCGTAATCTCCTGGAATGATAATGCCCACACTCTGGGAGCGGACGGTGAACCGCTCGGTACCTTCCGCAGCGGCACCCTGAATGTGTTCTCGGAAGGCTTCACAGCCGAGAATCTGACCATCCGGAATGCTTCCGGTCCGGGGACCGGACAGGCGGTGGCAGCTTTCGTTGATGCCGGACAGGCGGTGTTCCGGCGCGTTCGTCTGCTGGGTGACCAGGATACACTCTATACGGGGCAGGGCAAGCAATATTACAACGACTGCTACATTGAAGGCGATGTCGATTATATTTTCGGAGCCGCCACGGCGTTGTTTGAGGGCTGCCATCTGCACAATAAGCGGTCCAGAGGTTACATTACAGCCGCTTCAACACCGGAGGAAGCAGCATTCGGCTATGTGTTCCTGAATTGCCGGATTACCGGCGGCGAAGGGGTCAGTGAGGTGTATCTCGGGCGTCCTTGGCGGCCTTATGCGCATGTAGCTTTCATCCGCACGGTTATGGACGGTTCGGTGACCGGCGAAGGCTGGCATAATTGGGGGCAGCCGGACAGGGAGCAGACCAGCCGTTACGAAGAATACGGCAGCAGCGGGGCCGGAGCCTGTCCGGAGAGCCGTGCTGTGTGGTCGCGCCAGTTAACAGCAGAGGAAGCTGCGGAGTACCGGGTTCTGACTGTACTGGACGGCTGGCATCCTGAAGGATATTAAGAACCAGGAGGAACCCCCGATGGAATCATTGGAACAATATATGAAGCAAATGACGGCTTCCGCAGCGCAGGACGCTGCCTTCCGTGGAGATATCCCTTACGGAGAGTGGCGGGCAAAGCTAACTGCAAGCTTTACCGGGCGGCTTGGCGGATTTCCGGAGGAACGGGCGGCACTTGCACCTGTGCGGCTTGAGCGGGTAGCCTGTAACGGATATATACGTGAGCGTGTAGAGATCACTACTTATGAAGGACTTAGAATGGCTATGTATCTTCTGATTCCCGGGCAGCCGTTATCCTCCCCCTGTCCGGCTGTTCTGGCTATTCATGGGCATGGCTACGGCAGCCGTGAGATTACCGGCCTCAATCCGGACGGCTCGCAGCGGCAGGGTGACCCGGGGCTGCATAAGGATTTTGCCGTCTCGCTGGTGAAGCAGGGCTTCGTGGTCGCTGCTCCCGAGGTGCTCGGATTCGGCGACAGACGGCTGGCAGAGGATCTGGAGAACGGTGAGCCCGGGCGTAATTCCTGCTTCCGCCTATCCTCCGCGCTGCTGATGGCGGGGCAGACGATGGCAGGCTACCGGATCTATGAAAGCATGCGGGCGCTCGATTATTTGCAGACGCGGGAAGAGGTTAACGGTGAACGATTAGGCATTATGGGTATTTCCGGCGGCGGGCTGGTCGCCGGCTTCACGGCTGCACTGGATCAGCGGATCAGCTGTGCTGTCGTCAGCGGGTATGCCAATACGTTTGCGGACAGCATCCTTACCCGAAATCATTGTCTGGATAACTACATTCCGGGCATTCTGCTCGAAGCGGAAATGCCGGATCTGCTTGGGTTAATTGCCCCGCGCGGCCTGTTCCTGGAGTCGGGAGATGCCGATCCTTTGTTTGGACCGGCTGGCGCGAAGCAAGCCCTGGACCGGCTGGAGGCGATCTATAACGCAGCAGGGCATGGCGGACAGGTGGAGGCGGATTTTTTTGTTGGAGGGCATGAAATACACGGGGAGCCGGCGTATGCCTGGCTGCGGAAGCAGCTTGCCGGTGCCTGAGCCCGGATTTAGGCTTGGAACATAAGCGACAGGAGGAATAATGATGTCTATCACTGAAACAGCAACATCAGGTTTGTCCCGCAGAATCGCGGATACCTTCATCAGTCAATGCAATGAACACGGGGAACATGAGTATGTCCTGGAGCGCTGGGCCTATGTGCCCGGTATGCTGCTGATGGCAGTGGCCCGCGCCGGTGTGCAACACGGGGAGTCTGAATATCTCTCCTTCATGCAGCGGCATATGGATAGCTTCATCGGGGAGGACGGCTCGATCCGCTCCTATTCGCTGGAGGAATATAACCTGGATCAGATCAACCAGGGCAAGAATCTCTTCTACCTGTACCGGCAGACCGGGGAAGCGCGTTACGCTGAAGCGGCTCATCTGCTGGCGGCACAGCTTATTGGGCAACCCCGTACTTCAGAGGGGGGATTCTGGCATAAGAAGGTGTATCCTTTCCAAATGTGGCTGGACGGATTATATATGGCTTCGCCGTTCCTTGCCGAATACGGGGCCGTATTCCAGCGTCCCGAGCTGATAGATGAAGCTGCCCATCAGCTGCTATTGATCGAGCGCCGGACCCGTGATCCGCGGACCGGCCTGCTCTATCACGGCTGGGATGAATCCAAAGAGCAGGAATGGGCGGACTCGTCCACCGGACTCTCTTCCCACTTCTGGAGCCGGGCGATGGGCTGGTACGCCATGGCCGCCGTGGACTGCCTGGAGCATTTCCCGGTCACCCATCCGCAGCGGGGAACGATCATCGGGATTTTCCAGCGGATGTGCGGTGCACTGCTTGAGGTGCAGGACCAGGAGACCGGCCTGTGGTATCAGGTGCTTGATCAGGCAGGGCGCAAAGGCAATTACCTCGAAGCCACCGGCTCCTGCATGTTCGTCTATGCGATGGCCAAAGCCCTGCGGCTGCGTTACCTGGAGCCTTCCTTCAAGGAAGCGATGCTGAAAGGCTACGAGGGCATCCTCGCGCATCTGGTTACCGAAGATGAACAAGGTGTTCATCTGCATCAGATCTGCCACGGGGCAGGCCTCAGCAAGGACCGGAACGGTTCCTATGATTACTACATTTCCGAAGCGGTAGTCTCTGATGCGCCGATGGGTGTTGCGCCGTTATTGCTGGCTGCCCTTGAGGTGGAGAAGTACCTTGACGGGCAATAGGCTGCTGCTGCCGGAGCAGACGAATACTTGAATACCGGTGAATTGAGCGTCAACATCGGTATACTCGCAGCCGATCCGGGTCCGCTTTTTGTGATAGTATAGGATATTGGATACTTCTAACAAGGATAGCGGAGGAAATTATGGATCAGGAATTACACAGAATAGCCAAGTGGATTGGCGGTCAGGCTGCGAGGGTCATCGTGGGGATTTCGGGTCATGGGGCATCGGGAAAGACGACGTTTGCTCATCATCTGATTAGTCTTTTGGGGCAAGAGAATGTGAATGTTCTGAATACTGACCCCTACATTATCGGATCTGATCTTAGGCGGTACGCAAGGATTGACTACGAATATAACAATGAACAATATCGTGATAAAATGACCGCCTGTCACCCTGCTGCCCATAACGTGGCTGCTTTGGAACGAGATATCCGTATGCTGCGGGACGGCTTGGACCTGTATACCATCGGCACGCATTATAGCAAGAGTACGCTGTTATCTTCTGACAACAAGATTAATATTGTAGAAGGCATGAGCGTGGCTTTTACGGACCCAAGTCTGTATGATCTCAAAGTTTACTTATATACGGATGGGGAGACCGAGCTTAGGCGAAGGGGAATCCGTGATGTGGCTGAGCGGGGGACGGATATTCAGTATTTAATGAAGTCCCATGAACAGCGCA
Source organism: Paenibacillus phytohabitans (assembly GCF_013141775.1). Taxonomy (GTDB): domain Bacteria; phylum Bacillota; class Bacilli; order Paenibacillales; family Paenibacillaceae; genus Paenibacillus_AQ; species Paenibacillus_AQ phytohabitans. The sequence continues at coordinate 361,056 of NZ_WHOB01000062.1, forward strand.
GAATTCAGTATGATTTATTCATGCATCCGTATCATGAGAAGTTCGATATTGTAATCAGGAATCAAGATTAAGCTTAGTTTCGGCGAAAAGAAAGTCATACACAGCTACGGCCCCAGCCTTCCGGTGAAATGGAGAGTTGGGGCCGTTTGTGCTTCATGGAACTGACACAATAAAATCTGATAAATTTATGCAAATTATTGACCGGAATCATGCTATAATTTTAACGGATTAATAGGTCTTAAGTAATAGATGAGGGAAGGTAACTTATAATTTGTGCGCTTTTATAACTACATAGTCGGGGGTATTAGCTTGTTCATTCAAAAAAGGGTAAGGAAAAAAGTAATCGCAGGAGTACTAGCTGTATGTCTATCCATACTGCCGGCTGGCGCAGCTTTTGCGGGTAATGTATCGGATCTCAGCGGAAATTGGGCGAAGGAGCACATCAGTAAGTGGATGGATCAAGGTCTGATCTCCGGCTACCCGGATGGTGAATTTAAGCCGGATCATCCGGTCACGCGGGCTGAATTAACGGTTTTGATTAATAGGGCTTTTGGATTCACTGAGACTAAGAAAGTTAATTTCAGCGATATCTCAAGCAGTAAGTGGTATTATTCAAGTATTTTGCAGGCCAATGCCGCGGGTTACGTTCAGGGCTATGCGGATGGGACCTTTAAGCCGGACCAGAAGATTAACCGTCAAGAAATGGCTGTTATTATCAGCAAGTTGCTCAAGCTGACAGCATCGGCTGCGGCTCCTGAGTTTAAGGATATTGCCGGAAGTCCGGGTTGGAGCAAAAGTGCTATCCGGGCTGTAAGCGAGCAGGGGATCATGACAGGCTCCGGCGATGGGAATTTTCGCCCGCTTGCTTATGCAACCCGTGCGGAAACGGTAGTCATCCTGGATAGAGCTTTATCCTTGCTCGATGAAGATTCCGGGGAATATGTAATCATCTATGATTCGCCGGGTACATACGGTCCGATGTCGGGAATGTCCGAAGTAGACAGTGATGTGGTAATTAATGTGCCAGGTATCACACTCCGAAATATGAACATTACTGGGGATCTGCTGCTGGGAGAAGGCATAGCTGAAGGCGATGTGCATCTCCTGAATGTAACGGTAGGAGGCAACACCGCGATTGAAGGCGGCGGGGCGAATAGTATTCATCTTGCGGATTCTACACTGGGTTCTGTGCGTATTGACAAGAAGGATGGCAGTGTAAGACTGGTTGCTGAAGGAAAGACGCAAATCAATGATCTTCAGATCAAGTCCGCTGCAGCCGTTGAAACACTCACAGGAGCTGCAATCAGCACCCTCACGTTATCCCGTGAAATTCCAGCGGATGCCCGTATCCTTTTGACAGGTAACTTCAAGGCTGTGAATATTCTTGCATCACGTCTTAACATTGACATCAGCGGGGGCACTGTGGAGTCAGTCAATGTTGATAAAACAGCGGGCAGTAATAAATTGAGCAATAGCAGCAGTATTAAGTCCATGACCATGAATGCCGGTATACAAATTTCAGGTAAAGGCAACATCGGGAATGCAGTCGTCAACGCTTCGGGCATTACAATAGAGAATGCGCCAGGGAAAATTACCGTGGGCAGCGATGTTCCGGCAGATGTGAAAATCAATATAGCCGGTTCTGATAAAACGGCTGCTGCGTCTTCTGCAACTCCAACAGCGGCCGTATTAGTTGGCGGCGGGGGTGGAGGCGGCGGCGGAGGCAGTGCGGCAGAAACACCGGCGCCAACAGCAGCACCAACGCCTGAACCAACGCCTGAACCAACGGCGGAACCAACCGAAGAGCCAACGCCGGTACCAACGGTGAAGCCAACGCCGGTACCAACAGCGAAACCAACGCCGGTACCAACAGCAAAACCAACGCCGATAGCAACGCCGGTAGCAACGGCGGTTTCATCAGCTACACCAACAGCAGCGACTTCGCCGTCAGCGTCACCATCGGCAATACCGACAGCGGTAACTACACCGTCGCCATCACCAACACCAACAGCAGTGACTTCACCGTCACCATCGCCGTGGCCGATAGTTACACCGATATCCACACCGTGGTCAACGGTGGCACCCACACCGCCCATTGTAAATCATGGGGTTGTAAAAGGGATCATTGAGCGTGCAGACGGGAAGGCTGCCGATTCCGGTACCTTGTATTTGGAACGGGACAGCGATCATATGATTTACAGTACTGCACTAACGAATGGTGAATTCTCTATAGATTTGCCGGACGGGCCCTACAAGATTTACTCCATGCGTTCCACAACTACACAGGAGATTATTTCACTCTACTATATGTTTTACGTTATGAATGGCAAGGCAGATAGAGAGGTGCATATTCTCATTCCTGAGCAGCAGGCGGGCACGATGCAGTATTCGGACGGGACCGCAGTTGAGAATGGAGAAATTATTGTAAAGCGCTTAGACAGCGGACCGCTTGCCTGGTATAGTGCCGAAATCCATGACGGTAAGTTTAACTTATATTTGCCGGACGGTCATTATAATGTAGAAGTCTTAATCTATAGCGAAACTAACAAACAATTAACCATTAATCATTCATTTGAGGTCATTGACGGGAAAAGCAATTTGAATATAACATTGCCACCCAAAATTGAAGGAAGCATTAGCTTCGTGGATGGTTCCCCTATGTACGATGGCTGGCTGGAAATAAGTAATATGGGTGCAGTGAATACCGGGCTTTATAAGTTTGATGTGGTTGACGGTAAGTTTAATCTTTATTTGCCTGATGGCGACTATAGCATACAGACGCTGAACACTAAGGATTCAGAAAGTATACCCTTACGTACACAGATAAAGATTGTTAATGGTGAACCTGCCGCCGGACCGATTAATATCAAAGTACCTTTAGCAATATCAGGCAAGATCTATAATGAGGACGGAACTCCATATGCTAATGGTATATTAGTGATCACAGAGGTTGGCACTGCTTCACCGCTTCTGTATGCAGCAACGATTAAGAATGGACTGTATAATTTCTATCTGCCTGATGGCTCATACCGGGTACTTATTTTAGCGGAAAAATTGTACTCCATCTACGATGCCAAATTCCCGTATTATAGTTTCTCGGTGCTGGATGGGAAGTCTGATCCGCCTGAGCTTGTAATTCATTTACCCGCTAATAATGTTACCGGCACTCTGAAATATGATGATGGGACCCCGCTGCCGGACGGCTATATCGAATTAGGCAGTGGTCTTGGCGGTAAGGATTATCTCAAAACAGTTGAGCTTAAAAACGGGGCTTTCGGTGCTGATTTTCCGGATGGGGAATACGATGTATTCATCTATTGGGATGCCGAGCATCTTAATAGAATCGAAATAAATTGTAAATTTAAAGTTGAAGAGGGCCTGCTTGTGGATCCTCTGGACGTTACTTTGGCTAAGGAATAATAAACGAATACAGCAGTCTATGAAAAAAACAGAGCAGCGCTTCCCGTCACAGGAGATCCGCTGCTCTGTTACGTGTAGCATTAATTCAGTATACAAACCTCCGCTGTGCCCAATAGCTGAATACGAAGATCGAGATTTCCGTCAGAATCTTGGCTGCAACCAGCGGGATAATCAGCTTCTCATTATAGAAGTAGAGCAGCCCGTAATTGAACATCAGCACAAGGACTACGAGTGAGAAATACTTCGGCAGCGACTGGAGCCGCGATTTTTTACCGCCGGCAAATACATACTTCCGGTTTACCGAGTAGTTGAAGATTGAACTGCATAATCTTGCGGCCGCGACTGCCAGGAACAGGTTGTGGGTCAGGCTCTGGAACAGGAACAGCAGTACAAAGTCCAGCAGGCCTGAGATCAGCGAGGAGGTGCTGAACATCAGAATCGGCAGATAGATCCGGAAGGAGTCGATCAGCGGCCGAAAGTGGGAGGATTTATTATCCTCCAGATAGACCGTATCGATATACTCCTCAGTAATGGTATAGCCCTCTTTGTGGGCGGTCAGCAGCATGTTCATCTCATATTCGAACCGTTCGCCGGGAATCCGGCACAGCCAGTCCAGCATCTGGAACGGGAAGCCGCGCAGGCCCGTCTGGGTATCATAGATTTTGGTGCCGGTCGTGAGTGCGAAGACTGACCGTGTCACCGAGTTTCCGAAGCGGCTGCGCAGCGGAATGGTTCCGCTGAACCGGCGGCTCCCGAGCACAATCCCCGGCTTGCTCTGAAGCAGCAGCGTCTCGGCAATCCGCTTGATGTCATGGGGCAGATGCTGTCCATCACTATCAGCGCAGATCACATTACCGTGCAGGCCGGCTTCCTGAATATGACGGAAGCCTGTTTTGAGGGCGGCACCTTTGCCGAGATTGGTCTTATGGGTCAGGAGGGTGCAGCCGAATGCCGCAGCCCGCTCGAAGATTGCGCGGTAAGCCGGGCCGCTGCCATCATCGACCAGTACGATGGGACCCAGCGGGTATTCCTTAAGCTGTACAATTAAATCCAGCAGCCGTTCATCTGGTTCATAGGCGGGTATTAGTATGGTCATCCGGGTTCACTCCTTAATATAAAGTATGTCGCTGACGCCGCGTTCCTGGTTTTTGCCCAGCGGATTATTCACGACCCGGCCCATGAAGTACATGGTGGAGGAACCGCCGCCGTCCAGATTGTAGGCTTCTGCAGCTCCGAGGCCTTCCATCACATCAGCAAGCTCGGCAAGGGTCATCCCGCGGCTGTAGCCTTCCTTGCGTCCGTCAACTACAACGAACACGTAGTGGTTCGGGGCGATCATGCCAATGGCGGTCCGGGGATTCGCATCCTGAATCGAACGGTTGCCGAAATTGTTATCGATTTTGACACTGCTGAAATCACTGACGATCTTGCCGTCCTGAATCAGAATCGGTCCGAAGGACAAGGTGTTCGTAACCCCTTCAGCCAGCAGCTCAGACGAAGAGACTTCCTCCTCATCATAGGTCTGCATCGTTCCGTCTCCGAACAGAGCCATCGCATCCCGCACCGGATCATCCCGGTACACGGTTCCATTGCGGATAATCACGCCGTCTTCACGGAAGCCGTAGTAATCTCCGTTAATGGCGAAGATTGCATTATTGGCTGAGGCAATCACCGAGGTGTCCTCCGTAATATTCGTACCGAAGCTGTTATCGGCAAAAGCGGACCGCAGGCTGGCTGCATCCTTCAGGACCACATCTGCGACAAAATAAGTAATCTGGTCTGACCCGCTTCCCGTCTGGACCTGATCAATCTTTACCTGGATATCGTCACTGCTGTAGCTCCAGTCATCCGATGTTGCATTCACGTCAGCTGTTGTTGCTGCTGCTGTTGTTGTGCCTGTGCTGCCGGTACCAGCGGTTCCGGCGGTATCGTCTGCGACGACGACCTCAACATGCTCAATCAGATAACGGTCTGCCAGACGATATACCACTGCGCCAATGCCCAGGAGGATTACGAGGATAATAATCAATAATTTTCGTTTGCCGGAACGGGTTGCAGTGTTGTCTGTATTGCTTGTATTGCTTGTGTTGCGTGACTTCATATCGAAGCACCACCTCTTCAATTAAGTTCTTAAGGCTCATGATAAGTGCCATTCCTTAAATGAATCTTAACTGGCTGTATCCGCGGGGAATGTGCAAGTAACCAAGGGTTAATTTGTTGATGATGTGTTGATCTGTTGAGCTGTATTTGGATAAATGTTGTACGTAGTGCAACCTTGATTCATGAAATCCCGGGGGTTCGGGAGGATTGTTGTACGAAATGCAAGAATTTTTCCGTTAACCCGTCCGGCTGATGGGAAATGCTGCATTCCATACAACAATTCCGGATTACGGCCGCTTTTATGAGCAAAATGTTGTATTATGGGCATGATTTTATAAAAAAGTAATGTAGTAGAATCGCGCCCGCAGCATTGGTATACTTTAACAAAAGCTCCATCCGATCATGATTTCAGGGAGGTCATCAGCCGTGAAAGTAACGCCTGTCTCAAAACTGCTGTGCGAGCTGAGAATAACGGTTATGCTGTTCAGAAGGCTGGCCAGGGCAGCTCTTCCGCTTCCGCTTCTACTGCTGCTGGTTCTGGTTACTGGCTGCTCGTTATTAGATGGTGGCGGCTCATCCGCCAGCAGTCACAAGATCGACCAGGAGGAGGATGTCATATCCTCTAACGGCGGCGGAATCAGCAATTTGGACAAGCTGGACAGTTTCATGGAACGGGGAAGCGGAAGCCAGCGGGTAGTTCATTACACGATAGAGGGTGATCCCGTCTTTACGGAATTAAGGTATGAGGGCGGACGGCTGGAGCTGAGCTATGATACCACTGAGGATGCCTTTGGTTCCCGTGAAGTGAAGACTTACAGCTGTAATGAGCTTGTACGGACGGAGGAGAAGCATCAGTTGAAGTACTCCCTGAAGGGCTGCGAGGGGGCTATGGGGGATGGAGATTTACTCACCGTCAGCTTCGATCTGGGCTCGCAGGATAAATTTGAATTTATCCTCAAATACGGGTTTAATCTCAGGAATGAGATCAATACGGTGAATCAGAACCTGGTAAAAGATATGCTGAACGGTACTGTCATCGAAATCAGCGATTATGGCTTGCCGGTTGAAGACCGACAGAGCATTTACCGGAAGCTGGTGCTGTCCAATTATCTTGGGGAGAAGCAGCTTAGTACAAGCTGCAACCTCAAGCCGTATGAGAGCTATGATCTGACGGTGCTGATCAATAGTGCCGAGCGGCATTATGCCTGGAGCGAATGTGATACCGGGAGGGATGGCAAGACCATGACGGAGGCCGCAGATTACATTATCGGGCTTGTAGAATCCGGCGATACTTTCTTACAGCTGCCTGCTGCTACAGGCGGCGTCAAATAGGATTACAGGAGGTTCATTATGCTGCAGCGGGTGCTGCTGATTGAGGACGATGAGGCAATCAGCGAAATGGTAGGTTCATATTTGACTAAAGAGGGCTACGAGGTGGAGACGGCATTTGACGGGGAGGCGGCGGTGAAGAAGTTTCTGGGCGGTCCGTCATATGATCTGGTACTGCTGGATCTGATGCTGCCGAAGCGCAGCGGTACGGATGTGCTGCAGATGATCCGCAGCGGGAGCCTTGTGCCGGTGCTGATTATGTCAGCGAAGGACAGTGATGTAGATAAGGCGCTGGGGCTTGGCTTCGGCGCAGATGATTATATCACCAAGCCATTCTCGATGATTGAGCTGGCAGCGAGGGTGAAGGCGGCGATCCGCCGGGCCGGGTACGCAGCGCAAGGGAGCCAGGCTGCCGCCGGCAGTCAGGCGTCTGCCGGGGAGGAGCCGCAGCCGGCATCGAAGGTGGTTACACTGCGCGGGCTAACGGTCGATCTGGATAACTTCTCGGCGCAGAAGAACGGGGAAGAAGTGAAGCTGACCGCCAAGGAATTCCATATCCTGAAGCTGTTTGTCAGCAGCCCCGGGCGGGTATTCACCAAGGCGCAGATTTACAGTCTGGTCTGGGAGGATGACTACTTCGGGGATGAGAATGTAATTAATGTACATATGCGCAGACTGCGCGAGAAGATTGAGGACGATCCTTCCCATCCGGAATATATCAAAACGCTGTGGGGCATCGGCTATAAGCTGGGAGATATGCAGCAATGACAGCCTTGTTCATTATCATCATTGCGCTGCTTCTGCTGGTCCTTGTACTGCAAGTAATGCATTCGCGGCAGCATGCACGCCAGCTGAAATATATTCATACCAAGCTGGAGAGTATTGTGGAGCGCGGCTCGCATGAACGGCTGCTTCTGATGAGCAGCAGTCCGGAGCTGCAAATCCTGCTGACCGATCTGAACCGGCTGCTGGATGTCAATCATAAGGGAGCTGTAGAACGGGCCAGGCTGGAGAAGTCTATGCGGAGTATGCTGGCTAACATCTCCCATGACCTGAAGACCCCGCTGACGGTGGTGCTGGGGTATATTGAGACCCTGCTGCATGATAAAGACATGCCTGTGGAGGAGCAGGAACGTATTCTGCGCACCATTCATGCCAAAGCGGGGGAAGTCATTACGCTGATGAACCGTTTCTTTGATCTGGCCAAGCTGGAGTCGGGGGACCGGGATATCCCGCTGTCACGTGTGGAGCTGGGTGAGGTCTGCCGCAGGAATATTCTTGCTTTCTACGATATTCTCAGTGCCAAAGGTGCTGAGGTGCAGATCGAGATACCGGATGAGCCGCTCTATATGATGGGCAACGATGATGCGCTGGACCGGGTGTTGTCCAATCTGTTGTCGAATGCTATTGCCTACGGTGATGCCGGAGGGGCCCTGGGGCTGAAGCTGTACAGCGATGCCGGTCAGGTGTGTATAGAAGTGTGGGACCGGGGCAAAGGCATTGCCGAAGGCCATGAGGACAAGGTGTTCGAGCGGCTCTATACCCTGGAGGATTCGCGCAACCGCGACTACCAGGGCAGCGGCCTGGGGCTGACCATCACCAAACGGCTCACCGAGCAGATGAACGGCCGTATTTCCTTAAGCAGCAAGCCGTATGTCCGGACGGCATTTACGCTTTCTTTTCAGCGGCTGACCTTCTGAAATAATTCCGGTTCTGGCGGGGCGGTCCGCGTATCCTTACGCAGCTTAAGAATTTCGTAAGATTCAAGTAATAAAAAAGCAAACTCCGCCCTGTAGAATAAATACCAGGAAGACAAAGAAGAAGTCAAAGGGGATAACGGACATGACAACGATACTCCGGACATGGGATTTAACCAAGGTCTATGAGGAGAAGGAAATCGTACGCAGCGTGAATATGGAGATTAAGCAGGGTGAAATTTACGGGTTCCTGGGACCCAACGGCGCCGGCAAAACGACGGTGATGAAAATGATTACGAATCTGGTGAAGCCGACGGCGGGCGAGATTGAATTTTTCGGCGACAAAATGACCCACCGCTCTTATGAAATGCTGAAGCGCATGGGCAGCATCATTGAATATCCGGTCTTCTACGACAAGCTGAGTGCCCGCGAGAACCTGGCGCTGCATGGTGAATACATGGGATACTATGATGTCAAAGCGATGGAGGAAGCGCTGGAGCTGGTGAAGCTGAGTGCTGTGGACAAGAAACCGGTGAAGCAATTCTCCCTGGGGATGAAGCAGCGGCTGGGCATTGCCAGAGCGGTGATGACCAAGCCGGAGCTGCTCATTCTGGATGAACCGATCAACGGGCTGGACCCGCTCGGCATCAAGGAGCTGCGCGAGGTGTTCCGCATGCTGAGCCGGGAATACGGCATGACCCTGCTGATCTCCAGTCATATTCTGGGCGAGATCGAACAGATTGCCGACACGATCGGCGTGATCCGCGAAGGCGTGCTGGTGGAGCAATTGGCGATGGATACGATCCGTAACCAGCATACGCAGTACATTGAACTGATTACAGGCGAGTGCACCAAGACCGTCTATATCCTGGAGCATAAGCTGGGCTTAACCAATTACAAGGTGCTCGATCCGCGCACCATCCGGATCTATGATGATATTCCGCAGCTGGAGCTGAGCAAGGCCATGGCAGAAGCAGAGGTGGAGCTGGAGAGTATGAGCAAGAAACATCATTCGCTGGAAGATCATTTTGTAGAACTGATGGGAGGTGCTGGCATTGCTTAAGCTGATTCGATTGGAGCTGCGCAAGAACAAATTCAATTTTCTCAAAAGTGTGCTGATTGCCGATCTCGCCATTCTGGGTTTCATGGTTCTTATCGCCTTTACATCGCTTAACGAAGGGGAATTCAGCACGTATCCTGATTTGTTTGATGGTGTGTTCGTTTTTGTAAAAGCAACATTTATCATCTTCGCCTCCGTATTGATAAGCAAGCTGGTAATCGACGAGTACAAGAATAATACGATCACTGTGCTGTTCATGTACCCGGTTCCCCGCAAGATGCTGCTGGCTGCGAAGCTGATTATCGTCTTTCTGTTCACCTTCCTGAGCATCTTCCTGTCTGATATTGCAATCAGCAGTATCCTCACCGGCATTGATTATTTCATGTCTGACGTGATTCAGGGTACTGTATCACAGGATCTGATCACCGCAAACCTGCTGAAGGCCGGAACGGATGCGCTCTACGCGGCAGGCATTGCACTGATTCCGTTATACTTCGGGATGCGCCGCAAATCCGTACCGGCTACCATTGTCTCCGCCGTCCTGATTGTCATGCTGATCTCATCCGGCTTCGGAAACGGGAGCTTCCGGATGGGGAATCTGATCTGGATTTCACTCTCTCTGGCGCTGGTCGGTGGGGGAATCGCGTATCTGTCGATCCGGAATATCGAGCATCAGGATGTTGCCTGACGGGCAAGGCTGAGCCGCTGTGATTGTATGAGATGAATGCCGTCCCTTCAGGGGCGGCATTGTTTCTGTTTAGTTGAACAAGCGCTCCAATCCGGCGTTTTTGTGGCGACCAATAGCGGTTTTTTTGTTATAATAGTAAATAATTCAGAGATTTCTACATAATCAGAGTTTCTCCGCAATCTATGGTCCTATAATATAGCAGGATTGAAGCAGCAGAGGAGGTGGGCCATGCATAAAGATTGGGCTTCTATCCTGGGCCGGGCACTTTCTGAAGAAAGTGCTTATAGAGCGTTGTTCGATCATCATCCGGATCTCATTATCGTGCTGGACAGACAGGGGCGTTATGCCGACAGCAACCGGACCTTAAGTGCAGAGGACGCAGCCAGGCTGATCGAATGCCGGATGCATCCTCCCGGCGAGACCTATTTCGCATCTGCTCTGGCCGGTATTACATCCAGCTTCGGGTTAATGGTGGAAGCGGATGAAGAAAGCGGAGCACAAGCAGGGAATTCCGGTGACAATGCTGTTTCTGTAAGGTATGTGCCGCTTCATACAGATGAAGGCATTGCCGGTGTATTTGCCATCATTCATGATACCGGGAACCGGCCGCTCTCTCTGCTGCTGCAAAGCTGGGAAAGCATGAGCAGACGGGAATCTGCCGGTGCTGAACGCATTGGACTTGAGGGCGCGGACTTCCATCCCCTGACGGACGAGGAATTGCTGATAGAGGAGGAACTGCCGGTTTCAGAGTTTATTTTTGAGATGGCGGAGGATAGACGGCTTAGTCTGATTCTCAATTCCGTCTCGGCGGGAATCTTCGGACTGGACACGCTGGGCCGGACGATCTTCATCAACCGTGAAGGGGCCGAAATGCTGGGCTATGAGCCATCAGAGCTGGCCGGACTGCCGATGATGGAAATGATTCACTATATCCGCGGGAGTGCAGCCCGGCATTCACCGCTGGAATGTCCCATCCGGCTCACCATTCAAGATGGCGTTACCCGCAGCAAGGCGGATGAAATCTTCTGGCGCAAGGACGGGACCAGCTTCTTCGTGAACTACCGGATTGCCCCGCTGCTGGATAAAGGCATGATCTGCGGTGTGGTCGTCTCCTTCAGTGATATTACGAATGAACGGGAGATTCTCCGGGCCAAGGAATCGGCTGAGCAGGCTGCACAGGCCAAGTCTGATTTCCTGGCGATGATGAGTCATGAGATCCGCACCCCGATGAACGGCATGATCGGGATGGCTGATCTGCTGCTGGAAACCAACCTGGAGGAAGAGCAGCGCAGCTATGCCGAGATTCTGCGCAGCAGCAGCTACAGTCTGCTGCATATCCTCAATGATATTCTCGATTTCAGCAAGATGGAAGCCGGCAAAATGCCGCTGCAATCGGAGAGATTTGATCTGCGTGAGATGCTGGAGGGCATCATTGATCTGTTCACTCCCAAGGCGGAGGAGAAGAAGCTCGCCCTGCGCTGGTGGGCGGATACCAGCGTGCCGGATATTGTCACGACCGATCCCAGCCGCTTGCGGCAGATTATCGTCAATCTGGTCGGCAACGCGCTGAAATTCACCGATCAGGGCAGCGTGACCCTGTCGGTGAAGAATATTCCGCTGCCGGCCTCGCCGGAATACCTGCTGGAGTTCTCTGTCCGTGATACAGGGGTAGGTATTGCTGACAGCAAGCTGAACCTGCTGTTCCAGTCCTTCTCCCAGCTGCATCCGTTCATTAACCGTAAGTATGGCGGCACCGGACTAGGCCTGGCGATCTGCAAGCAATTGGTAGAGCTGATGGGCGGAACGATCTTCGTGGAGAGCGAAGAGAACCGGGGGTCGATCTTCCGGTTCATGCTTCCTTTTGTGAAGGAAGAGGTTGAGGCGGAAGCGGGAGTTGAACAGGCTTAACCTAACAAACAGCAAGCCTCCGGGAGGAGACTTGCTGTTTCTGTTTGCGGCGGGCCTGCTAGCCTGATGTTCCAGGATACAGCGGGTTCAGCTGCCTCTCAATATGATCCGCAATCAGCGTGTAGAATTCAGGGAATCTCGGGTCCCCTGGACTCCTGATTTCTTCAAAGGTACGGATATATAGCCCCTGAGAGGCTACTGAAGTGATAATATCGCCCACAGTCCAGCCCCGCGTCACCACTTGTGCTAATCCGGACCGTTCCTCTTCGGGAAGCAGCTTGGCAAAGGCAACCTCACCTTCCCTCAGTGTGTCGTCAAAATAATTACCCGTAGGATGCTGAAGATTCCGGGTTGTCATCCATGCCCTGGCGAACGGGTGAAAATCCGTCAGCATGAGCCGGCCGTTTGCCGTTAACCGTCTGCTGACCACAGAAAAAATAGCATTTAAATCCGTAAAGTAATGCAAAATCCCAAACTCCATCAGGACAATATCGAAGGTTCCCAGAGCGTCCTCACCGGGGATCTTTAAGACGTCTGCACAGATGTAGTTCAGCTCAACACCCGACGCTGCTGCTACTTCACTGGCATACCGCCGGTTCTCTTCGGATATATCCACGACAGTAACCTCAGCACCCAGCAAAGCCAGACAAGTCGCCTTCATCCCGTGAGAGCCGAGCAGGTTCAGCACCTTCAATCCTGCCGGGTTGCCTATGTACTTCAGCCAATGCCGCAACGGGTGCTTTGGATCCTGCTTCAACCGCCCGGCAAGCTCCTCAGGTGATCCATGGTGCTGTATCCAGGCCTGATATGCTTTCGTTTCCCAAGCCGTCTTATTCGCACGTGCCATCTGCTCCTGCATGCTACGCCTCCTTGATATTGATAAAATTGGAAATTTCCGCTTTATGATTTTACACTATCCAGCTTACAATGCAACAAATAAAAAACGAACCCCTATCTGCATAGGCTGCAGAGATTGGATTCGTCTAAGGTAAAGCCTAATTATTCTAGTGCATATACATGAGACCCACTGTAGCAGGTCCGCAGTGGCTGCCGATCACGCAGCCGGCGTGAATGACTGCAATTTCATCCACACCTGTCTGCTCGCGCAATGCCTTCTCCAGATACCGGGCATCCTCTTCTGCCAGGGTATGGGCAACGATGAGCAGCTCCTTGTCCATATCGGCTGCATTCGCAAGTGCGTGCTGAAGCATTTGTTCTACAGCTTTTTCCTTCTTGCCGCGGATTCTGGCAACGGGTACAATCGCCCCGTCCACCAGCCGCAGTACAGGCCGGATCTTCAGCAGGCTGCCGATAAAGTTCTGCATGCCTGAGCAGCGTCCGCCCATATATAAGTAATCCAGCGTATCGACGACAAACTCGGATTTCACCCGCTCACGGGAGGTTTCGATCATAGCTGCGATGTCGGCCGCACTGTGGCCTTTGGCTGCGGCGCGGGCGGCTTTCATGACCAGCAAGGCGATCCCGCCGCATAACGTCTGGGAATCCACAACATGTACCCGGCCTTCAGGGAACTCGCCTGCGGCCAGCAGGGCATTCTGATATGTAGAGGATAAAGAAGAAGAAAGACTGATATAGACGATATCCCCGCCAGCGCTCACGACCGGCTGAAAAGCGGCAATGAAATCAGCCGGGGAAGGGGCTGCCGTCTTGGGCAATGCACCATTTGCGGCGACACGGCGGTACACTTCTTCGGGTGTAATCTCTACACCATCCTTGAAGGTGCCGTCTTCAAAAACTACATATAACGGGACAATGCCGATATCATACGTTTCCTTCCAGCCTTGCGGCAAATCGGAAGTGCTGTCTGAAAAGATTTTTACGATAGACATGAATATCTCCTTCACCAATCTTGGATGACAGTACACTATACTAAGACCCTATAATCTGTTTATTATACCAAGCCTGCCTGGAATCTCAAAATAAAAAATGCTAGCTTGTGAGGCTGGCAGGTATGCCGCTTCTTTAGTTGCCTTCAGCCTGAGTCCCTGTATATGCAAAAAAGGCCTCACCATCCTTGCGGACAGTGAAGCCGTTTCCGGTACAGCCTGAACAATTATTTCTTCATTACAGGAATCCATATTTCGCAGACATAATCCTCTGCTGATGTATCGCCTGGCGGATACAGCTCGAATTCGGGTCCGCCTGTATGCTCGTAGCCCGTTCCCGGGAACCATTCCTGGAAAATGCGCTGCCAGACCCCTTGAATCGCATCAGGCATAGCTCCTACAGATTTGAATACCGCCCAGGTCGCAGCCGGAACCACTGCAGTCTCATACGCCTGCGGGTCAGTGGACGCGTCTGCTTCAACACCAATCCAGTAGGACAGCATTTCCGTCTCCATATTCATATTCATACAGATGCCGAGCCATTCTTCACGTAAGCCGAACTCAATCAGCTTATCTGATGTGCCGTCTTCATTGCATTCATTCCAGAACTGCGGAATTCTGCGGAAATTCTCCCCGTCCTTGCAGGTAACCTCCATTGATTTGCCGATAACGGTAAAAGCTTCTTTATTCACGATTTTGTAATCCATTTCCTGATCTCCTTTCAATGACAGATGGAAAGAGAGGCGCGGGAAGGCTTTGAGCTGTACCCCGGGTTCGCGCGCAGCGGAGGGGGGAAGCCCGTGCGCTTTGCGGAACGCTTTGGCGAATGACTCCGGGGAGTCATATCCGTATTTCAGTGCGACATCCAGCACCCGGATGTTTGAAATGGCCAGCTCTTGAGCGGCCAGAGTCAATCTGCGTTTGCGGATATAGTCTGCTACGGTGACGCCGGTCAGCATGCTGAACATGCGCTGGAAGTGGAAAGGGGAGACATACGCCACTGCGGCAATCTCTTCGATCCGCAGCGGTCCGGTCATTCTGCTCTCCATATAATCCAGCGCATTCTTCATTCGGATCAGCCATTCCAAGTTTGCCATCTCCCTTTAAGTTCATAGTATCACGCGGCCTACGGGCCGGTCCTGTTATTCTCTGCTCATCTGAGACAGGGTACAGTCAACGGCCTACAGTCTATGATCCTATGATGTCATATTTCAAGGGGTTTGTCAGCTTCCGGCAAAAGCTAGCCTAACCGGCAGACTCTCGCTTCATACGGACGCAGCGTACTGCGGTCCATGGGCGCCGGCTCCTCCGGATAGTTCCCGATAATCGTTTCGGTTACGGCGTTCAGCTCGTCAGGCAGCTCTACAGTCTGCGGCGTGTCACAGAAGTTGAGCAGCACCAGCCATTTCTCACCGTCCAGTGTCCGGGTGTACGCGTAGATATATTCATGCTCCGGCAAAAGCAGCTCATATTCACCATACACCATGATCAGATGCTGCTTACGCAGGCTAATCAGCTGCTGATAATAGTAGAATACCGAGTCAGGATCGGCAAGCGCCTGTTCCACATTGATCTCTGTGTAGCGCGGATTGAGCTTGAGCCAAGGTGTACCAGCGGTGAAACCGGCATTCGTTGAGGCGTCCCATTGCATGGGGGTACGGGCGTTATCGCGGCCTTTGGTGTGAATCGACTGAAGAACCGTGTCGTGATCTGCGCCGCCTTCCGTAACCTTTTCCCGGTACATATTGAGAATCTCTATATCCTTGTAGTCCTCCAGCACAGGGAATTTCACGTTGGTCATGCCGATTTCCTCACCCTGGTAGATATAAGGTGTACCTTTGAGCGTGTGCAGCAGGGTAGCCAGCATTTTGGCAGAAATCACACGGTATTTGCCGTCATCCCCGAACCGGGAGACCATCCGCGGCTGATCGTGGTTATTGAGATAGAGGCTGTTCCAGCCTTTGTCCGCCAAGCCTACCTGCCATTTGTGCAAAATATCGCGCAGACCCTTCAGCGTCCACGGAATCACATTCCACTTGCCGCCCGGGCCGGAATCGACATCCATATGCTCGAACTGGAACACCATCTGCAGCTCATGCCGGTCTTCGTCAGTATAGAGAATGGCGTCTTCGACAGTTGCCCCCGGCGTTTCGCCGACGGTCATCACATTGTATTTGGAGAGAACTTCACGGTTCATTTCCTGGAGATACTCATGAACCCGCGGTCCATTCATATAATATTCTCCGCCACCGGCCAGCTCACCGGGAGCCAGGCCCTCATGGTGTGCGGAAGGGAGCCCTTCTACTTTGGAGATCATGTTGATGACATCCATCCGCAGCCCGTCTACACCTTTGTCCAGCCAAAAAGCAATCATTTTATAGAGGGCTTCCCGCAGCTCCGGATTCTCCCAGTTGAGATCCGGCTGCTTGCGCGAGAACAGATGCAGATAGTATTCGCCCGTCGCCTCATCCTTCTCCCAGGCCGGTCCGCTGAAGATGGAGCTCCAGTTGTTCGGCAGCGTGCCATCCGGTCCGCCGGGACGCCAGATATAATAATCGCGGTAGGGGTTATCCTTGGAGGCGCGGGATTCCGCGAACCAGGCATGCTCGTCCGAGGAGTGGTTAATCACGAGATCCATCATCAGCTTGATGCCGCGGGCATGCAGGCCGGCCAGCAGCTCCTCCCAGTCCCGCAGCGTACCGAATTCATCCATAATATCCTCGTAGTTGCTGATATCATACCCATTGTCATCGTTCGGTGATTTGTAGACCGGCGACAGCCAGACGACATCAACGCCCAGCTTCTGGAGATAATCCAGCCGGGAGATGATTCCCTGCAGGTCCCCGATTCCGTCTCCATTGCTGTCCTGGAAGCTGCGGGGATAGATCTGATAGACTACGGCTTCTTTCCAAAAGGCTCTATTCATTTGGGTGGGCTCCTTTGAGATTTTATTTAGAATTTGACCTAGAGATACTCCAATGCTGATGTTGGCCGTTACTGCGGTGATTTTCGGACTTCCGGCCGCTGTTGTCCCCAGATTTCCTGATTAAACCGCTGATCGCGGTAGAAATCCGGTGACAAAGGCGGACGCTGCCGCTCCTACACTTCCAAACTTCCTCTCCGCCTTTCTTGCTGATTCAATTTTCAAGTTCAAGATATTTAAAAAAGCCCCGAAGAAGCTTAATGCCTCCGGGGCGGGGGAGACAGAGACTACACAGTTACCGAAGAACCGTCAGCAGTCACACTGCTCAGTCCTTTCACCGTATACTCCTTGCCATGAATCGTGAGGGATGCCGGAACATCGGTTTCATTACTAACCGTAACCTGTACATCGGTAACTGTAACCTTCAGACGGGAGCCGCGGAACATGATTTTGAACGAATAAGAGGTCCAGTGTCCCGGGTTGGAAGGGTTCAGGGTCAGCCGGTCGCCCAGCACCCGGAGTCCGCCGAAGCCATGTACAATTGACATCCATGTGCCCGCCATGCTGGTCGTGTGGCAGCCGTCTTCCGTATCGTTATTGTAATTATCGAGATCCAGCCGCGAAGTACGCAGATACATCTCATAGGCCTTCTCCTTGTAGCCCAGCTCGCAGGCCAGAATCGCATGGATACAAGGGGAGAGGGAGGACTCGTGCACGGTGATCGGCTCATAGAAGTCGAAGTTGCGCTTCTTGGTCTCCAGATCATAGCGGTCGCCCAGGAAGTAGAGCCCTTGCAGCACATCCGCCTGTTTAATGAAGCAGGAGCGCAGGATGCGGTCCCAGGACCATTTCTGGTTCAGCGGCAGGTTTTCCGGCAGCACATCCTTAACCTGGATAATCTCCTTGTCGAGGAAGCCATCCTGTTGCAGGAAGATGCCGCGTTCTTCATCAGCCGGGTAGTACATTTTGGCGATAATCTCGTTCCACTGCGCCGTTTCGCTCTCCAGCAGCTCCAGCTTGTCGGCCAGCTCTGCATAACGTGTGCCTTCATTCTCTTGCAGGTACGCCAACGCTTCCAGGGTATATTCCATCGTCCAGGCGGCAATCCGGTTCGTATACCAGTTATTGTTGACATTGTTCTCGTATTCATTCGGGCCGGTTACACCGAGCATTACATATTTGTCCTTATGCGGCACATAGTGCACGCGTTCTTCCCAGAAGCGGGAAATCTCCACCAGCACCTCAAGCCCGTATTGGCCGAGATAAGCCTTGTCGCCGGTATAGTTCACATAATTATAAATCGCATAAGCAATTGCGCCGTTGCGGTGGATTTCTTCAAACGTAATCTCCCACTCGTTATGACACTCCTCACCGTTCATCGTCACCATCGGGTAGAGTGCGCCTTTTTTGTAACCGAGCTTCAGGGCATTCTCTTTGGCTTTCTCCAGATGCTTGTAACGGTAGATCAGCAGATTGCGGGCAATCGAGGAGTCGGCGGTACTCAGATAGAAAGGCACACAATAAGCTTCCGTATCCCAGTAGGTGCTGCCGCCGTATTTTTCACCAGTGAAGCCCTTCGGTCCGATATTGAGACGGTCATCTTCGCCCGTGTACGTCTGATTCAGCTGGAAAATATTAAACCGGATTGCCTGCTGCGCCGACACGTCACCCTCAATAATAATGTCGCTTTCCTTCCACTTATCGCCCCAAGCCGCAGCCTGTTCGGTCAAAAGCGCTACAAATCCGGCTTCACGCGCACTCTGTAAGGCGGTCCGTGCGGCGTCCACCAGCTGTCCCAGCCCGTAATTGCGGGAGGTGACATTGGCGGCATACTTATAAATAACCACCTGATCGCCGGACTGTACCGGAACTGTTACTTTGCTGCCTACATATTTCTCCTGCTCGATAGATTCTGCTTCTGCGGCTGTTGGTTCGCCGTTGACCAGAATGTCATAGACATAGGCTGAGGTTACGTGAAAATCAAGCTTTTTGGTCTTCAGCGTGAGGTGTCCGCCCGCCGGTTCCGCTTTCTTCTCGACCTCGTTCCAGAACTTCTCGTCGTAGTTGGAATCCTTGTTCTTGATATCGCCATCCAGATAAGGAGTCACGGTAATCTCACCGGAGAAATTGAGCGGCTGAATGGAGTAGCGAATGGCGCCAATCTCATGGCGGACCATGCTGACGATGCGGATGCTCTCCACTTTCACTTCTTTGCCGTCTGCGGTCGTGGCTGTGAAGCTGCGGGAGAGTGTGCCTTCCTTCATATTAAGTACACGGCGGAATTCGCTGACTGTGCAGGCTGCCAAATCGAGCGGAGTGCCGTCAATTTCAACGTTGATGCCGATCCAGTTGGTGCTGTTGAGGACTTTGGCAAAATACTCCGGATACCCGTTTTTCCACCAGCCGACCCGTGTCTTATCAGGGTAATATACACCGGCCATGTAGCTGCCTTGCAGGCTGTGCCCGCTGTATTGTTCTTCGAAGTTGGCTCTGCCGCCCATGTACCCGTTTCCGATGCTAAATACGCTTTCGGAAATTTCCTGGGTCTGCGGATCAAAGGATTCTTCGATGATGGACCATTCATCAATTTTTAGGTATTGTTTCATTGTTATTGGCTCCTTTTAGATGGGGGAATGAGGTATATAAAATGAACTAAACCTGTTGTACTAAAATTACGGTGCCTCCGTCGCCACTGCGCGGAATGTTTGGACTTCCGGCCGCTGTTATAATCAGATTTCTCTATTAGTAAGCGATATTCAGCTGATGAAATCTGATTCTAGCATATGCTTCCGATGCGAGCTTTCCTACGGAAAGCTTTCAGGCGGACGCTAACGCTCCTACAGTTCCAAACTTCCGCTCCGCGGCTTCATCCCCATAATTTTAATGACCATTTTCAGTTCTTTTATAAAGAGTAGGGCAGAAGACAAGGGATCATATTACGCAGCAGCTGTTAATATTCGTCAAATGGCAGCAAAAGATTCCCGGAGTGCGTCAACGCTGATCTGCTGCAGCGAAGGGACCACCAGATTCGCTGCGCCCAGCGTCTCGGGCGAACCGATGCCGACGCTGCGCATGCCGGCACGGGTGGCGGCCAGGATGCCGGCTTCGGCATCCTCGAAGACTACGCAGTGTTCAGGAGCGATGTTGACTGCCTGTGCTCCCAGCAGGAAGACCTCCGGATCAGGTTTGGCTGCACTGGTGTGCGTGCCGTCGATGATCGCATCGAAGTAGGGGGTCAAGCCGGTATTGTTCAGAATGGTCATCGCATTCTTGCTGGCGGAGCCCAGGGCTACCTTGATGCTATGTTCCCGGCATTCCTTCAGGAAGTCCAGCGCGCCGGGCAGAATCTCTGAGCTGTCCATCTTGGCGATGTATTCGACATAGCGGTTGTTCTTCTGTTCGGCCAGCCGGGCCTTCTCCTCTTCTCCAAGCGTGATACCGCCGATCTCCAGCAGGATATTCAGGGAAGCGGCCCGGCTGACGCCTTTGAGCCGCTCATTATCGTGCTCGGTGAAGTCAAATCCGAGCTCCTCCGCCAGCTCTCTCCAGGCAATATAGTGGTATCTGGCGGTGTCGACGAGTACACCGTCCAGATCGAACAGGCAAGCTTTGATTTCTGACATAATGAACCTCCTAAAATGTAAGTGGATATAATCTATTTGAGAATCGCACCATATGGCGCGTCACAATAAATGGGTGGGAATGCTGCACTACGTACAACAATCCTCGGTGGAGCGCCTCCGTCTGGCAGAATTGTTGTACTACGTACAACAATCCAGAAGAAAAGTTGGTTAAATTGCGGAAATGTTGCACCAGATACAACAATTCGTCAGCGAAACGCTCCAGTTGGGCGGAAATATTGCACTACGTACAACAATCCTCGGTGGAGCGCCTCCGTCTGGCAGAATTGTTGTATTACGTACAACAATCCTCGGCCGAGCGCCTCCGTATGGCAGAATTGTTGTACCACGTACAACAATCCAAAAGAAAAGTTGGTTAAATTGCGGAAATGCTGCACTAAGTACAACAATCCGTCTGCAAAACGCTCCAGTTGGGCGGAAATATTGCATAAAGTACAACAATCCTCGGCTGAGCGCATCCGTCTGGCAGAA
>NZ_WHOB01000063.1 GCF_013141775.1 Paenibacillus phytohabitans
GGTGCTGCCTGGAAGCAGACGATTTTCTAACCCTATCTGCATGCTTCCAAATACGGCCGCGGGGTTTCGCTTCAGCCGATTGTCAATTCTCCGAAATACGATGCACAGGATTACACCGATGTTCCTTATCTCGACAGCGCGATTGTACATAATGAGGAGCAGGGGGAGCTGACTATTTTTGCGGTGAACCGTCATTTGGTGGAAGGCCTGCACCTGAAGGCCGATATCCGGGGCTTCGAGGGGTATACCCTGCTTGAGCATATCGTTCTGAAGCATGATGACCTGAAAGCGGTGAATACGCCGTCAGAACAGAAGGTACAGCCGGAACTGGCTGCCGGTACGGTATGCAAGGACGGTTACGTGGAGACGCTTCTGTCCAAGGCATCCTGGAATGTCATTCGTCTGGGCAAGAGGAACTGACACATGTACATGGAATCAGAACGATAACGAGTACATTGTTTGCAAAAACATTTTTGTAGATGATTTGCTAAATTTTATTTACTTAGGAGGAGAAAGTGTTGAACAAAAAGTGGGGTTTTTCAGCATTGGCACTTGTTCTATCATTATCTACAGTATTGGCGGGCTGCGGGAAGGACGATAAAAATACGATAACGTTCTGGACGCCGCTTACCGGGGATGACGGTGCCTACATGGATCAACTGGTTAAAGATTACAATGCAACCAATCCGGAAATGAAAGTGAAACATGTCATTACCGCAGATATGTATACAAAGATTTCGACAGTGCTTAACTCCGGCAAGGGCGTGCCTGATTTGTCGATTATTCACGCCGACCGTGTTCCTGGATATGTTAAGCAGGGGCAGCTTGAGCCGATGACAGCCGTAACCACAGCACAACCCGAAATTAAGCAGGAAAATTACCTGCCTCAGGCATGGTCAACAGGTACGATTGAGGGAACTCAATATACAGTTCCACTCGATATTCACAGTAATGTGATGTACTACAATAAAGATCTGCTCGCCAAATACGGTGCAGAATCGTTCCTTGATGACAACGTGGTAACTATTGATGAAATGCTCTCCCTACAGGGTAAATTGAATGAAGGCGATTATGTTGTCAATGATGCCTTGCTCGGCTGGGTCATTCTTGCACAGATTCAAAACCTCGGCGGGGACATTCAGGAGAACGGCAAACCTGCGGTAAATACGCCGGTTATGAAGCAAGCCTTTGAAGAGGTTAAGAAAATCAACGATGCCGGACTGATGACACCATTCGGTGAAGACGGCTACCTGATGTTCCAATCCGGCAACGTGTTATTCTCCACTGACGGTACCTGGAGCTCTACGGCACATGCCGGAGTGGAAGGCCTGAACTTTGGAGTAACTAACGTATACTCCCCTACACCTGACAAGTTCACGAACAGATCGTCTTCCCACTTGTTCGCTATGCTGAAGAATAAAGACAGATCCGAAGAGAAAGTAGCCGGAATCGGCAGTTTCCTTGAGTTCATCCGTGCGAATTCTATGGAATGGGCCAAAGCCGGACAAACCGTAGCAAGTAAACAAGTTATTGAGAACCCTGAATATCAAGACTATATCCAATCCTTCTTCACCTCCAGTGAAAAAGAAATTGACTCCCTCTATATCTACACTTACGAGTACTATCCATACATTGCAGAAGCCGTTGATACGTACTGCGGAGACATCGTCCGCGGCAACGTGGACATCGACGAAACCCTGCAAACCATGCAGAAATTCGTAGAGGACAAAATCGCCGAAGGAACAAGCGGCGCGGCGCAGTAAACGGAGCGGAATAGATTGTATGGAGCAATGTGCCGGTAATGGCACATTGCTTTATGCCAAAGGAGAAAAGATTGCCTATGAAAAAGAAATTAAATTTGGCGCCTGTTTTCTTTGTAGGTCCACATGTCATCTTGTTCGTTGTTTTTATTTTACTGCCGACAATCTACGGGATATATGCATCGTTTACCAAATGGAATCTGATGAATGAGCCTGTCTGGGTGGGTCTTGCCAATTACAAGACCATTCTTTTTGACAACAGCTCTACATTTCATACGCAGTTCAACAACGGTTTGAAGAATACCCTGGTCTTCGTCGTGCTTAGTGTACCGCTGTTAATTGTGATTCCATTGCTGATTGCGGTTGCGCTTGAGCATAAGAAAGTGAAGGGGAAAAGCTTGATTCAGGCTATTCTGTATATCCCGGGTCTGATTTCCATCTCTGCGGGAGCCCTGATCTGGCTGCTGCTCTTCAACAAACAGCTCGGGATGGCCGGCAATGTGTTCGGTTCCAATGTCGCCTGGCCAACGCACCAGCCGTATGCCTGGATTCTGATTATTATCATCACGATCTGGGGCGGTGTCGGAGGCAACATGATTATTTACCGTGCTTCGATCAGCGGCGTATCCCAGGATTTATATGAATCGGCAGAAATGGACGGCGCGGGTCCGATCCGCAGATTTGCGAGCATCACCCTGCCTTCGATTCGTTTCCCGCTCATCTTTACCTTTGTTATGACTACTGCGGGTGCCTTCAACGTATTTGGCCAGCCGCTAATGATGACTGATGGCGGACCGCGACAGACTACACATGTGCTGATGATGTATATCCGTCAGCTCGCGTTCGGCAACGGGGAGTCCATTGCGGGAATGGCATCAGCAATGGCAGTGCTGCTGGGATTGGTGATTTTGATTATTTCAGCCCTGCAATATTATGTGATGAACCGGAACGCAGCGTAGGTATTTCTAAGACATGGGATCTGGCAGTGGAAATTGAAAAGGCAGGTGTACCGTATGGCAAACCAAGTGGCTGGACAATTGGATAAAGGTCCGCTTGTAAGCGGACAGAACGGTTCAAAAAGAAAAGGTTCGGGCTTCAGCATTTCAAAATATATCTCGTATCTCTTTTTGATCATATTGTGTGTGATGTGGATCGTCCCTATAATCTTCGGAATTACAACCTCTTTCCGGTCGCAGACCGAAGTTGTGACCTCCGGGTTCCGGTTGTTTCCGAAGGAATGGATATTCGATAACTATGTAAAGATTTTGGATAATACTTCTACGGCTCCAATCTTGCGTTGGCTAGTGAACTCATTGTTCATTGCGTCCATGCATACCCTATTGGTCGTTGTTGTTATTTCCATTACCGGTTACGGCTACTCTCGAATGAAATTTAAAGGAAGAGATACGCTGTTCTTTACCCTCCTCGGTATATCCTTTTTCCCGGGTGTTGTGAACCTGATTCCTTCCTATAAAATCATCGATGCCTTAGGCTGGGTGAACACCTCCTGGGCCATGATTATCCCCGGGCTTGCGGGCATGGGTAATCTCTTTTTGGTAAGGCAGTTTATGAACGGCATTCCGAAAGAGCTCGATGAATCGGCCCATGTGGACGGTGCGGGCCACTTTCGAATTTATTTCTCGATCATTGTGCCGCTGATTAAACCGATTCTGATCGTATGCGCGCTGTTCTCCTTTACAGGATCATGGAATGACTTCCTGTGGCCAGTTATCGTATTTACCGATGTTGACAAAATGCCGGTCACGGCCGGGCTGCTGCTGTTGCAGGATATCTACGGGAACTACCGTATGATCGGGCAATTGATGGGTTCGGCAATCTTAGCGATAATCCCGACGTTGGTGCTATTCCTGTTTGCCCAGAAATACTTTGTGCAATCGATTAATTTGAACTCTGGGATTAAGGGCTAAATACAAAAATATTCTCTAAGGAGAGAGAAACTATGACTGCAAAGCTGGTTATCAACGCAGATCTGCCTAAAAACGTCATCAACAAAAATATTTACGGGCATTTCGCCGAGCATTTGGGCAGATGTATCTATGAAGGCCTGTGGGTAGGCGAGGATTCGCCAATACCGAATACGGACGGTATCCGTAATGATGTCATTGCAGCGCTCAAAAAGCTGAACATTCCGGTGCTGCGCTGGCCGGGCGGCTGTTTTGCCGATGAATATCACTGGAAAGACGGAATCGGCCCCAAGGAAGGACGCAAGCGGATGGTCAACACCCATTGGGGCGGTGTAGTAGAAAACAACCATTTTGGCACCCATGAATTCTTCCGGTTGTGCGAGCTGCTGGAATGTGAGCCGTACATTTGCGGCAACGTAGGCAGCGGCACAGTCCAGGAGATGTCAGAATGGGTGGAGTATATGACCTTTGACGGCCAATCACCTATGGCGGCCTGGCGGCAGGAGAACGGCCGTGAACAACCATGGAAGCTTAAATATTTCGGTGTCGGCAACGAGAACTGGGGCTGCGGGGGAAATATGCGTCCTGAATACTACGCGGACCTGTACCGCCGTTATCAGACATATACCCGGAACTACGGGGATAACCGGCTCTACAAGATTGCCGGTGGAGCGAACGTGGATGATTACAACTGGACTGAAGTTCTGATGAGAGAAGCCGGCCGGTTCATGGACGGGCTAAGCCTTCATTCCTACACCATCCCCGGCAGCTGGGAAGAGAAACGCCAGTCGCTCGGTTTCGATGAAGCCGAATGGTTCGAAACGATGCAGAAATCACTTCATATGAACGAGCTCATTACCCGGCATTCAGCCATTATGGATAAGTATGATCCACAGAAGCGGGTAGGATTGATTATAGATGAATGGGGTACATGGTTCCTGAACGAGCCCGGAACCAATCCGGGATTCCTGTATCAGCAGAACACACTCAGAGATGCGCTCGTGGCAGGCATTCATCTGAATATTTTCCACAATCACAGCGACCGGGTGCAAATGACCAATATTGCTCAAATGGTCAATGTGCTGCAGGCACTGATCCTGACCGAAGGCGACCAAATGTTGCTTACACCTACATATCACGTGTTTGATATGTATAAGGTGCATCAGGATAATGAGCTGCTGGAGGTCTCTTTACAGAGTCCGGATTACAACTTCGGCGGGGTCACAATTCCGCAGCTGAGCGTCTCTGCATCCCGTGATGGAGAAGGCAAGGTCTATGTCTCCCTGTGTAACATCAGCCATGAAGCGGCAGCCAGTCTAAGCCTCGACATTTGCGGTATCACACTAAGCAGTGTAAGCGGACAGATTCTGACACATGGCGAGCTCGGTGCGCACAATACATTTAACAATCCGGATACTGTAGCGCCGGCTGCCTTCGAGGGCGTGTCTTTAAACGATGGAACTTTGGACTGCGAGCTTCCGCCGGCCTCAGTAGTCGTTATTACACTGGAATAAGACTCTATGCCCGAGATTCCGCACATGAACCGCAGGGAAGGCTGCAAGAGCTGCCATAGCAACTTCGTCAGCCCGGAAAAGTGGAACGGCTGATAATACAAGACACACCGGCTTCAGGATTCGCTGTGCCCTTATCCACCGCTTCGTAGTGGAACTGAGGCCCGCGGACTGATGACGGCAAATCCTCCTCCTTCCCCGGTACATTCGGTATGCTCAGGTCTGAGTTACACAGCCGTTTAATACTTCTGAACAGACCAAAGGAGAAACCATGATGAGTACAAATAGAGAGTACAGCAATCCGCTTGTGGAGCAGAGGGCGGACCCTTGGGTGTACAAACATACAGACGGCTATTACTATTTCACGGCTTCCGTGCCGGAGTATGACCGGATTGAAGTGCGCAGAGCTGCAACAATTGAAGGGCTGAGAGAAGCAATACCGGTCGTAGCCTGGCGCAAATATGAGAGTGGCCCGCTCAGCGCCAATATCTGGGCTCCCGAAATCCATTATATTGACGGCAAATGGTATATTTATTTCGCTGCCGCCCGGACCACGGAAACGAAGGAAGGTCTGTTCGACCACCGCATGTTCGTGCTGGAGAATGCTTCGGCGAACCCGCTGGAAGGGGAATGGGTAGAGAAAGGCCAGATGAAGACGGCCTGGGAATCCTTTGCCCTGGATGCCACTTCGTTCGAGCACAAGGGAGTGCAGTACTATGTATGGGCGCAAAAAGACCCCGATATCGAGGGGAATTCCAACCTGTATATCTCGTCCATGGCGAACGGCTGGACGTTAACAGGTCCGCAGACGATGATCGCCACGCCGGAGTATCCATGGGAGATTATTGGCTTCCGGGTGAATGAGGGCGCAGCTGTCCTGAAGCGTAACGGCAAGATCTTCATGAGCTTCTCTGCCAGCGCAACCGACTATAATTACTGCATGGGCCTGCTCACGGCGGATGAGGACAGCGATCTGCTGGACGCCGCCTCCTGGACCAAACATCCTGAGCCGGTCTTCAAGACGAGTGAGGAGAACGGGCAATACGGCCCCGGGCACAACAGCTTCACGGTTGATGAGAACGGTGAGGATGTGCTGATCTACCATGCCCGCACCTATAAGGAGATTACCGGAGACCCGCTGTACGATCCGAACCGCCATACCCGGGCCCAGTGCCTGCACTGGAATGAAGACGGCACACCGGATTTCGGTATCCCGGTGAAGGACGGCGGGAAATAAAGGGCAGGTTCTTATAAACCCGCTGCCGTAATGGCAAAGGAATGGCCTGCTAATCTGCTAATATGCAAAGAGTCCCGCAACCCTTAGAGGGGAGCGGACTCTTTGTGCTGTGCAGGAAATCTCGATGAAACCCGCTGTTGATCTCGATCAGGCCGCTCGCCTCCATTCTTCCAGGGAGGTCGTTTAGAAAAAAATCATTTTATATAATTATAAACCAATTTAGATTAAAATGAGGAAAACATCCCTTTATTTGGATGTAGTAATTGAAATTAAGCTGAATATGAGTTATATATCAATTTTTTTATGTTTTATCAAATTAATAAAGATGTTTTGTTACAAAAAATGATTAAATTTTAAGAGGCTATACCCTTTGTCGGTTTTATTTTGAATATGTATGAATAAGTTTATATCTTTATGTTTACAGAGATGTTTATATATGTTATTTTATACTTGTAAGCGAATACATTTGAATGTTTTCTAATTATTTCACAATTATATGAAACGGTTGGTGATGATATGACTTCTGGTGCATTAAGGGCAACGCTGATTGTAGACAAATCCTTTGTAATCGCTGAAGTGGATAAGCGGATCTACGGCTCATTCATAGAACATCTGGGGCGGGCGGTCTACGGCGGAATATACGAGCCCGGACATCCCACTTCAGGCGCTTCCGGCTTCAGAGACGATGTGAAATCACTGGTGAAGGAACTGGATGTGCCCATTATCCGATATCCCGGAGGGAATTTTGTATCCGGTTACAATTGGGAGGATGGTGTAGGTCCAATTGAGCAGCGCCCGAGACGTCTTGAACTGGCGTGGCGGACGGTCGAGCCTAATGAGGTAGGTACCAATGAATTCATGAACTGGGCCAGAGAAGCGGGTTCAGAGGTCATGATGGCAGTCAATCTCGGAACACGCGGAGTAGATGCAGCGCGTAA
>NZ_WHOB01000064.1 GCF_013141775.1 Paenibacillus phytohabitans
GTATGATTAACTTTGACAGATAGGAGTTTTTGCACATGAGGGTTGAACCCTTGAGAAGTTTGGAAGATATCCGGCGAATGGAACATGTACTAAAGTACTACAGTTCCCGATATTACATCGCGTTCAAGCTGGCAACTAATTCAGCGCTGCGTATGAGCGACATTTGTACTGTAAAGGTAGGCATATTACGGCGCTATTACTTGAACCTGAATGAGCTAAAAACCGGAAAGTTCCGGCGCATGTACATTAATGAACAATTGCGTGCGATTATCATGGAATATATTGAATTTATGGACGATGAGGATTATCTGCTGCGAACCATTACGCACAATAACCCTCCCTCCGTCTCCTCGATCTATCGGGTGTTTCACGATTGCGGGTTGAAGCTGGGCATGCCGCATATCGGTACGCACACTTGTAG
Organism: Paenibacillus phytohabitans; assembly: GCF_013141775.1. Classification (GTDB taxonomy): domain Bacteria; phylum Bacillota; class Bacilli; order Paenibacillales; family Paenibacillaceae; genus Paenibacillus_AQ; species Paenibacillus_AQ phytohabitans. The sequence goes on from NZ_WHOB01000064.1 coordinate 422, forward strand.
AAAGACGTTCGCCTATCACTACTATCGGGAACATAAGGACTTAGCTAGACTCATGACGATATTGAATCATAGTAATGAGCGTGAAACGCTGGTATACATAGGGGTAACCCAAGATGAATTAGACGAAGTTTTTGCTACAACCTTCCTTTGATTTAGACAGTCTGAGAGGGGGTGATATTTTGGAAGATGAAGATATTGTTAAATCCTGGAACAATTTTATAGATTGGATTTCTATCGGATTTATGCTGCTTGGGATAATCCTTGTGACTATCGAATTTATAATAAAAATAAAGACAATCTAAATCAAAGGAGGGTTTCAAATGAGGTCCCCTGCTGAAATTGCCGCAGATATGATTTTAAAGAGAGATATCCAAGATGTTCAGGATGTAGGGATGTTGCTCCAGGTGATTAAGGACAGTACTAATTCTGCCGCAGTTTATGGTCTGGTTGAATATCTGTTGGTAGTTGTACACGAACGTACTAAAAAGACAATCTAAATCAAAGGGATGGATAAACGTGAGCTTTGCAGTTCTATGGATACCAGTAGTAGCGTTATTCCTCATTGTGTTTGAGATAGACCTTTTCTCTTTACTCAAAAAAATATTTGGTAGTAATTCATAAGACAATCTAAATCAAAGGAGACATTGAAATGAGAGCACAGGAACTGTACAACTTTTGCGCGGTGAATCAACATAAGTCCCGGCTGGAAGCTGAAAAAATGAAAAACAGCACCGATGTTGAAGCCTGGGAAATGTGGTATGAGCGATCTATTGGTGAGGCAACAGCCTTTTTCACAATGGCACATTTTATTTTGAAAGAAGCTGAAAAACACGGTGAAAAGGTAGATAAGGAAGAATATTTGAGACTACTGTAACACTAAGGGGCATGCACCATGACAACTGAAAAAGACAACCTAATTCTATTAATTGACTGGTTAAACTTCACCCTGAAGACTCAGCCATATGTAGATGACGAAGGCCGTACATCACGCCGGGATATTACCCTGGATGCTATGTATGAGGTGCTAGGTATCCCTGAGAGCGAATGGAAAGACATGCCGACAGGTTTGCACGGCTACCGGGATCGCAAGTGCTGCGGCAGCATCTGGCTGCTCTATAACGGTGCGGGTAATATGGGAATGCACGTGCAAATGTCGGGGCAAGGTTGCCGGGAATATGAGGAGTATTGGTCTGCGGGTCATGATTGGGATGTTCTATTCTCCAAATTAGAACCCTACGAACCGAACTACAGCCGCCTGGATCTGGCTTGTGACGATATCCGGTATAACGGGGATAAACCTTACTTTAAAGTTCCTGACCTCATACGGCGAGTCCGGCGCGGCCTATGTCGGTCCAAATGGCGCGACCTGGAAAATAAAGAAAAATTGAAGATCATGGATGGAACCTCCCAGGGTACAACCGGTTACTTCGGTTCTGCTAAATCCATGATTCGGTGGCGACCTTACGAAAAGGACAAAGAACGCCTCGGTGAAGGCTTTGAACTGGAAGAGGGTATTACCTCCTGGGTTCGCGGAGAGCTTCAGCTGCGGGACGACAGAGCGCAATCAGCTATAGATTGGGTACTGAAAGGGATGTCGGCCGGAGAACTTTATTTCGGTATCTTGTCCCAGTACATCAATTTTGTAGATAAAACCGAAGACTCCCATAAAGAGCGCTGGCCTGTCTCTCCCTTTTGGGAAGCCTATCTACAGGATGCCCTCAAGCTTCGGCTCACGCCCAAGGCTCCAGATAAAACCATCCCCCGAAAAAAAGCCTGGCTTGAATCTCAAGTCGAAGCGACTTTAGCCGAAGTATGGTTTGCGACTGGTGGGCCGGGACATGAGTCGTTTGTCGCAATGCTGGAACGGGGCCTGGATAAAATGACAGAGGCGCACTGGATGCGTGCAGAGACGTTCCGCGCGCAACTTGAACGAGAACACATTAAAGATGAAGAGAAGCGCGCGGAACGGATACAAAGGCAGGAAGAAGCCTGGGAAGTTGAGACAGCGCACCGGATCGCAGCAACGGCAGAAGACTACAGGGCACAACAAAAAGAGGACGCTGGAACGTCCCCTAATCAAGACCCACATATGTAGGCCGGAAATCCTATAAAAGTGAGAAATTTGTCATTCCCAAAGATAACCACATGTGCTATCATAAATGTAGTTAAATATCGGGACAAGCTGCTGTGATCTTGGCGGACTTCAGCAGCTGCCCCTTGAGACACTCCAATATACCCTTGGGGTGTCTCCGTAATTTCATTATACCAAATCTCTGTTCGCATAACATGGGAACAAGTGTTTGGTCAAGAGTCCGCCAATTTGGTGGGCTTTTTTTATGCACAAAATATTCAATTATATGAATATTTATTCGTAACCCAAATGCATAAAAATTAGCCACCTATAAATGTGACAATATTGTGAACGTAAGTTTCCTTACTTACTCTCACCTTGTTGTATAGATTAAGACAACCCAAATCAAAGAAGGAGTTGAAAGGAAATGTTAAAAACAAGAGTTCTCGTTCTCGGCGTATCTCGGTACTCATTCCCTGATGAAAAAAATGGAAACATTATCGAAGGGGCAAAAATCCATTATTGCGACGCTGATCGGGCAGAAGAAGAAAACGTCATTGGACACACTCCTCAAACAGCGGTGGTTGATTACAAAGAGTTTATGACCATGTACACCAGCGGTGTTCCTGGTTACTATGATGCCTCGATGCGCATCAGTCTGACGGGACGCAAGCCTACACTAAAGATTGATGCATTTGAGTTTGTAGCACCCTTCAGTCTCGTGGACAAGCCAGTAAGCAATAAGGCCGTCTAATGAGGGCCGTCCTCACGGGTAGCCTGGTCGCGTTTCGCATGGTGGACCTCAAGGGTAGCAACAAGGTCGGTCAATTCGACATGATGCAATTCGGCAGTGATCGCCACCCGACCAAAATCATTCAGTTGTACGTTCCCAGCGCAGCCTATGTACGGCTGCTGCTGACGAATATGAAAGATGGTATTCAGCCTATCGTATCCTTCCTGGTCTGGATCAACTACCTGAAGGAAGTGGAAATCGAAGTGCTGGAGCTGCTGAGCATCACAGGAGGTGAAGACAGTGGAAACGGAAGTAACGCCGACTCCCCTACCCTCCCCGACTCCAACAGCAACACAGGAGATTCTAGCGACTCCCCCGCCGATTCCGGCGGACTACTCGTCAATTGAAGCGAGGCTAGACAAGATTCACCTGGACTTGCTGCTCATTTTTATTGTTGTTAGCATCTACTGCGGTTACGCCCTGGCTGAAAGGATGGTGCGCCGTTGAGTCTGTATCTGGCGATGCTTCCTGCCTTCCTGTTCGTCTTCGGCGCTTCCTGGCTCATTAACATCTTCATGGATCACATGACCGATGCTAGTGATGCCAGCGGCGGCGTACAGCCTGTTGAGGTGGTGAACATTAATGACCTTGGTCGGAAATGAACTGGACCTATTCTTCGCAGCCTGGCTAACTGGAGTGATGTTTACATTGCTTAAACTAGTCTACAAGCGAAAGGGGTGATGTACTGATGTGAGGAAATTCATAATTGCTTTCACATGCCTAATGATTTCGATTGTCTTATTCAAACCCGGGGAAACATATGCATTGCCTGGCGGGTTACTGAATGGAAAGGTTATGGTTTTATCCAGTAATGGTACAAGTAATTTCCTGGACCAAACAGGGGCAACGGATAACAACGGGGCAACGTATGTCGGGGTTTCTTGGAGTGGCGGAGCGCGTAACACTTTGAGTTATACCGTTCCAAGCAAGTCGATGAATATCAAAGATGTTCAGATGTCATCCAGTGGTGGTTATTTCTTCCTTCGGTTTTACAACTCATCGAATGTTTTGCTGAAAGAGTATAATACGCCATCTAATGGTAATGGCCGATTTGCTGTAAATATCAATAATGTATCCAGGGTTGAGGTTAGAAACCAAGCCTCAAATGGCATGAACATTTACGAATTTGATTTGTTTGGTGAAATCGACCTTTCAATCCCTCAAAACCTGAAGGCTACCGTAGGAACGAAAGCGGCGGACCTTCATTGGGATGCATTAACAGACACAGATTTAGCGGGCTACAACGTGTATGTCAACGGGATTAAGGTGAACACATCTCTTGTAACAACGAATATGTATCATCTTCCTGATCTCGTGCAGGATGTGGAATATACGGCTTATGTATCTGCTGTTTATGTCAACGGCGATGAGTCCCAGGTATCCAAGACTGTTAAATTCACACCTTATGACGATCCTATCGCTGATGTAACGCTTACTGTTGTCCCTTATGTCGACCGTTTGGTTTTTAACTGGAACAGCGATCCGCAAGCCGTATCTTATACGCTGCGTGATAGCGTAACTGGTTCAGTGGTTTGGACGGGAGCAACGGGTTTTCTGAGCTATAGTTTCACCGGACTAGAACCAAACATCACAAAAACAGTGTATGTAGTCGCGGCGGACAAATACGGGCGAACGGTATCCTCTCAAACCGTTTCCGGTACTACCCTGGAACCTCCGCCGCCTGTCGATCCCGTTCTAAGCCTGGTATCCACGGATTATAAATCCGTCACACTGAAATGGACCGGGATAGGCTTGCTCTATAACATCCTGAACACCTCAGGAGAGCTGCAAAAGACTTCCGCTGGAACGTATGCAACGATTACCGATTTACAGCCAGATACCCAGTACAGTTATTACGTGGTGTCCACCGACATCTATGGACGCAAAACACAGTCTAATGTGCTCACGGTCAAAACCGGACCTATCCCGGCTGCCGTTGCTCCCAGTGTTAAATTTTTGTCGGTGACCTCTAAATCCGCGCGTGCCATCTGGAATAGTGTCGGGGACTCTTACAAGGTTTATCTCAATGATGCGTATGTCGCTACGACAAGCAGCCTGTATTATCAGCTGAATGATTTGCAGCCGAACACAGCGTATACCGTGAAAATCGTATCCCTGGATGCGTTTGGCCGGGAGGTGCCGGGATCGGGGACATTCACCACATCCGCAGCCCCACCGACACCAACGCCAGGCAACGGATCGGGCGGCAATGGCGGCGGTCCCGGTGGTGGTGGATCTGACCCGAATTGGACACCTCCACCCGTTGCAGACAGCGGTAATCCAGATTTGGACAAGCCGACCGATACCCTGGTTGACGGGGCGAACGGTGTCAAAGATAACGGCATGTCCCTAATCTTGATGATTATTACCGTGCTCATACTGATGTTCGGTGCCATGTGGCTCATTAAGCTGTTTAAGAAAAAAACGAACATGGCCAAACCATCAGGCAAAATGACCCAAAGCACCTCGTACAGACCTAAAGCAACATCGGCAAAGTCTAAGCCAGCCCTGAATTTATCGCAAGGCAGCGTACGGCAGAGCCGTAGCTATACACCAAACCAAAACCAAAATTCTAGGAGGAAATACTATGTTGAAAAAACTTACCCAAGCCGTACAAGGAACCAAAGGTAAAGCCGGAAAAATGAAGAAGTTCGTTGCAGCCCTGTCAATCACTGGAGGCACTTCGGTGTACATGGCCCTGCCGACCTTCGCAGCTACAGGCGGTGACCTGGCAACCGTGACAGGCAGCCTCACAGACGGTGCCGGAGAAATGAAGACAAACGGGATCACCATTGTAACCGTGGTTATCGGTATCCTCATTATCTTCTTCGGGATCGGCTGGTTGATTGCGGTATTCCGGAAAAACATGAACAAAGCGAACTAATGAAAAAGGCAATCCAAATCATTTTGTTGTTAGGGGTAATGCTCACCGCATTACCTCTTTCAGCATCTGCCGCCAGTACAGCCTATCCGTTCTTCGGGCCGCAAGGTGCAGACGATGACTTTGTGTGGTTTGGGGATACAACTTATCCGTATACCAGTGAAGAAGGTATATTGCTCACGGTAGATGAAACGTCCATCAGTTTTCAAAGCGTGATTGCCAATGTGAGGTTTGACGAGGATTATATCAGCAGCCGGAAAGTCACGCGCTTTTACATCACGGCAAATAATCGCATCGTGGATTGGTTCGACCCCGCGAGAGATCCGGTTACAGGCAATGACAAACGGTCATACGATATCCGCATCCGGTTTGACTCCTGGAACACAGGGAGCTTTGTCAATCTGCGTGTGGTTGCCATATCTGACGGCGAGGTGCAAGGCCCAGGCTCTAACTTGGGTAGCACACATCGGTATGTTGTCGGCTGGTCCAATCAGCCAGGCGGTTTTATCCTGAAGGACATGCCTGTCTATGACGAGGTTGCGGTGACATGGCTACAGGCGATCTTTAACAAGCTTAAGGACCTGATGATGAGCATGGAAATGCGGCTCGATGCGATGAGCCAAATGTTGTCCAATAAACTCGATGATCTGCAAAATATGCTTGCGTCTAAGCTGTCTCAGATCAACATGAGCATCCGTGAAATCTATGAGGTCAAGCCAGAAACACAAGCCAAGTTTGACAGCGCTATGGCTGAACTACAGGCCAAATTGCCAACCGAACAAATGAAAGACCAGGTTAACGAAGTACAAAAGGTAATCGAAGACAGCAGCAACCGGATCAATAATACAACTCAAGTTGTGAAGTATGGAGAAATCCACTGGATGGGCGTTGTTGTCACTCCAGCAGTCGATTTCACCTTGTATATGGACGAAATCAAGAAAATACGTAGGCTGCTGCAAATTATTTTATGGTGTGAATTTTTTTATGCCATCATCCTCATTTTGCGGCCACGCCTGACCGTGTAGGAGGCTTTCACGGTGATTGATGCAATGATGAATACGATGGCGAATTTCGCAAGTAAGGTGTCCAAATGGTTGACCCTCCCTTCGATTCCCTGGGGACAATTCTCCGGCTATTGGAATGAGCTGATCGACAAGGTAGCGCCTTGGAATAGGTTGTTCCCGTTAACCGATGTCATGGTCGTTGCGGGGCTTATGATAGCCTTCAGCGTTGCGCTCATGGTCTTCTACACCGTTGTCCTTATAAAATCATTCATCCCGTTTAGCGGAGGGAAATAGATGCAGAACAAGGTATTTGAATGGGCATACAGGCACTTTGCCAAATTTAGCATTAAAGCATTTTTGCGGCGGCTCCCCTACTATGCTGGAGCCTTAATCATCTTAATGATTTGGGGTGTTACAGGACTGATGTTTACATTTTTCGTGATCATGGCCTTTGTCGTTGGATGGTATGGAAAAGCCCTAAAGGCCGCCGTTGCGGATTATAGACTCGCCAAAAGATTAGAAAAGGTCTATTTTACACAGATCGAATTTGAAACCATGAAACGGGAGCGTGATATGGCAATGCAAGCATATATGACGATGCGTGATGAACGGGGCCGGGGGGTGAAGGTGGCCGGAGTGCCGCCGATGCCCCCCGGTCCCCGCCACAACACGGTAGGCCCGGATCAGATCAATGAGTTTATTGCTCAGTTTGAAGGTGAACAACGATGATCGAAGTATTAACCGGACTTCCAGGCTTCGGAAAGACCGCAACGGCGGCCAAATGGGCCTATAACAAGCAACGTCAAGGCAAGATCGTGTATAGTAATCTGCCGTTAAAAGGGGCCATCCCCTATCATGATCCACTCCAGGTATTGGGCCGTGTCAAAAATGCTTTAATCCTGATGGACGAGGCTGGAATACTCCTGGATGGTCTTCAAATGTACAACATGCCCTATGAGATATTTTATGAGCTGCGTCAGCACCGGAAAGACGGCGTGGATCTACTCATGACTGCGCAAAGCATTCTGGATATCGCTTATCCCTTCCGCCGGCTGATTCAGTTTGAGAACCGGATCACGACTAAGCTAGGCAAGTATGTCCAGGTGAGTGTAAAAGACCCGCAGCCAGCTGGGCAGGTATTCGGGAAACGATTGTGGGTCCTGAACAAATGGGTCTTCGATGTGTACCGGACCGAATTCAAGGTCAAGCCGCCTGAATACCTCGGGATCGGCGCGGTGGACCAAGAGGATATGCCGACTTATGAATTCATGCAATACCAAAATCAAGTGTACGCAGCCAAGTATCTGGAATGGGAACGGGCTAGAAAGGCCGGGGGTGTGATCTATGGGACATAACCCCTATCGGCATTACCTGTTAAGACTGGCCGTCATAGGCGGCGTTTTCGGCTTCCTGACGCTGCTGTTCTTCTTATTCACGGATCTTCCCCAGCCCTACATATGGTCAGGCATTGTCACCATGATGGGCTGGAGAATGCTCGGGAGGCGGATGATTTGAAGAAAAGGAAGTTTGTCATTGCCGGGATTTGCGGATCTGCATTGGTCTTTCTGATGCTGTTTATCCGCGGCGTAGTTAAGGCTTTAGACGTTTTCAAAAATCCGGATCATTTTACCTTATTGCCCTGGCTGTATTGCCTGGTGCTGCTGGTATTGACCCTTGCTCACTTCGGCGTATATGTGATGATTATGGACCGCAAACCAATGACAACGGTGATTGTCGATGAAGAGGAATGGTGGAAAAAATGGGACAGAGTATAAAAGTAATAGGTGCAGCAGCCTTTACGGTAGCTGACCAGGTAACGCCTGATATGCTTCAGCGAATGAAAGAACTGATGGTTAACCCTCATGCACCAAAGCTTAAGGATTCTGGTGAAGCAAAATGTTAGGCTGCTTGCTGACCATGGGTCAAGTGATCTTACTTTGTGCACTGCATTTTATGTTCCCGGATATCGTTTGAAATAGATTGTCTAATTCAATATTCCGTGCTATAATTGATTTAGAAAGTTTAAATCAAAGGGGGACAGACCCATGGAGTACAGTTTGGAGATTGAAAAGGCGTATCTACGGCAGTTTGAGGCAGAACGGGTGATTACCATTAATGCGGCTTCAGCACTTCGAATGCGTCTTTCAAAACACCCGCAGTTAGGAACATTGATGTTGCAACTAGATGAATTGAGAGACGATTATTACAAGACTAGTAAAAGCTATAAACGGATGAAGTGGCCTAGTCTTGTAAAGCGATTCGATTCGCTTTTTGCACGGACAACAGAGTTGAAAGTGCTTGCCCAGGAAGCATTGCAAGGGATTGTAGAATCAGAGTATGAGAAGGAAGTCGGTATTGAGATTGTCCAAATCAAAGAGGAAGAAAAGCCGATTATTGAGACTTTGAATGAGACAGTCCAAAACAACGAAGAGGATTCGGAAGATCCGATTCTTGTCGAAACGTACAAAGATCACCCGGTTTTGAAATATCCAGGTGAGGACGGTTATCGCATTGACTTCGGAACCAAACGCTCTAAATTAGTCGATACCATAGAAGCAGCCAGAGCCTTACTTGATCCTAAACGGCCAAAAGCTAAGAAAAAGACAGGCAAAATCAAAGACCCGAATCAGACGGAATTGCCTATCCGCGGCGGTGTCCGTCCTGGTGCTGGCAGGAAATCTAAAGGTGTGAAAAAGCCAATCACGATGGCAATTCCGGCTGAACAATGGGCGTATATAGACAATCTAATTCAAACAAAGGTTTATGAAGGCTATGCTGATTTATTCCGGAATGCACTATATGTGATGCTGCCGGAAATCGTTGATTTGGGTAAGCAGCCGGACTGATCGCGGTGATCGCTGCATTTGGCCCTACGCCGCATTAACCAGGGCTGCCCTCCCCTTCCCTTTATACCCTCGCCCGATCCGGGCGGCTATAACCTAAAGGAGCTGATGATTGTGTCTGACGGTGCTGTTGAGTATGTAAAGAGCGAACGAAAGTTTTTCCCTGCGCATCTGGATCATAACACTGTTTTGATTATTGAGGTCATGCTGCAAGATGCTTACCGCGCAGGGTATAACGCAGCGAGCTTGGCCTCGCTTGAAAAACTGCGGGGTGAATCCAAATGAACTGCGCACGCTGTAAGACCGTTGAGCTGATTCGCGTTGAGGACTCGCCTTATAACCTCTATCCTCTTGGCAAGGTGCGTCCTAAGCCTGTAGACCGTTGTCCTTCCTGCGGCCTAGAATGGCCCGTACAGCCTCCTGCAAAGCGTGTAGCGTTGATTGATGAGTTGCCGCAGCTTTACAATCGTAAACCGTCTGCCAGTGCTTTGGAATATGGCGCTGAAGTTGTAAAACGGCAGCGTGAGGAGCTGCTGCAGTTGGATTTGTTCAATCCGGTAGTCGGAGGGTTTGCTGCAGAATAGGGTTGTGTTAAAATATGGAGGTGATTCCTCCCTCCTTTACGCCTGGACAAGCCTCCAGGCTTTAAAAATCCCTATATGAAGCATTTGCACTAATTTACGCATGCGAGCCGCAAGGCTCGCGCAACCCCCGTACTGTAACACGGGGGTACAAACCCCATGTTACTCGGAACGAGCCGAACAAAGACGTGGCTTTTTCCTCACTTTTTCTC
>NZ_WHOB01000065.1 GCF_013141775.1 Paenibacillus phytohabitans
GTATTCTGTGTTATCCTTAGGAGCCACATAGATGGTATTATCATGCCATTGCCATGCACCGTTAGAGAATGAACGACTGGATTCATAAACAACACTCCTATTCCGGTCGGTTTCGATGATCGTTATATTTGCTTTTCCAACAGGTAGGGTGTATCTCATGAAGGCATTAATTGTATACGATTTGTCTTTTTGTATAGGAATTGGATTGGATAAAGCATACATATATGAATCCTTATCTCCGGTACCATTGTATAATCTGAAATGATAATTCCCTTCAGCTGGTTCATAGCTTTCTATTGAAGCGCTAGGTCCAACACTAGTCCCATTTCTCCAAACCGTTTCCCATAAATCTGGAAGTCTATTGTTATTTTGATCCTGCTCGAAGCCACCATTCATATTCACTTCTATTGGGTAAGAATATGCGTGATTAGCTCCTACTACTAATGTGGATAGAATAAGCAAAGACAAGAATAACTTTTTCAAAAAATCACTCTCCTACATAAAGATGAACAACAGTATTTCGCATACTCACTTCGAGTTAATCAATTCCCATTTTTGAGAACTCGTTCCGTTATCCGTATCTGCACCTTTGTTCCATTGATAGTATTGCCGGCATAAATATCCAGGGCCTTATTGCTGTTCACATTGATTAAATTATATTCTGAAGACTTACAGTTTAAATTCTTCTTCCCAATCAAGTTGCCGTTGTTGTCATACTGAAAGTTCACATATTTTCCTTCAGATAAACTCACCAGACTTAACGCTCCTGTCTTAGTGTAGGTATATTTCAAGGCCTCCGCTGTCTCGGAATTAACCATGATTAAGATGAGAACAGCTATAAATGGCTATATACTTTTTCATGAATATGCACCTCCAACTTTCAATAATAATTCACCAATTAGCACCAGCACCTGTAAGAGTAGCCTTTATCTCGCCCAACTGAAAATAGTAGTTCCCCATGTCATCTTTCCCAAGCTTTGTAACCAACACACGAATGTATCTAGCTTTCACTGAGCTACCAAAGTTGAATGTCTGGACAGAACCGTTGTTTATATAATTGCTGTACGTCTGGTTCGGGATATCTTTCCAGTTGACCGTATCTTCACTGGATTGAATGCTGAAATCCTTGGGAAAGGATAAGTTGGCTCGGGGAGTCAGGCTAATCCCTCCGACCATTTTCTGATCTCCCAGCCCCAACACGATCCATTCCGTTTCGGCCTCGCTGCCATGCTGTACGCTCGACCAATTAGTGGATGGGTTATTATCCGTCAGCTTCCTGGCCCCAGCCATCTATATTGGATGACGTGGCTACGGTTACGAGATTAGCTTTGATCTCACCTAACTGGAAGTAGTAACTCCCTAAATCATCTTTTCCCAGCTTGGTCGCATAAACCCGGATATATCTTGTTATTACAGAGCTACCAAAGTTGAAGGTCTGGACGGAACCGTTATTTACATAATTGCGATACGTCTGGTTCGGGATATCTGTTCAGTTGACCGCATCTTCACTGGATTGAATGCTAAAATCTTTTGGAAAGGACAGGTTGGCTCGGGGAGTCAGGCTAACCCACCGACCACTTTTTGGTCTCCCAGCCCCAATACAATCCATTCCGTTTCGCCCTCGTTGCCATGCGGGACGCTTGACCATTGAGTAAATGGGTTATTATCCGTCAGCTTGCTGGCTTCCCAGCCATCTATATTGGATGACGTGTAAATGTTGGACGAATTTATATTAAAATCAGCTAATTGAAAATAATAGTTCCCTTGATCATCAGTATTGAGTTTCGTTGCAAAAATTCTGATATACCTTGCTGCTACGCCGCTCCCAAAATCAAATGTCTGGACAGAACCGTTGTTAACGTAATTGCTGTACACCTGTCTATGAATGTCTGACCAAGTTATAGCATCATTGCTAAATTGGATTTTAAAGTCCTTGGGAAACGCCAATATAGATCGAGGGGTTAAACTAATTTGATTCACGATATTAACCCTTCCGAGATCGACAGCCGCCCATTCCACAGAATTTTCATTTCCGTTCACCTTGCTAGACCATACAGTCCCAGGATTGTTATCGCTCAGTTTATAGGCTTCCCACCCATTTAGCTTAGAAGAAGA
>NZ_WHOB01000066.1 GCF_013141775.1 Paenibacillus phytohabitans
GTCGCTCCCGTCTCACCCGTTAGCCCCGTCGCCCCGGTTTCACCCGTAAGTCCAGTCTCTCCTGTTTCTCCGGTGAGCCCCGTTGCTCCCGTCTCACCCGTCAGCCCTGTCGCTCCCGTCTCACCCGTTAGCCCGGTCGCTCCCGTTTCTCCGGTAAGCCCGGTCGCTCCCGTCTCACCCGTCTCACCGGTGGCTCCTGTTTCTCCGGTGAGCCCCGTTGCCCCAGTAAGCCCAGTCGCTCCCGTTTCACCCGTCAGCCCCGTCGCTCCGGTTTCACCGGTAAGCCCCGTCACTCCCGTCTCACCCGTCAGCCCAGTCGCTCCGGTTTCACCCGTGAGCCCTGTTGCTCCCGTCTCACCCGTCAGCCCCGTCGCTCCGGTTTCACCCGTGAGCCCCGTTGCTCCCGTTTCACCCGTAAGTCCCGTCTCTCCTGTTTCACCTGTGAGCCCCGTCTCTCCCGTTTCTCCGGTGAGCCCCGTTGCTCCCGTTTCACCCGTAAGCCCTATTGCTCCGGTTTCTCCCGTAAGCCCTATTGCTCCGGTTTCTCCCGTAAGCCCTATTGCTCCGGTTTCTCCCGTAAGCCCAGTTGCCCCGGTTTCACCCGTAAGCCCTGTCGCTCCGGTTTCTCCCGTAAGCCCCGTTGCTCCGGTTTCTCCCGTAAGCCCGGTCGCTCCGGTTTCACCCGTAAGTCCAGTTGCTCCGGTTTCTCCCGTAAGCCCGGTCGCTCCGGTTTCACCCGTAAGCCCAGTTGCTCCGGTTTCTCCCGTCTCACCTGTGGCTCCCGTTTCTCCGGTGAGCCCCGTTGCCCCAGTTTCACCCGTAAGCCCCATCGCTCCCGTTTCTCCCGTAAGCCCGGTTGCTCCCGTCTCACCCGTAAGCCCCGTCGCTCCGGTTTCTCCTGTCTCACCTGTGGCTCCCGGAATACCTGTAAGCCCCGTTGCGCCTGTTTCACCAGTGAGTCCTGTTGCCCCAGACTCACCAGTGAGTCCAGTTACTCCAGTCACTCCCGTAAGCCCAGTCACTCCTGTTAGACCTGTGAACCCTGTCGCCCCAGTGACTCCTGTAGATCCGGTATCACCTACACTACCTGCGGTACCTGTTCTTCCTGGCGGCCCTGTAGTCCCTCTGGCACCTTGAGTTCCCGTACGCCCAACACCGCCAGTTTGACCTGTAGGTCCTGTAGGTCCTGTAACTCCGGTTGCTCCAATCATATGTTATCAACTCCTCGCTGGTCTGAATCACAAGACAAGACAAAACCTTCATCCCAAGAACATGTCTCTTCTTTCTTAGATAATTAAGAAACGGGTACACATCCTCTGTAATAAGGACGGTATCCGTTTCAAAATCTACCCAAGAAAGATCAGTTCCTAAAACTATTAATTTAAAGCGAAAATGGTAACTGCGGCACTTCGGAATGAAGGAGCATGTTGTACGTTTGAAGAAGTGGCGGTGCCTGCTTTTAAAAGCACAACCTGCAAATTCAATGGACCGAGTGTAGCATCTACGATTCGCACAGCAGATACTGGACTTATAAATCTTGGTGATTCTCCTATAGCACCTGAATAAACTGTCGATGCAGAGGATAATAGACCATCATAAAGCAAACCAAGTCCTGGTGCAGCGGTGCTCGTATATGCTATAGAAGCTTCATATGAGACATAATATTGATGGCCTCCCGGCAATACAAAGGTATTGCTATCAAGTAGTTGTATAGATGCATTGGGATCTTGATCATATACTTGAAAAGTTCCAATAGGTGTATTATCGGTGGTAGCCGATGTAGGTGAAAAGGCTGTAAATGTTGCAAAAATACTTGAAATAGAGCCTGTAAATCCGGTGGCCCCAGTGTTCCCGGTAGCCCCAGCACCCGTTATTCCCGTAGCTCCTGTATTCCCGGTAGCCCCAGCGCCCGTTATCCCCGTAGCTCCTGTGTTCCCGGTAGCCCCAGCGCCTGTTATCCCCGTAGCTCCTGTGTTTCCGGTAGCCCCGGCGCCCGTTACCCCCGTAGCTCCTGTGTTCCCGGTAGCCCCAGCGCCTGTTATCCCCGTAGCTCCTGTGTTACCGGTAGCACCAGCGCCCGTTATCCCCGTAGCTCCTGTATTACCGTCAAAACCGTTATCGCCGTTAGTTCCGTCATCACCTCTTCTTCCCGGTGATCCTGTTGGTCCCGTTGCTCCTGTTGCTCCGATACTCATAATCCTTTTCCCCTTTCACTAAACTAATTCTTATAAACATCTATCCGTTTGGGCATTTTTACCATTTTCGAAGCCATATGGAGCTGTTCCTGCTCATACTTCCCGGAACAGCAATAAACTCTCCGCTGATTGGATTACAACCAAGTATGGTCTCCTGGTGAGCCAGACGATTCCTCTGGACAACCCAGAGTTCCCGGTCTAATTCTTCTTCTTGCAAGCATAGATTAAGAGAGAACATAGTTTGCTGGCTATCTTGTGACTTCTTCATGTCACTCAATACTTCCCGGTCTTCTCCGCTCATTTCGTCATAGGGATTCAGCCACAGCACATATGTAGCCGTGAGAACCTCCTTCATTCTCTCCCAGAGCTGAGACGGATCTTCTTCAATAGGGAAATGAATCACCTGCGCTTCCAGTTCACCGGCAAGCTTCCGCCCATCTTCACCCATTCCCGCATCGATAATGATCCATTCATCCGCGAACGGCTGCCAGCTCTCAGCCCACTTTCGAAGAGCGGTGAGCGGAACGTCATCCACGCCCAGCAGCACTACCACTGACCAAGTCTTTACCGGGGGTGTAGCTGAACGAAAAGAACTCTTCCGAAGAGAAGGTACGGAGGGGGCGCGGTTGCCCGATTGTAGCCGTTCTGGCACTTGCTCGCTTCCACCCAGCTGCGATAACTTAAGTGCAGCCTCCACGAATGCAGGCGAATACTCCAGCGCTCTGCGATACCAGACAGCAGCATCACCGGGCAACCCTCGCATTTCATAGCAATTGCCCAGGTAATAGCAGGGATAGAAGGTTCCTGCTCCTTTGAGAATCATATATTGAAGAGCATTTTCTCCAAGAACCAGACAATGCTCGAAAGCGGAGATCGCGGCCTCCGTTTGCCCGATGTGCATCAGAATGCTTCCTTTATAAAGATGCAGATCCACATAATCCGGGTAGAGACCGATCGCCTTGTCAATGCCGGGCCAGCCTTCCCTGAAGCTGCCTGATGCCAGTAAGCAACCATATTTAAGCTTATAGAAGAGTGAAGGAGGCAGCTTGCTCTGACCCAGTGACGTGGCAATAGCGTAATTGGCCTGCCGGAAGGCAAGCGCGTATTCCCCAATCCGTTGATATTCACTTGCTATATGATAAAGACTCCACGGATCGGGATTCGGATTATCTGCAATGGATTGCTGCAGCAGCTTCAGATTGCGTTCATGTTTGGACCTCAGGGATGTCATAGATTGCAGATAGCCATAATGGAACAGCCGGACCGGCAACAAGACTGGCGATCTTGTGTCCGTAGTAGCATGCTGTCCGGACAAGCTCAGCTGCTCATGAATACCGCCGGTGAAATGGACTCCCTCTCCGTTACGGAATAGGCGGCACTGGGCCAAGCGGTAAGCTTCATCAGGCTGCGGCCGATATGCGCCATTGAAATGGACCGTTTCGAGAGAAGCGAGCTTGCTGTCCTTGATTGTTCTTACCTGCCTAAGCTTCGGCGCGTCACCAGTAGCGAGTTCTTCATCTGCATCCATCCACAGCACCCACTCTCCCGTGGCATGGCGGAGACTATAATTGCGCGCCTCTGCGAAGCTCTCCTTCCAGGGGAATTGCAGGACCTTCGCTCCTAAACCATGAGCAATATCCATCGTCCGGTCATGGGAGCCTGTGTCCACGACAATGATCTCATCCACACTGTCCCGTACGCTGAGCAGACAGCGCGCAATCCACGGTTCTTCATCTTTGACGATCATGCATAAAGAGATCAGTGGGATGTTCGCTACCATTGCTATCGGTCATGCTGGAGCTGCCTCCTTTCGATTGTGGATCTACCGGACCTTACGGATGGGCCGGATGTGGTGATGTTAGTGGAGTTTGGCATCACATCTATACTTTATGATGCGAACCGCAGACGTAGAACAATGTCGGATAAAGTCGGACGGGCATAGTGCTTTTGGGGCCTGTTAGTCGCTATGAACGCTTTCCTTCCGGCTCTCGATATCTGGCACAGGAAGCAGCTGTTTAAGGTAATCCGCTGCATCTTTACGGGCAACGAGAATCCCCCCGGGACCTGCTGCAACAATTACATCGTCCAGCCCCACAAGCATCACCGGAATGTCTAGCTCATTGACAATCTGGCAATTTACTGAATCTGCACTGATCTGACCCCGTCCTAGAACAGGGGAGGCAAGCTCTTCAGACAAGGTATTCCAAGTCCCCAGATCCTTCCAGCTTTCCAGATAGGGCACACAGATAAGCCGGCTATTTCCCTCCAATACCTCAACATCGAAGCTGCTCTTGGGGAGGCGATGATATTGCTTCTGTAATTCCACATAATCCGTCGGAAACCCTGAATTCTCTAGCCGTTTCAGCAGATCGCAGAGCCGGAAGGCGAAGATGCCGCAATTCCACATTGCTTGCTGCGCCAGCAGCGCCTCCGCCGCAATCCTATCCGGCTTCTCGACAAAGCGATCAACGGACACATAGGTCCGATTTGCCTGAGTCCTTGTGGCGGAAACAGAACTGGTATCCGGAACAATATATCCATATTTCTCTGAAGGATCGTTCGGCTTTGCCCCAAGTAAAGCAATTTCCGCACCGGAGTGGTGCAGGGCGTTATCCAGTTCAAGCAGCTTGAAGAAGAAGTCATCACTCACATATGCATCCACCGGTAAGACAATAACGGTCTCCTCGGGGGAAATCTTCTCCACGGAATTCAAAAAGGCTGCAGCAAGACTCACCGCCGGAAACGTATCTCTTCGCCGGGGTTCAATAATGATCGGGGGCGCAGCCCCAAGCTGCTTCCGGATCAGCATTTCTTGTCCGCTTGACGTTGCGATATAAGCTTCATGGTTAAGCCCCGCAGCAGACAACTGCCGCCAGATCCGCTGAAGCATCGATTCGTGTCCACCGCCTGGTGCAGGCAGCACTTGAAGAAACTGCTTGCTTCGGATACTGCTGGAGAGCGGCCACAGGCGTATGCCTGAGCCGCCGGATAGAAGTACCAGCTTCATGGCTCAGCCTCCATTCCGCTGTTCGAAATTATCGCCCGTAAGATCGAGCGGAAGGAACTGTTCTTCCGTATCGCAGAAGGTCAGCATTCCATACTTCTTACGGGTGTCCAGATACTGCGGGATTCCTGCTTTTCTCAGACCGTCGCTCACAATGACATATTCGTGGCGGCCGCTGCCGTCCTCATACTGGACATGATCCAGAATTTCGCGGCGCATCAGATAGGTACAATGAATAACATTAACTTCCACCAGTCCCTTTACATGCTGAAATAGATATTCCATATACAGACCTGACGATTTGAAATATCCATAATCATCCGTCTCATGATGAAAATTAGAGTAATAGCTTAAAGGAGACTCAGCCACTCTGAGCAAAGGGCCGACGACCGGCAAATGAGTAGTGAGCAGACGCTCGAGCGTCTCCGGTATGATGAAATTATCGCAATCCGGCACAAAATAATGAGAATCTCTCGATTTGGCCCATTCTATGGATTCCTGCCTTACTCTCCCCATCACCCTAAGCCGGAGATCATTCCAATCATGCGGGGTATAGTCCTGTACAGGTTCTTCCACATCACTGGCATCAAAATGTACCTCATGGTATCTCCCGCCTTCACGCTCTACCCATTCTTCAAGAATTTCTTTGGTGCGGTCATTATTGTTGTTCGTGCGGATATACAGATTGATTCGCGAAGCCGGGTAGGTCTGCTTCTCAATGAGTTGCAAATAGAGCGGTAGCACATGCGCCTTGTCCTTGGCCAATATTGCAATCGTAACGAGATCCTGTTCCATAATTCCCCTCCAATTCAAAATGGGTTACCACTGCCTATGCTTCGGATGACACCGCCGCCGAAGCATTCATGCCTGCCTTTTCAAGCCGGTTGCTAATGGTTACTGCGCTGGCATAGCCAAAAAAAGTGCTTAGGCGCGGCTGTTCAATTTCCTCCGGAAAAATCCTCTCGCCAGTTTGCCTGGTCATATAGCGGGCACCATCTGCAGCACGAAGAGACACTACTTGGTACTGGTGGAACAGGGAAAGCTTAAGCCCTGTGAACCTCCGGCGTTCATCTGCCGTCAGATAATCACCTTCTTGAAGCCATAGAATATAAGGCTCTGTCGACATACGGCTGATCCATTCCCGGCACAGCTGCACGCTCAGTTCACCTTTCACGGAATAGACCTGCCGGTTATACCGGGCGGCTGTTTCGGCTATGCGTTCATTTCCTGAACGGTTTACCACAATAATCTGCTCCGCCAAATCTGTGAATGAAGCCAGCGTATCCTCCAGCGCAGCTTCATTGCCTGAAGATATAATCCCTACGCATAGGCTTATGGGGGGAGCGTAAATCAATGAGTGAATTTTAGCCCCCCATTTCTGAAAAGCTCTGTTCGCGTTCTGCTTCAGCAGCGTGGATAAATCAAAGGAAGGATTCTGTCCCATACTGGCATGGCCAATATGGTGAATGAACGAATCCTCTGCAATAAGCAGCTTGTAGCCCTGCTGAATTGCCCTGAGGCAAAGATCGTCGTCCTCGTAATTGCCCAGGCCGTAACGTTCATCGAACCATCCTATTTCATCCAGGACGCTGCGTTTGACCAGCAGACAGAAGCCAATCAGACGGCGGACTTCTTGTACCGAGCCGCGTTTAGCCTCACAGTATTCTTTTGCAAATCCCTCCATATCCTTCAGTTCGCTGTAGGTTACGGGAACGCACTGATGGCCGCTGATATAATTCGTTACAGGTCCGGACATCCCGACCGCATGATCACTGTGCAGTGCGCGGAGCATGGGTGCCAGCCACCCGGGCGGAACTACGGTGTCATTGTTCAAGAAAAGAATCTGATTCCCGTCCGCTACTTCGATCCCTTGGTTGCATCCTTTGGCAAAGCCCAAATTCTCCGCATTCTCAATCAGCCTGATCTCCGGATAATGTGACTTCAGGTAATCCGCTGTTCCGTCCTTGGAGGCATTGTCGACAATAATGATCTCATGCTCTTCCGGAGTTCCGCGCTTGATGCTCTCCAGACATTGAATGGTTAAGGGAAGCTGATTAAGAGTGAGAATGATGATACTCGTCTTCATTGGACCAACTCCTTTCGTTCCTCAAGTAATAGGCCGTCTATCTCCACGTGGCTGTCGCCCAGCAGTTTTGTATAATAATTCCGGTTATATTGGGCACTGGGATGAGCAGGATATTGCGCGAGTGCAACTTCATTACAATAGTCAGCATATTTATGATCGCCCAGCTTGTCATAACAGACACAGAGCTGCAAATGGGAAAGCCAGGTTCGGGTAGATTCATTCTCCATACCCAGATCATTCCTCTTCGGTAAGGACACCGCAATTTCGAACCAGTAAACCGCCTTTTCAACCTGCTGTAATTCCATGAAATAATAGCCTATTTTGCAGCAAGCTTCCGAGCGCGGGAGATCATAGTCGAACGTACGGCACAGCGACTGCAGCTGTTTATTCTTTTCTCCAAGTGCCCCATAACTGTCCGCCATCCGAATGCACGCCTGAATATTGTCCTCTATCCATCCCTCGCCCTCGGACAGGAAGAGCTTATAGTTCTCCAACGCCTCTTGATAATGGGCATGATCGTACAGCTCGTTGGCGAAATATAGTCGGTCTCTCGGGGAGAATTTCTGACCCTCGGCCTTCATCTTCCGGTAAATCAGCAAATTGCGTTCTGTATATTCCTTGTCTTTCTTGTGTGTGACGCAGACATCGCTCTGAAGCGTTGGTGGTGTAATCTCAACATATTCATGTACGGCGCCAATCCACTGGAACTGGCAGTCGCGTCTGAGCAGACGATTTCGCCTCAAGGTTACTAAAGGCTTCCCATCGTCATCTGCGGATAGAATATAGGTCATAGAAACCGAATGATATTCGGAAGATAAAGAGGCCTTCAAAGCCTTGAACCGTTCCCGGTCGGTTTCTTCAATGACATCATCCGCATCGAGCCATAGGATATACTCACAGGTTGCTTGGCTGAACGAATAATTGCGTGCTGCTGCGAAATCTTGAATCCACTCAAAATCATAGATATGCGCGCCAAAGTCGGCTGCAATTTGTTTCGTACGGTCTGTGGAGCCGGTATCCACAATTACCATCTCATCCACAATATCCGCGACTGATGACAAGCATCGCCCCAAGCTCTTCTCTTCATTGCGTACAATCATGCACAAACTGATGGTCGGCAAGTATGCTCCTCCTTCTTGCAGATTCTTAAAATTCGGATTTTCCGGATTTCTGGTTTATATATATGCTGTCTCTGACGGATCATTCGACCGGATTTGCTTCGCATGATTCCTGTTTCGACTCATAAGCTAGAATAGATTCACTACCTGCATGTACCCTATTGTTGATTAAAGGAGGATCTTCATGGATACTATTTCTCCCTCGCTCTACTATCGCTTCTACCGCTACAGATCAGGCTGTAAGATTGCCTCAGACGGTGTATTTTCGTTACCGGAGCAGACGGCGTTCGGCACAGAGGTGTTGGTAAAGGAGGGCTATCGGTTAGATATCCCCTTTCCTGCACGGGATGGCTCACCCAGAATCGTCATCGGAGACCGCTGTGAATGCAATCGCAATTTGACGATAACGGCACTACACAAGGTTGAATTAAAAGCGGATGTGATGACCGGTCCCCACGTGTTTATAACAGACGCAAAGCAGCCTTGGGAGAAGGGAGTAAACGGGGTGTCCTCGGTAACGATTGGTGAAAGCTCCTGGATCGGCGCTTATTCCTCCATTTTGGGCAACGTGAAGATTGGCAAAGGCTGTGTGATCGGCGCAGGAAGCGTTATCCTGCAGGATGTGCCGGATTACTGCGTCGTCGCTGGCAATCCGGCTGTATTCCGGCGAATCTACGAACCTTCAAGCGGAGAGTGGATTCGGGTAAAAAGCGAAGCTCAGGCCCGGGAGCTCCTGGAACGCAGGAGAAAGGAGCCTCTTTTGTCTATTTGCATACCGGTTTATAATCAGGCCGATGAGCTGCGGCGCTGTCTGGAATCTATTTATGCACAGACCGATGATGCCGGCTTAATCGAGGTCTGCGTCTTGGACGATGCTTCTGCAGACGAAACTGAGGAAGTGGCAAGCCACTACGGGAGTCTGTACCACAGCTTCCGTTATCTCCGAAATCAGGCTTCCACCGTTGGAAGCCTCCCTCTCCCCCAAGCAGTAGATATGGCACGCGGGAAGTTTGTGATGGCGCACGATTCTGCCGCCTGCTTCTCGCCCGGATCTCTTATTCCGTTTCTGAATGTGCTGCACACTCATTCGGACTGCGCATTTGTGTTGATCGAGCAAATGCTTGTCCGGGGCGCCCCGCAGACGGAAATGCTTGAGGGCTTGTCCGAGTACCACCAGCTTACCGCCGAACGTTCTACTGAACCGCTCCTGCACATTCTGAACCGCCAGGAGTGGAATCGGGCGGCCGATCTCCCTCAAACCGAGGAGTCTCTGAATTCTTGGATAAACCGTCAATATGCGCTGCTGATGTCAAATCCGCGATTCTACCTGTGCCGATATAAAATGTTTGATGTACCTGTTATCCATTGATATTCCCGTAGATTATAGAGAGTGGTCAAATTATATGTATCTTTGCTAAATTTGATTGATGTTTGGGGATTGCCTGAATATACATATATTATGCTCAGGCAAATGACGAAACCGCAGGCCGCAAGTCCGGGAAGTCCATTAATTGTGGGTCGGACCTTGCGGATAAAGGAGAGGATTTCAGCGACATGGATGACCGTAAAGTTTGTTTTATCATGTGTGTGAACAATGAAGAGCTAGCGGAACGCTGCAAAAAAAATCTCTGGCAATTAAAGATTCCGGAAGGATTTACCGTAGATATTCAAATCGTGACGGGTGCTTCGGGACTCGCGGCCGGTTACGACGGGGCAATGCGCCAGTCCGATGCCAAGTACAAGGTATATCTGCATCAGGATGTCCATATCCTCCACCACCATTTTATTGCAGATATCGTCCGCTTGTTCTCTGATTATCCGGCCTTGGGTATTCTGGGAACCGTTGGGGCTAAAGCGTTACCGTCCTCTGTGACTTGGTGGGATGCCGAACAAAAATACGGTAAAGTGATTGACAGTCATACCGGTATGCTGAAACCTCTGGAATTCCTGCAGCCAACGGGAGATTACGAAAGTGTAGAGGCACTCGACGGATTGCTGCTGGCCACACAGTATGACCTCCCTTGGCGCCAAGACTGGTTTGACGGCTGGCATTTCTATGACGCCTCACAATGTCAGGAGTTTATCGCAAGCGGTTATGAAGTAGGCATCCCCAGACAGCATCTGCCCTGGTGCCTGCATGATTGCGGTTTTGTGAATACAGCTAACGGTTTCGCCGAAGCCCGACAAGTCTTCATGGAGTCTTATGGCTATGGTAAAAGCCTTGGCAAGCACCAGTTCCACCGGCTTGGCGGCGGATGTAATATTCACCCTACATGTGACCTCTTCGGTACGAGAGGTATCTCACTAGGCGACGGTGTCAAGCTGCAGTCTGACTGTTGGATGATGCTTCCCTATGACAATTACAGCGGAGATCCGCGAATTATCATCGGTACGGGAAGCGATATCGGACGACGGTGCAACCTGTCGGCGGTCAACCGTATCGCTATCGGTTCCCAGGTGATCATATCCCCCAATGTGCATATCTCGGACCACAACCTCGCTTATCAGAACCCCGATCTCCCTATCAGAAAGCAGGGAGTGGATTCCTGGAGCCATACTGTAACCATAGGTTCGGGAAGCTGGATCGGTATGAACACCGTAATTGCCGGACAGGTGTCCATCGGTAAAGGCTGTGTCATTGGTGCAGGTTCGGTCGTAGTGTCCGGCACAGTGATTCCCGATTATTGTGTTGCGGCCGGTACCCCGGCACGGGTTATCAAACAGTATGATCCTATAACCCGGCGGTGGCGGAAGACCGGTGTCTCATCCGATGAAGAAGACGTCTTGCCTGCGGAAGACCCCAGCCCGCCCCTACTCCTCAGCATCTGCATTCCTACCTATAACCGTGAACAAGAGCTGGATATTTGTCTGAACAGTATTTATAGCCAGAACGCCAGACTGCAAGATTTCGAGGTAATCGTTTCCGACAATGCCTCCCCGGACGGCACTCAGGAGCTCGTCCGGAAATATCAATCACGTTATTCCAACCTTCGCTACTTCCGCAACGAACGCAACGAAGGCGCGGACTATAATTTCCTGAAGTGTGCCGGTTATGCCCACGGTGAATTTATCAAGCTTCACGGTGACGATGATTACTGGCTCCCGGGCTCTCTTGAAGCCTTGTGCAGTATTACAGAACAGAACCGGGACTGCAGCTTGATCTTCCTGGATATCCTTCGTAACAGCGGGCAGATTGACCGGGCGGCAGGCATAAGCAATTATGTACAGCATGTTTCCATTTACAGTACCTTTATGTCCGGAATTATCATGCGCAGGAAGGAATTTGAACAAATCCCCACTCCTGACCTTTTTTTCCATTCAAATCTTAACCAGGTCTATCTGGAGTTCTCCATTCTCAATATAACACCGGATTATTGCGTTTATCGCCGCAAACTGCTGTCCAGCAGCGGCAAGATCACCGGCGGATACAGCTTCGCCCAGACATTTATCAATTCCTATTTAAATATCCTTAATTACTTCCTGGATAAGGGATTGGAAGCCTCTGCGTTAGCTGCCGAGAAAAAACACATCGCCTACACCTTTCTGCTCTGGTGGTACAATTATATGCTGGAGCGGCACCTCGAACAGCTGAAGCCCGGGGATTTCGAAGAGATATTTACTGCGGCCTACCGCGATGAAGCGTACTTTGGCGATCTTCAGGCAAGGGTGAAAATGATTCAGGCCAAGCACGGGCTTGTCTGAAACAGCCGCGACACCGGGCGGGTCGGAGAACGGCCCAGCCTATAATTTCAGGGAGGGGATTTCGAATATGGAGAGCATCGGTCTTTCTCATATAAACCGTTTTTATAAATACGGATCAGATAGCCTCATCATGGAAAAAACCGATATCAATTGCCCGGAGGAGATCTCCATTGGCCGTGATGTGCTCATCCTTGAGAACAGCTGGTTCACAGTCCTCATTCCCGGCCAAGGGACAGTGCCCAAAATCACAATAGGCGACGGCTGCAAGTGCAGCCGGAATCTGATTATTGCCGCCGCCAATAGCGTCGTTCTGGAGGAGGATGTAATCATTGGACCTGATGTATATATTGCCGACACCGATCATCAATACCGCAATATCGGCATCCCTATCCGGGACCAGTGGATTACCTCAAGCACTCAGAGTGTAAGGATCGGTGCCGGCAGCGAGCTCGGCGCCCACTGTGTTATTGTTGGCGGCGTATCGATTGGCAAAGGCTGCAGGGTCACAGCCAACAGCGTGGTGTCCGGCGATTTGCCGGACTTCTGCATCGCTGCGGGCAATCCCGCCAGAGTCGTGGACAGCTACGACCCTGAAGCCGGAGAATGGCAGCTTCCCGGCGGCTGACAGCTGCAGCAGAGCCGGGGCCACACTGTGGATGTAGCGGATTTCGTGGTGAATGATAACGCTTCAGGAGAACGTACGGCCCTTGTGCCAGAAAACTTCCTGTGGCGTTTCGCTATTTCAGCTTCTGTACAAGCAGTCCACCAGAGAAGGGATACAATCTACATGTTTCGTGGCCGCTTCAGGTTCTGGGAGGTTATAATTCCTGAATATACATCCGGCTTCTTCGGCTGCTGCGGCATAATATGGCGCAGTACCTTGGGCGGCTGCTGCGGCTGCAGACGCCGCGGCTTCGGTTGATGCTCGGCAGCTCCCTGCCACACCCGTGGCTGCTGTGCCGTGTGCTGCCGCAGTGTACGTTGCCGCTGCAACAGGGCGCGGTCTCCTGAGGTGCGCGTGCGTTCCAGCCGGCTTCGCTTCTTGCGGTAAACACGCTTGCGCTTGACCTGCGGCGGGTGCTTAAGTGTAAGACGGCCCGCTTTCCCGGGTGAATAGATAAGCTTACGCTTGGATACAAATGGAGCAGCGGCGGGACGTACGTCGTTCTTATCGTTCTTTATGAAGGCATAGTCCTTTACTCTGCGATCTGGCGATTCTGTTTCCGGGCCTTGGCCGGCTGCTTGAGCCTTTTCAAGCAGGCGGTGCGTTTCCGCCATAAACCGGGCCAGCTCCGCATCCGCATTGACTGAGAGCCGCTGACAGGTTTGCTTCAACAGCTCAATTTGTCCCACGGTTTTATGGATCGCTTTCACCAGCAGTTCATCCTCTGAATGTCCGAATTCAGCATTCATAATCGTTCACCCCGCTCATGAGCCGCCTGCTGGTGTCCAGTGTCCGGCAGATCATGGCTTGCTTCTGCGCCAAGGCTTCGATGATTCTGGCAACCGCCTGTTGTAAGGATTGAAGATTATGTGTACTAGATTCTCCCGGCAAGCTTCCACTTGCGGCAATAACATATTCAAGTTTGCGGATTTCAGCCGCGATCAGAGCCGAGACCGCGTCCTCTTCCAGAGCTGCAGCCAGAATAACCGCTTTTATCAACCGTTCCTGCTTTAGCATCACTTTTCTCCCTCCCCGCTTACGTTCATCTCTTTACCGTTATATATATGAGCTTTTGGCCTGTCCCTATCACCTCTAGTCCAAGGTTCAGCCGGCTTATATCGGATTTAACGGATTTCAGAGAATAAAGGGAATAGGACAACCTGCCGCCGATGTATATATAGCTATAACCAGATATCAAACGTACGGAAATCTTTATGTTCTGGAGGAGATCTACATGTCAATGCCCAACATTCCCAACATTACTCCCGATATCTCGGTTACGCGGGAGGATAGCATCTCTCTTTTGCTTGCCTCCATTGCAATCAACGAGATGTCCTTATCTCACATAATCAATGCCGAAGCGGAAGCCATGCAGGCCTTCGTGCAATCCGATCCCGGAAATATCAACTTTCGCAACATCATCCAATTGAACAATACCACCTCCAGACTGTTGGAAGAGATCACGCGGGGACAATGGCTGAGTCTAAGCAAAATGGACCGTATACTGCGCCTGTTGAGTGAACCGGGCAGCTGGCTGGACAAAACGATTGCGGAAGACGAAATGATAGAGTCAGAAGAAGAGGAAGAAGAAGAATAGCAATCCGCTGATGTCCTTCCGGTAAATCTTCTTACCAGATTGGTAGAGGGTTATGGTGAGGCCGGGAGAAAAAGATTGCTAGATTCAGGCGGCAGGCTTACTTTCCGCCTGTTCCGGCTGCTGAAATCCCAAGTCTCATCTGCACCCGCTTCAGAAAAAGTACGCATCCTGATCTCAAAATGGACAAGCTCAAACCATGAAGCTCCGCTCACAGAATTCGGGCCGGCATGTATTTATTGCACCTTCAAATGGTTAAGATGATCCGCAATCCGGTTAAGCTCATCGGCAAGCGCGGCAAGGGAAGCGACAAGCAGCTGCTGGCGGTCCGGCTTCTTCGGCTCAGCGCTGATTATCTCCATTGGCGGAGGAGGTTGCAACTCCTTCTTGTCCTCTTTGCCGTACATCGGAAAGCCGTCTTCAATCAGCAGACGAACAATGGTACTGAGATGGTAACGCTCTGCACGCAGTTCACTGATCCGCTTCAGTAGTTTCAAAGTTTCATAGGGGTAAAGCACCTGGTCTCCCTGACGGGTCGCGGCTACAAAATAAGAGAAATACTCTAACCATCTCTTCACTGTGGTCGGAGGTAATTTCGATATCGTGATCAATTCCAGTTGCGTGTAATGGCGAACCATAACATCTCTCCTCTTTCTAGTGGACTTATATATTTTAATGGTATTCGCGTTCCACGAAATAAATGTGTAAAATTACCTATTTGCGTTTTTTTGCATCAAAAAACGGCCAACTGCCTGACAGGGCAGTTGGCCGTAGATCCATCCGGCTATGGGAAATTGCACATTTACGAAGAAGCCTTAATCAGATTTACATAGGAGTCACCGAGAAATTCCTGGAAGTATTTACGGTTAAGCTGCATGCTGGGGTGCGACGGATAATAAGAAAGCGCAACTTCATTGTGGTAATTCGCTTTAACATGCTGGCCTAAGCGGTCATAGCAGACACATAATTGCAGATGGGGAACCCAAGTGGTGGAGGTCATATCCTGCAAGCCCATAGACGCTCTTCTCGGAAGCGAGACTGCCAGCTCAAACCAGTAAATGGCATGTTCATGGCGGCCCTGATCCATCAGTTCAAATCCCAGGCGGCAGCAAAACTCGGAACGGGGAATATCATAGTTCAAGGTCCGGTATAACGCCTGCATCTTTCCTTGCTTGTTCTCCAGGCGTTCGCAGCATTCCGCCATCTTCAGGCACGCCTGGTAATTGTCCTCGATCCAGCCCTGACCGGTCTCCAGAAACTTGCCGTAATAGTTGAGCGCCTCTTCATGAAGTGCGTGATCACGCAGCTCGTTGGCAAAATAGTAGAGGTCGCGCGGTGAGAAGTCTTCCCCCCTGGCCTCGCGTCCGCGGTAAATACGCAGGTTGCGGTCAGTGTATTCTTTATCTTTTTTGTGCGTGATACATATATTGCTCTCCAGCGTGGGCCCCCCCGCCGCCAAATACTCATGCACCGGGCCGATCCACTGGAAATTGCAGTCCCTCCGGACCAGCCGGTTCCGCCGGAGGCTTGAGGTCACCCTCCCCTCACTGTCAACCCCCAGATTGTACGGCATGTTTACGGAATGGTATGCCGTGGACAGAGTCTCCTTAAGTTCCTTGAACAACTTCTGGTCTGCTTCCTCAATGACATCGTCCGCATCGAGCCAAAGTATATATTCCTTAGTCGCCTTGCTGAAAGCCTCATTGCGGGCTGCCCCGAAATCGTCGATCCATTCGAAGTCGTAGATGACAGCACCATATTCTGCGGCAATCTCCTTCGTGCGGTCTGTCGAGCCGGTATCGACAATGACGATTTCATCCGCGATATCCCGCACCGATTCGAGGCATCTGCCTAACCCGTTCTCTTCATTACGCACAATCATACATAGACTGATAGTAATCATTTTGCCCTCCTAATTTCGTCTGTCATATATTCGCGGATTTGTTGCTCACAGATCTTCCGCATATCCTGTTTAGCTTCTAGCGCCTTTTGCCATTCTACGGTCTTCTGCAGCGCCTGCTCCACACTCCAGCATGAATACCAGCCCAGCAGACGATGGGCTTTGGTGCTGTCAAGCTGCAGTTCTCCAGCCTCGTGCAGCGCGGATGAACCGGCAGGGTCCAGGTTGATGCCAGCCCCGTCCCCCCAGAGTGCAGCGAGCTTAGCTGCAACCTTCTCTACACTGTGCACACTCTCTTCCTCCGGGCCGAAATTCCATGCCGAGGCATATTCTGCTCCCTCTGCTACCAGCTTCTCAGCCAGCAGTAAATATCCGCCAAGCGGCTCCAGCACATGCTGCCACGGCCGCGTTGCAGCCGGACTGCGCAGGAGCGGCCGCCGCCCGGCAGCGAATGCCTTCAGGCAATCCGGCACCAGCCGGTCCGGCGAATCGTCTCCGCCTCCGATGACATTGCCGGCACGGGCGGTTGCAATGCCTACACCATGCTCGGCATAACGTTCCGGATGGAAGAAGCTCGTGCGGTAAGCCTGTGTTACGAGCTCGGAGCATGCCTTGCTGGCCGAGTAGGGATCATACCCGCCCAACCGGTCCGTTTCGCGGTATCCCCATATCCATTCGAGATTGTCGTAGCATTTATCCGTAGTGATGTTGACGACAGCTTTGATCCGGCTGCCGGAATCCACGCTGCTGCAGACCGCCTCGAGCAGATTTACCGTCCCCATCACATTGACTTCGAAAGTGTCTGCAGGAATTTGGTAGGAAGTCCGGACCAGGGGCTGGGCAGCCAGATGGAACACAACCTCTGGTTCCGCTTCCCGCAGCGCTGCATCCAGGCGGTGCCGGTTCCGCACATCCCCCCATGTAGTCTTGACCTCCTGTTCACCCCCGGTAAGCGTGAAGAGAGCATGCTCTTCCCGGTCCCAGGCATACCCGCTTACCCTGGCACCCAGCAGGGTAAGCCATAGACTAAGCCAGCTTCCCTTGAATCCGGTATGGCCGGTAATGAACACGGAGCGGTCCTTCCAGAACGCAGAGCGTTTCAGAAACTCTTCATCCATGGAAGGCCTCCCTCACGCCATAGCTGCTCCAGATACCGCTTGTCGCGGAGCGTATCCATAGGCTGCCAGAAGCCGTGGTGCTTATAGGCCATCAGCTGGTTCCTTCTGGCCAGCTCCCGGAGCGGGTCCTGCTCCCAAACCGTACTGTTATCACTGATCAGGGAGAATATCTCCGGCTGTAATACGAAGAATCCACCGTTGATCCAGCCTTCATCACCTTTGGGTTTCTCTACGAAGCCCTCCACCTTGTCATCCCCTGTTATTTCCAGGGCCCCGAAACGTCCCGGGGGCTGAACGGCGGTGATGGTCGCCCATTTGCCGTGCGACTGGTGAAAGGCCAGTAAATTCTGTACATCCACATCCGCAATGCCATCCCCATAGGTCAGCATGAACGGCTCGTTACCGGTATATTTCTGGACTTGCCGGATACGCCCCCCGGTCATCGCCTCCTTGCCTGTCTCCGCAAGTGTCACCTTCCAATTGCGCGTCTGGCGGTTGTGGCGGGTAATCTGGTTGCCGTTTCCGTAATCAAACGAAATATCGGAGTTCTGCAAATAGAAGTCCGCAAAATATTTCTTGATGTCATGCCCTTTGTACCCCAGACAAATAACGAAATCATCAAACCCGTAGCTGGCATAATGCTCCATAATATGCACAAGAATGGGCCGGTCGCCGATCTCGATCATCGGCTTGGGCTTCAGCTCGGTCTCCTCGCTGATCCGGGTTCCATAACCGCCCGCCAGAATAACGACCTTCATTCCTTGCTCTCCTCCTTTCCCTCGAGCAGGCCAAGTATCACCTGCGCGGTGTAACTAAGCATCTCAGTGTTTAAACCGGGAAATACCCCTAACCAGAAGGTATCGTTCATAATCCTGTCCGTGTTGGTCAGGGGAGCGGCGATACGGTGAACCACACCCGCATAAGCCGGCTGCTTCAACAGGTTACCGGCAAACAGCAGACGTGTGCCAATCCGCGCTTCCTCCAGGCTCCGCACCAGCTCATTGCGCGAAATAGGCGCTCCTTCCCTCACAGTGACCGGGAAGCCGAACCAGCTTGGCTCGCTCCCGGCCGTCGCTTCCGGCAGAATTAGCCATTCTTCTGCAGGCTTCAGAGCAGCCTTCAGGAACTCAAAGTTATGCTTGCGGGCTGCGGTGAACCCCTCCAGCTTCTTAAGCTGAGCTACCCCGATGGCCGCCTGCATGTCAGTCGCCTTCAGGTTGTAGCCGATATGACTGTAGGTATATTTATGGTCGTAGCCCGGAGGAAGCCCGCCTTTGGTCCAGTCATAGCGTTTGCCGCAAGTATTGTCGGTTCCTGGCGTGCACCAGCAATCCCTGCCCCAATCGCGCAGCGATTCAACAATTTTTTTGAGCCGGGCGTTCGATGTCAGTACCGCGCCGCCTTCACCCATCGTCAGATGATGCGCAGGGAAAAAACTGACTGTTGCCAAATCGCCGAAGGAGCCGGCGGGCTGCCCCTCATAAAGCGACCCTACAGCGTCGCAGGTATCCTCGATCAGCCACAGGCCGTGGCGGTCAGCAAAGGATTGGATGAAGCCCAGGTCAAACGGATTGCCCAGAGTATGCGCGACAATAATCGCTTTGGTTCTGGGACTCAGCGCGGCATCCAGCTGCGTTACATCGATGTTATAGGTAGGGATGTCTACATCGACAAATACGGGAACCAGACCGTGCTGGATTAACGGATTCACGGTAGTCGGAAACCCCGCGGCGACCGTAATCACTTCATCACCGGGCAGCAGCCGGCGCTTCCCGAGCAGCGGCGAAGTAAGCGCGGCGACCGCCAGCAGATTGGCACTGGAGCCGGAGTTGACGAGCAGCGCATACTTCCTCCCCATAAGCCCGGCGAAGCGTTCCTCAAACTCCGAGGTGTATCGTCCCGCGGTCAAATGAAAATCAAGAGAAGCATCGATCAGGCTGCCCAGCTCCTCCTCATCGAACACCTTGCCGCTGACGGGAACATAATCGCGCCCCGGCACGAACGGTCGTTCCGGCCACCGGCTGCGGTAATAATCGGCGGATAGCTTAATGATTTGTTCACGGAATATGGAAGCCTGGCTGGTCAAACAAATCCCTCCTTCGTGTTCGGCCCTCTCCGTTTTATGGATTTGGTGGACTTGGTAAAGGATATATATGCGGCAGGAAACACGAATAGGAATGGAATTTAGCTAATCAAATATAATTCTGGTGGCATAAATGACATTATATGTTTATTTCGCCTTTAGAGATGGATATGATTGACATAATAATCCATTTCATTTTGACGCGCTCTATCTGTCAGAGGTTTCCTTCGGCCACGGATTATAAAAGATAAAGTCGCGCAGCTAACCCCATCGTGAACGATGGGGTTAGCTGCGCCTTAGATCTCTATAGACTTGATTCATTTCAGGCAGAGTGAAGGCTTCTTAGGAAGCACTGTAGACATGAATGTTGTACGTTTTGCAACTTTGATTCATAGATAGCCAGGTATTCTGGTGGATTGTTGTATGAAATACAAGAATAATCCTGCTAAGTCGCTTGAGAAAGGTGAAATCATGCCTTTTGTACAACAATTTTGAGTTTGGGCCGATAGGATGAAGGAAATGTTGTATTATGTGCAGGATTTCATAAAAATTTCTAATGCTTTGCCCCGGAAAGCGGCAGTTAGCATTTAACCGATGTACTGCAGCCCTTACCAAACGATTCATCAGTTAACGGGGAAAGAGGGTTCGGGAACCCCCTCTGTCCTCCGGGGCGCAGCCCGCTCATAAGCAACAGGATAACTCTGGCTTCCCAGCAGAATCCGCATCCCTTGAAACTCATCATAGATATTCACCTGCACCGTTCCGCCGGTAAGGGCCTTATACGCTTTGTTGTTCAGCGAGAATGACAAGCTGCCTAAGGCTCCGGCTCCGCCCGGTTCCTCGCCCAGAGAGAGAAGCTTCTCCGAGGGCTGTCCGAACGGATCGATCAGCTCGACCACAGCTTATGTTCGTTCTTTGTCACTTCTCAGCACAGATCATGAACATCGGCGTTGACCGGTTCAGGACCTGCTGTTTCTCGTCCAGCACTTTGGCGTTCAGATTCTCTTCAGCATAGATAGCGGAGTACCCTTCCTCCTTGAGAGTCCGTATATCCCATTCGGGACGCCACTCTCTGGTCAGAGGCAAGACAAGGCTCAGACGGTCCGTCTCCTCTATATCCTTATGATGTGGAAGCTCACCGAAACCCTTATCTACATAGGCTTGCTGATCCTCTGCGTGCTTCCGCTTCATCTCTTCGTCCCAAAGATGGCGATTCCAGTTGGCATCAAAGACCTGCAGCCGTCCTCCAGGCTTAAGGACTCTTTTCCACTCTTTGTAGGCTGTCAGCGGATGGGTGAGGCTCCAGGTGACATTGCGGCACACGATCAGATCGAAGCTCTCCGCAGCAAAGTCAAGCTTATGCGAATCCATCTTGCGGAAAGTAACCGTCACCCCCTCCCGGCTGGTGTGGGCCCGCGCTTCTTCCAGCATATTATCAGTGCAATCGACCGCAGTAACGAGATGCCCGGCACTTGAGAGAATCACCGAGAAGAAGCCGGGGCCGCAGCCTATATCAAGCACATGCAATCTTTCCTTCTGTGGTGCATGGGCGAGGATAAGCTTCAGCCAGGCTTCCCGCTGGAATCCGTTAAGCTCCTTTTGAATGCCTTCACTATACAGTTCCGCTTCGCCTTCCCAATACATTTCCACCTCTTGTTGTATACTCATCTATCAATCACTCCTTCTTGGCAAGTATCATGAACCGGTTTGCATTCTGATAGCCGTATTTCAAATAATTCAGCGGCATCGCACGGGCAGGGATAAAGTTCCGCTGAACATCAATGCTGCGGAACCCGGCCTGTCTCAGCGCGGCTTCATCAGCTTTAGGCCGCAGTACATTAACGAATGGCAGGCCGCTTAACAACTCCTTATCTTGACTGCTCCGCTGGCGGATTCTTTGCTCTGTGAGCAGGATCAGTGTCCAGGACAAAGCATACCAAAGTCTGCGGAATACAGTCTTGCTCTCTTTATACAAATAGTTGCCGTCAAAAATAATCAAGGTTCCGCCTGGTTTCAGCACCCGGTACCATTCAGCATAAGCCCGCTGCGGATCAGGCAGCGTCCATACCACGTCTCTGCAGACCACTGCATCGAAGCTATCTTCTAACTCCTTATGCAAGCCGGCGGCATCTCCGACATAAGCCGGAACCTGGTATCCATAAATTTTGAAATTCCGTGCAGCTCTATCAATCATTCCCGGAGAAGCATCCAAGGCTGTAGGCAGATGACCCATCTGTGATAAGAGGATGGAGAAAAATCCGGGGCCTGTTCCTACATCCAGCACCTTTTGCCCGGGCTTTGTCCCCAGCCCTTTCATAAGCAGCCGCTTCCAGAGAGTGATGGTTTTGGGGCTGCGGAATTGTGTCTGTATGACTTTGTCATAACTCTCCGAGCTTGAAGTCCAGTATTTCGAGATCTCTTTCAGCATCATTCTTCACCTATGTCCAGCTGGTTCCAGAAGATTGGCGTAAAGGTGGTGAACCCCGGCCGGAATCCGGTCACTCTATTATTTACTGCCAATATATCATCTGGGAAATATATAGCTGCAAACATAGCCTCCTGATACATTTTGGAGAAAATAGAGTCATATGCGCTCTGACGTTCCTGAAGGCCGGTTGCTCCTACTGCGGTGTCAATTTGTGATTCCAGTGCAGCATCAGACCATACCACAGCAGGGGCTTCAGCTGTTGCATGGAACAGGGACAGCAGGAACGCATGCGGATTATAGGCATCATCATAAGTACGGTACATGATCAGATCATAAGCTTTGCTTGTCCACAACGCATCGTAGTAGGCATTCGGCTCAAGCACCTGAAGATTGACGGCAATGCCAATCTCTCTTAGCTCAGACTGAATCAGCTCACTGATGGATTTCCATTCCGGATATTCACCCTGCTGCAGCACGAAATTGAGCTCAAGCGGTGTTCCGTTCTTCTCGGCAATCCCGTCTCCGTCCGTATCCGTGTAGCCGGCAGCTGCCAGCAGTTGCTCCGCTTCCTGCGGATCGAAGCCGTACCAGGTATTATTGGACTCCGTTACATAAGGGACTGTCAGCGGGAACAAGCCTTGGGCTTCACTGCCGATGCCGTCCATAAGATCTTCAACTATGCTTTTTTTATTGATTGCCAGATTGATAGCTTTGCGCACATTCAGATCCTGAAGAGCGGGCGTATTGTAGTTAAAGATCATGAAATGAGAGTTAGTTCCTGGTGCTTTTTGCAGACTTAATGAGGAAGCTGCTTCGATTACCGGCACGCTTTCGACCGGGATTTTACCCAGTTGGCCTCCGGCAATGTCAACATCCCCGCTTTGCAGCGCCAGTACTCTGGACTGCGGGTCAGGGACGACCTTCAGAATAATTTTGGACAGCTTCGGCATTTCTCCCCAATAATTCGGATTCCGGACAAGTACAGCTTCCTGATCTGTTGTGTAGCTCTCTGCCATCCAGGCGCCAGTTCCGATCGCTTGGACAAATGTACCCTTAATATCCCCGGCAGGCTCCACAGCAGAAGGGCTGATCATCCGTACCGGTCTGGCAAAGGATAACTCCGTTAAGAACGGATAATAGGCTTTGTTGAATGTCATTGTAATCGTATGTTCGTCCACAACATCAAGGGACTTCATTGCCGTAGCCACATTTAATGAATTGGCCGGATCCCTGATCCAGCGTTCGAAGGAGAATTTAACGGCAGCGGCATTAAACGCCGTACCGTCAGAGAATTTGACGTTCCGGCGGAGATGGAACGTATATACTTTGCCGTCATCAGAAATATCCCAAGCGTAAATGGTAAAATTTAACTAGTTATGTTAGACTTATTTTGTGAATTATTATCGTATTTAGGGGGAAAAAGAATGCAAAAGCCGGTTTATAAAAAATGGTGGTTCTGGGTACTTTTAATTCTCCTTATTGGAGGTATTGGTAGCCTGGGTAATGATAAAGAACTTAATGATCAGACCATAGCTATTGCCACTGTAAATCCTGTAGAAGAAGTGGTTGCAGTCGCTACTGTAGAACCAACTACCACTCCTATTTCAGAGCCAACGGTTGAGCCCACAGTCCAATCAACCTCAGAACCGACACAAACAGTAGCTAGTGATCAATTACCATTATCCAAAGATGAAGTACTTACCTACACAGCGAATCTTACGGGAAAAACTTTTATCAAAGAAGTCAAAGTCGGAACGGATAGTATAAGTGTGATTTTCTTTAAAGACTTCAATGAATATAAAGACGCCAATCCGAATTCTGGTATTACCAAAGAGGATTATGTAGATTATTTTGCTACTGGAGATCAGATCAATAAGTTGCTCATGCAGGAAACTACTCGATTATTCAAACAGTTTCCAAGTACTGCTACAGTTGATATGACTATTCCTTATGATGGAGAGACATATTCCGTTGATCTGACTAAGGGTGAGATAGAAAGCTTCTACAACGTTGACTTTAGTTCAATTACTTCAAATGATATATGGAGAGAAAAGATTAGTGATCGCCACTTCAACAAATCGGACCGACAAGACTTCATCAATAAATTTGTTACTATAGATTAATTAGGACCACCAGTCCAACGTGTGGTTTACTCTTGGGGTACAACCTCTGTTGGCCTTGGGGCAACCCCTCGGTTCCCTCCACCCGCATAGCGGGTTTTATAGTTTCGGGCGTTTCACACACTCAACTGGCCAAAGCCATAATAAAACACGCTATCACTGAGGAGTATCTTCTATATGGTATTCATTTCGACTACTGCACACATTTCATTTCGTTACCTAATTTCAGTCCATTTGGGCCCTAGTTTCTTTATCAACTAAATCATATGAAATAAACACAACTCTTCCACTTTACGGTAACGAAGAAACGGTTCGTTTTATATGCCTGGATCTGCTTTGGGACTAAGGCTTGTACCAGGAATTGCGCTTTGTGCTCGTAGTGCATGAGGGCCGCTACCATTTTTGTACAGTACGGATTTGAATCTGGATGTGCCTGTGCATTGAGAAGGGGCGCCTACAACTTGTCGCCTTGCAGATTGCAGGCCGAACCTCGGGGCCGTTTTCCTGCTATTTGCAACGCCTCCCATGCCGTGGCCTCAGAGGCCAGCATTGCCGCTTATTTACGCAAGTTTATTTTTCACCTGTTTACTCAAAATCCATTATTCATAACGGAAATAATTATATACAAGCAGGAAAACACTGATGTGGAGCGCGAATCGCTGGTTTCTTAGAGTTATAGAACTTTTGACTGACCAGATATAAGATTAACTTAATTTTTCAAGAGAAACGTATTGGAGAAATACGGAAAAAGTATGGGATGTAGGATTGACGTAGCGATTTTCGGGCAGACGTTTTTCTAAGAGGGGAAATCTTTTGGAAGTTAGAAAATCTCCTTCTAGGCTACTCTCGGATTAATATTTTGAAAAACAGTGAATTCCCTCTAAAGTACCAATACCGGTGAAGCCGCCGACATGCTGTTCCTAGACTTTGCGTAGAGCTGAGCATTAAGTTACTTGCAGTTTAATTAAATATTCATATTAGAAACTTCATTTTCCTGTTTGAAAGTTCTATGCCTAAATAAACAAGGAGAGGTGCCTCAGTCAGCCGTTAAATGGCTGAAGGACACCTCTGGGGAATTAATCCGTTTTAGTTTTTAAATATTCATCTAAATACTCTTGATGGAATGCATTTTTAGGTAATAACCCAAGAACTTCATACTTCCAGATAGTAAGTTGTTTAGAAGGATTGTTAATAACTTCATCATAACTATAATCAATATTAAATTTACCTGATTGATCCAAATACATCGTCAGATTTGTCCAAGGTTGATCAAGAGTACTTCTGAACTCCTTATTTAATTCAACGAAATAATCTCTTAACTCCCCGTGCAACCTTTCATATATCCGTTCATCTACTCCATAAATTTCTGGGATGTTATGACTGTATATCAATTCATTTTTTGTAGCAGATTTGAAGTAAAAATAAATGATACTCGAACCAGGTAATACTTCTGCATAGAGATAAATTTTATCCCACTCATCAGGAATTATTCCCACTAATTTATTTCCTATATTTTGATACATTTTCTCTGAATTCACCATATATGTGTTAACCTCCAACCTTATTGTATATCGTTAGTAAAATAGGTTCATCATCGCCAATTCGATATTTTACAATAAACGAAGATGGTCTTTGTGACACTCCAGAATATACTGGCTCTATCTTGACATTCACACTGTAGTGATCATTAAGTGCTTTTCTCCATACTTCCTCCATTTCATACCATTTCCCACCAGACCCATTGATTTGAGCGTTCATTGCAACCAAATTATCTAATTCACCAGATCCATTAAATGAAGATGCTATTAAATGTCCACCAGCATCAGGATCATTTAAGTCTCTAATTCGATCCTGTCTGCCTGCTATACCTTGAGCGTATTCGTTTCTATTTGCTGTTTTTAATACAAGGTCACCTTCAACCTTATTAATCCGACCCATGTGATCAGTAGTATAAGTATACTGATTTTTTCTATAATAAGCATTCTCTTTTAGCACTTTAATTCTACCACTTTTCTTGAAATGCTCACCAACCATCGCATCTTCAAATGCTGTATTGATTTCGGGAGTTGTTTCAGCCCATTTGGTCTCTAAGAAGTTTTTATATTTAGCCTCTGCAACTTCATTAGTTCCTTCAATCAATTGAGCTTGATTAAAATTCATTCGCCCTATGTCTGCGTACTCGAGTTCTATTCTTCCATTATACCCCGAATAAACATTGGTGATTAGTGAATTCAAGTCACTAGACGTATTTTTTATAGCCGACTTTAGATTACTTATCGAGCTTCCTGCTTTTTGTAGAATCGTAGTCACTTTCGTTGAGTTATAAACTCTTAATATAGCGCTGCCTCCATAGTTGGCGAATTTACCAATAACTGGACCGGCCGCTGTAAAACCAGCCGCAAGAGCAGCATCTTTTGTATTTCCTGATACGAAACTAATGATTATACTTCCACTTCCTGCAACAACACCAACGACTGGGAAAACAGAAATTAAATCAAGGCTTTTCTGAAGATCTCTTAATGCATCTGAATTTGTATACGCAAGATATTCAGTTTCCCACAAAGGGCCCATTGAATTTATAAAAGTATTAATATCAACCCAACTACCACTTCTATTTCCACCAAAAACGTTAAATTGAGACATACCATCTACTTTATAAATGATTCCTGTCGATTCCGCTCCCCATTGTCTTACATAAACCCCATTAGTCATCTTTTTTTCAAAGTATTTCGCTAAAGCTGCTTTTATGCTTTGAGGAGTTGCAAAGTATCCCCCTTTATACAGAGCCATTTCCATTGGTACTGTAATGTCTTGGTAAGTCCGCCCCTTATATTGGTCATTTATCCAGGCCCTTATAGTAAGTTGGTTATGTCCGACATACTGAACTTGTCCCCAACCGTTTTTAAATCTATTTATTGAAAGATAAGTTTTAATGTGCGCCAATCCTGCAGGAGCTGGCTGAGTTGATGTAATTCGTCCTGTCGTATCTGTTTTCATATGTTTCTCAGACATTTCAATATTATCATAAGGATTAATTGTAGCACCCATAGGACTTATGGCACTTAAGGAATTAAAAGTTGTAACCTGAGATGGCGATGTAAACACTGGCTCATTATCTATTCTTTTTAATTCACCATTCTCTAAGGCGAGTAAAACTTCTAGCTTCAAATCCTGCATCCAACTGTCAGGTAGTTTTTGACCATTAAATTTAGTGGTATACAAGAGACCTATTGATCTTCCTGCAAAGTTATTATATAAATCCATTAGCTTCTGATCTGCTGGATTATTGGGTTCTCCCTCTTCATGCGCAGTTCCCCATCTCCCAGCCCAATTATAGCCAACATCTGGATCAGCGACCATCAGTGCTCCCCAATAAGCGTGTCTAAATGCATCGCCATTCCCATTACTTAATTCACTTGTGTCAAACAGGTTCTCTGCACTAATTAATGCTAAATAGCCATTAGCCATAGACCAAAGTGCTTTAAGTGAGTTTTCTTTCTCTAATGCCAATTCCTGAGAATTTGAAGGACCAGGTTCGTAACCGCTGTCGGCTGTAGTACCTGTTGCACTAAATGAGCTGATTTGTAATGCAGGTTCCTCAGTAATCTTTAAATTATTGTTAATTCTTGCTCTTAACGATTTAAAAAATTCATTTATTTCATTCTCATTAGTAGGATGAGTATACAGATAATCATATACCTCCTCGATCATACCATCATAATCATGATTGGATATGCTTCTCAAACCATAAACATTCTCTGACACAGATGAGGAACTTGAAAAATCGTAAACATTTTCGGATACACTTGATAATTGGAATGTTTTCATTGAAGTAACTGGTTTAGGAGTAAGCAAAACCTTATCAGATGTTTCTGTTACATTCACTCGTTGTGATAAGTAGTTTGTAGAGTACCAGTTATCCATACCTTCTCTTAGGTAATCAATACCCTCGACTATACCATTAACGTCTCCAGATAAACCGGAAATATTAACATATGTTTTACCATTACGATATGTTCTTGCGTTATAAACACCCTCATTAGTAGAGAGTCCATCTACTTTAACTTCTAGATTCTTATTAATATATCCATCAGTTGTTACTTGCAAAATCGAACTGCTGTGCGACTTATTCCCGAGAGCATCAACTGCACTCACTGAATATGAATACGTTGAAGCACTATTTAAATTGTTGATGGTATACGAAGTTCCAGTTGATATATATTCTTTGTTAGTACTCTGATCACGTATGATATATTTGCTGATTCCCGAGCTATCAGTTGATGGCGACCACGTTAATGTAACACCGCTTAATTTAACATCCTTATAAGAAAAATTCATTGGTGTAGTTGGAGGAGTTATATCGCTAAAATCAATAACACTGATATTACTAGCCGAAGATATATTATTATTTGTGTCTACAGCTTTTACAGTAAATCGATAAATAGAAGGGGTACTTATGTTAGAGACTAAGTAATTCGTATTTTGAGTTGTACCAATTAAAGTATCACCATTGTAAATGTTATATTGTTTCACACCGAAATTGGCTATCGATGAAGTCCAAGATAAGTACACGTTGGCATAATCGAAACTTTCCGACTTTAGATCACTTGGAGCACTTGGGGGTTCTATATTATTAATTTGGAGTATTAGACCCCCAACATTCCCTTCTATATCTTTACCCCATACGGTATATGTCCCGTTAGTCGATATCGTAAACTTGTTACCGATTATCTCTGTGCCTCCTGCTAGGAAATAACTCCCTTCTTGTTCTCCTGAAGCCCATTTTAATTGTGTTCCACCCCAATTACCCGTTACAAAGACTGTTATAGTAACAGGCTGATCCGTAGGATCTAATGTCGATGCTGCAAAGGTTATATTTATCCCGGACGGATCAGTTCCAAAAACCTTTTGTGGAAATAACTTGTAAAGAGACCCGTCTCCAACTTGCCCATAATAGTTAGCACCCCACGCCTGAATATTACCATCTTGATTAATGGCAAGTGAGTGATCATCCCCTGCAGCAGCCATTGTTACATTCCGCAATCCGCTCACTTGCACAGGCGTCGAACTGTTGGCAGTCATACTATTCCCCAGTTGTCCAAAGGAATTATTTCCCCACGAACAAATGGTTCCATCTTGCTTTACTGCTAAGGAATGGCTACCTCCTGACACAATTGAGACTACATTTGATAAGCCGATAACTTTTACAGGTGTTAAGCTTCTTATATTCGTTCCATTTCCCAATTGTCCATTTGTATTATCTCCCCAGGCCCATACAGTTCCATCTTGTTTGAGTGCCAGGGAAAAGTTAAGTCCTGCTGCAATTGATTTCACATTAGATAAACCATTTACTTTGATAGGGTACGATTTGTTAGTTATCGTATCGTTGCCTAATTGCCCAGCGGCGTTATTTCCCCAGGCCCATACGGTTCCATCTTGTTTGAGTACTAACGAATGATATTGCCCTGCTGCAGCAGATATGACAGTTGAAAGTCCATTTATTTGAGCGGGTATTGAACTGTAGACATTCGTACCATTGCCTAATTGTCCATCATAATTCCCCCCCCACGACCAAACTGTTCCATCTTCTTTGACTGCTAGGGAATGGCTCTCTCCTGCAGCAATCGCTTTTATATTTGATAGACCACTCACCTGTTTAGGGATTGAAGCACTACTCCCCCCCCAGTTCCAAACAGTGCCATCTTGTTTGACCGCTATAGAGTAGTACCTTCCTGCTGCAATTAATTTCACATTTGTTATTCCACTAACTTGTATGGGCGTATAATGATCGTTGTAACTACCATCACCTAATTGGGCATATTCATTATTCCCCCACGACCAAACTGTTCCATCTTGCTTGACTGCTAATGAATGAGAAGCGCCTGCAGTAGTAGATATGATATTTGACATTCCGTTCAGTTGCACAGGAGTTTTTCTTATCCCTGTTGATCCATTTCCTGTTTGTCCCAAATGGTTATATCCCCAGGCCCATACGGTTCCGTCATATCTGATGGCTGTTGAATATCCATCCCCCGCGAAAATTTCGGTTACTTTGTTCAGCCCGCTTACTAATATAGGCGTTGAACTACTGGTAGTTGTGCCAATACCAAATTCTCCAAAAGAGTTGGATCCCCAGGCCCAGACTGTACCATCTTGTTTGAGAGCCAAGGAATGAGTTGTCCCCGCAGCAATGGCAATTACGTTCGTTAAACCACTCACTTGTACAGGCGTTGAGCTAGAATCAGTTGTCCCATTGCCTAATTGTCCATTGACGTTATACCCCCATCCCCAAACAGTTCCATCTTGTTTGAGCGCTAAAGAATGATGACCTTTTGTGCTAACTGCCTTTACATTCGATAAACCACTTACTGGTAGTGGAGTAAGAACCTTAGTACTTAAAACGCTATATCCCCATCCCCAAACACTTCCATCTTGCTTAATAGCATAAGATTGGTCGTTTCCTGCCTCAACAGCAATTACATTTGATAGTCCACTCACTTGAACAGGAGCCGAGTTAAATGAAGTTGTACCATCTCCCATTTGTCCATTTGAATTATCTCCCCACACCCAAACAGTGCCATCTTGCTTGACGCCTATCGAATGGTTTCTTCCTGCCGCGACAGCTTTCATATTCGCCAAATTGTTGACTTGTATCGGCTTAGAACTGTTGGTAGTAGTGCCATTGCCCAATTGACTGTAATCGTTAGCTCCCCATGCCCAGACGCTGCCATCTTGTTTGACAGCTAACGAATGGCTGCCTCCTGCTGCAACAGAAATAACATCTAATAAGCCACGCACATTTATAAGTTCTTGATCATCTTTATTAGTGGTAGTAGTTCCATCACCCAATTGTCCATAATTGTTATTCCCCCATGCCCAAACTGTCCCATCAACTTTTCTTATCCACAATGTGTGCTGTGTTCCAGCAGCTGCGGAGGGCAACGAAGTTGTCGGATCTATGATGATTGGGTATTGCAAATCGCGATCATCTAGCGTCAGTACTAACGTCGTTTGACCCTTTTGCTGAGTCAAATTAATTTGCAGTTTATCATACCGTTTTTCGTTGTCAGCAGCATCTTTAACCCACATGCGAGGAATTTGAAAAGATATTTCTCCATTTTCATTAAAAAAATCAATAGATCCATCCTGGTTTAAATGATAAGATACATTCTTCGTACCAATATTAAATGTGAATGATTTAGGTGCTCTTTTGTTCGCCAAATGTAATTCCATTTTTAATTGATCATTTTCGACCATATACTGCATATCCGTGCTTTGCCATGCATTCTGATATGTAATGATGCTTCCATTTACTACCCCTGCAACGCTATTCATGCCTTTAGCTTCATATGTTATTGCTTGGTCGGAAATTGAAAACGATATAGCTTCTTTATCCTTTTTATTGTTCAATCTCACCTTATAATTGTTTGTCAACATGCTATGTGAGTAATTCGAATC
This sequence comes from Paenibacillus phytohabitans, assembly GCF_013141775.1. GTDB lineage: Bacteria > Bacillota > Bacilli > Paenibacillales > Paenibacillaceae > Paenibacillus_AQ > Paenibacillus_AQ phytohabitans. Next base: position 31,471 of record NZ_WHOB01000066.1, read on the forward strand.
CGTGTTATCCGACTTGATTGTTGTATCTATCTCTTTCCAATCTTCTCCATCAAGATAATTTAATGAATGTTCTTCCATTTGAACAGATGTGGTTCCGTCACTATTTAAGTAGGTTTTGCTATTTCTGGTACGCTTATCTTCAAGTTCCTTTACAGCATAAATAGAATGAGAATCTCTAATTACTGCGGATTCATCTGCTGCTGCCGCAACGAAGCTTGAAGTTTGTGTCATTATCACGGATTGACATAAAACGGTAATAATAATGACGAGTAATAAGAATGATTTCCTGTGCTTTTTCTTCAACAAAAACGCGTCCTCTCATGTTAAAAATCAATTTTTAAAAACGTGAATTTCATACCACCAAAGTAAATTGTATATCTAAATTGTTTGAACTATGTATAATTAAGCTGTCGCGTTTTGTCGAAAATAGATAGATTTGTGTAAATCTCCCTGCTACATAACAAATCGTGTTGAAATACATTAGTTCGACAGGCATAGACATATGTCGAGAAGATCCATGTAGTGGATGATGCGAAGATTGGCAGCAGTATCAGCTCCATCACTTTAGTCGAAAGCACAGTGTGTCTATTGAGCCGTCAAAAAGAGAAACGTAATCAGAGACTAGAAAATCATGAAATCCAAACGGATTAAGCAGCATTAATTATCTAGACTTGTATCAGTACTGAATTAGTTCGGCGTCTCTTACTGCAGAATTATTATTGGATACTCAAGCAGATTAGAGAGGGACGTCTATCGTTCCCAAACATCTGATTCCATGATCTCCGGGTTACTCACGCAACCCTGCTCCTAAAGCCCGGAGTTCATACCAAGATTGTTCAGGAGAGACTTGGGCACTCCTCTATCAATGTTACCTTGGTTACTTACTCTCATGTATTTCCAAAACTGCAAGAAGCGGCCCTTCGGGACATTGGTATTTTCATCTTAGGATTTCGTCACAAAGCGCAGGAAGAACCTGAAACAATCACTTTACTTGAGTAAAGGTTAGAAGAATATCAGAAGCTCTGATTTTCCAAAAAAAAGAAGCGCTGCCCCCGAAATCTCGGAAAGCAGCACCACTATTGGAATCTCACCTATGCTGGTGAAGAGAATTGAACCCCCGGCCTACGCATTACGAGTGCGACCCAGCATAGATTTATAAGGTTTTTCTGGGGTCTGTTGGGCAATAAATCGCGTGTTTAAGCGTATAGTTACTTCTAAAGATTTGTTGATGTTTGGTTGTTGTTAGAAGATTGGTTAGAAGTTTTGTTAGAACGAAATGCTACCTTAGCACCGCCCTCCCGCTGGAGTAATACTAAGTAATTGGCCAGCATATCACTTCTTCCTAAATCTCCTTGTACATGGGTATCCCTGTGTTTACACGTTCATTAAAGACATAGATATGTTGGTCAACTTAGAAAGTTAATTGGATAACCTTAGTCTTCATTACTATATTGAATTCCATGCACATCTTCATTATAAAGTTGCTCTGCCCCTTTCTCAGTAAACAAATCTGTATGGCTTACAACGTGAGTGGCAGGGCTACTCATTAAGAAACTATCTACATTAACTTGAATTGGCTTTTTTGGATCAAATGCCAAGGATTTTTCATACTCCCCGTCACTAATAAATCCTAAATCCGTTCTCCTAATCACTTCGTCTAATAAATCATTTCCTATTTCATACTCAGAAGTTACCTGTAAGGATACTCTTTCTTTGGTTTGATACAATTTTACCGAAGTTACACTTTCATTTATAAAGTCTTCGTATTTTTCTTTTAATGCACCTAGTATATCGATGGATTCATAAATATCTTCGTTATTAGATCTATCTTTTTTTGATAACAATTGTACTAATTCAATGGTTTTATTCAACGGATAATTGAAAAATTCTCTCCTTGAATTAACTCTAAAATCATCCAACTCTGTATGTATTTCTTTTTCCAATTCTTTACTATTTTCTATATAAACTTCATAAGCAACTTTAAACGGCGTAGGTACTGAAGTATGCTTCGATAATTTCCTTGCTCTTTCGAGGGGACTTATAGACGTAATTCCTATTTTCACTAACCCTTTCATGCTCTCATTTGTAAGCACATATACATATCCATTACTCATTATTAATATCTCCTCAATTTTACTTTTTACGACTTGTCATTCTAAACAAAACCTCACCGACCATTTAAAGTTGGTAGGGGGTTACTATTACAATTGAGCTGAAGGATCGGTGCTTTTAACTTTCCAGATGCACTAAAAGTTAAGACTCATCCTGGCATTGTTACTAAGGTGAGTTCCTCTTTACTGATTAGTCTTGAACCACTAATGATCATAACTCTCTGTTGTTGTTGCGGCAAACATTTCACTCTGCTCTTCTGATATAATTAATCGTTTAACATTTACATAAAGATCTTTCAAGTGATGCTCAGTTAAGTCCAGTATTGGTTCAAACATAAATGAGTTCAAGTGAATATTTTCAGGTGTCATTAGATTAACTTTTTCAAGAATTTTTATAGACTCTGCCTCATTTGAAAAATCATTCTTGAATCGACCAAATAATTTCCCTGTCTGATTGCTTTTAATTTTTGAAACAAAAGATGGGTCGTGAATTTTTGAAATCATATAGATTTCTGCATTAATTCTTGTTGCTATCGACAACACAATCTTATTTTCCAAATTCAACCCTGTCTCAGTTGACTCACCACAAAGTTGCTCAGCTACCTCAAAAATCACATCTAATACATACTTATCCGGATCATTTAATACCAACTGATCCATATCTTTAAAGATTTCTTTATAGGAGCTTTCAATGTCTTTTATTAAAAGAGTTCCCGAGTTATCCTTCTTATGTAGAATTGAAGTGAGTTTATTAAAATTAACTTTATCCCCTACGTATTCAGCTATATTCCTAGCAAATGAAATAGAAGCAATTAATTTAACTTTGTCATTCAAGTCTTTTTTCCAGTTCCCGAAAGGATTACTTATATATTTATAGCCAGGATTTATTAAGTTTATAGAATCAACGTTCCTCACTGCCATATATGATTGAGTAAATTTATCCGTGTTTATTCTGTCTTGTACTGTTCGGTAGAAATCGAAATTATGTGTTAATATCACTAAACTGAAATTTTCCGAATCAGAGATTTCTTTTAGATACTCAATAATAGCGTACTTATTTTTATAATCGAAGGAATCGGCAATATCATCAATAACTAGTAATGTCTGTAGACCTTGCTTTCTCCTGCACTCAATTTCAAAAATAATGTTTAACAAATAAAGAGCTCTTGTTTCACCTTGACTCAATATCGATAGCAATATTTCCTCACTTACAGTTTCGGAATTTTCATCTCGATCTTTAAAAACGTACTCAACACTAGGCGCTTCGTCTCGTAATACGCTATCTGATTTATTACTCATTCTAAGGGTATATGGCACATAAAATCTTCTATTAAAAATATCAATTACATTTTCCCAATCCGTTTTTTCTTCATTCGCCTGCTTAATTATCTTTTTTAACTCAACTTGTCCGTCCTTGTATTCCTTAATTAAATTGAAATATAAAATGGAATGTTGCTGAAGATAAGAAAGCCAAACTTTCTTCTTTAGATTTTGAATATTCTCTAGTTCAATCAATAAATCTTGGTTCTCGAATAAATAATCTCTAAACTCTCTTAATTGAGCATTTGAAATTTTTTTATCAATAGTTTGAAATATTTTTTGAAGGTGGATATCCGATAAAATTTTATTTTTCTCTTCATCTATTAGCTTTGACAGCTCGGATGCTGAAGTTATCTCTGTTTTAACACCTTTCATATTCATGTTAATTGTATGCTCAGCCTTGAAAAACCCATTATCCAATAAATTTTTCTGAACAGTAGTGGCATGGTAATGGTTAAACTCTTTCCGTAAAAAATTCGAGTTTTTTATTAGATCATTGTACTTCTCTATGTATTGCTTGATTTGATACTTAAAATCTCCAGTAGATAGAAACTCAATAACCTTCTCATCAAATACCACCTTATAAGAAATACTTGAAAACGGATAAATCTAACTATCAGCTGAAACTGAATCCTCAAGTTGATACAATATTTCTAAAATTTTTGATTTCCCCGCACTAAAAGCACTAGTAATTTCATCTTCAACTTTATTTAGTTTAGTGTTTTTCTTCAACTCTTTCATGAGTAAGTCTTTAGCGCTATCTATCTTTTCATGAATTTCAGAGTATCTTTTTTTTAATTCCTCCTTTACCAGCAAAGTAGAAACACGATTTGATTTATATTTTTTCTCATACGGCCTAATTACGAAAATCGACTCTCTATCAATTTCATTACCTGATGCATCTATTATCTTTCGCAATGATATACGGTCCTTAAAAACTAAATCGCTTGAGTCTTTGTCCTTACTGTAGTCATCAAATACATTAGCAAAAGAGGACTTCATAACCCCATTCGGCGCATAAATTACATAAGCAGAATTGGTTTCAGTAAAGTCAAATTCATGTTCTAATTTACTTATACCATAACAATTCTCTATAGTAACTTTGATATTCTTCATACATACAGCCACCTTTACCTTTGATATTATCTGACCACAATTATTCAAGACTTAAACAAACAGACGAATAATAGTACGCTTCTTGTAATATTTTTCCCAGTAATTACAATTTAAATCACTAAAACAAAAAATCGCCCTGCCAGCCTAAGCTAACAGGGCGATTTTGCCGATTCTTTCGGACTACACGCCGGTGCTTCCGATCAGTGTTATTTCACATTAACATGATTGTAACAATCTGTAAATCGACAATTCAAAGTCATAAACCGACAACGATCCCTAGCAACCCCAAAGTAAGGAAAGGTGCCAGAGGCACTGAATGCGTAACCCCCAATGACAGCAGCTTTCTTCCCCCTTGGTACACAAAAACAAAAATGCACATTAACAACAGAGCTACCACCACTCGCTCCAGGCCGATGACTAATCCAACCAGTACAACCAGTTTCACATCCCCGGCTCCCAAGGATCGGGGGCTGATCATAAAGATTAGGAAAAACACTGCACCTGTGATCAGCCCCCATAAATATTCCGGACTAGACACGATCCTAAACACAAGCAAAACTAAAATTGCTGGATACGTCAGCTTATTGGAAATCCGACGCTCCTTAATATCGGTGTAACTGAACCAGCAGCAAAGCATGATTAGACTCATTATTAGCAACATGTTTACTATGGCCATAACTTTATACTCCTAGATCCGGGAATAGCAGCTGTAAGCCACAGATAAGTATAGCTTCCACCAGCGAACATAAATTAGGTATCATAATTTCCTCCTTCAGTGAGCCCTCACGGGACTCACAAGCAAAACCCCACCGCGAACGATGGGGTAAGCTACATTAAATTCAGTTTGTCCGTCTTACATTCTGTACATCATCATACATGCTGCCGTAGATTTCTACTTGTTTCGTAATACAAGTCACCAAGCCATTCATTCCTGCAGGATCGGTTGAAATCTTGATCCTGTAATAGCCGTCTGGAGCATTCATAGATGTCATGTACTTCCGGCTCTGATAGACTTTGCCGGAGTCGGAGGTAATCTTGGTCAATGGTAACTCCCAGGTGGCATTATTGCGGTCCCCGCTGGTCTTCTCCAGTTTGACTTGGCGTTCGTACTTCCAGTTTGAATCATAGAAGGTAGCATACACTGCATCGGGACCATAATAGGTTCCCCCTAACGGATATGCCGTTCCTTCCAGACCAGCAGGGATTTTGGTCTCCCAATTCGTGGTGTAGGTTGTATTTACTTTCAGCTCAATACCGTAACCGGCTCTTGTAATTGCATTGGCATCCTTTCCGCTTTTCTTGGCGTAGGGAATAATCTCCCAGGAACCACGGCTGTCCCTATCCGTCTCTTTGGGGTGATTGAGATCTGTCGCTATGCCTTGCTTGGTGCTTACTTCGGCAGAGATTTTCAGATTCTCCTGGTACGTTACAGGAGTGCTGCTCCAGTTAGGGTCACCGTAGTCTGTGTAATAGTCAGTGAAATAGTGAGTCTTACCATCTGCCGTTGTATAGCTAGAAGTGTAATACTTTGTTGGATATCCAGTGATCACTGGATAGGACACTGACCATTCACCAGCAGCCTCAGGCTGATTACACTCGCTCCCACTTCCTGAAGCTCCTGAGACAACACTGCAGCCTGTCGTGACTATATTATTGCTCCGATTCTGATCCGTCTTCTCTTTCTCGGGATCTACGGAGAGCGTAAGGTTGTGGACCCCTGTCGAGTTGCCTGTCCAATTAAAAGGCCCTACGGTTAGCGTCTGACCTGCAGCAAAAGATTTTCGCGTCTCATAGATTTTGCTGGCGTTATCATACAAGCGAATGAGCACATCATTCTGCCCAGCTGCGCTGTCATTCTTGACCTTTCCGGTGATGCTGGACTGACCGCCCTTGGTAATGGAATCCGGCGAAGCAGTGATCGATACCGCAATCAGATCAGCCTTCGGAGCCACACGTTCAATCATCCATTCCCCATGTAGCATATTGTTGTTGTAAGCCGCCGCTGGTGACTCCAGCGCCCGATCCTGATGGACAGGATTGTTAATTGTAGCGTCTACTTTGATATAGTACTTCCCCGGATCATCACCAATCTCGACTTTGCCAAGCATGTAATTGAATTCTTGGCCATTCGTTATCGTCGCTGGAAGTGAGCTGTACATCGAGGCCAGCGAAAACTCTGCGGTAAGCACACCGCCAATCTTGACTGCAGCATTCATTGGCATTCCTCGTGTATTCACATAATCGGAAGCCATGATATCATCACCGTCATACCGGAACTTCACCCAGAGCTGTCCGCCGTCCGTGAGCGTCAGCTTCGTAGGCACGAAGTCTAGTGCTTGCTCATCTGGGAGCGTAATACTCTTAATCGCTGTCCGGCCATAACCATCATCCACGATGATATCTACATCTTTACCAAGGACTTTGGAGATATCCTTTGCATTCACGCTTACATTGCCGTCATAGCTCGGTTCAGTGGTGTGGATTAGTTTACCGTCTGTCAGACTAACCACTTTGGATAAGTCCGGAAATGCCCCCTTAGGTGCTGCAATGACCCGAATGTCCCGTTCGGAATAACCATAGGAGGAAAATGCAACATTCAATGCGTTTCCCTGGGATACTGTTAATTTAGGCCAAGGAGAAACATCATAGAGCGCTCGGTAGGAGTCAGAACTGATCTTTTGGGTGCTGTTGAACTTTATCCCCATGCGCGGGACAATGCCGGATGTGCGGAGGAACGGAAAGGCATTCCTGAGAATATAGTAGTATTCGTGTCCTGATTTAAAAATGGGATCTTTAGCAGTTTGAACAAACCGATCACTGAAATATTTCCGCTGTTTAGTTTCAATCGGTTGACCCGACCAAATAGAGTCAAACAAATCACCAAGAGCTGCTTCACTTTTAAAAACCAATCCAAAGCCATTCTCCTTACTAAAATTCTCATCGACAGGAGTTTTCTTTACATTAAAGACATCGTAATTAGGGACTATTCTTGTCTGCCCATCTGCGAATGTGAACAATCCAGCCCATTGGTACAGCTGCCACGGGTTATTTTCCACTTGTCTTTCTAATGCAGGGACAAAACCATTGAAATTTTCTCCCTCCAGGCCATATTCCCATGACGGAGTATATGGATACAACATCGGTGTTCCCGCTGCAGCAGCCACCGGGACCAGTTGCAATATTACAGCAATTATTAATAGAAAAGCTTTTCCTAGCTTTTGTTTTCTCATAATTCTCCCTCCATTCGGATACTATTTCAAAAAAAAGAGCCTGCCGCATTTAGCGAATCAGACTCTTGTAAAAAGTTATATTAAGCACATATGATCACCGATATTCACCCTTAAGTTTCATCTTACTTTAGAGACTTGGCCTTCTGAATAACTTCAGTCAAAGTTGCTCCACTATTCCCCTTCCCAAAGACTACTACATCATTTGTAATTGCCCCAAAGAGCAGGGCCATATCCTCATTGTATTTTGTATCTAAAGCTATGGCGTATCCTTCCCAACTATCACCAGACGTTTCAGCCTTGGATAGCGAGATTAGACCTGCATTCTTACCGATAGGAAATGAGTATGATTTACCTGGCTCAAGCTTATATGATTTACCCCCAACAGGACCGTCATAGTCACCACTAGCTTCTTTAGGCAAAGTAAAACTTAGTTTACCGCCAGATACTCGCATATTATCGACAAACAGAGCCTTACCCAGCTCTGTCTCACGAGGCCACTCAAAACCGACTTTAAACATGTTATTCCCACCCACAGCAGGCGTCGCCGTAGGGGAAGGACTCGCTACCGGTGTTGCAGATGCTCCTGTCGTAATCGTCACCAGACGTTTTTCTTGATTCCAACCCACCTCAGCACCGAGGGCCTCCGACACAAACCGCAAGGGTACATAGGTACGGTTCTGCTGCAGACGCGCAGGTACATCCAGCTTCTGCAGCACAGAATCAACCGTTACAGTATCGCTGTTGATCTTCATCAGGATTTTCTTCGGACCTAACTCAATGGTTACGGATCTATCGAGGCTATAGCCCACCTTCGCTCCCAACGCTTCACTGACGAACCGGATCGGTATCATGACCCGGTTATTCTCATAGTACGGCTTCGCGTCCGGGAATCTGAGCGCTGTTCCATTGACCTGTACCGAAACCGTGACTTGGGCTGCAGAGGCGACACTCGCCACCAAACCTAACAACATAACCATGGTTAGAATCGCACTGCTAAATCTTAACCGAATGGATCTCATTCATCTTCACTCCCTGTTTTTGTTTTCATACTCCGTATCAACGAAAGAAGCAAGCTAAGGGTTTGCTGTAGATCCTCTGTCCCTTTTAATAAAGTGGTCTCGTTTTCTTCAAGCAATTGCCTCCACTCCGGACTCCAAAAATACCGTGTTTCCTCTTCGTTGAGTCGGGAGATTGCTTCACGCACGGCTGCAGGCCTTTTGACATTATGTTTAAGGCAATAGTTGTCCAATATCGTCTCAGTAGTTTTGTCCATCTTTACAGATAGTTGTTCACTTTTTGGATTGACAGAAGGCGGTCTGCCCATTTTTTTAGCAGCCATTGAGATTCACATCCTACATTTTGAGTTTCTTTTACACTAACATAATGATTTCATTATGTAAACCCAAATTTATCCTAATTATCTAGTTTTATGTCCCCCTCCCTCCTCTCCCCCGCCGCACCTTAACACTGAAAAAGGCAAAATAAAAAGCCCCTCAGCGGCGCTTGTGTCGTGATGCTATTCATATCCCCTGCCTTCATTATCCTACAGAACAAGCATACAGCCTTTATTCAAGACAAACGTATGCAAAAAGCATGGAATTACCCGTTCTTGTACGAGTTCTTCTCTAACCATGTTGCTAAGGGATGAATACCTATTTTTTTGGTTGCGATCTGGATCGCAACGTTAAAGAGTTCCTCGGGGTCTGCATCCAGTTCAACTCCGTTCATCCCGAGAAAGACATACGTTACCAGGACTCCCGTCCTTTTATTGGCATCATAAAAACAATGGGATGAAATTAAACCGTCCATCAAAACAGCAGCTTTCAAAAATAAACCGGGATACTGCTCCTCTCCGAAGACCACACTAAAAGGCTTCTCGGAAATGAAGTCAAGATATCCCGGTTCTCTGATTCCGGCCAACCCGTTCGATTCGGCCAGTTCTGCATCATGAATTTCGATAATCTGTCGAGGTGTAAGTTGGATATACATTAGTTCTTAGCCAACTTATCCAGGGTTTTTCTGTATTTCTTCATGCCCTTTTTTGCAAGCTTCAGAACCTCAGCATCGGAAGCCACTGGTTTGTTACCCTCTTGTTTCTGATCGATCATCTGTCCATCCTCCTTCTTCTCATCCATCAGAATTCCTCCCAGGCTAGACTTGGTGTAAAGTATATACCCCAATCATTCTATATATACTTGAGGATCGCAGGATGATATCACAGGTTTGATAATGATTATAGCATGTTAAGTCAATTCAGCAACCGGCTCCACGCTTCCTTCGTTATAATTCATTAAACAAAAAAACTGACCGTCCAAAATAGAAGACGATCAGTTCATATGGATGTCCTAGATTCCTGAAGCCAGCGTAAATGTGAACTGTGACCGGTAGGTCCCCACACGAAGGCCGGTCTTCGCTCCGGCTTGGTAGGCACTTCCGCTGCCTGCCGACACTACCTCCACTTTGTCCGGAATCCGGAGCATGTAGCTCATCGGCAGCTGATATTGTCCCATACCCTGAAACGCTTCAGCTTTGGCAAGTACAACTGGCTCGCTATTAAAGACATACGTTCCGTTAAGACTGAGCTTCATATCTTGTCCTACCAGCGTTGTGGTATCAGTAACATCCACGCTGAGGGCGGTTGAAGGCATCTTCACCACCAGATTGCTTGTTCCCAGACTGTTATCAATCACGGGATCACTGACAAAATCGGTGATTCGGAGTGAATAGTTCCATCCTGCCCCGGTGCCGCGAGAATCCTCAATCACAGAATTCGTGACGCTATTAATAACCTGATACTGGTTGGTCGTACCGATGGTCACGGTATCGAGCAATAATCCGTTGAATTGTGAACTGAACCCGCCGCCCAGGACTGTAAAGGAAATATCCTCAGACCCAATTGGACTGCCCCAGCCTGGATCAATAGTCGGCTGCGGTGTGGCCGTAGGGGCTACTGTCGGCACAGGTGTAGCGGTTGGTGTTACCGTTGGTATTGGTGTCGCTGTAGGCGCTACCGTTGGCGCTACAGTTGGCGCTACAGTCGGCATCGGAGTCGCGGTTGGCGTAGGTGCCACGGTTGGTATTGGCGTGGCTGTAGGTGCTGGCGTAGGACCATTCACCGCTTTGGCGTCTGACCCGAGAACATCACCAGACAGATTGGTTACCCGCGTCTCCATCGAGTGTCCTCCGGCAGGTAATACCACCGGACCGGTGTAGGTCTGCCAACTGCCTCCATCGATTTGGATCTCAATGTTCACATCCGGATGGGTTGTCCCACTTTCAACGGAAACATTCCCATTCCCTGCATCTACGATTCTCGGATAGCCTGCAGCAATAATGATCGGGTCATTCACAACCGTAGACTCCAGCAAAGCACTGTACATGCCTCCGGCTGCTCCCGATCTTGCTTTGAAGGATACCGTTGTTTGTCCGGTTAGGGTTACTGGGGCCGTGTACGCCAACCATGTGGTCCCCCCATCAACAGAGTATTCCCGTGTTGTAATATCTGTAGAAGAACCGTAATCTACCGAGAGAATATGATTATTGAATTTATCCAGCGTCTGTGTAAGGATAGGCGTCTCAAGCACAACTTGCACCGTATCCAGCCCGGTAATTTTAACTGACTTGTAGTTATTGGTTGGATTGCTGTATTTGTAGATGTACGACACATCATACACATCGCCTGTATCTGTCTGTGCATACATGCTGTATCCACCTTGCACCAATGACTGGACTCCTGTTACGGGGATTTTCACCTCTCCCGAGTTCATGCTGAATGCATTGGCCCACAGATCACCATTGTCTTTAAGTATCCACATCGGCAACTGGTAGGAAAGGGCACGCCACATATACGATGTGGTAGAACCCGAAGAGTACACTTCCTGGCTGAATCGCTTGCTTTGGAATTGCAATGGAGCAGTGACAATGTCCTTCACATTGTATATTTCTCCTGTAGGCCCGTTGATCTTCTGAACATCCGCATCCCGGACATACCAAAGGGATTTATCGGTCTTCAAGGCGATGGAATACTCGCCAACCGGCACATACTTCACCACATTCGTCAATCGGCTAACCGGCGTGGCTGTATAAGGTGAGGTCCCTGGAAGAGCTACCGGATCTTTGAAGTTGGCAATGGTTACTCCGAAATTATACAAGGCTCCACTCATCAACGAATCAAAATGGAATTGCTCTCTCGCCGTACTCATATCTTTGTTACTGGCATATTTCACAGGGTCAATATAACTTACAGAATAGGAATTGAGCTCTCCTACCGCCAACGTTGTTTTCTTCGCTGTCGTCTGGTTCGTCGCATAACTGGCACTAAACGGATCTCTCCCCCAATAATAAGTTTCCGTTCCGATCTGCGCTACAATGGTTTCCGAGGCATCCGTTAACTTCACGGTTTTCCCAGTCAGATCGGGTAAGCCGAGCACCTGCACGGGAGTAACCGTTTGTCCATTCACAGCTACAGAGGTATTGCCCAGCAACCCTCTGACGTTATCCCCATAGGCATATAATTTGTCCTTCGTTCTCACATAGGAAATGGCATTCCCTAATTGAAAGAAATCTACAACGTTCTGCAATTGCCCGTAACTCGCGTCAATAACAGGAGCGATGTAGCCAATCCAGTAATTCGTATTCCCTACACCTAGCGAACCACCCGTGTTAAACCCGGAAGCAAACAACGTTCCATCTTTCTTTAAGTACCGAACGGACATGTCATTTACCCAAATGTTCGATACATCAGCGATTGCTAATTGCGTAAAGGTAGAAATCGCTCCAGTAGGCTTACCAACATACTGCCCATCTTTCGCCAATGCCCACACCGTGCCATCCTTCTTCAAGGCAACCGCTGCATCATCACTTCCTACAAATGTATCCACATCGCTAAGTAGTAACGTGGCTTGGCCCGTGGTCTCCATTTTGTATACCTTACTGTTAATGAGCAGATAATTGGCTCCGTTATACGTGACAACGGATTGTAGCGGTGCGATAGAGGTCGCGGCATCCGCCTTTTCGATATGATTCGGGATAAAGGCCAGTGAAATCACCAGAATTGCGATCATCAGCAGATGCAGACTTCTCATTTTTTTCGTTCGAACAACACTCATTAATTCATGCCACCTTTCTTATGAACCCTTTATTTATTTTCTCGCGATGGGTTAAATCCCTGCCGTGGCCGTGTAGGTAAATGTCGAGGTATACGTTCCTTGCAGGAGTCCCACATTCTGCCCATTGCTTCCCGAAATCAGCTTGGGAACATTCAAGGTATAGGCGATCCCGAACTGATGCGTACCTGCGCCTTCCGAAGGAATCACCCCCACAATCCGGCTATCCCCGGAGGACAACACCTGTTGATTGGCCAGTTCTCCTTTGGCTGCTGCAAAATCAATAGGCGTTCCTGTAATGGCGGTCTTGTACTGCGTGGAAAAAGATACGGACGATGCCGGAATGACAAAATCAACGGCCTGTCCGCTCACCATCTTGGTCAGTTTGAAATCCGTGGCCCGGAGGACCACTCCCCATCCCGCTGCCGTACCGCGTGCATCCAGGACATAGAGATTACTGTCTGCTGCTGACGTTTGGTTCTGCTTCAAATCAAGCGTGATATCCTTGAATGCGGGTTTCGTCTGGGTGATTTGAAGTCCCGCACCGGTCACTACTACTTCAGACTCATCTGTATCTGCAGCAAAGGCAGACATCGGGATGCTTAAGGCCATCAGCATAAACAAACCTACTAATACTTTCTTCATATTGCTCCTCCTCAATCATTTATCGTGGTTAAATGGACGGACTACACGTTGAAAAGCATCTCCTCCTTTCAAAGAACCGAATGAGAACAGAAAAGCAGACCCCATGAAGAGTCCGCTCTTTGTCCTGCCTTCTTAACCTTCCAAGGTCCGATCCACAGCACCAACAGGATCTGGAACAGTCTCTTTTTCCTCTTTCTGTTTGTCCTTCTTCCGTTTCCACAGCAGAAGCAACAGCCAGAACAACAACACAAAAAACAATAGGATCACCACAATCGTGATCACCACGACCCACAGATGCAGCCCCAGCCAATCCCAGAACGTCTGTGTGACTTCAATCTTGCCTGCCTCTGTCAATGCGACCTGGGAAGCCTTGGACTGCTCAGGTGTGACTTTGAAGGTAATCGTTCGGCTGATCGTCTTGCCTGAAAAGGAGGCGGTGTAGTTGACCTCATAGACATCCGGCAGCAGCAGCCGGTCATTGACGATATAGACCATATCCGCGGTGCTCCCCGCATATATCGAGTCCGCTGTATACTTCTGCTCAAACATGACCTGCCCCTGCCCGTCACGGACCGTGATCTTGCCGGTTGGCTTCTCCAGAATCGTTCCGCGATCACTCAGCTTCATCGTCAGCCGGGAATGGCCGGTGCTGACATAATCATGCTTGAACTCATCAATACTCATCTCATGATTCGCCTGATCAGCCTTGTATTCCAGGACCATCTGCACCCCGCTACGGTTGACCACATCGATGGCCACCGAAGCCTGCTGCCCCTCGGTACCTGCAGACGGTTCTTCTGCCTTGATCAGCTCTTCGGCAGCGATCACTCCCACGTACTGACCGGGCAGGAGATCCTCCGGTACGTTCAAGACGTAATTGAAACTACGCACTTCTTGCGGTTTCAGCGTGATGGCCTTCACACCTTGCGGCTCCAGCCAGGCCCCGACCAGGGTAAGGTGCTGCTCCTTTTCCGAGAAGCTTCGGCCCCCATTTTGCGCCGGAAGGGCATCTGCCGGATACAGCTTGAGCTGTACCGGCGTATCCTTGGCATTGCGGACCACAAAGGTATACTCCCGCGTGTCCCCCGGCTGCACCTGATCCATATAATACCCCCGGCCTTCTTCTACGGCTTTGATCGGAGACAGGACAAAGGAACTGTCGGCATGAACGGCAGTAGACATCCACAAACAGCCGATGAACCCGAACAGTAATACACTCATGATTTTACTAACGATTACTCTCTTCATGGTTAACCTCAATTCTCTCGTTCTCTTATAGCCCGGTGACCAGGGTAAATGTCAGGCTAGCTTCATATTCACCGGCAAGCAGTCCCACCCGTTCACCGGGTGAGACCTGATCGGTATTCTTTACTTCCGCAATCTCAATCAGTGAAGGCAGATCTACCTGCAGCAGCAGTTCAGCGCTTGTGATTCCTCTGCCCGCGCCTTCCGCCGCCTCCATCACAACCTGGGAGGTTCCGGAAGCAAACACGCCTGAACCGGTCGAGATTCCATCCGTTTCTTGCTCTGAGGTTAGACTGGAAACGTGATACGAAGCATACCCTGCCGGAATCCTCGCCTGGATGTTTCCTTCCTGCACGGCATGCCGGATGGTGAAATCGTTAAGCGAAACGGCATACTGCCAGCCAGAGTCGCCTTGTTGCTCCACCGTAAGGTTCAGCGACTCTGTGAACTGAAGGTTTCCGGAAGCATTCAGCGTCAGATGCGCCGGTTGACCGGCGACACGCAGACTGCCCAGGGGATCGTCATAGACCGCATAGGTAGCTGACATGACCGTGCTCACTTCTCCGGTCTCAGGCTCAGCCTTCTCGGCATGAGTTACCGGGGAACTTGCTATAAGCAGGACCAGTCCTAACCAAAAACTACTGTGTTTCATAAAATCCCTCCTCTACGGAAGAAGGGTGCCTGCAGGCAGCAGGTAGACCTTTCCCGTTTCTTGGACCTCCATCAGCAGCGCGGCCTGCTGCGGAGTTACCTCAAGTACAATCACGGCGGGAATCAAGCTACCGCCGTCGGCCGGATCGGGAACCTTCCCTTCCGCATTCAGCCGTTTCACAACTTTCAGACTAGACAATTCAGGCAGGACCATTTTTTTAGACTGACCGGTTGCCGTGTCGGACACGAATGCATAGGCATCCACGAGGATACCAGGCTTGACCTCATCTCCGGAGGATAAGACCAGATCCGTCTTCACCCCGATCTGCCGCATGCCTTCCTGTAAGGAAACCGCAGCCCCCAACCCCGAGGCTGCTGCCGTTGTGACGAGCGACTTGCGAATCGGAGCGCCCGCCATGAATCCATACTTGGAGGCATACGCATCGCTGAAATCCAGCTCATCTGCGGTTTCCAGCGCATCCTCCGGCACTTCGCTGACCACCATCTCGCGGAATTTCAGTTGGTCCTTGGTGATCGGCATATATGGATCAATAGTGGTTGTCGCGACAATGATCTTTTTCGTCTGCACCTGCTGGGCAATGTTTCGGCTATTGAGCTGAAACGCAACCAGCGCAAGGATCAGTCCGAGCAGGACGATCAATGCGCTGCGGGTATATTTATTCCATAATTTTTTCAACGGCTTGGTCTTCCTCCCTCATTATTTATAGATACTCTCATAGGGAATATTGCGGTGAACGGTAACTGGATACGAAACTCCCGGAAGTGCGAACGATACATGCGTGCGAAACACCACATCGATCCAGGGAACATCCCCGGAATCATACATCAGATGCAGCTCAAAGCTGCTGCTCTTCATCACCGGATTCTCCATCGCAGCATTCAGGCCTAGACTCTGGATAAAGGCTTCTCTAGTTGCGGAGCGGAGCGTATTCTGTTCCAGCTGCACCAGTCCCTGCTGGGCATCTGTCACAATGCCGGAACGGATAATTCCTGCGTCAATCGCATTCTCTATCGTTCTCCCTGTCGAGTCATATACACTGTCCACCACTAGCAGATCCATCACCAGCACCACGAGAATCAAACCAAACAAAATGGCTCCTAACACCTTGATCCACATCCTACTCCCCCGTCCTGTAGAATACATGTGCCAGTCCGGGGAGATGCACGGTGATCGGTACGGTGTAGTTCACACCGACTGCCTTCAGGGCAAATACGTTATACTCCCGAGTGACGGTTATTTCCAGGCGATCCCCGCGCTGCACCGGCTTAGGGGTAGCGATAAGCGAGACCTTTGCCGGATTCATACCCATGCTTTGGAGCAACCCATCGAGCCGAGTCCGGGTCGCCTGATCTGCCCCGTTCTCTACCTTCATCACCTGCAGCACTTCATTCGCTGCGGTACGTAAGTTGGAACGAATCATCACATACTGCACAATGGTCACGACGATCAGAGCAATAATCAGGACGATCATCATCAGAAAGAAGAAGGACATGATTCCATCCCCCCTCTCGCTCCGGAGGAACTGTTTCCATCTGCGGCGCATGACAGGCTCCTTAGTCAAGCGAGTTCATCTTGCCGAAGATTTTATCCACGACAAAGGTATTAATCTGTGCCTTGAACAGCAGATACACGGCGATGAACAGCAGCAGCGTGATCAGAATACCAATCACCCATTGCATTGCATCTCCGCGCTCTTCTGTCCGGAACCGGTTCAGCCTTACCGCCAGGACTCCTGGAGCGTTCACCACTACCTGCTTTGTACCTTCAACCATTTTCTTCATCAGCTTCTTCATTCGTTAATCTTCCTCTCAAATGGGTTTATAGGGAATTAAATGCGCCGAACATTTTAATCAGCATCATAAAAAAGAAAACCACCACATGGACAATAACCATTCCGTAGAAAAGGTTCATCTTTCCCGGATTGCCCCGGGTGCGTTCGCGCAGGGCAAGCTTGCTCAGATTACGCAAATCGTTTTTGACACCATTCAGATCATCCTCGGCTTCATGAAAGCCTTTCTCTGCAACGACATTAACCACCGACACAAAATCATACACCACAGGCACATGGACCTCTTTGGCAAACATTTGCAGAGCATCCTTCTGCGACATCGTCCCCATGTTGGCAACGAGGCGCTTAAGCAGCGCAGATAGTGTAGGACCACAGCGGGTACTGACCTCCTGAAATATCACGTTTAACGGCTTGCCGACTTCCAGCGCAGTGATCATTTTGCTAATTAAAAACGGCAAATCCGCAATGAGCTGATTTTGCCGTTTTTGATACGCTTGGGGAATCTGCCGCATTTGAAGCCAAAAGAATAGAAAAGATAAAATCGGTCCGGCGATGGCAAAAAAGACTTGCTGCACCATCCCCGCGAGCACGAGGGCAAATCCTCCCGGCAAGAGGGCTTGGATGATCGCCTTGGCGAGATAGATTTCATAACTCACCGGGTACCCCAGCATGCCGTACATTTCGCGCTGCTTACTACTCTGCCTTTTTCCTTGCCTAGCAGATAGCCTGTCCGCTAGGGACCGGACCACAGCATTTTGCTGCAGCCGCAGCCGCTGCGCATCGGACTGGTTGACCAGAGCCGCCAGATTCATGAGCTGCTGCTGCCGCCGGAAGCCGGGAATGGCGATCCCCAGCACAGGAATGACGATACATAGTGCGGCGAGCCCAAACAGTATGGATGTAATCATGTTTCACCTCCCTTACAAATCATCCAGATTCAGGCGCAGCAGCGAATCCTTCTTCCACAGTCCAATCATCACGCTCACAATCATACTCGCCAGCAGCAGCTTGCCGAGTCCGGTCTGCAGGGTGGTCGCTGCCTTGAACTCCAGCACCAGTTGACTTTCGAGATACCCAAACAAGAACGGGAAGAGCAGACTGATCCCGAACACCACGAACGGTTCCATCCGCTTTTTCTCATTCTCAATATCAATTTCCTGCAGCAGATGCATGTCTGACGCAATGTCTGCGATGCTCTCCCGAATTCCTTCGACCGAACGGGCATGGAATCCGTCCTTGTTCCCGGCCATCACTTTTTCACAGAAATCATCGAACTTTTTGAATTGAACAACTTGTTTCATCTGCTCCAATACCGTAGGAACATCAATCCCGATCCGCAGCGAAGCGTACATTTGCTCAAAGTACGGAACCGTCACACCGCTCATGACCGGCAAAGACATCTCTAGTGACTTCTGCAGGGATTTGCAATCCCGGAACTTGGAGGACAAGAGCCGCAGATTCCCTGGCAAGTTCAGGAGAACCTCTTTCCTGCGTTTGAACTTCACCGCCGAAATGATCATCTTGGGTACAATCACTCCCATCGCAACTCCCACGCCGACAAACCAGATGTTTGCCGTCCAGTAGGCCACCCCTGCTCCTATCACAAGGGAGATGCTCAGGATCTGCACATAGTTTCGCCATTCCAGGTGTATGCCTGCCGCCTTCGCTTCTGCTTGGGTTTGCTCAAATCCAAAGGCGATACGCAGCTGCCGGGACCGGCTGCTTGCCGCTGGCAATAACGAGAACAAACCAAAAGAGACCAGGAGTCCCGCTGCCAATAGCAGAATGGGCATCATATGGCCTTCAGCTCCTTCCCTTCGCACCAGCGCCGGACTTCCTCCTGCGCCGGGTCCTTCAAATAAATCTTCTCCATCAGCGACTCGGACTGGATCTTGCCGACCCGCATATGCCGTTTCCGGCTGTAATCGTATTTGAAGATCGGATTGAGCACCGGCTCCTCGGTTCCCCGGTAGCCAATCAGCTCCGACAGCTCGGTCACGACCCGGGCCCCATTGGGCAATTTCTTCTGAAACAGAATCAGGTCTATCGATCCGGAGATCTGGCTGGCTGCAGCCATCGTATTACCGTTTAGTTGCAGGAACCGGGTCGCGGCCTCTTTCGCGCTATTGGCATGAATGGTCGTCCAGACGGTATGTCCGGTGTTCATCCCGATCAGGCTTTGCTGCGCTGCCGGTTCATCACGGATCTCCCCAATACACATTACGGTTGGCTTGAGCCGCAGACAGGCTTTAATCAGCTTGGCGATGCCATAGCTCTTCTTCTCATCCTCGACCTCCTTCACCAGAAGGGAAGGCAGATTCGGGTAATCGAGATACTGCCGTTTGCTGGCCAGCATCATTTCCTCGGAATCCTCAATCGAGATAATGCGGGTGATCGGCTCCATGCACATCGGCAGACGAATCAGCTGTGTGGTCTTGCCGCTGTTGGTTCCCCCGCCAATGACGAGATTGGCTCCCTTGGGAACTATGAAATGCAGGAACTCGGCAATCTCCGGCGAGATGTTCCCGTACTGGATACACTGCTCATCGGTGTACACATCCGGAGGGAACTTCCGGATACTGATCAGCGGTGCATTGGCGCTAATCCCTTGATACTCTTTCGTATCTGCGACTACACAAATCCGGAAGCCCCGGTAATTGGCATCCACAATCGGATCTGTACTGGAGATCGGTTTTCCGATCGGCATGAGCATTTTGTTGATCACTTCATACAAGTGAGACACACTCTGAAACCGGATATCCGGCCGGTGTATGTCTTGCCCACCCTGCTCAATGATCACTTGCTCCGGACCGTTGATCTCAATCGAACTGACCGTAGGATCATCCAGGATGCCCTGCAGTACTCCAAGCTCCGTGATTTCCTTCTGCACCCATTCCACCACTTCATTCAAGGGAATCGATAGGGCATATTCATTCTGTTCCCGGATCAAATCCGAGATGTAGTAACGAATCTTCTGCCGCGAAGGTTCATGGGTCAGGGACTGAACATATTCGTCCAGGTGATCCTCCTGCAGCCGGTAACGGACAAAGTTCAGCAGCCCCTCCAGCTTCTTGGCATCCCCCTCTGACCATTCGCTGTTGACCGCCTGAATGGAAATCTGAACATCCAGATATTCCAGTGGTTCAATGATTCCCACCGTTTCATTGTCACGCCCGGCAGCTTGTCCTTCCCGCAAAGGGATCTTGTTCGGTTCAAGCGCCTTCCAGCGCTTGATCAGCTCACTGAATTTGGTATACACAGGCGCTTCGTCTATTTTGACATTGGTATCTGCACTGAACAGATAAAGTCGCTCCCGCTCCACGCTGAACACTTCAATCAGTCGGCGGTAATGCGTATAATTGCCGACAAAATCAATGGCATCAGCGCTGTAGAGTACCGTTGCATCCGAAGTCCGGAGAGCGAAGTGAGTCGTTGGCTGGATCAGCGAACCCTGTGTGAGCAGAATGATCACATCATAGATAGCTTCCAACTGTTGCCGCAGCATTACGGAGGCTGAGATCAGCGTTTGATTCGAAGACAATTTACGAATCACGGGCGCTTCCGGCTGCGAGCGTGGATTCACTAGTAAGTAGTCCACTCCATTTCGCTGAACCATGTATTCCTGAATCGGCTTTAAGGCTTGCCGGTCCAGATCGAGCAGGAACTGATCCATGGTGCGCTCTTTGTGGAGCTCAGCAATTTGCTGATCAAAGGTGTAGGCAATTCGCGGCAAACCGACACAAGGCAATTCCGCGACCACCACTCGCTGATCTTTGGGGTAGGTGCGGATCAGTTTCATCACGCCCTGAACGGCATCACCGCCGCCCAGATTGGCAAAGGCAATCACCTGTGCTTTGCCGGTCATGATCTCCCCTCCGTCTCGCCCCGGTGACAATTGCCCCGGTACACCCAACCTTGACTTGTTTTTTCTAAAGTGGCGTAGGTGGCCCTGCCACCAACATCGCTATTCGGCTCCCCGATCTGAATGATCTTCGCCGTCCAGCAGGCTGGAGGCAGCACATTCAGAAAGTGATCCGCCATTTCCTCATCTACCAAATCACCGATCTGGAGGTAATCCTCCAAATCCCCTTTCCAGTTAGCATAGGTCTTTATCATTTCATGTTCACTCCTTATTGTGCCTGGTACGTATCTACGATGTTCCATTTACCGTTCGAGAACACTTCCACTGTGACCTGATTGTTATATGGCATACCATCCGCAACAGTCATTCGGGACAACCAAACCCGTTCATTCCCGGTGTCCTTTTTCAAATTATCCGTGTGTGATTGCTTCAGCGTGGGCAAAGCCTTCAGCTCAGCAAGGCTGAACTTTTTTCCCATGGTTATTTTCCCCCTTTCGTCTCCTTGAGTGCTCGCCAAGTCGTAAGCAAAGTGCTCACCGCCTGTTCCTGACCGTGCCAAAACAAGTTTTCTATTAGGCTGCTCACTTGGAAGTCAAAAGCTTCCCACTCGCCCCAGTCAATTACGGGCCGTGACTCCTGCTGATGATGTTCTTCCTGCTTAACCCCAGATGAAGAGATAGCTTTCTGAATCGCCTCTTCCAGCGTTCCTTCCTGGAGCCCGAGCTTGACTTCCCGCAGCACACCTACATCCAGCCAATCCAGCTGCCTGCGCTTGCCGTCCCGGTTGAAGGTGTACCCTTGCTCCTCCAACAAGACAACCCAGCGCCGCAATGTGCTGACCGGCGTATTCAATATTTCTCCTGCTTCTTTAAATCCAACTTCCTGCACAGCACTCTCCTCCCTCAACACAAAGGCCGCCCCTTGGATTGCCGGGGCGGCCTCTTTTTGTTTTCTTGCATGATATAAGATTAACTCAATTGTTCAAGAGAAACGTGTTCGAAAAGTACGTAAAAAGTATGGGATTTTCAGGGTTGAAGTACGCGAGTCTTAGCCAGCCGTTTCTCAAGACAGGGCAGCGTTTGCTAGTTGGAGAATCTGCCTCATAATTATTCCCGAATACTATGATTGGTTTTATAACCTGTTTGGCATTCTCGATGCCCGTTAATAATCTTTAGTTTACCTTTTCCGCTTTATTAAACATACAATAACTTCCGTTATAGTTCCCCTCTTTGGTTCCCGGACATATGGAAGTACAGGAAAACAAAAATAAGCCTAAATCACTAGGTTTTTTGGCTTTTGAACTGGGAACTATAAACGGGAACTGTATATTTAATTTGATACTAATTTGAGTAAAAATAAATCTCTAGTATCCGCTGCTTTCAGTAATTGCAATTACTGAGTATTTTGGTAAAAGAAAAAGCGCCACACTGGCGCTTTAACATGCACATAGTATATCACGTATGTTTACTGCGATTTTTCTCAAATCAGTTTACGGATTTAAAGAAGTTGCTCCAACTGTAAACGAACTTCCCCATGACCATTGACTTCCAATAAATGAAGAAAACGAAACCGCAAGAGGACCAAAACTAACTGCTGGAGAAACTAGAGCATACGGATGAGCATAAGCACTAGCAAAATTTGTCGTAGTCCCTACGTAAGAAACAGGAATATTCACGTCATTTTTCATATATCCTCTCGTATATGTCTCCGGGAGATAACTTGTTGAAGTACCATATACAGAAGAAACATCAACTGAAACTTGGTACCCAGAATTCCCCAGGTAAGAATACGCAACTGCTCCTGTTCTTGTAGCATTTACATTCCAAGCAGTACCTACTTTGTCAATAGCTCCAGGCAAAATCGTTGTCGACATTGAATAATATGTTAAATACGAATATACAAATTCTTTTGCGTTAGATGTCTTACCGCTATACAATAATGAATGATAGGCAGAAAAAGCACCATCATTCACTGAATTTTTTGCAGTCTGCATCTGTGATGTAACAGAGTCCTTTTGGATTTCTTTTAAATCAGCATCTTTTATTTTTTGAATAAGTTCTTTGTTACTCTCATCAACAATATATGTTTTACCATCCAGTGAGTGATATTCCTCACTTATCTCGGTATTAATATCTACTTTTACACCACCGGATTCTAACAAATCATCTTTTAACTGTTCTGGCATAGCGTTTATTTCTTCAGAGTTGAATCTCATCTCTTTCAGTATTTTTGTTTTCTGGCTTTCGTTTAAAGTATCTACATTATCAACGCCAACTACTCTACCATCCATATATTTCTCTACCGATAAGTTCGGATCAATGACTTTCTTTTGAACTACATCAATCTTTGAAAGCGCATTCAAACCCGTTTCACTAGTGCTTGAACTACTAGCAAAAGCATTTACTCCACTTACAGGTAAACTTAAAACTAATAACAACGTAACTAAAAGCCCTTTTTTCTTCATCCTTTTTTTCCTCCAATTCCTTTATTTGGTATAACATTTAACAATATATCACATATAGTGTATAATAACAAATAAAAGGAGAATATAATGGCAAAAAAAACAAAATTCGCATTGATTATACTTATCATCTTCGTAATGATTATTTTTATTGATAGCATGAAAAGCACTACTGCAATTGTACAGATTGCAGAAATCAACAAACAAAATATAACTGTGACCATGGAGTTGGGAGAAAAAGTAGATATAAAAGTGCCTTCTGAATTTGATACTAGTGAATTTAATAAAACTTCTCACTATTTAGTTGTTTACAAATCAAATATTCTTCAAAAAAACACATTAAAAGAAATACATGAAACAAAATAAAAGAAAGAGGATTTCCTCTTTCTTTTATTTCTGAACACTTATCATTTTATATCCATAACCCTGAGTAATTAAGCTAAAAATTCCCTTTCAAAAGTTGCTCAATTCTCCCTTGGCTCCATGCAATGGTATATCCCGCTTTAGGACTTAAGGGAGGAAATAAGAACTCCTCTTCCACAAGTCGACTCATTAACTGTAACACTTTCTCTTTACGTATACCGAGTTCTTGCTGCAGTTCAGCTGATCTTGCGGTGCCTGTCTCGCAAATTATTCGCTGCATTCGTAGCAGTAATTCTTCATCACTCTCCCGAGTATCCACCAACCATGGCTTCAACCCCGACTCCGGATCATATTCAGGTGCGACCTTCCCTTCTTTGCTGAGTTGTTCCACATAAGTAGCTGCCGTCACATAATCAACGTTCAGTGCATGCTGCAGCAGCCTTCCGGATACACCATGATGTTCCCGCGCCAAGCGAATAACCTGATCGTACACACTCTCATTTATAGGTGGCACTTCCTCTTCCTCTGCTTCTGTCCAATCCACCAATGGAGCATCGCTTAGTGGTGATGGCCCGATAGTTTCATTCACAATACCTCTTGGCTGGCGGACTTCCTCATCGGCTATTTCACTAAGCAAAGAAGAACCTCCTTCTACTCCTCTTTCAGGATCTACTTTCCCTAGCCGTAATTCGTTTTGCCAATAGCGCTTCAACTCCTCAATATACCGAGTCGTCTCATCATCATCTGCACTAATTGCAGCCGACTGGAATCTCTTCTGTCCCCCACCATTCAGCATGCAGATTCCATCCCCACCCCCGAGTAAATGCGGCCCACCTGTATCCATGACCGTCTTGAAGTCATATACGCTCAGTAAATGAAAAGCGACCCGGGACGGTAGATTCGACTTAATGACGCCGGTCACAACATCCACACTGGGACGCTGAGTCCCCAGGATCAGGTGTAAACCCGCAGCTCGTCCCATTTGGGTCAGGCGTTGTACGGTTTCTTCCACATCCGCACGGGCAATGACCATCAGGTCTGCATATTCATCCATTACGGTAACAATATAGGGCAGCTGATCCTGCGTATGATTCCGGTTATACTGCAGCAAGTTCCGTACACCGGCTTCGGCAAAACGCTTATAGCGCTTTTCCATCTCCACCACAAGCTTCTTGAGCGTCAGTGCTGCCCGTTTCGGATCAGTGACCGGCGGGGAGATCAGATGCGGCAAGCCGGTATACATCGTAAACTCGACCATTTTGGGATCAATGAGCAGAAACTGGACTTGCTGCGGGGAACGCGTGGAAGCTAATGAAGTTAGCAGTCCATTAATAAAAACAGATTTCCCGGAACCGGTTGCCCCTGCCACGAGCAAATGCGGTAATTTGGCTAAGTCCATGAGGATCGGTTTGCCCTCCATATCCTTTCCGAACACCATAGGCAGTTGAGCTGTTTGAGCAAACACCTTCAGGTCCTGTGCCATGTCACTCATATACACAAATGCCCGTTCAGTATGAGGCAATATAAAGGCTGCTGCACTTGAAAACGGGGATGAGGTCACTGCGAAACTCCGGTCATGCCCGATATGATTCGCCAGATCATCTCTCTTCTTGACCAGGTCACTGAGCTGCAGCCGGGCCGGTAATCGAAAGGAAATGGTTTGTAGCGTTGGCCCCGCATCGATGGACAAAATTTCTGGCGGTTCCTCCATTTTCAACCCCGCCAGTTGTACGGTATTGAAGATGAGCTCCGAGGCCTGCTCTGCCGATAATGTAGAAGAAGAATGCGGCCGAGGGTTCAGCGGGAATAGCGCATAGGGTCCCGATTGAACACTCTGTTCGGTTGCAAGCACAACTGGCCTATGATTGGGTTCTCCCCGCCAAGGTGCGGAAGGCATAGTTTCCATACCCCCGGTATTCGGCAGCTTACTCAACGATCTGTCTGCTGAAGATGGCCCCGGTCTCCATTCCCGATTTCGAATCATTTGCCGCAACTGGATAAGCCATGGCCACATGCGTTTCCGATGCTTCCAAGCCACTCGCCCAATATGAGGTACACCCACAATGCATAGCCACAACGTGACTGCATACCGGAGTACCAATTGTGCCAATTGGCTGAATTCTGGCGCTGGCTCCAGAAACAATACGATTACACTTCCCAGCGCAGCCAGGACGGTCAGGCGATTCACGAACTGTCCAAAAGATTCCTTTGAGGGTGGATCTGGAGTGCTCACTATGGTTTCAACTTCCTTTCATCATCGTTTGGATTAGATCCCTTAATTGCTGATTAAAACGCGCCACATTCTCTTTCACCAGAGGCCACCACGCATCGGATTCGTCAAATACAAAGTGATACGCATCATTCAGATTGCGCAGCAGCATAATTACCAAAAATACGCCTAGCGCTTTGACTAACCAGGTCGGCAAGCCATTGCTGCCTTTCTTGTAAAACACCCAAAGCAGTATTGCGATAATGACAACTGTTAAATTCATTTCAACCACTCCCCGCAACTAACAATTTGAAGTACTTGGATACCCCGATCCACCATCCGTTATCTGCAGCATAGTAACCACGCGGATTATCTTTAGCCGACAGCCACTGGATGGGATCTCTTCCGGCAGGAAGATCCTGAGACAGCTTAATGATCGTATTCGCTGCAATCTGCGCAGCCTCACCAGTCGAGAGCTGTGCACCTTTCCCTTTGCACCAGCAGCCAAATACATTCCACGGATTGCGGATAATTTCCGAGGCGTGGTTATTGTTTCTCGGCACAAAAGACTGCTCTTGACCGGTAATGGCAATGAGCAGATAAGGAGAGACATTTTTGGTTCGCCCTGCGTCATCGATCATCTGCAGCAGGCTGCGGTCTGCCAGCGCTGATTTTCGCTTCTCCAGAAACTGCAGCACAACTTCGATATTTAAAGACTGATATCCCAGCTCTCTTGGCAGAGTAGGCAGCTCCGTACCTGGAGCAAAGACATACTCCAATGGATCAACCGGCACCCCGTTCAATTCCACTTGAAAATGTAAATGGGGGCCGGTAGACCGCCCGACAATGCCTTGCCCAATAGCTCCAATCAGCTGCCCCTTGCTCAATACATCACCCGCCGCTACGTTCATCTGAGCAGATAAATGGCCGTAAGTGGTCACTAACCCGTTGCCGTGATCGATCATAATCGCCTGACCATATCCACTGGCGACTCCAGCCAACGTCACTGTTCCCGCAGCCATAGCATAGACCGCCTGTAGCTCGGTGTTTGCGGCACCGTTAGCAATATCAATCCCCTTGTGCATTCGGGTGGTGCCAAACAGATCACGCAGCGTAAATGGGGAAGAGACCCGGTCAAGGGTTGGCACCGGCCAGACGTAGGCCGTTCCGTCCACATCCAGCTGTACAGGAGCCATCCAGGCATACTGGCCTGCTGTTTGTGGCTTATAGCTGTCGGCATCCGAAAAGATCATGAACGGCAAAAAGACGAATAACACGATCAGCGCGGCAAGTCCTAGGAAGATCAGCACCAGACCGATTCCCGGAGAACTCAGCGCTGAAACCAGCCCGATGATTTTCTTCATCTCCTTGGCCTTTTTAACGACTTCCACCTTTTCCCCTCCTCTACCTTGC
>NZ_WHOB01000009.1 GCF_013141775.1 Paenibacillus phytohabitans
AATAAGGAATATAGTTAGAAATTAAAAGTTTTTGAAGCGGACAATAAAGGGTTTTGACGGCGGGTAGAGAACACTTTACAATAAGGATACAGTCCCGGTTTTGAGCGTTTTTTTTCTGCAAAACCGGCAGCATGTCCCGATTCTCTGTTTCCTCCCCCGTTTTAAATCTGATTCATTCCTGTCACATGCATTTCTTATGGTTTGCTTCTTTCCGCTTCATTTCTTTTTGGGTTTCAATGTGGGATCTACACTACACCGCACCAATCATTCAACCTATTTATTACATGTTTCATTACCCATAAGTCAAGGAGGCTCTTCCATGAAGAAAAAAGAGATGGTAGCCATGCTATTGGCGGGAGGCCAAGGAAAAAGATTGAAGGGATTAACCAAATCGATTGCCAAACCGGCTGTTTATTTCGGAGGAACCTACCGCATCATCGACTTCCCTTTAAGTAATTGCTCGAATTCGGGTATCGACACAGTGGGTGTACTGACACAGTATGAACCGCTGGTGCTGCATTCGTATATTGGAGTCGGCAGTGACTGGGATTTGAACCGCAAGGATGGCGGGGTATTTGTATTGCCGCCGCATGAGCGGGAGAATGGAAGCAGCTGGTACCGGGGCACGGCTGATGCGATTTACCGCAATCTTAAGTTTGTTGATCAATTTGATCCGGAGCATGTACTGATTCTGTCCGGTGACCATATTTACAAGATGGATTATCATGCTATGCTGCAGTATCACAAATCCAAGAACGCCGACTGCACCATCTCGGTCATTGACGTGCCCTTGGAGGAAGCGAGCCGCTTCGGCATACTGAATACGGAAGACGATCTCAAGATTTATGAGTTTGATGAGAAGCCTGCCAAACCTAAGAGCACACTTGCTTCTATGGGTGTATATATTTTTAAATGGGATGTTCTCCGCAAGCATCTGCTTGAGGACGGTGAGAACGCCGGCTCATCCCATGACTTCGGGAAGGACATCATTCCGCTGATGCTGAATGACGGGGAGTCCCTGTATGCTTATCCATTCGAAGGCTACTGGAGAGATGTCGGTACTGTAGACAGCCTGTGGGAAGCGAACATGGATCTCCTGAGTGACACTCCTCCGCTGAACCTGAATGATCCGAGCTGGAGAATCTTCACCCGTAATCCGAATCAGCCGGCGCAATATGTTGCACCGGGAGCCAAGGTGTCCAGCTGCATTATTAACGAGGGCTGCATTGTATACGGTGAGGTTAAGCATTCGGTACTGTTCTATGGGGTAGAAGTAGGCGAAGGCAGCGTGATTACGGATTCTGTGATTATGCCTAAGGTGAAGATCGGCAAGAATGTAAGAATCCACAAAGCCATCATCAGTGAGAACACAGTCATTGAGGATTATATGGAAATCGGCGTCGACCGGGAGAATGAGGACGAAATTCTGCTGATTGACAAACGCAGCAAAAAAAACAAAACCGTAGCAGCCAAAACCATATAACCACAGAGGACGGGGGATACCGATGAAAGAGCTTATGGGCGTAATTAATCTTGACCATGAACTGGATAATTTAAATGAATTGACCTATTTCCGCTGCGGGGCAGCGGTCCCGTTCGCCAGCCGCTACCGGCTGATCGATTTCGTCTTATCCAACATGATGCGTGCGGAGCTGGAGAGCGTGGGACTGTTCGTCCGCCGCAAGTACCGCTCGCTGATGGACCATCTCGGCGACGGGAAATCCTGGGACATGAACCGCAAGCACGGCGGGTTGTTCATACTGCCGCCGGACTGGAATGACCCTACGGACACGTCTCTTGGCGATCTGCAGCATTATCATAACAATCTGGATTTCTTCAAACGGGCGTCTGCCAAATATATTGTATTCTCCGGCAGCCAGCACATTAATACGGTTGATCTGCAGGATGTATACCAGTACCACCTGGAGCAGGGCGCAGATGTGACCATGGTCTACAAGCAGATCGATCAGCTGCAGCCGGAACATGATCCCTGCCTGCGGGTAGAGGTCGATGAAGACAACACTGTAACGAATATTCACCATGAGAAGCATCATCCCAATGTATATTTGGATATCTTTATTATGGAGAAGAAGCTGTTCCTGGAGCAGGTGGAGCATTGCATCGCCCATGGCGAAAGTTATTTCTTCCGCGATGCCATTCAGAAGAACCGCCACAAGTTCAAGATTGCCGCCTATGAATACAAAGGCTATCATTCCGTTATCAATTCGCTGGAGAGCTACTACAAGAACAGCTTGGAGCTGCTGAAGCAGGAGAATTATTTCGGCCTGTTCAAAGAGAGTCCGGTGCAGACCAAGATTAAATATGAAGCCCCTACCCGTTATCTGGACAGCGCCTCGGTCAGCAATTCGCTGGTAGCCAACGGCTGTATTATTGCCGGAACCGTGGAGAACAGTGTAATCTTCCGTGGTGTACAGGTTCGCAAGGGAGCCAAAATCATCAATTCTGTAATCATGCAGAAATGTGTAATTGAAGAGAATGCCGTAATTGAGAATGTCATTATGGACAAAGACGTGCATCTGAGCAAGGACCGGATACTCGTCGGAGACAGCAGGCGTCCGTTTGTCATTGCCAAGAGCAGCAAGATATAATATCTGGATCAGGGGAACTGTGCAGTGCGGCAGTTCTTCTGATCCAGTGTTGTAATAGGCAATATTTTTCCACAAATACAAGCATCTGTTAGGAGGAACCTGCTGTTGTTCAACGATAAAGAGACTTTCAAACAAGTGTTCCGCGAGAAACTCATCGGGAAATTAGGCAAACCGCTGGAGGAAGCTTCGAACGCCGATATTTACAATATCCTCGGTAATATGATCCGCGAGAATGCCGGCAAGAACTGGGCGGACACCAATCAGAAGTTCAAGATCGATCAAGATAAGCAGGTCTATTATTTCTCCATGGAGTTTCTGATCGGCAGACTTCTGGGCAATAACCTGCTGAATATGGGTGTGCTGGAGGTTGTCCGTGAAGGTCTCTCGGAGCTTGGCTTCTGCCTGCAGGATATCGAGGAGGTTGAAGCGGATGCAGGACTTGGCAATGGCGGTCTGGGCCGCCTGGCCGCATGTTTCCTGGATTCGCTCGCCTCACTGCAATATGCAGGGCATGGCTGCGGCATCCGCTATAAATACGGCCTGTTCGAGCAGAAGATTGTAGACGGATATCAGGTAGAGCTGCCGGACTACTGGCTGCAGAATGATAATGTGTGGGAAGTCCGCCGTGAAGACAAACAGGTGGAAGTGCACTTCTGGGGACATGTGGATACCCGCTGGGAGAATGATGAGCTGTTCTTTGAGCACAAGGACTATGAAGCCGTGAGGGCCGTTCCGTATGATATTCCGGTTATCGGGGCAGACCGCAGGCATGTGAATACACTGCGCAACTGGAGTGCAGAGTCGATTACGCAGCCTTCGAGAGTATTCGGTGCGCTGGGGGGGACAGATTATCACAAGTTCCTGGAGTATAAGCGCTCCGTAGAATCCATCTCGGAGTTCTTGTATCCGGATGATTCACAATACGAAGGCAAGCTTCTCCGGCTGAAACAGCAATATTTCCTGTGTAGTGCAGGACTGCAGAGTATTCTGCGTACCTTCGCCAAGACAGGGGCTCCGATCGACAGCCTGCCTGATAAGGTGGCCCTGCATATTAACGACACGCATCCTACACTGGTTATCCCTGAGCTGATGCGTATACTGATGGATGTGCACGGGATTGGCTGGGATCAGGCCTGGGACATGACGACACGGATGGTCTCTTATACGAATCATACCATTCTGAGTGAGGCGCTGGAGAAATGGCCGCTTGGCATGGTCAAGGAGCTGCTTCCGCGCATCTTCCTGATTATTGAGGAGATC
Source organism: Paenibacillus phytohabitans (assembly GCF_013141775.1). Taxonomy (GTDB): domain Bacteria; phylum Bacillota; class Bacilli; order Paenibacillales; family Paenibacillaceae; genus Paenibacillus_AQ; species Paenibacillus_AQ phytohabitans. Next base: position 3,870 of record NZ_WHOB01000009.1, read on the forward strand.
AATGCCCGCTTCTGCGGGGAGCTGATGAGCAAGTATCCGGGAGACCAGAACCGGATCAATCAGATGGCCATCATTCATGATGATCAGGTCCGGATGGCGCATCTCGCCATCGTGGCCAGCCACAGCGTAAACGGCGTAGCGGCACTGCATACGGAAATTCTGCAAAAGCGTGAGATGCGCCTGTTCAATGAGATGTATCCGCACCGCTTCAATAATAAGACTAACGGCATCACACACCGCCGGTGGCTGCAGCATGCCAATCCGGAGCTTGCCGGACTGATCAGCGAATCGATCGGCACCCGCTGGATTCATCAGCCGCAGGAGATGATCGGACTCATCAAATACAGTGAGGATTCCTCCTTCCAGGAGCAGGTGGCTGCGATCAAACGCCGCAACAAGCTGCATCTGTCCGACTACATTTACGGGAAGCACGGTGTCCGGGTGGACCCCGACTCTATCTTCGATGTGCAGGTGAAGCGGCTGCATGCGTATAAGCGCCAGCTGTTGAATGTATTGCACATTATGCATTTGTACAATCAGATCAAAGACAACCCTTCGCTGAACATCGTACCGCGTACGTTCATCTTCGGTGCGAAGGCGGCCCCGAGTTATCATCTGGCTAAGCGGATCATCAAGCTGATAAATACGGTGGCTGATGTAGTGAATAAGGACCCGGATATTAACGGGAAGATCCGCATCTTCTTCCTGGAGAATTATTCGGTATCGCTGGCGGAGAAGATTATTCCGGCAGCGGATGTAAGTGAGCAGATCTCTACAGCGAGCAAAGAAGCCTCCGGTACCGGGAACATGAAATTTATGATGAACGGTGCACTGACCGTCGGAACTATGGATGGAGCCAACGTGGAAATGCACGAAATGGTAGGGGACAATAACATGTTCCTGTTCGGTCTCCGGGCAGAGCAGGTCATGGACTACTACCAGTACGGCGGTTACCACGCCCGCGATATCTATAATGGCGACGGCCGGGTGAAGGAAGTATTGGATCAGCTGATTGTGCCTGGGCCGTTCTGCGCTCATGCCCAGGAATTCGATACGCTCTACCAGTCGCTGCTTGATAATAATGATGAGTTCTTCGTCCTCAAGGATTTCGCCAGCTATGTGGAGACCCATGTCAAGATTGACCTGGCCTACCGCAACCAGAAGGAATGGCTTAAGAAGTCAATTATCAACATCGGCCATTCCGGCAAATTCTCCAGTGATAATACGATCGCACGCTATGCCTCCGAGATCTGGCATATCCATCCGGTTAAGGTATAACGCGTCAGCTACAGGCTGAATCTCCGCAACAGGAGCTTCAGCCTGTGCTATTTCTGCACATGAAGAAGCCGCTCTATCAGCAGGACATTCCTGCAGTGGAGCGGCTTCTTCATGCTAAGGCATATGGAGAGGAGGAGAATTACAGCACCTCGGATACCATGGCTGCGAACCGTTCAAGGAAACGGCGTTCCTCATCGTCGAAGCGGTGTTTGAGCGGGCTGTCGATATCCAGTACGCCGTACAGGGTATCCCCCTTAACCAGCGGAACTACGATTTCGCTGTTCGAGGCAGCATCACAGGCAATATGCCCCGGAAAGGCATGGACATCGCCTACGACAAGGGTGCGGCGTTCCGCAGCCGCTGTTCCGCATACGCCGCGGCCAAGCGGAATACGGATGCATGCCGGAAGTCCCTGGAACGGGCCCAGAACCAGCTCTTTGCCGTCAAATAAATAGAAACCGGTCCAATTGGTGTCCGGTAGAGAAAGCTTTAACAGAGCCGAAGCATTGGATAAGTTGGCGATAGCATTGGGCTCGCCCTCCATAAGTGCCCCGAGCTGGCTTAGAACGGCTTCGAACCGTTCGCTGCGGGTGCCATCATAAGGCATGGCTTGAAACATGAAGCATCACCTTCCTGTACCTTGAGTCAGTATGAATCCATAACTGTTAACTAACAAGATAGTACAGCGGAGCGCAATACGTCAAGCAATAACGGAATTATCCGGTTAGTGGAAGATCAGGAAGATGTATGAATAGTCTCCGGGCGGATGTTTCCGGCAACCCCGGGCAGGGTAATGCTTTTATAAATATACCGAAGGCTTATAGCCGGAAGGAGTGGAATATGCGCGCCGACGTACAGAACTTGTTTATAGGAATCCATATGCTTTATTTCGCACATGAGAGGAATCTGACACTGACGGAGATGCAGCCGGAGCTGGAGGATTTGGGATACCGGGTAGCGGAACGCGAAGTGAAACAGGAGCTGGAACGGCTGACCCAGGAGAACTTTCTCACGGCTCATGGTGAGGCATACAGCATTACCGGAACGGGAATAGAGGAATTCAAAGCGATTCAGGCCAAGCTGGGAGTGCTGTGCACTGAAGTGCTTAAGCCGGTTAAGGCTGCAGGTACATCGGGTTAATTCTACATCAAGTAACCATTCATGTTCAGAAAACGTACAGCGTCTGATCGCGCGGAAGCAAGCCGCGCGGAGCAGGCGCTATTTGTGTGGAGTGTGGAGTTCGGATTCATGTCAGATTTCGCTTAAGGGAATGCTTACATCTGATGTATACTTATTAGGATGAAAGGGGACGGGAAGATGTATATATGCGGCGGAGTAATTCCGGAATTAACCGGCCGGAGAGTGCGGCTCCGGGCTATGGCTGCCGGAGATGCAGGAGCGCTGTTCGGGATCTGGTGCCATCCTCAGGTTGCGCCCTGGCTGGATGCCCCCTTCTTGTCCTCTGCAGAAGAAGCGGGAGCACTGATTGCTCTGCTGGCACAGATGGCCCGGGAAGAAGAAAGCATACGCTGGAGTATTCTGGGGCCGGAAGCAGAGGTTATCGGAAGCTGCGGCTATAATCACTGGCAGCTTGAGGGGGCTTACCGGGGGGAGATCGGTTTCGAGCTGTCACCTGCCGCCATGGGTCAGGGGTATATGCGGGAAGCGCTGGAGCTTATGCTGGAATTCGGCTTCGGCAGCATGGGGCTGAACCGGATTGAAGCCTTATGTCATCCTGACAATATCCGGGCGGAGCAGCTGATTACAAGGCTCGGCTTCCGGCAGGAAGGGCTGCTGCGGCAGTACCGGCATACGGCTTCCGGCTATCAGGATGTACGGATGTATTCCTTGCTGCAAGGAGAGAAAGTGCGGGGCTGAGAACATAGAGAGAGGATTTGGATTGATTGAATTCACCTGGTGAAACTGAACGCAAGTTAATTTTAATTGGAGTACTGCTGGCCACTTTTCTGGCAGCAATCGAAGGGACGGTCACAGGACCGGCGGGACCGGCCATTGTCGGTGATTTTCAGGGCATGCAGTGGCTCAGCTGGATATTTACCGCTTATCTGCTGGCTATGGCGGTTACGACGCCTATTTTTGGCAAGTTAAGTGATCTGATTGGCCGCAAGCCTGTGTTCATTGGCGGGGCCGTGGTCTTTCTGGCAGGTTCGCTGTTATGCGGGATTTCGCAGAGCATGCAGCAGCTGATTATTTTCCGGGGGATACAGGGGATCGGTGCGGGTGCGCTCATTCCTATGACTTTTACGATTATCGGGGATATCTACAGCATTAAGGAACGGGCGAAGACTCAGGGCCTGCTCAGCTCGGTATGGGGGATTTCCTCTCTCGTAGGACCGCTGCTTGGCGGGTATGTGGTTGATTATTTGAGCTGGCGCTGGGTGTTTGTCTTTAATCTGCCTTTTGGGCTGCTATCTATTATATTCATCTCGCGGTATCTGAAGGAAGAGAAGGTCCGGCGCAAGACGAGAATCGATGTGGCCGGAGTGCTGCTGTTCGCGGCAGGAATGGGAGCGCTGCTCTTTGGTCTTACGGCGGGCGGGCAGAGTCTGGCATGGAACTCTCCGCTGCTGCTGGCTATCTTAGCGGGGGCTGCTGTGCTGCTGGCCGTGTTCCTGTTCGTGGAGCGCCGTGCTCCCGAGCCAATGCTGCCGCTGGAGCTGTTCTCTATCCGCAATATCGCTGTCTCTACAGGAGCTAACCTGCTGGTCAGCACCTTGATTATCGGGCTGTCTACGTACGTGCCGCTGTGGGTGCAGGGCGTCTTCGGCAAAAGCGCGGCCCTCTCGGGCCTGCTGCTCGCCCCGATGTCGGTGGGCTGGATGCTCGGCTCCATCGCTGGCGGAAGAATGATTCTGCGCGCGGGTACCCGCCGTACAGGGATGCTGGGGCTGTCGCTGATTGTTGTCGCAGCGGTAGGGCTGACTCTGATGAACGGGGATTCGTCCCAGCTGCTGCTATTGATTCTGATGCTGTTCTGCGGCGTAGGTTTTGGTTATGCCTCTACAGTCTTCACGATTATCGCGCAATCCTCTGTACAGCATGAGCAGCGGGGTGCGTCAACGGCCCTGAATACCTTCACCCGTTCACTCGGGCAGACGGTGGGGGTAGCGATCTTCGGGTCTTGGCTGAACTACAATATCGACAGGAAGCTGGCGGAACAGCCTGGGGCTTCTGCTACAGGGGCTGATATTAACCAGCTGCTTAACCCGCATAGCGGGAGTACCCTGTCCGCTGAGGCCTGGGGCAGTCTGCACGGCGCGCTGGAGAGCGGCCTGCACTCGCTCTTCATTGTGATGGCCGTCTTTGCTGTGGCCTCCCTGGTTATTTCTGCGGGGCTTAATAAAGGGCTGCCAACCATTCAAGAGGGAAGTACCGCGTCCAAGCCATAATCTTCAAGCCTGCTTATTCATAACAAAGCGGCAGCGCATCCATCAGGATTGCGCTGCCGCTTTGTTATCATTAATATTAAGTAGGTTAGTGAATAGATTCACAACTGCATCTGCCTCAACTGCGCTTATTTGCGTGGAAGCGGGGAGAGCTTCTCAGCCTGCAGGCCCATCTTCTTCAGAAGAATAATCATTTGTTCCTTTTCTTCATCGCTCAGTCCGCTGAAAGCCAGATGCAGGCGTTCCGAATACTTCGGGTACATCTCGTTCATCAGGCGTTCGCCTTCTACAGTCAACTCGGCAAAAATCACACGCCGGTCGCTCGGGCAGGGCTTGCGCTGCAGGTAGCCGCGTTCTTCCAGTTTGTCGATTACGTAAGTAACATTGCCGCTCTGCAGCAGCAGCTTGGCACCGATCTGCTGGATAGGCTGTGCCCCCTTATAATAGAGGACCTCCATAACGGCGAAGGCTGTAGGATTGAAACCTTCAATCTTGCTGCCGGTAACGGCGTGTTCGTTAATGCTCTTGAAGGACTTGGCAAAAACCCGGTACAAATGCAGTGTCAATTGAGTATCGCGTTCATAAGATTGTATCATGCTTCTCCACCTCTATTGTTAATCGTACAGGCTTCCCCGCACGGTTTGGAATACTGCTTTTCTTGATCTAGCTTTACATTACTTCAAACAAAGAATGAAGAACATGTCATTTGTCACAATAAGCACACTTTTAATTATTAAAAATCAAACAATTTTTTGATGGTGCATAGCTGCTGCGGATTTCACAAGATTTTCACATGATGATCCGTACCTAAGCTGTAGCGCAAGGGTGGGAATAGCGGTATCCGGCGCGGGTTTGGGGTCTGTCCCCGGTAATTCGTATAATGGGGTATAGAGACCAGGCCGCTGACAGATAGCGGTGGTGAAATTTTTTGCAGCATAGACCCGTCTATGGTGTTATGATCGCATTACTATGAACGATTGCCTAGGAGATGGAGAGTATGGACCAGATTACGAATTATTACGAAGAGCGTGAAGACGATGAGGATATCGTGCTTGATGTTGTTATTGAGGAAGCCGGTTATGAAGCCGGAGATATACGGATTTCAGGGATTTCCTTTCAGGTGCGTAAGGGCGAGCTGCTTGGATTAATCGGACCCAACGGGGCCGGCAAAAGCACTACGATCAAGACCCTGCTCGGCCTGCTGAAGCATGCCAAGGCTAAGGTGAAGCTGGGCGGCGAGAACAAGTCCTATGCCTATGTGCCGGAGCAGCCGGTATTCTACGAAGATCTGACGCTGTGGGAGCATCTCGATCTCGCGGCCGCAGCCTACGGACTAAGCTATGAAACCTTCGAGTCCACAGCGGAGAAGCTCCTGACCCAGTTTGGTATGGAAAGTGTGCGCAATGATCTGCCTGCCGGCTTCTCCAAAGGCATGAAGCAGAAGATGATGCTGATGCTGGGCTTTCTGGTCCAGCCCGATGTCTATATCGTGGACGAGCCGTTCATCGGGCTTGACCCCCGGGCAACCAAGGATTTCCTGCGCCTGCTTGAGGCGGAGCGCGAACGTGGAGCCGGTGTGCTGATGTCTACGCATGTTCTGGATACAGCGGAGAAGATCTGTGACAGCTTCATATTAATCTCCGGCGGCAGAATTGCTGCCGAGGGCACATTGGAAGGCATACGCGGGGATGCAGGGCTGCCGGAGGGGTCGTTGTTTGATTGCTTCGACGAATTAACATGAGCAGGAATTCATTTGCGTTTCCTACAGCTGCTGCTCTTTTCCGGCGCCGGCTGGCTTCCCACTTCCGTGAGCAGTCTACTATTATCCGTACAGCTGTGGACTGGACCGTCCTGCTGTATATTATTATCCCGGGAGGCTTGCTTGGCGGACGCTTCTACTATGGGTACTGGAACGGGGAGCTGCCGGCGTGGATCAGCTCCGTTCCCTATATGGTCGTACCTGCGCTGCTGGCCATTCTGCTGGCTACCGGAGGAATTGTATTGCTGCTGCAGGAAGGTGACTCGCTGTTTCTTAGACAGCGGCAGAACTGGATCAGCACCATTATCCTGCGGGGAATGGTCTACAGCCTTGCGGTAACCACGCTGAAGATGGCGGCGGCCTTTGCCATTCTGCTGCCGTTTCTAATCAAGGGCTTCGGAGTCAGTGCGGCAGGGGCCTACGGGCTGCTCGCGCTGACGATAACCTGCAGCTGGTCCGTTAAGCTGCTGGGCCATTTCGTTAAGGTGCAGCGGCAGGGCTTCCGCCGCTGGCTGTGGCTGATTCCGGCTGTCACCGTGCCCTGCGGTGTCTATCTGCGTCTGGCAATCCTCTGGAAGGACAGCCCCGTCCTGCTGTTCATTGCAGCTGGCGGATTCGCCGTGATGGCAGCCATAGTGTTCAGGGCCCGCCTGCGGCTGCGCGGCACCTTCATGAACGATGTGCGCGAAGACTACAAGCAGCGGATGAAGATTGCGGCCATTCTGCTGCGCGGAGTACTTGATAAGCCGCGGCCTACACGGTATAAACCGTGGATCTTCCGCAAATCGCAGCCGCTGCTGGCCTCGAAGGAACCGGAGAGCCGCTTCTCGGCGGCAGCGGTCAAGGCGATGCTGCGCAATCCGGCCCACTTCAAGCTGTATTTGTCGTTTACCGGCGTGGCGCTTGTGGCCATCTTTATTGTGCCGGCCGTTCTGAAGTGGCTGCTGTTTGCCATCCTGACAACACTGATGGCGTATTGGCTGTCTTCCTTCTGGCTGCTGTTCTCCGGCGATGACTATATCGGTATTCTGCCGTTCACCAAAGCGCAGAAGGCGGATGCCGGTTCCAAGGCCATGCCGATTCTATTAATGCCGTTTGCGGTCCTCAGTGCAGCCGTTGTCTGCATCCCCGTGTATGGCTGGTGGGGGCTCCTGCTCTTTATACCGGTAGGCGCTGCGGCAGCCATCTGGATCGGCCGTATATTCAGTGTCATGCGGTTTGCCAGATAACATGCAATAAGCCTTCCTCCGCAACCTGGAGGAAGGCTTATTTAATTATAGGAATGAGCCCGGGAGCCGCAGCAGCTGCTTATCCGCGCGGCTGTGCGGCCGCATGTTTGCCGGCTGTGTATCCGGTCGAGAAAGCGGCCGTAATATTATAACCTCCGGTATATCCGTGAATATCCAGAATCTCGCCGCAGAAATACAGCCCCTGCGTAAGTTTCGATTCCATTGTTCTCGGATCAATCTCCTTCAGATTCACCCCTCCGCCAGTCACAAAAGCTTCTGCCAGGGAACGCGTTCCGTAGACCAGTACCGGCATCCGTTTCAGCAGGGCAGCCAGTGCCTGAAGACCGGTCCGCGGCAGGTGATGACCTGTAAGCTCACCGTCCAGTCCGCTTTTGGCCAGCAGCAGCGGAATCAGGCGCTCAGGCAGCAGGCCCTTCAGCGAATTGCGGATGGCCTTCTTGGGCTCCAGCTCCAGCTTATTCTGCAGCAGGTTCTCTGCCTCTTGCAGAGTCAGGTCGGGGAAGAGGTCGATAGACAACTCTACGGTATCTGTACCTGATTTCTTCTGAACCTGGCGCAGGAACTGGCTGCAGCGCAAGGCGATCGGGCCGGACAGCCCGAAATGAGTGAAGATCATATCTCCGCGGTGGGAGATCACCTTCTTGCCCTTGGGATTCCAGACCGTAAGACTCACGTCACGCAGGGATAAGCCCTGCAGCTCACCAGATTTAATCCATTCCTCCCTTGAAAGGATCGGCACCTCTGTCGGGAACAGCTCCGTAATCGTATGTCCGGCAGCAGCGGCCCATGGATAGCCGTCACCGGTAGAGCCGGTCTGCGGCACGGATTTGCCGCCGGTAGCGATAATAACGGCCCCGGCGCTGAAGGCTTTTCCCGATTCCAGACGTACGCCCGTGGCCGCACCGTTCTCATAGATAACCTCGCGCACCGGACTGTCTGTCATAATCTGTACGCCAAGACTGCGCACTTTGCCAACCAGCGCGGAGACAACACTTGCAGCCTTGTCCGATACAGGGAACATCCGACCGTTGTCCTCTTCCTTCAGAGCGATACCGAGGGCTTCGAAGAACTCAATAATATCCCGGTTGTTGAAATGATCGAATGAGCTGTATAAAAAACGGCCGTTGCCCGGGATATGGGCGATCAGCTCCGCAGTTTCCTTGATATTGGTAACATTGCAGCGTCCGCCGCCTGAGATACCCAGCTTCCGGCCAAGCTTGGCACCTTTATCAATTAATAATACAGCCGCCCCGTGTCCGGCTGCCGCTACGCAGGCCATTAATCCGGACGGGCCGCCTCCGATGACAATTACATCATAGTTACTCATAACTCTGCTCCTTTACATGTTGCAGCACTCTGCTAACGGCATCATACCATTCCGGCCGGAGTGTATCCAGACCCGGGGAGGCTTGACGTGATTATCGTTGTCAGGAGTGCGCGGTTGTGCTTTAATCTAAGGGGAAAGGGTATTTTGTCCAAATTGGGGAGTGATTGCAATTATTCATGCGGTTAAGGATATTTTATTGCAAATATCGGCTGCGTGCACCTTCCTGTTTCTGTTTCAGTGGCGGTTGGACCAGGGCCATTTCACACGCAGAAACCGCAGATTTCCGGATGACCAGACTTTTCTGATAATATGCTGCGCACTCGGGGTTACATTGTGTATGGCCTTGTCCACTACAATGTTCGGAGTAGTGTATCTGAATCTGGCTATCCTTCCGGCGTATATAGGGATCTTGTACGGGACTTTTCGTTCAGGGGCTTACCTGGCAATGTATTTTATCTTTTGCACTGTACTATTCTCGGTTCCTTCAGGATTTGATCATCTCATATTAAATACGGGGGTACTGCTGTATCCGCTGTTGTTTGGTATGGCCAAGCCCTTCAAGAGTGCCTCATTAATCCAAAAGGTCTGCATGCTATGGGGGACTCTGTTTCCCAGTATGCTGTTTATTGTAATTGTACCTAAGATGCTGGGACAAAGCATCTTCAACACACCCCCCACGGATGCGATTCTGGTAGGGGTGTATTTATTAACGGCTGTTATTTTGGGCGGACTGTTTATTGTATATATTGAAACGGCCTGGGACAGGCTGCAGGTCAAGGAACGGATGAAAGGTATCTCCGAGAGATTCCAGTGGGAATCGGAGAAGCTCCAGCAGATTACTAATGTGGTGCCGCTGAATATTATGTCGTTTGATGACAACGGATATGTGACGGAGCTGAATGAATACATGCTCAGCCTGATTCAGCGTCATTGCCCCCATCTGACCAGAGAGATGATATTATCCCAGCCGGCTGACCGGGTCTTCGGCCACAGCATGGATCAGGAAATCTATGAACACTTACGGGGGATCCTGCTGAACAGGCAGCGTGCCAATACCAAAATCAAGTATGATTCCATGACCTATCATATCTTCACGGCGCCGTTACAGCATGAGTCCGGTATTCCGGGCGGCCTTGTCATGATTATACAGGATCTTACGGAAGAGGAGAAAATCCGCAGCGAGCTTGATAATGTTGAACGCCTGACACTGGTCGGGCAGATGGCGGCCGGAATTACCCACGAGATCCGCAACCCGATGGCGGTAGTGCGCGGATTCCTGCAGCTGATGCGGGAAAAGAGTCCGGAGGACCTGCATTCCTATTACCATATTGTAATGGAGGAGCTGGACCGGGCCAACAGTATCATCAATGACTTCCTGTCGCTGGCCCAGAGCCGTGTATCGGACAAGGAAATGGTGCAGCTGCATCTCATTATGGAGGAGCTTACCCCCCTGATCTGGGCGGATGCCAATCTTCGCGGACAGAGCGTTGAATTGAAGCTTAGCCCGTCTCTGCCGCTGCTGCGGCTGAACGTCAGGGAGATCAAGCAGCTGATACTCAATCTGGCCCGCAACGGAATGGAGGCAATGGAGGCCAAAGGGGTGTTGACGCTGGAAACCTGTGAGCATGAAGATACTGCTCAGCTGATCATCACGGATACGGGAAGCGGCATCCCGCAGAGCCAGCTGAAGCAATTGTTTGCCCCGTTCTTCACAACCAAAAGCCAGGGTACAGGACTTGGACTATCGCTTTGCCTGAGTATCGCTGAGCGGCACAACGGAACCATTCATGTGGAATCCGAAGAGGGAAAAGGCACCTCGGTCATCGTTACGATCCCCTTTGAGCCCAAGGAGGAACCCGCAGAGATTGAAGTCTATTCTTAGGGATTCAAGGCTCAAGCTATGGCATATAGCGCTGCCGGATAACGGCTTGAAGGCAGGCTGCTTCTCTTGCTTTCACAGAGTATGTATGTATAATAAAGTTAGCAAGTAGTGCAGTAACGCGGCGACGTTATCCGGGTTCTGACAACAATTCTAAGGGTAAAGGAGAGTGCAGAGAAATGTCCATGTCTTTTAATCAATATATGAAGGATTCCATTCAGCCTATGCGCGATGATCTGACGAGTATCGGATTTCAGGAGCTGCTGACTCCGGATGAAGTTGAAGCAACTCTTCCAGCCGTTAAGGGAACTTCGCTTGTGGTTGTTAACTCCGTTTGCGGTTGTGCCGCCGGCCAATGCCGTCCAGGTGTAGCCCAGGCGCTGCAGAACGAAATTCTCCCCGACCACCTGTTCACGGTATTTGCCGGCCAGGAGAAGGAAGCTACAGCCAAGGCGCGTGAGTATTTTGCTCCGTACCCGCCATCTTCACCATCCATTGCCTTGATGAAGGACGGCGAGCTTGTTCATTTCATCGAACGTCACGGCGTTGAAGACCGTTCGGCTGCTGAAATTGCTGCTGAGCTGAAGGAAGTTTTCAATCGTCTGTGCCAGTAAGCATATTTTCTGTAAGGGATATTCCCGCATCAGCCGGAGGCTAGGCTCATGCGGGATTTTTTCTGAACATATAGGCACCTGAGTCCCATCGGACAGATCAAGTTATAAGAAAAGGGGTGTGTGAATTGGGAATGCAGGAAGAGATTATTAAGGCCTTGGGAGTCAAGCCGGTGATTGATACCGGAGCGGAAGTGCGCAAACGTGTGGATTTCCTGAAAGCATATGCGCTGCAGGCGGGTGCCAGGGGGCTGCTGATTGCGATCAGCGGAGGCGTGGACAGTGCAGTGGCTGCGGGTCTATGCAAACAGGCTACGGACGAGCTGACGGCAGAGGAAGGCAAAGAGTATATTACACTCGGTGTATTCCAGCCTTACGGCGAGCAGGAGGATATTGAGCACAGTTACGCGGTAGCCAAGGCGTTTGAGCTGACGCATACGGTGGAGACGAATATTGAAGAAGCTGTAAACGAGATCGCGCTGGAGGTAGAGCATAGCCTGAAGGCACTGGGGCAGCACCGCCACATCACCCATCAGGGCAAAGGAAATGTGAAGGCGAGAACGCGGATGGTTATGCAGTATGCACTAGCCTTCGAGAACAATCTGCTGGTAGTAGGAACAGACCATGCCTCTGAAGCCATCACTGGCTTCTATACCAAATGGGGTGATGGTGCGGTTGATATTACACCGCTGTCTTCACTGAATAAACGGCAGGTGCGGCAGTTGGCTGCGGCGATTGGAGTGCCGGACGATATCGTGACCAAAGCACCGACAGCCGGCCTCTGGCCGGGCCAGACGGATGAAACCGAGCTGGGGATCACCTATGATGACAACAGTGACTATCTGGAGGGCAAAGCGGTGTCTCCCGAGGTCGCCGGGAAGCTTGAAGCCTACTACCGCAGAACGGGGCATAAACGGGATGCAATCCCTGGAATATAAGCAGTCAGAAGTATAAAAGAACCGCCGGAGAAGCTGCAGTCATTTCGCAGAATTCCCGGCGGTTCTGGCTTTCATAAGTATTAGCTGGAGAGCTGCTGCCTAACTTGTAAGCTTAGCCGGCCAGGATCTGGTTAATAAACTCCAGGGAGGCGGATATTGCCTCCTCCAGCTGCGGGGTAGCTCCTTCGAACGGGTGCACGGTTCCGAAGGTGTGATTGCCGCCGGGAATCTGCACCCAGCGGATATCCGGGCGGAGCTCCGTTAATTGCTCTGATCCCCGGCGCAGCCGTTCACTGTCCTGGCTTCCCTGAATAAGAACCGCTGGGAAGCTGGCTGTTGTCATCCGTTCCAGCAGGTTGTAGCGACCGGCATGCTGCTCCAGGTCCTCCAGCAACACGGCATCCAGCGGCATTTGCTGGCCGGTCCGGCCATTAAGCACATGGGTCCGGCCGCTGCGCTTCATCTCAATCTTCTGTTCCTCCGTGAACAGGTCGAGGTCGGTAATGCCGTTCCAGGAGATCACTCCGGTGATCTCTCCCGGATGGTCCAGCGCATACAGCAGGCTGTCTCCGCCGCCACGGCTGTGGCCCAGCAGGAATAACGGCAGGCTGCCGAATTTGTGGTGCTGGCTGAGATAAGAGAGCAGGATCTCCATATCCTTGATCTCACGGGTATAGGTATTGCGGGCGAACTTCTCAAGCTCCGTGAAATTCTGCAGATCTTCGCCGATTCCGGCATGTGAGAAGTTGAAGGTTATGACCTCATGCTCCTGGCTGAGGGCTGCCGCAGCATAAGGAAACATCCCCCAATCCTTGAACCCCTTGTAACCGTGGGCGATAACAATCAGGCTCTTAGCCTTATCCCGGGCGGGGAAATGCGAGCAGCGGAGTACAGCATCTTCTCCTGCGGGCAATTGGAAATTACGGGTCATCGGGTAAATCCCCTCTCTATATAATCTGAAACGGATTTGAAGGTTGTATTATTGATAATGTTTATGAATAATGTTATGAAGATCATACCATTATTAAAGCAGGTAAGGATAGGGCGGTTTTTTACAGTAATTGCATATTGCCTGTCCAGTTAAGGAGTGGATATAGTGATTTATGGAATCGGAAATGATGTGCTGGAAATCCGCCGGATTACGGCTCTGCTGGCAAGCGGACAAGCAACCGGATTTCTGCAGCGCATTCTTACAGAGCGTGAGCTTGAGCTGGCCGCAGGGCGGAAGGGGAAGGCAGCGGAATTCGCTGCGGGGCGTTTTGCCGCCAAGGAGGCAGTAGTGAAGGCGCTGGGCTGCGGAATCGGCGCGAAGGTGGGATTTCAGGATATAGAAATTCTGCCGGACAGCCAGGGCAAACCGGTCGTTTCACTGTCGGAAGCAGCCTGGGACCGGCTGCTTCTGCCGGGCGGCCGCCATATCATCCATCTGGCCATTACACACAGCGGGGATCTGGCTTCAGCTTTTGCCGTAGTGGAGCAGGTAAACTAAGCTGCTGCGGAGTGCCGGATCCTGCCTGCGGCTTCGCAGAGCGGTATTTATACGGGTAAACTTTACGCAATAAGAGGACGAGCTGCTTATCGCGGAATATAGATACATTCAATATAGAAGCAAGGAGATTAATGATGACTACAAATGAGCAGCAGGACGAGCAGCAGGAGGCCAAGTCCTATTTCAGCCGTAATTTGCTGGAGTGGTACCATGGGCAGAAGCGGGATCTGCCGTGGCGGCGTCACCGCAATCCTTATTACATCTGGATTTCGGAGATTATGCTTCAGCAGACAAGAGTCGATACGGTCATTCCTTATTTCAACCGGTTCATTGAGCGGTTCCCTACGGTGGAGTCACTGGCCGATGCCCCGGAGGAGGATGTTCTGAAGTGCTGGGAGGGGCTTGGCTACTATTCACGCGCCCGGAATCTGCAGCATGCCGCGAAGCAGGTGAAGGAAGAGTATGGCGGGCAGGTTCCCAATGACCGCGATGCCGTATTCGGGCTTAAGGGAGTAGGACCTTATACGGCCGGAGCTATTCTCAGTATTGCCTTCAACCGGCCGGAGCCCGCTGTGGATGGCAATGTCATGCGGGTGCTGTCCCGATACTTCCTGATTGAGGATGATATCGCCAAAGGCCCCACCCGCGTCAAAATGGAGCGCCTGGCGGCAGAGCTGATTCCCGAAGGGGAAGCCTCGCACTTCAATCAGGCGCTGATGGAGCTTGGCGCGCTGATCTGCACGCCGAAATCACCGCGCTGTCTGCCGTGCCCGGTGATGGAGCACTGCTCAGCGCGCCTCGCGGGCTGCGAGACCTCGCTGCCCGTCAAGACCAAGGCCAAGCCGCCGCGCCCGGAAGAGCGGCTGGCAGCCCTGATAGAGGGCCGCGGCGGGCACGCGGGCCGGGTACTCATCCGGCAGCGGCCATCCAGCGGGCTCCTGGCCCGCATGTGGGAGCTGCCGCACTGGCCGGCGCCGCCTGCGGAGGGCGGCGCTTCCGCTGCGCTGCTGCCGGAGACGGCAGCGCAGGACCGGCTGCGCCGGTCCCTGCTTCAGGCCGGGATCTTCGCCCGGCCTGAAGGGCACTGGATGGCTGCGGAGCATACATTCAGCCATATTGTCTGGACCCTGCAGGTGTACCGCTGCAGGGAAGAAGAGGCCCCGGCCCTGCCGCTGGCTGCGGAAGGGCGGGCCTTGTACAGCGCAGCGGCCGGGAACGGCGCTGCCAGTGCTGATGCTGCAGCCACCGGCGCAGCACCCGGGGCTACCGCCGGCCTGGCTGATCCGGGCAGCGCCTCAGCTCCCGGCCCGGCGGATCCGGCTGCCGCTGCAGACTATGCCGCCGCCAGTGCGGCTGGTGCCGGTGATCGCTCCGCCACCAGCGAAGGCATGTACAACGCCGGGCTCACCGCGTCCGTTCCCGCCGATCTATTCGCGGATGGCAGCGGGCCCGTTGAGCGCTTCGCGGACGGAAGCGGAACAGCGGAGGATGCAGGCGCAGTACGCTGGATCAACCGCAGCGATATGGCGAATTACGCCTTTCCGAATGTATTCCTCAAGCTGCTCAACGCATATTTCGATGAGCAGGAGGGGGGCGCCGTGTAATCCGGCTCGGCTATGCAGTCTTGCAAGCTATAACCGGGAGTACCGGCAAACGTTGGTCTGGACAACTCCGCTTCTGAGGTTAAGGCGGGCGGACTGTTTGGCCAGGCCAGTTGTTGCGGACGGGTATAACCCGGAAGCTCCATTCCTTGCGTCTTCTCGGAGAACAAGTGGAGAAATAGCATTTGATTTTCTCTAATTATTCGGAATTCGTCCTCGAAGGTGAAATCAGATAAATTAGCTGCCGTTTATCCACTTAGCCTGTTCTGCGCGGCCGACATCGTATAATTAAATGTGCAATTTCTCTAATTCCACCAAAAGTGGGCGGTATAGGGAAATTAAAGGGAAAAATCCCTCTAATTCCGCTGAAGGTGGGCGGTATAGGGAAATTAAAGGGAATTTCCGCTTATCAGGCATGTATCCGAAGGGAGAGCGCATCGCACGAAGACATGTACCTGCATTCGCAGGAATGTGTCCCGCCGCTGCCTGTTCCTCCGTATCCCCAGCACAAAAAACCGGGAGTCACCCACAAGGGTGCTCCCGGTTTTTCTTATACCGTGATGCTGCGGCTTACACGCCGCAGTTCTTTATTTTGCGCTTTCGTAACGTTTGCCGACTTCTTCCCAGTTCACTACGTTCCAGAACGCCTTGATGTAGTCAGGACGTTTGTTCTGGTAGTTCAGGTAGTAAGCATGCTCCCATACATCGAGTCCGAGGATTGGAGTTGCGCCTTCGCTGACCGGGTTGTCCTGGTTAGGAGTGCTGGTCACAGCAAGCTTGCCGTCTTTCACGACGAGCCAGGCCCAGCCGCTGCCGAAGCGTGTAGTAGCTGCAGTAGCGAAGTCTTCCTTGAATTTGTCGAATCCGCCCAGTTCGCTGTCAATTGCAGCAGCCAGAGCGCCAGTTGGAGCGCCTCCGCCGTTCGGTCCGATAACTTCCCAGAACAAGGTGTGGTTGGCATGTCCGCCGCCGTTGTTGCGAACAGCAGTGCGGATAGCTTCAGGTACAGCGTTCAGGTCAGTCAGCAGCTCATCGATGCTCTTGTCTTGCAGTTCAGGTGCTTTTTCCAGTGCGGCGTTCAGGTTCGTCACATAAGTGTTATGGTGCCTGTCGTGATGAATCTCCATCGTCAAAGCGTCGATGTGTGGTTCAAGAGCGTTGTTTGGATAAGGAAGTGCCGGTAATTGAAATGCCATGGAAAAATCCCTCCTGAGTATATTAGAATTTGTATAGATAAAGAATTTTGGCGGTCTTGACGTCAAAACCCCTTATTTCCGATGCGGCTTATAGGTTATATATCCGTTGAGATACTTATTATTAAACCGTATCTGGAACAATAATGCAACATTAAACAAACATTAGTGTTTATAAAGTTTTTTTTCATCCATAGCTCACTACAAATGTTAAGGGTGTGTTAAAGTTATAAAACTCCTTAAGAGAGAGTGTTTGCACTGCGATAATTTCCTTAATCAAGAAAAAATGAAACTATATTCAATGAAAACGCTTCATATCAAGCGCTTTCAAAAGAAAATTGATGATATCGCGAGAAAAGTGTGCTTTAATAGATTTAAAAGCAGGTATTCCTCGGTTTTTGATGCTTTTTTCCTCTTTACACTGTTATGGAAACTCCTTCTTTTTGTAAAATTCTAAGCCATAGAAAAGGGAGACTTTTAAGTATGCACGTTCGTTCCTTTCAATTAAGCGACGTTACTCCAGTGACTGAATTGCTGCAGACCGCATTATCGGAAGAATGTTTCGAGAGCACGATCGAGCCCTTCTCCAGGCAGCTTTCATGGGATTCAGATCTCATTGTAGTTGCAGAGGATGAAGGAGAAATCATCGGCGCACTGATTGGTACGATTGAGAAGAACCACGGCTGTTATTTCCGCATTGCCGTCCATCCTGAATACCGCCGCAGAGGAGTCGGCAAGAGTCTCGTATCGGCGATGGAACACAGATTCCAGGCACGCAAGGTCAGCGGTATTTATGTAGCCGTTGATGAGCATAATTCCTTTGCACTGCCGCTGTATGAGGCCATGGGTTATGGTGAGGACCAGATCTTCAAATCTGTACGCAAGCTGAGCATAGTCGGGTAATTATTTTTTGAAACGGTGCTGTAAGCGGAAACAATTGGTAGAGTAGAGAACTAATGCAGCCTGTACTTTAGAATAAGGTCACACCTGCATAGTCTGTTTCATTATACTAAAGCATATCTTCCCAGTGTCCATTGCATTGCAAATGGGCGGAAGATATGCTTTTCTATTGTTATGGACTTATAAACCCAATCGAAGCAAGTAGGTGGCCTATGAACCGGGAGCTTGAAGAAGAATTCATGCGGAGCCGCAAACAACGATACAGATCCGTTACCCATAACAAATCCAAGCGCGAATCGAGAAGAATTTGGCTTAAGGATATGCGGGAGTGGATCATCACTGCGGGGATTGTATTCGCGATAATGTCACTGCTTAATATTTTTGTGTTCAATGTGTCTACTGTGATTGGCCAATCCATGCAGCCGACCCTCTATGAAGGGGAGAAGCTGATTATTAATAAGATTGCACTGAGCTTCGGGAATCCGGGCCGGGGCGATATTGTTGTTCTGCATGACCCCAGTACAGGGCCGGACCGTAAGGAGTACCTGGTTAAGCGGATTATTGGTATCCCCGGTGATATCGTGGAAGTTCAGGACCAGCAGCTATATGTTAATGGTAAAGTAGTGGATGAGCCTTATATTGATACGGCCATTCAAGATCCGGATTTCAGTCAGCTGACTGTGGAGGACGGCACCTACTTTGTAATGGGGGATAACCGCCATGCCGGGGCCAGCAAGGACAGCCGTTATTTCGGCGCCGTTGCACAGGAGAGCATCGTGGGGAAGGCATCCCTGATCTGGTGGCCTGTAGCTAAGATGAGAGTCCTGTAAGGGATTAGTATAGACATAATAATAAAGGAGAGGCGGAAATGAATTCTAACTTCCAGTCACCTTATGCTCCGCCGCCTTCCAAGTGGGAGGATCTCAAGGCTGCAATCAAGGCTGCTGCGCCGGCGCTCGGTATTGACGATATCGGGTTCACCACCGCAGAGCCGTTTTTATATTTAAAAAATATTCTTCAGGAACATAGGGACAACGGGTACGACTCGGGCTTCGAGGAGCCGGATCTGGACAAGCGGACGGTTCCGGCGCTGCAGTCGGGAGAGCAGCCGCTCTCTATTATTGCAATCGCTGTAGCCTATCCCTCCAAAATGGAGGACCCGCCCAAGTCCGAGCCCGGAGCACGCAGAGGTATACTTGCCAGGGCATCGTGGGGGCAGGACTATCATCATGTACTCCGTGAAGCGCTGGCGAAGCTGGAGAACTTCATCCGCGAGCGTGTTCCGGATGCCGTACTGGAGAGTATGGTGGATACGGGCGCTCTTGTTGACCGGGCGGTTGCGGAGCGGGCGGGCATCGGGTTCAGCGGCAAAAACTGCGCGATTATCTCCCCCAAATGGGGATCGTGGATCTATCTCGGGGAAATGGTGACGAATATACCGCTGCCTCCGGATCAGCCGGTGCAGGAAGGCTGCGGGGACTGTACGAAATGCATCGACGCCTGCCCTACCGGCGCGCTGGTCGGTCCGGGACAACTCAACGCCCAGGCTTGCATTTCCTACCTGACACAGACCAAGGGGTTCCTCAGTGAGGACTACATGACCAAGATCGGGAACCGGCTGTACGGCTGCGATACCTGCCAGATTGTCTGTCCGCATAACCGCGGCAAGAACTGGAATCACCGCCCGCAGCTGCTGCCTGATCCGGAGATCGTGAAGCCGCTGCTGATGCCGATCCTGGATCTCAGCAACCGTGAGTTCAAGGAGAAATTCGGCAGCAGCTCAGCTGCATGGCGGGGCAAAAAGCCTATCCAGCGCAATGCGGTTATCGCGCTTGGCAATTTCAAGGAAGCTTCTGCCGTACCGAAGCTGACCGAGATTCTGCTGCAGGAGCCGCGGCTGGAGATGCGCGGGACTGCCGCCTGGGCCCTAAGCCGCATCGGCGGCAGTGAAGCCCTCACAGCCGTGGAACAGGCACTGCAGAAGGAAGAGGACGTTACGGTGCGCGGAATGCTAAGCCGGGCACAGGACAAGCTGCTGGGGCAGAAGGAGGCGGAAGGAGAATGAATCACCGTCTAGAGAGCAGCGAAGGGGCGGAAGCTTCGCTCTATTATAAGGAGATCGATTCAATCATTGGCCCGTTGACGCTATGCGCGACAGCTTCCGGACTATGCATGATCAAGTTCGGCACCTATGAAGCGAACTCGGCTACGATTGCAGCTTGGGTGAAGATGCAGCTGGGTCCCGCTGCACAGATTTATGCGGATGCCGGGAGCATGTCCGAGGCGGAGCGGCAGCTTGCAGCGTATTTCTCCGGGGAGCTGCAGAGCTTCAGTGTGCCGCTGGATATGCGCGGAACGGATTTTCAGCGCCAGGTATGGGAAGCTCTGCTCAGCGTGCCTTACGGGGAGTCCGCCTCTTATAAGGATATTGCGGTCATGATCGGCAATCCGCAGGCTGTACGTGCTGTGGGCGGGGCCAATAACCGCAACCCGGTTCCGGTCATTGTACCCTGCCACCGGATTATAGGTGCCGGAGGCACACTTGTCGGTTATGCCGGAGGCCTGGGAATCAAAAGCCGCCTTCTGCAGCTGGAAGCGGAGCAGGCAGGGCCAGGCTTAAGCGGCAACTATCTCTTCTGAAGCACGGGATTTGCCAATTGCTGTCCAGTTGTTGAAATGCTATGATAGATTCGCGTGCCTTATCAAGGGCATTGCCAGACAATAGAGTACAAAGGTGGATTACAGATGAATATTGCATTGCCTATTATTATGCTTGTTGTAGGTCTGATCGGCGGATTCTTTATCGGTGTCTATTATCTGCGCAGACAAATGACAACGATGCAGAATGATCCTGAAATGCTGCAGAAGGTTGCTAAGCAAATGGGATATAACCTGAACGGAAAGCAGATGCAGCGTGCCCAGCAGATGATGAAGAACGGCAATCAGCCGGGGCGTGCTCCTGCGGCAGCCAAAGGACAGGCCCGCAAGAAGAAATGATCAGGATAGGGAAATAGATAAGAATCAGCTGCGGGTGCGGAAGGGGGAGATTTCATGGGGAGCATCAAGGAGTACATGAACGGGAAGGTTTCTGTAAACCGTGAGCAAATCGAATATCATGTTGAGAAAATATTAGAACTGATTGGTGAAGATACCAGCCGCGAAGGCCTGCTGGAAACACCGGCTAGAGTCACGCGGATGTATGAAGAGATATTTGGCGGTTATTCGATTGATCCGCGCGAGGCGCTGGGCGTAACTTTCGACGAGTCTCATGAAGAGCTTGTCATTGTGAAGGATATTGTCTACTACAGCCAGTGCGAGCATCACATGGCTCCTTTCTTCGGCAAAGTGCATATTGGCTATGTCCCCAGCGGGCGGATTGCCGGACTGAGCAAGCTGGCCCGGCTCGTGGAAGCGGTCAGCCGCCGCCTGCAGGTGCAGGAGCGCATAACCGCCCAGATCGCCGACATCATGACCGAGGTGCTGAATCCGCACGGTGTTATGGTGGTTGTCGAAGGAGAGCATCTGTGCATGTGTGCCCGGGGTGTGAAGAAGCCCGGCAGCAAGACAGTAACCATGGCAACCCGGGGCACTTTCCGTGAGGATGCTGCTGCCCGGGCCGAGTTTCTTGCTCTGATCAAAGAATAGTACGCGGGACTAATATTCCCTGACTTGTGCAAGGCAAAGCCCGGCGGCCACTTTCGAGTGGCCGCCGGGCTTTTTTGAAAGATAAGAATTTATATGCTCCGCGCATAAATGTTCCTTATCTTTCTCGCTGAAACGGTACCGTCCTAAAAAGGACGGCAAAGCCGTTTCCACTTGGGGAAAGACCTCAAAAAGGCTGCCAGACCAGCTTGCGGGCGGCACTGTACCGCTCGGCTACGTAAGGCCAATTCACGACTTTCCACCAGTCCTGGATATAATCTGCGCGGTTGTTCTGATGCTTGAGATAATAGGCATGCTCCCATACATCCAGCGCCAGCAGCGGGACAACATCCCACTGGGACAGATTCTGATGCTTCTCAGCAGTCAGAATCTCCAGCCTGCGGCTGCGCGGGCTCCAGACCAGAATGGCCCATCCGCCGCCCTCCACTTTATTGGCCGCTTCAGTGAACTGGGCCTTGAAGGCATCGTAGCTTCCGAAGCTCCGTATAATGGCATCCAGCAGTGCTCCGGACGGCCGGCCGCCGCCCTGCGGAGACATGACGTTCCAGAAGATCGTGTGCAGATAATGGCCCGCCCCGTTAAAGGCAAGCTCCCGTTCCCAGTGTTTAACGAGATCATAATCGTTGCTCTTCCGGGCTTCCGCCAATTTAATCTCTGCTTTATTGAGTCCGTCTACATAGCTCTGGTGGTGCTTGTCGTGATGAATCATCATTGTCTTCTCGTCAATGTACGGCTCCAGCGCATTATAAGCATAAGGGAGCGGGGGCAGTGTATGACCGCCGATCGGGACCGGCCCCAATTCACGGGCTTCCCACAGAGGAGCCGTCCAGGCCGCCGTTTCCTGGGGAGGGTCTTCATTTAAAGAGGCCGCAGGCACAGCAGCCGGTTCATCCTGCTCTATTGGGTTCTGCCGCATCATTCCGGCACCGGCACCATATTCCGGGGCGGTGAGAGCCGTAAGCACGGCAAGGAAATACTCCGATTCGCAGATAAAATGCTTCACTACAGCCACGGCCAGAGGGGAGGCGCTCATGGCCTGGCTAGCCTCCACCATAGCCTTCAGCTGGCGGATGAATTCACTGGAT
Source organism: Paenibacillus phytohabitans (assembly GCF_013141775.1). Lineage (GTDB taxonomy): Bacteria > Bacillota > Bacilli > Paenibacillales > Paenibacillaceae > Paenibacillus_AQ > Paenibacillus_AQ phytohabitans. The sequence continues at coordinate 26,250 of NZ_WHOB01000009.1, forward strand.
TGGCTGCAGGCTGTATGAAGCAGCAGCTCTGTTTCGGCGGCAAGGCTTCCCGGACCGCCGAAGGCAGGAGCCTGTTGGCTTCCGAGCAGGTGACACGCCGCCTGCTCCGTAGCCAGGAAGACAACCGTCCATTCCTGGAGCAGCTTGACATAAGGCTCCTCGAGGTTTGGAGTAAGCTGGATAAGAACCTCGGCGTGTTCCTTCTCCTGTTTTTTCCAGAAGGCAATTTCCCCTAGAATGTGCACTGGCAGCGGCGCACCGGATACATATTGCATAGCATGCAGTCCCCCCGTCCTGAATTTTCAACGCTTCATTATATGACCGGGAGAGTCCGCTTATGTAATGGTATTCGTTGTGGCCTAAGGCACTATGGTGAGCAAACCCCAAAAAAGCATGCGCAGAATGTATAAGGAAATACATCTGCGCATGCTTATTTAATCCAATATAGGTATAGGAACGCTGCTGTTTCTGCTTGTGGTTACTTGCTGGCCTGACTTCCGTTGTCCCCGCTGATGCGGGCCAGCTGGACATTGCCGAGAAATGCTGAGACACGGCGCAGGTACTCGCGCGGATGCTCGCGGAACAGCAGCTCATGATGACTGTCCTCCACAATCCACGAGTCGGAGTACGGGTTGGTCTGGTTCGCGGCCAGTTCTTCGGCAATCGGATACGGGGCCTTCTCGTCCATAGTACCGTGCATGAAGAGTACCGGGAACGGATAGTCCTCGGATTTCACCTTGGAATAGGGAATCTGATTCAGCCCTGTACCGTTCAGTACCGGGAACAACAGCTCCATAATCTCCAGTGAAGGCTGGCGGGGAAGATCTATATTCTGCTTGATATTGTGATAGAGTGTATCCGGTTCCAGCAGGAAGGTGCTGTCCAGAATCATCGCATCCACGTCTTTGGTTACGAGACCCGCCTGCAGCGCGGTACCAGCACCCATGGAGAAGCCCCAGACAACGATTTCGTTTGCACCCTTGTCCTTGGCATATTCGATCGCTCCAAGGAGCTGCTGGGATTCCTTTTTGCCGCCGGTAGCGATATCTTTATTGACCTTGGAGGCGAAGCCGTAATCAAACATGACCACATTGAATTTCAGGCTGTGCGCATAATGGGCCAGGTCGTACATGGGAACCCAGCTTTCCTCGCGGTTAGCACCGTAGCCATGGCTGAAGACAATGGTCTTCTTGGCTCCCTCTGAAGGAATATACCAACCCTGCATAATACGGCTGCCGTCTTTTGCCGGAAAAGTGATCTCCTCATACGCCAGCCCTTTGGCAAGATAAGGGTTAGAGTAGAGGGGCGCTACAGTAGGATTCGAGAGCACCCAGGCTATATAGCCGTGCAGGGCAATGAAGCAGAATAAAAAGAAGAAGAACACAGATAACAGCAGAGCTACGACAATATGCTTAACGCGTATCATCCGCAGTGAAATAATAGGTATGGAATTAGGCTTATCCTCGTTAGGCATACGGGAGACCGGCGAGCCGGGGTGACTTGTTGCCAGATCCATAAGGTCCCCTCCTAAAAGTTTTGTGGAACATCCGCTTCCTATGAGACTACTTCGCAGCAAAACTGCTTCGGAAGCATAAGGCTTAAGTTGGATTAGCAGAAATACTTCATATATTTAATCGTATGGTTATGCCCTTACAAAGTCAATGAATTCAGCGGTTTTGTAATGTAACTGTAAACTGAGGCCCAGTCTTTACCGTACAGTGAATATGCTGGACTTTTTTCGGACTTTTGCACTAAGATAGAATGTATCTGAAGAATAATGTAACCGGGTTTCAAGAGGTGAAACACATGAGGGGGAGAACAGGGTGGAAGACCGGAAACTGACTGTACGCGCCGTGGAACGTGCGCTGGATATATTGCTCTGCTTCACTCAGGATAATGATTATGACCTCAGTCTGACGGAGATTTCCGCCAAGATTGGCTTGCATAAAAGTACGGTGCACCGCCTGTTGACTACGCTTGAGGAGAAGGGCTTCCTGCAGCGCGATGAGGGTACGGAGAAATACCGGCTGGGGATTCGCATCTGGGAGCTGTCTACGCATTTGCCGACCCTGAATGAACCGGCGGTACTGCTGCTGCCGGCAATGGAACGGCTGCGTGACCGTCTGGGAGAGACGGTCAGCCTCTATTTGCGCGACAATCTGGAGCGCGTGCGCATCCAGGCCGTGCAGAGCCGGCAGGCAATCCGCCGGGTGGCACAGATCGGTGCAAGGCTGCCCCTCTCTGTAGGCGCATCGAGCAAGGTGCTGGCCGCTTACGCGCCGCCGGAAGTGCAGGTCCGGCTGCTGGCCGACCCGGCATGGCCGGAGGCTGTAGACCGGAGCCAGTATCTGGAGCAGCTCAAGGAAATCACCCGCTGCGGGTATGCCACCAGCTTCGAGGAACGCGAGCCGGGTGCGGCTGCAGTGGCGGTGCCTATCACCGGGCGTGCCGGGGGAGTGGTTGCAGCGCTTTCTCTTTCCGGTCCGGTCAGCCGGCTTTCGCGGGAGACGCTGGAGGACTATGCAGTGATTCTGGGTGAAGCTGCGGCTGAAATGGGGCTGATGATGGGCTGAAACGGCGGCGCCCGTTATATGCCGTGATTAAGGGGTGATTTTAGTAAATAGAGGCTAACCAGGCCTGTCAGTTCCATTGTATATCTAGTTAAAATGAACTATTATTAAAAAATATTAGTTACAATTATTAAAAGATATGAAATGGAATCCAGAGCATGAGGTGATGGGATGAAAGCTGTAATACCCGATTCACTGATGGGAGAAATTCAAGAGCTCCAGGATACGTTCGGTTCTGTCACGAGTCAGGCTATTGTGCTTACGGATCAGGCAGGGAATGTAATAACCCGTCCAACGCTTTACGGAATATTCTATCAGAAAATGTTCAGTTCTTTGCAGGAGACGCAGCGCCCTTTCGAGCCGGCTTTGCTCAGACTGGGCCCCTTATCGCATCCTGCTGTATTGGAAGAATGGGTTCCCGGGCTAAAGTATGTGGTCAGTCCGCTGGTTCCCGAGTATGGACAGACTTATTATTTGTGGTCGGGCCTATACATGGAAGAAGGGACCCGGGAGCTTGTACTGCAGGCGTTTGAGGCCAAAATGAGGATTCACCCCCACTATGATGAGTTACGGACTGAACTGCTTGCCATGCCAGAGCTTAGCCGGGAGCGTATCGGCATAATCAGGGGCAAACTGGCCGTTCTAGGAAACATACTGTCTAAATTACTGGCGGGCGGTGTACTCAAACCCCTGGCGCAGAGAAGCGGCATGGTGGTTTCACAGCTGCTCTCCAATCTGGAAACAGACTTTCTGAAGATTGAGGATGTTTTGCAGCAAATGGCAGGAAGGTTCTCGGATGCCGATTTATATGCATTTGCCAAAGAGGAAGAGGCAGGCAGGTATAAGGTGAAATATTCCGCCGGCAAAGAAGCGAATCTGTTGATGAATGCCGAGTTTCAGCAGGGGGACGGGTTTCTGGGACAAGCTGTTCTCGGCAGGGAGCCCCGGCACTGGCAGGGCGTTGCCAAAGATCCGAGATCGTTATTCTTCACCCAGCGCGGAATTACGCAGCCGGAGTATTTGTCATGTTATCCGGTTCAGATTCACAGCGGCAAAAAAGCGCTGCTGCTGGCTGTGGGCTTTGGTGAAATCCGCCAGCTACAGGACCACGCCCAGCAGGACCAGATGGTTGCTTCTCTGCTTGGGCTATCCTCACGGGGGGAGAAGCTGCGGCAGCGCGAAACCCTTCGTAATGATGCTACACTGAGGCTTAAAGAGGCCGCGTGCCTGCTGCCGCAGACCACATCATCGCAGGAGCTGGGCATTCAACTGCTCGATATCATTATGGGGATGCCGTTCTATCCTTCATCTGTACTCGTGTACTTTGAGGAGGCAGCGGGAGGCAGCCATCATGCCAAGGGCTGGAGCCCGGAGGCGGCTGCCCAGTATGTCCAGGAGATCGAGGACCGTTATTCGCCGCAAGCCTTTCTCTCCTCCGCTATTATCAACGAGGATGCCGAGGAGCAGGTGCTGCTGGAATGTCCGCTGATTGCCGAGAAGGTATTCAAAGGAATTCTGGCAGTAGGCTTCAGACGCCGCAGTGAAGCAGAGGAATGGCTGACATTCGCCAGCTGCCTGGCCAGTCTGGCCAGCACGTCCATCCGGCTCATCGAGAAGGATAACAGGCTTAATAAGCAGGCGGGGGTGTTCCTCCAGCATACCCGGGATTATCTGGGGAGCACCAATCCTGAGCTGCAGCGCTTGTCGCTGGAAGCCTCTTCAATGGCGCATGAGCTTGCCCGCTACACTGGTCTGCCGGAACGGGAAGCGGAACGGTTGAGAAATGCCTGTCTGCTGGCTCCGTTCAAACTTGATTTTCTGCAGGGATACGGCTTTTATCAGGAAGAGTTAGCTCTGCTGAAGCAGGTGGATCAATTGGCATCCTTCTATTTCGAGATGGATAAGCCGTCGGTTTCCCTGCCCGCACAGCTGCTGGCACTTGTGCTTCATCATACCGGCAAACATGCGGATAGGGATCAGCTTGCGGAACCGGAGCTGGAATGGCTGGACCCTTCCCGCTACAGTATGGATGATTATATTGCCGGGGGGATTGACAGTGAGCCGCAATCAGCCCTTCAATCGTTTCTGCGCAGCCGCTCGGATGCGCAGCCAATGAGGAGAACGGTTTCGGCGGTCAAGCTGCTGAACAGCGCTGCACTGAAGACCCCTAAGGAAGAATGGGGAATCTCGCCCCGTGAAGAAGAAGTGCTTGAATTGATCATTCTGGGCAAGACGAATAAGGAAATTGCCGGTGCCTTGTTTATCAGCGAGCATACCGTTAAGAATCATCTAAGCCGTATTTTCACCAAAATGAATGTAACGGACCGTTCACAGATCATTGCTCTGGTCTATAAAAGAATACTTGACTCTGAGCGCATCGAGATCTGATCATACGCCGGGTTTAACTGCTTTGCTCCATATGGATATCCATCCCCTTTCGTCTGAAAGGGGATTTTTTGCGTTTATAGCGTGCCCAGAGGCACGCATTATCTAGTTGGTGAAAGTCCAAC